>NZ_VLPL01000001.1:0-1887 GCF_007558725.1 Fluviicola chungangensis
CTTACCGGCTTCGTATTCCTTTAAAATACTTACAATCTGAGCCTCTGTAAATCTCGATTTTTTCATAATTCTGACAATTTAAATCTATATTTTTAAACTGTCTGATTTTTAGGGAAGTTTACATTTTTAGGGAAGTTTACACCTACATCAATCTCACGCAAACTTTTGTTCGTGTGCAGCAAACCGGATTAATTTTTTAGTTCATTCAAAACCACCTTTTGAAAGCCCCTGGGAACACTTTGCTCAACTAACTGCCTCTATTAACGTCTCTTAACGGTTGATAAACAATAGTTTGGCATCATTTTTCATTAATAGAGTTGTTAACCATTTAATAACTGGAACAATGAAAAAATCCACCGCAAACAAACTGAACATGTACGGGAGTGTACTTTCGGTTTTAAACGATCAGCAAACAATCTGGCAGGGAATACCGGCGTTTGTAAGTGCTAAAGCAGCTTTTGAAACAAAATTGAACCTGCTCCGGGTACGTGTCACCGAACAACTCGGCGCAACCACCGGTGTGGCCATCGATAAAAGACTGCGCATCACTGATCTGCGCGAGCGTATGCTACTGGTGCAGTACGCACTCTTCCTGCTGGGCCGCGCCACCAATGATGTATTGCTGCGGGAACGCAACAGCCTCACCAAAACCGACCTCGACGGCCTGCGGCTCAACCAACTGGCAGCCCGCTGCGCCGAACTGAAACAAGACATGGATACCTACGGAACGCAATTATCCGCTTACGGAGTCACCACGCAGATCCTCGATGAACTCATCCCGCTCCTGGAAACCGTGAGCGAGGTAAACAACAGCACCCGCCAGGCCATCATCAAACGGAAAGGGATCACCAAGTCCATCAAAGACCTGGAACACGAACTCAACGAGTTGCTCCAGGTAGAACTCGACCGGCTCATCCTGGTGTTCAAACAGTCGCACTCGGCCTTTTTTGAAGCCTACAACAGCGCCCGCATCACCATTGACTATGGTAGTAAGGGAAGCAGGGGAGATGAACCCTTAGCTCCCGCAGGTTAATGTGAAGAAAGTCCTCTTGGTTAAGCCAAGGGGACTTTTGTTTTCCTCTCCCCTTGAGGGGAGATTGAGAGGGGTGGCGTATCGCTTGGAGGACGGCCACACAAGCCATCCCCCTTTATCCCCCTTCAAAGGGGGAATTGAAATCTCCCTCCTTGAGGAGGGGTTAGGGGAGGTGGCTGGCGTATCGCTTGGAGGACGGCCACACAAGCCATCCCCCTTTATCCCCCTTCAAAGGGGGAATTGAAATCTCCCTCCTTGAGGAGGGGTTAGGGGAGGTGGCGTGAGAATCAGGAGGAAGAAGAAGACATCCCCGCTCTCAAAACATGAATCACATGCCGCACCTGTTCCGAAACCACATCCATATTCCAGATCACATCACCCTCTGTAAAGCGGATCAGCGTATAACCCAGCGAAACCAGTTTATCTTCGCGGTAGCGGTCATAATTTCCCTTGTTGACATGCGAATTCCCGTCTATCTCAATAATCAGCCCGATCTCAGGGGCAAAGAAATCCACGATAAAGTGAGAGATAGGGCGTTGCCGCAGAAAGCGTTCCCCGGTTTGTTTCCTCGAGAGCAATCCTTTCCAGATTACCTTTTCAGCCTTGGAAACAGTCTCAGTCCGTAATTCACGGGCATATTCTTTCAGTTTGAGATTGTAGTGATTATGGTTAAATGTTTTCATAAATTAATTTAAGCAGAAAAATCAACAATAGCAAGTGGATCTCAAGTCCTCTCCCCTTGAGGGAGGAGACGGTTTCAATCTCTCCCCTTGAGGGGAGATAAAGAGGGGTGGCGTGAAGACCGATTAGGGCAGCAGCCGGTTGTGTGGAGGACGCCCACGCTAGCCATCCCC
>NZ_VLPL01000001.1:1983-478708 GCF_007558725.1 Fluviicola chungangensis
CCCCCTTAGTCCCCCTTCAAAGGGGGAGATAGAATAGACCGCCTATCATAACAATAAGAAGTACTGCTATTTAATATTAAGAGATATTCTCAAGTCCTCTCCCCTTGAGGGGAGACCGAGAGGGGTGGCTGAGGATTGAGAGGTGGCCTGAGGAATCGAATAGGGCTGCAGCCGTTTGTGTGGAGGACGCCCACGCTATCCATCCCCCTTAGTCCCCCTTCAAAGGGGGAGATAGAATAGACCGCCTATCATAACAATAAGAAGTACTGCTATTTAATATTAAGAGATATTCTCAAGTCCTCTCCCCTTGAGGGGAGACCGAGAGGGGGGGCTGAGGATTGAGAGGTGGCGTGAAGACCGATTAGGGCATTAGCCGGTTGTGCGGAGGACGCCCGCGCTAGCCATCCCCCTTAGTCCCCCTTCAAAGGGGGAATTACTCTCTCTCCTGGAGATTCCCCTCTAAACACCTTCAACGCCACCCATTCGAATACCATCTTTTCCAGAAAGATTTGAAGAGAATCAGTAGTCCGATACCGGCAAATAGGCACGCGATAATCAGATGATATGCGGGAGACTCCAGAAGCCCTGAAGCATCATCAATGAGTTGGGAACAGGCAATAAAACAAACCAGTCCCAGGAATGTTCCACAACCAATGCCAATTAAATACTTGTTTCGGGCATGGCGTTCAGAAAGAAGTCCCTGCTCTTTCAATACGGTATTCCAGGCAATCCAAAACGGAAATTGACTCGGATTAAGTGCGCTTAAACTCAAACCCAGGAAGAATCGGGGAAATTTAGAAGCCAATAGATCTGTTTTTTGAGCCAAAGGAGTTCCGATTTGCTGTATTTGCTGAATCGCCAGGAAAAAGATGAATCCGATCATTAGGTATTGAAGCATTTCCCACAGACGCTTTTTTCGGAATAGGAATAGAAACCATTTTAAACAGCATGCAACGATTGCCACTTCGGCGATAATCACCCCGAAAGAAAATAGCAGGGCATCCGCAACAGATTCTTTTGCCCCGATAGTAAATGCCAGTACATTCAGTACACCGAAAGGCAATGTTCCCATCAGACTGATGAATCCGCCGATGAATCCGATGTGTTTCCAGTTTTTAAAAAATCTCATGCTTTTTTAATTGAATTGAATTGGAAAAACGGTCCAGTTGTTTCATCACTTTTGCGTGGTTTTTAAATAGTTTAATTCCTTCGATGAATGAAATTTTATGTCTTTTTTGCCGGTTAACCGATTTGCTGATCAGGCTCATGGCTTTCCAGTGGCGTATGATTTCCGACCAGGCAAAAAAGAGGCTGTGAGAAGAATCATAGATATGCGTTGGTTCGCTACCGGCTCCGTTCAGTTCCACAATGGCAAATTGTTCGCCCCGGTTCAGTTCTTCCCATGAATTGAAGCGGATATCGAACCGGCCGAAATAAAAATCCGGTAGTTCGGAAGCAAGTTCATTGATGAGATCGGTTAAAGCAGGAGTAATTTGATTGGAACAATCCCGGAAAGCTGATCCCAGCGCATGATTTCCGATTTCACTCAGGATTTCCTGTTCTCCTTTGCCGGGAACTTGGGTGAGTTTTTCAGGGTATGCTTTCTTTAATCGGTTGAATTGGAGAAAATACCTCGGATTTGACCGCAGTAATTCTGCAATGGTACTCGTTCCGTCACCGGTGAGGCAGATGTATTCCTTCAACACAATCCCGGAAATAGTTCCGGATGAATCCAGCGGGTTTTTAATGAAGAAAACACCGATTTCAAGTGGATAAGGAATTTTCTCCTGCACCAGGAAATCGATGGGACAGTGGGCGTGGTATTCGATTAGTTCATCCATCGACTGAATTTGTACCACACCGCGTCCTTTTCCACCGATATCCGGTTTTAAATAGCAAGGGAATTGGATGTCACGGATTTGTTCCCTGATTTGATCCGGAGCTGTCGATTTCAGAATCAAACGTGTTTCGGGGAACCATTTGTGTTGCATTTGATCCTGGATTTTCCATTTGGATTCCAGGGTAAATCCACCGTTCTCAATTCCGGGGTTTGCTGCGATGAAAAAAAACGGATCCCTGCGTTTAATCATTAAAAAGAGCAGGTAGGGAAAGACGGGAAGATAAATAATCCCCGAATTCCAATATTCCCAATGCTTTAAACGGATCAGTTGCTGTTTCAGGTAATCTCTCATAGTGTTTTTTTCAATGAAATGGTGTTTGATTGATGCTTTTCAGAAAGCAAATCGTGGTAATAGATCTCAGCGGAAGATTTACGGATATCCAAGATGGATACGGATAATGAGCGCAGGGTTTCCAGGCGATGCATGATAAATCCGTTAACCGGTTCGGCGTGTTTGAATAAAAACGGTTCAATTTCCAGTGCTTTGGAAACCGGGGTCTTCAGGAATTCGTAAAAAAGCAATTCGCGTTTTCTTCTTATTTCGAGTGGATAAAGCGTTGCAGACGACCAGATATGAGGCTGATCGATTGCTACTTCTTTCCAAAACTTGTTTGTTCCGTTCCACCGGCATTCGATCAGTTGACTGGTGCATTTATGAACCAAAGTAAAAGGTTCGATGTCGTTCAAATCCAGGTTTTCCCAGGCGTTTTTAAAGTTCACCTCCTGACTCAATTCAATAACGATCAATCCCCTGCTTTTCCGGTATGAACGTGTATTCGGTAAATGATTGTGAAAGGCACCGTTTAATAAAATTGTCAGGTCTCCCGTTTCATTCATGGTCCACCAGGTCCCGCCGCCTTTCGGATCAATGGGTGCCCAGAAAGCAGCTTGTTTCTCCGTGATTTTTTTTGGAAAATGTGCACGTTCCCGCATGGGATTCTCATCCCGCACAGAACACATGTATGCTCCGGATTCAGAGGGGATATAGATTACTGTGCACATGACTTTATGCGGTGTTGAATCGTGGAATAGGCTACACCGAAATCCGGATCCGTGACATCTTTTTTCAGAATTTGGAGTCCCGTTTTTATGAGGGCCATGTGGTGAATGGTATGTTCCAGGACAAAATGAAGTTCCCGGGCATAATTGCTGTTGATATGCGTGATTTCGCCTGCGTCATTCTGTTCCACAAGTACAAGCTGTTTGTCTGTTCTGGCAATTAAGGAAACCAGTTCGAAGCATAACTTGCCGGCATAATTCAGAGATGTTTCAATTTCCGGATCACGCTTCCTGTTTTCATAATTAATTTCATTCGAAATGTATCCGTTGACCAGGCTTTGAGCAATTTCAATGGTATGGCGAACGTGTTGTCCAATCGTTGCATTTCCCATTTCCTGGATCGGAAGTGTGTAATCGATGGAATCAATTCCTTGTAAAAGAGCAGCAATGGAATGGAGTTGAAAGGATAATTTGGAGATAATTGTTGTCATAGATTTAAAATTGATAACTGATTTCCGGACCTACTACAAACCGACGTGTTAATCCATCGGGGCGAACTTCTCTTACAATTACCGGAAAACCTGCTGTAATGGAAGCTCTTAAACTTTTAGTGATCTTATAAGCGGCCGTTGCAATGAGATTTAGCGTAAGCCCGTCTGAACCCGTGATCGGGATAGTGGAATGGCTTTGATCCAGGTAACTGTCTTTGGCCAGATGGTAAATGGCAAGTGCGCCGGGTATGAGATTCAATCGTTTACCTGTTTTCCAGTTGTATTCCAATTTAAAAAGGAGGTCCGAAGCTCTTTTAAAACCATTGGTAGCCGGGTATCGATCTGCATATTCCGGATTTGATTTCTCCGGAAGATAGGTATTGGCACTCCGGGTTCCGGTGGATGAATACAGATTTACAAGCGGCGCTTGCAGTCCAAAGGCTGCTTTAAACTCATAGAGTTTCAGACCAATTCCGGCTATGAGGTCCAGGGTCCCGAGACTGCTTTGATAAGTCATAGGAAGCGCACTGCCGTTTTGAGTCAGGTTGCTGTTGCTCAATGGAATTTTTGCTCCCAGCGTAAAACTTACCCTGCATTTCTGCTGCGACGGAATGAGGTAAGAACAACTTTGAATGACATCACCAAGTCCAAAGGCTTTTCCTAAATTCCCGTTGGCGTAATTAACAGTGAATTTGGTCTGAATGCTCCAGGATTGATTGAACTGCCGGTCGTACTGAAGTGCGGGGGTTAGAATAAATGTATTGTCTTCCCCAATTCCGATAGAAGGGATCAGGCTGATTTTGTTTTTGTACGGCGACACATTACTTGAATCTGTTGCTTCACTTTTCAAGGTCCCAACGGAACAAAAGCCGGCATCACTGCATCCTTGAGCAAAGCTTTTGGCGGAGGCAAGAGCAATCATTCCGATACCTGCCAGGATCAGTATATTCGTGCGCTTCCCCAGTATGGATTTGACTAGTTTCAAGGTAGGTTTGAAGCTTAAATAAAAACAACAAAGCCAGGCAATCAACGCCAGAAAAAAAAGCATTCCACCATCCCCGTTGCTTTCAATTCCGATTATTGTGAGGTGAAAGAAAATGGCACCGCTCATTAAACCGATTCCGATAAAGGCACCTATAAATCTCGTTTTTGGAATTACCAGCAAGAACGATGCAATGAGTTCCAGTATTCCAATGAGAATTCGGCCGTATGGTTCCATGTTTAATTTTTCGAATAGGATCACGGATTCGCTTTGAGCGGTAAATTTGAAATAAAGCGTTTGCGCCATGATTGCAGCAGCTAACCAGGCAGCGATATATGGAAGATACTTTTTCATGGTTTTTCCTTATAAAAAGTTGCCCAGTTGGCATCAGCTTTATTTTTCAGCATTTTTTCCTTCAGGTTCCAGTCTTCAAGGGTATTGGTAAAGTAGAAGTCGTAAAACAAATAGAGCTTATTGTCAGTGATTTTATAGGTTTTCGGATTCACTTCTACTTTGGTGCCATTGTTTCCCATTGCGTATGCGCACCAACCACCGTATTGCGGTTCGTATTTCTTTGGATTTTTTTCGAAAGCACGTTTGTTTTCAATGCTTGCAAACCGGTAGGTGACTTCTTCGAAAATGAAACTGTATTCCTTTTTCCCGGGAAGTGGTTTTCCATTGAAATAACTTACCGGGTCATATCCCTGAATAGCCAGGCCATGTTCCAGGTTGAATTGTGATTTCCGATTGGAAGATTGAGCGATTGAATGATTTCCTAAAAGGATAAGTGCTGTAAAAAGAAGTGCTTTCATGTTGTTATAATTGAATTTTTTGAGAATAAAGAATGGTTGCTTGTTGATGGATTTGAAGGAAGTAAATTCCATGGTTAAGGGATTCAGTAGTGAAAGTTTCCATTTTTCCGGAGAAAGATTTCCGGAGGATTTGTTTTCCCTGAATATCTGTTAGCACGACAGTGGTATTGGAATCACTGAAATCAACCGAAGATTGAATGGTTATTTGCGTGTAATGTTGATTTACAGTGAAGGTTTTGTTTGAATCCTGAATGCCCAAAGCGTTTTCGCATGTTTGTATATGCGCATATAATTGATCGGTTGTTTTTTTACCGATTTCGGTAATGGTGCGATCGGGACAAATGGCATAGATCAAGGGATAATAATTCACCGCAAAGTCTGAGATAATGGCTGTTCTTGCTGTTCCTTCCGGATTGATTTGCGGATAGTTGGTTCCGGCTACCCAATTTCCTTGCGTAACACCGCTGATTCCATAAAATTCATTGGTCCCGTTGTTGGGATCGAGTTCGATTGCAAATACAAAAACGTCGTTTGTATTGGTATTGGGACCATAGGTAGTGTAAAGGTCCGCTAAAGCGTGTGTATTATGATAATTCCAGCAAGTCGGGCAATGACAGGCAAAAAAATCGAGATAAACAGTTTTTCCATCATCCAGGTAATCATACAAGGTATGCGTGGTTCCGTTGATATCGGTCAATGTGAAGTTTGGGGCCGTGCTTCCGTTTTGAAGTTGTCCGTAACTACCGGATGAAGCAACCAGTCCGAAGGAAAACAAGAGGTAATTCAGTGTTTTTTTCATGTTCAGTCATTTAATATGAAAGAACAGACGGGCTGGTTTTTGATTCCTTACAAGAAAAAGAAACTTTTTTAAAAAAAGAGAAGATTTAAAAGGTGAAAGGCTTTGTTTACGGTGAGATTATCCTTTGTTCTTTTGTGCCAAAGCTTGTTGAATTTGCTCCTGAAGCTTCTTTTTTTCTGAATTCTCCAACGAATAATTTGAAAAGGTTCCAAGTTCTTTTAGCTTTTTAGCCATAAGCAGCGTTTGTTTTTTGAATCGTTTGCATGGCGGGCAAACACTCAGGTGATACCACAACCTGATCCGTAAGAGCATAGAAAGTTTCTTTTCCTTACTTAATTCAGTTAGGAAAGTAGCCTCCTTGCAGTTGAGGTTCCATTTTGACTTTGTTGTAATTTTATCTGCTTTCATTTAACCATTTATGTTCGAGACAAGCGCGCATGAGCAGTTTGGCCCGATGGATAATAATCCAATAATTAGACGGACTGATTTCAAATTCCTTACAAATAGTTTCAGAATCATCTTCGTGAATAAACTTGGCTATAAAAACGGGTTTTAGTTTAGGTGATAACTGTTTCAAACAATATTCCAATGCCAATTGAAATTCACCGTTTGTAATGAGATAATCTGTGAATTGTTCGTTTTTAACAGGTGAAGTCTTTTCTTTCCAATGGTAATCAGAAAGATAAGAAGGTTCAAAAAATGCCTGGTAGAATTGTTCATCAGAAGATTCCAGGTAGTGCCTCAGGTTTTTTAAACGGGTACTGGATTTTCGGTAATGATCAATTATTTTATTGTTTAAAATGCGTGTAAGCCATGTTTTTTCGGAGCTTTCTCCCCGAAATTTTTCCAGGTTTTGGAGTGCGGACAAAAAAGTTTCACTTACCAGATCCTTTGCCAGTTCTTTATCATTCAGCTGAATGCATGCGATAGAATAGAGGTAATCCGCAAAGCGCTCTACCCATAATGCAGGTTCTGTATTTTTATTGGAACTCATCAGCCGGCTAATATAATGATTAAAGAAGATGAATCATCCTCTGAATGCTTTCAGTGCCTCCAATTCAAATACAATCTTCTCCAAATCAACCTGGATGGCCTGGAACTGCTCGTTTTCTTCGAAAACCGGATTCTGAATCACGGTTTTTACCGGTTTGAAATCCATTTCTTTTTGTTGCTGAATGAACCGGTAAAAAATAATCTGGATGGCTTCCATATATTCGTTCAGTACTTGCTCCAGTTTACCGGATGTTTCCTTTTCCAAAGCAAAAGCCAGGCTGGTAATTTCCCTGGAAATGCGGATATTGGAACCTACTTTGGCAAAATGTATGTCGATCTGCCGCTGATGCGCCTGCGGCTCTTCATACATGCGCTGAATGCATGCAAAAAGATTGTTGTTTGCGGCCTCACTGAGTCTTCTGCTTTTGTGCCAGGTAATCCCGGGTGGAAGTTTTTTTTGGTAACTCAAAATCACTTGGTTTAGAAAGAACAGGTTTTGATTCAAAGAGCTATTCAACAAAGCCGGGAAGCGCTGTTTTTCCCAAATAGGCCAGAATGCGAAGCTGATAACTATGGCGAGGGCGGAACCGATCAGGGTGGAAAGGACTCTCCACCAGATTAGTTCCCACGAACCCTGTTTGGAAAGCTGCATCATTACCACCAGCATGATGGTTACGAAGAATACACCGACTTTGTAATTGTTCCGCAAGTAATAGGCTACGAAGAAGGAAATAAAGATGAGGATCACGACAAATGTTTCGTGTTTGATCGGTAGGAGCATAATGGTCCCGCCGACCAGGATTCCGGCAATGGTACCGATGATCCGTTCAAATCCTTTTTTGCGTGTCGCACCGTAATAAGGCTGAATCACAATAAGCAGGGTCAGGGCAATCCAGTGACCATGGTCAATTTTGAAGAATTTGAAAATGAAAACAGAAAGCGCCAATCCCAACCCGACTCGCAAGGCATATTTGAATTGCTGTGAATCAAAGTTGAAAATTTCGCGAACTACCTGGAATAACACACGCGGTTGCAATCCGGCAATAAAATGATTGAAGGACAGTTTGTAGTTCTCAAAATAATTACTGCGCTTGAAACTCAGTTTTTGGTCCATCAGCCGGATCGTATTTTCCATGAACTGCTGACATTGGTTCAGGCTCACAATGAATTGGTTCAGAATTAATTTGTGATCTTCCGATAATTCCTGGTGCTGCAAATTTTTCTTCAGAATTCCGGCCGCAATCTCAAAACGTTTGATACGCACTTTTGCCATGGTCAAATCTTCTCCCCTGAAAGTGAAAATGACAATGGATAACCGGGCAGAAGCTTGGGATAGCGCCGAAAGGGTTTTGTAGAAAATGGATTGGTTTTGCAATAAAACGGGTTCGTTTTTAATGGATTCCAATTCTTCGTGCAGTAATTTGATACTTGCTCCGAAATAAGCAGCTGATTTTCGGATCTCGATCATTTGGTCGTAGTGTTCTGCCTGGAAACGGGAATCCTCGCTTCTCCGGTTGAATAATTCAATGGATTTATCAACCGCACTGCGGATTTCAATTTCTTTGGCCGTTATTTTTAGGAGATCTGCCTTTGCTGCGGGTTTTAAAAATTGTTCAATCAAAGCATCCAGGTAATCGGTGTTCCGTTTCCAGATGGTTGCTACCGATCGTCTTAAGGGGTTGGACGCTGAAAACGGGAAAGAAAGAAAAATGATCGCGATTGCCCAGACAGCTCCAAACAGGATGTATTTTCCATAAACCAGTGATTCGGTGAAACTGGTAGGATTGGAAATTCCAAAGAGGTAAAAGAACCCGACTCCGACACCGATGGTAGACCCGTAATCGCTCCAGTTCCGGATTAAAGCGGCAAAAACTCCAATTACCAGCATACCGATTACAGATAATGCGACAGAATTCCCAATGTTCATTCCCAGGATTGCGGCAATCAGGATCAGGAATGCTTCCACCATCTGGATCAGCATTTTTTTATAATGCGATCCTCTGTAATCAATTAGTGTGAGCATATAAGCGGAGAAAGCGGCCCAAATGATGTGATAGGAAAAACCACTGAAAAGCGGGAAAACAATTAAGGGAACGTTTAAAGCCAGAACCACCCGGATGGACCAACTGATTGTGGGTTCCAAATATTCCTGCTGAAGAATGGTATTAAACTGCTTAATCGGTTGAAACCGCATACGGAGTGAATTTCCTAACAAAGATAGTCACTCGGGATCGAAAGAACTAATCTTCGAAAGGAGGAGCGATCAAAGAATGTTAAAATGGTTTGATTTGGAAAAAGAGGTATCGGGTTCAAGGGGATTAAAAGTTGTTTCCCGATTGAAATCACCCGCTTATGAGTTACAATCTGGCAATTTTAATGATTTCGGAAGTGTTTTTACCCTCTACCAGGCAAACATACAAACCTACCGGAAGCTGACGGATTTCCAAAAAGCCTGCATCGTTTGTCTTTAGAGCCTGAACGAGCAGACCGCCAACTGAAAAAACGGAAACTTTTGCATTGGGTTCTGATATCAGGTTGAAATAGTCTTTACTTGGATTGGGGAACAGTTGACTTTCCTGAATAGTTGATACCGGCACGTTCATTTTATAGAACTCGGAAGTCCTGGTGAGATTGTCTTTTAAACCGCTTCCGATGTAGAAATTCCCGTTCAAAGCGAATCCTTTGGCTCCTTTTATTCCACTTACAGGGAGTGGATCCACTGCTTTCCATGTTTTTGTGTGGTCGAGGATGTAGCAATCATTGTGGAATATACTGTTCTGGTCCATTCCGGCAGAGATCAAAGCGCTGAAGTCTGTGCTGATGGCCGTTCCATAAGAACGCAAACCCGCAGGAAGGGGAGAAATGGCACTCCAGGCATCTGTTCCGGGATTGTATGAAAACCAGGCGTTTGAATAGGTAATCGGGTTGATATCGAATCCTTCACCAAAAATTCCTTCATTCAATAATTGAAATCCCAAAACGCTGCGATTCGATCCTCCCGGGTAATCCGCAATCCGGGACCAGGAATCCAGACCGACGTTGTATTTCCAAAAATCTGCAAGTGTGGAATCAGCAGTCGTTCCCATTCCGAAATAGCCGGTTTCTTGTATTTGAAGTGCGGTTGCGTGCCAGCGTGCCAATCCGGGAAAATCATTCAACTGGGACCAGGAATCGGTAAATCCGTCGTATTGCCATACGTCCTTCAAAGCCTGCCCGGATTCCGAGTACCCGCCAACCAGGTATGCATTATGCTGTAATGTAAAAACGGCAGAATATTGCCTGGCGGTTCCGGGAAAACTTGCTTTTTCATTCCAGGAATTGGTATTCGGGTCGTATTGGAATAATTTATTGCTTTCATTGAAGGAGCCGAGGTATCCTGTCACAATATAGCCGAACCCGTTGAGGGAAAAACAAATTCCATCATCCCGTCCAGCTGTTGGAACAGAACTAACCGAAGTCCAGGTTTGAGCGTGGATAGTGGCGGTAAAGCATAAGAACAGGATAAATATTCCCTTCATGATAACGTGTTTGTTTGACTAACGCAGAATTTGGGAAAATCGTTTGTGCTGACAGAAATAATTATAAATGATCAATTATGAATTATCAAGAAAGGAATCTCTCTTGATAATTATTTTATTCATAATTGATAATTGGTTTCTGCAACTGCCCGTTGGATCAATTTTCCAACTTCATGGATTTGTTCTTCCGTGATATTTAGAGGAGGAGAAAGACGAAAGCTGTATGGATGGGAGAGGAACCAAAAACTGATGACTCCCAATTCAAGCAAACGATCCACTACTTTTGCCACACGTTCATCGCTTTCCATGTCGCAGGCAAACATCATTCCCTCGCGTCGAATCTCGAAGATTTCGTCGATTTCCTCTAAATAGCTTTCCAGCAAAGCACCTAATCTTTCTACTTCATTAAAGTCGATTTCTGTATCGAAAACTTCTAAAGTTCCCCAGGCTGCGGCATTGATGACAGGATTTCCGCCAAAAGTGGTAATGTGTCCGAGCATCGGCGAATGGCTGAGTTGGTTCATGTATGCGTATTTCGAGATAAATGCCCCGATAGGCAAACCTCCGCCAAGTGCTTTTCCCAAAGTGAGTACATCCGGAACAACTCCACTGTGCTCGAAAGCAAACATTTTTCCGGTTCTTCCCATTCCGCATTGAATTTCATCGAAGATGAGCAAAGTCCCGACTTCATCACAGCGTTTGCGCAAGGCTTTCAAAAATTCATCTGATGCTTTTCTTACACCGGCATCGCCCTGAACGGTTTCCAGGATCACTCCGGCGGTTCGCTCTGTAATGCGCTGTAAATCCTCCATTATATTCAGTCGAATGAAATCGACATCAGGTAAGAGCGGACGAAAAGGAGTCTTTTTGATCTCATTGGCTGAAACACTCAAGGAACCATGCGTATTCCCGTGATAAGAACCCTTAAAAGCGATTAGCTGTGAGCGGCCGGTTACCCGTTTTACCAGTTTGAGTGCTGCCTCATTGGCTTCTGTCCCGGAATTTACCGGATAGACGCAATCCAATTCTTCCGGAAGGAATTTACGCAGTAAACGTGCCATTTCCAGGGAGGAATCCTGGATAAATTCTCCGTAAACCATCACATGCAGGTATTTGTCCAGCTGTTCGCGTATGCGTTTGATGACCTGTGGGTGGCGATTTCCGATATTGCTTACGGATACGCCTGAGATCATATCGGTATAACGTTTCCCGGATTTATCGTAAATGAAAATCCCTTCCGCCGATTTAACGTCAATTAAATAGGGGAAGGGATTTGTTTGTCCCAAATGGGTTAAAAAATCTTCTTTACGGCTTGTTTCCATGCGGTCTTCTGTCGTTTGGAGGTCCCTCCCTGCGATCTTTGAGCCGCTCCAGGAGAACCCGTCTGAATTCATGTTCCAAACTTAAGAGTTTTAAGGTTCTTTTTTCGCCGATGAGCTTAATAAATTTTTCGCTGTATTCTTTTTTGAGATCCAATTCTTTTTGGTCGTTTTCAAAAAGCGTATTCAGCTTTTTTTTGGCATCGTCGTTGGAGATTTTATCTTCCGACTCCCTTAGTTCCTGGTTGATTTTGCGGACACTTTGGCGGATTTCTTTCATTTTTTCCTCCATTTCATTGTAAACGGGCCAGAATTTTTCCGCTTCACCGGCTGTCAGGCTCAGTTCTTTGGTAATAAAGCCCACTTTCAGTGCTTCAATTTTATCGTCCTTTTCTTTGTCATCACCAGGTCCCTGGGCAAAGGAATTTGCCGTAAGCAGGATCGGGAGGAGGATGAATGCGAGTTGTTGTATTGTTTTCATTTTTTTCATTTTTAAATCTGCACTAATGTTAGCTTTCGATGAGCAGGTATTCGTCTAATTCACCGGATTCATTGTTCAGGTAATCCAGAATCTCCTCGTCTTCAATATGCTCCAATAAAGGCGATGTGTAAGAGTGGCTTCCGTTGTTTTCTTCGAGGAAAGCGTTTTTATCCTTTCCAGGATCCTCAGAAGCTGCAATAGCGTCAGTGCTTAAATGAACCGCAATCGTTTCTGCATCCAAATCCTCGATGTTTTCGTTGAGGTAATCATAGATTTCTTCATTGCTTACGGAAGACAAGTTGATGGGTTCCGATGACGACGTACCTGTATTGTTCCAGGGAAATAGAAGGATGAACACAAGAATTGCTGCAGCAGATCCCCAAACGTACCAGCGACGATACATGGAAATAATTCCCGGTGCACCTTTCTTTTTCAAACGATGTGTTCCGATTTCAGTCAACAGATTTTTTTTCAGTTCTTCAAAGTAAGCGTCTGAAGGTATTTGAATAGGAATCCGTTCTAAATCATCTACTATATGTTTGTTTTCCTGAATCATAACTCTAAGATTATCACTTTGTTCAATGGTTTAATTTGTTTTTTAAAAATTCCTCAACCTTTCCGACAGCATGGAAGTAATTGGCTTTCAATCCGCCAACCGAACCGCCCGTAAGTTTTGCTATTTCTTCATATTTTAAATCTTCAAAGTATTTATATTCGAATACCATGCGTTGTTTTTCGGGCAATGTTTCAATTGCTTCAAAAAGGAACTGAGAAATTTCCTCGGAAGTGATTTTACCGTAATGTTCCGATTGGTGTGAGAAGGCTACAATGGGGTCGGTAATGTCTAGACTTTTGTGTTTGTTCTCTTTTTTCAGGAAATGGATGGTTTCATTGTAAGCAATCCGGTAGATCCAGGAAAATAAAGCGCTGCTGCCCTGAAATTGCTTCCGGTTATTCCATACTTTTATAAAAACTTCCTGAAGGATGTCGTTGGTTATTTCGTGGTTGTTTATCCACCTGCGAATAGTCGTGTAAAGTCGTTTACTGTGCAGATCTACGATCCAGGTAAACGCTTTGTAAGCGAAATCATCATCCCGATGAAAATAAGAAATGATAGTATTTTCATCGGGAATCTGAGTCATATATTTATTTGCGTTTGATCACTTTTTTAACTGCTTCAACAATGTTCGGAGTATCCAAACCGTATTTCACCATTAACTCATCAGGTGTTCCTGATTCACCGAATGTATCGTTTACTCCGACATATTCCTGTGGTGTTGGTAAATGCCGCGCCAGTACTTGAGCGACGGCATCACCTAAACCTCCATTCAACATGTGTTCTTCTGCAGTAACAACACATTTTGTCTTGTTAATTGAGTCTAGGATTGCTTTTTCGTCCAAAGGTTTAATGGTATGCATATTAATTACTTCGGCACTGATTCCCTGTTCAGCCAATTGCTGTGCAGCTTCGATTGATTTCCATACCAAATGACCGCAGGCAATGATGGTTACATCCGTTCCTTCTATCAACACATCTGCTTTACCGATGGTGAATTTCGCATCCGGTTGAACAAAGATCGGAACAACAGGTCTTCCGAAACGTAGGTAAACAGGTCCTTTATGATCTGCAATGGCCATGGTAGCCTGTTTTGTTTGGTTGAAATCAGCAGGAACGATGACTGTCATATGCGGAAGCATGCGCATCATTCCGATATCTTCCAGGATTTGGTGGGTTGCACCGTCTTCTCCCAGTGTCAGACCTGCATGAGAAGCACAGATTTTTACATTTTTTTGAGAATAAGCGACAGACTGGCGAATCTGATCGTAGACACGCCCTGTAGAGAAATTAGCGAATGTTCCGGTATATGGAATTTTCCCGCCGATTGTCATACCAGCTGCCATTCCAATCATATTCGCCTCTGCAATTCCAGCCTGGAAAAAGCGTTCAGGAAATTCTTTTAGGAATGCGTCCATTTTAAGAGATCCGGTCAGATCGGCGCACAATGCAACCACATCCGGGTTTTGGCGACCTATTTCTAATAACCCTTCACCGAAACCAGATCTGGTATCTTTCTTTCCTAAAATTTCAAATTGCTTCATTGTTATAGATTAATCGAAGTTGTTTTATTGGATTGTATTTTAAATTCCTTTTCTACCGTGTAAGTAGTCGATCTCAATTGTTTTTGTCGGTACACCAGCCGGTATTTCCCCGGCTGAAGATAAATCAACCCTTTTAAATTGACCTGATCCAGGTTACAAACCCAGTCAATCGTGCCGTTATCATTTTCCACAAATATTTGGGCAGCTACCATCTTTGATGTACTATAAGTCAATTGTCCCGGTGCCGGCAGATCAATTGTTTCCGTGCTGCTTTGCGTCACGTTGATGCTGTGATAAATGCGTGGAAGGGTGAGTATTTCCACTTCATAGGTTCCTACAATGTATTTGTCCGTTGATCCGACTAATTGGGTGTTCAGAGTTTGCTGATCCGTTTTTTTGTAAATCCGTGAAATAACCTGGTAAGGACTGGTGGCATTTGTAAAGCGGAGTTTAATAAACCCTTGCGGACAATCAACCGGTATGACATTGTGTGTATTCTTAATAATGGAAATATTGTTTTTGTGAACTTTTGGAATGGTATTGACAACCAGGTCGTATTTGTAGGCAGGATCAATTGTCAGTGTATCCGGATTTCCCTGGCGATCCAATGTGTGAACGAAGGTATACATCAATTCCTTTGTGCCTGCTTTATACAGGAACATGGTTACGTCGGTTTCGTTGGGTACTTTGTGAATGTTATTGAGATTTATTTGCACAGTGGTATTAATCACTGCTTTTGCGACAACAGTTTTAAGAACATTTTTGAAAGACTCCTTTGTTTCCGCTTCCATATAACTTCCGATACATTTGAATTGATCCAGGTAGGAGATGTCCAATCCCAAACCAATTACGAACGGTGTCACTTTAACTCCTTTGTCGTGCAGCTTTTTTGCAATAACGCAGGGGTCATTGTCACAGGCTTCCAATCCGTCGGTGATCAAAATAATAATATTCCGGGCATTGGTGTCGGGAAAATCTGCAGCTGCAGCCTCAAGAGACCGGGCAATCGGAGTGGTGCCTTTGGCAAGAATGGTTTTAATTTTATTGCGGACTTTTGTGAAATTGTCCGGCCCGAAGGGAACCTCCAATTTCGTATCGTTACAATCCTGGTAAGTTGCAGTAATCGGTGACTGATGTCCGTAAACCCGCAAACCAATCTGGAGGTTTGCAGCTCCATTCAAACTGTCGACGGTTTTGATCAGTAGCTCTTTAGCTGCATCTATTCGCGTTTGTGACCCATCCCATTTCGAATTCATTGAATTGGAAGCATCAAGGATAAACAAAATACGGGTCAGTTGTTGTCCATGAACTTTCGAAAAGCTCAAAACAAACAAACAACAAATTACCGCGCAATACCTCATTAATAGTCTCCTAACGTTTCTTCCAATTGAATTAAAGCTTGTTGCAGTTGCTCCACATTCGGAGCTACACCATGCCATTTATGGGATCCAACCATGTAATCAACACCCTGTCCCATTTCAGTTTTCATTATAATAACAATCGGTTTTCCATTCCCGGTCATACTTTTTGCTTTTGAGAGTGTTTCAATCAAATCCGGATAACTGTGCCCATCCATTTCGAGTACTTCCCATCCAAAAGCTTGCCATTTTCCGTTAAGGTCTCCCAAAGAAAGCACATCTTCTACATCGCCGTCGATTTGGCGTCCGTTATAATCGATGGTTGCAATCAAGTTATCAACTTTGTTTGCCGCAGCATACATCGCTGCTTCCCAGATTTGGCCTTCCTGTAATTCACCGTCACCATGCAACGTGTAAACCGTTCTGTTATCGTGATTCAATTTTTTGGTCAGCGCTGCTCCGATCGCATTGGAAAGGCCTTGTCCCAGCGAACCGGAAGCCATACGAACACCCGGGATTTTTTTATCCGTACTCGGATGACCCTGAAGACGTGCATTCAGTTTACGGAAAGTTGCCAATTCTTCAATCGGGAAATAACCTGATCTTGCTAAAACGGAGTACCAAACAGGAGAAATGTGACCGTTCGAAAGGAAGAACAAATCTTCTTCTTTCCCGTCCATCGAAAAGTGGTTTGGATTGTGTTTCATCATTTCGAAGTAGAGAACGGTTAAGAAATCGGCACATCCCAAAGACCCTCCCGGGTGGCCTGAATTTGCACCCGAAACCATTCGAACGATGTCTCTTCGCACTTGAGTTGCAATTGCTTGTAATTGTTGAATTTCCATTATTATTCCTGTTTGGCAATGCAAATCTAAGGTTTATATTGGCTTGCCCTTCGTTTTTTTTTAACTACTTTTAAACCCTCATGCAACTATTTTTTAATATAACAGTCTAGAATTATAAATTGCAAACTATAAACATGAAAAAAATAATGTTTTCCGCAGTTGTTTTTCTTGGTGCAAGTTTGTCTTACGGACAAAACCTGAACAAGGATGCAACGAAGTCCGCCACCACGCAAGGTCCTGTTGTTTCTAAGGAAATGCAAGCTTATGCTGCCAAAAAAGGAACTTATATCATTGCTAAACCGCAAGGGAAAGATTTAACTCCGAATGGGGAAATCAGTCTTGAAAAAGCAAAATTGGTGGATCCTGCGGCTATGGGAATTAAAATTACCGACAGAACACAGTATTATGGAATTACGGGTACGACTGATCTACTAGTGGTTAAATCCACCTGGGTTCTTGATAACGAAATGAAAACGGCGAATAAATGAGAAGAAAATTATTAATAGCGATAGGATCTCTCTTTTTGGGATCGGTTTCATACGGACAAATGACTATGTCTGATCCGGATTACGTTGGAGCAAACCAATTGGATTGTTCGGCATTGGGAGCAGGAGGTGTAAACTTTATTGATATGGCGGGTAACTACTCTGCCAATTTTGATGATACCATTACGTTTTGTCCGGATTTAACTCAAGGAACAAAAGTTTCGATTGCTTTTGCAACCAATATTGGGTATGAATTTGATATTCACCCGACAGATACATTATACATCTATGACGGACCGAATACTTCAGCACCCTTATTGACGGCTGCAAATAGCGGAACGAACCCAACGGGCGGTAACTGGCAAGCGAGTTTTGAGAATAACCCTAGTGGTTGTTTGACAGTGCGATTTAAAACCGATGGGGCTGGTGACGGAACAGGATGGATCGCGAAAGTTGCATGTGGTAACCTGGCTCAGCCATATTATCCGCATTTGGAGGCTTATGTTAACGGAAACCCTCAAAACGTGCTTAACCCGATTGATACCGGTTACGTAAACGTATGTTTGGGTGACAGTATTTTATTTGTTGCAAAACCATTATTTCCGTATTCTTTAGAGTCTACAGGATATGGTTATTCACAAACTTTGACGAATCTCAATTATAACTGGAGTATTTCTACAATCGGACCTTTGGGTGTCAATAATGATTCCGTCTGGTTTGTACCTACAGCACGTCAGGGATATTTTATTGATTTGAAAATGACAGATCAGTTTCCTCAACTAAAGGGAATCACTGCTAAAGTCCGCGTTTCAATCCTTCCTTCGTTTGCTACTGCCGGACCACTGGAGGATACTATTTGTATCGGTACACCGACGATATTGGTTGGTGGTGTGACGGCACAGGATACTGCTGGTGTTGATGTGCCAGGAGGAGAGTTTACTATCGGTGGAAGTTTTGCCGGCTTGACCTTCTTACCTGATGGAACCGGTCAGCTGTATCAAACAACTATTCCTATTTCCGGACTAGGAAACGGAACAGTAACACAACCTTCTGATATTGCTTCTATTTGTTTGGATATTGAGCACTCTTACATCGGCGATATTGAAATTACATTGACTTGTCCGAATGGAACAGAAGTTTCATTGATGAATACATACGGTGGAAACGGTCTGGTTCCAGGAGGATGTTTTGGTGGTGGTATCGGTTTAGGAAGCGATACGGATACAGATGGTGGCGCACCAGGTTCTCCGATTGAGACATACTGTTTTAGCTTTGTGAATCCTGATTTTGGTACAGTTTGTAACAATTTAGGAAATACTTATACGAATCCTTCCGGATACCAGTCCATGATTCCGGGAACATATACCCCGGATGGAGACTTCAATGATTTTATCGGTTGTCCTTTGGATGGAAACTGGACTATTTCTGTTCAGGATAATCAAGGGATTGATGACGGATATATTTTCCAATGGGGAATTGTTTTTGATGCATCTTTATATCCAAACTTTGAAACTTATCAAAATTATTATACGGATGGTTTCTGGAGTCCTTCTCCGAATATTATTTCCGGACAAAACGACACGTTGGTTGTTATTCAAACCAATGCAGCCGGACACAGTTTCTATACCTATAATGTAGTTGATGACTTCGGATGTGAATACGATACAACGTTTGATGTATTCAGCTTGTCGTTACCAAACATTTTCAATGATACGCTTGGATGTGATATGACTTTCCAGGTTGCCGGTACTCAAGCTTATGCAGGCGGAGTATGGAGCGCTGTTCCGAATGGATTGAACTTTAATACTTCTGCGAGTAATAATCCATTAATTACGGCCAACTCAGCGGGAACGTATACCGTCTCGTTTATTGATAACGCGTGTAATGATACCGTCACTTCGACGATCATATTCCCGCCATATCCTCAGATATTCAATGATACACTGCTTTGTGGGGATGAATTCCAGGTAGCCGGTACTCTGGTCTATCCTACGGGAGGAAGCTGGTCGGCGATCTCACCCGAAGTTATTTTCCTTCCGAATAATACAACAACCAACCCGATTATTACAGCAACGACAAGCGGCCAGTATACTGTAACGTTTACGGATAATGTATGTAATAATTCAACATCTTCCCAAGTGACTTTGTTCCTGCTGCCTGAGATCTTCCCTGATACATCGGCATGTAATTTTATTTACAATGTTTCAGGAACAGTTGCTGCCAATGGCGGTGTGTGGTCAAGTGCAGATACGAACATTCACTTTATGCCGAATGCGAATGCAATGAATCCGATCATTACATCCAGTATCCCTGGAACGTTCGAGGTGACTTTTACGGATAACCAGTGTAATACTTCGGTAACATCTCAGATTGAATTCATAAATTATGCATTCGTAAATACGGTTGATACCGTAATTTGTATGGGATCGACTGTTTTAACTTCTTGCGGGGTTTACCCACAAAATGACTCGTATGTCTGGAGTGATGGTACGGTTGGACATGATATTCTTGCCGGACCTGGTGTTTATACCGTTACAGCCACCAACGAATGTAATTCACATTCTGCAACCATGACCATCGGTGGTAAGGTATGTTACATTACTGCTCCGAACATTATTGTTCTTTCGTCTACTTCAGGAAATAATAAATTCTTCCTTTCTTATGACGGAGTACAAGAGTTCCATATCTCTATTGTAAACAGATGGGGTAACCTGATCACCGAATACGATGATCCGGGCGCTGCATGGGACGGAAGAAACTTAAACGGCGAAGTTGTTTCCGAAGGAACTTACTTCTACAACTTTACTGCAAAACTGCAAACAGGCGAAGAAATACAACAACAAGGATTTGTTCAAGTCTTCCACTAATAAATGATGTTAAAAGGCTCTGTGAAAACAGAGCCTTTTTTATTTTTGTACCAATCAAACATTCATTGCACACTGATTTTTTAATTTCATACTAAAACAGATGGAACAACGCATAAGAGTAGGAGTGAACGGTTTTGGACGAATCGGACGTTATTTTAGCAGATTGGCACTAATGAATCCCCGGATTGACTTAGTCGCTGTCAACGATCTGGCCCCAATCGAAACACTTGTTCATTTATTAAAATATGATTCGGTTCACGGAAGAATGCATGACGCATTCGAAATAAAAGGCAACCAATTTATTTTTAACGGTGACCAGCAAGTCACTTTTTTGCAGCATAAGAACCCGGAGGAAATTCCATGGGGCGATTTGGGTGTTGATATTGTCATCGAATCTACCGGATTATTCCTAAGTTCTGAGAAGGCAGGGGTTCATTTAAAGTCGGGAGCGAAACGCGTTATTTTAAGTGCTCCTTCTGTTGGGGACGATATTTTTAACGTGGTGATCGGCGTCAATGATCAGTTGATCACGGATGAGCATAAAATCATCAGTAATGCTTCCTGTACAACAAATTCTGCTGCTCCGTTGGTTGCTGTTCTAAAAGAGTTTTGTGATATTGAAGAAGCGTATATTACTACGATCCATAGTTACACCTCTGATCAACGTTTGCACGACAGTCCACACAAAGATTTGAGAAGAGCACGGGCTGCAGCTCAGAGTATTGTACCGACTTCCACCGGTGCTGCAAAAGCAATTACCCGGATTTTTCCGGAGTTGGAAGGGAAAATGGGAGGTTGTGGAATGCGTGTTCCTGTTCCGGATGGTTCATTGACGGATTTGACAGTGATCGTGAAACAGGATCCGCCTACTGTAGAGAAAATCAATACTGCATTTAAGCAGGCGTCAGAATCTCATTTGAAAGGAATTCTTCGTTATACGGAAGACCCGATCGTTTCAGTAGATATTTTGGGAGATCCCAATTCCTGCATCTTCGATAGTGAATTGACTTCGGTGATTGGAAATATGATCAAAGTAGTAGGTTGGTACGATAACGAAGCCGGTTTCTCCAATCGTTTGATCGATCTGGTGCTGAAAATAGGATGACAAAAAACAAGTAGGCGCACGATTAATCGGGAATTAATCACAATTGACACCCAGACTTAATTTTTACCGCAAATGCGCAAATTTTAGCTCGGCTACCGCACTCGCTTTTGAATCGTGTAAACACATAGTTTTATTAGTCATTGCAAGACGAAGAGGCGACTGGTAAGGGGAGTTGTGTACTTAACACAGGTAACTTATGAAATAGGTTCTTTTTGAAAAATCTTCTCCAAGAATCTAAGTGATAATTTCCCACAGATGCGCTGATTATTTGTGGCGCTTACCAGTCGCCACTTAGGCGAGTGCGGTAGCCGAGCAGTTAATCTGTGCATCTGTGGGAAAGATAAAGAGTGCCTGCCAGCAGGCACTGAAATGATGAAACACCTAGGATATTTTGGCACTACCTGTTTAAAGTATATAATTCCCACTGGTAAGCGCCTCCAATATTTGTGCATTTGTGGTAAAATATAACACAGTTTGTATTATAAAATAGTTTGGGTGCGAATAATACGTATACCCTGATTAATCGCGCGCCTACTTGTTACGCAGTATTATTTTTTACATTTTCAATACCCAAGCTCCCGGAACGGAACTTTGGATACTCGCTGCTTCGGCGGTTGCTTCATTCAGAGTTGCAAACCTTTTTACACTTACACGATACATTCCACCGTTCATTGTGACCGAGGCTTCTGCAAATCCTTTGGATTGAAGTTTTCCTGCCAGCCTGTTGGCATTTGCCTCCGATCCGAAGGAACCTGCAATCACGTGGAAATGTTTTGAACCGTCAAAAGTTGCTGTCGAATGGCTGCTTTGTGTTTTTGTTACCGGTTTCTTATTAACAGTCACCGTTGTTTTGGGTTTTGGAGCCGGAGCAGTTGTTTTATTTGATTCGTTTACAGTCTCTTCAGGAAGTTTATCTTCCACCACTTGTACTTCATCTTCCGGGACCGGCTCCGATGCTGTTTCGGAATTGATGTTAACATCCGGCTCGTCTTCCAGTTGCTTTACATCTTCACTGCCTTTCGCCGCATCGTCATTTTCTCCTGCCAGATCAGCCAAAATAGGGAAGTCTTTTTTCAGGGTATCAAATTTGATGGCAATGAAAGTCCCTGAGCCTAAGATAAGTACCAGGAATCCCCACAAAATATAGGATAGGACCGAGCTCTTTTTCTTTTCCTTCGGAGCTTTCGGTTCTTTGACCGGTTTTTCTTTCTTTACCGGCTCTTTTTGCTGTGCAGCCGGTTTTGGTTGTGCTTTCGGTACTTCTGCAGGTTTGGATTCTTTTTTGGGTTCTTCCATTACCGGAGGAACTTCTGCTTTTTTCTTTGTCTCTTCTTTTATAGGTACAGGCTCGGTTTTCGGTGTTTTCTGTTCTTCAACGATCGCAGGAACTGCTTTTTCCTCCTTTGGTTCTTCCTTTTTAGGAGGTTCAGCCGCTTTTGGAGTTTCTGCTACCGGAGGTGTTTCTACCTTGGGTGTCTCTGCTATTTTCTCTTGGGGAGGTGCGGTTTCTGACTTTGAAAGCGGCGCTTTTCCCTGTTCACCGGAGTTCGGTGTCCATGCTTCAAAAGCAATTTCCCCGTCGACTTTTACAAAGCGACCGAACTGGTACATATCGTATGAATTCCCTTTGTCCAATTCAATAGTTACTTCACGAACAAATTTGGAAATCAGGTTCGACGCATCGTTCAAGTCCATGTTTTCCTTACTTGCAATGTGTTTGGCTAATGTGCCATCATCAAATTTTAAATAAGGCATAAACAGAATTTCCCCGGTCGATTCATTGGTAACGGTTAACGCTCCAAGACCCGGAATAATCAATGTTTTGACTTCTTTTAATAGTTGCAGTAAGTAATTGTTCATGATGTGAAGTTTTGTTCTAATTTACAATTTTATCCAAATATGGATGAAAAAGTCATGCGATCTTTTAAGCGCACGCCCTTTTCCGTTTGTTCTACCGTGCAGCACTCATTGATGCAGTCGTGCTCTAAAAATAACACAAACTCCTGATTCGCTGCCTTTTCCAGGAATGTTCCTTTTTCGTTCAGGGTAATCAAAGGTCTTGTATCGTATCCCATCACATAGGGAAGAGGAACATGTCCGGTACTTGGCAACAAATCGGCCATGAATACCAAGGTTTTATCCTGGTAATGAATATGCGGAATCATCATACTTTCTGTGTGGCCGTCTACGAACAAGACATCAAAATTGTTAAATACCGATTCCGCGTAATTTCCGGTTCGTTCGATGAACTTCAATTGACCACTTTCCTGTAATGGAAGGATATTTTCACTTAAAAAAGATGCTTTTTCACGGGCATTGGGTTCCGTTGCCCATTTCCAGTGGTTTTCGGTGCTCCAATAAATGGCGTTTTTGAAAACAGTTTCCAGTTTTGTCTTGTCCGAATTCCATTTAACGGCGCCACCACAATGGTCGAAATGCAAATGGGAAAGGAAAACATCCGTGATCTGGTCCAGTCCGAATCCCAGCTTGTTCAGGCTTTGCTCCAATGTTTTGGTATCGGCTAAATAGTAATGGGAAAAGAATTTTTCAGATTGTTTGTCTCCGATACCGGTATCAATCAAGATCAGTCGATTTCCATCTTCGATCAATAAACAACGCATTGACCAGGTACATAAGTTATTTTCGTCTGCGGGATTTGTTTTGGACCAAAGGGTTTTAGGAACAACTCCGAACATTGCGCCGCCATCTAATTTAAATGTGCCGGTTTCAATTGGGTAAATTTTCATCTTTTTGTATTTCAGTGCATGCGATCTACGTCTTACAGCGAACTAAAAATAGAAAATTCAAAGGGTTTGGCAATAGTTTATCGATTTTTAGCATCAGAAATTCCGAAAATACAAGAGGCTGTCTTTCCCGAATGGAATACTTTTCACCGGTATTTTTGAAAGTGCAGGAGCTTTAAGTCCCTCTTTGAATTCCTGGTTTCCGGTAATAATCAATGCCTCGTCCCAAAGATCAGATTTAATGAAGCGGGTGAGTGTATTGGCACCACCTTCAATTAGTACAGAGTTGATACCGAGCTGAAACAAGGTGTTAAGAATGGATTCCGGAGTCAGGTCATTTAAGCGGATAAACCGAAGATTGTTGACTTCTTTGTCTTCCAGTGAGTTGATTACGAGGGTTTTTCTGCCATCCGTGAATACGGAAGCTTCTTTTGGCGCCTGCAACTGCGGATCGATGATGATGCGAAGAGGATCCGGACCTTTGAATGCACGGGTTGTCAGGGAAGGATTGTCATTTTGGATGGTTCTCCAGCCTACCAGGATTGCTTGTTCCGTACTTCGGATCCGGTGCGTAACAACTTGTGTTTCTGGTTGTGAAATCCAGTTGATTCCGGCTTGATTTTCGGAGAACCTGTCACGGTCGATAAAACCGTCCTTTGTCTGCGCCCATTTTAAGGTGATGTAAGGCCTTTTCTTGGTATGGAAAGTGATGAAACGCTTATTCAATTCCCGAGCTTCTTTTTCAAGTATTCCGCAATCGACCTGTATTCCGGCATTTTTGAGTTTTTCAATTCCCCGTCCCGAAACTTCCGAAAAAGGATCAATTTGAGCAATCACCACACGTTTGAATTCCGAGCGGATCAATAAATCGGCGCAAGGTGGAGTTTTTCCGAAATGGGAGCAGGGTTCCAGCGTGACATAAATCGTAGCTTCTTTCAACAATGATTTGTCCTCTACGGAATTGACGGCATTGACTTCGGCATGTGCTTCACCGTATTTTTGATGGTATCCTTCGCCGATAATGGTGTCATTGAGAACGATAACCGCTCCAACCATCGGATTGGATTCGGTTGCAACACCTCCTAGTTTCGCCAATTGCAAAGCACGAAGCATGTATTTTTCATCGGAACTCATGGTATAAAATTACAAATTCCGGATTGATTGTAAAATGGATAAGGAAACTGTGCTGCCGCTTGTTTTATCAAAAGCTTGGCTTTTTCTTCTTTTCAATTGACTATTTTACATTTTCAATGACTACTTTCGGATCAAACAAACTGCTTTGGAAAAAATAACCTCTTACAAACCTTTGTGGTCGCTGCCTGTCATTGTTGCAGCATTGGGCTACTTCGTAGATATTTACGATCTGCTTCTATTTGGAATCGTTCGGGTTCCCAGTTTGCAAGGTCTTGGATTTACAGAGAGCGAAGTCACACAAGTCGGCACATGGATTGTCAACTGGCAGATGGGCGGTTTATTATTGGGAGGAATCCTGTGGGGAATCCTGGGAGATAAAAAAGGGAGGTTGTCGGTTCTTTTCGGTTCGATTGTGCTGTATTCTTTGGCCAATATCATGTGCGGATTCCTGCCTTATTTTCCGAATGACAAAGAGAACCTGACTTATACCTATGTTGCATTGCGTTTCATTGCCGGAATTGGATTGGCTGGGGAACTTGGAGCGGGAATTACACTTGTTTCAGAGGTTTTACCAAAAGAACTGCGGGCATTGGGAACTTCGCTGGTAGCCGGAATCGGTCTTTCCGGAGCTGTGGTTGCCAATTTGACTGTAAAGCTTACTCCCGATTGGAATATAGCCTATTTTATCGGTGGAGGAATGGGGATCGGATTGCTTTTGCTCCGGATCGGAGTCCTGGAATCCGGGATTTTTAATGAAACCAGGAAACGGGAGGTCAGCAGGGGAAATTTCGGGATGTTCTTTACCAACTGGAACCGTTTTTGGAGGTATTTGCGTTGTATCGGTATCGGTCTTCCCACCTGGTTTTGCATCGGGATCCTGGCTATGTTCGGAAATGTTTTCGGAAAAGAGTTGGGAATCAAAGGAGGGATTAGTCCCGGCGATGCGATCATGTGGGGATATATCGGGATTTCAGCGGGAGATATTTTCAGTGGAATTTTGAGCCATTGGCTGAAATCGCGCAGGAAATCCATTTTATGGATGATGGCATTCACCCTGATCAGTGTTATCTGGATCCTTTCAGGTACGATTCATACTGCAGATATGTATTATGTGATGTGTTGCTGGTTCGGTTTCGGAACCGGTTATTGGGCGATGTTCGTAACCATCGGAGCAGAACAGTTCGGGACCAATATCCGTTCTACGGCAGCTACGACTATTCCGAATATGGTGCGGGGAACGGTTATTTTGATGACCATCGGATTTGAATCCCTCATGGAATCCGGGTTCACTGTTTTGGTTTCTGCGGGAATTGTCGGGTTTATTTCCTTTGCTATCGGGATATACAGTACGTGGAGTATTTCCGAAACACACGGAAGAGACCTGGATTTTGTTGAGACAGATTCCTATAAGAACGAAGACCTAATTGACCAATAATTAATATATTCAACGAATTATTCTTTTAAAAAAGAAAATCCCTGATGGAAATAGATCTGCACGCAAAACCTTCCAAACCGAAACCGTGGTATAAAGCTTTATATTTTCAAGTTATTGTTGCAATTGTTGCAGGAGTCTTACTTGGATATTTTAACAGGGATTGGGGAATTGACATGAAGCCTCTCGGAGACGGGTTCATCAATCTGGTGAAAATGATGATCGCACCGTTGATTTTCCTGACGGTAAGTTTGGGAATTGCCGGAATGAATGATATGAAGAAAGTTGGTAAAGTAGCAGGAAAGGCGCTGTTGTATTTTATCAGTTTTTCGACCCTAGCACTCATTATCGGACTTGTCTCCAGTCATTTGATCCAACCCGGTGCCGGAATGAATATTGACCCGAAACAGCTGGATACGAGTAAAATAGATACCTATATCAGTTCGTACAAGCATGAAGGAGAAACAACTGCTGATTCGCATCCGGCAGAAACTGTTACAGTCAGTACGAAAGATTCACTGAAGCGAGCTGTCAAAACACCAGTAACGACCAAACCGGTTGAAAAGAAGGAAGAACACTCGTTCTCCAAATTTATCCTGGATATTATCCCCAAGACGTTCCTTGGGGCATTGACGGGAGAGAGCATCCTCCAGGTGTTGTTTGTAGCAATTCTTTTCGGGCTTGGATTGGCTTTCACTGCAGATAAGAGTCAGCCGGTTATTGATTTTCTGAAGCTGCTTACTCATCCGATCTTCAAGATCATGGCTATCCTGATGAAATTAGCTCCGTTGGGAGCCTTCGGAGCGATGGCGTTTACCGTTGGTAATTTTGGGATCCAGGTTTTATGGGATTTGGGTAAACTGGTCGGCACCTTCTATTTGACATCTGCATTCTTTGTGGTCGTGGTGCTTGGCCTGGTCGGACGATACAACGGGTTCAATATTTTAAAATTACTCCGCTATCTGAAAGATGAATTGTTCCTTGTTTTCGGAACCAGTTCTTCCGAGCCTGCCATGCCCGGATTAATGACCAAAATGGAAAATGCAGGATGCTCCAGTCAGGTGGTAGGTTTGGTTGTACCAACAGGATATTCTTTCAACCTGGATGGAACCAATATTTACATGACACTGGCAGCGTTGTTTATTGCACAGGCGTGTAATGTGGAATTGACCTGGACGCAGCAAATCACCCTTTTGCTGGTTGCGATGCTCAGTTCCAAAGGAGCAGCGGGAGTCACAGGAGCAGGTTTTATAACACTTGCAGCAACATTGGCTGTCGTTCCCGATATCCCGGTCGAAGGGATTGCGATTATTTACGGAGTAGATAAATTTATGTCCGAATGCCGCGCCTTGACGAACCTAATCGGAAATGCCGTTGCGACGATTGTTGTGGCCCGCTGGGAAAAGCAATTGGATCCGGAGGCATTGAAGAAAGCCCTTAAGTAATTCCGAATTATTTTTTAGATTTACAGTATTCTAATGGTCTTGTAAATAGGATTTAAAGTCCGTTTCGGCGGATAATCGGTTTCTATATGAAAACCGATCCTGCAATCTTTTCCCACTTAGTAGGTTCCGGAGTAACGGGTGTTGGTGTCTTTTCCTTCGTACAGGCAAAAAACATACTAACCCCAACAATCAATGTTGGGATTAGTAAATGATATTTTTGAATGAAACTCATTTTCTCAAATCAATGCTGTTTCACCGCTATCTGTTTACAATCACAAGCGTAATAAGGTGTTACATCCGAGATATAATAATTTATATTAGTCTTGTTAAAACGAAGTTTAATTGTATCGTTATTCCAATTATTATAATAATCAGATATCCCAGCACTCAATTTCCATCTTTTATTATTTGAATCATACAAAGGATCCCCCCCCCCAATTCTTATATACATAGGGATTGAACTAAAATCTACTTGAAGAGCTATAAACGTAAAATTGTTATCAAAATTTTCAAATCGAATAGAGTCTTCATTAGTAGCATCATTATGAATATGTACTAAATCCATATCATATAAATAAACACCTGTGGTGTCATAAACTTTGTAATGTCCTGCGATTTTTTCCCATTTCGTTGGCTCCGGTGTAACCGGTGTCGGTGTTTTTTCCTTCGAACAGGCAAAAAACATACTAACCCCGACAATGAATGTCGGGATTAGTAAATGATATTTTTGAATGAAACTCATTTTCTCAAATCAATGCTGTTTTACCGCTATCTGCTTGCAATTACACGCATAATAAGCAGTTAAATCAGAAATATAATAATTGATGTTTGTTTTCTGAAAATTTAAATGAATGGTGTCATTTCTGAAATTATTGTATTCTTCAGATATACCTGCACTCAATTTCCACCTCTTAGAATTCGAATCATAAAGGGTATCATGTCCACCAATTGATACACACATTGGGAAATTCATAGGACTAGGATATAATTGCTTAACAGTAAAAGTAAATTCGGAATCAAAATTTTCAAATCTCAAAGAATCAATTTGCTCACTTACATGAATATGTATTAAATCCATGTCGTATAAATACACCCCCGTTGTGTCATACACCTTATAATGTCCTGCAATTTTTTCCCACTTAGTAGGTTCAGGGGTAACGGGCGTTGGTGTCTTTTCCTTGGTACAGGAAAAAAATAGACTAACCCCGACAATGAATGCCGGGATTAGTAATTGGTATCTTTTAATGAAACCCATCTTTCAGAATTAATGCTGTTTCACAGCAATCTGCTTACAATCACATGCATAATAAGGCGTAAGATCCGAAATGTAGTAATTGATGTTGGTTTTATCAAAACGGAGATTTATGGTGTCATTACTATAATTATTATAATCTAAATAACTTGGGCCAAATATTCTCCACCTCTTAGAATTCGAATCATAAAGAAGATTATGTACTCCAATTGCAATATTCATTGGTGCGTTGGAAGTCTCTTCTTGTTGAGTAGTAAAAGTAAATTCTCCATCAAAATTTTCGAATCGGATCGAATCTCTATTTGTTGCATTATTATGACTATGAATCAAATCCATGTCGTACAAATACACCCCCGTTGTGTCGTACACCTTGTAATGTCCTGCAATTTTTTCCCACTTAGTTGGTTCCGGTGTGACGGGAGTCGGCGTTTTTTCCTTTGTACAGGCAAAAAACATACTAACCCCGACAATGAATGCCGGGATTAGTAATTGGTATCTTTTAATGAAACCCATCTTTACATTTTTACTACCTTCCGAACAGCATAAGTTGTTCCGGAATATATACGAATATAATACGTTCCCTTGGAATAATTTGTTAAAGAAAAGCTTAAATTCTCCGCTTTCTCTTTGTGTGAGAGCATAACGCCTTTATCGTCGAATATCTGATAATACACGTCATCTGATCCAGTACCTGAAATCTTTACTAAATCAGTTGTCGGATTTGGGGATAAACTTAGCTCTTTATCAAAACGTTCATGTTCGGCAATAGACTCCTCCAACTGCCTTTGCTGTTCAGGTCCTAGAGGTGAATCTGAAAGTGTTGCTTCGGCTTGTTGTGTTCCTCCGGGTGCTTGCACCATTCCATTACTTCCAAATACCTCAATAAATCCATGCATAGTTACTTCCTGACCGTTACAGCCGTAGAGGGTAAGAACGTAGGTATAAACTCCTGAATTTGGTCTAACATTGTTGCCCCACATGTTTTCAGTGTAGCCATCCCACCATATCGAAGAATGAGCAATCGGGTTTTCCGGTGCTGGGGATTCAAAAGAACAACAAGCACTTCCTATTTGTCCCGTAGACCCAATATTATTCATTAAATTTTGATGATTATCGACGATTTCAAAACTATATCCTTTTGCATTAAAGGCACAAAAAGGATGATAAGTATCTGTTACCTGAATGAAATCATTTGTTGGGTCTTCATCGCCAAAATTCATAAAAAACGGGTTGGGTAATTCATCATAGGTAAATCCAGCCCAATCGGAACAACAGTCTTCGCAATCGGTTATACACGTTGTCGGTTCAATAATACCTTCATAACCTGGTCCAGCATCCCAAAAAGTACCGTAATCAAGAGTTTTTCCTGCAATGAAGGTTACATTCGCATCTCCGGTAGAAACAACCTGAGTGAAACCTGATTGTATGCATTTCCCGGCTTTTGTTTCTGCCGGAAGTGGCGTTCCGCTTGGGGTTCTGTTCTCATAACTGATACAAACAGGACATTGATCACAAACCACGATAATTCGAAACTTGAAAATACTGGTATCAGGATCGCAAGCATTGTTATCAAATGCCGTAATTTGATAGTAATATTCACCAACGGAGGTCCCTAATGAAGTCATCCAACTAAAAGAAAATACTCCTCCAGATGAACCAGGGGGAATAGTAATAAATCCCGGTGGAATATTGGTGTTTGGTATAAGATCAATCTCTTCATTTGGATGATCATTAGACAACAATGAATTAAAAAAAACAGCGTCTCCCTGGCTTACATAATAGGTATATTCTCCTGTCCCATTAATTCCATCCATCCATGGTGCTATATTATTTTGTGAATTGACATTCAAAGTCAACGTTTCCGTATGCGTGCATCCTTCCGGAGTGGTCACTGTAACTGAATAAGTTGCATTTCCTACGGTTGGCGTTACTGTGAGTGTTTTCAATCCAACACCGGAACTTAATGTATCATTCGTCTGAGTCCAAGTGTAAACCCATCCATTGTCTCCTGTGACTTGCAGATCAACTGGAAAATTCTCACAGACGGGGTTGCCGTCAAAGATGAAATCTATGTCAGGGTCTGCAATACAAAACTCTACCGTAGCGACATCCTTACAGACACCATAGACTGTTAGTTCTGCCCTGTAACAACTCCCCGGAATTGGAAATTGTAACGTGGGAGTTAAAGTGCCTGCCGTGCCTTGGATTATTCCAGAACTATAAAAAAGTTGGTTTCCAGTAGTTGTATTATAAATGTTCCATTCGTAAGAAGTTTCATTTGCTGAAGCCGTTCCGTCCAAAGTCACTTGTTCACCGAAACAAAGTACTGGTTCGGAAGCACTTAGACTCGCTTGAGCAAGTGGAGTGGTTGGAGGAATAGTCATAACGCTAACACTATCTACCAAATAAACAATAGTTTCGGGAGCTGCTCCTCCAAACGGACCAATTGTCACATAATGTGTTACACTGTTCTGAGCGGTAAAACAGGCTTTTAGCTTTACACATTGTGTACTGGTTATAACTTCTGAAATTAATGGTGTAGTTGAAGTTATAGCAGGAGTTGGAACCGTTTCAGTAATTGCTAAACCTACTCTCCTCAACGATTCTGTTGTGTAATCTTTTTTGATCCAAAAAGATACTTCATAAATCTGTCCGGCAGTTAAAGGCAGCGTTGTACCGTACAAATACTCTATGTAACCAGTACTATTAAGACCGAACCGACCACATCCCGCACCAAAACAAGAGCTTCCGGTAACCGAATTCGGAACGCAAGGGTTAATCAAATCGCATGTGCCAATAAGATTGTGCCAGTATGCTCCATATTCGATATTATAAGCATCAACGGTTCCCGACGGTGCAACTCCATCGCATTCTTCAAAGCTCCCGTTCAGCATCATATCCTGTGCGTTTGCATTTGCTGTTATCCCTAACAACAAAAGGACTAAGAATAAATACTTACTCATTAGTTCTGTGTTTTTTCCAATTCAGCCAATTTCGCCTGCAATACTTCTACCTGCTGCTTCAATACTTCGGTATTCTTGTTTTGCTGGATCAGGTACAAAGTCAGTTCTTCTACTTTTTCCATTAGAATCTTGTTCATTTCCATAACGTCTGCACCGTCAACTTTCAATTCTTGTTCAGATGGTACGTTAGGCAAGTGTTTTTCTTTCTTTACAAACGATTCTACTTCGCTTAAAGGCATCAAGTGATAAGTCGGTTCAAACACATAATCCGCCCACGTATCCAAATCCAGTTTCATTCTGCGTCCGCGAATCAATCCGGTTGTTTCAACTTTGAAAGTTTGCAATGAACCACTTCTAAGTTCCAATGAACCTTCTGTACCCAAATGGAAAATCGTTGTTGTTCCGTTGTCTATATCCATTGCTCCATTAGCTTGTAATAGAAATGGAGTTCTACTAGTCGCAGTATTGACAACTTCCATAATTTTAGTATCGGCATTATCGTATTCAAAATACATCAAACGCTGGTAAGGCTTGGTATTTCCCACTGTATTTGACTGAATTGCAGCAGTTCTGTTTGTATTGACAATACTCAATTTGGAAAAGGTATTCAGATCAGAACCGATGGAAATGGAACCTTGAGCCCATAAATTGGAACTTACCTTCGCTTCACCTACAACATCAAGCTGCCTGGTTGGTGTGGAAGTCCCGATTCCGACAAGGACTTGCGGGCATTCACTGAACAATTTGTTCGGTCCGTTTGCCCAAGTCGGACTTGTAACGGTACCTCCGGCCAAATCACAATTCCGGGAATAGATTATGTCTCTTAAAGTTCCGACAGCAAGTTTTTTAGTGATTCCATTTTCACCACTAGCGAGAATTGTTTCGCCGTTAAGCCCATCCAATTGAGCAATATTAGGTAGGTATAAGTCTCCTTCGACTTTTAAATCTTCTCCAACAAGTGCGTTGGATGCCATGACTACCGAATCATTCACAGTAAGTGTAGAATCAATACGTGTTGAACCCGCGACAGTCAAACGTGCAGTTGGTGCAGTTGAACCTGTTCCTAATCCAACATTTCCATTTTCTGAAATGGTGTTTTCTTGCGCAAAGAATTGTCCTGAAATAAATAAAGCTGATACTGACAGCAAATAAGTGATTTTTTTCATAAGTTTTTGTTTTTTAGAATGCCGATATTAGTATAATACAAAGACATTTTCGGCTTGAATGTCAACGCATGATTTAAGTTTTTAAAAAATGGGAAAAAGATTCTAGGTGCTGTTCAATGTTGAATTTCGAAGCATATCAGTGAATAATTTGTTTTGTGGATATTAAATGACTTATTTCAGATTCGTTACAAAAGTAGTCTGCACGATAGTAATCTATTTACGTTCTGTCTGTAAGCGAAAAAATAATATAGAAGGCATTTTAAATCGTGTTAAGCAGTTAAGTTCTTTGCGGTTATTATTATCCCAGGTTTCCTTTTGTACCAACCGAATGAAGGATTTCTACTTTATGTGAACCGTCTAATCCGCTGGCATCACGCATTTCCTGGAAAGCTTTGAAAGAAGGCACATTTAAAAGCTCGTTCTGCATATTTTCATCTGCATACTGCGAGTAATGGACAAATGAAACGCCGTCTTCTTTTACAAACACGCTGTATTTGAATTTCGAGGTATCCAATTGTTCGAAGTCTTTTAAAAAGATTTGAATGTTTTCCTTATTCTTTTCAATGAATTCCGGTTTTATCCGGTAGCTTACAATTACTGAGATCATAGTGTGAAGTTACGAATTACGAATTACGAATGGTGCATTTGATTTGTTTAGAACAGGTAATAACCCAAACGAAGGCCGAAATTCAGATTGAACCAGGTTTTTTGACCGGGAATGAGAACGAGATACAAGGATTGAGAATCACCGCCATTGACGAGCCTATCGAAATCGTGTTTTGTTTCAAAAGAGGATTTTACGTCCCTGAGTCGCATTCCAAATCCTGCAAAAACGTCGATGTATCCTTTCCTGAAAAGCTGTCCAACGCGGTGTTCGTAATTCAAATTGAAACAGCTGACCGTTTTTCGGGTATAAACTGTGATCGGAACATCGGGTTCTTCTTCATATGCATCGTGGTATTCAAAAGACTGCTTTTTATAGAAGTAGCTAATTGAAACAGCTGAATTTGAATGGGGGAATCGGTATTTGATCCGGAAATCAAGATTACCGCCTTTCATATTTTTCAGGGCATTGAAATTCGGAAAATAACCTCCACCGTTTATTGAGAAATAAAAAGTCCGGAATATTCTTACTTCTGTTCCCAGTTTGTAGCTGGATCCGTTGAAGAAATCCAGGAATGAGAGCGGGGAGATTTGCAGGGACATTCTTTCCCGTTTTGGAATAATAGTATCCGCCAGGGTGGTTTTGGAAAATCCAACCAGGAAAACGGTAACAACCAGTATGGACCGGATCTGCTTCATGATTTAATCCAAATAATCTTTCGGATATAACTTTTGTCCGTATTTTTCTGCCGTTTGGTTGGCAAAAGCAATTTGTTCAGGAGTTGGAGGAGCAGGATCCGGCAGTGTTCCGGAAGGAATTTTCCTGCCAGCCTCTTCAAAGAACCGGTCTAATCCGGCAGGGGCAACAATGCACAATAACCGTGCGTTTACAGAAGCTGTATTCTTAAAACAATGAATGGGCCCATCTAAGGGAATATGCACCAAATCTCCTTGTTTCGCAGGAATCCGGGTTTCTTTCGTGATCATTTCCACTTCCCCCTCCAATACATAAAAACACTCCTGGAATCCTTTGTGTTCGTGTGGGATTGGCCCGCCATTGGAAGGAACAAGCATTTCAATGATGGTCAATTGACCTTCCGAATGATTACTGCCTAATAAAATAGTATAAGCAGAAGCCCCGATTGCAATGGTTTCCGAGGAGGCGCTATTTGAAATTTGTATGGTCTTATTCATGAGCATTTTTAAGGTAAAGTAATACTTCCTGAAAGAATGAGTTGATCGTTTGATAAGGGATTGTCAAATTCAGCATCGCAAAAAGCCAAGTGCAGTTTGCCGTTTACGCGCGTTACATACACCTCAAAGCCTGCTTTCATAACAAATTCATAGAATCCGGAATTGATAGTAACGGATAATTCTTCCTGGTCCTCACCATCCGGACTTGATTGCCCGTTTGATTTGTAAACCCCTAATTTAGGTTGCACACCGCCGTTTCTGAAGGTAAATGTCAATGCAGTACTGGGCCCGCTTGTGGCTTCGATAAAGTAAACCGGTGGAAACTGGGTGTATTCCTGAATAGAAGTATATGTAACTCCACCAACTCCCAGAACGATTGTAGGAGTGGCATAATTATTCTGAACTGTGCAGGGTTCTGAAGGCGGGTCAATAACTGTAATTTGCACGGTTCCTCTTTTTTTTATGCATTTTCCGTCTATTACTTCTACAGAATAAGTTCCGGCATCGCTGAAATCCGCACTTTCTTTAACATACACATTGGGTTGATTATCAGTTTCCGGTTTCAGGAGGTCAACATGCGGTCCCTTCCAATGATAATCGTATTGATCGTAGTCGTCTGCTGGGGTCGATAACTTGATCGGCCAGCCAACTACGACTGTTTTTTTCTCTGCATAAAGAGGAATTTCTTCGCTGTTTTTAGAACATTTCTTTTCCTTGTTACAGGAAGGTATTGCCCATATGAATGCAAACAGGCAGTAAAAAATGTGGTGTATTTTCATCGGTTTCGGGTATTAGGATCTTTTTCCTTTGAAATAAGCATAAATTGCCATGGCGTGACCGTGTCCCAGGTTGTATTCTTCTTTCAGCCAGGCCACAATTTGTCCGGCTTTGGTTTCCGCGAGCAACTTTCCATCTTTCAGAAATCCTTTTTCATGAGCCAGTTTTTGAAATTCTTCCGCAGTTTTGCCGGTTTTCGCTTTGATGTTGTCTATGTATGCTTGAAAGGACATGTGATCGAATTAAAAGATTTGGATTAAAGGTAGGATTAATCTGAAAGATGAGAGCTTGGAGTACTGAAAAATTGAATGGATATTCTTCTGAAAATGGTATTTTTGCCATGATTTTCATAAACATTCAGAATGCGCCTAAATCAATTGATCATAGCTTTATTTCTTATTTTTCTTACATCCCGGAGTTATTCGCAGGATCTCACTATTTTCAGGGAAATGCCTGAATCAGGAGGGAAAATTATTGGTTTTTGGGGAAGTAAACTGATTTCGTGTAATACTGCTTTCGGCCTGGAACTGAAAATGCTGGATACAGCTGATGTGCAACCGAAAATCAAAACATTCAAAATCGGTCCGGAGGTTGAACATTCCAAAAATACCGCTGCAATAACGTGTTTTATTCACGATAATTTCATTTATGAAACGTATTATGTTTTTACCAATACCGTTATGCCCGGACACGCCGGAAATGCAAAAGGGTACACGGTGATCGTGAAGCGCGACTTGAGAACGATGCGGATTGTCAATCAGTGCATGATCAACCGCCTGAATACACAAGTCAAGTTTGTCAAAACCCTGAACGAAGGTTTTTATGTGTGTTTCGGTTATTCGTACATGTCTCATGGAAGAGGACTGAATTACCTGACTGCTGGTAATCCGTCTGAAATTATCCCGACGCTCATCAAAGGATTTGACTACGATCTGGAACCTTTGGTCTCGTTGGAACTGAGTGCGTACGAATCCCGTCTGAATCCTTATCTGAACGAGATTTCGGTGGACGAAAATTCTGCGTTGTGTGTTCCGATTGTTCAAAAAACACTAACAAAGGAGCAGGGAAAACTGCAAAAAGGAACCATCACTTTTTTGAGGGCCGATTTTTCAGGAGATTCGCTGAATACGACTCTGGAATATGAGTTGGAAGAAGGATTTCACATTCGTTCCGTGAAAGTTCGTTTTGATCAGGAATCAGCTGTTTATAAGGGGATTTTTATGATAAAAGGATTTTCCGGTGAAGCAACTGAATCCGATTCGAAATACGGGTATGTCTACCAGGAATGGGACGAATCAGGGAAATCTGTGCTCACGAAGTTGGCACCGCTGAAGAAAACTGAATTGGTCACTCGGGAGGTAATGAACCAATCGGACTTTGATGAGTCAAAAGCTTCCCGCTTGAATTTAGATGCCAATGTCTCGCTTTTTGAATTTTTGCGCGACGGAAGCGCTTTGTATGTTGTGAATACGATTGCTTCTCCTAATTTCATGAGAATCACGAATAGTAAATTCATCCTGTGTATTTCGGCAGACGGTGAGTTGAAATGGACCAAAATCCTTCCGTATTCTTCGAATGAATTGTATACCAATGCCTTTTTCTTTTTGCAAAACGATGAATTACACGTTTACACCAAAGAATTCGCGAAGAATTTCTCCACGGGAACTTATCTATACGATGATTCAAGGGAAATTGCAGACGGCTTGTCGGTTGTTTTGACGGAACGGATCATTGATTTGGAAGAAGGAAAGATCGTTTCTCATAAGCCGATCGTTAATCTGCAGTCCAGGAAATATGACTTCTTTTGGCCGGTTACGGAACTTGGCACGAACGATTATTTGCTCCGCTACCAGTTTACGAAAACCAATAAAAATAAATGGGTGAGGATCACTTATTAACTGAAGAGCAACTTATTCAGGTATTCAGCTTTCCATAAAATTAATTTCAGACTACTTATTGGAATTTTATCGAAGAAGGATAAAAAATCCTACTTCAACTCCTCCAAAGCTTTCTTCGTTCCGATGGCTGCTGTGATGTAATCGATTTCCCGTTTCGGTGAACGGGCAGGTGAGTGGCTTCTTCCGTAGAAAATGATCTGCAAATGCAGTTTGTTCCACAATTCGCGCGGGAAGAGCTTCTTGGCATCACGTTCGGTTTCTTCTACATTTTTACCGCTTGTCAGTCCCCAACGTGTCATAAGCCGATGAATGTGTGTATCAACAGGAAAAGCCGGAACTCCGAATGCCTGTGACATCACAACAGATGCTGTTTTATGTCCGACTCCGGGCAATGCTTCCAGTTCTTCAAAGGTTTGCGGAACTTCACCGTTGTGTTTATCAATGATGAGATGAGACAAATCGTAAATTGCCTGAGATTTTCGTGGAGAAAGGCCGCATGGTTTAATGATGTCGCGGATTTCTTCCACCGACAACTTGATCATGTCCTGTGGACGGGAAGCACGCTTGAAGAGAATCGGAGTGATCTTGTTGACACGTTCATCCGTACATTGTGCTGAAAGCAAAACGGCAATCAGTAAGGTGTAAGCATCCCAGTGGTCTAACGGAACGGGAGTTTCCGGATAACATTTCTCCAATTCATCAATTACATATTGCGCTTTTTCTTTTTTTGTCATGGTGAACAAAAGTAAACAATTTTGAGTGGGAAAATATGGGTGATTGATGTGGGCAGGCGATTAATCGCCTGCCCACATTTTCAAGTTTTAAATTAATTAATGTACTACGAAATGAACGGTTTTAGTTTCCGTATGCCCTTCGTGGTCCAATGCAGCCACAACTACCAGTTTTAATGGAGCGTAAACACTGTATGGGTTGGTTACCGCCTGATTGATCGTGAAGTTAGCAACGTGATCATCTATATCATTTTGATAAATGATCGAATCATTCGATGTGTTTGTAACGGTTACCTGGTATCCATGCAGATTTCCGGTCCCTACAATGTTTCCGGTAACGGAAAAATTCCCCTGGATCGTATCATTTTCATTCGGAGAGGTAATGGTAATCACCGCGGTCGGGTGATCTTCTTCTGTGTGATCATCATCCGTTGTTTTATCCTTTTTGCAGGCGGTTAAACTGATGCAGCTTACTAAAATTGTTGTTATAAAAAATGGTTTCATATCTAATTGAAAAAATAATTAAGTGAAATACTAAAAGCGGTTTTTTGACGGGAGTTTCCATCTCCCAGGTTTTGAGCGATCGGAATGTGGTAATTCCCTTGGATCACCCAGGAATTAAATTGTACCGAAGCTCCGACAATTCCCGTAAGCACTTGTCCCTGAGTAGGAGAACTGGAAATTGCTTTCCTGTTCAGGTAATCAACACCGCTCCAGGAATATTGTGTTCCGGCATACATTCCCCAGGTCCGGAACTTGTATTGCCCGAACAAACTGGCGCTAAACAAGGATCCCGGGATGTATTTGTATTTATTTTCACCCCGGAGAATGTATTGGGATGTCTGCAATAAACTCCATTTCTTTTTTTGAAAAAAGAAGGAATTCTGAAACACCGCGTCAAAAGTTCCTGTTCCGGGATAGAGGTACAAATCGATATCATTGGGATTCGTAAATTTCCCGATCGGGCTTTTTACCCCGGCTCCCACAATCCAGCGAAATAATTGTGCTTTTGCGCTGTCTTGTTTGTTGAACAGGAAGAAGTTAACCATTAAGGTAGGATCTCCCAAGCCATTCTTCTGAGAAACGGTATCCCGGGTTACATGCTTATTGAATCCAATCGGCAGGGAAAGCTGGATCTGCCATTTTTTTGAAAGGCGCAGTTGTCCCAATACATCCAACCGCTGGAAATAATCAGTGCTGTGTTCTATACCATTTCCGAAAACTTCCGGATGCTCGCTCTTATAGAGGCGGTATTGATAATTCAGTCCGATACTCGTTCGATTGCCTTGTGCCAATGTTCCCAACCCATGGGTGGAGTTAAAAGCCCCACACCCGCAGACGTCACAAGACAGTGCATTTTGGTACACGACAAAACACACGAAAAAGGATAAGATTTTTTTCATGTTGCTGTATTAATAAATTCTGAGAAATAGTTATACGAAAAGGAGCATGTAGCATTTTAGCCCGCGGATTACGCAGATTTCTCAGAAACTTGATGAGCTAAACTACATTTATTTCGTATGTGAGTGATATTTAATGAATATGCATACTACTAGCAGTAACGAATTCATTTAAAGAGTAACCAATAAAATCAGCGTAATCAGTGCTATTAGCGGGAAATATTCAAAAAATAGTTTACCCTACGATAGCAGGTGGGTGGAATACGGAGCCTGAAAAGGAGATCAGTTTCTGGTTTTGATAAAAGAAAACAGCCGTTTCTTTTAAAGATGAAATAAAGAGGTTTTCGAAAGGAACCGGTTTTTGAGAATCTGCATTCCAAACATTTTCTTTCAGTTTCAAAGGCATTTTCGGAACAGGCTGATTTTTCTTTTCCTCCTGTTCCAATTTTTTTAACTGTTTGGCCAAATAACATTTACCGTCGCAATGAAGCATTGGTTTTTTCTTATTGACACAGTATTTTGCTGCGAGTTCGACCTGGTTGTTGTAAAACCAGACGTTCCATGAGAATGCCGCAATATCCTTCCATAGTAAGGCAATTACAAAAACAATACTCAATATGCCCGCGGTTCTTTTCAAATCATTATCAGTAAATTGATGGGAAAGTTGCCGGGTCCGCTTCGTTCATAATAGAATAAGCTGTTTCCACAATGTCATCAATACTTGGTTTGGAAAAATAATCCCCGTCTGTTCCGTAAGCAGGTCTGTGATCCTTTGCGCTTAATGTTACCGGAGCTGAATCCAAATGAACGTATCCGCCTTGTTTTACCAGAATTTGGTCTAACAAGAAGGCTGTTGCACCTGAACTTACATCTTCGTCGACAATCATCAAACGGTTTGTTTTTTTCAACGATTCCGCAACCATTCCATGGATGTCAAACGGAAGTAAGGTTTGTGCATCAATCAATTCAACCGAAATTCCCATTTCAGTCAGTGATTTTACGGCAACTTCACACAGATTGAAAGTCGAACCGTAAGAAACCAGCGTTAAATCTGTTCCTTCTGCTACAACTTCCGGGATTCCGAGTGGAGTAGTGAAGCTTCCGATATTGGAAGGCATTTCTTCTTTGATCCGGTATCCGTTGAGCGGCTCAATTACCAAAGCAGGTTCGTCGGCCTGCATCAGGGTATTGTAGAAACCTGCCGCTTTTGTCATATTTCTTGGGACACAAACATGCACTCCCCGAATGGAATTGATAATCATTCCCATTGGAGATCCGCTGTGCCAGATTCCTTCCAAACGGTGTCCGCGGGTTGAAACGATTAACGGTGCTTTTTGTCCGCCTTTTGTTCTGTATTGTACTGTTGCCAAATCGTCAGACATGATCTGAATTCCATACAATAGGTAATCCAGGTATTGAATTTCCGCGATCGGGCGCAATCCGCGCATCGCCATTCCGATTCCTTGTCCGATAATGGTGCATTCACGGATTCCGACATCCGAAACACGCAATGTTCCGAATTGTTCCTGCAGCCCTTCCAGTGATTGGTTTACTCCTCCGATTTTTCCTGCATCTTCACCGAAAATCAATGCTTCCGGGTGCTTTTCAAAGATTGCTTTGAAGTTATCACGCAGGATAATCCGACCATCTTCCATGTGCCCGCTTCCATCGTAAGCAGGAGCAACAGCTTTTACTTTTAAGGCACTGTTTTCGGAATTGGAGTATAAATAGCTGCTGTAACGATCTGCGTTGTTTTCAGTTTCCTGTTTCAGCCAGGCAATGAGAGCAGTTCTTGAGGGAATATTTTCATCCCGAACGAGGCGCAATACTTTTCGAACAGTATTGAATACGTCTTTGCGAATCGGGTTCATTGTTTTTTGAAGCAGTTCGATTTCACGTTTAATAAAGACGCTGTTTGAGCTTTCATTTGCAAGAGTTTCCAGCACTGCAACCGCACGGTCCATATCCTGCTTCAGATCCTGGGTAAACATGGTCCATGCCTCTTTCTTTTGCTCATTTACATATTCTTTCGCTTCTTTCGCGATTTGTGCCAATTCTTCTTCCGTAGCTAATTTTTGACCGTCCGCATCAAAGTTCAGGATCCATTCCTTGAATTTGTTAATACAATCAAAGTCGGATTCCCACTGCAAACGCGCAGCATCTTTGTAGCGTTCGTGTGACCCGGAAGTAGAGTGACCTTGCGGCTGATTCACCTCTTTGACGTGAACCAATACCGGAATGTGTTCGTTTCGAGCTAATTCTACTGCTTTTTCGTATGTTTCGCATAAGTGGGCGTAATCCCAACCTTTGGTTACGAAGATCTCATAGCCTTTGGAATCCGCAGAGCGCTGCATTCCGCTCAATGCTTCTGAAATACTTCCTTTGGTTGTTTGATGCTCACGAGGAACTGAGATTCCATATCCGTCGTCCCAAACCGACATAACCATCGGAACCTGTAACACTCCGGCAGCATTGATGGTTTCCCAGAAAGGGCCTTCAGAGGTAGATGCATCACCGATGGTACCGAAAGCAACTTCGTTTCCACCGTTGGAGAATTTTTTGAATGCTTCGAGGTCTTTTAAAGTAGGATGTTCCCGGTATACTTTTGAAGCTTGAGCCAATCCTAATAAACGCGGCATTTGTCCGGCAGTAGGAGAGATGTCTGCTGATGAGTTTTTTTGTTTGGTCAGGTCTTTCCAGTCACCGTTCTCATCCAGGTTACGGGTGGAAAAATGTCCTCCCATTTGGCGTCCTGCAGATTGCGGTTCGATGATTTCGTTTGTATGACCGAAAAGTCCGGAGAAATATTCGCGCACGTTTAATTGGTCTATAGCCATCATCAGGGTTTGGTCGCGGTAATATCCCGAGCGGAAGTCCCCGTCTTTGAATTGTTTTGCCAATGCAATTTGTGCCAATTCCTTTCCGTCGCCGAAGATTCCAAACTTTGCTTTACCAGTAAGCACTTCTTTTCGTCCTAGAAGCGAGGTTTCTCTTGAAATAGTTGCCAAACGAAAGTCTTTCAAAACTTCCGATTTGAATGTATTAAAATCAACTGCGATCAGTTCTTCCTGGGGTGTTTGTGCTGCCATAGCTTTATTATAAAGTTGCACAAATATAATGAATCTTCGGCAAGATTCAGAGGATGGTGGGGGATTTGGGGAGGAAGTTTTTGATAAACTGTGATTTTGAAAAGCGGTATTTGTGAGTAAGTTAGTAAACTTACTAACTGCTTTCGGGTAATTATATGATATACAATTTGTTGCTTGTTTTTGTAAGTGAGTTAGTAAACTTGCTAATAGCGGGGACGAGTGCTTTTACGGTGATTAACGCATCTTTCCAAATCATTTTGTGTCTGGGTCGCTATAAAATCAATTCTGTTTTTACATTCCCGGTTTAATCCTCATACCCCCGGTCTTCTTTGAGAACTTGATCCAATCAAAGGAGTAAAATTCTAAAATTCGTGAATTCGGGTGTTCGCAAAGATACGAACAGATTTCAAATCAACTATTTGATTATCATAACTTTATCTTTATTTGGAAAAGCAAAAGCGGCATTCAGTTTTACCCGAATACCGCCTACTTTGCTTACTTTACTTATGTTGGGTTGGTATTGATTCTAAGCTAGTTCCGGATTTCAAAACCAAAAGTATATGAAGATTCATTCTTTTGATCGTCCGGGACTGTTTTATTTAGTCTTCGTATGCTTCAAATTCCTCGTCTGCATACATAACTCCTACGTATTCTTTTTCATCTATTTTAACTTCCCGATCATTGATGAACAATTTTTTTCCTTGCGGCACTTCAATGACCACCTCAATTTCCTGGTTTCTCAATCCATCCGTTAAAGGAAAGGAATAGTAGGGGTCGATCAGCAATTTGTTTCCTTCCACACGTAATTGGTGCTTAATGTGCATGCTTCTTTTCTGGGCGGCTGTGCGGTCAATTCCGTGTGCACTGAATACCTGTGAAACATGAAACAAACTATCGTTTGACTCTTTGTATTTTACATGAACACCGTGTTCCATGATTTGCCCCTTGTTAACTGAGATGAAATCAATTCCACCATTACTTACAATTCTTCTGTTATTGACGATTATCGGAAGCTCTTCCAGTTGTAGTTCATCAATATTGATTGTCAGATGCTGGTTCTCAACTTCAGAATATACTTCATAATCCCTTGCAGAATTGATAGCGCCCATAAATCCGAGTACAACTCCAATACAGATGATTGTAGGAAGAAGAATGTAATTTAGTTTATAGTACTTATTTACTTTCCCGATAATTAACCTGATTCCGAAAACAATAGAAAGTAACGGTCCGGCAAACCCAACCAGCAGAATTCCCATCCAGATCAGAGAAAACGATTTATTTACCGGCGACACTAATTGCAGAAATTCATATAAGGAAGCAAAGTTTTGATCTCCGGTCATCGGTACCACATCAATTACACCGCTTACAATTAATGAGAATACGATTAGCCAGATTAGTGCACCGGCAATTAAAATGACTCCCAAAATCTTTCCCATGAAGCGTAAAACATTCGCGGCCTGATTTGTAAGGTGTTTGTTTTGATTTTTGAACCGGTTAGCGGCATGGATTGTATCGTCCTTTATGCGACCGGCTGTTTTTTCAAACTCTTCCTTTAACGTGTCGATATTGACAGGTTTCCCTTTCATTTGCAAGCGTTCTGAAGGAGTTTTTGCACTGGGGATAATGATCCAAAGAATCACATACACCGGGAAACCGAATCCCATGAATAAGAAGATCACGAAAATAATGCGAATGATTACCGGGTCAATGCCTAAGTAAGCTGCAAATCCGGAGGCAAGCCCGCCCAGCATCGCATTATCCATATCGCGGTACATGCGTTTTTGACCACTTGATTCGGAAGTTGCTTGAGTTTGTTTCGGCTGTTCGGTTTCTTCCGTGATTTCCTCCGGTTCACCTAAAGAAGCAATGGCCTTTTCGACATCGGTTATTGTTACCACTTGGCGTGTTTCACCCAGGTATTGCATCAATAATTCGGCGAAGCGCATTTCGATATCTTCAACGATTTCTGTAATTCCGGATTCATTTGCCAGGGAGGCTTCCAGTTTTTTCAGGTAAGCCTGTAAACGGTCGTATGCATCTTCTTCGATAACAAATAATTGACGACCTAAATGTATTGAAAGTGTTTTTTTCATGATCAGTTCTTTTTAGCAGTTAATGTTTCTACAGCATGCTGGAGTTCGTTCCAGGTAATTTGAAGAGCTTCCAGCGTACTTTTTCCACCTTCTGTGATGGAGTAATATTTTCTGGGAGGGCCGGAAGTGGATTCTTCCCAGCGATAGGTGAGGAGTTCGATATTCTTCAAGCGTGTTAAAAGTGGGTAAAGCGTCCCTTCCACCACAATTAGCTTTGCTTGTTTCAGTTGGTCCAGGATTTCGGAAGGATATGCTTCTTTCGAATTCAGGATGCTGAGAATACAGAATTCCAGGATTCCTTTCCGCATTTGGGCCTGAGTATTTTCTACATTCATAACAAGTACTATTTATGACACAAATATATGTATAATTTGGTACTATGCAATACAAAGTACTATAAAAATGGAAAATATTTTTTTTGAAGCTTCTTAAAACTCAGCGGGAGTAAGGGATTTGTGATTTGAAAAAAAATGAAAGAATAATTTACTTTTTACATCTTTAACAATGAATTGATCTGAATTGCGTTAATAGTTGATCATGTTTAAGTACATTTTTTTTCTTGTATGGATTTTTACGTTTAACGCGGATGCGCAAAATGTGGTGTCTGTTCATTTGGAAGATGTGTTTTGTCAACTGGATTCGTACAATTTATTAATATGTACGTATGACTCAGTTGAAAATCGGATTCGACTCTATGACGATTCGATTTATGATCATTTTCCTCGCGGTTGTACATTAGGGTGGGATGAAGCAAGGTGCGAAAAATGGAATTCGGATCATGAGCGATTGGTCCGGGAACAGGAATTGGTTTGGGCTAATGCTTCCCTTATGATTGATTCATTGAACAATGAAGTAAAGAATGAATTAAAAAGTATTTCGGAACAATATTGTTTGCTTAACAAAATCGACCTTTTCCTGACCAGTGACGAACCGCCTTTATTCGGAATCACACCAAAGGATGTATCGGAGGAGTTTGCTGCTTATATTCTTTCATTGAAATAGTTGTTTTTATTTGATAAGAATATGTGTCAGTGAATTTGAGATAACGGTTCCGTCTCTTAATACACATCTGAAATAGAAATCATACGTGCCCGATTCAATTTGAACGGTTGGTTGCAGGAATGAAACTTTGCGTAGGGGTTCGTCAAATGAATTGAACATTGAAAAGTAAATCAATCCTCCGTTTTCCGTCAAAGGTTTTGCAGCTACGTTGAAAGAATAGTATTGTGTAAATAAGGTGTTTAAAGAACTGCCGGGACTTCTTCCTGCGATGCTCTGGTCGGACCAGATCTTGATAGAATCGACGGGGTTTTCATTGATGACTGCTGTTTCGACCGGATCGTAATCCGCATCATTGGTTCGTTCGATATCCCAATTCACGTTCAGGATGAAATGGGGTGCGGAAATAGAATCTGTTGTTGGAATAGCTGCATGAAATTCATTTTCGGTGCTTGCCGTTTGAAAAGATACGTTTCGAACTTGAATGATTAAATCATCATTTTTCTGACAGGATGAGAAGAATACCAAAAGCAATGTAGCAGGCAGGAAGGATATTTTCATAAAATAAATCTACGAAAATTGCTGAAATAAAAAAATCCTTCCGGCCAAGCCGAAAGGATTTTTTATCTTAAGAAGGAGGTGATTACTCGTTTCCTTCCATTTTTTCTTTCAATGCAGCTAAAGCATCCAAGTCACCCAAAGTTGATTTCTCGTTACTTGAGTTGTTAGCTTTAACAGCTTGAGATGTAGAAGAACCAGCTCCTGCTGCTCCTTTTTTACCACCTGCTGCCGGCTTGGATACTTTCTCATCTGTTCCGTCTTCAAACGTACGTGTATGAGAAACTACGATTTTCTTAGATTCCTTATTGAATTCAATAACTTTAAAGTCAAGCGTTTCTTCCACTTTCGCGTTAGAACCGTCTTCTTTACGTAAATGCTTGGAAGGACAAATTCCTTCAACTCCATAAGGAAGTGCTACGATACCTGCTTTATCTTTTGTTTCGATAATAGTACCCTGGTGAACAGAACCTTCCCCGAAGATTGTTTCAAACACATCCCATGGATTTTCTTCCAATTGTTTGTGTCCTAGAGAAATACGACGGTTTTCACGATCGATTTCCAATACAACTACTTCCATTTCATCACCTACCTTACAGAATTCAGAAGGATGTTTGATTTTCTTCTGCCATGAAAGGTCGGAAATGTGGATCAATCCGTCAACACCCTCTTCCAATTCTACGAATACACCGAAGTTAGTGAAGTTGCGAACTTTCGCGTGGTGCTTCGTTCCAACAGCATATTTTGCTTCGATTGCAGACCATGGATCCGGCATTAATTGCTTAATACCTAAAGACATTTTACGCTCTTCACGGTCCAAAGTCAGGATAACAGCCTCAACGGTATCACCAACCTGCATGAAGTCTTGAGCAGAACGCAAATGCTGAGACCAGCTCATTTCAGAAACGTGGATCAATCCTTCTACTCCCGGAGCAATTTCAACGAATGCACCGTAATCAGCTAAAACAACAACTTTACCTGAAACTTTATCACCAACAGCTAAGTTAGCATCTAAAGCATCCCATGGATGTGGTTGTAATTGTTTTAAACCTAAAGCGATACGTTTCTTGTCATCATCGAAGTCTAAGATTACAACGTTCAATTTTTGGTCTAACTCAACGATTTCTTCCGGGTGGTTAACACGCCCCCAAGACAAATCTGTAATGTGAATCAATCCATCTACACCACCCAAATCGATGAACACACCATAAGAAGTAATGTTTTTCACAGTTCCTTCCAATACTTGTCCTTTTTCCAGGCCAGAGATAATTTGTTTCTTTTGTTCTTCCAATTCTGCTTCGATCAACGCTTTGTGAGAAACAACTACGTTTCTGAACTCCTGGTTAATCTTAACAACTTTGAATTCCATGTTTTTACCAACATATACATCGTAGTCACGGATTGGCTTCACGTCGATTTGTGAACCTGGCAAGAATGCTTCGATTCCGAATACGTCAACAATTAAACCACCTTTCGTACGACATTTTACGTATCCTGTGATTACCTCACCTGAACGCAATACTTCGTTTACGCGAATCCATGCTTTGTGCATACGAGCTGTACGGTGAGAAATGATCAACTGACCACTTTTGTCTTCCTGACACTCAACAAATACATCTACTTTGTCACCAGCTTTCAATTCAGCATTGTAACGAAATTCTGAAGCAGGAACAACTCCTTCAGATTTGTAACCAACATTGATGATTACTTCTTTTTTGGAAACTGCAATAACAGTACCTTCAATTACTTCTTTTTCGTTAATTGAAGTAAGGGTCTTTTCGTAAACGTCAGAAAGCTCTGCGCGTTTTGCTAAAGTGTACCCGTCCAACGCTAATGCGTCCCAATCAAAATCCGCAGATCCCTGCGCGCTAATTTGTTTTGCCATTTGGCTTTTTCTACTTGTATTTCAGGATGTTTCGCTTATTCCTGAAAGAAATTAAACATAAACTGCAAACGAAACTTACAGTGTTTCCCAATGAAAACGGGTGCAAAGATACAACTATTACTTTTATTTACAAAGGGTTGCGAAAGTATTTCGATAAATAATTTAATCAACTTTAACAGGGAGATGGAGGGTTTAATTGCTTGGATTTTAAATTATTGGAATCTCAATATTAAATTTTGCTTATTTAATCGGTTTAGTTGAGAAGTGAAAATAAAGCTGTGAAATTAGTTTTAGATCGTTATTTTTTGCTTGTTTATTGTCTTTCAGTATTGTTTTTATGGGAGTGTCAGGATGAAGGGAATGTGAAGTGGATGAGTTGTTTAACCCCGACTTGTTCTATAAAATAAATATTGAAATCCTAATTGTTAATTAAGTAGATTTAATTGATTACTTTTGTGAAGAAAAATGTAAAATAAAATCTAGGAATGTTAAAATAACCATGCAAGCATAACTTTTTTAATTGATATATCACATAATTTAATTTAATATGTTGATTTTCAATGATTTAACTAGATGTCAATTATTGAAACTAGCTTATTAATTCAATTGTAATGACGAATTTTGCATTGAAAAATGGGAATCTTAAATGTTAATATTCGATTGATATTGTAAAATGATAGATTAAAACCACTAAATATTCATGGAAACACTCATATTAAAACATTATAGCGTCTTTAAAGTAACTAATACACTGCGATGAAAATGAAAATTCAACCAGCAAAACAGGATATGGGATATATTCGAATTGCGCTCTCCGTCATTCTCTTTTTGTCCGCATCTCTGGTGTTTGGACAGCCAGGAAAGAATGGAGCGGTAACGATTACTGCTCTGAATACTGTAGTGAACTGTTACAGTCCCGTCACAAATAATGTGACGGCAGGATCAAATCAGGTTACTGTAAATAACTCCGGGGGAAATAATTGCAACTGGGAATGTGGTGATATGGTTATGATCTATCAGGCCCAGGGAGCATCGATTAATACTTCGGATTCTCCTTCGTATGGTGATATTACTGCTTATAATAGTTCAGGATTGTATGAGTTTAATTATGTTTCCGCGTATAACGGAAATACAGTAACTCTTCAGAATCCGCTGGCAAACAATTACACCGCTTCCGGTAGAATTCAGTTAATCAAAGTACCTTCATATACAACACTAACGGTCAATGCAGGAGCATCTATTGTTCCAATGATCTGGCAGGATGGAGGAAATTTCAGACGAGGTGGAGTGGTTGCAATCCATTGTGTAGGAACAATTACTGTAAATGGAATGATCCAGGCAAACGGCTCCGGTTTCAGACCGGGAGCAACCGAACAAAATACGAGTTCCGCAGGTGCCACTTTTGTTGCTTCCTATGTCTCAGCAAGTTCAAACGATGGGGCTGAAAAAGGAGAAAGTATCGCTGGTTTCGGTACCGAGTATGCCACCGGAGCTTATAATAGAGGTGCACCGGCCAACGGTGGTGGTGGTGGAAATGGTCACAACGCCGGTGGTGGCGGTGGTGCCAACGGATTGAACGGGACTCCATGGAACGGGCAGGGAATTATGTGTTCCTCATGTCCTGGTGCTGCGGCATGGTTACTGGACCCGTATGTTGTTGCCAATGGCAATGTACTGACAACTTCATCCGGAGGCGGACGAGGAGGTTATTCGTATGGTTCAAGCAACCAAAATGCATTGTCAACTGCTCCAAGCAATACAAACTGGGGCGGGGATTACCGCGACCCGAACGGTGGATTGGGGGGAAGGCCTTTGGTAATTTCTCCTCAAACACGTATTTTCTTTGGGGGTGGCGGTGGTGCCGGTGATTCGAATAATGGTTCAAATGCACCGGGGGGAACCGGAGGAGGAATCGTTTATATCATTGCTCCGAATATTGCCGGTTCGGGTAGTATTCGCGCTCAGGGAGGTGCAGCGGTTAACCAAATTTCAACTTCCAACGGTGCATGGAATGATGCGCCTGCTGGCGGTGGCGGCGGTGGAACAGTGATTATTAAGGGAACCGTTGCCAACTCACTTACACTGGATGTTACCGGTGGAAAAGGTGGTGATCAGGGAGCTTTGGGTAACGAAAGCGAAGGACCCGGCGGCGGCGGCGGCGGTGGATATATTGCAATCACAGCGGGTTCTCCTACTCAAATTATTGCAGGCGGACAAAGTGGGATGACCTTATCCAGTTCGTTGACCGAGTTCGTTCAGAACGGAGCAACTGATGGAGGGACCGGTCAGACGGGAACCATCCCAAGTACCTTTATTACGTATACTGTAACAGATATTTCAGCAACTGTCAATACTCCGGTTTGTGTCGGGAATGCAATCAATTTTACTTCAGTTGTTTCAACTCCGGGAGGAACGTATGCCTGGACAGGACCAAACGGTTATACTTCAACTGCTGCCAATCCGACGATTGCCAGCGCTGCATTAACTCATTCCGGGAATTACCAGGTGATTTACACAACTCCCGGTGGATGTAAGGATACTTTTTTATTAGCTGTTGTTGTCAATCCGAATCCAGTAATTGCTCTGACAGGTACCAATTTATCCTGTGCAACGCCTTGTAATGGAAGTGTTGCGTTGAATATTACAACTCCAACGACTCCGGCCTATACTTTTGCCTGGAGTAATGGAGCAACAACCCAAAATATTTCCGGTTTATGTGCAGGGAATTACTCTGTTGTGATGACGGATGCAAATACATGCAACACGACTGCAAATGTCACTATTACTGCGCCGACAGCTGTTACAGCAACTTTGGCTACAGTCAATGCGACCTGTAATAACACGTGTAACGGGAGTATTGCGGTAACTGCTTCGGGAGGAACTCCGGGTTATCAATACAGTTTGAATGGTGCGCCGAATCAAGGATCTAACAGTTATACGGCTTTGTGTGACGGGGCATATACCGTTCTGGTAACGGATGCGAACGGTTGTTCCATCACTGTCAATACAACGGTAACGGAACCACCGGTGTTAACTCTCAGCCTGGTTTCAACAGTTCCGTCAACCTGTGCAACCAACAATGGATCGTTAACGGTCAGTGCTTCCGGTGGTACACCTGCTTATCAATTTACAGTTGGAGCTGTGACACAGCCTTCAGGTACTTTTTCAGGACTTGCTCCGGGAACTTACACTGTTATTGTAACAGATGCGAATGGTTGTACCAAGACTCTTTCGGTTACGGTCAATTCGACCGTTTCACCGACTGCTTCTATTTTAAGTCAGCAGCCGGTAAGCTGTTTCGGTGGATTTAACGGCTCTGCGGTTATTGGAGTATCAGGAGGAAATCCGGGATATACTTTTTCGTTATCTCCCGGGCCGACAAATCAGTCTTCCAACGTATTTAACAACCTGTCGGCCGGTTCTTATACGGCAACCGTTACAGATATAAACGGGTGTACGGCAACGGTCCCATTGACAATCACTCAACCGACTCAGTTGACTTATACGACAAGCATAACGAATGCAACCTGTAACGGTTTGTGTAACGGGCAAATTCAAATTACTCCATCAGGCGGAACAGCCCCATACGATTATTCACATGATAACGGGTTGACATTTACACCGGCGAATCCAATTACAAACCTGTGTGCAGGAAATGTGGAATTGGTGGTCCGTGATTCGAAAGGATGTTTGACCAATTCAACGGTTAACATTACGCAACCTACACCACTCTCAGCAACATTTACGTCGATTGATCCGGTTTGTAATGGAAGTTGTGATGGTTCGATTACGGTAACACCTTCGGGCGGTGTTCCAACCTATAATTACAGCCTGAACGGTGGTGCGTCACAACCATCGAATACGATCTTAAATGTGTGCAGCGGTACTCAGGATGTGGTTATCACGGACGCGAACGGGTGTACTTTTGAAGTAAATCCGGTACTGGTTGATCCTCCAGCTATCCAGATTGACCTGGTAGATATGATCGAATCAAATTGCGGATTCAATAACGGTGAATTGATTGTTTCGGCAACCGGTCCGAACCCGGGATTCATTTATTCCATGAACGGAGGTCCGGGCCAACCTTCGGGAACTTTCTCGAACTTGTATGCGGGAGCTTACGACATGGTTGCAACGGATGTTTTGGGTTGTGAAGTCCATGAGTTTTTCGGGGTGAACGATATTGAAATGGATGGTATTTTGATTACCCAAACCGACCCGCTTTGTTATGGATCAACGGATGGAACAGTTGAAGTAACTAATGTAAATGGTGCAGCACCTATCAGCTACGAATTGGATAATTCAGGGATGACACAGTTCTCAGGATTCTTCCCAAGTTTGGGTGCAGGAAGTCACATTGTGGTCATTTCGGATGCAGGGAACTGTGTCTTTACCATTCCGTTTACGATGAACCAACCGGATCCTCTGGTTTTTGACCCGCTTGTAACAAATGTTGCCTGTTACGGGGCTTCTACCGGCGAAATTCAATTTACGGATACAACAGGAGGAACCCCTTCATACATGTTCAGTATTGACGGTGGTTCAAACTTCTCCTCCGGAGGTTTCTTTGATAATCTTCCGGTAGGAAACTATGACCTGGCAATGACAGATGTGAATGGCTGTATGGAGTTTGGTTCAGTTGTGATTACCCAAACACTTCCGATCGAGATTTCAAACAACAAAGTGGACCTGACCTGTTTCAATAACAGTACCGGATTCATTCAACTGGGGGCAACGGGTGGAAATTCCGGGTATCAGTATTCAATAGATAATGGAGCAAACTTTACGGCAACAAGTTCATTCACGAGTCTGACTGCACAAACCTATAATGTGGTTGTCATGGACCAAGAAGGCTGTCTCCAGGATACGACTATTACTTTGACAGAACCAGCTCCATTAGTAGCTGCGGCAACTCCAACGGATGTTTTGTGTAACAATGCCTGTGACGGGTTAATTAGCGGATCAGCAAGCGGTGGAACGGTTAATTACCTGTTCAGCGTAGACGGCGGAATTATTTTCAATGCAAACGGTTCATTCAGCAATTTGTGTGCCGGACCATATGATTTGATTGTCAATGATTTTAACAATTGTGCTGATACGGTAACAACGATTATCGGTTCGCCGGCAGGAGTAAGCTTAACAGTTACTCTGACTCCCTCAACCTGTGAAAACTCCAACGGAGAAATCACGATGAGTTTAACCGGGGGAACAATGCCTTATAATTACAGTATTGACAACGGGGCGAATTTTACGACAACTAACGTGTTTAGCTCGTTAATGGCGGATGATTATCCTTTGCTGGCAGCTGATGCAAACGGTTGCAGCGTTGATTCGCTTGTAACGGTTGTGAATATGGCTTCACCGGTTATTTCCGGAGTGTATGTTACCGAACCAACCTGTTACAGTGTGTGTGATGGAATTGCACAGGTAAGCGCTGCGGGAGGAACGGGAGCTTTATCTTTTATGATCAATGGTGTCTCTCAAACAGACAGTCTTTTCAACGGTTTGTGTGCAGGAACTTATGATGTCGTGATCACCGATGTGAATGCATGTACGGATACATTGAATATTGTGATTGATCAACCGGATACCTTAACATTTACCACCATGGCAACCAACCTGACTTGTTTCCAAAACCAAACGGGTGCGATTGCTGTTACGGTTACGGGTGGTACAGCTCCATACAATTATTCCTACGATGGAGGGGTTACTTTCGGATTGGTAAATAATGCGCAAGTCCTTTCGGCAGGTAATTATACCGTCGTGGTTCGGGATGACAACAATTGCCAGGCTACCGGAACGGAAACACTGACTCAACCGGCTTTGTTAACAGCAACATTGAATCTTACTGATCCGACTTGCTTTGCGTTCTGCAATGGTTCTGCCGTAGCAAATGCAAGCGGTGGAACATTGAATTATACGTATCACTGGAATGGGGTAGCGGGAGCTTCCAATACAAACCCGAACCTGTGTTCCGGAAATTACACCCTGGAAATTACGGATGCAAATAACTGTTCTTTCGATACAACGTATGTGATTTCCGATCCTGCGGAGTTTGTGATTGATTCAGTTGGTCATACAAATGCGACTTGTAATACTTTCTGTGATGGTACTGCAACCATTTATGCTGTTGGAGCAGTTTCGTACAGTTTCGACAACGGAGGAACATTCGGGCCTTCGAATACATTAAGTTCTCTATGTGCCCAGGCTTACCAGGTTCAGGCAACAAATGCTGCGGGTTGTATAGCTGTCGGCTCGGTTGGTATTGAAGAACCTCTTCCGGTTCAATTGTTCGCTACGGCAGACAGTTTGATGTGTACAGGCGATACCATTCCGTTGTATGCGATTGCATTCGGAGGAACTGCACCTTATACCTATACCTGGAGTAACGGGTTTGTGGGACAAACACAAGACGTAATACAATCTGTACCGGGAACGTACACGGTTTCGGTAACAGACCAAAATGGGTGTACAACAGCCGCACCGAGTTCTGTTAACCTGACCATGCTGCCAATCCTTGCTTTCACCATCACAGGAGATACTTCTATCTGTAGTGGAAATAACCTTGTTCTTCAGGTCAATGTGACGGATGGAGCTCCTGCATATGTTTATCAATGGAGTACATCAGCGAATGATACGCTGGACCAGATTACAGTGAATCCGGTTGTGCCGACACTTTACAGTGTAAGCATTTCGGATGTATGTGTTACAGCAGATACGAACGTACAGGTGAATATGTATGCGGTTCCGACGGCTCAGTTTGTTACAAGTGCGGCATCGGGGTGCAGTCCGTTGAATATTACCTTCTCAAATGATTTGGCAATTACGAATCTTCAGAATTGTACCTGGACATTCTCTGACGGACAAACGTTCAGCGGTTGCGGAAGTATCAATGCTCAGTTTACCAGTCCCGGATGTTATGATGCAGCATTCACGGCAACAACAACTGATGGTTGTCCGGTTTCAGGAGCGTTCACTTCTGCAGTATGTGTGTACGATAATCCGACTGCAAACTTTACATACGCTCCTCAGTTACCGAGCGAACTGGAAAATCACGTGGAATTTACCAATTTGTCCTATGGGGCAACTGCCTTTGACTGGACTTTCGGAACTTCTTATGGAACCTCGACTCTTGAAAATCCATCGCATACGTTCTATGGGGTTTCCCCGGATGAAACCGTGAATGTTTGTCTGCTGGCTATATCGGAATACGGATGTATGGATTCTATTTGCAGACCGATCAAGTTCTATGGTGACTTCCTGGTGTGGGTTCCAAATACATTTACACCTGACGGTGATGAGTTTAATAACCAGTTTAAACCGATTTTCTCCAAAGACCGTTTGATTGAGGATTATAACCTAATGATCTTTAACCGCTGGGGAGAATTGATCTTTGAATCACACGATCCTGATTTCGGATGGGACGGAACGTACCACAATGAGTTTGTTAAAGACGGTACGTATACCTGGAAGATCGATGTGAAAGACGGGTTGAAGAATAAGAGTGAGAGCTATATCGGGCATGTGAATAAACTGCAATAAAGTAAAGACTGATAACGATACAAACCGCCTGTTTTCTTTGAGACAGGCGGTTTTTTTTGATATCGTGATTTCTTTGCACCGTGATTTCGTTATATAACGAAGGGATTTGCAAAAACCGGATCTTTAAAAAGCTTAGATTACTTTTTGTTCATCAGGAAAGTCCTGTATTTTTCTGCTGCGTGCTTCCCTGAAATAATGGCACTATTTTGTGTTTCCAGGCCTTCGGACCAACCTCCGGATAAATAAAGTGAGGGAACTTTTGCAATTTGTTTGTGCAAGATTTCTAATTGTGAAATGAAATCTGTTGTGATCAACGGATGCCAAAATGAAGTGACATGCAGTAATTTACCTGATTTCCTCAAGTCTTCGATCGCATCTTTACTTAACCAGCTTTTATAAATACCATTCAACCGTTTGGAGATCATGCTTAAATTCATGGTATTGGATATCAGTTGATTGGAACTGTCTGTTACGATATTCAGGAAAGCAGGTTTATCTTTGTTTACGAATGTGGAATCCGTATGTAAAGCAATTCGGGCTTCAAAATAGGTTAGGTGTTTCAGGCTTTGGATTGCTTCTGTCAAACTGGCTTCTGTTTTTAAGATTTTTGCTGCCTGGTCTGCATGTGTTGCCAAAACTACGAAATCGAATAATTCTGTTTGTTCTTCTCCATTGTATGAATATGTCACTAACCATTTTTCTTTCGAACGCACAACTTTACTCACCGGTGAACTGCATTTAATTGTTACTTGATTGGAATTCATTTTTTCGCCGATACGTTGGATCAAAGTTCCCATTCCATCCGTCATGACTTTGAATTGGTTATTCGCTTTGGGTTTTCTGAAAGCAAAAAGCTTTACAATATCAACGGCTGAAGTAGTTTTGATCTCAGGAACAGTTGTGCCTAGAGATGCGGCCAGGAAAGGGTAGATGATTTCATTTTTGTAGCTTTCTTCAAAATCCAGGCCTTTTACCCATGTTTCAACCGTAATTCCGTCCCAAGCACCAGGATATTTAAAGATCGCGTATGCTTCTTTGTTAAATCGTTTGAATTGGACTAGCTTGCTTAGTTTTTCACCACGCAGTTTCAGTCCCAAAGGAGAAACCAGTAAGGGGTTTGGCTCTTTTTCCCGTTGGATGAGCAAACTGGCTCGCAACGTTTCATATTCGTAAGGATTTTTGCCAAGCGTTTTGGTTAGGAAAGCAATGTAATCGTCCCAGGGGCCTTCTATGAAATATTGTGGGCCTGCATCCACATTAACCAGCTTCCCTTCCTTGTTTTTTACAGTAACGGTCTGTGCATTTCCACCTAACTTTTCTTCTTTTTCAAATAAAATAATTTGCGCCGAAGAATCCATTTCGAAGATAAAATATGCCCCGGAAACTCCGGCCATTCCACCGCCGATTATTGCGATTTTGGTTTGCGAAAATGAATGAAGAGAAAGTAAAATAAATCCCAGGATAAGGAAACGTTTGAAAAATTGCATGCAGCAGTTGTTTTTCTGTAGATTAAAACGACTAAGATAGGAAGATTTTAACGAGTTCTTGCAGTAAATAACAAGGAGAGGTAACGGGTGATTTTTGATTAGGAACTACTCTCTTACAGGAGTGTAATAGGTAAACAGGGAATTAAAAGTCCAGTAGAAATTGACCCGGATATTCGGAAGCAGTTTTTGGCTGTATTGCTTCGGGAAATAAGTATAATGATGGTTATCATCTGATTTCCAATAAGAACTGCGTTCGAAACGTTCGCATATGCCCAGGTTGATGTCAATTCCAAAATTTTCAGTGGCATTGATATTAATTCCAAAGGAAAGTCCTGCGTCTGCAAAGTTCCCGTTCAGGAAAAAACGCTCATTCGGTTGAATCGGGTAAGCTGCTTCTTTCCGGATTTTATGTTCCCCGGTCTTGGAGTAAAGATTCACATACAAACTGGTGTTCGTTTCTTTAAAACGGAGGTAATGGTATTTGAATTCAAAAGCGAGGTAATTCCGCTGATCCCGTAATGCATATTCGTCGTAGTCTTCATAATCGTCCGGGTTGTTATGTACTTCTTCTTCGTCTTTTTGACTGTAATGAACAGCGTCCAAAACAACCGAAAAGCGTTTACTGAACCGGTATTCAGTGCCAAGCGAAATGCTGCTGAACCAGTTATCTTCAATAAATACCATGGTCATCGCTTTTCCTCTCAGTGTCCATTTGGCCACGGGTGGAATTGATTGAGAATTTACCTGAAAACTTAACACTAACAAGCAACAGGTAATTCGCAGGCTTCCAACTAGCAGGTGATGATTCATAGAGGGTGGGATTAAATGTTGTGTTCCAATTCGACTTTCTGCAAGGTTAGCACTAAAGAAACCAGACTTATTTCAACTCTATTTCTTTTTGAGTAGAGATCTTCCCGATTTTGCATTTGAAGCTAAAAGAAGAAAGGTTTGCTTTTGCTTCTTTTTGTTCGTACACAACCCCGTCCTTCATATTGGATGTATCGAAACGCCAGCTTGCGATCGGGTCATGGAATGCATCGTCTGTATCAGTGAGGAAAATAGTTACTTCATCGTTCTCAGATACCAGGAACCGGAATACACGTGGCTTCTCAGGGAAAGAAATGCGGTAACTGTTCCCCTTGTGAATGTTCCCGACTTCCAGGTCGCCCATTTTGATGGAAAAATCCAGGTCGGGGGCGTCTGTTCCGAATAATTCGTGGTCCCAGGCCTGACCGTTCGTGTCAAATGATTTTACAATCAATGAATCCAATGAACATTCAAAGATTTTGGACGGTGGTTTGTAAAAGGTGAAAATGGAAGATTGTGTGTGCTGCTTGTGTGTGGTGTTGAACCCGTCTTTTCCGCTCAGATCTGCAGAAACGAAGAGGTTTTGTTTACCTTCTTTCAGTTTGAGTGCTGCATAGGGGATGAAGACTGTGTTGTTCACCGGAGCGGGTTTTGAATCCGAGTAAAGCGGGTTGCACGGGAGTTTGAATTCGATCCATTCGCTTCTTCCGAATGCTTTCTGATATCCGAATGCCGGTTTTACCAGGTTGCTGTCCTGATAGACACTTAGTTTGAGAGAGAACCGGGCATTGGTTAAAGCCCTGGCAAGTAAGCTGTCTGTCGGATATTTTGTCCGAAGCACGTTGTAGTCGCACGTTGCTGCGACCCGAAAACCTTTGACTCCGTTTTCTACATAATCTGTCTGAATCGTGATTTCAGAGATGATATTTTCTTTGTTTTGAGCGAATAATAAGGTTTTGCTTGAAGTAACAATCAGCAAGATTAAAAATTTGATAGGATTCATGTGTTGAGTGAAATGAATTTATGACTACTGCACCACCAATAACTTCCGGAACACAGATTTGTCGCGGCTGTAGCCGGTAACCCAATACGTTCCTTTTTTCCAGGAAGCCGTTACAAAATCTGCTTTTGCACCCGGATTTAAACGCTGTTCCACTAATCTGCCCATGGCATCGCTGATTACGATCCGGTCTGCTGTTACATTGCTTTCCACGGATACAAAACCGTTTGCAGGGTTCGGGTAAAGCGTCGCGTTGGATTCCTCATTCCATTCGTTCAGTCCCAAGTGCCAGCCTTTGAGCGCAATCGCATATTCTCCTTTTTGCACGTTTATCGCATTCAAGGTTCCTGTTTTATCCGTTACATTTCCGAAGTTCTTGGTGTAAGTAGGGAATTCTACCCAATCCACCGAGCGGTCCGGGCGATAGAGCAGGATCAGACTGTCTTCGGTTCCGGTGATCAGCAAATGGTCGAGGAATGCGTTTCCACCACTAATTTGTCCGCTATACCGGAAGGTGGCATTGGCATTGAATCCCGAATTCCAGATCCCGTCGATACGCCAGTAGCGCTGCGGAGAAATTAATTTTCCGGATTCCCAATCGATTACCGGATCGGGAGCAGCCCAATTGTGTTCTACCAGGACGAAAACAGAATCGCTTACGTTTTGAACTTGTAAGAGCATATTGGAATGCGATAAATTTTTTGTTCCTGTTGTTGTAACAGTCGTGTAGGTTGCGGTTACCGCATGGGAGATCAATTCGTCCCGGTTCAGGTACCCGAAAGTAGGAATAAACGGAACGGAAACCGTCACGGAATTGTTCATTCCGGATGAATGGATCGTTGTTTCATACGTATTCCAATTGTCGTCGCGCAGGGTCAGGGTCAGCGGAATCTGATTGCTGTAATTCGTTCTTCCTACCAGTTTTTGCTTCAAATGCACCGTTACGTCGTGCTGAACTCCATTTTGAACGATGGTTAGGGAATCAATGGAAACATGTGGCCAGCCTCCCTGGAAGATCCAGTCAGCGAAGAAATTGGTGAGGTTGAATCCGGTGATTGCACTTAAATCATCGCGGTATTCGATGGCATCCATATCGGAAAATTGGTTCTGTTCCAGCAAAGTCTTTAAGCCGTTGAAGAAAAGGGAATCTCCCAGGTATCCGCGAAGGGTATGAATCATATCGGCACCTTTCAGATAAGTCGTGTTTCCATAGGTGTGTGCTTGCGGCACTCCGGAAAGTGGCCAGTAACCTCCGTCATCCATGTGACAAGTACGCAAGAGTTCTTTGTGTTCATTTCTGACCTGGGATTCGTAAGCAGCGCGGCCACTCAATCCTTCTTTAAAGACATATTCGCAGTATGCGGCACTTCCTTCGTTGATCCACATGTCCTCCGCAGTGCGGCATGTTACCAGGTCGCCCCACCAATGATGAGATAATTCATGTGCCATGATGGACTGGTAAGTCAGGCTGCCATCTGCGATAATTTCCGGGTATGCAATGTTCATAGCGTGTTCCATGGCTCCCGCAGTCATTGGTACGAGTACATAACCCACGCGGTCCCAGCGGTATGGTCCGAATCTGCTTTCAAAGATATCGAATGCATTTTCCAGGTTCACAAACGAGTTTTTCATTGGTGTGGTATCGGAAGCATGTGCGGCCAGTTTCACCGGAACGGGGTTGTTCTGATAATCCGTGAAGCTGCTATTGACAAAGACATAATTGGATACAGCCACTGAGATCAGATAGGATGGAATCGGTTGAAAGACTTTCCAATGATGTGTTTCGGACAAATCGGGATTCATGACCGTTCCCTGGAAAACACCGCCGCAGGCTGCATCATGAGTCGGAAGGGTGGTTACAAATAAGTCGTAAGCAGACCGGGTAATGAAATTATCGAAGCAGGGAAACCAGGTTTTACCGTAGTTGTGCGGAATATCATCCAGGGAAACCCCCACGTTAAACGCATACGCGGAATTGAAGTAAAAACCACCGAAAGTAGGATCCTGAACGGTTGTACCGTGATAGAATATTTCAACGGAAGTGGAGTCCCCGGTATTGAAGGTTCCGCCAAGGCTGACTTTAAATCCCAGTGGAGCAGGAGTGAAGGAAAGTAGGTTTCCGTTGGCATCGTGTACACTGTCTACCGTTGGTCCCATCAAATCCAATGTGATTTCCGTGATGTTGTTGACTTTCGGTTTAAAGATGACTTGTGTGTGTCCTTTCAGAACGAAAGTACTGAAGTCCTGCAGGTCGAGGTGAATGTTGTAATGTACGATCGAAATACTGTCGCTGCGGGTATCGTATGGGAACGGTGTTTGAGCGTGTGTTGTATTGAATATGCCCGCAACCGGGATCAGTAAACAGAAAAAAAATCGTGCAGCAGCATGTTTCATGGTTTCAGAAATAAATGACGGTGGATTTCCTGCCTCCGTGTTTGTACAGGAAGTAAAGATAAGGAATTGTAAATTACAATTGTCAAATTGTTTTTATACACTTTTGAGAAATAAACAGGATTCAGGTTGTTCCGCAAGCGAGGTTTCAGGGTATTCCATTTTCGGGGTCCGGGGTGTCAATAAGTACTCAAATCCAGTGAAACCGGGTGTTAAATTCATAACATTTTCATACTCTATCCATACTCTACCCATACTCTATCCGTACAGTACTCATACAGCACTCGTATTTGACTTCAAAAAGGCCCGGGATTTTTTTTTGCGGGTTTTGAATTGTGTTACAATTGTGTGAAGTGTTTTGAATCGTTCCAGGGATAAGCTTTATTTACGCCTCCGCAGTTTGTAAAGAATCCGTTAAGGAATGGAAGGTCTTGACCGAATTCAAAAAAAGATATTATTTTAGCCCTTCAAACTACAAATTGATTACTATGAAAGTAAAAGTCGATCAACCGTATACACTGGCTGAGCTAAAGCCGAAACTGGAAGCTGCATTTCCGGAATACACGGTGAAATTCAGAGGTCCGAAAGTCTTGATTATCGGGGAAGGTAAAATTGCCGGTGCTCAGATATTCGGTGAAAAAAAAGGATTCGTTCGTCTGAATGAGACATTTCCTACTATGGGGGGGCAAATGCTTTTTGCTTTATCGATTCTTCTTTTGGGAGTTTTGATCCCGTTTATCGTGTTTTTAACGGCTTTCAAGCCTAAACAGGTGAAATTGCGCGATAACGTTGCAGATTTCTTGCGTAAAGAATACAGTTCAGCAATCGTCCAGTCTAAAAAGGCAGAAGCAGCTGATTTATTGGATGCAACAGTTTAAATAGCTTAAGGAATAAGTTGAAAAAGGAATTTGCTGCGGTGGATTCCTTTTTTTGTTTTCGGCCTAAAACAATTTCATTTGTCCGCTGGTGTCGGGTATGGAGAATAAGTCGGTCCGCAGGCGTGGGAATGGAGTAGCAGGAAGGAACTTCTTTCGGGCTAATTGCACCTGTCGCTGGATATTCAATGCATACACACCTTCTCCTTTCATCCGTGTTCCGAAACGGCTGTCGCTGAGTTTTCCTCCGTGCATGTCGCGCAGCTGGTTCAATACTTTTTCTGCACGATCGGGATAGTTTTTCGTTACCCAATCGGTAAAAATTTCCCCATTCGGACCATTGAGCCGAACGATCTGGTGATACATGCTCAAGGCTCCGCGTTTTCCAACGGCTTCTGCGATTGCAAATATTTCATCGTCGTTCAGGGCGGGAATAATGGGAGCCATCAGGACATTGACCGGAATTCCGTGCTGGGAAAGCAGTTCGATTGCAGCTAATTTCTTGAGACTGGAAGCTGTACGAGGTTCCAGTTTCCGACGCAGTTCCTCTTTTAAGCTGGTTAAACTGATGTTTACGGCAACCAGGTTTAATTTGGCCAATTCTTCGAGGATATCGAGGTCCCTGGTGATTAGGGTGTTTTTGGTGATAATCCCAACCGGATGGCGGTATTTCAGCATGATTTCGAGCAATTTTCGCGTGATCCCGTATTCGCGTTCACAGGGCTGGTAACAATCCGTATTTCCGGAAATAGAAATGCTTTGCACTTTCCAGGACTTTTTGTTCAGGGTTTCTTCCAGCAGTTCCGGTGCGTTTTTCTTGACAAGGATGACCCGTTCGAAATCCGTTCCTGCGCTGTAACCCCAATATTCATGCGTGGGACGGGCATAACAATATGTGCATCCGTGCTCGCATCCCTGGTAGGGGTTGAGCGAATAGTACATGCCGACATCCGGACTGGACAACTTATTGACAATGGTTTTCGGGTGAACGTCGATGAATTTGGTCTTCAGTTCGGGTTCTTCCGACGGATCGATGTCGTCAAAATCTTCTCCTTTTTCTTGTGAGAAGAAGCGATTATGCGGATTGATCTGGGCACCGCGGCCGTTTTTATAGAGAAATTGATCTGACATTGCTTACAGGATGAGGTAGAAGCAAAGATACTGATTATTATTTAACTACAAAAAGATTAATTATTAATCATTTTGGTATATGGTGAAAAATATGAAGCAATCGAGCCTTATCCGTTTCGGGAGACTGAATGAAATCGGTAATCCAAAAAAACGTTTTCCGGGAATCTTTACTTCACCACACGAACGTAGTTTACCTTCCTTTTCTCCCCGTTGGAACTGCAAACGCTTCCTCCGCCAACATGACTTGTCCGGAGGATGAGTTCGACGGTAAAAACGCCTACGGTACGGAATTTAACTTTTGCAGATGGGGTACCGGGACTCGTTGGTGTTGCTCCCCAAATTGTCCAGAGAAATTCCCTGTTTTCACAAATATTCCCGATTACAGAGATTATTTTATATTCTTTCCCGGCTTTCAGTGTTACCTGTTTGGCATCGGTATCGAATCCTTCGAAATAAAAATCCACGTAAGCCGTTTGACCGACTTGTTTGTTCGTGTTTACTTCGTTATTCGGACGTTTTTTTTGATCGTTTGTCATAGTGTTCCGGATGGATGTTGTTATTCTTCGACAGTAGTATTGAAAACAAGTGTTGCGCTATCTGTCCATTCTTCGTAATGTGAAACGTTTCTGACACGCAATACTTTTCGTGTATTCAGATCATTATTGACGAAGTAACCCACAGCTGTTTTTGCAAATGAGGGAGTATAGGACGTTTCGCATTTCCAGGAAAGGATGTATTCCTGGTTCGGAAGGTAATTCCCGATGGGCACAACGAGACCTCCTCCGGGAATTTCGTATGCTGTGGAAAGATCTATTTCCCTATTGTTTACCGCAAGGTGAATGAATTTCACGAAAGCTCCTTCGTCAAAAGGGAACCATGCCAGGTATACTGAAAAATGAGGTTTAAGGCCCTTAAACGTAAGCGCTTCCGTCCAGGTACTTTCTGCTTGATTTTCCGTTTCAAACGGTTCTGCCAGAGGCAACTTTAAGTTGCCGGTGTATTGCTGAAATGCTGAACAGCTTTCTGCATCAAAAAGATAGCGTGTATTTGAAAATACGAGGTAATTCTTCTCGTTGCCGCATTGCGATGAAACAACTACTTTTAATTTGATGTATTCACCGATATGCATCCAAAAGAACAATTCGTTTGCAGACGTTTTTGCGCATCGACTGATGTCGTATTCCTCATTGAGGTAACGAACCTTTCCCTGTTTGCGTTTTTCATCTATGGAAACTTCGAATGCAGATTGCGTACCTAAATGGTCGGTAATCACTGTGGAATATTTTTTCATGAGTATCGTTTGTTTGGATTATTATACAGGCTGTTCAGTAACCCCTTTCAGGAAAATGGTCATTAAATAAGCATCATGCTGAATGTTCAGAATAGTTCCTTTCGGAAAGAATTGGTGATAAATGTGGTCGACAGAAGCGCTGATTCGCCGCATTTGACCAAAATCATCAAATTTCAATAAAATAAGCTCTTCTCTTCTGGGGCCGTCAACGGAGCTGTTGAATTGCATAACAACCGACCGGTCCATTGACTGGAATTTAAATTGAAAGTCAATAGCATATACGATTGAATCGCCGGCCAATCCTTTAAGGACCGTTTCGTTGTCTTTCTGAAGTTTGTAAGTTTTCATGTTTATTTTCAGTTAGTTGTTGTGTTTTCAGATCTTTTGAATTCCAGGCGGTTAGTTCCTTTATTGAATAATTTCGGATGAATTTTCAGATACGCCTTAAATCCAACATAGCCGCCATTAGTCCTGTTTGTAACAATTTCCGGTCCGAAGGACAAGTCGACATTGAGCAGATCTAACCCGATATGAGGAAAAAATGATACGAAGGGATGATTCAGTTCATTCTTTGAGCGAAAGCTTACTTCGAGTCCTGCTTTAGCGCATATAAGTGTGTACTGAACATTTGCAGATACTCCAAATGCCTGGAGTCCGGGCAGGTATTCGAAATAATAGTTATGCGCCGGTCTTGACCAACCCCAGTTATCTTTGAATTTTACAAAACTATAGCCTATTCCAAAGGAGAGTTTCTCCAGCGAACCGTAGCTTGCTTTTACAGAAGGTCCGTGAGCAATATCCTGGCTAAATGATCTCTGTGGCCACCAGGCCAGCAAAAAGAAAATGATTCCAACAGTTTTCATAGTTACCTGATTTGTTTGATAGTTTGCCGATCCCAAATGACAGGCTTGAAACAAAAGTATGCAGCAGGAAAACAGGATAATAGGGGAGTTTCACCATTCGTCGGGGGGATTTTTCCCGTATTCGAAAAAATGTTCTTAAAAAGAGGGGGTGTGTTTGACAAAAAGTGTATGTGACAGGATAGGGTACGAAACGGATGTATTCTTATTTTCCACAGATGTAAACCCAATCTTGCCGAATATATATTACCCGGTTTTTTTTCATTTCCATATTCATTAATCCTGTATTTTTACCTGAGAAGGAGAAACAAATCCATCAAAGAACAGGGTAAATAATACAAATCATTAATCAGCAGCATATGAAAAAAGTGATCGCAGTTGCGATGATATTGGGAAGCATTGGATACGCCAAAGCACAAACCATCGAGTCGGGAAGTCATAGCACAGTCGGGTACATCAAAAGCGACGGGACTATTGAGAACAGCAGTCATTCTACGGTGGGTTACATCAAAAGTGACGGCACAATAGAAGACAGAAGTCACAGTACAATCGGTTACATCAAAAGCAACGGCACGATCGAAAACAGAAGTCATTCTACTGTGGGATATGTAAAAAGTGACGGAACTGTGGAGAATAGCAGCCACTCGACGCTGGGTTATATCAAGGACAATGGAACGGTTGAAAATTCCAGTCACAGCACATTGGGGTATGCCAGAGGGATTAAAAAAGAATGGGCAGCAGTGACTTATTTTTTCTTTAAGTTTTAATACTGCAGGGACCACACAGTTAAAAAGCCATTTCTTTACAGGGATGGCTTTTTCTAATGCTGTTGTGGAGGAGGCGAAATTCGATAGCTATCGGAACAGTTCTCATGCTCACTACTCAAAAAGAAAAAGCTACAACTCAGTGTGAGTGTGAGAGCGAGTATTGAGGGGCAAAAAGAAAAAGCATCCAACTACTGCTGAATGCTTTTTTTTTGTGGAGTCGGAGGTTCGTAAGTCGAACCGCGAAATGATTATTGATTAATCCCCAAAAAGTTTTTTCCACCAATTTTGCTTAGTTTTTGGTAAAACATTTTGATTTGCAGATTTACTTTCAGTCTTCTCAATCAATTCAGTATTTAAAGTATCCTTAAAAAAGTAAAGCGTTGTTGAGAATTCCAATTTCGGTTTTGCTATGACCCCATTTTTTATTAGGTCATTAAATTCTCTTTCGATCTTCTTGTTATCCTCGTATTCAGGGTATTTAGCTATTTGATTTTGAATGAAGTTTGTTAATCTCCATAGATCAAAACCATCGTGTCTTGGTTCTGGAAAAAATGCGAAATCGAAGTCTACAATTTCATCCTTGAAATGTGCAGCTAAACCGATACCATGGAAAGCATAAAAAGAAAGTCCTTCATCAGGTAATTTGCCAGTCTGTTCATATTTTCGACTATGCCAACCTTCAAGAATATTATTGACTTGATATTTGTTTTGAAAGATTTTGACGGCTTTGTCAGCCAATGATTGATAGTCCTTAATTATATCTAGAAAACTAATCCTATTCATTGAAAGAATTTTGGTTAATTTCTCAAACGCAGATTTGTCACAAAGTGACTTGATTTCATTAATTGATTTCTCTTCATATTCCTTAGATACAAGACCTTTTTCAATTAACTCAATATCTTGAATTAAGCTTGTGATTTTTGACCAAGTTTCGTCAAGGTAAGAACCGAAAGCGTCCAAATCTGATTTCTTTCCTATTTTTAAAAGTCCATCAATGTCGCCACCGTATTTGTAATAAATTTCAAGTTTTCTTAGGTCAATTACTGGCTTCATCAAATTCGAATATGTTAACGTTTCAATACTACCAAAAAAAATTGAAAGAAAAGACTTCCGAAAGCAAAAGGGAATCGAACCGCTATGGATTTCAGGAAACTGAATGAAATTGGTACTTGCAGAAGATTTGAGATAGCCACCCTCCTTAATCCTCCCTCAAGGGAGGAGACAGAATTTAAGCTTCGAACCGGGATCTCACACTCAGTTCTCACGCTCACACTGAAAAAGAAAAAGCTACAACTCAGTGTGAGTGTGGAGTGTGAGAGAAGAGGGACAAAAAGAAAAAAGCGAACGAAAACGGAACCAATATGCTTTTGGGGATCCGAATTAAATCAGAAACCTTGAAAGTCCGTTTTAGTCAGTATTGAGAAGGAACTTCCGCCTGCCATGATAAAACCGTTGTCAGCTGTTTTTATGAACGCCCGCACCGGTTGTTTATCAGTAACAGATCTGTTCCAGGTTTCTTCGCCTGTGAGCAATATCCGGCGCATATATCCTTGTGAATCCACAAACATCAACTGTCCATCTGAAGTATTAAGAATACCTAGAGGTTCACTACCAAGGAACTCACCTGTTGTTGTGGTTAAAATATCCGTATTCTTACGCCATATTTCTATGCCATTAGCGTCATATAACCTTATGAATCCTGCTCTTTGAGGAAAAAAAGATAAACCACCTACTGCAATGCTACCGTCAACCGTTTCTGTCACACAGTGAGCAATCGAGCCATAATAACTTGTGGTTTCTGTCAGAATTTGGGACCATAAAACTGTTCCTGCCGCATCGGTGCGCACCACATACGCATCAAACTGATTGCTGCTGGTTTTTCGTCGCCCGCAAAGCACAAAACCGTTGTCTGCCATTTTTGTAACATCTGTGATGGTGAAATTTTCATAATTCTTGCGCCACAATTCATTTCCCGAAGCATCTGTCTTGATCAGGAAGCCTTCACTATTAGCCTGAATTCCGGCCAGAATTAACCCCTGATCGGTAGCTTGCTTTACAGCAGTGAGCCTGTGGGAAGAACTATTTACATAACTCTTGCGCCACAATTCTGTACCGTCGGAATTTAATTTAACAATCTCTGCCGGAAGCCATCCTGGATTTGTTACGGCAAGGTTGACCGAATTGTAGGTATTGGCCAAAATAAAACATCCATCAAAGGTTGACTCGAGCTCGGGCCCATACTCATTCGTTGGAATTTTTTTCACAAAGAGGATTTCACCTTTTGCATCTAGTTTCATTAAATAGTTTTCTAAAACTCCATCTTTATAAGTGTACCCGGTACACAGATAGGTTCCAACAAGAGTTTGCCCCAGGGACCAGATTTCCATAGATGAATTGACCGAGAATTTACGCACGAAAGATGATACGTCTCCTCCCGATAGCAGTTCATTGTTGATCGTGCCGGGAGCGGTTTGGAACTGATCTGGGGACTGATCCTTCTTTTTACAACTGAGTGTAAATGTCACGGTAAGGATAATGAGTATGGTTCTCATCATTTTAAGTTGTTGGTTTGCCCATAAAAGTAATGATTTCTTCCAAGCTCCTAAAACTGTGTCGTAGATTCAATATTTAAACCTTACAATACTCCGGAAACGAGTATTCAGAGCAAACAAAAAATATCGATCCTTGTTGGGGTTTGGGTATTATTATCCTCTTCGGTCCTTCCCGAAGTATCGTGACAGGTTCTCCTAAGGAGGAAGCTGGATTTCAGCTTCGAACCCGGATTTCTCCTCATTCTCGTTTTCGCTCTGAAAAAGAAAGAGCCAGAGAAGAATGGAAATGGAATCAAAATCGTTAAAGCTATTTCATTGGTGGCTTTCCCATTTCTTCCAGTTTTTGATTTAAAGCGTCTCTTTTTACTTTCAAAATTTCTGGTTGGACGAAATAAAAATCAAACAAAGATTCTATAACATCCAAGAGCCATTCAGCTTCACCATATTCAACGTCAACGATCTCACCAGTCGATTTGCTTTTGTTTGGATGCGCTGCAAAATTCCCAATATTTCTTATTGCATCTATACTTTGTATTAGATGTGTTGGTAAATGACCGTTATTTATTACTTCTTGAATTTCATTAGCCAAATCACCCTTTTTTACGTTTGCTTTTTCGCGTAGAATATTTTGTAAGCACCTTCTGCTTAAAGCTGCGCTTGCTTTAGGGCTAAATGTTAATATTAAGCAAGCCTCATTATAATCTTCAGCAAAAAGTTTGTCAACTACTGTGGGTACTGGTGGACGAGATGATGTTAGAGGATTGACGAAAATTTCTGAATTTATTTCCTCCACATCATAAAAATTGCCATGTCGGTCTCTAGATCCTTCTTCTGCATTGATTAGTGTTATTATTAATTTTCGACAATTGGGGTTTGGACAGTTCATATGCGAGGATGCCCAATGACCTGTTAGATCATTTCCTAAATAAGTTCGACTAAAATTGGGATTGATTTCTACAATACAATGTGGGCATTTCATAGTTTAAAACTAAATATTAATCAATTGATAATAAATATTAGATGAGGCTTATATCGTAAATAGTTACTCCTCGGGTTAACGCATCAATACTACCAAAAAAATCTGAAATACAACACTTTCCAAGCAAAAGGGACTTGAACCGGTTTAAATAGTCAAATCTATTTCCCAAATTACCTATCGATAAAGTATGAATACTCCCACTGTCAAGCATAGATACTTCACCTTTTGTTAAATTAATCTGTACAATAAATTGAAATTTCGAATCGGAATAACTATTTCGAATTACCAAGTAAGAATTAAAGTTTTTTGAGTATTTCTAATTGAATTCTTCCCATATGAATGTTTTATTTTTTCATTTCAAGGCGTTGTAATGCTAGGTTTAGTTTCTCTTCATCTAGAGATAGAGCTTGTAAGGTTTCTATGTCTGATTGATTAATTGCAGTTTCTATGGTAGTAAAGCTCTTATTAGCTTCTTCCGTCAGTCTAATATTTAAATCAGTAATTTTTTTAATTGCTTCAACCTTATTACCTTCTGCTGCAAATATTTTAGTTTGTTCCGTTTGATGAGTTCTTGCAACGTTTAATCCAATTGATGAAAATGCTTTTGTTGCCTGGACAATAGAAACCAATCTCTTACTATTTGAAAGAGTTGCATCAATAACATAAATAATTGCAATACCAATGGCCAATTGGTGTGGAAAATATCCGGCCGTTATAAAAATTGCCGATGTAAGTGAAACAAACTTAAAGAAGTATCCAAGATATTTTCTTAAGTTGACTTCTTTCTTAAACTTTGTTGACGACGAATTAGCTGTAGTATTTGTTTCGCCAAGAATTCTTACTGATTCATTATACGCCATCGAAACATTTTCGGGAGTTCCTTCCGGTAATTCAAATTCCATAAATTTTCTTTTTTCTGGTTTAATTACTTGGTAATGAAGATTGAAGCCCTTCTATTTCTATTTTATAAGTATCCATATCTCCATCTGCATCAATTATTTTGAATTCGACATAACCATTATTTTCAAATGTCCATCTATCCGTTCTGAAAATAAATGGTTGTTGGACAAATAATCTGTGGCTTCCAGAATCCGGGCATGGTGCAAACTTAGGTGGTGGAGGTTGTGTTGTAAAGCAATAAACTTCTATAAACACAGGGTAACTCGCTTCTATGTTGACCGTTATGCTTTCCCCTGCATAGACTGTCAATGAGTTAAATGATACGTTCCTAATCATAATGTTTCAATATAAAAATCTCCTTCACTTAATTACAATGAATTAAATCTGAACAACCATTGAACTAAATTTGTATTGGAGACAATTCTTCAGTAAATAATGTCATGATAGTTTCCCAATACTACCAAAAAAATCTGAAATACAACACACTTCGAGCAAAAGGGAATCGAACCGCTTTAAATTTGGGACAACTGAGTGAAATCAGTGCTTACGGAAGATTTGGGGTTTGCCACCCACCTTAATCCTCCCTCAAGGGAGGAGACAGAATTTAAGCTTCGAACCGGGATCTCACACTCTTCTCTCACTCTCAGCTCTCGCGCTACAAAAAGGAAAAAGCCCGGAAAGAGTGAGTGTGAGAGCGAGTATTGAGGGACAAAAAGAAAAAGCATCCAACTACCGCTGAATGCTTTTTTCTTTTTGTGGAGCAAGCGGTTCGTAAGTCGAACCAAAAAAGTGATTAATCTATATCAAATAGATGATGCTGAAATCTTACAAGTTCTTGATGATTTTCGCTTTCTGAATTCAAGAAGTTTACATAATCTTCTACTGGTTTCGGATTGTAATAAAACTCCTCTAAAAACTCTTTTAATTTTGAATCGTTGAAAAAATCAGAGACAATAGAAAAACAATCTTGGAGTATGTTCTTATCGTTCAAGTGCGAATATTGTAAATTGTTTTTAGCAGTATAAACCATGTGGTTCAAAATATAAACTGCTCTTACAACTGTATGAGGGTGCGATTTTTCTCTAAAATAAATAGGCTCAACCTTTGAATCGTCCTTGTAATCTTCTAAAATTAATCGCGTAATTAATATACTAGCTAAGCCAATAGATAACAACTGTTCAACTAGTTTGTCATCCACAATATTCGAGTTTATTATGTAGTCAAGTAAATGAAAGCAAACGAACTGACTACCATTTAAGTCTGCATCGAATTCATAAATGTGATTTAAAAGAGAAAAAGAGCTATCATCATCGCTCTCAAATTTCATTTCTGATTCCTTAGATTTATATTGAATTAAGTGAGCAAGTTCATGGTAATATGTAAATAAAGTCGACGAGTGAAATATTAAATCTTCTATTCTTACAGTTATAACAGACAATAAGCGACCATACTTTTTTTCAAAATCTAAAGTCTCGACTAACCTGTTCTCATCAATAATTCTACGTTTTAATGTTTGGAAATACATATCATACATTGAAATGATGTACATATCCTTATGTCGACATGCCCAGGCGTTTAAGCCGTTATTTCTTTCAAAACAGAACAATGCGTTTGGCATTCCAAATTTCTTTCCGTTTTTATCGAGATTGTCTTGGCAAAAAACAAAAAACAATCTAAATAGTTCAGCGTCGTCGTAACCATCTAAATCATTTTCACTTAGAAAAAGCCTCGTTGATTTATCTTTTTTTAGTGGTAAGTAATTCCTAATTGAATTAAGTAAATCTATATTTCGCTGATACCGATTCATAATTTGATAATTATCCCCGATGAACATGTTTCATCTTCAGACCGAAAGTCTGATTTCTTATTCTTGGCTTGGCTTTTTTGGATAATTCCCTCTTTCAATGTTGTCAATGATAATTCTTTCTATATCGTCAATAGATTTCAAGATGTTTCCGCTCTTATCACATCTCGGACACTTCATATATGGAAGCAGGTGTCCCTGTTGCACACTACATGAAGTGCCACATTCTCCACATAGTGGTCTTAAACCTGTTATTTCCATAACTCCCATATTTTCTTCCCAACGCCATTTCCAATTCATTCCTGCAAATGTATCTTCTGTATAATCAGTGAATCTTGGCTTTTTACTTTGTTCTTTACTTGAAAATTTGATTCTGCTTAAAATCAAAATTATAATCACTCCCCAAACAGGAATTGGAAAACTCAAGATATTGTTCCAAAACCATTTCAATCCGAACCAAATGCTTGTATAAAACGGTTTACTTCGTATTAAATCCACAACAGATGTTACGATAGCTCCGGCAATAGCTCCATAGAAAGCAAGCTTTATTTCTCTTGTAAGTTCTTTTTTCAAATCTGAAGTTTTTGACCAATAAAATTAAAGCATTAAACTTTCACTTAACTTCAGATTTGATAATATAAATAGACATTAATCAACCAGTTTTCAACACTATTAGAAACTTTACAATTTCTTAATATTTCGTCTCGCAACGGGGGGAGCGAAGAGCCAAATATTTGAATATTTAAAATACTCTATACTAGTTTGGAAGTATCATTTTCAATGACTTACTTAGTGGTGTAAAGGAAAAAGGATGACGCCTTAACAACCATCCCTATAAAATCCTTTACAACAATAATTATGTCAATAAGCGACATAATCGGAAGTGTAAGTCTTGTTATTGCACTCGTAGGTCTCATAGTTCAAATGAGAAGGTCTCCGAAAAACAAGGACTAAAGATTGAGGCGGGTTAGCAGACTCGCCTTTTTCATTTCAAATATATGTATTTTTCAACTATATATGAAAATAAACATTATTGAGTAAGTCTCGTGACTTCAGGATTTTGTATCAGAATTCCAATAACTTTCTCACTTCAATTTCCAAAGCACTGGCGATTGAAACTGCCATGTCGATTGTTGCACTTGATTTTGCAAGCTCTATTCTTTGTATCGTGATTTTAGGAACATTAGCAGTATCAGCCAACTGTTGTTGACTCCAGCCTTTCTCTGTTCTGAGTTTTCTCAGATTCTCACCAAACGCTTTTATATACTCAGGGTTCTTCACATACAAAAGTTGAGGAATCAAAAAAATATTATGAGTACATATCTGTATCCAGAAAGAAATTTTACATTTGTCCCAAAGCGCTCCCTACTGCAACGTGAGAATTAAATGACGGTTCGGGAGCAAAATGTGAATCACTATGAAAGATACGACTAAACGCTTGTTCTTCTGTTACACGTTATTGATTTCTAATTGCATGTTCGCGCAAGAGCACGACTACAAGACATTTGAGAAGAACACAATGGAAGGGACAAAGGTTGGAATAACCAACAAGAAGACTGGGAAAGAAGTGCTTCCAGCTGTGTACGACAATGTTTTCGAATATGAAAACGAAAGGTTCTTCGTACAAAATAACGGTAAGATAGGTGTGATTGATACAATGGGCAAGATCATCATTCCTTTTCAGTACGACGATGTGGCTGTGAAAGATGATCGTGCTTTTCTTAGAAAAGCTAATAAATGGGCAATGTTCAATTATCAAGCTGGTATTGCGATGACAACTTTTCAGTACGACGAAGTCCTCGGTTATGAAGATGGAATTGCTCGTGTAGCAATTGCTGGAAAGCAGGGATATGTAGATAAATTCGGAAAGCAAATTCTCTCCTGTAAATTCACGGAGGGTTACGATTGTTACGGAGAATTCATTTTGGTCTATGAGAAGGTCTTCGTTTCTACCGGGTACGAATACGTTACCAGAAACAATGATGGTGAAATCATCAACAAACGAGACATTGGTTCAAGTGATAAGCTACCAATCGTCTTCAATAAGCAAGGGAAGATTGTTTACAAAGGAGTACACGGAGAGCGTGTGAAATTCTGCAACGGAAAATCGGTCTTCATCGTTGAAGGGGCGATGGAAAATTATTCGAAACCAGCTTACCACAAACTCATAGACGCTTCTGGTTTTACGATTATTCCATACTCCACGAAATACAAATTTGACCCGGATAAGAATTGGATAAGAATTGATGCTCCAACGGGGAGGGGAATCCTGGGCTTCGACGGCAAGGTATTGTTGAACCCGAATTTCGCAAGCATTTCTGATTACACCTATAACAATGAAACTTTGGCGAAAGTTTCTTTTAAGAACGACTCATTCTTCTACATAGATACTAACGCCAAGTGTGTCGAGTTTAACGGCGTGAAGTGTCCGGAATAAAATGATCTGACAGGTTGAAACCAATAAGCCCAGTCAATTTCAAGAATTTGGCGACGTTGGTTTCTTTTCTATGGTTGTGTCTGAAATCGTACTCAGCCAGATAGTACTCAAGTGTAGGTTCTTCTTCGTTCTGAGATTTTCGAATGCGGATATAAGTGCCCCGGATTGAGTTCTTGAACCGCGACCAACAATTTTCTATTCTATTGGTAGTGATTCCATTTCTTGCCCACTCCCGGTCTTTGTGTTTTATTGATTCATGTCTGTAACCGTGATTTTTGAGATTTCTGTAACAAGAGTGCTCGTCGGTGCAGATCAAAGCACCCGGACTTACAGTCGCCAAAATCAATGGGAGTACGTTCTTCTCGGATGCGCTTTTTATTGCAAAGGTTTTGATTTTACCTTTCCGTTGACAGATTCCAAGAACCGCTGTCTTGTTGCTGTGAGAATAGAAGCCATGGAATTTCCCGCCAACGTAAGTCTCATCGATTTCTACAATTCCGTCCAAGTCTTTGATTTCATCCAGCGACATTGCTTTCCGAATCAAACGACACATTCTCCATGCACATTTGTATGTGACTTCTATGTCTTCTGACATCCTCATTGCGCTGTATCCGTTTTTTGATTTTGTCATCAAGAAGATTGCAATGAGCCACTTCCGAATGTCGGTCTTGCTGTCTTCCATGACTGTCCCTTTAAGCGGATAAACCTGATTTGAACACTTTTTACATTGGAAGCATTTCCTGCCCTTTACCAAATAATAAGATTCTTCTGATTCACATTTGCTACACGATCTGCCCAGACCTCTAGCTTCAAACAAGTTCTCTAAACACGTTTCTGAACTTGGGAGCGTTTTCAAAAATCGCTCAATTCCTATATTGCCTTTCATGCGCAATAAGCCCACGTCAAGCTCGCGTGTTGCAAGCGAAATGTTAAATTCTGATTTTCTGTTCCAGACGACTGTAAGCCAGCTTGTTGTAACAGTGATTTTCTAAGCAAGTTTTTCCCTCAGTCAGAAAAACTTCGATTATGTGCAAGAAAACAGAATTCACCTACAAAGACTTCGATCGTCAATACCCAAATGAAGACGCTTGCCTTCAAAAGCTATTTGATCTTCGATATGGTAACATGGAAGCTTGTGTAAATTGCGGAGTGGCTCAACCCGTTTATCATAGGGTTCGTAAGCGCAAATGTTTTCAATGTGATGACTGTCTATTCCAGATTTATCCAATGGCGGGGACTCCAATGGAAAACAGCAAGACGAGCGTTTTGACTTGGTTTAAGATCATCTTCTTATTCGCTTGTTCTAAAAATGGAGTGTCTGCGATGGAATTGAAACGCTACACTGGCGTGACTTACAAGTGTGCTTGGAGAATCGGACACCAAGTGAGAAAGATGATGGACGAAGGTCAAATTTCTCTGCAAGGAATTGTCGAAGTGGACGAATCATTGTACGGAGGAAAAGCCAGAGGCGGGAAGCGCGGTTGGGGTGCGGACAAGAAGACCTGTGTGTTTGGGATGATCGAACGAGGCGGTAAAGTGATTACAACAACGGTTAAAGGTCGAGCAAAAGAAATCATCCTCCCAATTATTGGAAGTTCCATTATTGCCGGGACGACAGTCTTTACTGACGAATACAAAGGTTATAAAGACCTAGCGACTCTTGGATACAGCCACGCCACGGTTAACCATTCAAAATATCAATGGGCAAGTGGGAATACTTACACCAATTCAATCGAAGGATTCTGGTCTAATTTGAAGAAATCACTTGCTGGAACTCATACCCACGTAAGTGCAAAATACCTCCAAAGTTATCTGAATGAATTCAACTTTCGACACAACAACAGAAAGGACGTTGTGATGTTTGATGCGATTCTAAATCAACTTGTGGATTGTTAGAATTTAATTAGTTTTCAACTCTTTTCCTTTTTTCGCACTCCTCTCTCCGCTTGACCCCCAGAGTTATCAACAATCTCAAGATCAAATAGATCGATATCATAAGGTCTAACAATTCAAAAAAATGAATAATTTAGAATCACAATAATTGATTTATGGCAAAACAAGGCGGTTCAGGAGGAGGGGACAATAGTTCCGGTGGAAATAAAAATGGTGGTAATAATTCTGGGGCAAGACGAGAAACCAAAAGATTTTCTGAGCAATCTGGGGGCAGAAGTGCACAAACTAGTAAGGCTGTCTCTCGACCACCAAAAAAAAGAGGTTAAAAAGATGTCGTAAAATATATTACAAGCAAAATAAGTCCAACAAACATGGATATCATACTTATTAAGTTTGCTATTTCTACTGCTTTACTAAATTTATCAGCTTTTTTGTCGTGTTCCTCTGCACCACAATCATCTTGTTCTTCGACACAAATGCACATCAAATAATCATGTTTGTTGGCTCTCTTTGATAATAACTGTCCGATAAAATTACAGATTACGGCGCCCAATAAGAAACAGCCAGGAAGTTTTAAAAGAGTGTCTATTGGCCTTTCGTTTTGACCAAGAAATTTAATCGTTTCAAGGCAAACGTAAATTCCTGCTCCACTCATCGCAATAATCAATAAGTCGATTCTTTGCTCACTATAAAACATATTTGAATAAGACAAGTGTTTTCTTTCCTTGTGATTTTCGAGTTCTTTTTCAGTGAATTTGTTTTTTTTCTTTTTGGTCATTGGTAGTAAATATAGCAAACATTTTCAGTATGTATCTAGTACACAATACATAGTTCAACAGTTTTTCTAATTCAATGCGTCTCTTCGAGTCCAAACGTATATCCAAAATCTCCCGACTTTCAGAATCATTGGTCTTTCCCAAGATGAATGAAAAAGAATATCTCCGGAAGCACTTCTTCGCTCATCCAGAAACACAATTGAAATCTCTGTTGCAAAAGCTGGCAGGTGAAACTGGTTTGGATTGTGGATTTGATAATGTCGCGTCGTTCGAAATTCTTGTTGACGACAGTGGTCGGATCGATGAAAATATTGGCTTTTTAGTTGTGTTTCGTGATTCCTTTGGAGGCATCCCAAAAGAAGGTTTACTGAACCATAATGTAGGCTCAATTGAGTACAGCATATGGCTTAAAAAGCTAACTTTAAAGCTGAGATAAGAGATCAGACTTTCGGTCTGAAGATGAAACATGTTCATCGGGGATAATTATCCATAATTTTTGATTTCTAGAACGAACAATCAGTTATAAAAATTTGAGTTTTTCGAATTCATCAAGCAAATACTCTTCTTCATCAATCTTATAGTAGATATAAAAAGCTAAATCTTTTATTGAGAATGAGTGGAAGTTAGTGTAGGTTTTGAAGGACAATCTTTTGCCTTTGTAAATTTTATTTGGATCCGTGTTGCTCATCAATGAATATGGGTCTACTGTTGGGTAGATAAAAAAATGAGTTTCCTCACTTGGTCTATTGCGTAATCGCTGTATGCGTTCAACCTCAAATGTAGTTACAACCAAATGATTGTGAATTCTCGATTCTGGAAAGTCTGCTTGTACAGATGATAGAATTAGTTCATCTAATTTGTCATTTGGAAAAATGTATTGAGGTGGATAGTTGTGTCTGTATTCAAAATCCTTTTTATCCTCAGGAACAGTTGACAATTTGTAATTCTCCGATAAAGGTCTTTTATAAAGAAAGTATCCTATACCTTCCTTTGATCCATTTCTCGATATTGTTAACATTATTTGCTTAACAATATGCATCTCTTCATGTGGTAAAACTTTAAAATCCATAGTGGCTATTTTTTGTTATTCAAATATAACTACTATTTGATATTTATTTGATAATGAGATTCTTTCTAATTGTATTTTTATTAACTTAGCGCATGCTTCTTGCGGAAGCGCGTCACTCGTCGTAACAAAGTTGTATCAACACCGCATTTAACATTTTCGATTATCGAAACGAATCTCTCGTTTTGAGAAATAGTTGACGGGTGATATTTTTCTTGCGGGAGTTTGTATAAAGATGAATCGAAAAATCATTAGCCATACAGCTGATTATATCAAGCGTCAGGCAAAATCAATTAAGAAGAAAGAAGGAATTACTCATGTTGAAGCATTGGATAAATCCGCTGTTTTATGTGGGTATCACAATTGGTCACATTTCCTAAATAAAGACAAACAGAGTAGCCCATCTGCACCACCAGATTACAAGCAATCAAATACGATGAATCCGTATAGAAAATTGTTAGTTGCAGGAATCAACGAATTGTTGAATAATAGTCAAATCTCTTTGGATGGAAAAAATGAGAACTTTTCGCAATCTGGACACATTATCACAAACTTATTTGGACATACTAGTGCGATTATGTGGACTGATATTGGTTTTGAGGAACTACGAATATCAGTTTGGTGGAAATACGATCACTCATTACATCCGCAAGCCAATCTTACAGGTAGTTCTCGTGAAAAATTCACATTAGAGAAGCCTTTAGCAAAACGACAACATTATAAAAAATTTGTTGGTGTTGTTGCTAGTGGATGGTTAGAAAGAAAAGATGGGAAATACATCCAAGGTGAAAAGAATAGAGCCATTTTTGAGGTGTATACTAGAAAAGGTGAAAAAGAGGTGCTTGAAAGAATTCCCGATCCGATGCCTAATGGGTTCAAACCAGAAGGAAAATTTCGGTTTTAAATCTATGATAAAAGACAAATGCCCACAATATGTGGGCATTTGAATTAAACTCTATTTTGACTAATAAATTCTTCTAATCCGATATTTGAATAAGTAGATTGTAATGCAGGTTTAGCATAAGGAGCATATCTACCATATCTTGCGTATCTAGCATACTTGGCGTATTTAGCATATTCAGCATAGACTGCATAAGGACATTTTTCTCTAGTTGATCCAACCCTATATCCTTCCAAGTTATAAATTACTCCATCGATCAACCAGCCAATATGATTTCCTCTCCAACCGAAGATTTGTTCTCTAATTAAATAGGCAACAGCGTGTCCACTCCATAGGTAAAATGAATCGTCGTTATCTGGAGAAAGATAGATTAAAGGATGTCCTTTTCCATCGTAAAAAGTTATTTCTTCCATAGTTTATAGTGTATTAAGGTTGTTATTTTCGATTTTTATTCTTTCGTGGATTAGATTTACTTAGCCCCAAGAAAACTAATAATGCAAGAAAAAGAGCTATAATCCAGCCATCATAATTTGACTTTTTCTTTAGTTCTATTGGAATTTCCACCGGTTCATTTGTTAAGTTGTCAATTATCTGTTCATCTTCCCAAAAGAAAACCTTTTTATTATCAACCCGATCGAGTACCAGTTCTTCAATTTCTTTAAATGTAGATGCAGTGCAATCGCTCAAGTCGATTTCTAAGCTTCGGTGCTTACCAAGTTTAAAGAATTTCTCTTTTCCCTCATCTACAGCATTAGAAACGAACACTTCAAAGTAAATTGATTGATCGTTATAAACTGCCGAAACATCAGGTCGAATTTGTTCAAGCTTCTTTTCGGCTTTAGCCTCTGAATAAGAAATCCTTCCATATTTCGGAACCTCAATAGAAGTGTTACGAACTAAAATCTGTTTAGCCAATTCGTGCAAAGCAGTTTCTTGTGAACCTGTGCAGTTTACGTTAATATGATGTTTGAAGTGCCAATCTCGAACCTTACCTTGTCTTGCTTCAAGTGGTTCGTTACACTTAATACAAATGCAACCACAATTCAATCCATTATGGGCTTGATCAATGTGAATGAATTTTTCACTCGAAGAATGATATGCAATTTTAACCGACATCTACCGATTATTTATGAAGTTGTAATCTCAATAGGAACCTCAATGATATTTTTGACAGTAGTATAAAGCTCGATTTCTTCTGCCGGTGTTTCGAGTGACACGATCAATGAATATCGAGTTTTATTTTCCACTTTGCCTTCCTGTTTTCGTTCTCTCCACCAACCTATAACTGGGTAAACCGCTATGAACTTACATGTAGCTATTTCAGCAGCTGTTCCCACCCAAAAATCGGAATGAATTGACCCAGTACTACGGTTCTTAACTCCAATAGTCCATCTACTACTTCCAGAGCTTCCACTGATTTCGTCATCTTCTTCCCTTGCAGCTAGATTGATTCTCTTTCTAAAGGCGTTTTCATCAATGTCGTCAACATTATTAATATCAAAACGTAAACCATGAGATTGATAGCGATACTTATCTTTCCAGCCAATTTCTCCAGCTCCAGGCTCAATAAAATAGGATAAAGTTATCTTTAGTGTAACAGGTGTATCTGACATTGATAAGAGCAAGTCTTCAGGCCAAGGAAAATCAAAAAAATGAATTTCATTTGTTTCAGGACTTCCCTTACTATTAAATGAAAATGGTTGAATTACTTCCTGAGAAACAAAAGTTAAAGCACTTTCCTTACTGTATAAAGCTCGTTCTAAATTTGGTGTTCCATAACCAAAAACTCTCAACAGATTCCCGTAATCTGTTTTGTTGTTTTGCCTAACATTTAATTGTGCAAGCATGGAAGAATTCCAATTACTAGAATGTACAATTAATCCTCGAATTGTTTCCATCCAAGCATCAGGATACTCAAATGCGATTTTGGCAGCGAAGCAGGATGCTTGTGCCGTTGCAGCACTTGTAGCATTAATCGTGTTGAGGGGTCGTATATTAATAGATTTGGAAGTAGATAATAAATCTAAATCTTTATGTGAAATCACAGTGTTTTCAGGACTTCTTAACAGATTACCTCCTTCGAATACTACATCAGGTTTACTAGGCCATTTCCTATTCCAATTAATTGATGTCGTACTGTAAGGTGATAATTCACCTTTATTCGCAACTAGTTTGTAGTCATTATGATCAGTATCATTTATCTGAACCTTTTCCGTATATGCCCCAACAGTAAGCGCGTTCCAAGACTGAGCAGGGTTTTCAACTGTTGTCGTGAAATTGGAATTGGGATAGTTCTTCCAAATCTCTTCGCTACGAATGTTTCCACCAGAAATGATAATCAATCTTTGATTATCCCCGTCACCAAATGCAGCCTTATCGACAGCGCCTGACCAAGATGATGGTCTGCCTTTGTCGGCATCATCCTCGGATGTTACAGCCATACAATAAATGAGTGTCGATCTTGGGTTTTGGATTTCAGCTAACGCAATTCCCCTAACAGTAATATCGCCCCAAAGTTCTTTAGGTGTTTTTTCTTGATTCCTTGGAGGTAAAATTTTGACTGAACAAAGTTTATGTGTAATAACGATATTATTCGATGATAGAAATGCTGATTCGAATTCTCCATACCCTGCCAAGCCAGCCATTAAGGTTCCGTGTCCTGCTTTTTCTTCATGGTCATTTGTACCCCAGTTAGAATCAACAGTTAATGTATTTGTATCATCAAGCAAATTACTTAATAATTGGTGACCGTTATTTACACCCGAATCTAAAACACAAACTTTTATGTTTGAATCAATTAATTCTACTCTTTGTAATAAGTTATCAATCCATGCCTGTTGTTCCATGGAATTTTCGTTTACCCAAAATCCCGCGGGTTCTTGACCTGCCCGAAATTCTGCTAACAAATCACTTTGTAGCATCAATTCAATTAGTTGATCTTGGTTAGCATTGATTAATAGTACTGCTCTTTCAGGGAAAACAATAGTGTTGTCTTTGTACTCAATCCCGATGTTCTCTAAAGTAGTTTTAAAAATGCTGATTTGTTCTTGCTCCAACTCATCCTTGGTATTGACATTTAGCCAGACTTCGCACCACTTGGAGGTTTCATCAGGTATATTTGAGACTTTGTCGGTCCATAGACTCTCCAATAAAGCCTCACCAATATCTTCAATACTATTAACTAAATCAGCGTTAACAGGCGTCACTTTAACTCTTGCTTCAGGATCAAGTTTAGAAGCTTCAGTGGTGAAGTACTTCTCCTGTCCAACAGGAACCAAAACAGTCACATGCGTGTGTTCAAGACCTAGTTTACTGCGGTCACTAATTTTTTTTACTTGAATCTCGTTTCCAAATTCGCTGATCTGCTGCCTAAGAATATCGTGATCCTTCTTTTCAGTAAATGTGATAGAACTATTGTTCTTCGATTTAAAGGAGTTGATCTTGTTCACAAAAAAACCTTCCTTCCCATTAGGAACATAAACGGTCGCTATCGTTTGCTTGGTATCCTCATTAATTTGGATTTCTCTAACATTCAGTAATCTAACTCCTTGCCTAAAGTCTTCTAAACTTTTTGATATTAGTTCTTCATTAGCTGAGCTACTAAATGTAAGGTACGTACCTTCTTTGACGGAAATTTGTTCGGCTTGTCTCTGCTGATCTAATTGCTTTTTACGTGCCCAAATTGCTGCAAGCTGGGAAATTAATTTTTGACTGTGCGAAATCCTTTCACGTGATGGTAAAGATTTCGAGGGTACAACCGATCCTTTAGCCTTGTATTTTTCGGTTTTTATGTTGTCAGAAAGAAAAATGTGTTTGTAGTGGTCAGCCATAGTGGGTTATTTACTATTTGTGGTAGGCATCATTTCTATCTTTTATTGCCTTTAAAATTAACTCATTGCTCATAGGTTTACTTTCATTCAATACAGTTTCCTTAATGGCGTCTAAACAAGCAAGTGAAATTTCCGCGTGGCTAAGTCCATTAATATCATTCAGCAGATCTTTAAAGTCCACATTTTTACTATTACTGAACCTTGCTAGGCGATTTTGGAGTAATTCTAACTTCTCATTTTCTGTCGGTAGATTATATAGAATTACATCATCAAACCGTCTGAATAAAGCCTGGTCTAATAGCGCTTTGTTATTAGTAATTGCTATTATTAAACTATCGGAATTGTCTCTCTCTATGAACTGCAGGAAAGAATTCAAAACTCTTCGCATTTCTCCTACATCGTTATCACGACTTCTTTCACCTCCAATTGCATCAAATTCGTCAAACAAGTAAACACCTTGTTTTTGTTCAATTAAATCAAAGACTTGACGCAATTTGGCACTGGTTTCCCCCATAAACTTTGTTACCATTTTATCCATTAAAATGGTGTATAAAGGCAAGTCTAGTTCATTCGCTATAATCGAAGCCGTTAAGGTTTTTCCGGTTCCTGGAGGACCGGATAATAGGATTTTTCGTCTGTTTTGTAAATCATGCTTACGCAATTTGTCTCTTTGGACAAACTCCATGATGATACGCTTGATTTTATCTGAAATATCAGGCGAAGCAATAATATCAGAAAGATTTACAGCAGGTACATCTTCAATAATCAAGCCCTGAAGCTCAGGGTTAAAGGTTTTATTCTTCGGTTTTTGATCCTTCGATTTGTCAATTATTGACTTGATTTCATTTGCAACTATTGTGTGACCTAATTTTGCTTCATGCGCAGCTATTTGGAGAGCTAATGTCGTGAAACGTTCAGGCTCATTGTTGTAATGAGATTTAATTAATGATATTAGATATTCTGCCTTTGCCATATTAATTATTTCTCATCTTCGTCCGGAGTAGGAACGATAAGACGTTGTGCATTCACTTTCAACGCAACCGCAATCATTCTCAATGTTTCAATAGACGGTTGAGACGAATTGGTACAATAACTTGAAATTCGAGTTTTAGAAAGTCCTGTTAGTTCGCTCAATGTAGTTTGCGACACATTTTTTTCAGCAAGAACTATCTTGATTCTATTATGATGTATTTTCTCTCCCAATGTCTTAAATTTGGTATCTAATATACTCAAATGTAGGCTTAATAGCGACACGTTGGGTCTTTGAATTACTTGAACTAAAACACCTAAAACAATATTTATTCCAAAATAAATTAAACTTTATTTTGTTTAAGGTTAATTAGTTTAATCTATTTTGTATTTTTGACTCATGTAAAATATTTGAGTCATGCAGAAAAAAACTCCAAAAAAGGTTATCATTCAGTTGATAAAAGACGATTTAAGACACCAACATTCCGTTTTAGGATTAAATATGTTAGGGTTCTCAAACGATAATTCCATGTTGGATATTTGCCGTTCCGTTTTCTCGATTATGGAACTTAATATCAACGATAGGCGGTTGGACCATCTAACAAATGAGTATTGTGATTGTGCTTATCATGTTACTGAAATTCATTTTAATGATGCAGAGTCTTTCGAAAGGCTTGCAACAGAAATCTATAATTGGCTCACCTTGGAACGAAAGAAATACCTAAAGACCCTGTGAAAATCCTGATATTACCATCCAATGACTCTACTTTTTCGGTTTATAAGGTTTTAACGGAGGATTGTATTTTGGCACATTTGGAGGAGCTACTCTTCTTCTCTCGTCAAGATCACCATCATCCTTCTTTGGCTTTGGACCGGGTTTGATTGCATCAATTTTAGTCATGATTTACATTTTTGTTTGAATGATTATTTGTCCAAAAATCGAAAGATGAATTGAAGTGAGCCAAAAATCTTTCCCAAATGGCGGTTTTGGTTTCCGAAATGGGAAAAGCTTTGTCTCATTTTAAGAATAAGTGAGCAAAAGGGAATCGAACTGCTAGAAATTTCAGCAAACTGAGTAAAATCGGTAATTACGGAAGATTTGAGATAGCCACCCTCCTTAATCCTCCCTCAGAGGGAGGAGACGAAATTCGTGCTTCGAACCGGGATCTCACACTCAGTCCTCACGCTCACACTGAAAAGAAAAAGAGCTACAACTCAGTGTGAGTGTGAGTGTGAGAGAAGAGGGACAAAAAGAAAAAGCATTACTCTCGTAATGCTTTTTCTTTTTGTGGAGTCGGAGGGGTTCGAACCCTCGTCCAAACAATGGTTCCGAATGTCTTCTACATGCTTATTTTTTGATTGGTTTTCGAGCTGAATTCGGACAAAAACACCCAAGATCCAACCTTAGCTTCTAAGATCTCACACCTTGCGCGAAGCTCGCTCAGTGCCAGATTTTCTAAAATGATTCTCCTGAGCCTACTAACCGAAAATCAGAGCCGGTAGAGGAGAAACTTGTCCGTGTACTATATCTTCCACTGGATTAAGCCGAATTTACCTAGTAAATTAAGCAGCAAGTGCGTATGACGTATTGTCAATTATTGTTCGCAGCAAGATATTTAAGAGCTTCACTGCAACGCTCTGCATGCTTCCCACCGAAATCTCAATCGCTGTCAAATCCAATGTCGACCCCAGTTTGTAACACACAAATTTACGAAAAAATCCAGGCTTTCGGATAGGTTCTTATGTTTTGTTAACGAATTCGGCGCAATACTTTTTGTTATCCTTCAATGGAAATTCAAACCAGGTAGTATATATTTGGGAAGCAATAACTCAAATAACGACCTTTAAGAGAAAAAACGCGATGAAAAATACAATCCTGCTTTTAGTCCTGATTTTCCCGGCAGTACAACTGTTCGGACAGCATGACAAAAAAGACAAAACAAAACAAACCGAGACTACGAAACCGTTCGTTTTGGGAGTGATTGATGAAATTCAATCCAAAGAGCTTGGCGAGAAACGGACCTTGAATATCTACCTTCCCGAAGGATATGACCGGAACGATTCGATCCATTACCCGGTGATCTATTTGCTTGACGGTTCGGCAAACGAAGATTTTATTCACATCGTGGGATTGGTCCAGTTCTATAATTTCGAATGGATCAATCAGTTGCCGAAATCGATCGTTGTGGGAATTGCCAATGTGGACCGGCGCAGGGATTTTACTTTTCCAAGTACCCACAAAGCCAAAATTGCGCTTCCAACTGCCGGGCATTCGGATAAATTTATTTCCTTTTTGGAAAAGGAATTACAGCCTTACATAGGAGCTCATTACAAGACCAACCAGGATAAAACCATTATCGGACAATCTCTTGGCGGACTGCTTGCAACGGAAGTATTGCTGAAGAAACCCACGCTTTTCAACAAATACATCATTATCAGTCCCAGTTTGTGGTGGGACAATGGTTCGCTGCTGGAACAAAACTCGGCAGTACTTGCAGCTGATTTTGCACAACAAACTGATATTTACATCGCTGTAGGAAAGGAAGGACTCACGCCAACCGAAATTCCGCGGGTAATGGAAGTGGATGCCAATTTGCTGGCAGATAAACTGAAAGGGGCAAAGAGCAAAGCCGTGAAGGTGTTTTTTGATTACCTGCCGCTGGAAAACCACGCGACGATTATGCACCTGGCCGTTTCCAACGCGTTTAAATGGTTGTACCCGGTAACTGTAAAAGAATAAGAATTTCAAACGTTAACAAAACGGTAAGAAAATTCCATGCTTTGAATCACTAGCTTTCGCTTTCAATCTGTAATATGAAACAAGTGATCCGGAGTTTAGTCTTGTTATCGTTTCTTTTGGGAGTCAAAACGGCTTGTGCGCAGCGCAAAATAGAAAGTTCCCGCATAGTACTTGTTGAAGAAGCAGGAGATTCACTTTTTTGCAGGGAGCAGGAAGTGTTATTCGAAGTACTGGATTTTGAGTTCGACAGTTGTGCCCTTAGCAAAAACCGGTTTTTTGTTACCTTCCGGCTTTTGAATAAAACCCGGAAGGTTTTGTTTGTGGACCCGGATTATATTTCCTGGTACGATACCAACAGTTTGCGCGCTAAAGGAAAGCAAATGCAAGCTGTTAACCCCGGAGAAGCGATCGTGATCACACTGGAATCCATCCCTTATGGAAAAAGACGCATGAATTCTCCAGGGAAGCTGCTTGTATTGTACGGCCAAAAAGAACTTTTTATTCCGATCCGGTTAAAACAGGAGTATCCGAAAGTGATTCATTGTTCGGAAGGAGGGTGGTAGCGAGCAGGAAAAAAAAATCCCCGGCTTAGCCAAGGGATTCCATCTTATTTTTCGTCGTCTTCTTCTTCGTCTTCATCGTCATACTCATCGTCGTCGTACTCTTCGTCCGAATCGTCGTCGCTGTTTACTAAGTATTTACGATAATCTTCATCATCATCTTCTTCTTCGTTTCGACCGAATAAATCCAATTCTTCATCCGATAAATCGTCGTCGTCCAAAAATTGATTGTCTTTACCACTTTTCCGGTAAGCTTCCATTTTTGGTTTCTTAGGAGTGTCTTTACCGGCAATTCCACCAAGGCCTTTCGTATCCTTTTCTTTTTTACGTTCTACTTTTGCAGGAAGTATATCATCCGGGCTAAAAGCGGGTTTGATACTGCGGGAGTCATCTGGTTTTTTGTAATCGGATCTGGTGTCACTTACGGCATTTCGTTCTTCTCTTGAGCGATCACTTTTGAAAGCCGGTCTGTCTCCTGAGCGGTTATCGCCACCGGCCGGTTTCCCTCCCGAAGCCCGGTCATCAGCTTTCTTAACGGCAATATTCCGTCCGTTAATGGCATAATTGTCCAGCGCTTCGATTGCTTGATCTGCTTCTGATTCATCCGCCATTTCAACAAAAGCAAAACCTCTCGGTTTGCCTGTTTCGCGGTCTTTTGCAATGGTGACACGATTTACTCGACCGTGTTCTTCAAAAAGGGATTTCAACTGTTCTTCTGTTGCGTTGAAATCAAGTTTTGCCACAAAAATACTTGTCATCGGTATTTAAATATTCTCTTTTTTCGCCTCAAATAAGGCATTTGTTTCGAACGAAGATATATAAATTTTCAAATCCACAAAACTTTGAATGAGATTTCTGTCAAACCAATTAGTCATTGGTATCTGTCACCATTTTAATGAAGGGAATTTCAGTTGCTCATTTACCTGTTTTTTAGCAGGTCGCGAATCTCCATCAGGAGCTTTTCTTCGTTGGAAGGTTCGGCAGGCGCAGGGGGAGTTTCCGCTTCTTCTTTTTTCCGCAGGTGTAAGGCTTTATTCATCAGTTTAACCACCAGGAACAAACAAAATGCGATGACCAGGAAGTTGATCACTTTTGCCAGGAAAGCACCATACAAAATACCGCCTTCAACTACTTCCTTACCATCTTTAACCACTGTTGTCCCGAAAGCCCTTAGTTCAGCAATGTTATCAACGTGAGCAGCTTTCAACGCCGGGTTTAGAATCGCCGGTGTGATGATGTCCGTCACTAAAGAGTTGATAATTGCCCCGAAAGCGGCTCCCAGGATTACGGCTACTGCGAGGTCCACCACATTTCCGCGCATGATGAATGCTTTGAATTCTTTTAACATCGTACTTAGTTTGAAGTCTAACCAAATATACTATTTTTCACCGCAAAGAAACAACGATTAATAAAAACATCCTTAGGGCTTTTCTTTGCGGTAAAAATTCGGTTATGATTGAAAAGGAATCCGCTGCTGGATCGACCGCGAAAGCGTAATTTCATCTGCATACTGGATTTCAGAACCAACTGCAATTCCGCGGGAAAGTGCCGTGATCTGAACATTCGTGGCATGCAGTTTTTTGTAGAGGAAGAAATTGGTGGTGTCGCCTTCCATGGTCGGGCTCAATGCCAGGATAATCTCATCTGCTTGCCCTGCAGCGCATTTGTCTACTAAAGGCTGAATAAACAAATCATTCGGACCGATCCCGTCCATCGGGGAGATGATTCCCCCCAGCACGTGGTAAATTCCCTGGTACGTCCCGGTACTTTCGATGGCCATGACGTCCCGGATATCCTCCACGACACAAATCAGGCGGTGATTGCGTTTCTCATTCGAACAAATCGAACAAATGGCTGTATCGGAAATGTTCCCACAGGAAGAACAGCTTTGAACGTGCGATTTCAGTTGTTGCAAAATATCTCCGAAACGTTCGAGTTCATCCGGTTCACGCTTCAATAAGTTCAATACCAAACGCAAGGCCGTCCGCTTGCCAATGCCCGGTAAGGAACTGAATTGTTCTACTGCTTCTTCCAGGTATTTCGATGGGATATTCATCGCTCCAAAGGTACGGATTTTAACGTGTTTCCATAGCTTTCGGACCAATTTAGCATTTCATTGCCGCAAGTACTTGTGTTTTCTGGCCTGAAGCAGTATTTTCGCGGGGTGGATAAGATAGCATTTGATTTTTTAGGGTTACACCTTTTGGAGCCGATGGCTCTGATCTTGAATTGGGTTATTGCAGGTTTCTGCATTTTTGCCTTTAATCAGTTAGGGAAATACAGGAACGACGCGAATTTTTACTGGCGCCTTTTTTACCTTACATTCGGACTTTCTACCTTTTTTGGCGGATTGGGACATGTGTTCTTCAACTACTGGGGATTCTTCGGAAAGTACCCAAGCTGGATTTTCGGTTGCCTGGCTAATGGGTTTGCTGCAGTAGGAATGCTTCGGTTTAAAGGAATTTCCACCCCGAAAAATTATGCTTTTGCCCTCATCTGGATTAAGAGTATTGCTTTGTGTTCCGTTTCTATTTTGACGCAAAAATTCATTTTTACAGCAATTGATGCCATTATTACTTACATCAGTTATACAGGTGTATATGCGTATATTTTAAATAAAAGGCACCCGGAAGCCCGGTTTTTGAAGAAACTGATCATTGGTGTCTGCATCCTGACTCCTTCGGCATTTATCTTTATTTTAAAGATCAATGTACACGAATGGCTGAATAAAGATGATTTGAGCCACATCCTGATGTTGGTAACGATTTATTATTTTTACCTTGGTATAAAAGAATGGGGACAAAGTCAGTCGCCGGAAGTAAAACATGTCTAAGAACGAAGTAAATATCAAAAATAAGCGCGCCCGCTTTGAATATCAGTTGGATGAATTCTTTACTGCCGGAATGGTTTTGTCCGGTACGGAGATCAAAAGTATCCGCAACGGAAAAGCGAGTATTTTGGAGGCTTATTGCATCGTTGATAACGGGCAGGTGTTTATTCGCAATATGCATGTTTCTCCGTATGAAAATGCGTCATTCTATAATCATTCCGTGCGTTCCGACCGGAAATTGCTTCTGAATAAGAAGGAGATCAAAAAGCTCGAGAAATGGGTAAAAACAAAGGGGAATACCATTGTTCCGCTCAGATTATTCTTGTCTGAAAAAGGCTGGCTAAAACTGGAACTGGCGACCGGTGTGGGGAAAAAGCTGCACGATAAACGTCACGACCTGAAAGAAAAAGACGATAAGCGCGAAATGGACCGGCTGAAGAAGATCCGCTCTTAATATTTAGGTTGAAATTTTTACTGCTAAGGACGCAAAGATTGTGTGTTACTCTTTGTCTTACGGTGAATTATCAGGTCGTCCGGTTCTCACAAAAATCCCAAAGTCAATAAATGCAGCATGCGTTCCTGTGTCAGCAAAATATACAACGCCACCGTTCCTATCCCCCAAAAGGAAAGATGATACAGGAATACGAAACTGAGTGTTTTTCGACGTCTCAAATAGGGGTAAAGCGGTACCAGGAACAGGACAATGAGTCCGAAGCGAATGCTGCCGATGTGAAAGTCGAATGGTGTCCGGTAACGCGTAAAATCATCAGAAGTAATCATTTTAACCGGTGTATGCAGGAACCAGGTCGTTTCAATAATGACTTCCGGATAAGCATATAACCAGGCGTAGCGGTTGTTCTGAACGTAATAACGGCCTCTTTTTTCCAGTTCGATACTGGTAATGTTTCCCTTGATAATTCCGTTATTCAATGATTTCGAAGAACCGATCAATACATCGGGCTCGTAATGCATTGGCAGGAAATATTCCGTAGACAGGGCCAAAGCGAGAACGAGGGAAATGCGCATGATATACTTGTAGATGCTCCAGCGCATTCCGCTTGTCAGGGAAAGGAAATACCGGTTGTTGTCTTTTGCCTGCTGCATTTTTTGCTGTTCGTAGCGCATTTTAGCCACGCGCATGCGTTCCAGCCGTTCTTCATCCGATTCGCTTCCCGTTCTCCTGGATGTTCTTTTCCCGGTAATTTCTTCTTTGTAATCGGGGTTTAAGAGGATCTCAACTGCTTTTCCCAGCTTGATAAAGACTTCATGCGCCAACGGATCCGGGTTGACATCCGGGTGGAGGCGCAGGGCCAGCTTTTTATATTGTTTTCGGATCTCCGCGTCAGAAGCGTTCGGGGGGAGATTTAATAAACGAAAGCATTCGGACCGGGTCATTTAAGCAGTGAGTTTAACGTTTCTTTCCTGCGGATCTTCCCGTATTCCGTTTTAAGAATGTGCGAAACAAGCTGTTTTTTGGGGGCTGCGTATTTCCCGAATTTTTCCCGGATAATTTCCTGAATCTGCCTGAATTTTTCTTCCGGAAGGGCTTCTTCCAGGATCAATACACATACTTCACCGAAGGTTTCATCCGGAATTCCGCCAATAATAAAAGGAACTTCGATCAATTCATCGATTACCTGTTCCATTCCTTCGGGATAGATTTTTAGTCCGCCGCTGTTGATGACAAAATCGGCCCTTCCCAACCATCTGAAGTGAGTGTGATCGATTAATTCTGCCAGGTCATTGGTTTGCATGTGTTCAATACCAAGGGTGGAATCGGTAATCACCAAAGAACCTTCTGAAAGATCTAAGTGAACTCCATCCAAAGCGCGGTAAACAGGATCTCCCATCTTTCTCAAGGCAATGTGAGAAACCGTTTCCGTCATTCCAAACCCAATGTAAACTGCCGGTTTTAAGGTTGAAAGTGTTTCTTCAAGCTGTGCGGAAAGTCCCATTCCACCGAGTAGGATGTTGTCGAAGCGGTCCAGTTTTTCGGGGCTTTCTTCCAGGATGGATTTTAGCTGATAGGGGACAAGTGAAACGAACGAATAGGTCTGTTTTGGATCGACCTCAACCAGCGGATTTGCCCGCGGTTCCACAACCTCAATGGAATAATTCCCGACGAGCGCACGAATCAGCATCATTTTTCCTCCGATCGTCATCGGTGAGAGAGGCATCAAAACACGTGCATTTTCAGTGAGACCAAAAACCGAATTGCTGCGTTTGGCAGAAGCTTCCAATTGTTCTCTTTTGAGCACGATCAATTTGGGAGTTCCGGTAGAACCACTTGTTTTTACCCTGTATTCCGGAGCTCCTTCCCGCCATAACGCGATGATTCCCCGGATTTCCTTGTAGGTTTCCGCAGAACAATCGGTATATGTTACTTCAAAAGCCATTTTTAATAATTAGTGATCATTTAAAAGTAATCACTTTTAAATAGTTGGAACAATACTTGCGGGTTCAATGGAAAACGAGTTTATTGAACGTTTGATTCCGATAGCAATCGGAATTTGAACCTTTTTAACTTTCAATATTTAATTGCTAAATTTAGACAAAGATTATGATACGTAAAAACACACATATGAAAATTATTGCAGCGCTTCTGTTGGGAACCTCATTCTTTACCTTTTCGTTTCATTCCAGTGAAAAAAGCGCACCCGATACGGAGCTTACAGTGAATGGCTCATCGGGAATCAAATTTTCCAAACTGACTTTTGAGAAAGCAATTAAACAAGCACAGGCAACGGGAAAGCTCATTTTTATCGACGTGCATACATCCTGGTGCGGACCTTGTAAGGAAATGGCCAAAACCACCTTTACGGATTCCGAAGTGGGAACGGTTTTTAACCGGCGGTTTATCAATTTGAAGATTGATGCCGAAGCGGGAGAAGATGGTCCGATGATCTCCAAAGCGTATACCGTGACGGCTTACCCGACACTGTTGTTTGTCAATGGAGAAGGAAAATTGGTAAGGAGATTAGTAGGGAAGCAAAGCAAAGAGAAATTATTGGCTGCGGTTTCAACGATAAAATAATTGAAAATTTTTGAAAGATTTCAATCCTATAAGATGTTTCTTCGGGAGATTTTTTGAACTCTGCGCCGATGCTAAAGCTTTAGTGCAAGCATTTGGAACTTTCTAAAACTTGAGTTTTAGCTTCAAACAATACCCTTTGTTCGTTGTGGCATAAAGCGTTTTCTTTTCCAGCAACAACGCACAGAAATTTCCCTTCATCAGGAAGTGCCAGGTAATTCCTCCGTCTTTGGAATAATCGATACCGGTTGTTCCACAGGAAAAAAGTAACTTTTTATTTCCCGTAACACAAGAGCGGTAACCATTCGGGAAAATTTCCGAGGCGATCCAGGTCTTTCCTCCATCTGTTGTATAACAGGCATTTTTAGATGCTTCTGTGTTTTTGCGGTAATCTCCTCCAACGATAACTCCGTGTATCGGGTCCCAAAAGAACAGGGAAAAAGGTCCGGCGCCTTCACCTGTTTTCATAGGTAAATCTACCGAAACGGTTCTTTTTGACCACAGGTCCATGTAATGGAACCGTGCAGAAGTATCTCCACCTGAAACAAAGAAATACGTATCGGGATTCAGGTATTGTGCACATGTTCCGCTGGCGGCATAGCATCCTTCAAGGTAATCGCTCTTGACTTTTTGGTCCAATTCAAGGAATGTATTCGATTCGGGAGTTCGCTTGCGGAAAAAGAAAGTGCCGTCAACCGGATCACCCAGGATGATCACCTCATTTTTAAACAGGGAAATATCGTCGAGGAAAATACCTTTTTCATTAAAAATGGGGGTGGCGGATTCCAGGTTTCCCTTATATACCATTCCGATATCACCGGAAACAATAGCGAAAATCGTATCCTTGTTCACAACGATGTCACGGAATTCGCCGTCATTTACAGGGGGAATGATGACTGTTTTGTTTTTGTCCTTCTCGCAGAATGCAATCACTCCGGTTTTGGAGGTTCCGAACAGTAGTTGGTGCTTTTTGTACCGAACGACAATGCGGGAATACGAGCTGTCTGCCGAAAAGTGCAACGTATCGACAGAAACCACTCGTTGAGAGATTCCGCTATTACTTAGGAGAAGGAGTCCTAAAAAGAGAATTGAATTTTTCACGCTGTTCTTCTTTTAATTGTGGAATATTGTCCGGAACGGTTCTTTTCCATCGTTTATGAGACCACAACCACGGACCGGGCTCTTCCAGAATGCGTTGTTCGAGTAAGCGCGCATGTGTTTCTGTAATTTTCCCCCAGGGCAGTGTTCTTGGCTCATCCGTCAGGAGTTGCAGTTCTACTTCATAATACCCGCGTTTGATTTTTTTTGGCAGGTAAAAAACAACCGCCTGATCGTATGTGTTGGCCAGTTGTTCTGCTCCAAAAATAATTCCGGTTGTCTGGTGTAAAAAAGTCATCCAGTAACATTTTGCAGAATCTGCCGGACTTTGATCGCTCAGTACCAGGGTAGCTGTCGGAACTCCTTTTTGAAGATACGCATTAAATGTGTCTTTGACAATTTTGGCGTGAATGACCTTCATTCCGAACCGGGAACGCAGGGCATTGATTTTTTTGTCCCAATAACCGCTTGTCAGTGGCATTCCGATTCCAATGGCCTGGTGCGGAAAGAAAAGGTCTTGCCCGGTAATCATCCATTCCCAGTTCATATAATGCGCAGAAACCAAGAGAACGCTTTTATTTTGCTCATAGAGTTGCTCCATGAGCTCCGGGTTCTTAATCTCGAAGCGTTTTCGAAGTTCTTTTTCTGAAATCCCAAGATTTTTAACTCCTTCCAGAAGCATGTCTGCGAAATAACGGTAGAATGACCGCTTAATTTTGCGGTGTTCTTTCGGGGATAAGTGCGGGAAAGAACGGGCGATATTTCCTTCAATGACTTTCTTTCGATAGGGAAAAACAGTAATTAATAAAAGGAAGAACAAATCGGAAAAACGATAAGTTATCCAAAGAGGGAGTTTGGAAAGAGGAAGTACGAACAAATAGTATGCGACCTTGCTCATTTCTTGAATTTATTGGGCCAAAGCGTGTGTAATTGTTTCCGGATCTCTTGCTCGCGTGCGCTGCTTCCGGCATGGAAGAACGTGCGATCCTTCAGGGAATCCGGTAAGTATTGCTGGGAAACGAAGTTTCCGGGAAAATCGTGCGCGTATTGGTATTCGGCCCCATAGCCGAGGTCTTTCATCAATTGGGTAGGGGCATTTCTCAAATGAAGCGGAACAGGAGCGTTCGGGTCTTGTTTGACCGTTGCAATTGCTTCGTCAATGGCAAGGTATGCCGCATTTCCTTTGGGAGAAGTTGCCAGGTAAATAGCGCATTGAGAAAGAATGATCCGTGCTTCGGGCCACCCGATTACCTGGATTGCCTGGAAGGTGTTATTCGCCAGGATCAGTGCTGTAGGATTGGCCAAACCGATATCTTCAGCAGCAGAGATAAGCAATCTGCGTGCAATGAATTTCGGATCTTCGCCACCTTCGATCATGCGTGCAAGCCAATAAACCGCAGCATCGGGGTCACTTCCGCGAATGGATTTGATGAACGCAGAAATAATGTCGTAATGCTGTTCTCCGTCCTTATCGTAGCGCACTCGCTGCTGCGCCAGCTGGTTTACCAATTCGTCCGTAATGACCGCCTTTTCATTCGGGGCGAAGGTATTGACAACCATTTCCAGTAAGTTCAGCATTTTACGTGCATCACCACCCGCTACAGCGATCAGGGATTTGTATTCGCGCAGTTCGATCTTGCGTTTGGAAAGAAGGACATCTTGTTTGATTGCGCGGTTAATCAGTTCCAACAGGTCTTCCAGTGTATGGCTTTCGAGGGTGTAAACCTGGCAGCGTGAAAGCAATGCCGAAATGACCTCAAACGATGGATTTTCAGTGGTCGCACCGATCAGGGTGATGGTCCCTTTTTCTACGGCTCCCAATAAGGAATCCTGTTGTGATTTGGAAAAACGGTGAATTTCATCAATAAACAAAACGGCTCCACCTGTCTGGAACATTCCCTGGTTTTCTGCTTTTTGGATAATTTCCCGTACATCCTTTACACCGGAAGAAATTGCTGAAAGGGTGTAAAAAGGCCTGTTCAGCTCCTTTGCGAGTAAGTTTGCCAGGGTTGTTTTTCCAACTCCGGGAGGTCCCCAGAAGATAATGGAGGGAAGTATTTTGGATTGGATGGCTTTCTTCAATGCCCCGTTTTCTTCCAGCAAATGCCTTTGCCCGATGTATTCGGACAAGTTGCCGGGACGCATACGTTCTGCAAGAGGAGCACTCATCTTTTAAAGAGTTCAATAGTTAGAAACGTTCAATAGGTCCAAAAGTTGAATGCAAGTATTTGAACTTTTCAACTCTTGAAACATTCCTTGAACTTATTTCAAAGATAAGCTTTTTCCAGCTAGTTGTCAGCCGGATTTACGGGATAATCCGCCATTAATTTATATTTCCCTCCCAATCGTGCCAGTAAATCGCGCCAAAGATCGTCGTCGAAAGCCTGGAAAATGTTCAGGTCGTCCGGAGCTTTCATTACGACCCAACTCAGGTGATCGATTTCTTTTTGCAGTTGTCCGGCACCCCAACCGGTATATCCGATAAAGAACCGGAGGTTTTCAGGAGTCATTTCATTGCGTGAGATCTGTTTTTTGATCTCTGCATAATCACCTCCCAGGTATACGTTTTTGCCGATCTGAACGCATCCTTCGATTGCTTTGTTCTGGTGCATGTAGAATAGCTGGTTGCGTTCCACCGGGCCGCCGAATCCGACCGGTATCCTGGCTTCCGGGAAATCCGCTACAACCGAATTGATCTCCATTTCCAGGGTGTTGTTTAAAATCAGTCCGAAGCTCCCTTCTTCATGGTGCTCGCAGAGTAAAATCACGGCGCGTGAGAAGTTACTGTCCATCAGGAAGGGTTCCGAAAGAAGCAAATCTCCTTTTGCAGGGTTTGGTTGCTTATTTATTTGTAAGGGAATCAACGCAGTTCATTTTTTAGGTAAAATACAACCTTTTTTTTAGTTGAAAAAGGAAATTTCCGACGATTTTGAATAATTAGTTAAGAACAATAGGTGGTCTGCGGATATTGATGTTTGCATTTTGCAGGATAGCGGCATTGCCCCTGATTCCGATTGTAAAACTTTTGTTCGTCCCGATAGGTGTCCAGTTGAAAACGACATTCCAGCAGTGGATATTTCGGTACAGGTTGATGTTGAAGTTACTGATTGCACGCTGTTCGATATCGTACATCATCCGGGCGCCGATTTTCCAGTTTGGAGTCAGGTTCACATCTCCGTTGAGTGTCACCGTATTCGTAGGCAAATAACGCTTTTCCCGGTAGGTAGCGGTGTCGGAATTTAAATTAAGTGCGAAAATGTGGTCTACGGTCAGTTTCCACGGAATCTCAAAATAAACCAGTTGGTTCGGATTCACGATCCATTGCTGGTATTGCGGATTCCAGACATTTGACATGTCGTTGGAGATCTTTTGCAAGCGATCGCGGCTCTTTTTGGTTGTTAGGATCAAGGTCGTGGCAAATTGGGCGGATTTTATCCGTCCGATTCCCTGTTTTGTCCGAAGTGCATATTCTTTTTTGATCAGACCTGTTGTATCGTTCCAGCCGTACCAGCTGTGATTGGCTGTAATGGTCAGGTTTATGAATTCATTCGGGTTAATCACCATGCGCATAGTCAAATCTCCCCAGTTCATGGAGTCTTTGAAAATATCGTAATCTGTGTTCAAAAAGAAGTTGTCTATCAAGCGTGTTTTCTTAAACCCGGTCACGGTATCTTTGTCACTTTTTTGCTTCAATTCAAAACTGTTGTTTAATCCGAAGATAATTCTTCCCGAAGATTGTGTCAGGTACTCGGAATAGAGGCTTCGCTCAAACATGCTGTAGCGCACTTCCCTGGCAACACCGTTGATTGTGTCGGTATAACTTTTTATTCCCTGTTGAATGGCAGGAGCATAATTGAATGAGATGGTTGGGGTCATGACATGACGCAACACGGTTTTTCGCTTACCGACAAAACGATAATAGGAGTATAAATTACTCGTCAGGGAAATGCTGGAGTTAAAGGAATGCGTAAACCCTCCGATCCCAACAGTGTCAATCAGGACGGCATCACTTAGGTTGCTGGTATCCACAACGGTTTTTCGGATAGTTTGAAAGTTGTAAATCTGTTTATAGGTTGCCGACGGCGTGATTCTGATCGTATTTTTCAACATACTGAACGTAGCCTGCACATTGAAGTTCTGAGTGAGCCCATTCCTGAAATTGTGTCCGATACTGTCGAATTGCCCGTTTTTCAAATAGGTGTCCTTGAAAGAAGAGCGGTTCTGGATTTCATTGGAATAGCTGATACCAACCAGTTTGTTGACCTTTTTGAAAGGGAAGATCCGGTTGGTTGTCTGGAAGTTGAAAATAGGAGAGGTGAGGTCGATGATATGGGTCGCGGAGTTTTGTCTCAGGCTTAGTTTCAGGTCCGCAGAGATCGGAAGTGAACCGAAGCGTTTCCCTACACGAATATCCGAGTTCAGGGTGTTGTTGAAGTATTGCGGGTTGTTTTGTGTGTTGAGTGTTTGTTTATTGGTTGAATTGGAGTTGTAGTTCACGTTTGCGGTGAACGACCAATTGGGATTCAATTTCGGGTCTTGGTTATGCGTCCAGCGGATGGTTGTTGTACTGAAAACAGTTGAATCCGGATAGCCGTAACGGAAGCGGGTATAGCCTAAATCGAAGTTTCCATTGTATTTGTAGCGGGTAGAATATTCGGAATAATTTCTGAAGCCAAAACTTCCCCGGGTATATCCTGTGCCGTAAACAATGGTTTGAAAACGTTCTGAAATCGGGATGTAATATCCCAAATCCAAAAATCCCATTCCATATGCTGAAATGATCGAGTATTGAGGCATAATGAAGCCGCTTTGCCGTTCTTTCTTCTTTTTCAAAGGGATCATGGCAAAGGGAAGCCCAAGTGGAGTAGGAACTCCCATGACCCATAAGTTGATCGGTCCGGAAACAATGCGTTTATCAGGGACCATGACTGCTTTCGAAAGAGCGAAATGATAATGCGGTTCTTCCAGGTTACAGGTGGTGAATTTTCCATGGACAAAATGCACATCTTCGTTGGGCTGCCGTTTTGCCTTTTCCATCGACAGGTAATATTCGTCCTGTTTGATGGCAGCTTCCTGGATGTAGCCCTTTTTGGTTTCAAAGTTGTAACGGATGGATGCAGCTTTCAGGGTGTCGCCATTATCAATGAATAGTGGTTTTCCGACTTTTCTTCCCAGAGAATCCTCCAGAAAAGTTGCCAGCACTTCGTTTTTATTGAGATCGATCAGAAGGTATTCCGCAGACATGTCAATCCCTTCGTAATTCAATTTAGCTTCACCGTATAAATGAACTTGTTTCTTTTTCAGGTCCGAATAAATGGAATCCCGCGCAGAATAGGTAATGATGGATTTAAAGTCCGTGTCGTTGATGTAGATTTTCCGTTGGGCGGAAGTGTCGGAAAGAATACTGTCTTTTTGCTTGTCCTGAGCAAATGCAAAAGAGAAGGAAATACAAATCAGCAAGCAGGATAGGGTCCTGATCGCAGCAGAAAAAATAAGGAAGAAGCCTTTTTTTGTTTTCAATGCTTGTATTAACGGTGACAAAGCTACGAAAATCCGATGGTTTTGGTTCACGAAGAATGTAACTACATTCTTTTGTTACGCATAGCTCGCTGATTTTGCAGATTAATAAGTTTTTACACCGGTCACCTACATTTATTCGTGTTCATTGCGTGGATTTAAACCCTCCGATTTCCTTTGTTAAAAAAAGCCTTTATACAAAAGCCGCGCCAGAAATGGCGTTTTTAGGGGTGTAACCGTTTTTTCAACATTTTATTATAGATAAGTTTCCACTTTGGTGTGAAGATTGCAGGTTAAAGGGCATTACTTTTATTCAGGAATCGATAGATTACAATATGAACCGATTAGAAAATAGTTTAAAATGGATGCGATGGATTGCATTTGCAGTTCCGTTTGTAATGCTCTTTGGCTTTCAGGGAAAGGAACGGGTAATCCATAGTAAACCGCTTGGAACAATCAAAACCATCGTTATTGATGCGGGGCACGGAGGAAAAGATCCGGGTTGTCACGGCTCTTCTGCGCACGAAAAAAATGTTTGTTTGGCAATGGCTTTGGAATTGGGCCGGAAAATCAAGGAGGGTTACCCTGAAATTAAAGTGGTTTTTACACGGGATAAAGACGTTTTTGTAGAGTTGGACGACCGTGCAAAGATTGCCAATAGGGCAAACGCAGACCTGTTTATTTGTATTCATGCAAATTCTGCTTCTGCCACCGCCTACGGAACTGAAACCTATGTGCTGGGATTGCACAAAACGGATGCACAGGCAAAGATTGCCGACCGTGAAAACAGCACTATTTACCTGGAAGCAGACAAGGGAGAGAAATACAAGGACTTCGACATGTCCCCGGATGCGATTATTGCACGACAGTTGCAACTTTCCGTCTTTTTGGATCAATCCATCCTGTTTGCCGATAAACTGCAGGACGAATTTAAAACCATCGGGCGTTATAACCGCGGCGTGAAACAAGCCGGATTTTTGGTTTTGTATAAAACGACCATGCCGAGCGTACTGATTGAAACCGGGTTCCTGACCAATCGGGACGAGGAAAAGTTTTTAGCTGATTCCGAAGGACAGAGTAAAATGGCGGGAGCCATGTTCACCGCTTTTGAAAAGTATAAGGCTGAATTAGAGGGAGTGGATTACAAAACAAGAGGCGCGCAGGAAATTGCGGACAATTCCGTTGTTGAAAAAAAGGACTTCAAAGACCAGGTCGTTTTCCGGGTACAAATCGAAACTTCCGAAACGAAAATTGCCGCGAATTCCAGTCGGTTTAAAAAGCATGAAGTATTTGAGTATCAGCAGGATAAATTGTATAAGTATACCGTAGGTGAGTTTGTGGATGATTTCAATGCAGCCAATACCTATAAAAACGAACTAAGACAAAAGGAATTTCCCAATGCTTTTGTGGTAGCTTTTCAAAATGGAGAGCGTATTAGTTTGGAAAAAGCTATTAAATTAGCAGAAAAATAAAAGTTTTGAAGATCAAAAAAGAAGTTAAGGCAGGTTTGATTGCTATTGCGGCGATCGGGTTGCTTGTTACCGGTATTAATTTTTTGAAAGGCTATTCATTTTTTGGAGGAGACTCTAAGTATACCGCCTATTTCCCAAATGCCGGAGGGCTCAGTGCATCCACATCGGTTTACGTAAACGGGGTGATCGTAGGAAAAGTTATTTCCGTTGATTACAATGCCAAGGGAGATTCTACCCGAAAAGTGAAGATGGTGTTTACTATCCAGGATGACGATCTGAAAATTCCAAAATCATCTGTTATTGAAACAGGGTCTGTGGATTTGTTAAATAAAGGATTGTTGATCTTCATGGGGGATGATCTCTCGAAAGGATACTATACGGAAAAAGACGCGATCCAGGGAAGAGTGCAGCTGGACATGTTCGGACAATTGAAATCCTATGCCAACCCGGTTCTTCAAAAAGTTTCGGCGCTGGTAGTGAATGTGGATAAAACCATCACTTCGTTGAAGGGGTTCTGGGATACAACGGCTACTTCCGAGATCAGACAGTCACTGGTAGAATTGAAAATGACGTTTAAAAAATTAGGAAATATTGCAAACGATGTCGAAGGATTGGTGGCTACTGAAAAAGTGAAACTGAGCCGCATTATGAATAATGTGGAATCAATCACTGGAAACTTAAAAGCTTCCAATGACAAGGTTTCCAAAATTCTTGGGAATTTCGAGAAAGTTTCGGACGACCTGGTGACAGCTGATTTCAAGAAGGTAATTACCAATGCGAATGCAACAATCGAAAAACTGAATGCTACGTTCGCATCGATCGAAGCCGGTAACGGAACGCTCGGTAAATTGCTGAAAGACGAAAAATTGTACAATGAATTGGTACAGACCAACAAGAGTCTTCAGAACCTGGTGGAGGACCTGGAAAAACATCCGGAAAGATACATTCACTTCTCAGTATTCGGTGCAAAAACAAAAGGTGTTCCGATTACTACCGGTGATGAGAAAAAATTACGTACCTTATTAGATTCTATCCCTGATTAAAAACAGTTTATGATTGCTGCGATTATTTTTAGTGTATTACTGATTGTCGGATTCGGATGGTTCGGAGTGAACATCTTAAAAATTCGTTCCAACATTTTAATGGGGAGAGACACTGACCGGAAAGACAAACCGGGCGAGCGTTGGAAAACAATGGCTTTGGTGGCACTTGGCCAAAAGAAAATGTTTAAAAGACCCATTCCTGCAATTCTGCATTTGGGAATTTACGTGGCGTTTGTGATCACCCAGGTAGAACTGATCGAGATTATTTACGATGGAATATCCGGTTCTCACCGTGCATTCATGGCTTCGCTGGGAGGTTTTTATACGCTTGTCATTTCCATTATCGAAGTACTTTCCGTTGCAGCGCTCATTGCAACTATTGCTTTCCTTTCACGAAGAAATATTTTGAAACTGGCTCGTTTCCAAAAACCGGAAATGAAAGGTTTTCCAACTTTTGATGCAAACCTGATCCTGGTAATGGAGCTAATTTTGGTTTGCTGTATTTTCACGATGAATGGGGCGGATGAGGCTTTGTATTTGAGAGGAGCATCACACGCGGCTCATGAAGCAGGTACTTTTGGCTTTGCTATTTCTTCCTGGGTCGGTCCGCATATTTTTGGCGGAATGAGCACGGAAACATTGCTTGTTTTGGAAAGGATAGGCTGGTGGGGACACTGGTTCATGGTACTGGCATTCCTGAATTACCTGCCATATTCCAAGCATTTCCATATTTTATTGGCATTCCCGAATACCTATTATTCCAACCTGGAGAAAAAAGGAAAGTTCACCAATATGGAAGCAGTTACCAACGAGGTGAAGCTCATGCTGGATCCGACGGCAGATCCGTTTGCTGCTCCGGCTCCTGAAGGTGCTCCACAGCGCTTCGGTGCAAAAGACATTACCGATTTGACCTGGAAAAACCTGATGGATTCTTATACCTGTACCGAATGCGGACGTTGTACAGCATCGTGTCCGGCAAATATTACAGGCAAGAAATTGTCACCGCGTAAGATCATGATGGATACGCGCGACCGAATGGTTGAACTGGCTGACGGAAAACGCAAGAACGGAAAAGATTACGAAGACGGAAAATCCTTGCTTTTTGATTACATCTCAGAAGAAGAAGTATGGGCTTGTACATCCTGCAATGCATGTGTTGAAGCATGTCCGGTAAATATTGATCCGCTGGCGATTATCGTGGATTTGAGAAGATACCTGGTAATGGAAGAATCCAAAATGCCGACAGAGTTGACAGGGATGTTGACAAATATCGAGAATAACGGAGCTCCATGGCAGTTCTCTCCGGCAGACAGAGGAAACTGGATCCATGAAGACTAATGTTATAGAAGTAATTTCAACATTTGAACTTTTCAACATTTGAACAATAATAGAAAAGATTATGAGCACGATACACGTACCGACAATGGCCGAAATGATGGCACAGGGACAAACCCCGGATATTTTGTTTTGGGTTGGTTGTTCGGGGAGTTTTGATGACAGGGCTAAAAAGATCACCAAAGCATTGGTTCGCATTTTGAATGAGTGCAAAGTGAACTTCGCGGTTTTGGGTGCAGAAGAATCCTGTACCGGAGATCCGGCAAAACGTGCAGGAAACGAATTTACCTTCCAAATGCAAGCCATGATGAACATCCAGGTTTTGAATGGATATGAAATCAAGAAAATCGTAACCGCTTGCCCGCATTGTTTCAATACTTTAAAGAACGAATACCCGGAATTGGGAGGAAAATACGAAGTTATTCACCATACGCAACTGATCCAGGAATTAATCAATTCGGGTAAATTGTCTTTGAAAGGTGGTGGTGTATTCAAAGGAAAGAAAATTACCTTCCACGATCCGTGTTACCTGGGAAGGGCAAACGATGTGTATGAAGCGCCCCGGATTTTGATCGAAAAACTCGATGCGGAACTGGTGGAAATGAAACGTTGTAAATCCAATGGCTTATGCTGTGGTGCCGGTGGTGCCCAGATGTTCAAAGAAGCTGAAAAAGGCAACAAGGAAGTCAATGTAGAACGCACGGAAGATGCATTGGAAACACAGGCTTCGATTATTGCTACCGGCTGTCCGTTCTGCAATACCATGATGACGGATGGAGTGAAGAACTTCAATAAAGAAAATGAGATCCAGGTACTGGACGTGGCAGAGTTGATCGCAAATGCAGCTGAATTATGATTCCTTTTGATACCTTGCAAGATCAGGCAAAATTGTGGTCTTACCAGTCAGATCGCCTGTTGACGGATACCGAAGTTCAATGGATCCATGAGCAATTGGGACCTTTTCTCGAAGAATGGGCCGCACATGGAACGAAATTGAAAGCTTACGGAGAAGTCATGAATCACGCACACCTCATTTTGGCAGTGGACGAAAGTGCACACAATGCTTCGGGATGTTCTATCGATACTTCCGTTCGATTTATCAAACAATTAGAGAAAGAATTGGGGATTTCATTCTTCAACCGGTTAAAAATGCTCACGTTATCTGATGGTCAGTTCAAGTATGTCGATTATGCCGACTTGGATCGCTTACCGGAAGAGACCATTGTGTTTAATAACACGGTCAGCAATGTAGGTGAATTCAAGAATTTCTGGAAATCCCCCGTAAAAAAGATCATTTCTCAACAATAACGTTAAAAATTAAATAAGCTGATCCAGGTCAGTTTTCTTCCGGTGCTTTTCTCCAAACTTTGCATGAAATTGCAGTTATGGAATGGAAACGAAAGTCAGAAACGGAAATCAAACAACGCGTTTTTGGAGCCTTAAAAGGCAACGTGAATTACCGGGATGGTTCTATTTTGGGAATTCCGGGAACCCAACTTGATTCGAAGGTCTTTTCGGAAGAAATCAGTTTTGTCAGAGAGTCTCCTTATTTGTTTACACTTGTTCAAAATCCGAATCACATTGGTTGTCATACTTTGGGTGATTCCGAATCTTATTTTGAAGGAACTCAAGGATTGGAGCGGGAAGTAATCCGCATTTGCGCTGAGAATATTTTGTGTGCAGCTCCTCATTCCGTAGACGGGTACATTGCATCCGGAGGCACAGAAGCGAATTTACAGGCCATTTGGATTTACCGCAATTATTTCATGTATGAACACGGGGCTTCTTTATCCGAGATTGCAATTGTTTGCAGTGAAGACAGTCATTACAGCATGCAAAAAGCCGGAAACATGTTCCAGGTCCGGTGCGTTTTATTACCGGTGGAAGAAAAAACACGCAAGATTGACCGTTTGGCTGCTGAAGAGAAACTTTCCATGTTGAAGCAAGCAGGAGTGAAGTGCCTCATTGTTGTCAGTAATATGATGACGACTATGTTCGGTTCGATAGATGACGCAGATCTATATGCAGAGTTAATGCAAAATCACGGGTTTGAGTTCAGGATTCATATCGATGCGGCTTACGGCGGGTTTTATGCTCCACTGATTGACGAATCAAACACCATTGATTTCCGCCATCCGAATATTCATTCCTTTACAATGGATGCGCACAAACTATTGCAGGCACCTTACGGAACGGGGATTTTCCTGATCCGAAAGGGATGGATGAAGTATGCTCAAACAGACGCAGCATCGTATGTTGCCGGAGCCGATTGTACGATTTCGGGAAGCCGTTCGGGAGCCAATGCAATAGCAATCTGGTTGATTTTTTCAGCTTATGGCAGACATGAATGGTTTGAGAAATGTTCGACTCTTGAACGGAGGGCTTCCTGGTTGGCCAAAGAGCTGGATAAACGCAAGATCAGTTATTATCGTTCTCCGCTTTCGAACATCATTACCTTGGAGGCATCAGAGGTTCCGGATGACCTGGTAACTCCATTCGGATTGGTCCCGGATGACCATCATCGTCCTTCCTGGCTGAAAATTGTGGTAATGGAGCATGTTACGATTGAAAAGCTGGAATTCTTTCTGGAAGAACTGGATTCGAAGCGTTTTTTGGAAGTATCCGATTTACAACTTATTTGAGTGCTATTTAGATGTGGATAGACGGATTACAGGTTTTTCCGTTTTTCTTTTTCCGCTTCATCCTGCGCTTTTTTTTCGGCCGCTTCCCGTGCTTCTTTTTTCTTGCTCACATTTAAGCGGATTCCTCCTACAATTCGCAGGTTGTAGTAGGTTTGTTTATACGAGAAATCATTAAATGCAATCGATTTGTTGTCGAAGTCACTCACAAACATGATAAAATACTTCGGTTTGTTGATCCCGCCAACAATTTTGAAATCCACACGCGGAGCAAGTCCAAGAAAGCTCCGGGTTGTACCCTCGAATGTGTAAATCTTGGATTGCAGCACCAATCCCAATCCGCCCATGATCCCTATTTGGAAAATCCGCCACCTGCGTACATAGGCGTAGCCGGGAACGACTCCCACATCAAAAGCCCCGATCACACTTGCGGAAGTTTTGCTTTCTGCGGTGTCCTGTAATTCTATCGGGAGAATAGGTTGAGCAGAAGAAATTCCGTAGTAATTTGTGGTATATTTTAAATAGAATGTTCTCACATCCCGGTGATAAGAAGCTGTTTTCCCTTTGAAAGCCGCCATTTTGAAATCGTTCTTAAAGAATTGCCAGGCATTGATGGAGAAACTGGCAGCATTGATATCTTCCCGGATCAGGTTCGGTTCATCCGGACTGATCGTATCGTTCCAACGGTCTGCATTTTTCATGGCATATCCCTGGTACAAATGCCAGTCAACATCAAAGTACATGTTTTTGAAACTGAAGTCAAAACCCAGGTCATAGTACGTGGTCTTCCCGAATTTATTCTTGGAACGGACAGAATTCGGTAAGGTAATCCCGAATCGCAAAGACATCCATTTGTAGGAAAAACCAAAACCCAGTACAGGATTAAAGTTATTCCTGAATTTGACGTGTTTGATTTCCTGGGTGAAGGGATAGGAAATGGACATCGGTGCGGTACTCCATCCAAAATCCGAATACAGGACCAAGCGATTTTTGTATTTCTGATACGGCAATAAGCTATCCATTTCCTGGCTGTGAGCGCCAATTGCAAATACACTTAAAAACGATATGAGAAACCAAATTTTACTCATTTATACCTTGTATGGAACACAAAAATGCGAATTCTTTTGCAACTTCCAGTCGTTCAGTTGATCTTCCTGAACCGCCGCCATGTCCGGCACTCATGGTGCAATCAAACAAGATCGGCGCAGTTCCCGTATGGTTTTTTCTCAGTTTTGCCACCCATTTTAAGGGTTCCCAGTATTGGACCTGTGAATCGTGATACCCCGTAGTAATCAACATGGCTGGGTAATTCATTTTCTTCACATGGTCGTAGGGAGAATAGCTCAACATATACCAATACGGATTTTCTTCATTCGGGTTTCCCCATTCTTCATATTCGCCTACAGTCAACGGGATGCTTTCGTCCAACATCGTTGTAACCACGTCTACGAACGGAACCTGTGCAATTACCCCTTTAAACAGGTAAGGAGCCATATTGGTTACAGCTCCCATCAATAAACCGCCGGCACTTCCACCTTGTGCGTAAATGGAATTCGGGTCGCAATACCCCTTCAGTGCCATCCATTCAGCTGCATTGATGAAATCGGTAAAGGTATTTCGCTTGTGATTTAGTTTTCCGTCCTGGTACCAGTTTTCTCCCAGGAATTTCCCTCCGCGGATATGGGCAATCGCAAAGACAAAGCCCCTGTCGAGTAAGCTGATGCGGGTTGCTGAAAAAGCTGCGGGAATTGTCACGCCATAGCTTCCGTAACCGTAAAGCAGAAGCGGCGCCTTCTTCAAATCAATTCCCTTTTTGTAAACAACAGAGATCGGAATTTGCTGTCCGTCATTTGCTGTGGCCCAGATCCGTTCGGAAATATAATTTTCTGAACGGAAATTCCGGTCGATCAGTGTTTTCTGGAAGAATAAACGGGTTGTTTTATTTTTTACGTCGTATTTATAAATGGAACTCGGGTTGGTCAATGATGTGTAGTGGTAATTCACAACCGTCGATTCGTAGTTCTCGTTGAAACTGAAATTCAATTCGTAGACCTCTTCCGGTAAGGATATGTTTGAAAAGTCCGTTGCATCCAGGTTCCCGACAGAAATTTCTGTTCTTCCCATTTTTCGTGATTGAACAGCCAGAAAATGCTTAAAAACTTCCACGTCATCCAGGTAAGTATCTTCGTCGTGGGCAATCAATACCTCACAACGTTCAATAGAAGCAGGAATGGTTTTCGAGAATACCAGTTTCCTGTTCGGGCTGTTTTTATTGGTCAAAATATAAAATCCCGTTTCATGGTGACTGACCTCATACAAATGGTCTTTTTCTCTTTTCAGGAAACAACGCGCCTTTTCCGCCGGTTTATCTGCTTCGATCATCCACGTTTCAGAGCTGGTACTGCTGACGGAATGAATCAGGATAAATTGTTTATCCAGCGTTTTAGTGATATACGTATAAAAACGTTCGTCTTGTTCTTCGAATACCAATTCGTCCTTCGAACCGTCGGTTCCCAATACGTGTTTATAAACCTGGAATTCACGAAGTGTGACCGGATCTTTTTTGACATAAAAAACCGTTTGATTGTCATTCGCCCAGAGAATACTTCCATCGGTTCCGGGAATTTGTTCTTTCCGAATTTTTCCGCTTTTGTTTTCTCGAAAGGAGATCGTGTAATTGCGTCGGCCGATCTTGTCCTGGGAAAAAGCGATCAGTTCGTTATTCGGAGAAAGGGAGAAATCTCCTAAGGAATAATATTCGTGCCCTTCCGCCAATGCATTCTCATCCAAGAATACAGTTTCCTTTTTTCCTTCCATCAGGATCAGTTGCCTGTAATCTTTGTCCTTTAGTTGCCGCCATTGAAAGGTTTTTCCCTGGATCTCAAAAGGAGCACTGGTTTCTTCCGGGTTGATCCGTCCGTCGAATTCCTTTAAAAAAGTAGTTACCAACGATTGGTTCCTGTCAAAAAAAGCATTGGAATAGCTGTTTTCTTCGGCGATGTAATCCAGTACCGGTTTGGAATCGCGTTCGTTCATCCAGAAGTACGGATCAATTCTTACGTGATTGTGTTTAATCAGTTCTTTGGGGATTTCCCGGGCAACGGGAGCAAGAAGTTGTATTTGTGAATTCACGATAAATGGAGTAAATGAGATCAATAAGAATAACCGGATAAAAATCGTCATGCTACAAATTTAAGAGAACTCCTTGAAGAATTGTGGGTCGGTTGCGCTAGTTTATTAACTTTGTTTTCATGAAAAAAGCATATAAATTTCTTCTGAATAAATTACCCAGGCCGCTTTTAATCCGTTTGAGCTATATCTTTAAGTTCTTTGCGCCTGTGATTTACAAGGGAAATAAGGTTGAATGTCCGGTATGTGAACGAAAATTCAGGAAGTTCCTGTCTTATGGATCGGATGTTGCACACCGGGAGAATGTACTTTGTCCGTATGACCTTACGTTGGAGCGACATCGGTTGATGTGGCTCTACCTTAAAAGAGAAAGTAATTTTTTTACTGCAGATCAACTAAAGGTGCTTCACATTGCGCCGGAACAATGCTTTCACAAGAAATTTCAGAAGCAGTCAAATCTGGATTATTTAACCGGAGACCTGGTCTCACCGATTGCAGACCTGCATTTTGATCTGCACCAGATTCCACTGGAAGACAACCGCTTTGATGTGGTTTTCTGTAATCACGTAATGGAACATGTAGACGACGCGTTACAATGTATGAAAGAACTGCACCGGGTAATGGCTCCCGGCGCATGGGGAATTATGCAGGTCCCGCAAGACATGAACCGGGAAGAAACCTACGAAGATTGGAGTATCACATCCCCTGAAGAACGCGAAAAACATTTCTGGCAAAAGGACCATGTTCGCCTGTTTGGAAGGGATTATCCGCAGTGGCTTGAGAAAGCCGGTTTCGAAGTAGAAATAGCGTTTGCGAACCATCCCATTTCAGACGAAGAAATCGAGCGTTTCCGGCTGATGAAAAGCGAATTGCTGTATATTGTAAGAAAAAAATAACAGCTTGATTTCTTTTTTCATAGTAACTTAGTAGTTAAGGTGTTATGAATTTCAATAAAAGCGTGTTTTTTGGTGCTCTACTGATCATTCTTATCGGTTGGAATTGTTCTGGTCCGGAAGAAAAAACAGTGTTTTCAAAAATTCCTTTTCCCAAAGATAATCCGATCACCGCTGAAAAAATCGCCTTTGGCAAAAGGCTTTTCTTTGATAAACGCTTATCCCGAAATAACGAGATGTCTTGTGCAACTTGTCACAGACCTGACAAAGCATTTACAGACGGTTTACCTAAGAGCAAGGGAGTAAACGGCGCCCTTGCCATGCGGAACGCACCGAGTATTCTCAATAGTTCGTATTTCAAAAGGTATATGTATGACGGAGAAGTAAAGACCCTGGAAGAACAAGTCCTTGTCCCGATCCAGGATCACCGGGAAATGGGAAGTTCGATGAAAGAGGTCCTCCGAAAACTTTCCAAAGATTCCCGCTACAGGGAACTTGCGAAATCCATTTTCAACCGGGAACTGGACGCTTACGTTGTTACGCGTGCAATCAGCACGTATGAGCGATCATTGATTAGCCGGAGCAGCAGGTTCGATCGTTACAGGGCAGGAGAGAAGACAGCGCTTAATGCCAACGAACTGGCAGGCTGGAAGTTGTTTTCCGAAAAATTGTACTGCACGAAATGTCATCCCGCACCTGACTTCACGAATTACCGGGTGCTTAGTAACGGACTTTACAGAGATTACGGAACAGACCAGGGAAGATTCCGGATTAACGGGGAAGAGAAAGAGAAAGGAACCTTTAAAGTTCCGAGTCTGCGTAATGTATCCTTAACTGCTCCGTACATGCATGATGGGAGTATGAAAACACTAAAAGAAGTGATCCTCCATTATTCAAATGGGGGGGCGGATCATCCGAACAAATCTGCTATAATACAGCGGTTTTCATTAACTGATTTGGAAATCAATCAGTTGTGTTCTTTTCTCGAGACATTGGTTGATACATCGGGAGTGAATTAGGTATAATTCTACTTAATTGATAGGATTAATTGTCTTATTCGTCGAAAAACTGTTAAAAAAGCACTCGCATTTTTCATATTTGATAATAAATTGAAAAATATCCCGTTATATTAGTTATACCCAAGCAATAAATTATGCAAACCCAAAATCCAAATATACCATGGCAATTAATGTCTATTTCCACCAGTCACCGGAACTTCTCCAGGAGGAGCAAGTATGGGTGATGCAGGCAAAGGAGGATCCGGCAAGATTCGAACCTTTGTACCGCAAGTATTATGATGCGATACTTCGCTATTTGAAACAACGCATGGAAGACCCGGAGCAAGCCCACGATGTCGCTTCGCAAGTCTTTATCAAAGCGATCAAAAATTTATCGAAGTATGAAGACCGCGGTGTACCGTTCGGTTCATGGCTTTACAGAATTGCCAAGAGCGAATTGTACCAGTCCTATCGGGAAATGCAATCGAAGAGAACTGTTTCTATGGAGCATGTTCAGATTCCAATTTTCGATACGTTATTTTTTGATAACCAAGAGTTTGAGCATAATCGATCCTTGTTATTATCGGCAATGCAAAAATTAAAACAAGAGCAATTAAAATTGATTGAAATGCGGTTTTTTGAACAATTAAGTTTTAAAGAAATCGGAGAAACAATCGGTATCACAGAGAACAATGCGAAAGTGAAAACTTTCAGGGCATTGGAGAAACTAAGAGAATATTTCTTAGGCAGATACGCAGCTTAAAAGCAAAGGGCCTTCCGGATGGAAGGTCTTTTTTTTGTCTTTTTCCGGCAGTTCCATTCATATGACAGGTTTGGGGATTGATGGTGATTTTTAGGAAATAATGATATCATTATAAGTCCTTTCGAGAGGGAGACGATGAAAGTCAAAGAATTATTTATGAGGTAAATAGCCCCTTTTTAAAGGTCGGGTATTGTATTATATTTGACGGGTGGTTTTTTGTGTTTTTTTTGGATTTGTGAAAAATCCATTCAATAAAACCGGTTACTTGTTCATTAACAATGTCATTTTAAAAAAAAGCAACAAAATTTTTAGGTGGCTGTGATATAAAAACCTTAATTTAGCATCGTGGAATCTACTACAACATAAATTTTTAGAATGAAGTACATAACTCTAACTATTTTATCTATAGTTTCAACAGTTTCACTTGCGCAAAGTTCAAATTTCAACACTCAGCGAAATTGGGCGATGAACAAGAAAGAAATTTCTATCGGTCTTGGAGCAACCAGTTTCTTGGGAGACTTGGGTGGAGCAAATCAAATAGGTACGGACTATAGTTTAAAAGACATTGATTTCAATTCAACTCACATTGGGGGGTCTTTATCGTTCAGATATCGCTTTCATCCTTATTATGCGACATCTACCATGGTGAACCTTGGTATGCTGCGCGGTAATGATGCATTGACTTCAGAACAATTCCGAAACATGAGAAATCTTTCTTTCCGCTCATTTTTTGCAATGTTGAGTCAGCGGTTTGAAATCATTGTTCTGGCAAATGAGAAAATTGGTCGCAGGTATAATATACCGGGACTAAGAGGATTTACGGATCACAATGAGCAATTGTACCTGATCGGTGGTATTGGTTTGATGTATTACAATCCAAAGGCTTTGTATCAGGGAGGCTGGGTTAATTTGCAAAGCATGCATACGGAAGGTCAGGGACTTCCCGGTGGACCTGCAGAGTACAAACGGATTACGGCCACGGTTCCTCTTGGTGTCGGATTCAGAATGGGAATCAACCGGATGTGGAGAGTTGGTTTGGAAGCATGTTATGTAAAAACATTCTCTGATTATATTGATGATGTGCACGGTGAATATTATGATCCTGCCATTATCGGTGCGTCTTACGGACCTCAGGCAGCGTATTTGTCGAATCCTTCCAACACACCTTCAGCATTCAATCCAGGTAGTCAAAGAGGGGATAAGCAGAAAGATGCGTTCCTGTATGTGAATATCATGGTGACACGAAATATTACGTATAAGTCTTCTTCCAGAAGCGGACCGATGAAATTTGGAAAACGCCACTACAGAGCGAAGTTCTAATTCGAATTTTAAAATTCTTTTAACAAAACGGGTTTGTCTATTGACAAGCTCGTTTTGTGTTTTTACCTTTGGTACAAATTGATAGAATGTACCCAATCCTGAGATGGTTTCTCTTTAAGTTTGATCCCGAAAAAGTTCATTATTTTACGTTCAGATTATTAGGCTTTTGGCTGAAAGTGCCCCTCGTAAAACCGATCTGGAAATCCATTTATTGTATTCAGAATCCCTTATTGGAAACAACCGTTGCCGGAATAAAATTTCCGAATCCGGTTGGTTTAGCTGCCGGATTTGATAAGAATGCTTTACGAATCAACGAACTTGCAGCATGTGGTTTTGGATTCATTGAGATTGGTACGGTGACCCCGGTTGCACAGGATGGGAATCCGAAACCGCGTTTGTTCCGTTTACTGGAAGACCAGGCAATCATTAACCGCATGGGATTCAATAATGATGGAGCGGATGTGATTGTTGAGCGATTAAAAAAATTGAATCCGGACTGTATCATCGGTGGAAATATCGGTAAGAATAAAGTTACCCCGAACGAAGAAGCGACATCGGACTATTTAAAGTGCTATCATGCTCTGGAGCCATACGTAGATTACTTCGTGGTGAATGTTTCTTCTCCCAATACACCGAATTTACGTGAGCTTCAGGATAAGGAACCTTTGACTCAGTTACTTCAGGCTTTAATAGACGAACGGAGCAGGCTAGGTTCGTCAAAACCGATTTTTTTAAAAATTGCCCCGGACCTAACTGATTCCCAGTTAGATGACATCGTGGACATCGTCAATGAAACAAAAATTGCCGGAGTAATTGCGACAAATACGACTATCGAAAGAGGAAATTTAGTAACTTCAAGCAGCAAAATCGAATCAATCGGTGCGGGTGGAGTTTCCGGTAAACCCCTGACACAAAGATCTACTCAAGTAATTAGCTATTTGTACCAAAAATCAAGTGGCTCTTTTCCGATCATTGGCGTTGGTGGAATTTATTCGGGGAAAGATGCAATCGAAAAATTAATGGCAGGAGCAAGCCTGATACAGGTTTATTCAGGATTTATATACGAGGGCCCCGCTTTGGTGAAGCGAATCAATAAAGCGGTTTTGAAAAAAAGAAAAGAAATTGCACATGGATAATAGTCGCGTTTTTATTACTGAGTGTCCTCGAGATGCTATGCAGGGAATCAAGGAATGGATTGATACCGCAGATAAAATTTATTATTTGAATTATCTGCTGAAGTGCGGTTTTGATACGCTTGATTTCGGAAGTTTTGTTTCCCCTAAAGCAACTCCTCAAATGCGCGATACTGCATCTGTTCTGGAAGGATTGGACGACAGTGAAACCAAACTGCTGGCAGTCATCCCCAATGAAAGAGGTGCTGAAGATGCCGCTAAATTTGGGCGGATCCATTTTTTAGCATATCCCTTTAGTATTTCGGAAACGTTTCAATTGAGAAATACCAATGCTACGATTGAAGAGTCTTTAAGGAGGGTAGAAGCAATTGCCAATATCTGTCACAAAGAAAACAAAGAATTGATGCTTTACCTTTCCATGGGATTTGGGAATCCATATGGGGATGCCTGGTCCCCGGACCTCATTGTAACCTGGGCAGAACGATTGACACAATTATTTGAAGTTTCCCGTCTTTCATTGGCAGATACTATCGGTGCTGCTACTCCTGAGCTGGTGAAGCAGGTTTTTTCAACGATTTCTACGGAGTTCTCAAATATACAGATCTCAGCGCATTTACATACTTTAAAGGAAAATGCTTCTAAATTAACGCAGGCAGCTTATGAAGCAGGTTGCCGTTATTTTGAAGGGGCAATTAAAGGGTATGGGGGCTGCCCGATGGCAAAAGATGAACTGACAGGAAATATGCCCACCGAGCGTATGATGGAATGGTTTAAAGAAAAAGGAATTGAAACAGGTGTCGATCCGATCCGTTTTTCAGAAGCATTTGTAACTTCTTCCAAAATCTTTCATTAATTAGTAAACATTGCCATGAGATTTAAATTCGTGTTCCTTCTTCCTGCAGTATTCCTGGCTTTTGCCTGTGACGATGAAGCAGATGGTGAAATTACCATTGAAAAAAGGCACACCTCGGCTGATAACGAAAAGGCGGATAAGACAATCAGTACGGATTTTAATGCGAATGCGTTTTCCTCCAAAGCGGAAGCTGAACTTTTGAAGGAATTGCACCTGTGTGATCCGAAAGCAACATCGGATGAGGATCCCGAACATCCAACCTGCAGCCCGAAATACTTTCGATTTTTTAAACTAAATAAACAAACCCCGTTGAAAGATGGATTCAAATTGCTGATCAAAGCCGGTGTGAACGGGTTTCCTTTGAGGCGTTTGTTGATTTTCGAACGGGAAAATGATGTGCTGGTGAAGTTGAACGGGTTTAACGGAAACCTGATTGAAGAACGCCCGTCTGCTTCTGGATATAATGACCTGGTGATTCGGTTCCCGGACAATATCAATCAAAATATTACATATTACAATTGCGTGTTCAGGTGGAAAGATGGCAAGTATGAGTATGTAAACTGTGAAGTGATCGATGAAGATGTCCCTCGAAAAGTAAAAGCAGAATTCATTGACTCGATGGGAGTTGAGATCAAGAAAATTTTGGACCGGAATGATATGATCTTTTAATTGAAGTCAACCCGGGAAGCTATCCGGAATAGCTTTCAAAAATGAAAGAAAATGAAGTCTCTCCGTATATTACTGCTCCTGTTGTTAACTCTAAGTGCTTGCGGAGATACAAGCATTCAACCGATTGACCATTATATTTTAATTCACGACAATTCGTCCAAGGTATGGCTGGTTGATAAACAATTGGACGGAGACAGGGATTATACTCCACTCCAGATCGCATACAAAGAAGTAATCGTTTTTCATGAATCGCGTAATGCGTATTTTCATATTCTGAAAACTTTGGGAACGAAACCGGGAATCAAAATGTCTTATTGGTTAGACGAGTCGAAAAAGGAATTCGGATTTGTGGGGACTAAAAAAAACCTGGTATTTGAGATCGTTACCTTGTCCAGAAGACGAATCGTCCTTAAGCCCAAAAACAATTCCTATAAGTACACGATTGTTTTGATTCCTTTTCCTGAATATTAAATTTGGGCGTTTGAGATGTCAATTTGAGTTACTGATTTGACCTTGTCTTTTTGGACAATCTTTTTATATTTGCCTGTAACTCAACCTTATGAAAAAACGAGTATATTTTCAATTCTTATTTCTTGTTCTGTTTGCTGTTTCCTGCGGTTCTAATGAAGAATGCAGCGATTGCGAACTGGAAAACGCGAAAGATACCATTACTGAAGCCGACGATTTAGAGACGGCTTTAAAGGATACGAACACAGAGAAAAAGTCTGTTGCAATCGAAAATATAGAAAATCACGAGAAGATTGTCAAAAAGTACGGAGAACAGTGGGATTTTTGTACCTGCGTGGTTGCAAATGACTCCATTAACGATGCTTTCGAAAAAGGCAATATGAGTTCGAAACAAGAAGAGAAGTTAATGGCCAGATGGGAGTATGTGGATACTAAATGCAAAGAGTTATTGACTACTCCGAACACCACACCGGAAGAACGCGCAAAACACGATAAGAAAGTAATGAAGTGTTTGAAGCAGAATGGCTTGAAGAAGTAAAATAAGTAAACTACAAACTACCAGGGGTGCGCTTAATCGGGGAATAACCACCATGCTTGCCCATCGTTTTTTTCTCCCAAGGAAAGCGAGTGTTCACCTCGGCAGAAGCCAACTTCCGTATACCGTTCGGCTGAGTTCACGTCAAAGTCAGTGGTAAAAATTGCATGATACATAGCTCCCTCTACATTTATCCCAATTGATAAAAAAAGCCGGTCTATCAACTGATAAACCGGCTTTTTATTCTATTTCGTCTAACGATTAATAGTAAATCAAACGTTGTACTTTCGTAATATGCTTCGCCAAACGAATCACTTGTTTCGTATATCCGAACTCATTGTCGTACCAGGTGTAAAGAACGACGTTCTTTCCATCCAGGGATACAATCGTTGCATGAGAATCGTAAACCGAGCAACAGGTATTTCCGATAATATCACTGGATACCAATTCCGGATCGTAAGAGTAGAAAATCTGGTTTACCAAATCACCTTCCAAAGAAGCTGTTCTGACCACGTTATTCACATCTTCAACCGTTGTTCCGTTTTTCAATTCCAATGAAAGAATTGCCAATGAACCGTTTGGAGTAGGTACACGAACCGCATTTGCAGTTAGTTTGTCCTTCAGGTCAGGGATCACCTTTGTTACGGCTGCGCCGGCACCTGTTGATGTAATAACCATATTGATCGCAGCTGAACGTCCGCGACGGGATGATTTGTGCATGTTATCCAATAAGTTTTGGTCGTTGGTATACGCATGAACCGTTTCAATATGTCCTTTTACAATTCCGAAAGCATCGTTTACTACTTTCAGGATAGGGGAGATCGCATTTGTTGTACAGGAAGCTGCAGAATAAATCGTTTCATTTTCCACATCCAATGTTCCTTGGTTGATACCATATACCACATTCGGAACTTCTTTCCCGGGAGCAGTCAGAAGGACTTTAGAAACTCCTTTTGCTGCCATGTGTCTGGATAAAGCTTCGCGGTTTGTGTATACACCTGTATTATCAATGACCAAAGCGTTGCTGATTCCATATTTTGTGTAATCTACATCTTCCGGGTTGGAAGCATCGATCATGTGAACAATTTGTCCGTTAATGATCAGTGTTTTGTTTTCCAGGTCTTCCACAACGCTTCCTCTGAAAGCACCGTGCACAGAATCAGAGCGTAATAAAGCGGCCCGTTTAACGATGTCTTTATCACTCGCACCACGTGTAACGATGGCACGTAAACGCAATTGCTGACCTTTACCGGCTTGTTTGATCAGTTCGCGTGCAGCCAAACGACCGATACGACCAAAACCGTACAAAACCACATCTCTAGGTTCAACAGAACCGGAAGCACTGGTGAATTTACCTAATTTAGCACCTAAAAAAGCTGATTTTGACTCAAATGCACTTCCTTCAGCAATCCACTCACTGGATAACTTACCAATGTCGATTTTAGCGGGAGCCAAATCCATTTTTAACAACTCTTCTGCCAAAGAAGCTGTTGTTTCAATGTCAATTGGTTTCTTCACAACATTTTTTGCATACTCATGCAGGTTCAGGATTTCAGAAATAGTAATGTCTGTAAGATGATTACGGAACAAAACCAATTCAATTCCTTTGTCGTAAAGCAATTCACCAACGTGACTTGACAATTTAACAGCTGCGCGTTCTTTTTGAACGTGCATGTTTAACTCTTTTTCATAGCCTAATGCAGCTTCCATCTAAAGTGTATATTTATTTGTTGTTTATTTTCAGTGATTTAGCATGTGTATAAAGCAAAAAAGGCCGCCCGCGTTAGCAGACAGCCTTTTTTCTTATCCTAAATATGCTTTCAATAACTTATTTCGAGAGGTGTGTCGAAGACGTCTGATCGCCTTCTCTTTAATTTGTCGGACACGCTCACGTGTCAGGTTAAACTTGGCACCAATCTCTTCTAATGTCAGACCGTGATTCATTCCGATTCCGAAGAACAAACGAATGATCTCACGTTCTTTATCTGTCAGGGTGCTTAATGAACGTTCGATCTCTCGTTGAAGAGATTCGGCCATTAAGGCATGGTCAGCTTTCGGTGAGTCGGTATTGGCCATAACATCCATCAATGTACCACCATCTTCAGAAGAAGAAAGGGGAGCATCCATAGATACGTGACGACCCGAAACATTCAAGCTTTCTTTAATTTTATCTTCCGGAACTTCTAAAGCTTCAGCCAATTCTTCTGCTGAAGGTGGTCTTTCGAATTCTTGTTCCAATCTGGAAAAAGCCTTGTTGATCTTATTTAAAGAACCAACCTGGTTTAAAGGTAACCGAACAATACGTGCTTGTTCAGCCAAAGCCTGTAAGATGGATTGACGAATCCACCAAACAGCATAGGAGATGAATTTAAATCCACGCGTTTCGTCAAACTTCTGTGCAGCTTTGATCAAACCTAAATTCCCTTCATTAATTAAATCGGGTAATGTCAATCCTTGATTTTGATACTGTTTTGCTACAGACACGACGAAACGTAAATTTGCACGGGTTAATTTTTCGAGTGCCCGTTGATCGCCTTGTTTGATTTTTCGCGCCAATTCTACTTCTTCCTCAGCGGTGATTAGCTCTTCTTTACCAATGTCCTGAAGATATTTGTCTAACGACTGGCTCTCACGATTGGTAATCGATTTTGTAATCTTAAGTTGTCTCATGTAATGAACTTCGTTTTATAACGATTAATGAAAATCAGGGTGCAAAGTTACGACGAAATGGAAGTGATTTCCAAATAAAAAAGGCAGATTTTTGGGAGATTTTCACCTCTCAAAAACCATGCCTTAACATTTTTTTAATATACTTTCCCAAATTACGGCACTTTCATGACGGAAGTTCAAAAAGTTTAAGCGTTAAAAAGTTCAAAATTAACGAATAATGATTTTTGAATTCTGCACCGACGCTAAAGCTTTAGCGCAAGCATTTTGAGCATTTTAATCTGTTAAACCTGTTTGATTTATAAACCAAATCCGACATATTCTTTTTTACCGCTTTCAGAAAGGATTTCCAATAGGACTCCTCCTTTTGATGAGTTTAGAATCCGGGTTAACTGTTCAACCGATTCGATTTGGGTCTGATTGATCTTGGTAACGATATCGCCCTCTGTCAGTCCGCTGGATTTCAATTTCCCTGGTTCCAGTGTTTTTAATTTTACTCCGTAGCTGATATTTAATTCCTTTTTTTCTTTCGCAGTGAGTTCCGCGAAGGTACCACCCAAAGCAGTTGTTTTGCTCATTTCTTCTTTTGATTTCAAAACAGTTTCACCGTCTGCCGACCGCAGTAAAATTTCTTTGATGACTTCCGTTCCGTCTTCTGTGCGTAACGTTAAATTAACCTTGTCACCAGGTCTTCTTTTTCCGATCTCTTCCTGGAGTGAAGCAACCGAGTTTACTTCTCGGGATCCAACTTTCAGGATAACCCAATTTTTCTTTACTCCGGCTTTGTCGGCACCGCCGTCTTCAGTAACCGCAGAAACAAAGACTCCTCTTGTAGAAGGTAACTTGTTCTTCTCCTTGATTTCCTGGCTGATGTCTGAAATCTGAACTCCTAAATAAGCACGTTGAACAATCCCGAAATCAATGATGTCGCGCATTACTTTATTCACCAGGTTCACCGGAACAGCAAAACTATACCCGGTATAAGAACCTGTTTGCGAAGCGATGGCCGTGTTGATCCCGATCAGTTCACCTCGTGTGTTAACTAAGGCTCCGCCTGAGTTTCCCGGATTCACAGCGGCATCTGTCTGGATAAAGGATTCAATCGGAACATTGGAATTTGATGTTCGGTCTGAAAGCAGGTTGATGTTTCTTGCTTTTGCACTGACAATTCCGGCAGTAACCGTTGATGTTAAGTTGAACGGGTTTCCTACTGCCAATACCCATTCTCCGACACGCAAGTCATCGCTGTTTCCGATGGCGATCGGTTTTAATTCCGGAGCATCAATCTTTAAAACGGCAATATCCGTTGAAGGGTCTGTTCCGATGACAGTTGCGGTGTATTTCGAATTATCGTTCAGAATCACCTCGATTTCGGAAGCGTCTTGGATGACGTGATTATTAGTTACAATATATCCTTCACTGGAAACGATCACTCCTGATCCCGATCCGCTGCCGTATTGTTTGAACTCGCGTCCTCCGGTCCCGGGGCCATAAAAGAATTCATAAAAAGGATCCCGCTGAACTTGTGTTCGGACGACTTTGGTGGTAACGTGGACCACCGAGTTGATCGTGTTCTCAGAAGCTTCAACGAACGATGCTCCTTCTGCAGGAGGCATTCCATTATAGGATACGGTCTTTGCTAAACGATTACCATCAATTACCTGTTCTGAAAGAGGAGTATCCGCCTGGTGAGATAGAAGGAATCCGAAAGCAAATGGAATCATTCCACCGACAATTCCAAGTCCTAGGTATTTCAATGAGTTGTTCATGATATTAAATTAGTTTATGCTAAATTTCTACGCAATTATAATAGTTATCAATTGATGATTGTTACTTTTGTGCTGTTAAAGATTGTTAAGCTAAATGGGCTTGTAACTCAATCACAGTAAAGGATGTATGAATTTACCTTTCGAAAAATATCAGGGAGCGGGGAATGATTTTATCATGATCGATAACCGTTCGGGTGAGTGGAATAAACTTTCCGTTTCAACCGTTCAAAAGCTGTGTGATCGCCGGTTTGGGATCGGGGCGGATGGACTGATTTTAATCAACTCAATCCCCGGTTTTGATTTTGAAGTTGATTATTACAATTCGGATGGGTCCAAAAGCTTTTGCGGAAACGGAGCCCGTTGTTCCGTTGCTTTTGCACACGCACTTGGAATTGCAAAAGATACGGTTTTCTTCCTGGCAATTGATGGCGCTCACAACGCATTTATAAAAGACAATCAGGTGTTTTTGCACATGAATGATGTAGCCGATATGGATACTTCGGCCAAAGATTTCGTTTTGAATACCGGTTCACCGCATTTCATTCATTTTACAGAAAATGTGGCTGATTTTGATATAGTTGCTTATGGAAAACAAATCCGTTATTCGGAGAGGTACAAACAGGAAGGGATTAATGTAAATGCAATTCACCAGTTGGATGAACAATCTTTTGAAATCAGGACCTATGAGCGTGGTGTGGAAGATGAAACACTCAGTTGCGGAACCGGCATAACGGCAGCAGCGCTTGCGTTGGGGGAAAAGAACAACATAAAAGGTGCGTTTGAATACCAAGTCATTTCCCGGGGTGGTTCTTTGTCTGTCCGGTTTGTCCGAACGGATTCCGGATTTAATAACATTTGGTTGATTGGTCCGGCAGAACTTGTTTTTAAAGGAACGGTGGATGTCTGAATTCAACTTTAAAACGATTTACCGGGAGCTTCCGGAACAAATGCTTCGCAAATCGTTTATCTGGATATGGAATGCAGATAAGGTTCCGCCGCATATTGGGATTTCCAGGGGTAAGGATTATTTTAGTTTAACTTACAGGAAATCGGAACACTTACTGACAGCTTCGATGCTTAAAAAGGCGAAAAGATCATTGATTCCCCTGGTTTTAATAGAAATTCCCGAAAGCGTCTTCGTTTCTGATTTGGTTTCCGTTTTCTCGAAATATGATCGCGCCGCCGGTGGACTTACCTGCTTACATCCGATCCGGGAAGTGATGCAGCAAGAAGGTGTAAGCCAATTAGTAAATTTGCTAACTTACTTAGAATCTGAAGATCTGATACTAAAAGTAAACGGGTTGAATTTACCGGAAGGTTACAGAGGAATTCCGGATTACTCAATGGAGGATATTTTGAAGCGGATTTCACAGTTGAATGAAAAATGATTGAATAATCGCAGGGGCAGAAAATTTTCTTTCCCTATGAGAACAGAATTGATCGTGGTAAAATTGTTGAAAGAATTCAAAATGCGCATTCTTACGCTAACACTTTTTCATTTACATTTGAACGCTTTTCTAAAACGACTAAAACGAATAAGTCATGAGTTTAACCGGTAAATCCATTTTTTTGCGTGCTGTTGAAAAGGAAGACGCAACGAAGCTGATGCTTTGGGAGAATAACCCGAAGCATTGGAAGATTACCGGAACGGAAGTCCCGTTTTCATTTTCAGCCATTCTGGAATACATTGATCAGGCACAACACATCCGCACACACGGTCAGTTGAGAATGATGATTTGTATGAACGGAACGCGGGAACCGATCGGGGCAATTGACCTGTACCAGGTAGATTTTAAACATCTTCGTGCGGCAGTTGGAATCCTGATTGCCGATGAAGACAATAAGAATCATGGGTATGCTTTTGAGGCCCTGACTATCCTGGAGAAGTATGCTGCTCAGATTTTGGCACTGCACAACCTGCATTGTTCCATACACAGCGATAATCTGGCAAGCGTGGGGTTATTCGAAAAAGCGGGATTTGTGCGAGTAGGAGTCAGAAAAGATTGGTACCTGGAAAAAGGTGTTTGGTTGGATGAAATTTTATATCAGAAATGTCTGGAAAGAAAAGAAACAAAAAATTAGTATTTGCAGCGGTCGCTGTGATGTTGATCGGTGTTGCACTGGTTTTCGGGTGGACACCTCTCATGATCTACATGAAGAAAACATCCAACAACAAGGAAGCACGGGTGGTGATCGATAACCGACGCTCTTTGGAAGAAATCGCGGGAGACCTGAAAAAGGCAGGTGTCATCAGTGATACGGATGCATTTTTGTCGATGGCAAATTATAAAAAGCTTACAGTTGAAAATATAGAGCCGGGGATGTATGCTTTCCCTGCACGTACTTCCTACCGTGATTTATTGAACTCCTTAAAAAGTGGAAGTTTTGAAGTGGAAGTGGTGGTAACATTCAATAATTGCAAAACCATTCATGACCTTTGTGTAAAGGTATCGAAGTGTATCGAAGTAGATAGTACCGAATTGGAAAGTTACATTACAGACCAGGAAACATTGAATAAATACGGGTTTACCATTGAGCAGGTTCCGGCGCTGTTTATGCCGAATTCTTACCGAATGTATTACGATACCGGGAAAGAGGCTTTCCTGGAACGCATGGCGAAGGAATTTAAGAATTTTTGGACACCGGAGAGAATGGCACAATTGAAAAAGGTGGGCTTGAAATCGCCTTCACAGGCTGTTACCCTTGCTTCAATTGTTTACGGAGAACAATCCAAAAATGCATCCGAATGGCCGATTATTGCCCGTTTGTACCTGAACCGGTTGAATACGGGAATGAAATTACAGTCAGATCCGACATTTAAATTCTGTTGGGGAGATCAATTGGAAGGCGTACAGCGATTGACATATGAACACAGAAACAAAGACTGCCCTTACAATACCTATTTGTACAACGGATTACCTCCGGGGCCTATTTCCATGCCTCCGACGGGAGTTGTGGAAGCCGTTTTGAACCCGGATAACAACGATTATTTATACATGTGTGCTCAACCAAATTATGACGGATTGCACAATTTTGCAAAGGATTATGCCGATCATGCAAAATATGCAGCCGAATTCCAGAATTGGTTAGCATCCGAAATTGCCAATCAATAAAATATGGAACGCAGATCTTTTGTCAAATTGAGTGCTGTCGGATTGGCAGCATCAGTAGTTTCTCCCGTATTTTCAAGAGAAGAAAGTACTTTGGAAACGGGAACTTCCGGATATACCGGCGGACCAAAAATGATTGCTACCTGGAGTCACGGTCAACCGGCCAACCAGGCGGGCTGGAAGAAGCTGGAGGCGGGAGGAAGTTCTTTGGATGCGGTAGAAGCGGGAGCACGACAAACAGAAAGTGATGTCACAAACCGCAGTGTAGGGATCGGTGGAATGCCGGACCGGGAAGGCCATGTGACGTTGGATGCCTGCATTATGGATTGGGAGTCGAATTGCGGTTCCGTGGGTTGCCTGGAGGGGATTGCACATCCGATCTCTGTTGCAAAACACATTATGCAGCATACCCCACATGTGATGCTGGTTGGTGAAGGAGCTAGGAAATATGCGCTTGAACACGGTTTTGATACGATTAAAACACCGCTTCCGGAAGTGAGAAAGGAATGGGAGAAATGGAAAAAGGAACAAGCGGCTACGAAGAAACCGGAGATCAACCATGAGAATCACGATACAATCGGTTTATTGGCGATCGATCATTCCGGGCGAATCAGCGGGGCATGTACGACTTCCGGTTGGGCTTACAAATTACCGGGACGTTTAGGTGATTCACCGATCATTGGATCCGGATTATTTGTGGACCAGGAAGTCGGAGGAGCGGTTGCAACTGGTTTGGGAGAATCCATTATCCGTATTGCCGGAGCGCATACGGTGGTAGAGTTGATGCGGCAAGGAAAAAGCCCGGAACAGGCATGTAAAGAAACAGTTGAACGGTTGATACGTAAACACAAGGATATGACTGGTTTACAATGTGCATTCATTGCGATCAATACCAAAGGAGAAGTCGGTGGATTCTCTGTTTACAACGGATTCAATTATGCCTTGAAAACGGAAACGCAAGATCAGTTAATCGATACTCCTTTTGATCGGAAATGGTAAGAATCGGACTTTTTGTTGCGGTGATTTTTTTGACAAATCAAGTGATAGGGCAAAAGATTCTATCCTGGAAAGTGCAGCATCCGGTATCTAAAGCGTGGTATGTATTGGGGGAAAAAGGATCCGTTCAGGAAGCACTGATTGCTGCGAACCAGCTTCCTGACCCTTTCGTAGGAATGAACGAAAGTCAGTTTAACTGGATTGAAAATTATCAATGGACACTTGAATCTGAATTTTTCTTACGGGAACCCGATCTCAGAGAATTTGTTGAATTGGATTTCCCGAGTATTGATACTTATGCTTCAATCTTTTTGAATGGGAAATTGGTAGCCGAAACCAATAATGCATTTGTGCGTTACCGTTTTGACGTTCGGGACAAGGTCGTTCCGGGAAAGAACAAATTGAAGGTCGTTTTTACACCTCCGATCATGTACCAGAAACCACGTATGGCGGATGTGGGAGTGACACTTCCTGCTCCAAATGATGTAGGAAAAATAAAAGTGGCACCGCATTGCCGGAAACCCCAATACCAATTCGGATGGGATTGGTCTTTGAGAATGCTGACAATGGGATTTTGGGAGCCGGTGAAAGTAGAAGTTTATTCCTCTAACCGCGTTCTTGCAAACTATTCCAATACCCTGGAAGTTGCCGATGAAAAAGCAGTTTCTGAATTTACACTGGTTTTGGCACAGGAAAGTTCAGAGACTTTTACGTGGAAAAGCACGCTGTTCGGTGATCAGAAAGTGACGAGTGAAAATACGTATTTAAAACGTACCGAAACCATTTCAAATCCGAAATTATGGTGGCCGAGAGGACAGGGAGAAGCCTATTTATATAACGACCATTGGATTTTGCAAAATGAAAAGGGTGATGTCATTTTGGAAAAAGACGTTCGTTTCGGTTTGAAAAAGGTGGAATTGGTACAGGAAAAAGACCAATGGGGTACTTCCTTTCAGATCAGGGTGAATAACCGCCCGGTTTTTTGCAAAGGTGCCGATTATATTCCGGATGATATTTTTCCGGCCCGTATAACAGATGAGAAATTAAAAAAGGCAGTTCAGACCATGCTGGATTGTAATTTCAATATGGTAAGGATTTGGGGAGGAGGATTTTACCCGAGAGAATCCTTCCTGGAAGCGTGTGACGAAGGCGGATTGATGGTTTGGGAAGATTTTATGTTTGCCTGTGCCATGTATCCTGGAACAGACGATTTTCTGGCAAATGTAAAAACCGAATTGGACCAGCAAATACCCAGGCTGGCATCGCATGCTTCACTGACCTTGTTTAACGGAAACAACGAAGTAGATGTCGCTTGGAAAAACTGGGGGTTTCAAAAAGAATATCACTTATCTAAGAAAGATGAGGTTTTGATCGGTGCGTATTACCGGAAACTATTTAAAGAATTAATCCCTGAAACCCTTCGTAAGTTCACAGATCTTCCGTACGAGCATACTTCGCCTTTAAGCAACTGGGGAAATGATGCGTTCTATAACGACGGAACACAGCATTACTGGGGAGTTTGGCACGGAACAGACCCGATAGAGGATTTTGGACGGAAATCGGGCAGATTCAATGCTGAATACGGTTTTCAATCGTTTCCCGAACTGGCCACATTGCTATCATTCAGTAAACCGAAAGACTGGAAACTGGACAGCCCGCTGATGAAATTGCGTCAGAAAAGCTATGTGGGAAACAATATGATTGCCAAACATTCTGATTTACTTTATGGTAAAACAGCTGATTTTCAGCGTTTTGTTTATTTTTCACAGCTTACACAGGCCAAAGCTGTCGGGATTGCAGTGGTTGCGCACAGGAGCACTTTTCCAAGGTGTGCGGGAACATTGTACTGGCAGTTTAACGATTGCTGGCCGGCTCCTACATGGAGCAGTATGGATTATTTCGGAAGATGGAAAGCGTTGCAGTATGAGGTCAAAAACGATTTCAAAGATGTGACGATCGCAGAACGAATTGATACATTGGGTAAAGAAAAATATGTTCTGATTTCAGACATTCCAACCGGTTTTTTGTGTGAAATTGAAGCTCAGGTGAGCGATTTTCAAGGAAATCCCCTGGGAAGTTTTACCTGTCGCCAAGCCATCGCTTACCCGCATACCGTAGAATTGTTCCCCCAGGAGCTAAAGGCCTTCAAAGGAAGGGATTTTGCCGTTCGTTTCATTTGGAAAGACGAAACAGGGAAAGAATGCGAACGTCTGTTTATTCACGAGCATGTTCCCGGGAAATCAGTTCCCGGAAAGGAACCGGTTGTGCTTGTAGAATCACTCGATCCGCTTACAGGAAAGGGAGTTGTAAATATTGAGAATGAAACAATTTTAAAAGATTTTTGGTTTACATCCAAAGACGGAAAGGTTGTAATGGACCAAAATTTTGTGCACCTGCTTCCAGGGAAACACCGCATAGCATTTGAATTTGAAGGGAAGCTGACCGAAGACAGTTTTTTCTGGTTTTATCATTAACCGGAAAATTAATTAGAAATTTTAACGAGATAAATTTTGTAAATAATACCCCGGTAATTAATTTTGTTGCATGGAAATAGGAAAAGTGATCCAATCGAAATTCAAAAATTCTAAGCACAAGGCTGTGGTAAATCTTCGTTATACTTCGAATTACCTGGGAAATATTCAGAACTCCTACATGGCAAAATTTGATTTGTCGATGCCTCAGTTCAATATTTTGAGAATTCTTCGCGGTGCCAATGGCTCGATCAGTGTCAATTCGGTGAAAGAAAGAATGGTGGAAAAATCCCCCAATACCACACGATTGATGGATAAGTTGATCGATAAAGGATTGATGGAGCGTGTTCGCTGCGAATCTGATCGCAGAGTGGTTTACGTTTCAATTACGGAAGCTGGTTTGAAGATCCTGAAACAAATCGATGACGATCAGCAGTCGGAACTGGACTTCACCGGAAACATGACGGAAGAAGAAGCGGAAGTTCTTAGCAATTTACTGGACAAATTACGTGGGTAATTTCACCGCAAAGAAAAGCGCAAAGATTTTAAATAAATCAAACTTTGTGTACTCTGCGCTCTTTGCGGTTAAACTTTTAAAAACCCTTTCCGAACCAATCGGATTACCTTACCTTTGCACCAAATTTCTTCCCGTTTTTATGCGCTTTACGCTTTTTACATTCTTTCTTTCAGCAAGTCTTTTTACTTATTCACAAGCACCTGAAGGCACCGGTTCCATTGATGGGAGAGTATTGGATTCTGTTTCAAAAACTCCTTTGGAATACACCATGGTCCGTGTTTTTAGCGCAAAGGATTCCCTGGTGGTAAACGGAATCTATACCGATGAGAATGGATTCTTTGTGTTGGAAGAGATCAAATATGGTACGTATTACATAGTCATTTCCAATCCTGATTACAAAACAAAAACGATCCCGAATATTTCACTTTCAGCAGATAAAAACCTGCGCAAGCTGGGAACTATTGCATTGGTAAATTCCGGCAAAGAACTGGATGAAGTCGTGGTCCGGCAAGACAAAACACCCTTACAACTTGGCCTCGACAAAAAAGTGTACAACGTGGGTGATGATATTGCTGCTACAGGTGGAACAGTTACCGATGTATTGAATAATGTGCCTTCAGTTGAAGTAGACCAGGATGGTGCTATTTCTTTGCGTGGTGACGGCAATGTGACGGTTCTTATCGACGGAAAACCGAGTAATATGACAGGTGGGAATGGAAAAAGCGTATTGGACGGGATTCCTGCAAGTAGTATTGAACGCATTGAAATTGTAACGAATCCTTCTGCTAAGTACGATCCGGATGGAACTTCCGGGATAATCAATATTGTTTTGAAGAAAAGTTCCCGGCGCGGGGTGAATGGAAGCGTAGGGATAACTGCCGGTACAGGAAATTTGTACACAGGTTCCCTTGGACTTAATGTGCGGAATACCCGGTTCAATCTGTATGGTAATTATGCATTTTCCTACCGGGATGGCTACCGGAATAATTTTTCGGATCTCAACCGTTATTCGGGGGATACAACTGTAAGTTTGAACCAAACAAGGTACGGTGGAGACTTAAATGTAACACACACGGCTAAAGTTGGAATGGATGTCTATGTGAAAGACCGGAATACCCTTTCCTGGAGTATTGCGGGAAATACCGGAGATAGGAAACGGGTCGGGAACCAGGTGAATACACGTTACACGAATTTCGGCGATACGACCGACATTTGGACCAGGAATGCCACTGATCCGAGTACAACTCAAAATATTGATTTTTCATTAGGGTATAAATGGGATTTTAAAGACGACAAAGGTTCCCTCGATGCAAATGCCTACCAATCACTTTCTGCGGGAACAGATGAAGGCTTCTATCTGCAGACGACAGCTTTTCCGGCCAATGTCCCTGCCACAGATCAGCATATTTTTAGCCGTGAAGCCAATGATTTCACCACTTTTTCACTTGATTTTATCCGCTTGTTAAAGCATAAGGTCCGGACCGAAAGCGGGCTGAAAATGATCCAGCGGAATATGAGCCTGCGTTCTTCCTCTGAAGCAAAGGATGCATCCGGATCATATGTTTCAGATACGATTTCGAATTACAATTACAACTACCTGGAGAGTATTTATTCGGCTTATGGGATTGTTGGCGGCCAGTTAAAAAAGTTTCGCTACCAGGCAGGTCTTCGTGCAGAATACAGTATCCAGAATCCGAACCTGATCTCAACGAGCCAGAGTTTCAAGAATGAGTATTTCAATTTATTTCCTTCTGCTACGTTGCGTTACGAAGTGAAAAAAGGAACGGAATTGTCGCTTGGCTACAGCAGACGGATCAACCGACCGAACTCCGGGAATTTAAACCCGTTTACATCTTATGCTGATCCTTATAATCTACGCAGTGGAAATCCGGCTTTACGCCCGGAATACATTCATTCCATCGATTTGGGATTGGATTATAGCTCAAAGAAGTTCACCTTGGCCTTTGCATTGTATCAGCGTTATACCAGTCATGTGATTCAGCGGGTGAAAGTCTTTTATGAAAACGGAACTTCCAAAGGAACATTTGCCAATATAGACAACTCAGTGAGTTCAGGAGGAGAGATTGTGATGCAGTTGAAACCTTTCCCGATTTGGAGAAATATGATTTCATTCAATGGGAATTACATTTCGTATAAAGACGATGATCCAAGTGTAAACTGGAGCAGGCAAGGATTTGTTTTTGGAATGAAATTCAGTTCTACCTTAGACTTGCTAAAGAAAACACTGACCCTTCAGGTGAACGGTCGATACAATGCTCCATCCGTTACGGCTCAAGGAAAAATGAATCCGAGAGGTTCTATTGATTTTTCAGCAGACAAATCGTTGTGGGATGGTAAGTGGGGAATCGGCTTAAGGGTGACAGATATTTTCAATACGCAAGGGTTTAATTTTGAAGTGGATCAGCCAACGGTTTTCCAGTCTTCACAGTTTAAATGGGAAACCAGAAGGATCATTGTCAGTGTTCGCTATAAATTCGGGAAAACTGACTTCAAAGAGGACAAACGCTCCAATGAAAACAATGGAGGCGGAGGTTTTGATTTTTAAGCTTTTTTGATTACAATCGGTTGAACCGGATAATGGATCCCCAAATGGATCAAAGCTTTATCGAAACTCTTTGAGCTGCTTTGCTTTTTCTCTTTTATCGTTTTTGTTTTCATGACGTTCATTTTTTTAAACTTAATCAATTAATATGCCATTAACAGGCCTCATTTATTAAAATGTCCTAATAAGTGATTTTATTGTATCAGATAATAATTTATTAAAAAACGTGTTAAATGAACTATTGGATTTCTTTAAGCCTCGAAAATGAACCATTTAAATAAAATTATGAGAATATTTGAGCCAGGCTGTTTGGAAATCCTTAAAAGAACCGTACTTTTGTAAGCCCTTTTTTTAACAAATGATCGACGAAGAGCTGTTTCAAGCGAAGAAATTATATCCATTTCAGGAAAAGACTGTAAATGCAATCATAGACGAACTGGATAAAAATGGTTCTGATTATAATCTGCTATTCCAGCTTCCTACAGGAGGAGGAAAAACTGTGATCTTTTCCGAGGTAGCCAAGAGTTATATCGAACGTTATCAGAAAAAAGTGTTGATCCTGACGCACCGGATTGAATTATCCGTTCAGACATCCAAGCAGCTGAATGCGATCGGAATCTCCAATAAAGTTATTTCCAGTGATGTAAAGAACCTGATCGATGAAGAGCATCATCCATGCTATATTGCCATGGTTGAGACGCTGAACAATCGTTTGCAGGAAGACGAGAATTTTGTAGATGGTGTCGGTTTGGTCATTGTCGATGAAGCACATTACAACAGTTTCAGAAAGATTTTCCAATATTATTCGGGAGCCAATATCCTGGGAGTTACAGCTACACCGCTGAGCTCAAATAAAGCATTGCCTTTGAATGACCACTACAACAAGTTGCTGGTCGGCGAGAGTATCGCTTCATTGATCCAGGGTGGTTATTTATCGGATGCCGAAACATTTACCTACGATGTAAATTTACATGGTTTGAAGATCGGGACGAACGGTGATTTTACCGTAAGTTCTTCCGAGACCGTTTATGGAAATTACTTCATGCAGGAGAAATTGTTGTTTGCATATGAGGAAGTAGCAGTAGGAGATAAAACCTTGATTTTTAATTCGGGGATCGAAACTTCTCTGCGCGTGGAAGAAACATTCAAGAAAAGAGGATATAAGATCCGTCACCTGGATTCTACGTTCTCCGATAAAGACCGGAAAGATGTATTGTCCTGGTTTAAAACGACCAAAGATGCCATTTTGACTTCTGTTGGGATTTTGACTACCGGGTTTGACGAGCCGACAGTCGAAACCATTATTTTGAACCGTGCAACGCGCTCATTGACTTTGTATCACCAGATGATTGGCCGTGGATCACGCCGTTTGCCCAATAAATCAAATTTCAAGCTGATAGATCTGGGAAATAACGTGCGTCGTTTCGGTCTTTGGCAGGATTATATTAACTGGCAGGATGCTTTCCGTTTCCCGGACCGGTTCCTGGAGTCGCGCCTGAGTGAGGACGACGACCTGGAATTTGAGGTGGAATTTGAATTTCCGCGTCACATGGAGCAGTTGGTTGATACCAATTTCCTGGAAGAGTTCAGTATCCGTGATGTATATTACGAGTGTTTGGACAAAGGAGAGAAAGGGAAGCTGGCAGTGGATCTTTCCCTGGCAAATCATTGTGAAGGGATTGTGCGAAAAACAAAAGACCTGGACGATGCCATTCAAATTGTGGATGCATTACAGGATCATATTGAGCACCGCTTAAAGCTTTACACTAAATGTATTGCTAAGAGTACCCCGAATTACTTCAAGTACCTGATGGAAACGTATAACCGGCAATTGCGCCAGGAGATCCGGATGAAATTTGACGAGATCGAGGCGGAAGCTGAAGAAGCTGAATTGGATTAGTAATAACAATACAAATCTTATATGATTAGAAGGTTGCTATAGTTGAGCGGCCTTTTTTGTTGTTTCGATTTTTTTCTGAGAACGAATTAACTTAATGGTTAACAACCAGTAATTGGCAATGGTTGGGTCATACACATTAGTAAACCAATTAACTAAAAGGTTAACAACTTACAAGTTTGTGTTTTCCGGTACAAGTTATTTTAGTTAACAAGTTAACTAAATGGTTTACATTTCAGGCAACAAGACCATTTTTCTTTTCCGAGTAGTTTAGCAATCCGTCGCGGCTGATTCTAACAATTAAGAGTCTTAATAGTTGATCAAAATCTCAGTCGTATCAAAAGGAACGGTAACTACACTGATCGAACCGGTATTTGTAGTTCCCTGCACATCATAGTATATCTGGTACGCCGCATTTCCATTGTTGATGCAGTAAACGCTGTAGTCTGTTAGATTGTCCAGTTGAATCTCACCTGTGGGGCAACATTCCGCACATCCGTTCTTCCCGGCCTGTTTGAAATATTTAATAATTTTGGTTCCGTCACTGACAAAATGAATTCTGGCCCATGATTTTGCATAAATTCCGTAATTGAATACATTGTCATGGTCGATGGATAAATTATCCAATGTGGTCGTTATCCCGTCGCTGAAATAGTTTTCCTTTTCCACGGAAAGAATCACATTTTGAAATTTTTCACGATCCAGTTCATAGGAATAGTTTCCGCTTGCATCGGTGGTTAAGGATGCTTTTTGAACTGGCGTTGAGTTGGAAGTAGTAGTGACGTAAATCGTAACACGAGCTCCGGAAAGCGGTACATTGAATGATGAATCGGTAATTGTTCCCTTTAAGACGTACTTTAAATTTTTCTTTTTACAGGAGAAAGTAAACACCATTAACAACGCTCCAAAAAACAGGGCTACATTTTTCATATTATTAAATTTTAACAAAAGCAATTCAGTTTTATTTAAAATAAAACAGGTATTTCATTCAATAGATTGTTAACAACCTTTTTATTGCCTGTTCCGGGAATTACTTTTTTAATCCTTTTTAAGGTCTGAAACACTTATAAATATAGCCTTTTACAGGGGTATCAACTAAAAGGACTGAATAAAAAAATATTCACTTTTTTTAACAATAGTGCTGAATCTATGAATAAAGATATTATTTTCGCCGAGTAACTCAAAATTTATAATTATGTCAGAAAATTTAGACGCAACAACAACAGCTCCTCAAGGTAAAGGAATGGCAGTAACAGGATTCGTCCTTGCTTTAGCAGCATTTTTATTGAACAACGTAATGGCGGGTATCGCTATCGTATCTATCGGTTTGGGTGGATCAGGATGGTTGATGTACCTTTGGTTGGTGGTTAACATCGTAAGTGTCGTATTGTGTGTTATGGCAATGGGCAAATTGAAGAAGACCGGAGGTAAAAGAGGTCTTGCTATCGCAGGTATGATCATCGGTATCGTTGGTACGGTTTGGGCGATCATCTTAACAATGGGATTAGCTGCTGCTGCTTCAATGTCAGGAGATCTTTCTAAAGAAATGAAAGATGCTTTCAAAGATGGAATGCAAAAAGAGTTGAAAGATATGTAATCACATCTCTTTCAATTTTTTGAAACGAATATGTTAAAATCCCCGTTCTGGTTAAGCCCGGACGGGGATTTTTTTATTTTAGAAAAATTTCTATTCAATGGAAAGCTGGCGTACGGAAGAAGCGGTAGATAGTTTGGAAATCTCCTTGAAAAACAGGAGATCCATTGCATTGACCGTAGTTTGTATTTTAACTTGGGTAGGTTGTGGAATCCGTTTTACCTTGGACTTGATTGCATTTAACAATGTTTACCTCACAAAAACATTTGTGGATACCGATAAATACAACGGTATTTGGTTTCTTTTAAATTGGTTCATTTTCCCTGTTCTGTGCACTGTGGGTGCAATTTTTATGTTTCGTCTCAAGCGCTGGGGATTTTGGATTTACTGCCTGGGACAAATTCCCCCGGTAGTTTTTTCGGTTTATACCGTTGTCACCATAACCAAAAATTTAGGTTCGGGAATGTTTTTCGGCCTGCTGTGGAATTGTCTCTCAATTGCTTTTGTGGTAGTCTACGCGGTGGAAATGAATAAATTGTCCCGAAAACCGGTTTCAACTGACTTTTAATTTCTATTTTAGTCTCCTGAATTATTTAATACTATTTTACTTATGGCAGGTCTGATAATTATCGGCGTTTTTCTTTATCTTTTGATTATTGGGGGGATTATTACAGCGAGTGTTCTGTATGTTAAGAATTTGATGGATCTATTGAAGCAAGTTGATCCCAAGAATAGATTGGTTCACCCGGGATTTGTCTGGATGCTTTACATTCCTTTTTATGGGGCATTTATTTATCCGTTTATGTTGTATCCGCGTATTGCTGAAAGCCTGAGACGTGAATTTGATTCACGCAGCAATCCACAGCCGGGAGATTATGGAAAGTCGCTTGGAATTGTTCTTCCGATCTTGCTTTGTTGTATGGTCGTTCCTTTACTGAATATTTTGGCGCTGATTGGATTTATTGTAATTGGGATTATTTTTTGGGTTAAAATGGCGCAATATAAAAGCATGTTGAGAACACTTCCTAAAGCTGATGGCGGAATGAGAATGTCGAGTGATTCGGATTTATTGGATTAATTTTTTAATACAGATTGTTATGTACGGAGATATGTTATTGACTTTGGGGATTTTTGTTTTTATTGGATTAGCAATAGGAATAGTAATCTATGTCTTTTATTTGAAGAATCTTCAGGATCTTTTGAAGGAGTGTGATCAGTCAAACTTACAAATGCCACCGGTGAACGTTTGGTTAATGTTTATTCCCTTTTTTAGTATTGTTTATGCGTTTATTATGTATTCTAAGATCAGTGAATCGGTTAAGCGCGAATTTGAATCAAGAAATGCTTCCCAATCAGGTGATTATTTGAAAACATTGGGACTTGTTCTGGCTATATTGGGTGCTGTAAGTGTTATTCCTATCGATGCTTTAAAAGGAATTGCTGGCTTAGGTTCATTGGTGATTTTTATTATATATTGGGTAAAAGCTGCAGAAATGAAGAATAAGCTCCGTTCGCTTCCGAAAGGAGACGGTGGAGTGAAGTTATCTGATAACCCGGATTTATTGGATTAACAAACAATACAGACGAGTATTTTAGATTAGACGCTGCAAGCGATTGAACTTAAATTAAATATAAAAATAAATATGGATACACTGGATCAAAACATTGAATTGGATAGCGATAAATTAAAGGTTAGTCAATCAATCAGAGAACATTTATTAACTTCTGCAAAATGGGCTCGTTTCCTGGCAATCGTTGGATTTATTTTTACGGGATTCACAGCAATTGCCTCTTTGATTATGTTGATTACGGCCCTTTCAACAGGATTCGGACCGTTGATTGGGATGGCTTTTCTGTACATCGGTTTAACTGTTGCAATGATCTTTCCTGCACTATATATGATTCGTTTTGCAGGATCAATCACTAAAGGGTTGAATTCAAATAAACAAAGTGAGTTTGAATTCGGAGTCCAAAATTTGAAATCATTCTATAAATTCTCCGGTATTTTTACCATTGTATTTCTTTCGCTGTATATCATATTAATCTTTATCGGTATTGGGTCAGGATTTAGCAGAATGTTCTAATAACCGATTGAATGCTTGAATAGAAGAGTCCTGATCGCATGTCCGGACTCTTTTTTGTTTTTCTATTCCACTGCGTACACGCACATTTTTCGTGGAGAATGTTATCTTTGTTTTCCTAAAAATTCAATATGTCTGACGATAAGAAAATCATATTTTCCATGGTTGGAGTTTCGAAAGTGACTCCTCAGGGAAAACAAATCATTAAAAATATTTACCTCTCGTTTTTCTACGGTGCAAAAATCGGGATTATCGGTCTGAATGGTTCCGGAAAGTCCACCGTTATGAAAATTATTGCGGGGCTGGATAAATCTTACCAGGGAGATGTCGTTTTTTCTCCCGGATATACGGTTGGGTATTTACCGCAGGAACCGGAACTGGATTTGAAAAAGACCGTGAAAGAAGTCGTGATGGAAGGTGTTCAGGATATCGTGGATATTTTAAAGGAATACGAAGAGATCAATGCAGCTTTCATGGATGAAGAAGTTCTGAATGATCCGGACAAAATGGACAAACTGATTGCGCGTCAGGGAGTGGTGCAGGACAAAATTGATGCGGTTGATGCATGGGAACTGGATAATAAACTGGAACGCGCGATGGATGCCTTGCGTTGTCCACCGGACGATCAGTTGATCGAAACCCTTTCAGGTGGAGAAAAACGCCGTGTGGCTTTGTGTCGTTTGTTGTTGCAAAATCCGGATATCCTGTTATTGGATGAACCTACCAACCACTTGGACGCAGAATCCATTGATTGGCTGGAACAACATTTACAGCAATATAAAGGAACGGTGATTGCCGTGACACACGACCGTTATTTCCTGGATAATGTGGCAGGTTGGATCCTGGAACTGGATCGCGGAGAAGGGATTCCATGGAAAGGAAATTATTCTTCCTGGCTGGAGCAAAAAGGAAATCGCCTGAAAGAAGAAGAAAAGACGGAATCGAAACGTCAGAAAATGCTTGCCCGGGAATTGGAATGGGTGCGAATGAATCCGAAAGGACGTCATGCGAAGAATAAAGCACGTATCCAGAATTACGACAAAATGATGTCCGAAGAAATGAAGGACAAAGAGGTGAAACTGGAAATCCCGATTCCGAATGGGCCACGTTTAGGAAATAATGTGATCGATGCGGAGCATGTAATGAAGGCATTTGGGGATAAATTGTTGTACGACGATTTGAACTTTAAATTGCCTCCTGCAGGAATTGTTGGGATTATCGGGCCGAATGGTGCGGGTAAAACGACCATTTTCAAAATGATCATGAACGAATTGCAGCCCGATAAAGGAACGTTTTCAATCGGTGAAACCGTGAAGATCGGGTATGTTGATCAGACACATAAAGATATTTCTCCCGAAAAGACGGTATTTGAGGTGATCGGAGGCGGAAATGAATTCATTGAAATTGGAAATCAAAAATTCAATGCACGTGCTTATTTGTCGAAATTCAATTTTGCAGGTTCCGATCAAAGCAAGAAAGTAGGAGTGCTTTCCGGTGGTGAACGAAATCGCCTGCATCTGGCAATGACTTTAATGACCGAAGCAAATGTATTATTGCTCGATGAGCCTACGAACGATATTGACGTAAATACTTTGCGTGCCCTGGAAGAAGGAATTGAAAGTTTTGCGGGATGTGCAGTGGTTATTTCCCACGACCGTTGGTTCCTGGACCGCATTTGTACGCATATCCTGGCATTTGAAGGAGATTCCCAGGTGGTTTGGTTTGAAGGATCTTATTCGGAGTACGAAGAGAACAAACGCAAACGTTTGGGAGACGCTGCACCGAAACGGATTAAATATAGAAAACTGGTTTAATTAAAGAGAAGATTTGGGTTTCCTCCCTTGAGAAGAGCATACGCAGTATGTGAAGACGAACAACGACAAGCGTCAGTGCGAAAGTTGTGAGGAGGACTAAGGAGGGGGGCTTCGGAGAAACGTTAGCCATCCCCCTCGATCCCCCTTCAAAGGGGGAAGAATTCAAATCCCTTCAATTTGAAAAAAAAATGGATCCTCTGCACGGAATAACATTAGAGCGAATAGTAACCGAATTGGTGGAAGAGTTTGGTTTCGAACGTTTGGGAAAACTGATCCCGATCAATTGTTTTATCCATGAGCCGAGTATCAAGTCGAGCCTGAAATTCCTGCGTAAAACGCCGTGGGCAAGGGCCAAAGTGGAAGATTTGTATATCAATAGAATAGTAAACATTCGTAACAGTGGTTAGTACTTAGTGGTTAGTTGAATGTTTACTTCTCAAAACCCTAATTCTAATAACTAACCTCTAATCCCTAGCCCCTAATCCCTAAAGACTAATCCCTAAACACTAATAACTAGAAAAATATGGAAGTAAGAGATTTAGAACCGAAAGCATTGTGGAACCATTTTGCTGATTTGAATGCGGTACCACGCCCGTCTAAAAAGGAAGAGCGCGTAATCGAATTCATGATGAATTTTGGAAAGTCACTTGGGCTTAAAACCATTCAGGACCACATCGGTAATGTCATTATCAAAAAACCGGCAACATCCGGAATGGAGGACAGACAAACAATTGTGATGCAATCGCATTTGGATATGGTGCACCAAAAAAATTCCGATACGATCTTTGATTTTGATTCACAAGGAATTGAGATGCTGGTTGACGGTGATTGGGTGCGTGCAAACGGGACTACGCTTGGAGCGGACAACGGGATTGGAGTTGCTGCAATCATGGCTGTTTTGAAATCAACAGATATTGTGCATCCGGCAATTGAAGCGCTTTTTACTATCGATGAAGAAACGGGAATGACCGGAGCTTTGCAGGTTGATGCTTCCAATATTTCGGGAACAATCTTATTGAACCTGGACACAGAAGATGATGATGAATTGTCGATCGGATGTGCGGGTGGAATCGATACCAATACAAAAACTACAGTCACTTACGAAGATCTTCCAAGCAATTATGTTTGTTTTGATATTAAGTTGCGTGGATTGCTTGGAGGACATTCTGGAATGGATATTCATTTGGGGAGAGGAAATGCCAATAAATGGATGAACCGTTTGTTTAAACATGTAAGATCGGCTGTAGATTTGAAGTTGTGTAGCCTGGATGGAGGAAGTTTGAGAAATGCTATTCCGCGAGAAAGTACAGCTGTTGTTGCTGTCTCTGAAGATGAAAAGACAAAATTCCATGAAGCTGTTGATCAGATCATTGCTCAAATGGAAGCGGAATACCAATCCATTGAAAAAGATGCGAACTGGACAGTTTCTGAAAGTTCAGATTTAAATAGAGTGGTAAAAGATTCTGATTTTGAGCGAATTATAAATTCAATTTATGCAGTTCATAACGGAGTTTACCGAATGAGTCCGGCTATTGAAGGATTGGTGGAAGCTTCTTCCAGTTTGGCAAAAGTAACCGTCAGAGACGATTTGTTTATCACTCAATCCTTACAGCGCAGTTCGGTGGAATCATCCAAAGCGGATGTGGCCAATACGATCCGTGCAGCATTTGAAAGTGTGGGAGTGGAGGTTGTTCAGGGCGGAGAATATCCGGGTTGGGAACCGAATGCGGATTCTGCCATCTTAAAAGTAATGGCAGATCTATATCGACAAGAATTCAATGCGGAGCCAAATATCAAAGCGTGTCACGCAGGTTTGGAATGTGGGATTTTAGGAAAGCATTTCCCGGGAATGGACATGATCTCTTTCGGACCGAATATTCGTGGAGCGCATTCTCCGGATGAATGTGTACAAATCTCTTCTGTTCAGAAATTCTGGGATTATTTGCTGGATGTTCTGAAGCAGATTCCTGCGTAACGGTTCCTGATGCAGTTTTCGTTAGTTGGGAGAATTGGAGGAATGACTCGATCCGAGTTCTTCTTCTATTATTCCATTCCGATAATTGTCGTTTTGGTAGCCTTTCTTTTTGTTTTAAGAAAGTATAGAAGACAGGATTCAGTTAATTATTCTGACGATTTCATAAGTGCTGCCGTCGTACTTGGAAGCTTACTTATTTTTCGTGAGAATGAGCGTTCCGTGAGTCAAAAACTACATTGGATTGATTGTTATTTGAGAAAACGCTTTTCAAATGCTAGCTTCAATGTGATACAGATTTACAAGGATGTGGTTGATCTTGGGGTGGATCTCACGGAATACACCAATCTTGCTAATGAGCGCTTAACAATTCGTCAGAAGATTCATTTAATGGAATTTCTTGTTCGGCTTGGAAATACCAATGGAAATATAAATCCGCGTGAATCGGAACTTATCTTTTATCTGTTGACGCGTTTAAACCTGGATCTGGATGATCTGGATGCAAGAATTCAGGATATTCTTATCCCAGGGAAAAAGCCGGAAGCAAGTACGACGAAAGTACGATCGCATTATTTCAAAATACTTGGGGTGGAAGAAAGTGCAGGGCTGCAAGAACTGAAAAATGCCTATAGAAAATTGGTAAAGATCTATCATCCTGACAATCATGGTGAGCTGGATGAAAGGGAGAGAAAGGAGTATGTTGGTAAATTCCTTGAAATCCAACAGGCTTATGAGATTCTCACAGCTGAACTCAATAGTCAATAAGTTTTTAAGTCATTCAGGCTTAAAATCAAGAATTTGACGTTTATTTGTTCTTGAAATCTAAATAATGGACAAACTGAACACGAACTGGTTAGAGTTTCATGAAAAAATGAAATTCCGGCTGGTGTTGCATCTACTCTACTTTTTTGCGGTCTTAATGTCCATTGTGACAGTTGTCAATCTTTTTAATAAACATTTTAGCGCTACTCCCAATTTTTTTGCAGTGGGAATGTGTGTTCTGGGGTTATTTGTGATACGGATTACCGGGAATTACCGGCTTGTGGGAGCAATTTGCTCCATTCTGACTTTTTGTATTGTGTCCGGAGCGTTTTTATTACTGAAAGCTACACATTACCTTACTCCCATGTGGATGATCGTCAATATCATGTTTACCTTCTTTGTTTTGGGAAAGAAGTGGGGAATTCCGATTTTGGTGGCGCACTTCCTGGTTTTGTTCTATTACCTGGTCTATTTACACGAAGGAAATATTGTGTCGGTCACGTCTTTTTCAGGAAATGATGTAACGACATTCATCCTGGAATATTCGATCGTAGGCTTTGCTATTGCATACATTCTGAACCTGTATGTTGTGACGACCAACTATTCCCGGGTCGAACTGATAGAATATAATCAAAAGCTTTCGAACCAGAATAAGCTGATCTCGAAGCAAAATTCCGAAATGGAAGTGATGCTTCGCGAAATCCATCATCGGGTGAAGAACAATTTACAGATCATTACCAGTTTGCTTCGTTTACAGGCAAATAACATGGATGTTGAGCATGGGAGTTCTTACCAGGAAGCCATCGACCGGATCACGGCAATGGCGATTATTCATGAGAAAATGTACCAATCGGGTTCCTTGTCTAAATTTGATTTGGAAAAATACTTGAAATCACTGGTAGCTAGTCTTTTGCTTAATTATTCCATTTCCAAAAGGCCGGAATTTATTATTGGGGTAGAGGTGGAAGATATGAAGTCGAAAAGTATCGTTCCTCTGGCACTTCTGATTAATGAATTATTGCTGAATTCCTTAAAACACGCATTTCGGTACCAGGATAACCCGAAAATTTGTATTCACCTGAGTGAAAAGGAAGGGCATCAATCCAATCGGTTCCTGCTTGTTTATAGTGATAATGGTTCCTGGTCGGAAGATTCTGTTGCTTCATTCGGAACAGAGATTATTCAGGCAATGTCGGAGCAGCTGGAGGGAACTTTTACGCTTGATGTCGGGAATTCAGGGACGAATTATGTTTTCGATCTGGCTAATTTGAGCTAAATTTACCACATGGATGAGCATCAATTAGTGTCATTGGCTAGAGCCAAAATGCCATTTGGCAAGTACAAAGACCGTTATTTGATCCATTTACCTGAAAATTACCTGGTGTGGTTCAAACAAAATGGTTTTCCGGCCGGAAAGTTGGGGCAACAATTGGAGCTGATCTATGAAATTAAACTAAATGGGTTGGAACACCTTATTTATCCTTTAATGCCTAAATAAATACAATGACCTGGTCTCTATTGCTGGATATTTCAGCGATGCAAGCACAAAAACTGGCGGAAGAAGAAGTAGCCAGACAAAAACTGATCGAAGCGATTATCGGATTTTCGATAACAGCAATCATCATGTCTGCTCCAACTTATTGGATGTTTCGTTACGTTTTTTCGAAACTTAGGAAAGAGTTCCGTTTTAAAACAAAGTTCAATTCCTATAATCATATTGATGCATTGGTTTTGTTGAGCATGAATGTGTTGCGAACAAACCCGGACTGTTTTAAGGAGAAATGTATTTACCTGAAAGAATACATTGTTTACCTGTATCCGGAAAATCACGGTTCGTTTCATGAATCGCTCAAAATGGCTTATTCGGATGTATACCGGTCAGAATCAATCGTTCGGTGGTTGAGCCGTTTTCAGCAGGAAGAACAGCATAGGGATGTTGTTCGTTTTTTGATTCACATGGCAGCACAGGACGGAGTTATCGGTTCACGTGAAAAAGGAGAGTTGGTCCGGATCATTGATGCTTTTACCCTGGTGCATGAAGAGTGGCTGGTTTTGATGGAAGATATCAATCGTGCTTTTGCGAGAAGATATGAATACAGGAGTAAGGCAAATGATTCCATAAGTTATCGGGATGATTTGGAGCGTAAGGCATTGGAATACTTCGAAATGGAAAAGGATGCGCTGGATGAAGAGAAGCTCCGGCTGAAGTACCGGAAACTGGTGAAGAAATATCATCCCGACCGCTATCCGGATGCATCTCCGGAAGAGCACAAAGAACTGGAGGTGAAATTCCAGGAATTGCAATTGTATTACGAGGAATTGCTTAAATTACTGGTATGATTTGGATCGGGACCTTCTCGTTTAATTTTGGAAGTTATCAATGCATGATATGATGGTGCTTGGAATCATATCCGGAGTTGTTTTTGCTTTCTTGATTTTGGTGCTGATCAGGCGTCAGGTGAAGGATTCTAAAGAGCGGAAAACGAGCTCTGAATTGATTCTGAAACGTAGTTTTCAGCCACCTTCCGGTAAAAGGACGGAAAAAATGATCTTCCAGATCTATGTGTTGCTGGCTGCATGGATGATGCGTAAAAATGCCATTAAATCATTTGAAAAACAATCGTTTGTAGTTGTTTATATCAATAAAAAGTTTAATATAGATTCCCTGGTTATTGCAAATGAACTGGAATTGGTTGGGGAAACCTCTATTCATGTGCGAAGTGTTGCCAATTGGGTGGTGCAAAAAATGCATGAAGCTCAGGAGCGGGCTGATCTGATTGATTTTTTAATCGATCTGGTGTTTGTGGATAGCGAATTGATTGATAGGGAATTCACGGCTTTAGTTCGGTTGGGAGAATTGATTGGTGTGCAGTCGGTGTATATTGAAAAAAGGGTTATTGAATACCGCAAACGGATTTTTGGTTCCTCTGCGGGTGGTGAACGTTTGCATGCCATAGCAAATGGGCAAACACGGAGGAACATGGCGCTGGCCATACTTGATTTGGGAATGTCTGCAACGGAAGAAGAAATCAAAAAGAGTTACCGCAGACTGGTAAAGAAGTTTCATCCGGACCTGAACCGGGAGTTGAATGAAGAGGAGCGAAGGGAGTTTGCACAGCGCTTTTTGGAGATTCAGGATGCATACGAGGAATTGATTTCAAATTGATTTTTAAATTGTCACAAATGTGCTTTTGTGTTTAAATAATTGATAATTAATTGATTGTTTAATTTCGTTCAAATGAGTTGTTCAAACAATTTCTGATTTTTTTTATTTTTTTTGATTGGATTTGTAACCTAATCTACAACTGTGGCGTAGACGGGTCAAAACAGCATCGCATTTAAGTTTTATATAATATGGAAAGCACAATGATTAATAACGCAGTAAGCCTGGCAAAAACAAAATTAGAGCGTCACAAGGCAATGGGTAAGAATAGCAACTTAAGTATCGTGGAAGTTGCTCAATTAATGGATTTAGTTACATTTGGACCAAGTATACCACAAGTAACAAACAGCATGCTTTTCTTTGGATATAGTATCAATTAAACTTCATAAGATATACGTTCAATTAGCCTTCCGGGATTCCGGGAGGCTTTTTTTTGTCTTGAACAGTTACAAATGTAAACAATGCAAAATTTAGTATTGTATATTTTAAATAATACATTTGTATCATGGAGATAAAAGATCGGTTACGGATGATTATGGATTCACATAAATTGAATGCGGGATCTTTTGCGGATAAGATAGGTGTGCAGCGATCGAATGTGAGTCATGTGTTGAGTGGTCGCAATAAACCCAGTTTTGATTTTGTTGAGAAGTTGTTGCGTGCTTTTCCGCGTGTTTCCGCTGAGTGGCTCTTTACCGGTAAGCAGGGAAAGAAAGAAGCGGAGGATTTTGAGTTGTTAACGGACAAGTTGGCAGGCGTACCTGTACGAAAGAGTGGGTTTGATGCTGTTTGCGAAGATGATAAAGCTTTCGGGACTGAAAAGAAAATTGTAAAGACTCTCGTGTTCTACGATGATTTTACATTTGACGTCTTCCTTCCTAATGAGAAATAATCCCTGAGCCGATAAGTTCTTCTTTCAGGTATAGTGCTGCAAACTGTCCCGGGGCAATTCCTCTTTGCTTTTTATCGAACAGGATATAGTATCCGTCCTCCAGGCGTGTTAAAGTGCCTTTTTGAAGCGGTTGACGGTATCGGATGCGGATTTCAAATTCTGCTGCGTCACCGGTATTCATTTCAAAATTCGGGTTGATCCAGTGCATTTCATTGGTTTCGATCTTTAGTGCCCATTTGTTGAGTCCCGGGTGATCGTCTTTTTGCCCGGAATAAACTGTATTTGTTTCTGTGTCTATCCCGATTACAAATGATGGGTTGGGTCTTCCGCCGATGTGCAGTCCTTTTCGTTGCCCGATCGTGTAGTAATGTGCGCCGATGTGTTTTTCTACTTCCTGTCCCATGTTGGGTGAGTAGATGAATTCTTTGCTTAATTCAACAACGTGCTCCAGGTTTACAGGGATGTTGGAATATTCGGTAAACTGGTCTTCTAATTCATTGATTTCAATGATTTTACCGTATTTTACTTCTAGCTTTTGTTGAAGGAATTCAGGTAAAGAGATTTTTCCAACGAAACACAGTCCTTGTGAATCTTTCTTTTCGGCTGTAACCAAACCGATTTCTTTTGCAATGGCCCGGACTTCTGATTTTTGAAGGTTTCCGATCGGGAAAAGGGCTTTGGAAAGTTGTTCTTGGGACAACTGGCACAGGAAATAGGACTGATCTTTGTTGGGGTCCAGTCCGGCCAATAAATGATGAATTCCGTCTTCTGTGGTGGTTTTCCGGCAATAATGTCCGGTGGCAACATAATCAGCGCCGAGCTCCATGGCAGCTTTTAAGAACACGTCGAATTTGATTTCGCGGTTGCAGAGTACGTCCGGGTTGGGTGTTCTGCCGGCTTCATATTCGGCAAACATGTAGTCGACTATGCGTTCTTTGTATTCTTTGCTAAGATCCAATACCTGGAAGGGAATGCCAAGGTGTTCGGCTACTAAAAGAGCGTCGTTGCTGTCGTCGATCCAGGGACAGTCGTTGGAAAGGGTAACTGTTTCATCGTGCCAATTACGCATGAATAACCCGATTACTTCATATCCTTCCCGTTGCAATAAATGTGCTGTTACGCTTGAATCTACACCGCCGGAGAGTCCGACAACCACTCTTTTCATGGTGCAAATTTACGAACTTTTAAAACGAACTTTTGAAAATTTCCATTCTTTCGAAAAATTAACAGTTACAAAAGTGAATAATTGATAGTTACATTTGTATTTGTTTCAATGTGAAAGAAAGAAATCAATTCTTGAATGCTTATTGACATTTCTGTGTGTTCAAAGATTAAAATCTTCAATGGGTTCAAAAAGATTGTATAAAGTGAAAAGTGAAAAAACGTTTAATTGAACTGTTGAATTATTCTATCTGTCTATGTAGCGATTTTGTTCCAAACAATGTAAATATTAGTTAACAGAAATGAAAGCGCAGAAAAAAGTGATATTTTCGTCGTATGAAACTGATTACTGTAATCTTAATGATCCTATCCGGCAGTGCCTATGCCCAGGAACCGTGTACGAAGGTATGGTTGAAGGGAAAAGTGGAAGATACCCTGGTTAAACACGCATTTTTGAATTTAATGGTCGTAAATACCTCCAACGGAAAAGGTGTTTTCGGTCAGCCCGACGGAACGTTTGGTGTATATGTAAACAACAACGATTCCATTGTTTTATCCATTAAAGGGTATGAACGCTACGGATTCCGGGTAAAGGGAGATTCCTCTTGTCATTTTGAAGTCTATGCAGCGGTTGAAAGAAAAGCCCGCCAAATTGATGAAGTGGTGATTAAGCCTTTAAAGTCTATCCAGGAAATTAAAGAAGAGCGTGCGGCTTTGGCGCTAAGAGAAACGAGGACTATTACAGGAATTGAAGCTTTTCAAAGCCCGATTACGGCATTGTACCAGCGTTTTTCCAAGCGTGAACAGTCCAAGGCTTGGGTTGCGCAAAAACAATACGAAGATTCAAAAGAAGAAATCGTACAGGAGTTATTGAGACTTTATGTTTCGTACGATATCATTAAACTGAACAACGAAGATTTCATCGAATTCATTCATTTCATGAACATGGATGAAAACTTCCTGAAAACAGCCACCGATATTGAGCTGATCACCTTTATAAAAGATAAACTGGAGCATTACTTGCTATTGCATCCGGAGAAAGAAGGGGAATACCAGAAACAGAAATAATTATCCATGTTTTAATGATCAACTATCGAGAAGCTGACTGAAGGATCGGATCTTTCGGATAATTAGAACATGGATAATCGCTAATTTCCCTTAGTCTTCGAAAACCTTCGGTTCTTCAAACAATTGCTTGTCGTATAATTCCCGGTAATGACCGTTTGTCAACAAAAGATCAGCCGGTTTTCCTTCTTCCACAATTTTGCCGTCTTCCAGTACCAGGATATAATCTGCATTGCGAAGACTGGAAATACGGTGACTCACAATAACGGAAGTAGTTTGATTTTCCCGGTTAAGCTGCTGTAAATTGCGCAGAATGATTTCCTCTGTTTCGGTATCGACTGCGGATAAACAATCGTCCAGGAGTAAAATGTCCGGTTTACGGATTAATGCGCGGGCAATGCTCACGCGTTGTTTTTGTCCGCCCGAAAGGTTTACTCCCCGTTCGCCGAGTACGGTTTCGAATTGATCGGGAAAAGCTTCTATGTTGTGCAGGACGTGTGCATTTTTTGCCGCATTCACAATTTCTTCTCGTGTTACAGTATCAAAATTCAGTGCCCCGAATGCAATGTTGTTGTGAATGGTGTCCGAAAATAAGAAGACATCTTGCGGAACAATCGAGAGTTGCTTTCGGTATTCGGTCAGATTGATGGCGGAAAGGTTTTTTGAATTATACAGAACTTTTCCGGCGGATGGATCCAATTGGCGTACGATCATTTGCAGGAGTGTGGACTTTCCGGCTCCTGTTTTCCCGATGACTCCCAGTGTTTCGCCTCGTTTCAGTGTGAAATTGATATCGGATAATACGTTGGGAGAATCCGGTCCGTAGCGGAACGACATGTTTTCAAATCGGAGTTCCCGGAATGGCTCCAAGGGAGTTTCTGTTTGGTTTTTGATCGCCGGTTCGGTTCTTAAGAATTCATTGATGCGCTCCTGGGATGCTGCAGCCCGCTGATTGATACTTGTTACCCAGCCGATACTTGCGAATGGCCAGGTTAAATTATAGATCAATAGAATGGTTGATACAATGTCTCCTGTATCGATTGTTCCGCCATAAGTAAGCAACCCGCCCATGTAAATACTTAATAGCGTACTTGTTCCGATCAGTAGGGAGATGGTCGGCATGAACAAGGCGTTTGTTCTTACCAATCGCATGGTTTTCTTTAAGTAAGATTGTGAGCTTGTTTCAAAGTTTTGTCTTGCGTGTTTTTCCTGGATGTAAGCTTTGATAACGCGGATCCCGGAGAATGTTTCCTGTCCCAGTGTGCTTAAACGGGATTGTTCCTGTTGCACGTCCTTGCTCAGTTTGTTCATTCGGTTGGAAACCAAGTAGATTAAGGTTGCCATGATTGGAAGTGGTGCAAGAGCGTACAGTGCCAATTCCGTATTGATTTTTAACATTTCATACAAGCAGAAGGGAAATAATGCAATCAGGTTGGCGGTATACATGATTCCGGGCCCCAGGTATTGCCGGACTTGCGAAACGTCTTCCGAAATGCGGTTCATCAAGTCACCGGTCGATTGCTTTTTATAAAAGGCATAATCGAGCTGTTGGTATTTTTCGAAGATTTCGTTTTTCAGATCGAATTCGATATACCGTGACATAATAATGAGTGTTTGCCGGGTCAGGAAGAGGAAAAATCCCTTAATTATGTTAAAAAGCATAACCAGTCCGGCAAGTCCGAGCACGGTCCAAAAAAGAGTTTGTCCTGCGCTTAATTCGGTCTTTCCGGAAAGAAAGTTCAGGGATTTCCCGACAAAGACAGGGATTTTTGCTCCGAAGTAGTTGCCGGCAACAATGAATAGTAGGCCTAGCAGTAATCGCCAGCGGTATTTGATGAAATATTTGTTTAAATAGCTTAGAGACTTCATTCGATAAATTTCCTATTTTTGCGAGCGCTAATGCGATTTTGTTCGAATTACAAAATTAGCCATTCGCATTGAAATAAAAGATTAAAAGTCGCGTATGTTTGAAGTAAAAGAAGTCAAAGATCTAAATCTGGCTGAAAACCCCGTTATTTCTCAAATGAGTATGTATAACCACGAGCAATTGTTGTTTTGTAACGACACTGCAACTGGTCTGAAAGCAATTATTGCTGTACATAACACCGTTCTTGGGCCTGCTTTGGGAGGAACCCGTATGTGGATGTACAACAATGAAATGGAGGCTTTGAATGATGTATTGCGTCTTTCAAGAGGAATGACTTATAAGAATTCCATTTCGGGATTGAATTTGGGTGGAGGAAAAGCGGTGATTATCGGAGATTCTCGCTCCATGAAGTCCGAAGCTTTGTTCCGCCGTTTCGGAAAGTTTGTAAACTCATTGGCAGGGAAATACATTACTGCAGAAGATGTGGGTATTTCTCCGGTTGACATGGTTTGGGTTTCTATGGAAACAAATCACGTAGTGGGTTTGCCCGGAAAAAGCGGTGATCCGTCTCCTGTTACTGCTTACGGCGTTTACATGGGAATGAAAGCATGTGCAAGTCAGCAATTCGGTTCGGATTCGTTGGCTGGTAAAAAAGTAGCTGTCCAGGGAGTTGGTCACGTGGGTGAATACCTGGTGAAACACCTGGTTTCCGAAGGTGCAGAAGTAACTATTACGGATATTCACCAGGATACCTTGAAACGCGTATCGAGTGAATACGGTGTAAAAGTGGTTGGATTAGACGAAATTTACGATGTTCCAATGGATATTTACGCACCATGTGCTTTAGGAGCAACAGTGAATGATGATACCATTAACCGCTTAAAGTGTTCGATCATTGCCGGGGCTGCAAACAACCAGTTGGCGAATGAGAAAATCCACGGTCAACTGGTAAAAGAAAAAGGGATTATTTATGCGCCTGATTTCGCATTGAATGCTGGTGGTGTAATCAACTGTTATTCGGAAGTGGCAGGTTTGTCTCCACAATGGTCTATGGCTAAAGCCGAAGAGATTTATACAACGATCGGAAATATTGTTTCCCGTTCGAGTGCAGAGGGTGTTCCAACCTATCAAATTGCAAACAAGATCGCCGAAGAGCGCATTGAGTCAATCGGTAAAGTGAAATTACCACTATAAAAAAGATAGGAGAGTAGTTTAGAATGCTGAATAGAAGACATTTACGAATTAAAGTTTTGCAGGCGCTGTATGCTTATTTCCAAGGAGATGAGGATAGCATCAAGAAAACCGAGAACGAACTCATGCAGGCGGTAGATCGTATTTATGATCTGTACTTGTATTTATTGCTGAGTTTCGGTGAACTGAAAGACATTGCGGAACATCGTATTGAAGAAAATAAAAAGAAAATCCGTCCGACAGAAGAAGATCTGAATCCCAATAGAAAGTTTGTGGATTCGGTGATCATACAAACGTTGCAGGACAGTTATTCCTTGCGTGAAGCTTCGGAAGACCGTTCGGTAAACTGGATCGGGGATGAACATCATGAAATGTTCCGCAAGATCTATCTTCAAATGAGAGAAGGAGAAACCTGGTTTGCTCATATGAATAACGAATCAACCGATTTTGAGGAAGATAAGAACTTCATGATCAACTTGTTTAAGGCAGAAATTGCCAATTCACCTTTGATCTATCATTTCTTTGAAGAGAAAAGCATCCATTGGCTGGATGACATCGATCTGGCTTGTCAAATGGCCATTAAATCGATCAAAGCAATGGACGAAGGAGAAAAGTTTGTGGCTATGCCTTTGTATAAAGACAAGGAAGACGAGCAGGAATTCATCCGCACTTTACTTCGCAAGACCATTTCAATGGATTCCGAAAATTTAAAGCTGATCGATGAATTAACGGATAACTGGGAGCTGGAACGAATTGCCAAAATGGATATCCTCCTGTTGAAAATGGCAATTACGGAACTTCAGGTGTTTAAGAGTATTCCGAAAAAGGTAACTTTGAACGAATACATTGAAATATCAAAATTCTACTCCACTCCAAAAAGTCATGGGTTTATCAACGGAATTCTCGATAAAGCCGTTGATAGATTGGTAAAAGAGGGAAAAATTTCTAAACTCGGAAGAGGTTTAATGGATTAATGTTATGAGAAAAATCGTGTTTTTAGGACCGGTAGTTATCGGGATGGCTTTAGCGTTTTTAACGGCTTGTAAATCTGATTCTCCTTCAGAAATTGTTGGATACAAGACGACGATGAAAGTTCCAAGTGTTTTTAATGCAGGAAAAATTGCAAGAGGTGAGGTAATTCACGCTAACTTTGTAGTAGAGAATACAGGTGATCAGCCATTGGTGTTGTCTGATGTCTCAGGATCTTGTTCTTGTACGGTGGCAGATTGGAGTAAGGAACCGATTCCTCCGGGAGAAAAAGGATTTGTGAAAGCAGACGTAAAAACGGAGTCTTTTTCGGAAGGTCCGGTGACAAGAAGTGTAACTATCTTGTCGAATACAACGCCTCCAAGTACCAAAGTGGTAGTTGAGGCAACAATAATTAAGTAAAAATGTTCAAAACGTTCAAAATGTTTAATCGTTCAGAATCTTGAATGTTGGAATCCTTTGAACCTGTTGAACACTGAATAAGTAATAGTTAAATAAAAAATAGAGTTATGCAAATTATAATGCTCGTATTGATGTTGGTGGTGTTTTACTTCTTTTTAATTCGTCCGCAACAGAAAAAACAAAAAGAGCTTAAATCGTTCCGTGAGAATTTGAAGCAAGGTGATAAAGTGGTTACTATCGGTGGAATTCACGGAAAAATCCTTGAGATCACAGATACAACAGTTTTGATTAATTCCGAAGGTACTAAGTTGCGTTTTGAAAAATCAGCAATTTCAACGGCAGTAGCTGAAAATTTAGGAGTGCAAGCTTAATCCGATAATTTAATTGGATATAAAAACAGTAGAGGCGGAAAATTTTCCGCCTCTACTGTTTTACGCGATATATGTTTTGGTGAAATTCATTGCGAAACCTGCAGCATTCTGTCTGCGCTCCACACGTCTTCTGGTTCTTCTTCTGGTGCGTCTTCGAACTCTTCGTCTTTCTCCGGGTACTGCCTGGGCATAAAATTGACCGGGTGATCCTGTGGTAACGAATTCGGTTGCTGACTTGTTTGCGAAATCACCTTCCGGTGTTTCAATTGTCAGCATACTTAATGAGATTGCTCCGTAAAGGAATGTGCTGAGAATGATGTGTCTTGTTTTCATAATTTCTGAATTTTAGTAAGCGTGCGTTGTATAAGATTATCAATATGCGGGAAGGTTTAAAACAAAAACGGTGCCATTCAGAAAAAGAAATCCGGCTTTTATTTACCACAGTGAACACAAAGAGCACAAGGATATTTTCCAACGTGTGTTTGGTGCGCTTTTAATTCTGGTAATGTCTAATAATTCCTTGGGTGTTTCGTGTCCTTTGTGGTTAAAAAGTGAGGGATCGATCGGATGCAATAAAAAATGCCACCCCGAAAAGGAATGGCATTCTAGTATACTATTTACTGATCTTAGATATTCTCAATAATCATAGCAGAAGCACCACCGCCACCGTTACAGATTCCTGCACCACCGATTTTTCCTCCGTTTTGTTTCAATACGTGGATCAATGTTACAATGACACGAGATCCGGAGTTTCCAAGTGGGTGACCCAAAGCAACCGCTCCACCGTTCACATCTACTTTTGCAGGATCCAATCCTAAAATTTGTGTGTTTGCCAATCCTACTACGGAGAAAGCCTGATTCAATTCCCAGAAATCAACCTGGTCTGTTGTCAAGCCTGCCTTTGCCAATGCTTTCGGAACTGCTTTGGAAGGAGCTGTTGTAAAGAATTCAGGTTCGTGAGCTGCGTCTGCATAACTTACGATTTTTGCGATCGGTTTCAAACCGTGTTTTTCAACCGCTTCTTTGGAGGCAATGATCAATGCAGATGCTCCGTCATTTAATGTAGAAGCATTTGCAGCTGTAATCGTTCCTTCTTTATCGAAAGCAGGCTTCAATGAAGGGATTTTATCTAAAAACACATTTTTGTATTCTTCGTCTTCTACAAGCATGACCGGATCTCCTTTGCGCTGAGGAACAGAAACTCCAACGATCTCATCATTGAATTTTCCGGATTCCCATGCTGCAGCAGCACGCTTGTATGAGGTGATCGCGAAATTATCCTGGTCTTCCCGGGTGAAGGAATATTTTTGGGCTGTCTTTTCGGCGCATGTTCCCATCGGGACTTTGCTGTACACATCCAATAATCCGTCCTTGGTAATTCCGTCCAATAGTTGGATATTTCCGAATTTAACACCATTTCGTCCGTCCAGGTAATGGGGAGCCTGGCTCATGTTTTCCATTCCACCGGCTACAACAATCTCATTATCGCCAGCAAGAATTGTTTGCGCACCCAACATAATTGCTTTCATTCCGGAAGCACAAACTTTGTTTACGGTAGTACAGGGAACCGTGTTCGATAATCCTGCTCCCAAAGCTGCCTGGCGGGCAGGAGCTTGTCCGACACCTGCTTGCAGCACATTTCCCATGAAAACTTCATCAATCAATTCAGGCTTCAATCCTGATCTGTCCAATGCTCCTTTAATAGCAACCGATCCCAACTGAGTAGCAGGAATGGAAGATAAACCACCCATAAATGCTCCCATAGGAGTGCGAACCGCAGCAATAATGTATACTTCTTTCGACATAGCAATTTTAAATTTCGAACCCAAATTTACTTATTTTTCTTCTTTTATGAAGCGGTTGGGTGCATTCTAAATCAAGTTTGTGAATTTAATTTATGATTTAACTAAATTTGTAGCATAAAAAAACCGAATTGCTTATGAAAATCATTATTCTCATAATAACATTATTGACCGGTTCGATTGTGTTTTCCCAGACTGATGCTGAAAAATTGCGCGAAGACATTAAAAAATTGGATGCACTGCACGATTCATTGATGCCTAAAAAGTGGACAGTGAACAGTTTGTTTGGATTATCTGGTTCTCAAACAGCTTTTGTAAACTGGGCAGCTGGTGGTCGAAATAATGTGGCTGTGCTTGGATTTGTTGATTTTTCTGCGATTTACCAACACCGCCGGATTAAATGGTCTAATGATGTCAAACTGGCTTTGGGTGGGATGTATTACACCGATTCGGTTGGTAAAGTGCAGGGGTTGCAGAAAACGGATGACCGGATTGATTTGGCTACTTCATTGGGTTACGAATTCAAAAAACACTGGTTCCTAACGGCAATTGGAGGATTCCGTACCCAATTCCTGGACGGTTTCAGTTTCCCCAATGATTCCATTCCCATTTCACGGTTCATGGCGCCCGGATATGCGAATTTCTCTTTAGGGATCGAATATGCGCCGGTAGATTATTTCAATGTGTATTTATCCCCGATTGCCTCAAAAATGACTTTTGTAAATGATCAGCGGCTGGCAGATGCGGGTGCTTTTGGTGTAAAAGCAGCAGAATTGGATACAAGTGGGAACGTATTGAAAAGGGGATTGCATTTCAGAAATGAGATCGGAGCTTATTTCAGGCTGCGTTTCCAAAAGGAATTGTTCAAGAACATCGAAATGAAAACACGTTTGGAATTGTTTAGCAATTATGTGCATAATCCCCAAAATATCGATGTCAATTTTGAAAACATCTTCACTTTTAAGGTAAATAAGTGGTTTCAGGCATCCCTGCAATGGAACCTGATCTACGATGATGATATCGATATTCGCGATTCCAAAGGGAAAACCGGACCAAGAACCCAATTTAAATCGGTATTGGGATTAGGAATTTCGTACACTTTAACGAATACAAAAAAGTAAAAAGCGTATTTTCGTTGCATGAATTACTTTTCCGATCATTCTTTATGGTGGTTGTTACCTATATCAATACTTGCTGTAGGCTTCTCGTTTTATTATTATTTCAGGACAGACCAAAAATCGGTCTGGGAACGGAACCAATTGCGCGTTTTGTTTTCACTGCGCACGTTGAGCCTTTTCCTGATCGGGTTATTGTTGCTGGGACTGGTTTGGGAAACGATCACTTACCGGCCTGAAAAGCCATTGATTATTACGCTGGTGGATTCATCTTCTTCCATGATGAATTACAAGGACAGCAGCAAAGTGAAGCGGCGGATCGGTGATTTCAGACAGGAGCTGCCAAAAGCCCTTGGCGAAGGGTATGAGTACCTGGAACTTGCCGTAGGAACGAATGTGCGTGATCTGGATAAGCAACTCTCGCTGAACGATAGATCAAGTGACCTTGCCGCCGGATTCAAACAAATCAAGGACCGTTTCTTTAACCGGAATATCGGTGCAATTGTTCTGATTTCCGATGGAAATTACAACCAGGGAGTTCACCCGATGTATGAAGCCGAACGCATTGAATTAACTCCTGTTTTTTCACTTGCAGTGGGTGATACGACTTTGAAACGCGATATTGTTGTGCGATCCGTGAACTCCAATGAAGTCGCCTTTTTAAATAACGAGTTTCCGGTCCAGGCACTCGTAGACTTTCAGCGTGTTCCACCTGGATCGTACCAGGTAAGTTTGCTTCAGAATGGGAAAGTGGTTCAGTCTCAGAAAGCGGTGGTAAGTAATACGAATTTGGATCAAAAAGAATTCCTGTTTACGGTGCTGGCTAAGAATAAAGGCTATCAGCGCTTCACCGTTTCCGTAGAACGGATAGGAGGTGAGTTTACCAAAGACAACAATCAGCAGACTTGTTTCGTGGAAGTCATTGATTCGAAAAGTAATGTATTGCTTTTAGCCAGTGCACCACATCCGGATATCCAGGCGTTGCGTTCCGTATTTGAACTGGATCAGGAAGCGGTGATTTCTTCGGAATTGATGACCAATTATTCGTTGGGAACCAAGCTCCCGGATTTTGTAGTTTGGTATGAAAATGGCTTACGGCCAAATGCTCCATTATTCAAACAATTGCAGGATAGGGGAATCCCGGTTTTAATGATCTTGGGACCGAATGTTACTACGAGTTTACTTCAAACCTACGGGTTGGCCGTGAAAGCACCGAACGGAAACCAGTATGAGGATGTATATCCTTCCGTAGCAAAAGGCTTTAATTCCTTTGGTTTATCAGCAGATTTCACCTCAATTGTGCCGGTACTGACTCCTTTGCGCACCAAGTTCGGCAGGTATAAACTTCCGGCCAATAGTGTAGTGATCTTGAACCAGCGTATTGGAAATATTGCGAAAGAAGATCCGTTGATTGCCGTTTCGCAAACCCAGAAATCAAAAATCGGGTTTATTTTGGGTGAAGGGTTGTGGCGTTGGAAGATGAAAGAATTCATGCAAAAGAAAACCACGGTTGGTTTTGAAGAATTCGTTCAAAAACTGACTCAGTATATATCAATCAAGCAAAATAGGGAACCTTTGCGCGTTACCTTGCCCAAACGTTTCAATACCATAGAAGACATTATTTTCAAGGCAGAGTTCTACAATGAGGCGATGGAACTGATTACAACTCCTTCCGTTGAAATGACCATCACCAAGCGCGGAGGCAATCGATTTAAGCAATTGTTTTCCCCGACAGCAAACTTCTACCAGTTGAATGTGGGGCAGTTGGAATCCGGGACATACGATTGGAAGGTGGTTGCGGACAATAACGGGAAGAAATATACAAAAGCAGGTTCCTTTGCCGTGGATGAAATTTCCCTGGAAGACCAGGATACACGCGCTAATTTTTCGACATTGAATCAATTGGCAGTTCAGTCGAATGGTTCGTATAAAACATTGGATCAGTACAAAGCATTGATCAATGAAATTAAAACCCGTGGAGACATTACAACGATCCAATACGAAGATACCGGATACCAGGAATTAATTGACTGGAAATGGATGTTTGTCCTGATTATTGCGTTGCTTTCAGCGGAATGGTTCCTGAGAAGGTGGTGGGGATCTTATTAAATCAAAAGTAGGGGCTGGTCGCGACCAATCCCTACTTTTTTATCATTTTTTCAACAAATCATTTCCCATCATTTGTTTCACGGTTTTTTCCATTCCATCAACAGAACCGTCCAGGAAGATGACATTTCCTTTTCCTTTTTCAGCGAATTCTTTTACAGCCTCTGTCCACATGGAGAACAAGATCAGGGAAGTATCCAGATCGGCAGCTTTCATTTTCTCAGCAGCTTCGGTCATACCTTGTGCCACTTCCTCGCGGAATAAGGCGATACCTTGTCCTTTCAGCTGAGCAGCTTCTTTTTCTGCCTGTGCAGCAATTTTAATTGCATTTCCTTCGGCTTCTGCAGCTTTTGTTTTGGTGATCAACAATGCCTGACCTTCGTTTTCTGCAGCAGCTTTCAGGTTGTTGGAAGCTACTACTTTTGCCATGGAAGTCGTGATTTCCGCATCGAACGTAATGTCGTTCAACTGAAGGTCAATCAAGTGGAATCCCCAGGTTTCAAGGGTATGGTCCAAACTTTCTTTCACGTCCGCAACAATTTCACCACGTAGCAGCAGAATTTCGGCTTGTTTCTTGGTGGCAACAAATCCGCGAACGGAACCTTCGATGGTACGGATCAATGCCTGGATAAAGCTTCGTTGGTCCACGAATTTAAAAGCTACATTTTTGATGGTTTCTTCTTCTGCATTTAAAACAGAGTAAACCAACATGGCTTTGAAATAGACGTTTGCCTGGTCCTGTGTAATGGCCTGGAATTCCATTTCAATGGCGCGGTTCTGAATGGAAACCCGATTGTTTAGGCGTTCAAAGAACGGGATCCGGATATTTAGTCCGGGTTTCATGATTCTGCGGTATTTCCCGAACATGGTTACAACAGCAATAGTTCCTTGTTGTACAGTTACAAAACTGAAAATAAGGAGGAGTACAGCAACTCCGATTAGAATGTATTTAATTTCTACCATAAAAAGTGATTTGAAGCAAACATACTTATAATTGAAAAGTGAAAATTGAAAAGGGAGAAATAAAAGTGAGAAATGCTGTTAGTAAGTTTACTAACGTGCTTTTGATCCGATTCAGATTGACACTGTGAACAGATTCATCAACTGTTTCAAATTTTTCAGAAAAAGTTTTTCACCGTTACAAAATAAACTGAAAAGAAATGCGTTAGAAGGAAAAACGCACTTTATTAAGCCTATGGTAAATAAATACTTGACGAACATGCAAACACAGGAAGTCACTGAGATTGCGAATCCATCCGCAGCTGTTATCAGTCAGATTCTGAACTACAGCAAATCATTGGAAGTAAAGAAATTAAAGCGCAAAAAAGTGCTTTTAAATTTAAACTAATAAAAGAAGGGTCCTTAAACGGACCTTTTTCTTTTACCACAAAGAGCACGAAGAAAAGTGCATGATACATTATTAAAAATAACCTCGTGCGCTTTGTGAGCCTCGTGGTAAACAAAAAAGCACCGCCAAACTGACGATGCTTTCCAATTATTTTATTTGCGGATTACCAGATCTTAGCGACCTTCTCATCCGAGTTTCTCATTTTGTCTCCAGGTTTCACATTGAATGCAGCGAAGAATTCCGGACAGTTCATCAGCGGCCCGTTTACCCGGTACATTCCCGGTGAATGCGGGTCTGTTGCAATGCGTTTTTTTAATTCCGCATCCGTGTAATTGATCTTCCACAACTGGGCATAAGCGATGAAGAAACGCTGAGCCGGAGTATATCCGTCAATTATTACGTTTTTCTTGAAATCATCTGTCATTGTATATGCATAATAAGCCATGGTTAAACCTCCCAAATCTGCAATGTTTTCACCCATAGTCAATTCCGGATTCACACAGTTGTCCGAAACAGGGCAGAACGAACTGAATGTTTTACCCAGAATTTCTGTTTTGGAAACAAACTTTTGCTTGTCCGTATCCTGCCACCAGTCGTTGTAACTCCCGTCTGCAGCGAATTTGGAACCGTTGTCATCAAAGCCATGTGTGAATTCATGTCCGATTACCATTCCGATTCTTCCGTAGTTTACAGCATCTTCTGCATTTTCATCAAAGAAAGGAGGTTGCATGATTCCGGCAGGGAAAGCAATCTCGTTTAAAAGCGGGTGGTAATATGCGTTCACTAAATGTGCTGGCATTTCCCATTCTTTGCGGTTGACCGGTTTATGCAGTTTCTCTAAATTCTCCTTAAAAGCAAAACTGCGGCAATTATCAATATTTGCAACATAATCAACCGGACTGATCACCAATCCTCTGTAGCTTTTCCACTCATCCGGAAAACCTAATTTTCTTCCGATTGCATTCAGTTTTGCCAACGCCTCTTTTTTGGTATTATCGGACATCCAGTCCAGGCTTTGGATCCGCATTCTGAAACTTGCAAGCAAATTGTCTACCATCGTGTTTACGCGGTTCTTTGCATTTACTGAGAAGTTTTTATCGACAAATGCCTTTCCTAGCAATTCAGCTAAAGTGGAACCCGTAATCTCTTCGATACAGCGCTCATCAATCGGTTTCATGGTACTTGTACCACTTAAAACACCGCTGTAGAAATCGAAGTTGTGTTTCACCCATTTCTCGTCCAGTTTTCCTGCATAAGCATTTATTGTGCACCAGGACAGGTAATTATTCCATGACTGGAAGGAAGTTTTCTCCATCATGAAATTAATTTGTTTCATGAAATCGGGCTGTCCAACAATCAGTGAATCAAAGTGTTCGCACCCGATTTTACTCAGGTAAACTTCGAAGTCTAATTTTGGCATGGCTTTTACAACCTGGTCCAACGATAACTTATTATAGGTCTTTTCAGGTAAGCGAGATTCAGCAGGAGTCATCATGGCCCCGGCTAATTCTTTCTCGAAATTGAAAACATCACTCGCTTTCTTTTTTGCATCATCCTCAGAATCACCCAACATTTGAAATGATTTTTGAATGTGCAGGATGTACGCATCGCGAATGGCTTGTTTGTTTTCCTGGAAATAGTAATCGCGATTCGGGAGACCGATTCCGCCTTGTCCCCAATAAGCTACATTTTTGTTGACATCTTTCAAATCCTGACCGATCCCAAAACTGAAAACAGATTCAATTCCCAGTTGGTGTTGCCGCGCGATTAAACCAACCAATTCGTCTTTTGATTTGATCTCTGCGATCTGATCTAAACGATCAGTTAATGGTTTTGCTCCAACTGTGTTACGGACAGTCATATCTGTAAAGGAAGTATAATAGTCTCCCAACAATTGGTCCTGGCTTCCGGAGGATTTCGTTTTGGACCCGGCGGCAGTTTGAAGGATGGTTTTCAGCGTTGCCTTGTTTCGTTTATCGAGCTCGTTGAAACTTCCCCAGCGTGATTCAGTATTTGGTACCGGGTTGTTCTTACACCATGTTCCGTTTGCGAATTGAAAGAAATCGTCCTGCGGCTTGATGGAAAGGTCCATGTAAGACACATCAATACTTGTTGGTTTATCAGAACTTTCAGGAGTTACACCAACAGCATCCTGAGGAGGTGGTGGCAGTAAATTTTTAGGTTGGCAGGCAACTAAAGAAGTTGCAATAACTGCCAGAGGTAGTATTTTATTAACCATTATTTTTCAGGGTTTAAAAGCATTTCAACATGCGGGATTTCGTCTTCAAAGTATTCTTTCCCGGTAGATTCGAATCCGCATTTAGTATAGAATTTTTCCAAATGTTTCTGAGCAGAAATACGAATAGGAACTTTTCCGAACTCTTCGTGAGCGAATTGAATACATTTTTCCATCATTTCGTATCCGACACCATTTCCCCGGCAGTCATTGGTGAGAACAACACGTCCGATTGCTACTTCCGGATAAGAAATTCCCGGGTGTAAAATTCGCGCCGTAGCAATTACATCGCCTTTACCGTCACGCAAAAGCAAATGATACGCTTTCTTATCCTTTCCGTCCAGATCCAGGTACATGCAGTTTTGTTCAACTACAAAAGCTTTCAGTCTCAGCGCAATAATGTCGTGAAACTCATTCAGTGTTAGTTCGCTGTACGGTTTGAATTGCCAGTCTAAATGCATACTATTTAATTATTAATTGGGTAATTATAAGTTATCAAGTATGTACTTGATAATTTTTTCATTGATAATTTATAATTACGTCTGGATTACTCCAACGTTATACGGTTTTTCAGCTTTTTTATGGCTGGCCATTTCAATTCCAACGGACAGGAATTCTCTTGTTTTTGCAGGATCAATAATAGCATCCAGCCACAAACGCGAAGCCGCATAATATGGTGAAATTTGTTCGTCATAACGCGCCTTGATCGTATTGTAAAGTTCCGATTCTCTATCCGGGGTAATTTCTTCTCCACGAGCTTTTAGCGAAGCAACTTCGATCTGAAGCAATGTTTTTGCAGCCGAAGCACCGCTCATTACCGCAACTTCAGCAGTGGGCCAACCTACGATCAAACGCGGATCGTAAGCTTTTCCACACATGGCATAATTTCCGGCTCCGTATGAATTTCCGATTACAACTGTGAATTTCGGGACAACGGAATTTGCCATGGCATTTACCATTTTTGCTCCGTCTTTAATGATCCCGGCGTGTTCTGATTTGGATCCAACCATGAATCCCGAAACGTCCTGGAAGAAAATCAAAGGAATGTTTTTTTGATTGCAATTCATAATGAATCGCGCAGCTTTGTCGGCAGAATCATTGTAAATCACACCGCCGAATTGCATTTCGCCCTTGGCATTTTTGGACAATTCGCGCTGATTGGCTACGATACCGACACTCCAGCCGTCCAGGCGTGCATACGCACAGACAATGGTTTTTCCGTAATCGCTTTTATATTCTGTCAGACTTCCTTCGTCAAAAATACAATCCAGGATTTCGTGAACATTGTAAGGTTTTGCTCTTTCGGAAGGTAGAATTCCATATACCTTTTTTGCTTCTTCTTTCGGTGCAACAGATTCGATGCGATCAAATCCTGCGGATTCGGAAGCTCCGATCTGGCTCATCATTTTGCGGATAGTCATCAGGCACTCCTTGTCGTTTGCCACTTTATAATCACAAACACCCGAGATTTCAGTGTGAGTTGTTGCACCTCCGAGTGTTTCATTATCAATGTTTTCACCGATTGCAGCTTTCACCAGGTAGGATCCCGCAAGGAAAATCGTTCCTGTTTTGTCAACGATCAGAGATTCATCCGACATAATCGGTAAATAAGCCCCACCAGCTACGCAGCTTCCCATAACGGCAGCAATTTGAGTAATTCCCATAGAGCTCATCACGGCATTGTTTCTGAAAATACGTCCGAAATGTTCCTTATCGGGAAAAATCTCATCCTGCATCGGGAGGTAAACTCCTGCAGAATCGACCAAATAAATGATCGGAAGTTTATTCTCCATGGCAATTTCCTGTGCACGCAAGTTTTTCTTTCCTGTAATCGGGAACCATGCTCCGGCTTTTACCGTGGCATCATTAGCTACAACGATGCATTGTTTTCCGGAAACTTTTCCAATAACCACTACTACTCCGGCAGAAGGGCAGCCTCCATGTTCTTTATACATTCCCATTCCGGCAAAAGCACCTACTTCGAAGCGTGGGGTATTCGCGTCGAGCAGCATGTCTATTCGCTCACGGGCCGTCATTTTTCCTTTTTCATGAAGTGCTGCGATCCGTTTTTCTCCGCCACCTTTCAGGATGGAAGCCAGTTCGGACTCCATGCGGGAAATCTTCAGCCTCATTTCATCATCGTTCTTATTGAATTCCAATTCTTTTGAATCAATTGCCATGTTTTTTCGTTTATTAGCGTTCCAAATATACACAATTCACTGTAGAAACTTTCTCGCACAAAGCGAAAGAATGACCGATTTCTAAATTACTTTTGTCAGATGCAAGATACTTACAAGCACAAGGGAATGAGAAAGCAGTTGATTGATCAATTGCGTCAAAAAGGAATTACAGATGAACGTGTGCTGACTGCATTTGATGCAATTCCGAGACATTTCTTCCTGGACCTGGTCTTTGAGCAACAGGCCTATTCCAATGTCGCTTTTCAGATTGGGGCCGGACAAACCATTTCCCATCCATATACGGTTGCTTTTCAAACATCGATCCTGGAATTGAAAAAAGGTGATAAGGTGCTTGAGATCGGAACCGGTTCAGGTTTTCAGACATGTATCCTCTGTTCGATGGGTATGAAGGTCTTTTCCATTGAGCGCCAGAAGGAATTGCATATTAAGGCAAAAAAGATCATCGATCATTTCCGATTTACACCCAAATTATTTTTTGGCGACGGGTATGAAGGGAAGGAAACCTTTGCACCGTTTGATAAGATTTTGGTGACCTGTGGCGCACCGTTTATCCCCGAAAAACTCGTTCAGCAATTGAAAGTAGGAGGGATGATGGTGATTCCTGTGGGAGATTTGGATTCCCAGGAAATGCACCGGATTACAAAGATTTCAGATTCGGAATATAAAGAGGAAGTATTCGGGAACTTTAGTTTTGTACCGATGCTGGAGAAAACCGTGAGATAAAATTATCAATTATTAATATCAATTGATCAAGCTCATTCTTGATAATTAAATCATTGCTAATTGATAATTCAAAGGATCAGGCTTTCATACGCATTTTGGATTTCCACAAACTTCTCGGCAGCCATTTTTTGTTGGGATTCGGTTCCTGTGGCAAATTTATCCGGGTGATGAAGCTTCACGAGTTGTCTATATGCTTTTTTAATCTCATCTTGTGTTGCATTCTTTGAAACTCCCAAAATTTCATGCGCGTACTTTTTGGATACAGATCCGGATTTTTTTGTTTCCTTTTCTTTTCGATGTTCGCTGTAAGCGGCATAAATGGCAATGATCTTCGCGAGATTATCTGGATTTAAGTCTAAATCAGCATTGATCTGTTTCAGGAAGTTTAATTCCGAAGAGTTCATTTTTCCGTTAATCAAAGCTAATCCGGTTAGGAAATAAATGATCTGTGAACGTGATCCTTCGTCTTTCAGGTGCATTTTCATCCAATCGGTGATCGTTTCCGTGCGGATCGGGTATTTCAGTGAAAAGAGGAGCGAGTCACCGAAATTGTAAGTTGCTTTTGGAAAATACCGGTTAAAATACTGGTTGATGAACTGGATTTTCTCCTTCGATTCCTGGTAATTGATCAGCATCAGTTTTGCTCCCAAAGCCAAATAAGCTTCGAGGTAATTGTCTTCCGTAGGTTTCAGGCTTTGAGGAAAAATTCCCTTGCGCCAGGAGCGGGCGTGACGTGTTTTGTAAACATATAATGTTATTCCACCGACAAACGGGATTCCGAATAAGAGAATGACCAGCCAATCCGGAAGTTCGGCAACTGGTTCAAAAGAGAGTGGAAAAAAAAGCGTCATAGGAACAGTTCTATTTATTTTAATCCGATAAACTTCCAAAGTAACAAATATTGGTAAATGAAATAGGCTGGAAGTTTTACTTTTGTGTTTTGACAGAAGTATATGAAAAACCTGAAATGGATCACCTACCTGAATTTAGTTCTTTATGGACTTTTTATTTGTGTGAATATCCTGGAGTTGATCTGGAACGGGTATAACTACTCCCTGGTAGATAAATTGATCATTTCCGAATCAATGAGTTTCAGCTCTTTTTTTGTGAAATCGGAAATAAAAGTTCACACGATATTGAACTGGATCAGTTTGATTGCTTTGATTCTTTTTTTAGTGTTTGCCAACCGTTTCGTTAAGAAAAATGATTTAGGAAAATCGTTTCATTTTTTAATCGTGTTATTGGCTTTCTTTCCCTTTGTCAGTTATTTTCTGTACTACATTATCTGGAGAAAGCTGAATCAAAGTTTATTCATGTATTTGGGAGATTCGGCTAAAGAATCAGATCGGGTGATTGTATTGATTTGGATATTCGAACTTTCCGTAATACTGTGTTCGGTATTATTTACAAGCGTTCAGTATTATTCGAACAGTCCAGAACTTGCCTCGCTGGCCACCCGTTTAAAGGATTTTGAACTTATAGCACACTCAATTTATCTGTTACTTCTTTCAATTCTGTACTTGTTCTATTTTATCCATTTCAAAAAGGGCATTATGAAACATGAAGGCGGGGTACGGGATATGATTGAAAATGAGTTGATCGATTAAATTTAAATGACGAGAGTTTGTAAACCATTTAGTTAATTGGTTTCAGATTATATCCGGATTTGTTCGTCGATTGTTACTTATTAACCTTTTAGTTAATTGGTTTTCACGTTTATCCAGTTTTGTTCATCGATAGCCGAGCTACTTGTAAACCATTTAGTTAATTGGTTTCAGATTATATCCGGGTTTGTTCGTCGATTGTTACTTATTAACCTTTTAGTTAATTGGTTTTCACGTTTATCCAGTTTTGTTCATCGATAGCCGAGCTACTTGTAAACCATTTAATTAATTGGTTTCAGGTATACTAAGGTTTATTCACAGCCTGTTAAGATATGTGGCTTGTAAACCTTTTAGTTAATTCGTTCACAAACGGTATTGATTTTTGATGACCAACAACATACTAAGCCTGTTAGCAAATTTACTAAAAGGTTAACAGGTTGATTTAATGACTTGAAAGTAAATGGTTTATACTTTTAAATCAAGTGATTTTACTAACTTGCTCACACCATTTTACACTCCGTTTAAAATAATTTTCACTCCCGCGTCACTTTTCCGCTACTCGTTACACTAACTTTATCAAGAGACCAATTTAGCAAGATGGCGGCCACGAAGAAAAAACGTTTTATGGAGCTTTATGAACCGATACATGTAAGGTTCGAAAAGTTTTGTAAGGCAAGAGCGTATGGGAATTTCAATTTCAAGGATTTGATGCATGATGCGTTAGTGGTCGCGTATGAACGTTTCGATTCCCTGAAAAAAGAAGAGGCTTTTTTACATTTCCTCTTTGGAATTGCCATCCGTTTGCTGGCAAATGAAAACCGCAAGATCAGTACGGAGCGTTTCTCCGATCATTCACAGGTCTACAATTATTCCCTAGAAAGTGATCGAACGGAAAGACTTTTGGAGATTAACTCTTTGTATGAAGCGATTTCTCAATTACCGGATTTACAAAAAGAAAGTATTATCCTGTTCGAGATCTCCGGATTTTCGATCAAAGAGATTGCTGAACTACAGCAGTCTTCGGAAGATGCCGTGAAACAGCGATTGGTCAGAAGCAGGAAAAAATTGGTTGAATTGATGACCGGGAAAAAAGAAGTAGCATTAAATAATTTGAGTTATGACAGAAGATAGACTTTCCGGTTTGTTTGATGAGATTCGAAATGAATCGGCTCAAACTTCTATTTCCGAGGTGGATCAATGGATTGATGCTGCCGTAGCTGCCGGTGCAACAATTGGAATCTTAGCGACATTGAAATTAATACTTATTAAAAAACCTTTGATTATGTGGACAACGTTGTTAACTGTAACGGGTGGGGCTTCTTTGGGAGTCGTAATGATTTTCAGCAAACCCGACAAAATGCCGGAAAAACCGGAAAAGAAAGAAGTGGTTTCTTATACCGTCCCTGCCAGGGAATTGAAAGAGAAAAAAAGAGAAGTACCTGTGGATCAGGAGTCTCCCATATTGGACGAACCAGCCAGAGAATCAACTGCCGAAACCCCCGATTTACCTGAAGATATGGGAACTCTTGTTCCTTTAAGTTTATCGAAATTCAATGAGAAAGGGGGAATTCCAACTTACAGAAGGCCTGAAGTAACGGAATCATTTACGAAAGTCCATATTTCAGGTGCGCTTTACGTAGAGTTATCCCAGGGGAAGGCATGCAGTATTTTAATTGAACCTGAAACCGCTAAAGACCTTGTTCAGGTGGAAATTCAGAATGGAACGCTTTACCTGAAAAACACACCGGAAAAGAAAGATCGAAAGGAAAAAGTAGTGATTCGGGTATGTGTAAAGGATTTGGATGAATTGCACATGAGCGGAGCAACAAGCTTAATGAGTCCGCATCAATTGGGATTGGATCAATTATCATTGGATATGGCAGGCGCAAGCAATGCGAGTTTAAATTTGAAAGTATCAAAATTAAAGGGGGATTTTTCGGGTGCAAGCAATGTTGAAATTGCCGGAACATGTGAATCAGTTGATTTGGATATTTCAGGGGCCGCACAAGCACAATTGGGGGATTTATCGGTAAAAAAAGCAAAAATAGACAATAGTGGTGCCGGACATTTAGAAATTTCGGTTTCTGAAAATCTTAAGGCAGACGGATCCGGTGCAAGCGTGACCTACTATCAAGTGGAAGGAGCCTCCGGTAATGTTTCCATTGATATAGAAACAAGTGGGAGTGCGACCGTTAAAAAGAAGTGAAAGTGAAATTAAAATGAATAAGGGAAGGTTTCCCTTTCGAAACAAAAGAAGCTGTAACAAGGCAAAGTTAGTTTATAACCTAAGTAGAGTAAAGTAGTCGGCAACGGCTGACGAAAAAAGCCCCCGCTGGAGAGTCGGGGGCTTTTGATATTTTGAACTTTTGCTGTCAGTTCTCGATACATTCCGCGAATGTCAGTTCAAGTATCCCGACGGGAATGTCGGATGTATCAAGAACGGCAAGCGGAGCACTCGAAATGACAGTAAATGGATTAATGTTCTAAACTTGCCAGGTAACGTTCTGCATCCAAAGCGGCCATACAACCGGTTCCCGCAGCGGTAATTGCCTGGCGGTATGTTTTGTCTGCAGCATCTCCCGCAACAAATACTCCCGGAACGTTGGTTAAGGATGTTCCCGGCTTTTCGTATTTGATGTACCCGGTTTCATCCAGGTTGATGTAATCTTTGAAAACATCGGTATTTGGTTTGTGCCCGATTGCTACGAAGAAACCTGTTGCCGGAATTTCTTTTTCTTCTCCCGTAACATTGTTCTTCACTTTTACTCCGGTTACTCCGTTTCCGTCACCCAACACTTCAACTGTTTCCGTATTGTGAAGAATTTCAATGTTTGGGGTGTTGCGTACCCGGTCTGCCATGATTTTGGAAGCACGGAATTTATCTGTACGGACCAGCATCGTTACTTTTTTGCACAATTTAGAAAGGTAATGCGCTTCCTCGCATGCGGAATCTCCGGCACCGACAATAACGGTTTCCTGTCCGCGGTAAAAGAATCCGTCACAAACAGCACAGGCAGAAACCCCGCCACCGATTGAAAGGTAATGTTGTTCGGAAGGAAGTCCCAGGTATTTCGCAGCTGCTCCGGTGGAGATAATGACTGTTTCTGCGTGGATTTCATGTCCGTCTTCGGTCCAGCATTTGTGGATAGGTCCGGTAAAATCGACTTTTGTAATAAAGCCAAAGCGCACATCCGTTTCAAAACGTTTTGCCTGAGCTTCTAATTGCACCATCATTTCAGGTCCTGAAATACCGTCGGGATATCCGGGAAAGTTCTCAACCTCGTTGGTTGTAGTTAACTGTCCTCCCGGTTGCATTCCCTGGTACATAACAGGTTTCATTTCCGCTCTCGCAGCGTAAATTGCAGCAGTGTATCCGGCAGGACCGGACCCGATGATCAGGCATTTTATTTTTTCAGCGCTCATGTGTTTATTATACTATTTAATTTATGGTCAATCCACTCCTGTGGATTATTTATCATCTGCCGCGGCAGATTTTTATTCGTTTTTTAGTTTTGAGACTATAAAATTAGGGTTTTCTTGCTTTTAATAGTGTGTGTATAAACAGAAGTAGATTTTAATAGGAATCCAAGTTTATTTTTTGCAATAATAGATAAAAGCAGGAGGGAAGTTTGCAGGAGTAAATGCAATTTCCATGTGTTTGAAAAACTGTTTGATGTTTTTTTTCGCATTGAGGGAATACTGAAATTGAACATACAGGGAATTCGAATGCATCACCCGGTGACTTTCTTTCAGTATCCGGTTCTTCAGGTCGCTGGGGAAATTGGCAAGCGGAAGTGATGAAACAACAGCATCTGCCTGGGAATACCCGTTTTTCTCCAGGTATTCACCGATCTTTTCAGCGGAATCGTGAATCAAAATGACCCGCGGATCTTTGAATTCCTTCTTTAACTGTTTTATAAAGCTGTCATTGAGTTCGAAAACCAATAAAATGCCATCAGGACTTAATTTTTGTAGGATTTTTCGTGTGAAAACACCTGTTCCCGGACCCAATTCCACAATCACTTTAGCTGTTGAGAAATCAATTTTCTGCAACATTTTTTTTGCTAAATATTTGGAGCTTGGAGCCATTGCTCCAACCATTTTACGTTCTTTCCAGAAATTACGTATAAATGAACGCTTATCAGACATGTTCTCTTGTTTCTTTCAGTGCGAATTTACCATTATTGATAATTCCATAAACAAATCCGTTCAATTGTTTATCCAATGCTGGTGTATTGCTGCACGCAATAACTAAATCTTCTTTGGTGAATACCCATGGTTTTCCCGGAATAAATAAGGACAAATCCGCTACTGGCTGGTCTTCGATTGCCAGGGTATCTAGTGACAATAATGACCTGGATTTTTCGGTAAGTCCGCTCACCACCAATTCCAAATCAAAATCAGGACAAGCTCCCAATTCACCAAAAAGGGTTTGAATGGTACTGTTCCCGAAATTTGCGTGATCGAATTCCAAATCGGTTTCTTCCGTGTCATTTGGTCGGTGATCGGAAACAATGCAGTCAATGGTTCCGTCTTTCAATCCCGCCCAAAGTGCTTGTCGGTCTGACTCCGGGCGCAGTGGAGGCATTAATTTGAAATTCACATCGAAATCCAATACAGCTGTTTCATTGTAAATCAAATGGTGTGCATGTACATCTGCAGTAACACTCAATCCTTTTGCTTTTGCTTTGCGAATTAAATCCACGGATTCCGCTGTAGAGATCCCGGTTGCGTGAAGGTTTCCTCCTGTATATTCCAATAAACGCAGGTTGCGTTCCAGTTGAATGATCTCACTGATCGCAGGATCCGCTTTTAAACCGGTTTTGGTGGAAGCTTCCCCTTCGTTGACCATGCCACCTCCGGAAATGGATTTGTCGTGTGCAAACCCCACCACGATTCCGTCAAAATTCTTAGAGTAGAGCAGGGCGCGGTACATGATTCCTCCGTTTACCGGAACCAAATCGTCCGAGAACATGCGCACACCGGACTGGAACATGTCGTACATTTCTGCCAATGCTTCGCCTTGGTTCTTTTTGGTAATGCAGCCCATTGGGTGTAAAGAAGTTACTGCATTTTCGCTTCTTCTTAAGACATATTCCACGCTTGTTTTGTTGTCCAGAACAGGCGAAGTAGATGGCAAAACCGCTACGTGTGTAAATCCACCATAAGCAGCGGCATCCAATCCGCTTTGAATAGTCGATTTATGTTCTTCGCCCGGGTCCGCAAAATGGGCTTTCAGGTCGACCCATCCTTTTGAAACGTGCAGGTTGTCTTCCCGGATTTCCAATTCACAGGAACGTTCTATATGAGCCGAAATTTCGTGTACCTTGCCATCTTCAAGATACATGTCGACTTTCTTTCCATGCCATTTGGAGCTTTTGTCTATAACCGTTACTTGCCGGATAAGTAATTTCATATCTTTATTTCTTGTAGAAAATTAGTAAAGCCATTTCGCACAGGACGAATATTCCTGCAAAGAAAACAAACCAAACCCAGGTATCATAATTCTCACCGATTTCGAGGAGAGAAGCACTGTTCCAATGGGAGCCATCGGATAGAGTATTTACATGGATTCCCGCTTGTTCAAAAGATTTTTTGATTTCATCCCCCGTAGATTCGGATGTCTGTGACTCAAGCCGGTTGTAATTGGTTGAAAGAATTCCGCTTTGCTTTCCGTCCTGCGAAATACTGTAATTCCCGGCTTCGAGAATCCGGATAGCTTCGAGCCCCTGGATGGAAAGATAAGAGCGCTTGTTTTTGGTAAAAATGACCGGTATATAATCGATTTGTCCGTATTTCAGGTGAACTGGGTTTTCGCTGGAAGCATTTACATTGATCGGGTAACTTCCGTCGGAACCAATGATCAGGTAAGATGGATTTTGACGCTGGCTCAGATTTCCGGCATGCAATAAAAGGGTAGAGAATAATTGATTGCTTGTAAATGTACTGAATTCGGGCTTCAAAGAAGTGGAGAACAGATAGGCATTGTTCTTTCCGGTTCCTTTAACAAAGAACGGGGTTCCATTCTGGTAGTTGATCAGGTTGCTCGAAAGCGTTTTTGAGTTACTCAATAAACGATATGCTTTTGCAACAGCCGGCAAGGAGATGTTTTCCGGTTTTCCCTCAAAAATTCCCTGGAAGAACGGGTCCTTGATATTCAGCTTTTGAATGCCCAAACCAACGGTTTGTGTCCCGCTGATAGTTGGCAGATTCAATTTGTTCAACAGGGCATTCCATCCTCCGGGTGAAACATTGGTCCCCGGAATGAGCAGCAAGGCTCCCTGTTCCTGGTGATAGGCTGTTAGTTCGGTGCTCAAGTTGCTTGGAATCTGGTTCAAACCGTTTAAAACGACCAGGTCAACAGCTTCCAGGTTCTCCTGGGAAGCCTGGTTGGTAGAAACTTCTTTGATTTGATAAAAGTCGTCCAATCCAAAAACAATCCCCACATTTTCCACCGCATCTTCGCCGTTGATGATCAATACAGAGCTGCTTTTCTTTACTTCGTAATTAAAAAAGAACGCATCATCGCGGGTCATTTGCTTGTCGTTGATAGCAATCTTTCCCTGGGCGATTCCGGCTTCCTGGTTGAAGTAGTTCAATTGTACGGTGTCTGATCCGTTTGAAGGCAATTCAGCAAACAAATCGCGCTTCAATTTACCGATCTGAACACTAACTACAGCAGATTCAATGGCTTCTTTTCCGGTATTTACAACGCGGATCGAAAGGGTTTGGGCGGAGCCTAATTTTTGGATAGGGGTTTCAAACCAAATGGTATCAATGTAGAGATTTCCGGTGTTTTGAGGAACAAGTAAAAGAGGGGAAACACTCGGAATATATTTAAACTTTTTATTTGAATAAATAGCGTTATTTTTTTGAAAATCAGAAATATAAACCAAAGCCGGGTTGGATTTGATGTTTCCCTCTTTTTGTGCATCTTCCACCCATTGGTTCCAATAAGAAAGGATTTCTTCCTGTGAACGGTAAATAGGAGAGTAGTTGACTTTTGCCACCTGGTCCACGAATTTCACCTTTGTTAAAGTCTGTTTTTCGTTTCCGCTCAATTCATTGGTGAATAGTACGTATTGCGTATTTCTTGGAGCTTTGTCTACAATGGAACCTGCCAATTCTTTTGCCTGTGCCAGCAACTCGCCCTGTCCGCCGATGCGCGACATGGAAAAGGAATTGTCGATATACACACCGATTAACCGGATATCTTTTTTGTTTGTATCCGATGTTGGAAAGTAGGGTTGGGCAAAAGCAATCACCAGGCAGGTAAAGGCCAAAATACGGGCAAACAAAATTAAGAGATGCTTGATTTTTCGGGGATTTTTCTGCTGCTGTTCAACCGATTTGACAAATGCGATGCTGGAAAAATAGATCGTTTTGTATTTGCGAAAATGGAACAGGTGAATGAGTATTGGAATGACCAAAACCAGTAGGGCAAATAAAAATTCAGGATAAACCCATTTCATAACGCTAAGTTAATGATGAATTGCGAATCACGAATTGTGAATTCCAAGAGTTTTTCCTGATTTTTGAACAATTTAGAGCAATTTGACACTTGTCAATTGTCAGTTTGAGTATCTCCGCGCAATTCGCAATTATTTCACTCCTTCAAAAACGCCCAGTCCAAACAGTGCAAAGTCATACTTGCACGGATCTTCCGGATCGAGCTGTACGAGTTGTTCCTGGATCTCAGTAACACTTTTCCAGTCGTTTTGTGTGCGGGTAAGTATTCCCAGTTTGCGGGCAACATTCCCGGTGTGTACGTCCAACGGAAGATGTAGTTCGGACATAGGGATGGAATTCCAGATCCCGAAATCCACTCCGGATTCATCTTTGCGGACCATCCAACGCAAAAACATGTTGATCCGTTTGGCAGAAGATCCTTTTAACGGATTGGCAAGGTGTTTTTGGGTTCTGTCGGGAAAAGGTTCCTGAGTAAAGGTGTTCCGGAATGAAATAATACGTCCTTGTATACCCGGAATTTCGGTATGTGGTGCAAATGCAGCTTCCAAGCCACCCTGCCGGTAAATCCGTTGAAGCGAAACAAAAAACGCATTCAGGTCATCGTGATTGAAGGTTCTGTGGACAAATGAATGCCTTTGCTCTTCGTAATCCATAACGTACTCGTAAGGCCGAAAATTCATGATTTCAAGCAAACGTTGTCCGCTTTTTATGATTGCCGTGCGATTTCCCCAGGCAAGCGTTGAGATCAGGAAAGCACTGATTTCGATGTCTTCCTTGCGGGTAAATTGTTTCGGAATCCGGATCGGATCTGACTGAATAAAATCGGGCCGGTTGTACAACTCCACTTTTTCATTCAGAAAGTCTTTCAGTTCGGTTTGGGAAAAGGAAGTATTCATTTCAGTGATCCGTCGGCCATTACAATGGTTCTGTCGGCCATTTCTGCCAACAGGTTATTGTGTGTAACAATCACAAACGTCTGACCGAATTCTGCCCGCAAATCGAAAAACAACTGGTGTAATTCCGCTGCATTCTTGGAATCCAGGTTTCCGGACGGTTCATCAGCAAAAATAATGTCCGGTTCGTTCATCAATGCCCGGGCAACGGCTACACGTTGTTGTTCTCCGCCTGAAAGGGCAGCTGGCTGATGGTTTTCGCGTTGACCAAGTCCTAGTTTGTCGAGTAAGTGCTTTGCACGCACCTTGGATTCATGCATTCCTTTTCCACCGATCAGCGCCGGCATCAGGACATTTTCCAAAGCGGTAAATTCTGGCAGTAACTGGTGGAACTGAAAAATGAATCCGATCTTCTGATTCCGGAATTCAGCGAGGCCTTTTGAATTCAGCGAAAACGGGTTGATCCCGTTCAGGGTTAAACTCCCTGAATCGGGTTTGTCCAAAGTCCCCAATATTTGAAGCAAAGTCGTCTTTCCGGCCCCGGAAGAACCCACGATCGAAACGATTTCTCCGGATTGGATTTCCAGGTCAATACCTTTCAAAACATCTAACTGGCCGTACCTTTTTCGAATTCCCTTTGCAACGAGCATTACTTATCCAGTTTTAGAGAATGTCCCATTTTGGTAACCTTGGTCTGTAAATAGCTTTCATTGTGAGAATTGCGGCCTACTTCGATGGCAACGTTTTCCACAATTTCCAGCCCGTAACCGATCAATCCGGTGCGTTTTTTCGGATTGTTCGACATCAAACGGATCTTGGAAATGCCTAAATCGTGCAAAATTTGTGCTCCGATCCCGTATTCGCGCTCATCGGATTTGAACCCCAGTTTCAGGTTTGCCTCTACGGTATCGTATCCTTCTTCCTGTAATTTATAGGCTTTCAATTTGTTCAACAGCCCGATTCCGCGTCCTTCCTGGTTCAGGTAAACGACTACTCCTTTGCCTTCTGCTTCGATCATTTTCATGGAGTGATGCAATTGAGGTCCGCAGTCGCAACGGCAAGAACCAAAAATATCGCCGGTCAAACAGGAAGAGTGCATACGCACCAATACCGGTTCGTTCGGTTCCCAGGTTCCTTTCACCAGGGCTAAATGTTCTTGTCCGTTGGATTTCACAGAGAATGCAACCAATTTGAAATCACCGTACTCAGTGGGCATTTCCACCTCAACTTCGCGGGAGATCAACGATTCGTGCTTCATGCGGTAAGCAATCAGATCGGCGATGGAGATCAGTTTTAAATCAAACTTCTTTGCAATTTTGAATAATTCGGGCAAGCGCGACATGGATCCGTCTTCATTTAAGATCTCGACTAAAATTCCTGCCGGTTTGAAACCTGCCAAACGAGCCAGATCAACAGCAGCTTCTGTGTGACCGGTACGCTGTAATACACCACCTTTCTTTGCCCGCAGAGGGAAAATATGTCCCGGACGACCCAAATCTTCCGGTTTGGTATCTTCTGAAACCAGTGCTTTGATTGTCTTGGCACGGTCAAAAACAGAAATCCCGGTGGTACATCCATGACCGATCAAGTCAACGGAAACCGTGAATTGGGTTTCGTGTAAGACGGTGTTATTTGTAACCATGAGGTCTAATTCCAATTCGTTACATCTGGATTCGGTTAAGGGAGTACAGATCAATCCTCTTCCGTGTGTGGCCATGAAATTGATCATTTCAGGAGTAACCATTTCAGCTGCTGCAATAAAATCTCCTTCGTTTTCGCGGTCTTCGTCATCAACAACTATAATAACTTTCCCGGCTTTTATATCTTCAATCGCTTCTTCGATTGTATTTAACTTTCCTGACATACTGTTTAATAAAGTACCGCAAATTTACTTCGAATTCTGCAATAGCGAGCTACTATTTAACTTTTTTAAATGTAAAGAAGATACCGTTCGGATCGTTTTTCACATTTTCAATCCAAACCGACATTTTATTGGCAACCGGCCGGACGTAATTGATCCGTTTGGGGAAGGAGTTTTGGTTATTTACAAATGTTAATGTGTCGGCTTCCCGGTAGTTTTTACAGGTGAAAACAAGCGTGTCTTTTTCTATGACTATCTGGTAATACAAACGGTTGTTCTTTTCAAAGATCCGGAGGAATTCCTTCTGGAATTTATTTTCGTAATGCATGTAGTTTTCCCCGGAAATGCACTTGTTACCGGGTTTCCAGTTTTCATGAATGGTTTCATTATTCAAGGAGGTGATCCAGTTTCCCTGGATCCATTCGGGAAGATTGTTCCGCTCGGAACAGGATTGAAGCAAAAAGAAAGTCAGAGCAAGGGCTTTTGCAAGAGTTGTAATAGCTTTAAAGTCTGTTTTTCCCATGAATAGAGTCGTTCAATGTAGTGTTTGCCTTGCGTTGCGATCAAACTAAATTTACCTTCTATAACTAAACCCTGTGTTATTTTTTCGACAAAGGTATCGATATCTTCTGCCAATAAGATATTTTCGCCGTCAACACCACCCAACGCATTGTTAGACAGCGAGGTAGTGATGCATGGGAGACCACTTGCCATGGCTTCCAATAATTTGTTTTGAAGCCCTGTTCCAATGAAAAGTGGTGCTACAAAAATGCGGGAACGCTGGTAGCTGACGCGGATATCATCCACCCAGCCGGTAACGGTAACAAACCCGGATTGCAATTCCAGTACCCGTTTCGAGGGGCTCGCTCCTGAAAGAAGCAATCTGCATGGAATTCCGTTTTGATGAAGTCGCGGTAATATCTCTTCTGCCAGGCAAACCGCCGCTTCGATATTCGGGGCGTACGAAAAATTTCCCGTGAAAACCAGGTCGTAATCCTTGTGGATGGGTAAGGTCTCGAAGAACGAGTTGTCAATCCCGTTGGGAACAATCACAATCCGTTGGTTTTCAGGATGCTGGATCAGTTTCCTGTCTTGTTCCGAAATAATTGTTTTGTGTTCGAAATAATCGAAAATGCGACGCTCGTATGCTTTTAACCGTTTGCTTTCCAGTCGGTAAAACCACTTTTTGTACCAGGGTTCCGTTTGGATCCTTCGTTCCATTCCCTTGGAAAGTGCGTCCATGTAATCCAGTGTTTTGGGGATTAGATGCTCATTCTTAACGTATTCTGAAACGCGGATCAATTGGCAATAAATGTGTGCCGGTTTGGATTGGGCAATGATTTCCTGCACCCGCCGATGAATGGATTTGCGGTAGAAATAATGTACCTGCAAGGGTTTGGACCCAAGCATGGCTTTAAAAAGCTGGAGTAACAATCCCCATTTCGTTAGTTGAAAAATGTGAATCCGGGTACAAAACTGACTAACGATTTGCTTGTGTTCCTCAGAAACCGGAATATCTGTCGTGCAAATCAGCGTGACATTGAATTGCCTGGAAAGTTCTTTGAGGTGGTAAAAAGCCCTCAATTTATCGCCTTTTTCCAAAGGATAAGGAAAACGGGAAACGATAAAAAGGATGTGTTCTTTAGACTCCAAGTGTGTGTTTCATTAATGCAATACAAGTGTCAAAACTATGAACTTTTGAGATATAATCGCGTGATTTGTTTCCGGCTTCCTGTCGTAACCGGTCGTTTTCGTGAAATTCCAGGATCAATTTGACAAATGTATCCGCTGAGTCGGCAATTTGGATTCCCGATTGGGATACGTCGATCCCGGCTGCTCCCAATTTAGTTGTAATACACGGGATTCCCAGGGCCATGGCTTCCAGCAGTTTGATCCGGATTCCGCTTCCGGACAGGATAGGAGTGACCAGTGTTCCGGATTGGGCCATGAATGCATTGCTGTCTTTTACCCATCCGACCACTTCAATGGAGTCGGTGCCGAGAAAACGAAAATGTTCACTTTTGGAACCGGCAATTTTTAAAGGTAACCCGGATATTTTCGGATTGCTCCAGATGGTTTTTACCAAATAATTCACCGCTTCCTGGTTTGGTTTCCAATCCATGGAGCCCAGGTGAAAGAACCCTTTATTGGAATAATCTACCTGGATTTCAGGACTTAAGGATACAGAAACCGGAAGCAGCACGGTATTTTTTTGCCGGGTATGTTTAGCAATCCATTCCTGATCTTCGTTGGAAATAGCCCAGACAGTGCTTGCTTTATTCAGGATTTCCGTTTCCTCCCGGCGCAGGGTTTTTTCCAGGTTTCGCAAATAGAATCGCTTCAATACGGCTGTTTCAAGGCTTGCTTGCAACTTCCAGATCTCCGACTCAATATTGTGAGAACGAATGATCACGGGAGCTAATTTCGTGAAATCGAACTGGCTCAATTGAGCGGCAGCAAATAAACTGTCGCAGACAATGTAATCGTATTGCTCCCGGAGTTTCGTTTCCAGTTCACGGTATAATTTACCCGATTTGAAGCGGGAAAGGTTGTAGTTTTTGCGGCGAAGAAAGTTCACCAGGGCACCGGTCGCTTTGATTTCCGTATTGATCGGAACAACCGTTTGGGACTCCAGGTATTGACTTAAGACGCGTTCGGATTCTTTGGTATATGGATGCTTGTGTGTTGCGAAAATGATTCCGTCTACTGTTGCAATTTGGCTCAGTCCTTTCAGACATTCCATCATGGCGAAGCAACCTCCGTCGATAACCGGAGCAGGAGACTTGGGGGCAATGTAGAGGATTCTCATCGTCTTCTGCCAAAAGTTAGCAGGTAACGCCAGAGTTTCCGGTCGAAAACTCCCAGATCATTGGCCGCAGCGACCATCAGGATACATGCGATCGGGATTAACACTGCCGTAGGAAGCCACATTCCCCAAAAAGGAGAAAGCACACCCGACATGGCCAGATTCTGCCCGATACTGAACAGTACGAAGTATACCATGAACAATAACGCTGCAATAACCACCGGAGCACCGAAACCACCTTTGCGTACAATTGCTCCGAGCGGTGCACCTACAAAGAACAGGACGATAATTGCCCCAGAAAGCGCAAATTTCCGATGGAACTCGATTTGGAATTGACCGTAATTCGTTCGGAAAGCATCCACAAATTGTGCTTGTTCTTCGGCACTTATTTTCATACTTCGCGCGCTGACAATGGCTGCATTCACAGCAGCGATGCGTTCCTGTTTGGTTAACGAAGACAAGGTGATCACCTTCGAAGGAATGCTTTGTAATTGCTGGATTTCTTCAGCTTCCTTTAATTTCTTTGCCGGACCGGTTTTCGGCAATTTGGCAAAACTCAGGGATTGATTGAATGGCCGGCTGTTCAGGTTCGTTTTTCCGAAATCAGACAATATTTTGTTTTGTTTTCGCTGCAAGGAGTCTTTTGCTTCGTTGATCTGGAACACATTGAGCATTTCGTAGTCGTTCTTAAAGAGTTCCTCGTCCGATTTGTTCAGGTCAAATCCCACCAATTCCATTTTGTAGGTTGCAGCTTTAAACTGGGTGGTCCTGCTGGGCCTGAAATCGCCGGAATGGAACGGTTGTCCCTGGTTGGTAAAAACCGGTGCCTGGGCCTGCAATTCTTCGTGTACGATCCCGTTCGACAAATGGAATAAGAGGTATTTTCCGTCAGCTCCCTTGTATACGGTACCCGAATCGGATTTAACCGTTTTCAGTACGTTCGGATTCGTGTAATCGTGAATGGTAATGCCGTAAAAGGTGTTATTTTTCCCGGATTTCACTTTGATGGCGTACCCATCGATTTCCTTGGAGTAGGAGCCGGGTGTCAATAACATGCCGACCTTTGTTTCCTGGATATCAAAAATAATAGTGTGCCACTTCAGGTTTGCTACCGGGATGACGTAATTCGAAAAGAAAAAAGTCGCAATTGCAATCAGGATAACGGTTTGCGTTAAAGGTCTCAGGATTCTGAAAAGAGATAATCCGGAAGATTTCAAGGCAGTCAGCTCATTGTTTTCAGCCAGGTTTCCCAGGGTCATGATGGAACTGAGGAGAATAGCCAGCGGAAGAGCGAGCGGGATCAGTCCGGCGGAAACGTAAAACATCAATTCGATGATTACACCGACACTCAATCCTTTTCCCATCAAATCATCAATGTAGACCCAGGTAAATTGCATAATCAGCATCACCATCGAGATGAAGAAGGTCACGACAAAGGGACCGGCGAAGGATTTTATGCTAAAAACAGTGAGTCTTTTCAAAGTGTAAACAGTTTGTTAGCGGACCAATGGGCCTTTAAATCTTCTGGACACGTTTGGTAATCGTTTGTCCTTTCAGTGTAGTCATCCGGACCAGGTACATTCCTTGTTCAAAACGCTCCATTGAAACCGGATTCGCCTTTTCCTGGGAATAAATCAGGTTTCCGGCGGTATTGTAAATGGCGATGTTTTTGAGGTTTTCAGTAGAAAAATGAAGCATGCTGCTGGTCGGATTCGGATAAATGGTCACCTCCGGCTGCAGGGATTGCTCATCCAACGCCAGCGGATCATCTTTGCGTATATTCACACTGTCGACGAATAAATTAAATCCACCCTGAGTTTCCAAAACAAATGCAATGTGAATTGTTTCGTTATTTGTATATCCGGCTTCGCTTAAATTCACTTCATGTTGCGTCCAGTCTTCCCATTCGAATTCAACACGCAAGAGGGTATCTGTAAAACTGGAAATTTGCGTATCTGTAGCAGAGATCAATACCTGGTACGTATCCGGATAACTCGGATCGAAGGATTTGGCGTTCCATTTCAGGTAATTCCCGAAGGTTCCGATAGTGACAGGAGGGGAGATTAACCAGCGATTTGCTTTTTGTGCAACCGTGAAATAGGAAGTTGCCGCAGCTACCGTGTCCGATGTATTATTCGGATCTGCCATACTGATCCATGCCCCGGGAACCTGAAAGGGTATTTCCACTTCCGTGTACGAATCATTTTTGACCGTTGTCCAGCTTGCAGGAATTCCCTGTTGGAAATCCTCGTCCAGGACGGTTGTTTGAGCTTGGGCAGAAAGCGTTGAAATGAAAACGCTTGAAAGAAGGGCGATTTGTTTTAACATAAGACAAAAATACAAAGACTTTGGCTACATTGCCAGATTTATCAAGATATCCTTAAATTCCTGGTAAAAGGCGTCAAAATGAATGAAACGATCGGCTAAAAAGTTTATTATTTCGGGATGATCTTCGGGGTTGTAAAAGTTCAGGTCGGAACGTTCCCAGAGAATGCGGTTAAATACCGGAACGGCAGAAGTAGAAGCGTTTTCGATCCAAATACCATCGGTCCCCATTTCGCTTTCCAGAACATTTTTCAATTCATGCAATTGTTCCCAAAGGATCTGGCGAACACCCGCATCTTTTCCCTGGATATCAAAGGTTAGGCGTGCACCCGAGTCATCTGCATCCACACGGATATAAATGTCTTTTACTTCGGATGGATATGCCAACCAGTTCATTCTGCGTCCGTTGGAAGAACGTTTTTTTTGCATGTGGACCTTAAACCGGTTCCAGAAATCAATTTTCAATTGCTTTTTTTCTTCCTTGGAATACATGTGTTGGAAATTGTAGTGCAAATATACAGTTGTAATCGGGGAATGAAAATGCCGTGTTTTTGATTTAACAACTTGTAACGATTGCAGGAATAGATAGCAATTTGACTTTAAATGTAGAAAATTCAAAAGGGAAAGGGGTATTTTTACCGTTCTTTTTTCCTTGAAAACCAATCCTGGTAAAGGTCGCTCGTAATATTACGAAATCGCGATTTCTTTATTTCCGGACACAATAATATCGTAATATAACGAATTAATAAATTGCCAAAAAAACCGCAAAGAACCAAAGAGTACAGCGCGAGAATATGAAAAAAGCACTGTATACTCCGCGTCTTTGCGGTTGAACCGGGCGAGAAGATTATGAGAAAACCCGCCCGAAAAGTTTATTCTTTATTCAAAAAGTAACTTGTATGTACCGACTTTCCCGTCCGGGGTCTGTACTTTCAAAATCGCCACTCCTTTGTAAGCTGAAACCAGGGTAATATCTGAAATTCCTTCTGAAACGCTGTTTTCATAGAGAACCTTTCCATCCAATGAAATCAATTGGATCGAAGCGGATTCGTTGCTGTTTACCAGGAAATGACCGTTTGAAACCGGATTCGGATATGCCGAAAAGGCTTGTTCTTCCGAAAATTTGCCTACAGCCAGGTTGCTGTCCGTTCCGAAAGTTAGCTTCAGAATGTAAATACTTTCTTTTGTGGCTCCGGCAATCGGGTTGCGATACCCGGTCAGGATAATGTCCAGATTGCTTGTAAGGTCTATATCCATGAAATTTGCCAGTTTCCCGTTCCAGCCTGATGAACCGACCATTCCGTGGTCAAAGATCAGGTAGCCGTTTCCATTGAATGCATTGTTCAATTGACCTTGTGCATTCATGCTGACAATCAATCCTTTATTTTGATAGTTTCCACTGACATAATCCGAAGTAAAACCGCAAATCAGGAATTCATTCGGGCCTTTTTCGATGATCTTACTAAAGAAAGTGGCACTGTCCTGCGCGAAATCAAAATTGACGAATCCGTTGGGAATACTGTTATCCAGAGCACCTGTTGTATTGACAAAAGCCACAAATCCTTTGTTTAACCGGCCGTATCCGCTGGAATAATAATTGTTTACGGGCATATTGTAACCTGCAACCAGCAATTTTCCGGTGGTTGAATATAGAATGGAAGCCGCTTCATCTGTGTTATCCGTGCCAAAACTAAAGAATCCGTTAGTGCCGAAATTCAGGTCCGGTGTTCCGTTTGGGTCCAGTTTAAAAAGAGTATTGTCAGTGTAATTGGCAGAATCATACGCGTAAGTGGTTGAATTCCAGGAATCGATTCTCAATAGTCCGTAAGTTTCGCCATTGGGGCCGATTGCCATGTCCACAAAACGGGATCTCGGGACGTTCGTCAAGGAAAAAACACCGTTTGTTCCGTAGGTATTGTCGGGGAAACCATCTGTATTCAGGCGAACGATTGCCGGTTTTCCGCCGGGACCTATTCCTCCGACCATGAATTTTCCGTTGGGAAGAATGTGCAGGCTTTTGGGGATCGAATAAGTCCCGGTTGTCCCGAATACGTGATTGGTCAACAGGTGCCCGTTTACTCCAAAGGTAGAATCCAGGCTGCCGTTGGTTTTCAAACGCATCATAATGAATTGTTTGGCCCCGCAAACGCCGTTGATACAATATTTGGATTCACCGATAAAGACAATTTTGCCGTCCGACTGGATTTTCACGTCGTAACCGCGGCTGTCTTGTCCGCAATAAATTTCCGCAGCACCATTCGTACCGAAAGCCGGATCAGGCATTCCGTTTGACAAATAGCGGTAAACATGCATCATCAGATCGGATGTATTCGGATCTCTTCTTAATACGGTTACAATTTTTCCATCCGCCTGGATGGCCGACGCCATTCCTCCTCCCAGGTTTCCTTCACTGTTGGAGTTGGGACCGAGATAGGGGAGGTAGCCGTTCGTGTTGAACGTGGAATCAAGGTGTTGTGCTGAAGCGTTCATCGCGAAAATAGACGAACAACCCAGCAATGCAAGTAAAATCTTCTTCATAATCGGTATTTAGTAATTGGGTTTAAAGGAAAGACTCTGTTTGGAGTGAAAAAGTTCGGTGGAAAAACCCGTTTTTTTGATTGATTTGTCAATGAAAATGGCGGTTTTAAGAGTTAATGATCTGGCATTGAAACGGATTGTCAGCATGAATTTAATTGGAAAAAATGTAAAAAAGATGCGACTTGATACAAAAGCGGCGATGGTGTTGAAAGAAAAGGGTCAACAGTTATCCTATTTAACATAATTGAAAGAAACACGTCCAATCATATCCGATTGATGCATGGAATTTGCTGCGGAATTCCAATTGATCGGAATTCGTTTTGAGCCTCCGGGAGTTTGATCCCGGTTCAATTCGCGTTTCTGTTAGGCGATTTTTCCGGATGAAAATCTGCAACCGGCCAATGCAATTGATTATAAGCATCAGGAAATTTTTATACACAGCAGGTTTAACGCAGCAAGGATGAAAAAAATAAACGCGTCAGAATTGATTATTTCGCAGAATGTCCCGTGCGGAAAATTCTACGCGATTCTCGTGAAGTAAATTTTCAGCAGTTCCAAAGGCAGAATTCAAAATTGGAGATTTAGTAAAATAACCAATTCAATGGTTTGGTTCTAAAGTGGAATAAATCGAATGAACGTCCGGATGCAATAGTTTAAGCGATTCTCCGGGGAAGATGGTTCCGGCAGTTGTTCGGATGAAAAGGGAAACGGCACAGGAGTAGAGCAGTCAACCAGTTTGGTATTCACGAGGGGTTGCACAATGAAGGTCAAATGGAACGGTTGTACTATTTAACATAATAGTAATTATAAGACACGAGAAGCATCGCTTCGAGAAAGCCAAAGCGTCAGCGCGGCTTGGTTGATTGCACGATTTTCCTCCGGAGGATTTGCCCTATAATTAGACGTTATATTAAATAGCCGCACGGCCAACACACATTGCAATAAAATTTTCTGCAATCCTGCGGAATTGCGAAGCACTCACAGACACCAATAAAAATCAATAAAACATTGTCTGTAATTTTTGCAGAAAGATTTTATAAGCAATTTTTCCTACGCACGCCACCCGCAGGGTTTTCCCATAAGGCTCCAACTTTTATTCTTTTCCAGGGAATTGAATTTATGGCGTTCTTTTTCGAGAGATTTCCACCTACCTCAGATTTATTGCCTTTGTGAGGCAATATCTTCGTCTTCGCTAGCAATGCTAGCTCTTTTCATTGCAAAAAAGTGAGCCAAGAAAAAGCGCTAGCTTTTGAAGACGAACAATGACAAACGTTAGTGCGAAAATTGTGAGGTAAGTCTAGGCCTGTACACGTAAAGCTTGAAAACTAGCACTGCATTCCACTGTTCGCACCCCAACTCACCACGCTGTTACCGAATTTTTCTGCTGAAAAATCCGACAGCTGAGCTCAAACAGGGGTTAAACAACGCTCCATTCCGTTTGTTTTCTACACTTTCCGCGTAAGGGCCGATTTTAGATCGGGGTTCTGGATTAAATTCCGCTTCCGACAAATACATTTTCGTTGTGCCATTTCAATAATGACTTGTCTGGTAGAAATCGTTTTGGTAATTGAATCGATTTTCCGTGATATGGTAAAAATAAACTTATGAAGGTTGAGTTTGAATTCATTAGTAGTTTATCTGATAATTTTACCTTGTAGTCAGGAGTTATTGTAATTAATCCTGTGTCAAAAGCTTTGTCATGCAACGAGTTTAAACATACCCCATTAGAGGGATTAACTCTGTTTCCAGTATCTTTTGACCAAGGTACAACGTGACTTGCAACTAACAGTTCCGGGAAGGTTATTCCAGTGATACAACATGACGAGTTATATGAGGATAATATGGCCTTTCTGAAAAAGTATTGATTGACTCTTGCTTTTATTAGAGTTTCCCTTTCCAACCCTTCATGCGGTATATTGTCCAGATTTATTCCGGAGGAAGCTTCAACAGATTGTCCTTTATATTTGGCAAGAATTTGCTCACTTTCCCATGCAAGTTCATTCCAATTGTCTTTAAATTCGTTCCAGACTTCCTCCTCTCCTTTTGCTCCCTGACTCAAACCCGAAACATTTCTTGCTTTCAAGTCTGGATCAAGCCTTGCAAAATTGGCTAGTTTCATAGCAATCGATCCGTTACTTCTCCCCATAATTTGAGCTAATTCCTTCACAGGTGGATAATTTGCATTAATCTTAGTGAATGGAATCTTACAATAAAGGTTGAACGCAACGATATGTTCGTCTCTTGACCAATTATTTTTCGCCATTCGCTTCTTGAATTCTTATATGCTCAATTGTTTCTTCTTTGCTCCAAGGGTTGATACCTGTTCTGAAAAAATATGATCCGAATTTCCCAAGTATTTCATTTGTAAGTTCATCACTTAATGAAATTATACGTTCGTAATCAGCTGTTAAACTTGTTTTTGGAACCATTTTGTATGCGGAAAGAATTACTTTCCCACCTCCAAATAGAGCTGAAGGAGGTAAATAGCGATCATATCCTGCTATTTCTGGTTTATCTGTTAAAGCATAACCTATCTTGTCTTTTTCAGTTCTATTAGCAATTTCCTTAGGAAATTCGTTGGGCAAAATTTTACAAACTAATAATTCGTCTAATGATTTACTTGCAACATTGCAACGTGGAGTGAGAATCAATAACAACTCAGATTTGTCTTTTTTTTCTAAAATGTCTCCTGTCCAGAATTCAAATGAATTGATACGCTGAATATAGTGCTCAATTGGATTCAGAAATTCAGGTTTTATTTTCCCATTTTCGTCGGTCTCAGGTTCTAATAAGGTTGAAAGAAGTGATCTGATCGCAATTCGCTTAAAAACCTTTTGAACACGGTCTATATTCGTTCCGGTTGAATTAATACCCGAAATTAGTTGTCTAATTTGTTCACCGGTAAAAAATTGTTTTGTGAAAGCCAAGTTAAGATCCTTGTGTAATTCAGTTTCTAATATTCCTTTTGGACAAAACACGTCAATGAACCCTGAACTTAATAGCATTTCGAACGGATCAATAACTTTTTCTTTAAAATCTTCAGCCTTGTCGATCTTATAGATTGTCCCACTGTTATTGAATCTATCTTCAATTAGATGAATGCTTGCACTGAAAATGAAAATTGGTATGTTGTAGGATTGAAATGCAACCTCAATTTCGTTTAAAAATTCAGCATCCCCCTCAACTAACTCCTGAGCACCTGCAGTTTTGCCAACTAAATCAAATATCACAGCTTTTAAACTGCCGTCATTGATTGCCTGTTCTATTTCAGACTTGAAACTGGTTTGATTATCAATTGTAATATAATTAATGTCCGATATTACTTGTTCAAAGAGTCTTTTGCTATCATCTAATATTTTTTGATCACTGTCAATGTGAATAATAGTCCCTCTATTCATAGTTAGATTTTTTGATAATAAATGCTGGTCCGTCGGATCTGTTTTCCGCTTTAATTTTCCAATTATTTCGACTAAGAATACTTTGCGTAAAGGCCAAACCAAGCCCCGTAGCATTTTTTTCAGAACGTGTCGTAACTCCATAATTGAAAATATGTTCGATTAAGTCTTCATTAATAAATGGTCCCGAGTTGCTAATTACAAAGGCGTTTTGCTCCATAAATAGTTTAATTTCGCCCGGTCTTTCTGATTTTTTAAGCCAGTAGACAGCGTTGTTTATGATATTCAGGAATGTAATCCAGAAAGCATATTCAAGATCATTAACAACATAATCCTTTAGTCGTTCATCTGCAGTAATCGAAATCCTATGCTCTTCCATGTCTGATTTGTACAGGTTACAAACCTTTAAAAACGTATTATACGGAATGAAGTTCTTTTTTCTGGTTCTTCCAATTGCAGGTTGTAAAGAGCCACGTAATTCGACAAGAACATCAGTCGCTTGATGAAGTGAGTTTACGTCCGATATAAAAATGTCCCGTACTGCTTCATTTATTTTATCTTTTTTTAGATCAAGTGAGGATTTTGTGGTTCGAAGACGTGAGATAGGTTGAGCCATTTCATGATAAACTAGTTCAATACCACTTCCCAATGACGCTAATCGTTCCGAAAAAGAAAGGGATTCTTCAATGTTGTCCATCGCAGTCGTAACTTCCTTCATGAATTTTTCTGAATAACTAAGAAGTCTGCTGTCAGCGTTATATTCATTAAGCATTCGAAGATATTCTTCAAAATCTGGTCTGTCGTGTTTACTAGTTGGAACTCGCCCTAGACCGTGTAGTAAACGATAATTATATCTTCTTTTTCCTAGAACGGAAAAAATATTTTTCAATGTTGATTTGACCTGGCTGAAAGCACTATTCTCCAGAAACCCTTCTCTATTTGTTTTCTCTTCTAAAGCATCATTTTCCGGGGAGTAAAAAAATACATATCCTAAGATTTGATTTGTATTCACATTCTGTCCGGGATTTTGAACTCTTGCTTTTGATAATTCAATCCAGTCTTCTACTTCTTCACCATAAGGCTTTACACCAAAGCCGTTCTTTGAAATTCGGAGTCCCTGAAAATTCTTGAATACTCTTCGGAATTGTGAACCAGTTGAAAGATTAATTTTTCCTGCAAGTTTTTCAAGATTATCCTTTTCACCTATATCATAAATCCGGATATCAAAATAATATTCTCCGGTCTTGGTTCTTTTATCGTCAAATAGCTTCAGTTGAGGATCTTCATCGTTATCCAGATCTTTTTTTAGAATAGTGAATTCTGTTTCAAATGGATCATTATCGAGTCTGTTAAAAGCCATTAATCCATTGACATCCCCTTCATTTGTCACTTTTCCGTAGACACGGTAGTCAAAGACTGATTGAACTGGAATCGGTTCAATTGGCAACCATTCGATTCCAGTTTGTTCAGGTATTAGGTTCGTTGCGAATTCAATAGCGAAATTGTTGGTTTTGGACGCAACAGCTTTTTTTTCTTTAATAATTCCCTTTTTGAAAAGCTCTTCCTGTATTTGATCATTAAGAGTTAAAGGGGTTATTAAGGTTGCAAGTGACTTATAAAATTCAGTGGTTTTATATGGTTCAATTGGAGTTTCAGAAGTTTCTGTTTGAGTAAACTCATCTCTTAAAATTTTCAGTATTGAATCGTCCAATGATTCGATGACAATAAGCGTACCCTTTGAAAACGATTCCAGTTCTGCTGATTGAAGAAATCGGATAACACCATTTTTGTTTCTATTCACAATGTGATTAAGAATTTCTTCTGTTTTCGATTCTTTATCCTTCGGCTGATATGCTCTCAGTTTTTTTTGTAATTCGAATTGATTTCTTTCTTGGAGAATATCGTTATCAATAAATAATGAGATGAAATTTGAAATCTGATCCCCTGGAAAATTTATTTCCGATAGTAGTTTTTCTTCTCTAAATGCTTCACGATTAACTGTAATCCAGTTATAATCATCGGTGTCATTTTTTCGTGTAATTACATTGACACTTTCACCTAAGGCCATTGAAGCAAGACGTCCAATTCCTTTACTTCCTAAAAAATTCCGCTTAAACTTTTCACTTTTTGTATTTACTGATCTTTTAGAACTGACGGAAGGCTTTAACCAATCACCAAAAAGTGTAGGAGAATCCATTCCATTTCCATCGTCGAAAATTACAGCAAAAGCCTCTTCCGGAATATCTGAATAGTGAAAGTAAACTTTGCTTGAAAGCGCATCGGCATCATACCCGTTCTTTACCAATTCATTTATTGCGGTACTCGGGTGGCCAATTAACTCCTCGCCCATTTGAATAATGGACATAGCACCTGGTTGGAAAGAATGTCGCTTTATCTTATTTTTTTCTCCCATTTAAAGTTTTTTTGATCTTATCAGCAATTTTTTTTGCCATCAACGGAGGAACCGCATTTCCGATTTGTTTGTACGCAGCAGTCCTCGGTTGATCTTCTTTAATGCCCTCGAAATAATAATTGTCCGGAAATGATTGTATTCTTGCCGCTTCCCTAACAGAAATAGACCTTAATTGCTTCACATCGGGGTGAATAAAGTGATGCCCGTCTTTTGCAATATGGGCAATCATGGTGTGAGGCTCCTCTCCTACTACTTTGAATCTGTCAAGGAAGTCCGTAACGTTTTTTTGGGTTCTTAGATGTTCCGGTATCAGATTGTTTTTCAATCGTTCACCATTCTCCAGTTTATCAATCGCTAGTTTGTAGATCTCAAGGTCCTTAACATTGTGAGGCCTCGTTATATGCTGTGTGACAATATCAAGACCATTTCTTATTTTGCTCTGAAATAGGTAATCATTAGTCTCACTTTTATATGACTGAACCCTTTTTGTTTCTCCTGGGTGAATAGATGGCAGATCAGAAAATATAGTGTCTCTGAAATGCCTGATTTTTTCTTGGCTGAATTCAGGGTAAGAGAAGTTAAACTCTTTTTGCCATCCTATGATAATTATCCTCTGCCTGTTTTGGATCACTCCGAAATCATAGGCATTTAATAACCTTGCTTCAAGTTCGTAGCCAAGACGTTTATAATAGCTTTTCAAGTTTGAAAAATACTGCCCGTTAGCGGCAGATAGCATTCCGGGAACGTTTTCAAAGACGAATAATTTTGGCTGATATTTTTTTAAAAAACGCCCGTACTGAACATACAATTTCGTCCGTTCGTCATTTTCTTTGTGCTTTAACGGGGCTCTTCCAACCACCGAATAAGCCTGACATGGAGGTCCACCAATAATGACATCGACTTTTTTTTCCTTCAGGATTTTATCAATGCTATCAAAAATCAATGAGTTGTCTCTCCCAATCTCTGCATTAATAACTGTGTTCAGTAATTCTTTCGGTATCGCATTATAAAGCTGTTCTCTTTTGATTTCACCTTTTAGATACGAATAGTATATCTCCAAATTACCCGACTTTGCTAAGTAATGATATGCAACTCTTGTTTTTAAAGTATAGCAAGCCGCTTTATCATATTCGACATGAGCAACAGGTTCATACCCTTGTTCATAAAACCCTTCTGATAAACCGCCGGCTCCTGCAAATAGATCGATATATCTAAGTTTACTCATTTATTTTTAACTTGTTAACCAATTGCTCCAAAGTGTGAATTCGTTTATCTGGCTTTAATTCACATTCCCAAACGACAATTGTATTCCATTGATTTTCATTTAGTTGAATAGTGTTTCTTTTGTCCCGCTCTTTATTTGCATTTATCTTATTCATCCACCACTCATTTCTGGTTTTGGGAGGAACAAAATATTTGCACCCTTCGTGACCGTGCCAATAGCAGCCATGTATGAAAATGACTGTTTTTAGCTTTGGAAAGATCAAATCAGGTTTTCCAGGCATTTTTTTATCGTGAAGCCTATATCGGAATCCTCTGCTAAACAAAAACTTTCTCACCAACATTTCTGGTTTTGTGTCTTTGCTTCTGATTTGACTCATATTGTAACTCCGGGTTTCTTTGGAGTGAACATCTGACATTATTCCATTCGTATTTTCAAATTTTTACACACTTCTTTCAATACTTCACACGGTTCAACATCAATCGCCAAAGCAATCAAATACAATTCGTCTGCCCTCAATTTAGTGCTGGCATTGTTTGTTAATTCACTCAAACGTGTTTTACTAATTCCAGTCTTTCGGGAAACGTCTGAACGATTCACGGATTTTTTTGAAAGAAACAATCCTAATTCGGTCATTATTATCTGTTTTTCTGAACATAAATCTACTTAAACAGAACAAAATTTCCGAAAATCTGAAAAATCATTTGGAATTTTATCCGAAATTCGATACGTTTGTTTAGAAAATCGGATAAATAGTATTAAAAATAAGAATATGTCAGCACGGACTTATACCAAAGCAGATTTAGAAGAACTGGTTTACTGCCAGTTGGAGAACCTAAATGCAATGAACGACCTAATCAGTATTATGCGGTTCCAAAATGAACTATTAGAGAACGCCAATAAAAAGTTGAAAGCCGAAATCTCGGACTTTAAAGAACGCCATGTAAAATATCCTACTCGAAGAAATCAGAGTAGTAAATAAGGTTTGGAAAAGAATAAAAGTTGGAGCCTTTTTTAAGATTGAGGTAAAACCCAAGACCTTCCCTCCTATTGAAATCTGTCGGTCTGAGTACCCAAGCTATATTAACATAACGCAATAACATTATAGGACACGAGAAGCATCGCTTCGAGAAAGCCAAAGCAGCTTGTCCCGAATTCATTTCGGGATTAGCGCAGCTTGATTGTAATCTGTTGTGGATTCACCACAATGGTTCTGTGCTTACTGTATATCCGGAAATTCCAATGAAATATGGAAATATGCAATCCTCAACGATAACTCCAATTTCTGCGCTGCATTTCGGGCAAACCTGGTTTAGAACAGATAGATTACCCGGTCCGCAACAACCTGAAAAACGTTCTGGATCGTTGTGATCCTGAAGAACGACACTTTGTTTGTTCACAAGGAAATCGATTTGCTTTTCGAAGTAAATTTCTGCTTCGCTGGCATTTACGTAAAGTCCCGGATCGATTAGACTTGCCTGTTTCTTCATATTTATCTGACGCGAAGAAACCTGCTGTAAATCCATCACAGTCAGTTGTTGATTGCATTTTTTGCAGTAGAGTTGCATGATCGCTTAAAATTACAAGCTGCAAGATAAAGAATACTGGTTTACAGCCATGAATTTAAGTCCCCGATCTGCTTATTTTAAATTTCATCTCAAAAGACTACTTTTGTCAAAACATTTTCCGGATGAAAAACCATCTTTTTCTGCTCTTTTTGGCGTTTTACTCGTTGAACTTTGCACAATCGGATTATTTCTTTGAAAAATATGTCAATGACTATCAGAAACAGGTGTTGAATGATGTCAACGCTTCTCATTTTGAATTATTCATGATCTCGGATTCCGCCTGTTCCGGACAAAAAACAGCAGCCGCAAAGAAAGAGTTTGATGCATTTATCAGTGAATTAAAAGCGTCAAAAATACTGAAGCAATCCGAGGAAAAGACAATTCGTGCTTTACATAAGCAAGTGCATGAACGGTTTTTGACCCGGTACAGGGCATTGGTCGATTTTGACGAAATCTTTGTTACCGGAGAGTACAATTGCGTGTCTTCAACAGCCCTTTTTGCGTTGGTTTTGGAAGAGTTGGGAATTCCGTATTATGTGCAGGAACAACCCGGGCATGTATTAATCATGGCCTATCCGAATACGAGTAACATCACGGTGGAAATGACCACGGTGAAGAATGCGTTTGTGATTCCTCCGCGGAAAGATATTAACCGGGCCATTGAAAATTTGTTGGAGTTGCAACTCGTGACACCCAAACAAGTCAATACCCTGGGAAGCGTTGCAGTTTATGACCTGTTTTTCAATGTACGGTCAAAATTGACGATCGATCAACTCATCGGCATCCAATTATTCAACCATGCAATTACCGCAGTCAATAACGATCAAACGGAAAAGGCACTGAGTGATATCAGTAAAGCTGAACGGTTTTATGATGTATATCGGACTCAGATTCTTAAATCGGAGTTATTACTTGATTTGGTTGAAAAAAAAGATTTTAAGTCATTGGCCTCACTACCCTATTTGTTTGAGTTCGGAAACAGGAATAAGTACAAAAATGAATACGTCATTTACAGCTATGCGAACTTCATCAATCAGCGGCTAATCGCAGATGGAAATCGTCCGATGGCAGATTCCAGTTTAGTCTTGGTAAACCGAATGGTGAAGGATACGAACCTGTTGAATGATTTAACCGGAATCTATTATTTGGGAATGGCTGATTATTTTTCAAAAGCACGCAAAAATGAAAAGGCTTTGGAATATTCTGAAATGGCCTATCGCTCTTCCCCAAACAATTCCTTTGTTAAATCGGCTCTTTTAGATCAGATTACTTATCATCTGAGTGTTAAATACTTGTATGATGAGGAATATTCGGAAGAAGACGAGGGACCCGACGAAGAAGAACTGGATGAAGAACTGGAAACAGCTGAAAAGTTCTATTCGGAAATCAACAAATATTGTGTAAAATATCCTTATTTGGATTCGAACAACCGCTTTATTTTACTGAAATTGTATGCGAATATCGACTTCTCTATGAATTACTATAAAGAGAATGACGGAGTAAATGGCAAGAAATATTTTGACTTGTCTGAGAGCCTGATCGATCGCATTACGGACAAAGAATTGATAGATGAAGACTACCTGGGATGGCTTTATGCGGAATGTGCAACGTATTTATTCCGGCAGCATCAATACGAAGAGGCGGTACAAACCATTGAAAAAGGCCTGAAAATTGACCCGGAACATGAAAGGCTTCTGAAACGTTTGGAAATCATTAAGTCTAGAATGAAATAGTGTGCATACACTTTCACACCGCGTTCCCTTGTTCCCCACCCAAAACTTCCTTATCTTAGATTATTCGCAAAAACACGTTCTCATGAAAAAACTCAGTTATACCCAAGAAATCTCCGCTGCGCCAGATCGCGTGTACGACGTGATGCTCGGTCTCAGTGATAAGCGCACCTACGAACAATGGTGCGCGGCTTTCAATCCGACTTCTTCCTGGGAAGGTGGCTGGAACAAAGGCGACAAAATCCGGTTCACCGGGATTTCGGAAGATGGCAGCAAAGAAGGAATGGTTGCTCGTATTCTCGAAAATGATCCGGGGAAATACGTGTCCATCGAACATCTTGGCATGTTGGAAAAAGGCGTGGAAGTCACGGAAGGTGAAAAAGTGGATGGCTGGAAAGGAGCACATGAAAATTACCGCTTTGAAGCGATTGCCAATGGAACGCGTTTAACCGTTGAGGTGGATACCCAGGATGAGTATGTTTCCTGGTTCAACGAAACCTGGCTAAAGGCACTGGATAGCTTGAAGAAGATTTGTGAAGGGAACGAATAAAACTTTTCTTTTGAAATAAAGATTTAATCTTTTTGGAGGATTGATACTAGTTGCCAAAAGCACAATTATACGACCTGTAGGAATATTACAGATTTTTCAAATTATTACCCGTCCTTCAAATCTTTTTGAAGAAACGACAACCGACCTATTCGGCTATCAATCCCGAAAAGTGCTAATCCTGTAGCGTTTGCAAAACGGCTACAGGATTGCATTTTGGATCCTGATCCCTCCTTTTTGAGGATTGATCCGGATAGGTCGGTTGTCTGAAGGTAGTAATTGTGCAAAGGCATTTTTGCCTACTTTTTTTGCCTTGGAAAAAAGTAGGAGATAAAGAGATTACTGAGAGTGTTGAAAATTTAGCCCGACAACAATGATTGAGCAATTAGGCTGTTTTATAAGTGAAAAACCCTGACGATAAATGTCAGGGTTCCCATCTTTAACTGTACTGATGTCTACTTAGGCTTTGTTTAGACATGCATTAATGCGTATCAATATGGTACAAGATGCGCATGCCGGGTTTGAGGTGCTTTTTTACTTCTTTGAAAAGTGATTCGGATTGGGTTTTTCCGTTAATGATTAAGACTTTCTCGTTCAGTTCGAAAGAACGGATCTGCTCATTGTATCCTGCTTTTTTCAGATCATCTATTACTGTTTGGGTGATCTCTTTGTAAACCGACTCCTGGCGTTGTGCTTCTTTCTCCTGTAGTTTCAACTTGGTTTCGATCTTGCGCGACTGTTCATCGATCTTTCGGGATTGCTCGTCAATTTTGCGGGATTCCCGGTCAATCTTTTCGGATTCAATTTGGATCTTAGCTTGCTCTTCTTCGATACGGCGCTGCGCTTCATCGTGTTTTTTCCAGTCAATTTCGGCTTCTTTCTTACGGGTTTCCGCTTCAATGATCCGGACCTGTTTGTCGATAATCGCCACATGCTGATCAATCACTGCCGCATGCTTGTCAATGATTGCAGAGTGCGTATCTATGATCCGGGATGCTTCATTCATGATCCGTTCTTCTTCTGAAATGTCGGTCGCAATGGCCGTTTTATACCCGTCAATCAATGCGTTGATTTGCGGAAGGTAATTCTCCCGGTCTTTACCAGTGATCAGTTTTCCGTCCACCTTGAAATTCTCCAAACTTTCCGGAACCTGGTACAACACTCCCCCGCTCTTGAAAATGTACACATGAAACTCCTTCCCTTTCGCGTCGTTTTCCACATAGCGGATGGAAGTTCCTTCCGGAATTTCTTTCGGAGGGTATTTTTCCTTCTGTGGAAGATCCGGCGCTGCTTGTTTAAGTTCTTGCGCGGTAGAAGAATTCACGTTCAAAACTACCAGGAAAAGAATGACACTCAATCCCGCACAAACAGACAGAAAGTACTTTTCACGGATGCTAAGCATCTTGTTCGTGTTGAAAAGAATTCGCTTCGCACGGTCTGCCAGTTTCATTTTCTGGTCACCGAACTGCAGGGCGAAACGCTGGGAATGCATGTTGTATTCCTGGAAGGAAATCAGGGCATTGACAAATTCTTTTTTATTGTTGGTCACACCGATTGCCAGATCGTCGCAGCAATGTTCCCGTTCGTCTCTCAATAAGGAGGAAATCCACAAAATCCCGGGATTAAAGAAAAACAGGATCTCCAGGAAAGTCTGCATTAAATTAACCGCATAATCACTGCGGCGAATGTGCGCCAATTCGTGCAGTAAAATAGCTTCTACCTGGTCCTGGGGAAGGTTGTTCAGCAATCCGACCGGCACTAAAATAACGGGCTTGAAGAATCCTGTTACCGAAGGAATAGTTACGAATCGGGATTCAAGCAATTGAACGCTGCGTTTGATGCAGAGCGAAATCTGGAGTTCCGACAAGCGGTTTTGCCATAGTTCGGGTGGAGTAATCGTTTGGTAATTTCGGGCACGATAAACCTGCCGGAGATCTCCTGTTATCCGGATGCATTTGAATAGGAAGACAACAAACCAGGTCAATACGATCCATGAACCATAATTACTGATGAATCCCGTGATGATGGAAAGTGGTCCGCCCGCTTCTTCCTGGATGACCGCGGGAGAGGCTGAAACAAGCTGTTCCGGCTGAAGGGTGCTCTTTACCAATTTATCAAGGGATAAAACGGTTGGCTGCGTTTCGAGTTCGTTATAGAAAACAAAACCGGTTGCGATCAAAAACACGATACTCAATCCTGCAAGCAGGTTATAACGCGTTGCCGAAGCAGATTTTTTGGTCACCAAAAGGGTAAGTGCTGCCAGAACCGCCGCTGCTAGTCCCAGCCAAAGCGAATGGATCAATGTCCAGCTGATTGCTTTGATAATCGAGTCGTTCACTAAAATGTTCATAGTATTGGGTTTTAGAAGTTATTATTTTTTGTCCAACTGGTCCAGCATAGCACGAATTGCGTCCAATTCTTCGGGCGAGGTCTTTTTGTTGCCCAGCAACTGCATCATCAGGTTGGTACTTGAACCGTTGAACATCGTATCGATAAACTTGTCCAGCAGAACGGTTTTGGTTTGGTTTTCTTCGATTGCCGGACTGTAAAGATGTTTCATGCTCGAAGTGTCGCGTACCAGCATTTCTTTCTCTGCCATGATCTGCATGAGCTTCAGTGTAGAAGTATATTGTACGGCACGTTTCTGCTCGTTCAGGTAATCATTCACAAAGCGAACCGTTGAAGGACCGTTTTCCCAAAGCACCTGCAGAATTTCCAGTTCTGATTTGGTTGGTTCCGATTGCGGATTATTTTCAGTGTTTTTTGCTTTCATGTTTCAAAGGTAGGAAATTTTTCGTACGAAACAAGTTGTAGGTGTATTTTAACAAAAAATATTTCTTAACTGAAAAAACAGTTACTTCTTATATTGTTGAATATCAGTGTCTTTTAATTCGGTTTCCCCCACCTTTTTACGGCAATGGTAAGAGCCGGCTATAGCTGGTGAAGACAAAGCTTTTGCCTAAACTGTGTTAAAATACGTCGTTTGCCTTATTGAAATAGCCCTGCCACTACCCTTACTTTGCTCTAAAGATTTAGAACATGAAACATATTTTGTATTTATTCCTTGCAGTTGGTTTGATAACAAGTTGCAGCAAAGAAAAGAAAGCCTTGAAGAGTTTGGGTGGAGAAACCTGGGTAATGACCAAATCTACTTATGAAGACACCGGTAATGAAGATTTGTCGGGAATTCGCAGAGCGTTTACGTTTGACAAGTGTAAACCCAAGGATCAACCGTGTTCAGGAACGTTTGTATACCAGATTCCGGAATTCAACCAGGATTTGCAATGGACAATCACCTATACACTATCAGACGACGCAGATCACCTGACCATTGTGCGCACGCCCTCTAATTTCCAGGGTACTGTCCAAACAGATGAATACGATGTGCTGCAATTAAAAAAGACGTTCATGGAATTGAAGAACCTGGCGAACAATCACGTTTCGGAATGGAATGTGGAGTAACGATTGGCTCATTATTTTTTATAAGTAGTGTCCCAGAATATAGGTGATAAACAATTTTTCACGCAGATGTCGCGGATTACGCAGATAATATATAATCAAAATCTGCGCTCCGACCATGTCGGAGTCCATATAATCTGCGTGCTTTAAAAAAAAATTACCTAAACTTTAGGACAATGCATTTTTATATACTGTTTAAAGAAGCTGCATGAGATGGCTTCTTTTTTTGTTGCAAGGAATATTTTTTTCCTTATTTTGTCCAAATCAGTCTATGAAAAAAAATAATCATCTGATCTCTTCTGGCAATATCATTCACGGCATGTAACGAAGGACTGTTCTTATATACCGATAAAATGTACAAAAAAGAAACTGCGAAACACAGTTTTAAAATTGTAGACCAAACCGGTTATGTCTTTTGGCATGGAACTATTACGACTCAAGCAGGTGCCTGCCACATCGCTCAATTGAGTTTCTAGCTTATTTTCACATGATTAGTTCACCAAGGCCGATTTTACCTCTTGCGGACTTTTCCCTTGTGACGGACTCTTTGACTGGTTTTTAATTCGGTTTGTCGGCTGATTTTTCGGGTTGTAAAATCCATCCAGCATCCGGTAAAGCTCCGGGTGTTCACGCTCGAGTTTATCCGGGTTTTCAAAAAAGAATTCGCTTACCACAGCCAAAAATTCGGCATTGCTGGTAGACGCGTAATCACGGATACTCGAATTCCCGGTTTGAATGGTTTTCATTTTGGTATGGATGATTTGCAGCCAGGGATTAAGATCGATTTCCCGTATGATTTTTGCCATTTTCCCGTCTATTTTTCCATCCTGCATATCCAGGACATGAACGAATTCGTGGATGGCTACATTTTTTTGATCGTTGTTATTATAAAAACCTTCAACCAGGGCCTTTCGCGACAGTTTGACTTTGCCCTCCATTTTTCCCCAGCCAACCAACCCATTGGCGTATTGTGTGGTATTGGGTATCAGGAATTTGTCGGGGTGAACTTCTACCGTCTGCAGATTCGAATAATGCCAGGCATCAAAACCAAAGATGGGAATGACTGCTCCGGAAGCAATTAAGATCCGGTCCAAATGCGTCACTTCAGTGTCTACCCCAACGATTTGTACATTCAAAAGAAAGGTGTGGACCCGTTCTTCAAATCGATTTCTTTGAGGTGGGTTTAAGCGATTGTAAAAGGCCACATATTGGACCAAAAGTGCTCTCCATTGGTGCGGGAAAGGACGGATAGGCTCCCTTTTTTGCCGGTTCACCTTCAAACTATACCGGGAATAGCCGATCAGGATACTGATCCCAACTCCGATTGCAATATAAATATAGGTCGAGTTCATGGGGCTTAAAGATAATTCAAATGATCGTTAGATGCATAAAAATGCAGCAATTCTGAAGGGAGGAATTCAAAAAAATGGGGAAATGGTTCTGTTCCCTCACTCCTATTCATTTCACACGCACGCTCTCCCCTCAATGACCTCAACCCATCCTTCTCTTCCATTCACCCGGATTTGATCTCCGTCCCGGATCAATTGCGTGGCTTCTTCCACTCCTACTACCGCTGGAATTCCATATTCCCGGGCAATAACTGCTCCGTGTGTCATCAATCCGCCGACTTCCGTCACCAATCCCTTGATGGAAACAAACAGCGGTGTCCAGCTCGGATCAGTAAAGGCAGTGACCAAAATATCGTCTGCTTCCAAACAGCATCTTCCAGCTTCAAAATAACACGTGCCCTTCCTTCAACAATTCCGGAAGAAACCGCTAAACCGGCAAGTGCATGTTCCGGAAGATCGTCGCGGTTGTATTTTCCGCTGATAACTTCTCCTTCTGAGGTCATCAGGCGAGGTGGTACAAGCTTTTCGTGAAGTTTGAAAGCTTCTTTTTGCTGTTCGATCAACTCCTGGTCGGCTTGTTGTGTATGCAGCACTTCCTGCAATTCCACGAAAGTAAGGTAGAAAATGTCTTCTTTGTGATAGATCTTACCTGCAAGAACCAGTTTTTCCGCTTCCTTCATCAAAGCCTGTTTGTAAGCAAAGTAATGGCTGATCATGATGTATTTGGGAAATTCCCGGTATCCGCTGAAGTTGCGGATCCGGTCGATCTGTTCTTTGGTTTCTGTGGCTTTTTGTTCCCCGTCGGGAAGTTGCCTCAACCGCGCCAATAATTCTGCTTCTTTTTCCAGGGCCTCTGTTTTCCCTTGTTCGAATTTTCGTTTGGCAGCTCCCGGCTCAAAGTTCCGCACGTTATTGAGAATAAGCGGGATCAGGATTGAGGGTTTCTCACTCCAGCGCGTTTTCGTAATGTCGATCTCACCCGGACAGCGCATCCCGTATTTGTCCAGGTAATGCGTGATTGCCTCCTGCACTTCTTTTCCGCCGGTCATTCGGGGCAACTCGTCCAAGAAAGCTTCGTTTTTTGTTTCCTCCAGGTAGCGGACAATTTCAGGATACGAACGGACCACATCGGCTACATCCATCAGTGCCAGCCCCATTTCGGAAGTCACATTGTAATCAAGCGACTGGGAAAGGGTGTCTGCAGCATTCTTTTCGCCCAGCCACTCGAATAGTTTTTCATTGATCCAGGCAGTCGCGTGGATTCCTGTCATCAATGCGGCAAAACTTTGCGGATCGAACAACAGTTGTTTCAATGACTGAAGATCTTCCAGGATAAACTCCAGGAGTGCCGTTCCGGATTTGCCTGAAATATCCCGGTTCAATTGCCTGATTGTTTCCAGGTTCTGCTCGATCAATTGCGGTACCAGGGATGGATCCGGGGCCGGAGCATCACGGAAAGCAAGGTTTTTGGCATGTGCAGGATTGGGCGTATTCTGATCTTCCGGTTGTTCGGGAATGAATTTACGTTCCATGATGTGAATCAATGCATCCCTGCTCAGCGGATCGGATTTTCCCAGGGTGTTCAGAAGCGTTTCCCTGCCACTTTCGGTTGCCAGTTGGTTGGATATGTCGACAAATAACCTTCCGCCTGCAGTATACATCGGGTGGAAGGTACTTAATTGCCAGATCGCTATTCCCAATGGTTTTAAGGCATCGGTCATCATTTGCTGGTGCCCCACAGATGCATAAACATGTCTTTTGGTGTCATTTGCTTCGGGCACCGGGAATAAGGTTGTGATCGGCCGGCTCTGAACAAGGTAAAATTGATCGCCGGCCAAACACCATTCAATATCCTGCGGCGAACCGAAATGTGCTTCTACCGTTCTGCCAATGCGCTCCAATAACAGAATGTGTTCGTCAGTCAACACCTGGAGATTCTGCTTTTCTGCCTGAACAACTTCTTCTTTCGTACCACCGCTCTGTGTGGGACGGATCAGGGTTTTCTTCGCAGGGACCTGGTTGTCGGTAATTTTTCCTTCCCGGATAACGTAATTGTCGGCATTGACTATCCCGGAAACCAGTGCTTCTCCCAGTCCGAATCCCGCATCAATGCGCATCACTTTCCGGTTGAAACTTACCGGATCTGCCGTAAAAACGACCCCGGACGCTTGTGGGATAACCAGTTGTTGAACAATTACGGCAAGTCGGACTTGTTGATGGTCAAAACCATTTTGAATGCGGTAACTGACCGCTCGTTCTGTAAACAAAGAGGCCCAGCAGGCAGAAATATGTTTCAGGATCTCATCCTTCCCGATGATATTGAGATATGTATCCTGCTGACCTGCAAATGAAGCTGTCGGGAGGTCTTCTGCCGTGGCACTGGAACGAATGGCAAATGCGGTATCCGGATCAAAGGATGCCAGTTTTTCCCTGATTTCAGTGTCCAATTCTTTTGGGATCGGTATTTTCTCAATGGCTTCACGGATGTTTTCGCTGATGCGGGTAATGGCTTGCCGGTCTCCTGCTTTTAGCGGACGTAATTGTTCCAGCAACTCCCGGACCGTTTGGTTGCTTTCAACGATCGCCTCGTAAGCTTTGGTTGTAACACAAAAACCCTCCGGTACACGGATTTCATCCATCCGGGTCAATTCTCCCAGGTTTGCCCCCTTTCCACCAACTAAAGCAGGGTCGTTTTTGTTTACTTCCCGGAGATCAAGTATGTACTTCATAATCATCTGTTATTGCTTAATTCTTCTGTGGTTTCACTCATGATCTCAATTGCCGAGGAAAAATACCGCTGGATAGTCTCCAGTTCTTCCGTTGAGAAGGATGCGATCAATGTTTCTGTTTTACTTCGGAAATGTTGATAAAGTGGAGCCAGTAAGCCCAGGATAATTTCCGTATCGGGAACGATGTATACCTTCCTGCGATCGTCCTCATCAAACTGCCTTTCCACCAGTTTTTTCTTCTCAAAGCGGTCAATCAAACCTGTTACAGCTCCGGTAGTCAATCCGGTCAGTGCCGATAATTCTCCGGCAGTCATCTTCCCTTTTTCGATCAGGAACCCCAAATATTTGTGATCTGTTCCCGAAAGTCCTGCTTTGCGGGCTACCGCTTCATGCATTTGAAGGGAATTGTAGGCATAGTGCTGACTGAGTTTTCTTACTCGTGTAGCTAATTCTGAGCTCATTATCTTATGTTCTAAATGTCTTAGTTGCGAAGATAATTTAAGTGAATATAAAATGCAACTAAATCAAGGAAATGCTTCTAAAAAACTGGAAAGCCTTTTATACCAAGGATTGGACGCGCTTTTTCTGTACTGTCAGAAAGGCAGTCAAGGAAGCAACAAAGCACATCAACGCACAAATCACTAATATGCACTGATACGATTCAAGAAACGATCGGTGATACAATTGCCGGATTTGGGTACGCTGGTTCGCATCGTATACATCGGTCGGTACTTTGGCATTGCCCAGGTTAACTGTTTCGGCAGTGATGTGCTTCTTTTGGGATTCATCCAATCGGGACTGTTCGAGACCCGCAATGACCGCATGGGTGAAAAGGAATAAAGCCAGGGCTCCGAATGCAGCATTGGCGAAAATACCCGCCATGCGGGAAACGGCATTATTGACTCCGGAAGAAATTCCCGCCTGGTTCTGGCTAATCGAGTTCATAACAGCGGTTGTCAGAGGTACCACAGTCAGCAGCATCCCGATACTTACCAGGATCATCCCGGGAAAAAAGGAGGTCCAATAATCTGATGCGCCGTGTGTTTGTTTGATAAATGACATCCATAAGAATCCCAGTCCTGTTGTAAACGGACCGGCAATCAGAAAGGGTTTGGTTCCGAGCCGGTCGGAAAGCGTGCCGATATACCGGGAGAACAATCCTAAAACAAAAGTAAACGGCAGGAATGTCAATCCCGATTCTGTTTGGGTATATCCCTGCACCTGGACGTAGTTCAGGCTCAGAAATAAAAATCCGCCGCCAAGGGCACCGTAAAGGAAAAAGGTGAGCAGATTCAATCCGGTAAAATTCGTGTTGAGGAATAATGTAAGATCGATCATGGGGTTCTTCCGTCTCTTTTCAACAAACAGGAATAAGATCAGGTTTAACATTCCAAAGATCAGGATACCGTTGACTTTCCAATCGTTGAATCCGCTTATGGGAAACTTTAAAAAACTATAGGTAATGGCAGCCAAACCGGCTACCAGTAAAAAAGCTCCCGGAAAATCTACTTTACTTTGATCTTCTTCGTTGGAGGTTTCCGGGACTTTTAGCCAAAGTGCGATGAGTGACACCACCCCGATCGGGATATTGATAAAAAAGATGTAACGCCACAGGCCGTGATCACCAAGAACGCCTCCCAATATCGGTCCGCCGATACTCACAATGGTCGTAACCGCCGACCATGTACCGATCGCTTTTCCCCGCTCCTGCTCCCGGATCAGTGAAGTAATGAGTGATAAACTTCCCGGAACCATCAAAGCGCCTCCCAAACCCTGAATCGATCGGGATACAATTAAAAAAATGATCGAGGGAGAAATGCCGCAAAGCAATGATCCGACGCTAAAAAGGACAATCCCGATCCCGAAAATTTTCTTCCGTCCGAATCGGTCTCCCAGTGATCCACCCGGTAACATCATGGCTGCCAGGACAAGTAAATAGGCATTCAATACCCAAAAAACGTCAGCACCCGTAGCTTTCAGATCTTTTTGTAAGGATGGAAGAACCACATTGAGCGCACTGCCGTCGATGAAAACCATAGAGGTAGCCAGTATTGTTGAAAATAAAATCCACCTGCCGGTTGCGCTTTTAAAAGGTATTTCCAACATAATGATATCGTATTTAAGGTTATACGGATTTTTTTACCACCGAATCGGGTAAGTTAATGTACTCATTTTCCCGATGTATTGTACATTCGTGTTATGAGTACTTCCGAAAATTCTTCCATTGCCCGCTTTCTATCCGGGAAGTCGGAGCATACACTGAGTTTGTTCGAACACTTTGTATCCGGGTTTGAGGACCTTGGAAACATTCGTTTGGAAGCGACTAAAACAATGATTGCTGTCGATAACGGAGAAAAACGCATAGCCTGGATCACACAGCTGGGAAAGAATTTTATTCATGTGGTGTTTCCTTTCAATGAGCCTTTTTACGACAACCTCTGTTTCCAAAAAGTAGGGCAAGTCCCCGGTAGCAACCAGTTTAATCACCATTTCCGGATGCTGCACAAAGAAGATCTGAATGAAGAGGTAAAACGGTTTATGAAAATGGCACTTGGAGGAAATGATTCACAAACCGCTTTTATGCGTTGATGTTAAAAGAGTGTACAAATCAGTAGACTGAGGAACAAAAAAAACGGCTTTCGCCGTTCTTTATCCTTCATCTTTTCAGTGGTTTGTCCCGATAGTTATCGGGAATAGTTGACTATTTCTGTACCTGAAATTTATAGGTGTATGTGAAGGTGTTTCCGACCAGGTTTTGGGGCACACTGATCTTGATTTGCTGCACTTGTTTTTCGACTGCTGCTTTCATTTCTTCGGAATCCGAAGCGATTTCTATGATTTCGATTTGATTTTCTGCTACTACATACACCTTCACACGTACCGTTGTCTCAATTCCTTTCTCTCGTAAAGATTCAGGATAAGAAATTTTGCGGTGCATGATGCGGTCTAGTAAGTTTTCTCCGTTTCCGGCCAAAACAACAGGGCCTGTGGTGATGAATAGTGCGATAAATAGGATAACTGCTTTCATAGCTAAAAATTTGATTGGTTTGTCGTAAGACCAATTCATTGCTGATATGTTACAGCACCCTCGAATTTTTAGTTGTTAAAGAATGTGAAAGTCTTTATTTGACAGATAGACTAAACGAATTTATTTCAAAAATCCTTGTTTCTTCAATGCATCCTGCCGTTCCTTGATATTCTCCGGAATTTCGCCTGAAAGTAACCAATCCAACTCCAACCCGTGCTGATTGGCAGTTCTGTTCAGCAAATCGTTTTGGGACATCAATTTTCCCAGCTTCTCCAGGTCTTCCCTGAAATCAACCAGGTAATCCTCGTGCATTGCCCGGATCAGCACCAGGAGTTTAAAGGCTCTCGCAACGACATAAATAGCGAATTTCTGGACTTTTCCCCTTTGAAAAAAAGAAGACTGCGGCTTTACCGCTTCCAAAATGTTGTTGAGCATCAGTAAGTTCAGGCTGATCTCACCGAATTTATCTTTGGTAATCTTCACTTGTTCCGTAATATCACCGCTCAAAGAACGCATCTGGAGCAACAAATGCTGAATGGATTTACTGCGTTTCGCACTGTTTAAAGCGCGTTCGCTCACCATCTCCTCCAGTTCGGCGCGACGTTCTTCCACTGTTTGTGTACTCACTAATTCGAAATACAACTGGTTTGCAAGCGGAACATCGCGCTTCAGTAAGCGCAAAAGCAGCCGGTCTTTTTCCTTGATCGGCAGATGGAGGATTGCTTCCTTGAATTCTTTTTCAAACACCATAATGATCAGTGAAATTAACTTAAAATGAATCAAAAAACGTTATCGAACTTTGAGATTTTGGGTAACCTGGTCTTTTTAAGGTTCAAACTTCGTAAGGAATGCTATCGGAATCCAACAGTTTTCACTTGTTTTGTTTCTGTTTCATGCGGCTGAATAACCGGGAAACTGCGTATAATTCGCAATTACCTATACTTTCCATAATACGATCCAAATCTTTAAAAAGGCGGTTTAAGCAATCAGATCGTCTTTTCCAACTAAAAATCCAAAATATCCGAATCCCGCCGCTGATCTTTCGGCGCTTCGGTAATCGCTTTTGTGAAGGATTGGGCGATCAGGATGACTTGTGAAACAAGCATCAGGTAAAAACCGGAAAGCATCTCATCCGGGAGCGGACCGCTCTGCTCTTCTGAAGTACTGTAAATAAGTGCAACTAGTGAAACTGCGAAAACAAACGTGGTCAGGATTGCTGTGGGAAGCGATTTGGGGAAAAAGAACCGGGAAACTACCAAAATCAGTGCAATTGCCAGGTTGGTCAGTGCAAAAAAAGATCCGAAACCATTGAAAATCCACATACGCAAACCGAATTCTGGCGAATCATACACTTCCACAACAGAGAAACCGCCCGAAAGCATGAGCTCCTTTCTCGGCCCTTCAAAAAACGGCAGGAACATGGAAACGAGAATCACGCCGAAGCAAATAAGAGTCAATATCCTGGAGCGGTCTTTCATGATCAATACAAGCCCGTTGATTTAACAAAACCGATCAACCGTTCATTGTCGTTGAAAAATACCGGGTCCGGAAAAAGTAGTAAGATTTGAATGTTTGAACACATCATGCGGTTCGTTTGGTTCTGCGAATGTAAGATTTTAAGCCGATATGGGGTAACCCGCAATCAATCAGGAGACAACAGGATTTACTCAATTCGAAGGGTGAATTCTTCATTCAAAGGACAAAATAGGCTCATTTTGAGAACTTTTTGTTTAATTTGCACAAAAAATTTCTACAACATGAAAAAACTAATTATCCTGTCTGCGTGTATGATTTCTGTATTTGCGTGTACGAAAGAGAAATATGCAGTCAATCACTCATTTTGGTATAAAACTGCTACTGCAGATGATTTAACGGCATACGGTATAACCGAATTGACATTGTATGTCGACGGGAATGAAATTTCCACCAATGATGCCTACAAGCATTATACTTCGGATCCCGGGTGTGGCACAGGTAATTTCGTTTATACGGATAACATGTTTAAAAGAGAAAATAAGACGCATTCATACAAGTTGCTGGATGAGGGAGATAGTTTGATTTTTGAAGGAACTTTCCAGATGAAACAAAAAACCGGTTGCGAATCCACTGAGTTGGTCTTCGGCTTCTGATTTTGCCTCCCGGACTGTTAATATCTCTTGTTTTTGTTCCCGATCACGGTCCGGTGTACCGTGAAACGACCGATTTAAACCTGTTCATTGTTGAACCCTGGAATGCCTGGTCTTCACTAACTTTTTTGATACCGGTCCTGATCTTTTTGTGGCAGCTTCGCGGAAAACACAGCAGCTACGCATTTATTGTGTGGTTCTGTTGCCCCTTACTTGTCATCGGCGGATTGGGAAGTACTTTTTTTCATGCTTTTCGCACTTCTACCCTGCTTCTGTTAATGGATGCAATTCCCATCATCATCCTGGTCATTGGGATCAGTATCTGGATGTGGTTGAAAGTATTGCCTAAAAAGGTCCAATTGCTTTGGGTTCTGGTAATTTTCTTCGGACTAACCTTTTTATCCGCTTTCTTCCTGGACGGACAAAACCAGATTTCTGCAGGCTATTTCATCCGCGGATGGATGCTCTTACTTCCCTGCTACTTGTTTTTGCGTCAAACCAGGTTCCAAAATTCCAGGCGTTTATTTACAGCCATCGCCTTCTTTTCCCTTGCCCTGCTCTTCCGTTTTTTGGATGAAAAGATTGAAATCAGTTTCATGCCCTGGGGAACTCATTGGTTATGGCACATTTCCACCGCTTTTGGTGCTTATTTCTTAGGGGAATACCTGATTAAAAACGCCTATACTGGCGAAAATAAGCGGTAATTTATGCGTTCGCTGACCGGTGTAATTAGAATGCGCATACCTGTGAATTTTTACCAGGGCAATGACAACTCAAAAACGACTCAAAATAGCTCCTGGATACCTTAAGTATAGATATAGCATAGGTAGAGTATGGATAGAGCATAGGTAGAGTATGGATAGAGTACGAAAATGTTATGGATTTAACACACGGTTTTACTGGATTTCAGCAATAATTTCCCCCAATTACAACAGCTTGAGGTTAGGATATCGGGACAGTTGGACTTCAATTTTTTTTCTCACAATTGTAACGTTTTGAATCCCGTTTGGGGGCTGTATCGCGAAATTGCAGCTTTCCAATCCATTTACAAGTCATTTCGCACAAAATAGTTTATAAACGCACGTCGCCCCAGTCCCGGTAGCAAACAAAAACCAAGTCAACGCAGTCGAAGCCGGCATAATTCGTAATTTTAAGCCCATGAAATTCTCACCACGAAAAGTTCGCCTGAAAGACGAACGTGAAGTCCTGCTCCGCCACGTAGCCGTTTCCGATGCTCCGCGCATAATTGAGTTCGTACAGGGATTCGTCTACGAAGAAGAATTCGTACCCTTGAGTGAAGGAGAATTTAATCCGTCAATAGACGAAGAAGAACACATCCTGTCCAATTACATCGAACGCTCCAATTCCCTGTTTTTGGTTGCCGAATACGAAGGAAAACTGGTCGCAAATATCAACGTAGATGGAAATCAGCGCAAAATCCTGCGCCATACAGCCGTTTTCGGTATGGGTATGCACAAAGACTGGCAGGGATGCGGCTTGGGAACAGCCATTTTGCAGGCTGCAATTGATTGGGGACGTGCGAACCCCGAATTGGAACTCCTGTTTTTACAAGTGTATGCTGAAAACCTGGCAGGCTTAACATTATACCGGAAAATGGGGTTTGCGGAACACGGAAGAATTCCCGGCTTCTTCAAACAAAACGGTCGCTACCACGATGAGATTTCCATGCATCTGCGCCTGAAGTAAACAAATTGATACGTCCTTTTTAAGTACTTTTAACGCTATCCGGCTCACTTTTACTCTTTTAAGATTCGCTTCCCCGAATAATCTTCTTAATATTGTCTGAAAGGTCATTTTATGGAAAACGTACACGTGAATTACCAGAAACGCATCTTCACTATTCTGCTGCTGGTAGTGATTGCTGCAATTATTTATCTGGGAAATGACATTTTGTTTCCCATCATCCTTGCTTTTATTTTCGGAGTTCTGATCCGGCCTATCGATGCATTTTTTCAGCACAAATGGCACTTTCCGAAGCTTTTATCGGTCATTATTACCGTTGCGATTGCCATCATCATTTTTGCAGCGATCCTGTTGCTTCTCGGGTTCCAATTGAAAGATTTTTTCAGCGATCTCCCTACCCTGGAAAAAAACATGATGAAAGTGATTCACGATCTGGGAGATTGGATCAATAAAACGTTTGGAGTGACAAATTTCCAGCAGGAAAAAATCGTTAAGGAAAATTTCATGAAAGGTGGGAAATTCCTGTCCATGAAAAATTTTGGGTCTTTTACCGGCGCCCTGGTGAATTTTATTTTGGTCCCTTTGTATTTGTTTCTCTTCCTGTTCTACCGCGAATTATTACTTGGGTTCTTAAATAAACTTGTTCCGCCGAAAAGCTCTGAACGCATGCAGATCATCGTAAATGACATCAAAGTGATCATCCGCATGTATATTTTAGGTTTATTGCTGGAGATTGCCATTGTTGCTACTCTGACGACACTCGGCTTGTGGTTGATTGGTGTCAAATACGCTCTTTTTCTGGGCTTGCTGGTTTCCCTGCTGAACCTGATTCCTTACGTGGGAATCCTCGTTGCGAACTTTTTAAGTTGCCTGATCTCGCTTTCCAATAATCCGAGCCTGGAACAATCTGTTTTGGGAGTAATTGCTGTTATCGGCGCGGTTCAGCTCATTGATAACAATATCCTCTTACCGCGGGTTGTCGGTTCCAAAGTGCGGATCAATGCCCTGGCTTCGATCATTTGCGTTATTGTAGGAGGTTCACTTGCCGGCGTTCCCGGGATGTTCCTGGCAATTCCGATTACCGCGATCATTAAAGTCGTTTTTGATGCTGTTCCGAACCTTGAGCCATACGGTTATTTATTGGGCGATGAAATGCCGAAAGCCTTGTTCTGGACGAAGAAGAAAGAAGTTGCCAAGCAGATTGTAAAAGAACAAATCAGGAATCCTCATCCCGATAAACCGAAAGCGAAACCAAAACCAAAACCTAAGACGGAATAAGGCTCTGGACCCTGAACCAAAAGCTTGTATTACAAGTTCGTTATTTTTTTGTTTTTTTGCAGGAAACATGATGATAGCGTGATCTATGAATACTAGCCCAAAATATAAAACGGTAATTCTGCTCTTGTCATTGGCGATTTTCCAAAGTTGCAGCTATGGCAGTCCAGGCAACAAAAACAGAGAGTTTATTCACGAATCGGAACAGGAATACGACAGCCTCCGTCCTTTGGCATCCTACCAATATGTGTATTCTTTTCAGGAAGGATATGCTATCGTGGTGGCAAATAAAAAATATGGTTTCATTGATAAAAAAGGAAAAAATATCATACCGTGCCGATACGACTATGCACAAGATTTTACTAATGGGTTTGCAGTTGTAAGACAGGATGAACAATACGGATTTATTGATGTTACAGGTAAGGAAATTACCCCGTTAAAATACGATTTTGCAATCGATTTTGAAAATGGTCGGGCAAAGGTGAAGTTGGATAATAAATGGGGTTTTATTGATGAAAAAGGAACCGAAATCATCCCGGTCATATACGATGATGCCAATGATTTTTCAGAGGAAATAACGACGGTGAAAGAAAACGGCCAATGGTTCTTTATGGATAAAATGAATAACAGAAAGCCGGTACCTCATAACACCAAAGGGATCTCTTCATTTAATGAAGGCCTGGCATCCATTGAGATCGGAGGAAAAAGAGGCTGTATGGATAAGCAGGGAAATATTGTCATTCAACCAAAATATGATCTCATATTTTATTTCAGAGATGGATTGGCGTTGGTTGAATTGGACGGAAAACATGGATTCATAAACAAAAAGGGACAGGAAGTTGTTCCGTTAGTGTATGGTGGCTTTCCGAGTTTTAGAGAAGGATTGTCTGCTGTAAGTATCAATGGATATTATGGTTTTATTGATAAAACCGGGAAGATGATTGTTCAACCGAAATATAAGGATGTCTATGAATTTTATGATGGCCTGGCACGGGTCTGGATCGATAAAAAAATAGGTTGTATCAATCCGAAAGGTGAACTGGTAATTCCAGCGGTTTATGATGAAATACAGGTTGGTGAAGGAATCCTTGGAGTAATTAGTGACGGGAATGGGCAATTTTTAGATTTAAAAGGAAAAGAATTGTTTCCTGAAGTGTATGAGAACTTATATGGTTTTAGTGACGGAGCAGCTTTGGTGCTGAAAAACGGGAATTGGTTTTTCATCGATAAGCAGGGACATCGATTGTTTTAAAAACTTGAACGGGTGGAAAAGAACCGTGGTTTTGTAACGGAGAAATTCAAAGACTAAAGAGGAATAAGATCCTGGAACCAGAATCCATACTCTATAGTTTCTCCTTGCTGGTTCTGAGCAGTATACGTTTTGAGCACCTGCTCCCCAACTTGAAATGGAATGGGATCTTTAAAAATCGGTCCGTCAAAAACAAAGGTGTGGAATTCGCCGTTCTCGCCGCAAGGATCTACATTATCAGGTAAATCTGCCAGGAACTGATGATCGATAACTCTTCCTGCAAATGATTCGTCCAGTTTGGAGGAATCTACACAAACCACGATGGTTTTGAATCCCAGGTCGATAAATTCCCTGATCAATTCTTTTGTATCTTGTTTCCACAAAGGAAAATGCGCAGAAATGGAAACTTCATGCAGTTTTTGCTCCCGATAAATTCTCAGATCCTCCAGGAAAATATCACCGAAAATACAGTCTTGGATCCCTTCCGATTTCAATTCCTGAATAGCTTTGTTCATAACTGATTCATACGCCTGCATGTCTGAGCTGGCGGGCAGTTGAACTTGTTTTACGGAAATTCCCAACGATTCCGCTTGTGCCAAAAGCAATTCACTGCGTACTCCGTGCATCGAAATGCGATCGGCTTCTTCATTGAATGTGGTCAGCAAATACCGGATATCAAATTGCTTGTTTTGAAGGACTTCATAGAGCGCCAGGGTACTGTCTTTTCCTCCGCTCCAATTAAAATAGGCCGGAATCAAACGTCCCATTCTTCATTCAGGAAAGCAACAATTTTACGCGCTGTGGTGTTAAAATACCGTTTTGTCCGGTATCCCCCGACCCAGGTAATGCCGCGTACTGCGTTCGTTAAGAATACTTCATCTGCTACCAGAAGATTGGAAGGCAGGATCGGACATTCGTAAACTTTCAGTCCGTTCTTCAGTGCCAGGTTAATCACTTGCATGCGCATGGTTCCTGCCAGGCAGCCATCCGAAAGGCTCGGTGTGTATAGAACGCCGTTGCTGACTACGAAAATATTGCTGTGTGAACTTTCCAGGATCTGTCCGTTGTCATTGGTGATAAGCATGTCGTCCAGGCCCTTTTCTTTCGCGGAAATTGCAGCTAAAACATACAGAATCCCGTTTTTGGTTTTGTAGTTCGACAGAATGTTTTTGGTTTTCCGGATTTCCTGATAAAGATCTACTTCCAGCCCTTTTGAGTTCAAACTGAACAAATTGTTTTCAATGGGATAGATTTCAATAAAATAACTAACCTCATTAGTATCAGGTAAATAAGTTCCTCCGCCTAAACGATCAATTGAAAGTCTAATCCGTGCACCTTCCGTAATCTTGCACAATTGAATCAGTTCATCCACTTGCTGCTGGAAGAATTCAGTGGTGTAAAAAGCCGGCAGACGCATTTTTAAAACTTTTGCCCCTTCACTCAAACGTGAAAAATGATGCGAAAGGTTTATAGCCTTTCCGTTCATAACCCGGATACTTTCAAAAAGTCCGTCCCCGTAAGTGTAACCCCTGTTTCCGGCAGTAATGGAAGGTCCTGTGTTACTGATGATTTTACCGTTGTTGTTTACGAATAATTCCTGATCGCTCATTTAAAGTAGGTTTTGAAATGCCTGAATCACTTTCTCAATATTAGTAATTAAAATGAAAACAATCCCGAAAACTGCACCGGATATATGCGCATCATGTGCAATATTTGTTTTAGGGTTGCGGCTGGAGTAGATTTCAAAACCCAGGTAAAGAATCCCATACATCCAGGCTTTAATGGGAATCGGGAGGAATAAATTCCGGATTTCCATGGTCGGTTCAAGTGTAAACATAGCAAAGAGCACCGCACTGGCAACACCCGACAAGCCGAGGGAACGATAGGAATAATTGAACCGGTGACGGTAATAAGAAAAAATACTCGAAGTGATCATCGAACCGAAAATCAGTGTCCAAAAAACAACCTGGGTCATAATCACATCGTGGTAAATGACCATTAATTTCCGTTCCAGGTACGGTCCGAATATAAAAAAGGTAAAGCTGTTGAAAAGCAGGTGCTGCATGTCTCCGTGAAGGAATACGTTGGTCACGAACCGGTAGTATTGTTTCTTCTCTCTTACTTTGTAAGGCCAGAACAGGAACCGGTCGAGGAAACGCGGATTATTAAACCCGATCAGGGAAACGAGTACCGTGATGGCAAGAATGATGTATGTGGAATAAATTTGAGGTTCCATGTTCTGGGGAATAAGTATCTTGCGTTAAAATTGCTCATTATTTTTGAATCCGTATATGAAATTTAGCAGAGTTCTATTACTATTTCTCACAGCCACCCTCACACTTATTCTCATAAGATGTAATTCTGAAATTGATAAAACAGATCCTGTTTTTGACCGAAAAGTATCATTGAAAAAACGCATTTCCCTGGCAATCGAGTCGGATTTATTAACAAAACTGAATTTTCCGGACGGGATCAGAGATTCTGTTTACGCATTCTACGAATCCCGTGATTTCAGACCGGTCTGGGCAAATGATTCGATGCTCCTGGAAAAAGGGACCAAATGGAAGGCGTTGCTGGATTTTCCGTGTGCACTTGGCTTGCCGGACAATCGTTTTTTTGAATTTAAGGAGGACTCCCTGACAAGCTCTTCGATCATTCAGGAATTTTTACTGACTGCCCGTTTGGCGCAATTACAGCAGGATTTGAAGGTTGGTTTCCTCGATACGGCTGTCAATGCATACAGACCGATTGTTTCTATCGATCTGAAATCATTGGGGAAATCCATCAGGCAAATGGACACTGTAAAGAATTGGGGGAACTGGCTGGCTAAAATGGGGCCTTCCAGGCCGGAATACCAGGCTTTGGCTAAAGGATTGTTCCGCTATGCATCCAAAAAAGAACTTTCGGACATTCATTTTGAAATTCCTGCGTTAGTGGAAGATTCGTTGCGTTGTATTGCGCTTTCCACAGAATCATTGATTGATAAAGATTACCTGGATTCGAAGAAAACAGACGATGCGTCTTTCTGGGATGCAATGGGACGATTTCAGGCAGACAACGGATTGAAGGCAGATGGAGTTATCGGGGTTTACACCCGTAAAGCATTGGACGAATCAGAGCGGTACAAATGCCACCGAGCCATTTTATCCATGGAAAGGTGGAGATGGCGCGAACCTTTTCCGCTTGACAGATACCTGTGGGTAAATATTCCGGAATACAAATTGCGGTTGTTTTACAATGACAGTTTACTTTCGGAGCACCGTATCGTTGTTGGTAAACCGGAAAATCAAACCCCGCAGCTGAGCTCAAAATTGCGGGCCATTGTTTCGTTACCTTATTGGACGCAGCCGCAATCCATTGCCAGCAAGGAATTCTTGCCTGCTATTCAACGCAATTCAAATTATGCAGCAAAAAATCATTACAAAGTGTACCGCGGTGAAACGGAAGTGGACCCTACCACCATTAACTGGAAACGGTATAAAGAAAAGAACTTTCCGTTCAGAGTAAGACAAGAACCCGGGGAAGACAATGCTTTGGGATTGGTGAAATTCGAATTCAACAACAAATATGGAGTATATATTCACGACACACCTGCCAAAGGCTTTTTCAATAAGGATATTCGCGCGTATTCTCACGGTTGCATGCGGTGCGACCTGCCGGATTCATTGGCACGCTTTATACTCACCCGCGACGACAAACAGAAAATGACACGCGATTCACTCGATACACTTATTGCAAGGAAGGAACACTTTACCATTTCCCTCAGAAAACCTATTCCAATGCAGGTAGATTACATAACAGTAACCGTAAATGAAAGAGGGAACCTGGTGTTCTTCCCGGATGTGTACGACCGCGATGAGAAATACCTGAAAATGATGAAGATTTACCCGAAAGTCAATTAACAATTATCAACGATTCAATTATCAAGTGTTTTTCACTTAATAATTGATAGTTATTTAATTCATAATTTTAAAATTACTTTTGTAAAAAATTAAAAAACATGTCGATTATCATTGCCCCTTCCATTCTATCCTGCGATTTTGGAAACCTCGAACGCGATTTTGAATTAATCAATCAAAGTGAGGCGGATTGGTTTCATGTTGACGTAATGGACGGAGTATTCGTTCCCAATATTTCTTTCGGTTTTCCGATCATTTCGGCATTAAAAAAAGTAGCGAAAAAGACCATCGACTGCCACATTATGATTGTGAATCCGGATCAGTATGTAGCTGATTTTGCAAAAGCCGGCGTAGATATTCTGACCGTTCATTACGAAGCGTGTACCCACCTGCACCGTACGATCGGAGCAATCCATGAAGCGGGAATGAAAGCCGGAGTAGCATTGAATCCGCATACACCGGTTTCGGTGCTGGAAAATGTAATTGCAGATCTGGACCTGGTATTGATCATGTCCGTAAACCCGGGATTCGGCGGACAAAAATTTATTCACCAGGCCATTGAAAAAGTGAAGCAGACCAAAGAATTAATCGCGAAATCAGGATCTAAAGCAATCATTGAAGTGGACGGCGGGGTGAATACCGAAACCGGAAAATTACTCGTTGAAGCTGGAGCTCAGGCCCTGGTTGCCGGAAGTTTTGTGTTTAACAGCGCAGATCCGAAGGCAACAATTTCCTCTTTGAAACAACTCTGAATGCTTGATTTTTTCCAGCAGCGATTTGCGTACATCCATCAATTGAATTTGAGTTGGATGGTGCATTTAACGCAAGACGATCAGGATATTCCCTGGGATATGAAGCTTGCTGTTTCCCAGCTGATCAATTCACAACACATCGCAGTTGCGGGGATATTGGATTTGGAAATAGAATCGGATTTGAACGATGTGCTTCCTGAAATGTATTGGGAATCGTTGGAGCGCGACAATTACAAGCAATGGATGAACGTCTTCCTGCAATTCAACCAAGGGCTTCAGGATAATGTGGAATGGCTCACCCCACTCCTGTTCAAATCATTGCACGAAACAGCCCAATACATCGGACAGTTGAAGTTATTGGTCGCACAACACGGTTTGGAAGCTTTGGATGAAACGCTCTTAAAAGTGGAATGACAGTAATAGTAGATTTTGTGCTTAGTTATTTTGAAGCATTCGAATTATTTTTAGATAAAAAATGAACCTCCCCCCATATGCTGTTTTTCCGGAATTGAGATCCGCAGAGCTGCTTCTACGTGAAATCCGTATGGAAGATGTTTCTTCTTTGCTGGAAGCTCTCACCTACGACGGTAAAACAGCAGCAACCCTGGAAGAAGGAATTCAAATCGTAGAAAAAACGAATCAAAATTACTTGGACGGAAATTCCGTTAATTGGGTTATCGAAAACAATGAGACCAATGAATTGATGGGGTTTATCGGATATTATCGTGGGTTTGAAAACGGTGTTGGAGAGGTTGGATTTGTTCTGAAAGCTGCATTTCGTGGTTTGGGCTTCATGTCAACTTCCCTTCAAATGGTGGTCGATTTCGGATTGAATAACATGGTGTTAAATGGAGTTGTTGCTTTCACAAAACCAGACAATGAAAAAGCAATCACAGTATTGAGCCGGAACGGATTTCACGAGAATAAACCGGAAGGAGCTTATTTGAAGTTTGTTTATTCGGCGGCAAGTAAACCATTTAGTTAATTCGTTTACAAAAAAAGCGATGGTAATTACAAGTATTGTAATCCCAATTCGTACCTCTTTGTTGTTCATCCACAACATCGCCTGAAAAAGAAACGGTTACGTCTTTGTTAAACCGATATTTCGAAAAAAACATTTTTTCTATCTCAATTCTCCAATAAATGACTAATTTTGCGGCGGGGTAAGTCTTTTACGACCAGCTCCCTCTAATTCCTCCAGGACGGGAACGTAGCAAAGGTAAGAGGTTGTAGCGGTGCGATAAGAGTAGCTTACCCCTCTTTTTTTGCCCATATTTTGGCTTCTAAAATAATTCCTCCTCACACTCTTGCTCAAACTCACACTTCTCCGACCTCGGCTTTTTCGTCAAACTCCTAGGAATTTTTAAACAGTGTGCTGGCTTTCAGAATTATTGTGTAGTATTGAAGCAATAACGTGACCCATACTTTTTGTAACTATTCTGAGATTCTGTTTGAAAATCGATTTTAAGTGGCTGTAAGCGGTTGTAAGTATTTGGAGTTGCGCATATATACAAGTTATAAGCAACTGTAGCACAATTTAACATGAAATATAGCATACCTTTTATTTTATTTTTAATTGCAGCATGTAGCAATGTGAATGATAAACAATCAAACCCTAATAATGAATTTCGAAACATTAAAGTATTTAAGAACAAATCAGCTTATTCCATAAATATCGGTGACACGATTGAAATTTATCACACCACAAACTCTTGTTGTAAATATTGTCAACCAAACGCAGATAAATTGCGACATTTGGATTTTATAGGCAGCAAAATTGTGATTCCTTCAAAAAAAGGATGCGATGGTTGTAATTGGACATCTGCATTAATGTTTGTAGCAAAAAGTCAAGGAGTTGATACTATAAAAGATGCAATTATTCCACCTATGTCAATATGTAAAGACACAATAAAAGGTTTGACAAATTACATCGTACGAATAAAATAAATACTTATAACACCAAATAAGCAAAAGCGCAAAAATGCATATATTCGAGAAGGCGCCTTTGCCTATTTGGAAAACGTAATGAAATGCTAGTACGATTAACCTATATATTATTGTTTCTTGTATTCATTGGTTGTACTTCAGCGAATGAAAATGACGTTCAACGAGAAGATTATCGGGATACCATCATAGAGATGGATCTCGGTAAAAAGTTAAATGATAAAATTCCAGATTCGCTGTTTCTATATCGGAACCTCAAATATTTAAACATCTGTTGTAACGAATTGTCAAATTTTGATCCCAGAATTGTAGAACTCTCTAAACTGAGGAAATTGGATTTATATCATACTGACATCAAAAACTTTCCTGATGAATTCTATACTCTTACAAACATAGAAGAACTTGATTTAACCAGTATGTATAAATTGGATTACCAATCAGTTTTGCCTAAGCTTCATAAATTTCCAAAATTGGCAAAATTACACCTTGGGTGTAACCAGATGAAATCTCCAAAAATCAACTTTTCAAGAATGAGTAACTTAGAGGAATTTGGCTTCATAAATCAAGAAGAATTAGATATTAAACATCTCTTAATAGATATCTCAAAAGCGAAAAAAATACGTGTCATTCATTTAAGCGGAAATAACATCGAGACATTGCCCTTAGAAATTAAACTGCTAAGTAATTTGGAAGAATTAAACTTATACAATAACAAATTAACCACCTTACCTGAGGATTTAATCGAGCTCAAGAATTTGAAAGAGGTAACATTAATTGACAATCCTGTTAACAAGGAAAAAATAAAGAAATTGGAGCGTCTAATGCCAAAAGCAAAATTCATTTATTAATAATACCTATACTCGAAAAACAAGTGAAGACGAAACATCGACAAACGTTAGAGCGAAAGCTGTAAGGTAAGTAGGGGTACAAAGAGGATTATTAGATGGGGTTGGAAATTTAACCGGACAACAAAGATTCGCAATTGTAATTCGCAATTACTTACTAAATGGGTTTATCTTTGTTCCCCAAATAGATAAAACATGAAATTTTTCATTGATACAGCAAACCTGAACGACATTCGTGAGGCAAATGATTTAGGGATTTTGGACGGAGTAACAACCAATCCGTCTTTAATGGCCAAAGAAGGAATTACAGGTCAGAACAATATTTTAAAACATTATGTGGATATCTGCAACATTGTAGATGGTCCGGTTAGTGCGGAAGTGATTGCAACGGATTTTGAAGGAATGATCCGTGAAGGAGAAACCTTGGCTGAATTACATAAGAATATCGTGGTGAAAATCCCGATGATCCCGGAAGGAATCAAAGCTATCAAGTATTTCTCATCCAAGGGAATCAGAACGAATTGTACCCTGATCTTCAGCGCAGGACAAGCTTTGTTGGCTGCAAAAGCCGGTGCTAGTTACGTTTCTCCGTTTGTCGGACGTTTGGATGATGTGTCCACAAACGGTTTAGACCTGATCCAGCAAATACGTGTCATTTATGACAATTACGGATTTGAAACGGAAATCCTCGCTGCTTCGATCCGTCACCCGATGCATATTATTCAATGCGCGGAAATCGGTTCGGACGTTATGACAGGACCGTTAAGCGCTATCCTGGCATTGGCAAAACACCCGCTTACAGATAACGGATTGGCACAATTCCTGGCTGATCACGCAAAAGGTAATAAGAGCCCGCAATAGCGGGTGAAGACTGAGCTGAGCAATCGTAAATTGCTCAAAGCGAGGGAAAAGTTCAATAGTTCAAAAAGTTCAATGTGTCAGATTTGAACTTTTTGAACATTTTGATTTCCTTGAACCAACAGAGTTAAGCAAGAAACCTAAATCTTCGCTCATCAGAAAAATCAATCCCTTCAACCGGATTATTCTTCCTTTAGTCCAAAATCGGTTGTGTGCTATGACCATTCTGTTATTTTTGTGCTAACATTCTACTTTATGAAGAAACTCATTGCAGTCTTTGCATTTTTTTTCGTTCTGTTTTCAGTAAATGCTCACGAGTATTATTTTGCCTTTGGTGAAGTGGAATACAATGCGTCGACCAAAAAGCTGGAGATTACGCTGGAAATGAGTGCTCACGATGTGGAATTCGATATGAAACGATCCGGAACCAACCTGGACAAACACATCGAGGATCAGGTAAAGAACCAGGCTTTTAAAAAAAACTTGGAAACTTACCTGGCTCAAGGCTTTAAAATAAGCAATGGCGACCTGGCGCTTTCATTGACATTGATCGGATTCGATGTCTCACCCAATGGAATGCTGTATGCTTACTTGGAAAGTGCCCCGGTGAAATTAGATACCAAATTGACGTTCTGCTTCAATCTCCTGATGGAATCCTTCCCGGATCAACAAAACAAAATCACCTTTATTCGAAATAACGAAAAACAAACAGCTGTATTTTTGCCCGCTAAACCTACAGAAGTCATAACCCTGTAATTATGAAGAAAACACTCTCTTTCTCACTTGTCCTTGCAGCGCTGAATGTTTCGGCACAAACGAAATTTGCTCAATTGGACGTGGAGCTTCCGACTCCGAATGAATACCGCACGGCAGCCGGAGCACCCGGTCATGGATATTACCAGCAAAAAGCAGATTACAAAATGAACCTGACGCTGGATGATTCCAAACAAATGATTCGTGGAGAAGAAGTCATCACATACACCAATAATTCACCGGATGTACTGGAATATTTGTGGCTGCAGCTCGACCAGAATATTTTCAAACCGGATTCCGACAGCAAACTGATTGCGGTGGAGAAAATGGAAGATTTCCAGTCAATCAGGGATGTAGAACGAAAATTGATGACCTTTGAAGGTGGATTTAACATCGAAATGGTGACAACTGTAAACGGAGAAAAAATGCATTATGCCATCAATAAAACCATGATGCGCATTGATCCGGCAAAACCTTTGGGACCGAAACAAAGTATTTCATTCCGGATCAAATGGTGGTACAATATCAATGATCGGATGAAATTCGGCGGAAGATCCGGGTATGAATATTTCGAAAAGGACAATAATTACCTGTATACGATCGCACAGTTCTTTCCTAGAATGTGCGTGTACAATGATGTGGAAGGCTGGCAGAACAAACAGTTTTTGGGGAAAGGAGAATTTACGCTTCCATTCGGGGATTACGAAGTTTCGATCACTGTTCCGTCGGATCACATTGTTGCGGGGACCGGCGAATTGCAAAACGGATCCGCTGTTATGACAGCTGAACAAAAACAGCGCATGGAGAAAGCAAAGTCTTCAAATACTCCTGTTTTGATCGTAACACAGGCCGAAGCTGAAAATGCGGAAAAGAACAAAGCCACAACCACCAAAACATGGACGTTCAAAGCGAAGAATGTGCGTGATTTTGCATTCGCTACTTCCCGCAAATTCATGTGGGACGCGCAGAATACGGTCGTAAAAGGAAAGAATATCCTGTGTATGTCGTTTTACCCGAAAGAAGGAAACCCGCTTTGGGAGCGCTACTCCACTAAATTGGTTGCTCATACGATCCAAACCTATTCCAAATACACGATCGACTATCCGTATCCGGTTGCGATTTCTGTTCACTCCAATCAAATCGGTATGGAATACCCGATGATCTGTTTCAATGGAGGAAGACCAAATGAGGACGGAACGTATTCGGAACAAACCAAATATGGGATGTGGGGCGTGATTATTCACGAAGTCGGACACAACTTCTTCCCGATGATCATTAATTCCGATGAGCGTCAGTGGTCGTGGATGGATGAAGGCTTGAATACGTTTGTACAATACCTGACAGAACAGGAATGGGAACGCGGATATCCTTCCCGAAGAGGTCCGGCATACCTGATTACGGATTACATGCGTGGAGACAAGAAATACATTTCCCCGATCATGACCAATTCAGAATCCATCTGGCAATTTGGAAATAATGCTTACGGAAAACCGGCTACGGCTTTGAATATTCTGCGCGAAACGGTTATGGGAAGAGAATTGTTCGATTTTGCATTCAAAACGTATTGTGAGCGCTGGAAATTCAAACACCCTACTCCGGCAGATTTGTTCCGTACCATGGAAGATGCATCCGGAGTGGACCTGGACTGGTTCTGGAGAGGCTGGTTCTACTCCACCGAATACGTGGACGTTTCATTGGATTATGTGAAGCATTTTGAGTTGAATTCGAACAATCCGGAAATAGAGAAAGCTGCAAATAAGCAAGCAGCTGATTCAAAACCGGAATTTATCGGCGATATCCGCAACCGCGAATCGATCAAACAAACCGTAAATGAAAGAGATACCTTGATTGATGATTTCTATGCCAAGCGCAATGTATATGAAGTGGATCGTTTGGATAAGAAGGAATACGAAGAATTCCAGTCGAAACTAACCCCGGAACAAAAGAAATTACTGGATTCCAAAAAGCAATTCTATGAATTGTCCTTTACCAACAAAGGTGGTTTGGTGACTCCATTAATTGTCCAGGCTAAGTTTGAAGACGGTTCAACACAAGAAATTCGTATTCCGGCTGAAATCTGGAAGATGGATGACATCACGGTTACCAAAGTCCTGATCTTTGATAAACCGGTTGCTTCTTTCCAATTGGACCCATTCCTGGAAACAGCGGATTGTGATGTGAATAACAACTCCTTTCCTCCTGCTTCCAAACCAACACGTTTCCAGTTGTTCCAGCAAAAACAAAGCAACGAAAACCCGATGCAGCGCCAGAAGCGTTTGGAGAGCGGAAATTAATTTAAACTGGAGGCGACTGAGCTGGTAACTGAGCGAAATCACCATTTTAACTCTTAACTTTTGAGCGTTTTAAACCTTTCAAATTCCTCGGCTTGGCCCAAAGACGAAGAAACTTACAACGTTACTCCGTCTTTCATTTCAAGTGTTCCGCTTCCCATACTCATCTTGATGGGATTAGTATTAATTGGAATGCTGCTTGTTTGGTGGAAATCGAAAAGGGATAAGAAGTAAGCTTATGAAAACAATTCTCGCCATCATCGGTAGCGCAAGCGAGAGTTCTTCCAATAGGCAGTTGGTTGAATTCCTTGCAGCTTCCACTAAGATCGAATTCAACTGGATTGTTTTTAACGAATTAAAATCCCTTCCGCATTTTGATCCCGAACTATCTGTGAATAATACACCGCAGGAAATAGTAGCTTTTCGGGCATTGATCGACCAGGCAGACGGAGTCATTATCTGCACTCCCGAATACGTCTTCAGCATTCCGTCCGGTTTAAAGAATGCGATTGAATGGTGCGTTTCCACAACCATTTTCTCCAATAAACCTTGTGGTTTAATTACAGCTTCTGCTCAGGGAGAAAAAGGGCACGAAGAGTTGCAGTTATTGATGAAGACCTTAATGGCCCAATTTACGGATGAAACTGCCTTGTTGATTTCCGGAATTAAAGGGAAAATTCAGCAGGACAATATCAACCCCCAAACCCGTTACGAACTCGAGCGGTTTCTCACCTCTTTTACTTCATTGTTGGCTTTATCCGATAATTTAGGTGACTTTTAAGTATTGGCTGATTCTTGACGGAACCGCTTCTTCTATTAAAAAAAGCACCCCGAATTTAAGTTGGTTAAGCAAATTGTGAAATGCATGTTATGCAAGTATTTGCTTTCTGAAAAAAGGTTGAGAATCTGTGTTTTAATATCTGTTTTAACGAAAAAAATAACAACCGGTAAACAGGCACTGATTTCTTTTTTATCACCTTATTTAAATCAAAAATCAGTCCAGAATTTTTAAGTTCAACACATTTTAAACGGAATACCCCCCTACTACTTCAATTTTCATAAGTCTAAATCGATTTTTTCGTTTTTGTTAAATCATTGAAAATTAATATTGATTGGAAGCTTTGAGAAAACTTAAAGCACTGTTATTGTTGGCTTTAAACCTTTAAAATCAGTTGGTTGTAACTTTACTTCGGTTTCGAAACCATCTATTCACTTTAATAAATTTCAATTATGAAGAAGAGAAACACAGTAGTAAGATCACTATTTACAATGAGTGTACTGGCACTCACAGGATTTGTCGCTAACGGACAATTATTGGAAACTATGGGGACTGCAGGAAGCGGTACTCAGACAATCAGCGCAAGAGAAGCGGCGGGAAATTTCGATTTGACAGCACTTACATACACAGGTACTGCAGATATGAGAACAACCACTCCTTCTACCGGTTACACAGGAGCATCCGGAAGTTATAATTCCCTGATACAAGCGCAGGAGATTTTTGAAATGCAGGGAGTGAATGCAGCAGGTTGCCAGGCAAAAGATTCGATTTTCTTCGGATTATACAAAAACACGAACGCTTCTACCGGGATCGATTTCCTGGTACTGGAATACAGTGTTGACAACGGGGCAAACTGGACAGGAATTACATTCCCGGCTTTACCAACGGGAACAGGAACATCCAAGTGGTATCGGGTTGGAGCGGAATTGCCTGCAGCAACTTATGCAGCGAACTTACGCATTCGTTTCAGAAGCACATTGGTTGGTACTTCGTCTTCCAACCCACAGTTCAGAATCGATGACATCGCATTTACCTGCGGATCAACAACTTCCTGTGGAGAACCGACTGTATCCATCAATACTTCGGGAGCGACTGTGTTGTGTGCCGGAGCGACTATGCCGCAATTGACTTCAACAACGGGAATCATCGATCCGTTCTACCAATGGTATAATCAGGATGGGGCAATCGCAGGAGCTGACCTGGATGTTTACACACCGGCAAGTTCAGGAACTTACCATGTAGTAGTGAGCAGCGAAGACGGATGTGAAGCTGTTTCTGAAGATGTGTATGTATTAGTTTACCCGCAGGTAGAATATTGCCCGATCACGCTGGAAGGATGTGAAGGAAAAGAAGTAGAGGCTTGCGCGAAGGTAAAAGCTCCCGATTTATTTTTCTCTCAATACTTAGAAGGAAGCGGATTCAACAAATACGTAGAGATTTACAACGGAACATGTGCTGACATCAATTTAGCAGGGTATGAATTACAGGCGTTCCACAATGGAGCATCATTTGCCGGAGCACCAACTTTCACTATTGCACTTTCAGGAACTATTACTGCAGGAGGAACAATTGTAATTGCGCACCCGTCTGCAACGGCTTGGGGTGGTACACCGAACATTTTCTCTGCAAACCTGCAGTTTAACGGTGACGATGCGTTGGTATTGTACAACGGAAATACTTCTTCTGTAGCAGACATCTTTGGTTCTGTAGGAAACGATCCGGGATCAAACTGGAGAGACAGCGATTCCACAAGCGCTACTTTCGGATGGTCTACTGAAAACAAAACATTGGTGCGTAAAGCATGTGTTTACTCTGGTATTACTGTAAATCCGGCTTTACCTGGATTCGAAGGTTTCCCTACGTTGATTACTGAATGGGATACACTTTCTCAGGATGATGTTACAGGTTTGGGAACGCATGTTTTCGGAGCTTCTTCTTACAGCTACAGTGTTGCTTCCGGTGATGCATTTATAACAGGTACAGGCGATAATTGCGCTACCGTTGAAATCGGATCTGTTAATTCTGTGATTAACGTTATCGGAACGTTCTGTACGTTCAACAACTGTAACGCAACTCCTGGGCAGATCAATGTAAACGTAAATTGTGCTGAAGGTCGTGCACTAAAAACAAGTTCCACCACTCCTGCAGCTGATTTGTATCCGAACCCAACTACAGGTTCAGTAATGATCAATTTCAACACAACTTCTGAGGAAGAAGTTTCCATCGTATTGTTTGATCTTTCAGGAAAAGAGCAACTAACTATCCAAAACGGATTGTTGAAAAAAGGAATTCACAGAATGCAGGCTGACTTGTCAGCACTTGCTCCTGGAACATACCTTATCCGAATTGCTTCTGCTTCTGAAAACCAAACACTTCGTGTGGTTAAATCAGAAAAATAAGAATTTCAATTCTTACAGGAAGAGTCCTTCTGTTTCGGCAGAAGGGCTCTTTTAAACATTTATAACGTAAACATGAAAAAAAAATCAGTACTTATTTTAGCAGCTGCTTTTAGCCTGGGATTAAATACCGCAAAAGCGCAAACACCTTTCAATCCGACAATTTATTCGGGATGGCTAACCACTCCGGATAATTATTTTGCAAACCTTCCGGCTGGATCCGGGGTTACTTTCGATCAGCCCCGAAGAGGTTCAGGAAACCAGTTTTCCACTTCTGCGGACGGGATTAATTCCGGTCAATGGCAGAATACTTCTGCTGCAGATGCAATTGCGGCGAATCGCTATTTCGCATTCTCGGTCATAGCAAATTCAACAACTTCGTTCCAGGTCGACAGTCTTTTGTTGATCCTTGGAAGAACAGGTGCAGGTCCCGATTCATGCATCCTTCAATATAAATCTCCCGCTACCGGCTACGCATTTGTGCCTGTTGCTCCAAATACTTATACAATTTTAAATCCCACAACCGCCCCTACTACTTCTATTACAATTACTCCTGCTTCACCGTTAATGGTTTCGGCTTCTGACAGCATTGTTTTCCGCTTGGTAGCATGGCATGCCAGCAGTTCATTGGGGAAAATGAGAATCGTCAATGGCACGGAAATTTACGGCAGCTCGCTCACAGCGCCAATTAATACGATTGAGGCCCCGGTTGTGCAAACAACAAATGCACTGTGTGTTTCAGCTATTAAAGGTGACAGTGTAGAGATAACGTTTAATGCTGTTGGGACATTTAATCCCGGTAATACTTATTCACTTGAGTTATCAGATGCAGCGGGCTCATTTGCTGCACCTGTAACAATTGGCTCATTGAACAGTCAGTTGAATGGCGGTACGATTTACGGATTCATTCCTGCCGGAACTTTAAATGCCTCTTATCGCTTACGTGTAAGATCGAGTAATCCTCCGGTAAATGGCCTGGACACAACGAATCTGCTTGTGAATCCGGGGATCAGTTTAAGTGCTTCAATCCTTCAACCTGATTGTCCTGACAGCCTTGGAGCAATTGATCTGACTATTTCCGGTGGGTCGGGAACGCTTCAATACAATTGGTCAGGCGGACAAACGACAGAAGACGTTACTGACCTTTCAGCCGGAAATGTGGATGTTTTGGTAACGGATGCAATTGGCTGTTCGGCGGATTCTTCCTTCCAGGTGGTTTCAGTTCCGGCATTTAGTATCGTTGAGTCCATTACAAATGCGCTTTGTCATTCCGGAAATGAAGGAGAAATCACTGTTGCTGTAACCGGTGCAACTGCTCCGTATACGATTTCCTGGACCGGAAATGGAATCAATCAAACCGGTCTGACAGCTTCGGGTCTTACGGCTGGAAACTATAATCTTTTTATTTCTGATGCGAACAACTGTCATTATAGCGATACTTACACAGTTTCTGAGCCTTCCTCAATAATGGTTGCTGCGGTCATTACAAATGCCACGTGTGCTTCCTGCAACGGAACAATCAGTTTAACTGTTAGCGGTGGAAATGCTCCTTACGCATACGAATGGGCAAATAATACGACTTTGAGCCAAATCACAGCAGTTCCGGGAACCTATTGTGTGGATATTTCAGATGCAAACAGTTGTATAATAGATAGTTGTTTTGTTATCTCTTCTGCGGCAGGCATCGAAACTTCCGATCAACTGATGTTGAGTGTTTTCCCTAATCCGGCTTCAGAATTCGTTCAAATTCAGTTTTCAGACGGTCTAAACGGTGTTTCGAAGAATGTTTCAATTGCAGATTTAAGCGGCAAAATCATTTACAGTGCTGATCTTCCGGGGGAAATGAATCTTTTGGAGATTCCTGTAAATCATTGGTCAAACGGAACATATACTTATCGGATCAACGCAGAAAACAACCTTCCTGTATCAGGAAGAATGGTTATTTCTCATTGATTATAAATCTGTTAGGTGCGACTTGGGCGTTCCACTTATGTGGAACGCCCTTTTTATTTTATTAAAATGCGTTAATTTCGTTCTCAATAGAATGGAGTTTCGTTGAAATAGATATATTCGTCCAATGAAACCTTTTTGCCTGGTCATAACCTGTTTACTTATGAGCGTGTTTTCTTTTGGAAGAGACATTATTTACCTGCAATCCGGATCACAGCCTAAAAGTGAGCGTGAAGCAATTGTTATTCTAGCAGGATTGGGATCCAAAGTACATAATGAACGTAAAATAGCTCAATATTTCAAACACAAGGGATACGATATTTATCAGCCATCTTACATCTATCGAAAAGGCATTGATAAAGGTGTTGATAAATTGGAGCGTTTTTCCGAAGATCACGACCTGAATTCCTACAAAAAAGTCCATTTTTTCTGTTATATCATCGGTAGCTGGACATTTAACCGTTGGTTTCAAAGAATGAATTTAACAAACATTGAAACAGTTGTTTACGATAGAAGCCCCTTGCAGGAGCGTGCACCTTATGTCTTGATGAAAGACAGTAAATTCATTGCTCAATTGGTAATTGGCGATGTCAATCACGAACTGGCAACCACTCCTTATCCGCCGATAACAAATTTTAAAGGAAAAATCGGATTGCTTATTGAAACAGTTCCGACGAAATTAATCCTGAGGCATCAAAAAACAGCAAGTTCCCTGGGCCCGGTCAAGTGGTCTGTGGATTCCCTGGGCCAGGAATACTCCGATTACTTCTATGCTCCGGTAAACCACGATGAAATGTATACAAACATCGAAAAAGTCGGTACTGAAGTGTTGAATTTTATCAAAACCGGCAATTTTGGAACGAAGGTAAACCGGATTGCTCCGGACCATGATCCTTTAACAAAGAATTAGCGCATGATCTCGATCTACAACATAAAGCCCAAATTCCAGCAGCTTCTGCGTCCGGTACTAACCAATTTATACAAAATGGGTGTTACTGCCAACGGAATTACCTGGTCGGCAATTGTCCTTTCTTTTGTTGTAGGTGGATTGTTCTATTGGAAACCATCCGGGTTTATGCTGATTGTTCTGCCTGCTTCATTACTGGTAAGAATGGCTCTAAACGCTTTGGATGGCATGATGGCACGCGAATACAACATGCAGAGCAAAAAAGGAGAATTACTGAACGAATTGGGAGATATCCTGGCTGATATCGCAATGTTTCTGCCATTGGTATTGCTTCCCGGATTACATCCTTTGGTTTTGTTTGGATTTGTGATCCTGGGAGTCGTGAATGAATTTACGGGAGTTTTGGCAAAGGCAATAAATGGCGAGCGTCGTTACGACGGTCCGATGGGAAAAAGCGACCGGGCTTTGTTGGTCGGATTAACACTCCTCCTGCTCTATTTCTTCCCTGAAATAAAAACAGCATTGAATTATATTTTCGGTGCAGGTAGTTTGTTGTTGCTTATAAGTACAGCCGTTCGAATTAAAAAGACACTTCCATGATTTTAAAATTTGATTTAATCGCCTTCGTTGAGAATAAAGAAACATTGATCGTAATCGGTTTGATCTTTGGTATTCTGGTTTTTGCCACGCTCCTGTTCTGGATTATGGGATTAGTAAAACCCAATGCGAATATTGCAGAATTAAAAATGCGCACGAAATCCTGGTGGATGATGGCAACGATCTTTGTAGTGGCGACTGTTTTGGATCCTGCTATTTCTTTTGTGGCGATCGGAGCGCTTTCGTTTATGGCACTTCGGGAAATTGCCTCTATCAGTAAAAATGTAAGGGAGGAAGACCGGAAGATCCTCATTTGGTGCTATCTGGCAATCCCGGTCCAATATTTATTCGCTTATTACAAACAATACGGTTTGTTCCTGACGTTCATTCCGATCTTCATGCATTTGTGGATTCCGTTTATGCTTGTTTTACGCGGTGTAACGGAAAATATCGGTCGCTCCATGTCAGTGCTCCCAATGCAGCTGATGCTGACAGTTTTTGGAGTGAGCCATTTGGCTTTCCTGCTGAGTTTACCGGAATTGCAGGGATTCAAAGCAGGTGGTCGTGGGTTGCTGTTGTTTGTGGTCTTTATCACCGAAATGAACGATGTTTTTCAATTTACCTGGGGAAAAATGTTTGGCCGTTACAAGATCATTCCAAAGATCAGCCCGAACAAAACCTGGGAAGGATTCATCGGTGGAATCATAACAACTACTGTTGTCGGGTATTTCCTGCGATTTTTGACACCGTTTTCAGGAATGGAAGCCATTTTAATCTGTTTGTCGGTAGCTGTTACCGGATTCATCGGTGACGTGGTTGTTTCCGCGGTTAAGCGTGATATCGGGATGAAAGATACAGGGAATACCATTCCGGGACACGGAGGTATTTTGGACAGGATCGATTCTTTAGCCTTGACGGCTCCCGTGTTTTTTCATATTGTCTATAATTTGTATTACCTGAAGTGAAAAAAGTTACGCTATTTATCGTTTATTCCGTGATCATGCGGACTGTACTCCGGCTTTTTTCGGGGACGAAGCTAATTCATAAGGAAAATTTGGTTTACACCGGTCCTTGCATTATAGTTGGGAACCATAATTCCCATTTGGATACCATTTCGATTATGTCGCATCTGCCCTTGAGGCAATTGACTAAAACCCATCCGATTGCTGCGGGAGATTACTTTGGAAAATCACCTTTTAAAGCCGCGTTGACACGGTTTTTTGTCAATGCTATTCTCATTCCGCGTTCCCGCCCTAAAGAAGGTGAAACCGGTCCGGATCCGATCCAAATGATGATTGAGGTGTTACAGAAAGGAGAATCCTTATTGCTGTTCCCCGAAGGATCAAGAGGTGAGCCGGAAAAGTTCCAGAAATTCAAACGAGGTGTAGGATTGGTAATGGAACAATGCCCGGATATTCCTTTCATTCCCATTTATATGAAAGGATTAGGTAAAATTCTGCCTAAAGGAGATCCTGTTCCGGTGCCGTTTGACAGTTATATGTATATCGGATCACCGGTATTCCCAAAAGGAACAACAGCAGAAGAAATCGTGAGCGAAGTAGAATTGCAGATCCACAAGCTGAAAGCGGAGTTTGAGTAATGTCTTCAATGCCATCCCCCTCGATCCCCCCTTCAAAGGGGATTTATGTATTAAACGCACCCAAACCTACTTCAAACATAACCACCCGCAGTTATACTTGGTGTAACATGGGTTTCCCACAGATGCACAGATGTTTGGAGGCGCTTACCAGTGGGAATTATGTACTTTAAACAGGTAGTGCCAAAATATCCTAGGTGTTTCAGCATTTCAGTGCCTGCCAGCAGGCACTCTTTATCTTTCCCACAGATGCACAGATTAACTGCTCGGCTACCGCACTCGCCTAAGTGGCGACTGGTAAGCGCCACAAATAATCAGCGCATCTGTGGGAAATTATCACTTAGATTCTTGGAGAATATTTTTCAAAAAGAACCTATTTCATAAGTTACCTGTGTTAAGTACATAACTCCCCTTACCAGTCGCCTCTTAGTACATTATTCATATGTTAACAAGTGTTGATAGAGCGAGTGCGGTAGCCGAGCCATAATCTGTGCATCTGTGGGAGTAAAATAGAAATGGGTGTTTATTGTACATAACTCCCCTTCAAAGGGGGAAGTTTCGATCAGTTTCCTCCCTTGAGAAGAGCATACGCAGTATGTGAAGACGAACAACGACAAGCGTCAGTGCGAAAGTTGTGAGGAGTATTAAGGAGGGTGGCAATTAATTACTACGCCGCAGCTTAATCAATGTAATCTCCGGGTAGATCCCTACTCTTCCCGGAAAACCCAGGTAACCGAACCCTCGGTTTACGTAAAGAAATTGTTTTCCGACCTGGTACAAACCAGCCCATTTCTTGTAGCGAAAAGATACTGGACTCCACTTGATTCCGAAGCGCTCAATCCCGAATTGCATGCCGTGTGTATGTCCGGATAAGGTCAGGTCGATGTCGGTTTTTTGAACGACCTGTTCGTCAAAATGGCTCGGATCGTGAGAAAGCAGCAATTTAAAGGAGTCAGAAGGAACATTTTCAAGCGTTTCATCCAATTTTCCGCTTTGTCTGAATGGTGCGGTTCCCCAATTTTCGACCCCAAGTAACCAAAATCCGGGTTTTAGTTCCACAGCTTCATTTAATAAGGGAGTAAAACCGATTTCTTTGTGTATCGCGATGAGTTTGGTTAAATTGGCATCCTTGGTTTCTTCCCTTTCCCATGGAACGTAATCTCCGTAATCGTGGTTTCCCAGGATGCTGTACTTTCCTTTTTTAGCCTGAATTTGCGAAAAAATTGGTTCCCAACCCAGCATCTCTTCAGCGATATTATTTACCAAATCTCCGGTAAAGAATACAAAATCGGCTTCCAATTGATTGATTTGACGAATTGCTTTCTCAACTTTCCCGTATTTATTGAAGAAACTTCCAACATGAATGTCACTGATTTGAACGATCCGCAATCCGTCGGAATCTTCCGGGAGATTTTCAAACGGCAGTTCAATGGTATGCGTTTTCCAGTTCCATCTTCCCCAAATGATCCCGGCCAGGATAGCAAAAAACATGCAAATGGTAACCCCGAAACCGATGTATTCGATAAAAGCAATTCCGGTAATGAGGTAGATAATCCCGAACAAAAAGAATCCGAGCGCAGGAACACCCGATGCAATCATCACCCCGAAAGCATTGAACCCTCTTCTGTAATCGGTTGTTTTCCGGTTACGGATGGCGCGCATCATGATCATCATGCTTCCGAAGAACAGAACGAGCTGGATGATTCCCAGAACAATAAGAAGTGGGTTTTGAAATTCAAAAAGTGCGTATGAAAGTGTAGCCTGGGCTAAAAGAATGAGTAAAAGAATAATTCCAAACATGCGGATATTTTTAAGAAATGATAAAATTAGACAGCAACGACCGACTCTTTAGCCAATCTTCGTTAAAATCGGTGAAATGATCGGCGAAATATTTGATCAACATGTAGTTGTTAAAAATTAATATAGGTATCGAAACGACTTTTTTCCTACTTTGGTGAAAAATAATCGCTATGAGTCGAAATTTGTACATCGTCCCGCATGATTTAACTGAGGTTGGAAACACTGCTTTGGACTATGCCTTATTCCTTGGGACGCACGTTAGGACGGATATTATGTTGTTGCATTTGGTTGACAATAAATCCAAAATTGCAGCGGTTGAAGCAAAATTATGGGATATTATAAAATCCAAAGTTGTTTCTCCAAGTGTTGAAATGTTTGTCATGGTGACGGTCGGCGATATTTTTACCGATATCAGTAAAATAGCAAACAGGGAACATGCTCAGCTGATTCTAATGGGGACGCATGGTGCAAAAGGATTCCAAAAATTAACCGGAAGTTTCGCTATGAAGGTGATTACCAGCTGCGATGTTCCGTTTATTGTCGTACAAAAAGAGACCAAACACGTAGAGATTAAAAACATTGTCGTTCCGATTGATTTAACGAAGGAAAGCCTTCAGATCGTAAGCCCTGCTGGAGATTTGGCGCGTATTTTTGATGCAACGGTTCACGTAATCGGGGAAAAACATACAGACGAAGGCTTGTCACAGCAGACCAAGAACCGGGTTTTGTTAATTCGCAATAAATACGATGAAAAAGGTGCGAAATGTGAAGTAAACCTCCTTCCTTCAAGTGGAAGTTACTCGAAGAAAGTAATGGGATATGTAAAAGAAAAGAACATTGATTTGATCGCATTGGCTTATCACTCAGAGAGCTTACTTCCTCAATTCGATAACTTTGCTCAGTCTTTGATCACCAACGATTTGAAGCTGCCTTGTATGATTATTGCCGCGAAACAGTCCGGGAATTTGTACTTCTAAGAAATCCGGGATAAGGGTTTGTGATTTCGATAATTAAAGATGTGTATTCGTAATATAACGAAAACATGATACCTGTTTTTAAGTTCGGATAGCTTTAACTACACTATTTCGCAGTATTCCTTCGAATTCCGGCTTAATTTCCTTTTACATTTTCAATTGTCAATTTTAAATTAACTTTGTTTCGTGGAATTAGGAGTTTATAACGAATTGCGCCTCGACCGTTTTACGAGTCCGGGAGCGTATCTGGAAGATGAAGAAGGGAACGATGTGTTGTTACCTACCAAATATGTGGATCCGTCTTTTCAGGTAGATGATATGGTAAAAGTGTTTTTGTACAAGGATTCCGAAGGAAGAATCATTGCTACAACACTCACTCCGAAAGTCCTTGTCAATCAATTTGCTTTTCTGAAAATCGTGGAAGTGAACCAATACGGTGCTTTTGCAGAATGGGGTGTTGAGAAACACTTGCTTATCCCCTTCCGGGAGCAGCCGAAACCTTTGGAAGAAGGAAAGCATTATTTCATCTACATGTATATTGATGAAGCGACTCAGCGTTTGGTGGGTACGTCCCGAATCGGAATGTACATTGAACCGGTTTCGAACGAAGTTCAGGAAAACGACCAAGTAGACCTGATGGTTTGGGAATTCACGGATCTGGGATTGAAAGTGTTGGTAAACAATAAATTTCAGGGATTGATTTTCAAAAACGAATTGCATCGCAGGGTACGCATGGGTGAAAACCTGAAGGGATATGTGAAGAAGGTCAGACAAGACGGTAAGTTAGACATCGTTCTTGAAAAACCGGGTTACGACAAAATAGACATGCATTCCCGGAAATTGCTTGCCATGCTTCACGACAATGAAGGATTCCTGGATTTAACAGATAAATCAGATCCGGAGGAAATTCAGTACCGTACCGGCTGGTCGAAGAAAGTTTTCAAACAAGTAGTTGGAAACCTCTATAAACAGCGATTAATCAGTTTGCACGAAAATGGAATCACATTAATTGAAAATTGAAAATGGTATAATTGAAAAGGAGAGAAAGCATTGCTTTGATGACCCAACAAGCTTTCTCTGTTATAATTTTATCTAAATCTTTTCAATTAGATAGAAAACAATTCCTTAAACTTGATTGCTTGGCGTCTGGAAATCTCTATCTTCTCACCTTCACGAATCTCTTCCCCGGTAGCAGTTTTAATGATTAACGGTTTTAATTCTACTTGTAACCCTCCGTTAAACCAGTTCTCTACTTTTTGGATCCAGTTCAGATTGATGATGTATTTTCGATTGGCACGGAAAAAATGCTGTGGTTCGAGACGTTCTTCCAGGCTGTTTAATGATCTGAGAATCAAAGGCCTGCTTTTTTCAAAGTAAACCTTGACATAATTTCCGTCGCTTTCAAACATGCGCACTTTTTCAAGCGAGACATAAAAGCATTTTTCACCGTCCTTGATAAAAATGGAATCCGAGATAGTCAAAGGACGGGATGAACGATCAATTTTCGGGGCTTTGGCTGTTGATTGGAAATCAGCTTCCGAATTATTCAACAATTTTTTGACTGTTTCATCTAAACGCGCGGGATCTACCGGTTTTAAAACGTAATCCAATGCATTGACTTCGAAAGCCTTTAGTGCGAAATCATCAAATGCTGTAACAAATACAACTTGTGGAATTTCGTCCAGCTTCTTCAACATATCAAAACCGGTCATTCCGGGCATTTGAATATCCAGGAAGATTAAGTCCGGTTTCAGAGCCTTGATTTTTTCAATTCCTTCTTCCGGATTTTTAGCCTCGTCAATGATTTCGATTTCGTGATAGTCCTTCAAGAGTTTTTTTAACTCTTCACGTGCAAGTCTCTCGTCGTCAATGATAATAGTTCTCATGATTCTTTAATTTCTATGATTGCAATAACCGTATTTTGGGTGTTCTGTTTCAATTGAAAATGGGCCTTTCCTTTGTATTGAAGTTCAAGTCTTCGAAGGGTGTTCGAAATCCCGATCCCTATTGAGTCTCTGCGTGTCGAACGCAAATTTCCATTGTTCTCAACTTCCAGGACAATCGATTCGCCCCGCTTTTTTACGCGGATCCAAACAGTTCCTCCTTCAATCAATTGCGAAATACCGTGTTTTAGCGAGTTTTCTACCAATGTTTGAAGAATAAACGGTGGAATCAGGAAATGCATGACTTGTGGGTCCAGCTCCTGTCTGATCTCCAAACGTTCCTCAAAACGCACTTTTTCGAGGTCCAGGTAATCTTGAACAATAGACAACTCTTCTTCCAAAGGAACCAATTGTTCGCTTCCGATAATCAATGACTTTCTCAATAGATTGGAAAGTTTCGTAATGTTCTCCTGAGCGCGGTAAGGTTCAATATCAATCAATGCCCGAATAGAATTCAGTGAATTGAACAAAAAGTGCGGGTTGAGCTGCGAACGCAGATTTTTCAATTCAATTTCGTTGTGACTGGCGGTTAATTGAAGGTTGCTTACTTCCTGCTCCCTGGAGCGCTGAAAAAAATGGAATGTAAAATACACACTGTTCCACAATACAAAGAAAATCAAAGTTGCTGAAACGTCCAGGGAGAATTCGACAATCGAGAATTTGAACGGGGTCTTCGAAACAAGATGTGAAACCATCATGTTTAAAAGTGACATAATTGCCGCAACGACGATGGAAGTGATCAAAACGCGTGGGATCAGGTTGGTCAAACGCATATTCAGCCAGCCCATGACGATGAAAAAATAACGCATAAAATGTGTCAGCATGATTCCCAATACAAAGAAACAGCTGGTCGAAATGACAATTGTTTTCAGGTCAATGCTTTGGTTGGAGAAGGTGGATGCAGAAAAGATCAACAGGGAAAGTAATGCCCACCCTCCTATCTGCGCCATCCAATACGTCCTTCTTGCTTTAAACATAAACCAAAGTTAAATGAATTCTCCTGCGAAATACATGAGTTTGAAATAAACGGCATTTTATCCTGTTAATTGGATGTATTTCGTGAAGACGGACGATTTCGGTCTGAAAATTGTAAATTCGTCTTCCATGAACCGTCTCCTGTTTCTGTTCTTCCTTTTGTCGCCGGTAGTGGTTTTTTGCCAAAATCGCTGGAAACCTAATGCAGGAATAAAGGCAACTTTACTGGTAACTTTTGGTTCCCATCAAAATTCATTGGGAATCAAACTCGATTCGTATGTGGGAAATGATTTTGTGCAGTTGAATGCCGGTATTACAACCCGTTATTTTTTAACAAACCTGGGGAATCGTTCCGATTTCGGGGAACTTCGATTGAGTGCAGGAGGAGTTCTGATGTTCGGAAAAGGAAAAAATTCCGTAAACATGGATTGGGATGGAGCTTTGCATCAGTCCAAATCCGAATATTCGATTGGGTATGCACATTATTGGTACCTTGACCGGTTGGGAACTTCTCAGCGTTCCGGGGCTTGGAACCTGGGAATTCAGCGCATTGATATCTTAATGGAAAACGATGTGTTCGGAGGTCAGGCAAAAGATCGTTTCCGAACAGGAGGTCTGATTGTGTCTTATCGGGACAGTCTTTACAAAGCAAGTGTCGGCTTGATGATCTGGACAGGGGAAACAGGTGAGACGACCTGGGACAGAACAGCGATTCCGGGCGCTCCGAATGGTTACCGGGATTTGACATCCCGGCCTTTCGGCAAATTGAATCACGGAATACTTTACGGCGAATTAAAACACCGCTTTGTGGGAGTTCAGACAGCCGGAGCTCGCCTTGGATGGGACAGTGAACAAATCAGGCATATCTTCCAGAACAAACTCAGTCACGATTTGGTCCTGTTTCCAAAGAAAATGGTCCGCAGAACACCCCATTATCCGCGTTTGGATGAGTCGGGAAATAACGTTTTCTCAAAGAAAGAAGCCCGGAAACCCCGATTTTATTTTTCGACGTTCCTGAATGATGGATTGCCATATTAGATTTCCCGTAGGTACGCGATTAATCACGTACCTACGGGATTTTTCACGTTTCGGTACTGTTCACCGATGTTTTCCTTACTTCCAAATAAATAAAACCACCCTTCGCCTTTATTTCTGAAAAAGCATTCCAAACATTCGTGTTTATTCATTTATTTGATGTAATTTTGCGCCCCGTAGTTACAATTTTTATATATGTCCAATTCAACAAAATACGTATTTGTAACCGGGGGGGTAACATCGTCCTTGGGTAAAGGAATTATCTCAGCTTCTTTGGCGAAATTGCTTCAGGCACGCGGTTACTCTACGACCATCCAAAAATTAGACCCTTACATCAATATCGATCCGGGAACATTGAACCCGTATGAACATGGCGAATGTTTCGTTACAGATGATGGTGCTGAAACGGATCTGGACTTGGGACATTACGAACGTTTTTTGAACGTTCCTACCTCACAGGCAAATAATGTAACTACCGGAAGAATTTACCAAAGTGTTATTGAAAAAGAACGCAAAGGAGAATATTTGGGAAAGACTGTTCAGATCATCCCTCATATCACGGATGAAATCAAAGAACGGATCCAGATTCTTGGGAAAACCGGAAAATTTGACATTGTAATTACAGAAATCGGTGGAACGGTCGGCGATATCGAGTCACTTCCGTTTGTGGAAGCCGTGCGCCAGATGATGTGGGAATTTGAAAGCGATTGCTTAGTGGTTCACTTAACACTGATCCCCTATTTATCCGCTGCCGGTGAATTAAAAACAAAACCTACCCAACACTCGGTAAAGCAATTACTTGAATTGGGGGTTCAACCGGATATCTTATGTTGCAGAACAGAGCATGAATTGGATCTGACGATTCGTAAGAAAATCGCGAAATTCTGTAATGTAAGTATGAATGCGGTGATTGAATCGCGTGATGCAGAATCCATCTATGATGTTCCTTTGTTAATGCAAGCGGAAGAATTGGATAAGGTGGTGCTGGAAAAACTGGGATTACCATCGAAAAACTCACCTGAATTAGGAAAATGGAAAGAATTCCTGACTCGCTTAAAGAACCCGATCCAGGAAGTAAATATAGGTTTGGTGGGTAAGTATGTGGAATTGAAAGATTCGTACAAATCCATTTCCGAAGCATTTATTCATGGAGGTGTTGCAAATGAAGCGCGTGTGAATGTAAAATGGATCCATTCGGAATCATTGACAAAACAAAATATTCAGTCTGAACTGGAAGGATTAGACGGGATTCTGGTTGCTCCGGGATTCGGTTCAAGAGGAATCAGTGGAAAGATCGAAGCCGTGCGTTTCGCTCGTGAGAACAAGGTTCCGTTCTTTGGAATTTGCTTGGGAATGCAATGTGCAGTTATTGAATTTGCACGTCACGTTCTTGGGTACGAAGATGCACATACGACAGAAATTGCAGAAGATTCGAAATACCCGGTAATTTCCATGATGGCAGAACAAAAAAGCATTTCGAATATGGGAGGTACCATGCGTTTGGGGGCCTACAAATGTCAGTTGAAACCGAATACGAAAGTTGCATCGGCTTACAATACCGAATCCATTACGGAAAGACACCGTCACCGTTACGAATTCAACAATGATTATTTGGAAGCTTTCGAAAAAGCAGGCATGATTGCAACCGGAAAGAATCCGGAAACAGGATTGGTTGAAGTTGTTGAGATTCCGGAACATCCCTGGTTCGTTGGAGCACAGTATCACCCGGAATACAAGAGTACAGTGGATAATCCACACCCTTTATTTGTTGCTTTTGTGAAAGCAGCCATAGAATTCAAAAAATAGAAATAATAAATACGAATGGATAGGAATACAGTTATTGGTCTTACACTTATCGGAGCCTTATTGGTAGTGTTCACTTACATGAGCCAACCCAGTGAAAAAGAGGTTAAAGCTAAGCAGAAAGAGCAAAGAGAATTAGCAGAACAAGCAAAGAAAGATGCCGATTCAACAGAGAAAGCAAATAAGAACAAACCGGTTCTTGTAGCCAAAAAAGACAAAGACGGAAATCAACTGAAGGATGAAAAAGGCGGATTGGTGTATTTTAATGAAAAAACAAAGAAAGACACCATCATTACACCTAAAGCAAAAGTTCCTTCCAATGTGCTGGTAAAGGGAGAAATTGTTCGGCTGGAATCAGAGAAGTTAATCATTGACCTTTCTACTAAAGGTGGGATTGTTTCTGCCGTTCGGTTGAAACAATATGAATCCTATGTCGATTTTGCAAAAAAAGACGGTAAAATTACACCGCTTTATCTCTTTAAGGACGGGGATCATACAAACCAGCTGATCTTCAATATTGCTGGTAAAAAATATGTGACGGGGAATAAAGAATTCGAAATTGTTTCGAAATCCAAACACAAAGTCGTATTCAAACACGATGTAGCAGACGGATCGATTATTTATACGTACAACCTGAAAGGAGGATATGACCTGGGGTATACGATCGAAATGAAAGACCTGAACGGAAAGGTATTGCCGAATTCGGTGATGCTTGACTGGCAGATGGAAATGCTTCGCTCGGAGCGCTTGCTTTCGGAACAACGCAAAGTATCTACCATTTGCTACGAATCCGCAGAAGGAAAATTGGATTGGAACAGCGAAGTTGCTGAAAGCTATAAAGTGGCAGAAACCGATATGAAATGGGTTGCTTACAAACAAAGCTACTTCTCCTCTATTCTGGATGCTGACAACGGGTTCAAGGTAAAAGGGACTAAGTTTACGTCCACTAATTACAAACCTGGATCGAAGCAATTCTTTACACATATCCGAAAATACCGTTCACGTTTGAACTTGGGAATGCAATCGGTAAAGGATGGTAAAGCAAGTTTTTCCTGGTATTTCGGGCCGAATGATTACCATACTTTGGCTGCTTATGATAAGGATTACGACGATATCCTGAACTTGGGATGGGGAATTTTCCGTTGGATTAACCTGTATGCGGTTCAACCTGTATTTACGTTCTTCCTGAATTTGGGTGTAAACGCCGGTCTTGCGATCTTGCTGTTAACGATCATCCTGAAATTGGTTTTAATGCCTGTTCAATGGAAAATGTTCGTTTCATCTGCTAAAATGAAGATCCTGAAACCGCAAATTGATGAAATCAATGCGAAGTATCCGAATAAAGAAGATGCGATGAAAAAGCAAATGGATATGATGGCACTTTATCGGGCCTCGGGAGCTTCCCCTTTGGCGGGCTGTGTCCCAATGCTGTTCCAGATGCCGATTCTCCTGGCGGTTTTCCGTTTCTTCCCTGCAACCTTCGATTTAAGACAACGCGGATTCCTTTGGGCAGAAGATTTGTCTTCATTCGACTCCATCTGGGATTTCGGAACATATATTCCGTTGTATGGTAATCACGTTTCCTTGTTTACGCTTTTAATGGCGGTGACTACTTTGGCGTATACCCATTTGAATTCGTCAAACATGACGCAGCAACAACAACCCGGAATGCCGAACATGAAAATCATTATGTACATGTTCCCGATCATGATGATCTTCTTCTTCAATAATTATTCTTCAGGTTTGAGTTATTATTATTTCATCTCAACCCTGATGACAATTATCCTGATGTTTGTTATTAAGCGTTTCTTTGTAGATGAAGAAAAACTAAAAGCAAAAATGGCGGAAGCTCAAACAAATTCTGCCAAGAAAGGTGCAACAGCTGCTCCGAAAAAGAAATCCAGTTTCATGCAGCGTTTGGAAGATGCTCAAAAAGCTCAGCAGGAACAGGCAAAGAATCGGAAAAAGAAATAAATCAAACTAATTTTCAAGATAACAGGGGCGTTTCGGTTAAACCGGGACGCCCCTGCTGTTTTATTTCGTTCTACTGTTTTTTCAATGTCCTCTTCCCCCGCCATTTGAAGGCCGGATAACCGGTCTGTTGACAGGAGCCCGACGTACAGGCTGTGTTTGCCTTTGCGGTTGTGGGGTTACACGTTGCGGTCTCTCAACAGGTCGTGGCTGTGGAGTAACCCGTTGTGGTCTTTCTACTGGCCGTGGAGTTGTAGGATTCCTTCTCGCCGGCTCAACGGTTCGCGTGTTTCCATGGTTATCTCGAATTGTCCCCCCATTTTCGCGGACCGGTCGGGGAACTTCCCTCTTCACTGCTTTCCGGTCCGGACCTGTTATCGGGCGGGCAGGTTCATTTTTTGTGCCGTCTGTTCTTCCTTTGACCGTTTGAGGAGTGGTTGTCTCAATCCGACCCTTAGAACCGTTTGCAGACTGGTTGTTGTAACTCGATCTTCCTTTGTAAGCTGAGCGTTGCGTCTCGTATCGTTTGCGCACCGTGTTGCTGTTGGAGTGATTCGTAACATAAATGGCATGTGCGTGAGGTACCTGGTAATAAGGAGTATAATGACACCAACCATGATAAGGCGACATACGCTGATAATAAACAACATAATAAACCGGTCTCCAGGGATACCACCACGAAGGATAATAATCCCAGTAATAAGGAGAATACCACGGGTCATAAAACGGATCGTATATGTACTGTACACAAGGCCAGTACCAAACATTTACAAATACAAGAACTGTTGGTGATGAGACAAGACTAGCCGGACCAGTCGATTTTTTAATCGCTTTTTCATCAACCGGTTCCATGATTGTTTCTTCCCCATAAATGGTTTCATTCCCGATTATTTGAAGTTGAGCTTCTTTATCGGAGCGTTTCTCGATGCCTATTGCAGCAATATCCTGGTTTTCTTTTTTATTGATCGGTACCTGGAGTAAAATAGCGTGATTATCGCCGTCTTTTTTATCAATTACACGGATATAATCGATCTTGTTGTCCCCGTTCAAATCCAGGTTGTTCACCTTGCTGGACTCCGAATTTAGTTTCTTTTCAAAGTCTTCCAGGTTTTTAGATTCCTTAAAGAGGTTCAGTGCTCCCTGTAAATCGAAATTATCTCCCGGCATACCGGTACTGTCACTTTCTTGAGCGAATGTGTTGAATGTTGAACCCGCCAACATGATCAACCCCAAATAAACTAATCGTTTCATGACTTTGGTTTTCTTTAAGTTACCAAAAACCATACAAGGATTTGTTTTATTGGAGCTAAAAAAAGTTAATGCTTCGGGTGAGCTTTTTTTCGTAAGTGAGAATTATTTTCACGAACGTTATTCGGTCCGTTGATCCTTATTCGCGTAAACGAATGAATTCCTGGATTTTGTCGTTTTCAATCAGAACTGCCAAATTGTACTGACTTAATTTCCAGTTTTTTCCCACTTTCACCAATACACCACTTCCCCTGCAATCCTTCATCCATGTATTGATTTTTTCATCAAACCAAGCCACTTTTCCGTCTTTGGAAATTTCGATGTGCCGTTCAATTTTTCGGAAGTCCCATCCTTTTCCCTGGTCAAAATAAGGTTTACAAAATGCCCCGAACTCCTCTTTGTTCCAGCGTTCTGACGGATCTGTCCCCAAGAAAATGAAATGATCGCTCATGAAAGCGAAGTAATTGGCGTAATTCGCTTCGGAAGCTGCTTTGTGCCAGTTATCGATTAATTGGTCGATTTGTTCTGTTTCGCTGGGCTTCGGATTCGTGAATCCGGTAATGAAGTAAAATCCGATGAACAGGATCGGAATAAATTTGAATGTTCTCATACGCGATAAAAAAAATACCGTCCAAACAAACGCTTAGACGGCATTACAATAAAAGGTGTAATCAATTACTTTTTAACTTTTGCCTGGCACATTTTTACTGCAGCCGAGATATCAATTACTCCACCGGTCGTAGAAAGTGTACCGAAGTCTACAGATGAACCTGTTCCCGGAGAAGGGATCATAGTTCCTTTGTATTGTTTTGCGGAAGCCAGCATGATATCTTTAATTTCTTTCATAGATAATGAAGGGAAATAAGATTTCAACAAAGCTGCAACACCTGACACCATCGGAGCGGCCATGGAAGTTCCCTGAAGAATCTTGTAATCACTTTGAGGAATGGTATTGTAGATCTCAAATCCCGGAGCAAAGATATTTACCTGGCGGGAACTGTAATTAGAGAAATCGGCAGCCAGGTGTTTTTTATCCCTGGTTGAGGCTCCAACACACACGTACATATCCAGCGGTTTGGATTGGAATGAATATTCATTCGTAGGGAAATTCGGGTTTTCATCTAAGTTTACTCCGTCGTTTCCTGCTGCATGAACCAATAAAACTCCTTTGGAGTCGGCATAAGCCATGGCGTCATATACTTCTTTCTGATGTTTGGAATAAGCCTTACCGAAAGACATATTGATCACAGAAGCTCCGTTGTCTACAGCATACCGGATTGCCAAAGCAACATCTTTATCCTGCTCGTCTCCGTCAGGTACTGCACGTACAGACATCAAACGAATGTTTTCAGCGACTCCGTCACCCCCCAATTCATTGTGTCTTGTAGCTCCGATGATACCGCCGACATGTGTCCCGTGCAATGCATCCGGTCCTTCCACATCATTGTTTCCGTAACGTACATCATTGAAATCATCCGGATCATCCCCAATGAACTGGCGGTCGTTGTAATCCATGTTCAACTGGTAATTTGCACTTGCATTCAAATGCTGAAGCCCTTCTTTAATAGCGTCTTCAGAAAGCTGACCATTTGCAATGTATTTTCCGATTTGCTTTAATTGCAGATCTTGCGGTGATTCTGCTTTCCACGCATCTACGTCTTTTTCCGTGAAGTTCTCACCCAGTTTTTCCACCAATTTTGCTTTAAGCATCGGGAACATTTGCTGCAATTGGGTGTATTGTTCCAAAGCACCCAGATTTTCCTGGCGTTCAGCTTCGATGGATTTCAGAAGTTCTTTGTATTTTGCATAATCTGCCTGTTCTGCGGCTGTAATACCCGACTCATCTCTGTCTTTGAATTTTGCATGCAATTCCGCACAGATGCGTGTTTTCTCCAAGCGAGCATAATCCTGATTCTGTCCATTCGGGTTCCCCAGGAAATTCCATCCATGTACATCATCTATATACCCGTTTTTATCATCATCAATTCCGTTGTTCGGAATTTCATCTTCATTTGTCCAGATCTTCCCTTGCAGGTCCTTGTGCTCAATATCAATTCCTGAATCGATCACTGCTACAATAACGGTTGTAGATTGCTGCTTCTTCAACGAAGAATACGCTTTTTCAGTATTCATCCCGGGAGTTGGGCCATTATACCAGTTTTTGATTTCTTCTGTTTTCTGACCATAAATAAAGTTCATTACGCCTACAGAAAAAAGGGCAAATGACAGTGTGAGAATTCTTTTCTTCATGACTATATAATTCTTTTTTTTGACGGGAATACAATTCCTTTTAAACAAATATCTTAATTTGCAGAAAGATATTGCGAGTATTCTATATTAAAGGTTAAAAAAGATGTTCATAGGAAAACTACTACAACAAGCGGTGAAAATAAATAAAATATTATTTATAGCAGGATTAATTTTAATTAATTCACTATCGGGCTTTGCACAAACGGATAATTTCCGGTTCAGGAAATTATTGGCAGAGCAACCGGGTATTCCTGCAGCTTTTGCAGTGGCTAATTCAGGGAATTTGGATGCCTTATTGGCTGATAAACAAATTTCGGTGAAACAGGTGACGCGTGAATGGATCTATATTCAGGCAAAACCAAGCTGGATCAAAGAAGCTATGGATTCCAAACGGATCAAATCCTTTTACCTGGAGTTTTCGATGCCAAAAGCATTAAACGATTCTACCCTGGTAAAGCATTTCGTGAAGCCGGTTCATCAGGGATTGGGCGGATTACAAACACCGTTTAAGGGAAAGGATGTCATTGTTGCTTTTGTCGATCAGGGATTGGATTACAACCATCCGGACTTTAAGGATGCCAATGGAAATACCCGTGTTCTTTATTATTGGGATCACACACTTCCGGTTGCTGCCAATACACCACAGCCCTATGGTTACGGTCAGTTATGGACTGCCGCGGATATCCAGGGAGGTACATGCGGAAGTATGGAAGAATCTTCTGCGCACGGAACTTCTGTTGCAGGTGCAGGCGTTTCAAACGGATTGGCTAACGGACAGGAAACAGGAATGGCTCCCGAAGCTAAAATTATCATTATCGAAACCAATTTTAATTTACCGAACTGGACGATGACTGTCGCCGATGCCTGTGACTTTGTTTTTAAGAAAGCCGATGAATTGGGACTTCCTGCAGTTGTTAACTTATCGGTCGGAACGTATTTGGGAAGCCACGATGCAACAGATCCTGCGGCGGTTTTAATGGATAATTTACTGGATGAAAAAAACGGACGGATCATCGTGTGCGCTGCCGGAAATTCCGGTTCCTGGGGGAAATACCATGTTCATGGTGAGGTGAATGCGGATACATCATTTGTTTGGGTACAACCGAATCCGGGAAGCCAGTTGGGACCGAATACCGTTTATTTGGACTTGTGGACAGATCTTTCGGATGCAGGATGGAGTTATTCCTGGGCAGCTAATTTGTCGTCCGGAAGCTTTGAAGAGCGTGCGGAACTGATTTATCGGGCAGCAAATACAGGGGTTGGATCGACCATTAAAGATACTTTATGGAACGGTTCGAATCGTATTGCTACTTTGGAGATCTATCCCGAAATTGTTGGTCCGAATCTGCATTTGGAATTTTATTTTACCAATGTGGATTCTACCGCTTACCTGTACGCTTTTAAAACGAAAGGATTGGGTAATTATGATGCCTGGAGCGGTTCTGCTGCAATTGCTTTGAACGACATGCTATCGACCGGGCTTCCTTCAGCAGGTGTTTACCCGAATATTCAATATTACAATATGCCGGATACTTTGCAGACGATCGTTTCATCCTGGAACTGTTCCCCGAAGGTCGTGACAGTTGGAAACATACGGAACCGATGGAGCCATATTGACAACAACGGAAATACTTATTTGCCCAATCCTCCGAATTACACAGCGGTAGGACAGTTAACACCTGCTTCATCAAAAGGGCCTACCAGAACTGGACATATCAAACCGGACGTAGTTGCTTGCGGGGATATTTCTTTGAGTGCAGGTCCGTTTTGGTTATTGAACGATCCCGGATTTAATTCAGCGATATCCAATGACGGGTTGCATGTCCGGAACGGGGGAACTTCAATGGCCTCACCTGTTGTTGCCGGAATTGCGGCGCTTTACCTGGAAAAATGTTCCGAGGGAAATTATCAAAGCTTCCTGGATGCGGTGCATTCTACTGCTTTTACGGATATGTTCACGGGAACTGTTCCGAATAATGCGTATGGTTACGGTAAAATCCACGCACTGAACCTGATGCTGCAATCCAATTTTACTAATACGCTTACAGCTGATTCACCTTTTTGTCCGGGAGACAGTGCTATTTCAACCGCCTCTATTCCCGGGTATTCTATTCAATGGATGAACGGCGATACTACATGGAATTCCGCGTTAACTGCTTCCGGGGATGTTTATTTTGCGGCGTACGACCAAAACGGGTGCGTTTCCTATTCGGATACCTTGACTGTTGTTGCGTACTCTGCCCCACCGGCTCCGGTAATTTATGTTAGCGGTACTTTACTTTCTACCGATCCGTATCCTAATTTGCAGTGGTATGAGAATGGAGTTGCCATTCCTGGAGCTACCGGAACCAGTTACACGATTACTTTACCATCTTCTTCGTTTTTTACTGTTTCACGAACCAGCACCGATGGATGTGAAGTTTTTTCACAACCTTACAATCCTTCGTTAGGAATTGATGAGTTGACCAATCAAATTCATGTTTATCCGAATCCGACCCGGGATAAGCTGACAATAGATGCTTCAGTTCCGTTAACGGATATTCAAGTGGTTGATGTTCAGGGAAGAATGGTGAAGTCGGTTGCGGACAGCAAACACGAAATTTCCATTTCAGAATTGGAAAACGGTACATATTATTTAATTATTCACACAGATGTTCAATACTTTCAGGTGAAAATTGTGAAGAATTAAAAAGAAGCAGTATTTTTGGCTCAAATAAATTAATCGAATGAATTTAACAGGTATAATTGCTATTTCAGGAAAACCAGGACTATATAAAGTATTGGCACAAGGTAAAAACAACATCATCGTAGAATCGTTGGAAGACAAAAAACGCGTTCCCGCTTATGCTTCTGACCGAATTTCTGCCTTGGATGATATTTCTATCTATACCTACGACGATGACAAACCGTTAAAAGAGATCTTCATTTCGATTTTTGAAAAAGAAAAAGGAAAGGAAACGATTTCTCATAAGGAAGATCAAAATAAACTGAAAGCTTACTTGGTTGAAGTGTTGCCTAATTTTGATCAAGAGCGTGTATATGCATCTGATATCAAGAAAATTTTCCAGTGGTATAACTTACTATTGAAAGCAGGTGCATTAATCCCGGAGGAAACGGAAAAAGAAGAAGCTGCACCAGCAAAAGAGAAAAAAGCACCGAAAGCAGCTGCTAAGAAAGAATCTGCAGAAGCTTCCGAAGAAGCTCCAAAAGAGAAAAAAGCACCTGCTAAAAAGGCTGCAACTCCTAAAGCTGCTGTTAAAACAACGGCAAAAGCTCCAGCTGCAAAGGCTCCAGTGAAAGCATCTGCTAAAACGACGAGCGCGAAAAAAGTGGCTGCACCAAAAACAGGTTCTTCCAGAGGGAAGTAAGATTCCAAAATATTTAAAAAAAAGTAGGGGTGGAAAATTTTCCGCCCCTACTTTTTTTATTTTTGTGATATGAGAAAATTTGTTTCAGCCGACTTCACCTGTGACAGTTGGGAATCCGTAGAATTCTATCTGTTAGATTTAAAAAACAGGGATATTTCTTCGAAAGAATCATTTAAAAAATGGTTGTTTGATAAAAGTGAACTGGAAGCCGTATTGGAAGAAAATATGGCCTGGCGCTATATCCGGATGACGATCAATACGCTGGATGAAAAGTTGACGGAGTCCTATCAATTCTTTGTGACTGAAATTCAGCCGAATCTGGCTCCTTTTGAGGATGCATTGAACCAAAAGATGATGGCTTCTCCATTTGTAAAAGAATTGGCTGAAGATAAGGCCTACGCAATCTATTTCAGAGGAGTGCAATCTGCACTGGAATTGTTTCGCGAAGAGAACATTGCACTCGAAACCGAATTAAGCACGCTGAGTCAGCAATTTGGAGCAATTTCCGGGAAACAGATGATCATTTATAAGGGAAAAGAACTGACTATGCCACAGGCGGCTAACTTTCTCAAAGACCCGGATGAAACAGTGCGCAAAGAAGTGTATGATCTGATTACTACCCGTAGGTTACAAGATCGGGATGCATTGGATGATTTGTTTAATCAATTGATCCAATTGAGAAACCAGGTGGCAAAGAATGCAGATTGCGCAGATTACCGGGATTACAAATTCAAATCATTGGGCAGATTCGATTACACTGTGGAAGATTGCCTGGCTTTTCATAATGCGATTGAGAAGCTGATTGTACCGATCGTGAAACAATTGAACCTGAAAAAATTAGAGAAATTAGGAAAGTCTAAATTAAAGCCCTGGGATACTGAGGTTGATCCGGACGGATTGGCTCCATTGAAACCTTTCGAAAGTGGTGAGGAACTGCTGGATAAATCGATTGCTGTTTTTCAAAAATTGGATGCTTATTTCGGGGATTGCCTGAAGACAATGAAAAGCGGTGGATTCCTGGACCTCGATTCAAAAGCAGGAAAAGCTCCTGGAGGATACAACTATCCGCTTTATGAATCCGGGATTCCATTCATATTTATGAATGCTGCCGGAGCGCAACGGGATTTAACCACTATGGTACACGAAGGCGGACACGCTGTTCATTCCTTCTTGAGCCGCGATCTGGAATTAACCGGATTTAAATCCTTACCCTCAGAGGTGGCTGAATTGGCTTCTATGTCAATGGAATTACTGACTATGGAATGGTGGAACGAATTTTACACCCATGAAAATGATTTGAGACGTGCCAAGTTGGAACAATTGGAATCGGTGGTAAAAGTATTGCCTTGGATTGCCCAGATTGACGCGTTCCAGCATTGGATTTACACTCATCCGACTCATTCCACAGCTGAAAGAACGGAGGAATGGGTTCGTTTGAACAAGCGCTTCGGTACCGGATTGGTTGATTATGATGATGGATATGAAGATGTACTGGAAAGTTCCTGGCAAAAACAATTGCATTTATTTGAGGTTCCGTTCTACTACATCGAATACGGGATTGCACAACTGGGTGCTCTGGGTGTTTGGAATAATTTTAAAAAGAACCCTGAAAAAGCCCTGACAGATTATAAAAATGCGCTTTCATTGGGGTATACGAAATCCATCCCGGAAATTTATGAAACCGCCGGATTGAAATTTGATTTTTCTCAGGCTGCATTGGAGGATATCAGCAAAAATCTGATGGATTCGATCAATGCATTGAATTAAATAACAGGTAAAAAGTAGGTACATGGTTAATCCCGTACCTACTTTTTTATGATAATCGCATCCATCAATCGATATAAATTCCGTTTAAGCCATTTTTCTGACGGTTTTTCAATGAAAAAGGTTATTCCCGCAGCAATTAGAATACATACAGGTAGCGCAATCAAAAACGCTGCGATGTAATAATTGACTCCCCATTTCATCAGGTTGGGGATGAGGAAATAGATCGAGAAATATTGGTGAATCAGGTACAGTGCGAAGGAAATTCTCCCTAGAAATAAGGTAATGGGATTCACAATAAATTTCAGTTTCCCGAATACAAAAAGGAAGAAGATCCCATAATAAACGGTTAGCACCGCCTTGTATTCCGAATGTGAAATGTAGTAGTTTGCCCTACCCGTTTTGGTGAATAGTAAAATCTGAAGGAAATAACACCCGATGATTAAAATAATGTTCAATACAAAATTCCGTTCTTTAGCAAAGAGCCGGTAAAAAAGAATTCCCGACACAAATAAGGGGAGCGATTGAGCCAATGGGAAATTTTTGAAGTAAGCCATCGAAAACGGTTGGAACCAATGAAATTCGGTTAGGATTGTTCCCAGCAAAGTGAGAGGAATTAGAATTGCTACTGCACTTTTCAGGGATTTGGTGACAAACAGGTATCCCATTACCAGGTAGAAAAGCATTTCAATAATCATGGTCCAATAAGGTCCGTCCAGGTCTTTTACCCCAAAATAATATTGGAACATGGTTAAATTGTATAAAAAATCCCGGGTTGGTATGGCGTGTTGGGGCTCGAATCCCAAAAAGAGTTTGTTTATACAGATAATCCCAAAGGTAAATATAACAGCTGTCCAATAAGTGGGATAAAGCCTGCTGAAGCGATTGACCAAGAATTGATATCCGGATTGGATACGCTCCAGGCTCATCGTGATAACAAATCCGCTAATGATAAAGAACAGGTCAACTCCTGTTACTCCGAATTTGGTAAAAGCCAGGAATCCGGGATTTAAAAGGGAAAAATGAAACACAAGAACAATCAGCGCGGCAATTCCTCTCAGTGAATCCAGTTCACGAATGCGGCTGATTGAATCATCCTTTTTAACGGAAGGAGCTGCATTCATCGATAATCAGTTGAATTTACAGCTTATGCACCGATCACTCTTCTCAGATCACTGATCTGTGATTCCCAGAGCCGTACAATCTCATCTTTCTCTGTTTTCTCCGCGAAATCAGAAACTGTAAGGATGACAACTTTGGTCATGGGATCAATGGTGTATTTCATTTCGAAGAATGTTTCCAACTCGTCTTCCTCATCGTTTAACCATTGCCATTTGATGTATTCTCCGGCTTTTTTAGAGATTAGTCGTGCTTGTTCCTCACTCCCATCCCAATGGAATGTATACATATCATCTTTTACAATAACATCATCGGCAAACCATTCGCTCAATCCGTCAGGGGTTGACAGTAATTTATCCAAGACCCGCGGTGAGGTTTTTAATACATATTCCAATTCGAATTGTTCCTTTTTTGTCATAGTAGTTTAATAATGTTAACTTCGCGCCGAAAAATCATTTTCGAAATATACACATTTCTTTCATGGCGTTAGTACATTCATTTGAAAAAAACGGAAACAAGCTCTTCAAGTACAGAGGACAAATTCCGGTCATTTTATTCGTTTTAGCGATTCCTGTAATTTATTTTACAGATGTTCAATGTATTATGGACGATCCGCGTTGGTACTACATTTGTACCGGAGCTGCGATTGCAATGTCTGTTTTGGGACAGGTAATCCGTGCCATTGCTATTGGAACGAGTAATAAGAACACTTCGGGCAGGAATACGCAGGAACAGGTTGCTGAAGCATTGAATACGAAAGGGATTTATTCGACTGTTCGCCACCCGCTTTATTTGGGGAATTATTTTATGTGGATCGGGATAGTATGTTTTACCTTCAACATCTACTTCATTGTTATTGTAAGCTTGTTATTCTGGATTTATTACGAGCGCATCATGTTTGCAGAAGAGCGTTTCCTGGAGCGTAAATTCGGTGAAAGTTATGTAACTTGGTCGAATTCGGTTCCGGCTTTTTGGCCAAGTATGAAGAATTATATCAAAGGAGATATTCCTTTTTCAATGAAAACGATTTTACGCCGCGAGTATTCGGGGATTTCCGCAACAGTATTAGGCTTCGTTTTTGTTGCCGGATTGCGCGAATATTTTATGACATGGACTATCGCGAACCCCTTGTGTTATGTTTATTGGATCGTAGGAGCATTGCTGTTTAGCTTGATTTTCAAGTTACTAAAGCATCAGACAAAAGTTTTATACGAAGAAGACCGTTCTTAGTCTTGCACAGAAGAAAAAAGTAACTATATTTGCACCGCCTTTCAGGGAAACGAAAGGATTATGGCGAGATAGCTCAGTTGGTTAGAGCGCAGGATTCATAACCCTGAGGTCCCGAGTTCAACTCTCGGTCTCGCTACAAGAGCTCAGCATTTGCTGAGCTTTTTTTATTTGGTGCTATTTATGATCCCGAGTTCATCCCGATAGTTATCGGGACTCGGTCTCGCTACAAAAAGAAAAGGTGTGAACGCGAAAGTGCTTACACCTTTTCTTTTTTCCTCTTCTCTCACACTCAAACTCACTCTTTGTTTCACACCTTTTCTTTCAGCGTGAGAATGAGAATAGAGAGTGATTTATACGTTAATCGACAGGTTCTGAGTTCATCCCGATAGATTTTTACTGATATTGTTTCATTGATTATTCTACCTCTTATAATTTCAGATTTAGCTTCCATAGCAGCTAAATCTATGTTAAATTGATTCTCCATAAATTATAGGATTTGAATCGCTTATCCTGTGAAGAGTGCTAATTTAAAATAGTAATTGTGGAAAGTAAAACTAATCTTTAATCACCAAATCATATTTCGTCAACAGACCAATCAACCCATTCGAAGAAAAAATGGTTTTCTTGATCCGGTTCCGTTCCGGGTTGATATCAAAATTGATTGCTGAACTGAAATCTGCTTTGTCCAGGATACTCCGATCGAAAATACTGCGCGTCAGATCACAATTCTGAAACACGGCCTGGGTAAGATCGGCTTCTGAAAAATCTACTTCCTTGATGATGGAATTCGTGAAGCGGGTATTTTTCATTTTTCGGGAATGAAAGGTCGCATAATCCAGGCTGCAATCGGTAAACTGAACTGCAAACAGGAAGTCGTTGCAGGCACTGAAGTCTACTCCTACGATCTTACAATCTTTAAAATGCACATCTTTTAACCCTGCGTATTTCAGGATAGTCAGCGAGAAATTGCAGCTTTCAAATTCACAATCCACGAAATCGATCTGACTGAAATTACTTTTGGAAAAATCACAGTCTACAAAATAACAATTGCTGAATTCATTGTTAACGAGTTGTTTGTTGGCGTAATTGACCTTGTGGAATGTTTTTCCTTCGTGGAGTTTGTTGCTCATTTTAGCTTAAATGAATTTGAAATTTGTTCAATAGATGCTTTTACTTTCGGATAGGCGTCTTCACTGCATGCGAATACAAGCATGAATGATTGGTTATTGTGAAGCACAAAAAACTCTTCGATTCGGAATGGTTCTGAATCGTCTTCGTTTGCGCCCTGAAAAACAAGATGAAGCATTTCCTTACCTCCGATATTTAGGATTTCGTCTTTTACGGCTTTTGCATTTTCCAAACCGGAATTTTCCAATAATTCCTTTCGAGTCTCACTTAGTGACATCTCGTCTGAAGGTGTGGCGATTAATGTAGTGATTAATTTAGGGTTTTCCTCATCGTCGATCAAAACAATTCCCATATCATCTATTTCTTCGAGATACCATTTGGAAGAAAATTGAATGGAGTAATCTTGCCGTTCGAGTGTTTTTAAATTCCCCTGTGTTGTCCCGGTCAAGGGAGTAATCAGAAAAAAAAGAAGGGTGTACAGGATGTTTGATTTCATGAACTAAAAATAGTGATAATGCTTGTTTTTCGGATGTTTTACAGATGATTTATTTCTGGGATTCATCGTTTACTAATTCGCCATTTAGCGAACAGGCAGTTTCTTCATGGAAACCAGTTTCATAAAGTATATTGGTGTCTTTTTGAAACTATTCTGATGTACCTTTGTTTCAAAATACAGAAATAATGAATTTAATAGACACATTGAATTGGCGATACGCCGCGAAACGCATGACTTCCGAGAAAGTATCAGACACAAAAGTTACCGAGATCCTGGAAGCGATTAATTTAACAGCAACTTCTGCAGGAATGCAGCCTTTCAGGGTTATTGTCGTTTCAAACCCGGAAATTAAAGCCAAATTGCAAGCTGCATCTTTCAATCCGCAAGTAAGCGAATCCTCTCACTTATTGGTTTTCGCTTCGTATTCGCATGTTTCGCAAGCGCATGTCGATGAATATATTTCATTGGTTGCAAAAACAAGAAATGTTCCGCTTGAGAGTCTGGACCCATTCAAAGAAAAACTCTCCGCATTTGCGAGCATGCCTGAGGAATTCGTAAAAACATGGGCGGCTAAACAAGCATACATTGCATTGGGAACCGCAATTGTAGCTGCTGCGAATTTAAAAGTAGACAGCACACCGATGGAAGGATTTGACAATGCCGCTTTTGATGAGATCCTTGGCTTGAGTGAAAAAGGCCTTCAATCAGCTGTGATCCTGGCATTGGGTTACCGTAATGAAGAACTGGATCCGTACGCAAAAGCGAAAAAAGTAAGGATTCCTTTGGATGAATTGACTATTACGTTGAACTAACCGATAACCAACTCAACTCAAAGAAAAGAGTCCGTTGCGGCACGGCGGGCTCTTTTTTTTCGAATACCTGACGTCATATTGCGTTGTTACGTCAAATGGCAAAATAACAAAATAGCAAGTCAGCTTTTTGTTATTGATGTTGCTTGATAATTTGTGCCAACTGGTTTGCCTGAACGACTCCTGATTGTCTCCAAACCGGCTGTCCTTTTTTGAACAAAATTAAAGTCGGAATGCTCTTGATCTGGTATTTACTTGCCGCATGTGGATTTTTGTCTACATCGACTTTTAATACCGATGCACTGTTTCCCAATTTGGATTTCAAATCTTCCAAGATCGGTTTCATCGTTTTACAAGGCCCGCACCATTCGGCAAAAAAGTCAACCAGAACAGGTCTGTCGGAATTTATAATTTCTGAAAAAGATGCCATAATGTATTTTTTTTAAAGTTAGAAAATCACCGGATGATTTACCAGTAACCATTTTCCAATAGTTGTTAAAACCACCCTTTTTGAATCATTGGAGCTGTTGTTGAAGATCGATCCATCCGCCACCGTTGTAGACTTCTTTGAATCCTGTGGAGCTTAATATATTTTTTGCGGATGCACTCCTCATTCCTGAGGCACAGCACGTAATAACCGGTCTGTCTTTTTTGATCTTTAAAGCATTTTCTGAAATAAGTGACAAAGGGATATTTACCGCTCCTTTGATGTGTCCTGTATTAAACTCAATAGGTGTTCGCACATCAATGGTCTGTGCTCCCCGACTCATTAATTCCCTAAAATCGGCTTTCGGACTGATCCCGAAAAGACTTTTTAAATAATTGATCATTTGTGTTTTTTTAATGAATTGCATTTACATCCAGCCAACTACCTCCGTTCGAACAAGCAATACCCTGACTTTGAAGGAACAAAGCGGCCTGGGCACTTCGTTGACCGCTGGCACAACATAAGATAATGGGTTGAGGTAAGCGGGTAATGTCGTCTAAACGATTGGGAATTTCCTGAACGGGAATATTGATGCTGCCTGCTACGTGTCCACCCATAAATTCTGCATGCGAACGAACATCAATGATTGTTTTTTTCATTTGGTCCTCTATTTTGAATTGATTTTAAAGCTGCTGAAAAGCAAAAAGCCCATGAAGGCCCCATATAATGTACTGTTGAACGGTTTGGATGTAATGGCACACGAGCCGCTGGAACAACCGACGAAATGGTAATAAGCATATCCTCCGATTCCACCGACAATTCCACCGATAATGTGCAGTTTGTATTTTTTCAGGAATGACTTCATGATTGATGATTTTTACCGGAACCTCTGAATAGCGCATACAACGGACAAAAACCAATGGCGCTGGTAAGTGTAAAAATAACTGCAACAACAAGTGCAATTATGGCCAGTGTTCCCGTAAGGTATCCTGAAAAATAGAGTATAACGATCACGATGGATAATGAAATCCGAATGATCCGATCCGCGAGGTGCATATTTGTTTTCATAGTTACTTTGTTTTGACAAAGTTGACACAATGAAAATTCTTTTACAGTGACTTTTGTCACAATCCGGTAAAAAATTTGATCAGATTTCGGCATAAAACAACTTTTTTGCCTGTTCTGCTTGATTTTTTTATTCAAACAGGTGGTTGAATCCATTCATGGATTGATCTGCTAAATCACCTGACTACTGCTTTGGTCCTCTTCCCTGCGCTTCATTTTCTTTTGCGCCGGAGTTGGATCTTTGATCCAGGAATTGTCGTATTTCACCAATAAATCCGAATTTTTCAATTCATCCGCTTCAATTTTTCCATCCATATACCTGGAGAGCAGTTTAAAACGTTTTTTGTCTTCTTTTTGAAGCACCAATAAAGTCGTGTTAATAGACGATTTGATGGCAATGGGAATTCCACCGCCCAAATCTGCCCAATGTCCGCTTAGAAACAGGTTGTTGACGGGTGTAATGTAGGAGGCAACTTTTCCCTGGTAATTTTCTTTTCCCGGTTTTTGCGCCATCATGGTCCCGTTTTTATTTCCCGTATAGCGATGGTGTGTAATCGGTGTGGCAACATCACAATACAAAATGTGCTTCCGCAGGTTCGGGATCAGTTTTTCTGCCACCCGGTCAATCAGGATGTTTGCGTATTCGTCCTTAATACGGTTGTATGCTTCTCCGCGGAGGTAATTTCCGTGCTCATCGATCTCGCAGCCCCAGAAATTGTTGTTTTCCATCCATGCAGGAATAAAGAGTGTGATTGTTCCGTGCTCCGGCAATGCGAGGGATTTATCCCGGACGGTAGAGGCCAAAATGTGAATTCCGCTCAAATGAGGATCTCCCTGTCCCAAATCATCCCGTGAAACGGAAGTGTCAGCCAAAAAAATGATTTCTTCTCCCAAGCCAAGCTCCTCCGCCGGACAATCGATTCCCAGTGCAATGGTGATTGCAGAGGCATACAAAGGCGCATCTTTCAATCTGTCCTTCATTTTATCCGGCACGGATTTCCCGGGAAGCATTTTTTCAAACAAGGTTTCAGCATCGCAAGCTGCAATGATGTATTTACCGGAAACGGCGTGTTCTGTCCCGCGGTGATCAAACTTCACTCCTTTTGCTACATTTTCTTCTACAATTACCTGGCTTACTTTGGATTTAAAAAAAATCTCACCACCCATGGTTTCCGTGGCATGCATCAACCATTCGGGGAAACTTTGACTTCCTCCCTCCGGTGGAAGCTGGAAATCGTTGATATAAGCCCAGGAAATTGGGATCAGGCAGGATAATACGTCCGGTTCGGAACAAAATACCCGGTGTAACTTTTCATCGGTAAAATAGCGGTTAAGTCCTTTCTTCAGCTTTTCCTCACCCGTGTATCGCACATGAGGAATGAAGGGTAAGGCAAAACCGAGCATGCGCAATCCATGGATCGGGTATTCATACCAGGTCATGGAATTCATAGTACGGCTTAAATTGGAATAGCGGTCAAACGATTTTCCGATGCGTTTGGCATCTCTAAAAAAACGGATGATCCCTTTTTTTTCATGCGGGAATTCCCTGATCCATTGTTCTTTCAGTTCATCAGGGTTATTGGTCACCATGTAGTCAAAATCCTTGCTGACAAAGCGGCGAATGTTCTTCTGTTCCCTGCATTTGGGGTAATCATCCCCGATGATTTTGAAGATTTTAGTCACTAAACCGTTCGGTCCGCAGTTGTTGAGCCAGTGAATGGCAGAATCGAAGCGAAAATCATGCCGGCGAAAACCAGCCAGGTATCCTCCCGGACGATTATCCATTTCAATCACACAACAGGAAATTCCGGCCTTGCTGAAAAGGGCTGCAGAGGTTAATCCACTAATTCCACCACCGATAATGACAACATCGTAGTGTTGTTTAGGATTGATTCCTCGCATCGTTTAAGTTAAGAGCCGACAAGATAGGAAGAATTGAGGAAATGAAGATCAAAAACGAAAGTTTTAGTGGGTGTAAAAACTCATTTTCACAAGTGTAGGGAAATATAAATCCACAAGAGACCTTTTTTGCTTAGTGTCTCTTCAAACCGCTTCATATTCATTTGTTCCTTAGTCTTGCAGATTCGTCCGTTCGGAATTTGCCTTGATATGCTTCAACACGCGGTTGTGGATAGAATGTACAATGTAATTGCTCCACATTCGCCAATAAAACTCTGGTTTGATGCGGTGATAATACCAGGTAGTGCCTTCCAATCGCGTATTTCCGTTAGGAAGTGCGATCAGTTTGAATTGCCCTTTTTTCGAAACAAAATAATCATGCAAATGGGGTGCATCTACATCCCAAAAATTAATTTCTTTCATAGGAGCTGGTTGCTCCAATACGTCAAAAGCTAATAGTTTCGGTTCATTCCAAACGGTAATCGGTTCTACAAAACTTCCGGTAGTGAAATTGCAATAACGAATAGCCCCTGCCCCATTTCCCTTGATCCTGGCATTGATGGGATAAGCTACCCCGGTTTTGAACAGGAATTCGGTAGGTTCGTTTAATTGGGGGAATTCTACCACGTTTTTCCAAACGACTTCCGGACTGGCATCGATATCAATACCGGTTGTTACGGAAGTAATGGATGGAGCAGAATCTTTTTCGATAAAGCTGAAGACCGGAATAATAAATAACAGCGCAATAATCGTTGGAGCTCCACCTTTTGGTTTTTTTGAAATAACTTCATATCCGATTACGGATCCTATCCAAACCAGGAAAAATGCAAACGGAAGTGCCATAATGATGCAAATCAAACCTTCCAATGCGAAAAGCATCATGGCGAAACAATAAAACAACAGCGTGAGTGAACCAATATAAAAAGCATCACTTCGGGTAATCGGTTTCTTTTTTCCATAAATAATTACAGGACAAATCCCTATAAATAACGGAGTAATGACAAATAAAGCAAACCCATATTCTCCCGCACAATAAATACACACGACAGTAAGCAGTACAGCGATCAGAACGGTGAATGCAATGGCACGTATTTTCCTTTTCCGGTCATTTTCCGGAGTCAGCCAGGCTGTTAATTTGCTCATAAAAGAAATTTGGCTGCAATTTAATTATAATTTGCTGTAAGTTCTTTCCGGTTAAAAACAATCGGAAACGACTATTCATCCTTCACGCATCGTACCGAATATCCGCTCAGATTTTCTCCGCCGATCAAAAACAAAGGGTCTCGGGTATTTATCAGAGACCAGACCCACCAGGTTAAATCTGTTGTCTGGTGTTTTGTCCACCAGCGCGTTTCTTCACTGATCCGTTGAAATACACCTTTTTCATCGCGGTATCCATCGGGCAAAGCAGTAAATCCTGTTTCGTTCGTTGTATTTAAAGTATATGGATTGAACATAAATCGTGTTGACCAATGCAGCGTGTCTTTTAGTTTCGCTCCTGCTATTTTGCTTCCTCCCAGGAAATTCTCCAGTATTTTGATGTCCTCGTATTTGGGAACACGCCAACCTTGAGGAGCAATGTTTCGCGAATCTAAAATAGTGAAGCCGTTATAGAGTTTTCCCATCAGTTTTCGAAGCTCTTTCTCTTGATCCGGAATTAGATGAAACCCGGAAAGATCATAGTCGCAATAACCCGGGGAAACCGTGCTCACCCATTGCTCTTTCTTCCGCAGGCAAGCAATACTATCTCCATTCCTGAAATGCGTTACTTTCAGGTTTTCGACCATCCAGGTTTGGGTTCCGATCCTTACCGTATGATAGACATTTCCATCAATATCCACTACTGTATCCTGTTGGATTTGAGAAAATCCGTAAGAAATGCTTACCAGGAACGCGTAAAGTACGGTCAGTTTTCCCACGAACCGGATTTTAAATTCGTTCTCCGGTTCAATCCCTTCGGGAATCTCATATGAGTGTCGGACCAGGTTTCGTATAAATAATTCATTCCTTCTCTGAAAAAATTAAAATTCCTGAACTAGACCGTTTAGCGGAACGTTGTGTGCAAAAATCACCTGGTTTGTTCTCGGATCGCGGCATTCCCAAATTGTCCCGGATCTCGCGCGGAGGCTTGTGTCATCAATGATAATGATATTTTTCAGTTTCTTTTTTGAATCATTCGGTAAAATCAGCATTTGTCCTTCCATTGCGCAATGCATCAATTGGTTCCATAAAAGGTCTTTTTGTTCCGGTTTAAAGATTGGAAACGGATCTTTGAGATCAATCGAATCATTTTTATCGGCATATTCATCGAAAAGCCCGATCAGCAATTCATTTTGAAAGCTTAAAAAATCCGGCTTGCTGACATAGACGGAATAACCCGCAGTATAAAAATGGACAAAGCTCTGCTCTTGCCATTCCAGTTTGACAGTGGTTTCTTTTCTTGTTTGACTAAACAAAGAAGCTGATGCAAACATCATGAAGACTAAAAAAAAGGTAGCGTACTTTTTCATAATTTCAGTTATTAAATTGTCTTAAATGATGATCGGTGTGTTTATAGGCCATTAAACCAATCTGTTCTTTGGTCATTCGCCCAAAGAAATCATGGATAAATGTCGGGTTAGAATAGTTTTCATACGCTTGGATAAGTTGTATCCATTCGTGTTTTTTCTTTGAAATATCTCCGTTTGGTTCTTTTACTTTAAATTGTCCGGAAGTTGGTACGCCACGGTTAAACGGCTGGTCATCACGGGTTATTTTCTTTAAAGCCATCCTCCCGAACAGCTTTCCGATAAATCCTTGTTTGTATCTGTGATTTCCCTTTCCCTGGATCCATTCTTCCCAGGTTTTACAGTGTGTAAGCATTTGGTATAGGTTCATTTTTCCCCACTGCGCTTGTGCATTTTCAGGAATGTTTTGAATGCGCACAATTAACTCATTACGAGTCTCCTCATCAAATATGGTCTTCATAAGCATAGTTGAATATACAGGAAATAATAGACGAAACCAAGAAAAAGGACGATTAAATAGTAAAAAAGAGAGTTGTTTCTTTTTTACTATTTAATCGAATAGAATAAAAACGAACTCTTATATTTTCAATGCGTTCATTCACCACGAAAAATACGGACTTTACTTACCTTATTCTCAAGCTGGAATGGGATCTTAAAAAGAAAACCGGCCATTAACATTTATTGGAAGCCGGTTTTCAAACTTTTTTATTTCTTTGACAAAAAAATGAAATGCTTAAATCAAATCTCATTCTCTTTCTGCTTATTTCTGTCGTAAATGTGAATGCACAGAAAATTGTTCCGGGAACTACCTTTACCCAGTTCAGCTTGAAATCCAAAAATGATACCATTGACTTTGTAGTAGCAGACACCGATTTGACAGTAAAAAAACCGGTGTTTTTATTTGTGCAGGGCTCCCTGCCTATTCCTTTATTTGTTGAATTCCCCGGACAAGGTGTTTTCCCGATGGCTTTGGGGAACTTTGATATGCAAAACCTGAAGCAGCATTTCCATGTGGTGACTATTTCAATGCCCAAAATCCCGGTACTCGTAACGAGAGATCATGTGAATGACGGGTATATGTATATAACAGATTCCACCTACAAAAACAGCATTCCAGACTCCTATCTGAAAGCCGATTACCTGGAGAATTATGTGGATCGTGCCAATAAGGTGCTGAGCTTTTTAAGGAAACAAAAATGGGTCGATAACAGCCGATTAGTAGTAGCCGGTCACTCGCAAGGATCCCGCATTGTAGCTGAATTGGCTGCCACTAATCCGAAAATTACACACGCCGGCTTATTTGGATTTAGTCCATTGGGGCGTGTACACGAGCAGGTTTGGTTGAATTACAAGGAGTTTATCAAAGGAAACAGTTCCTGGGAAGATTATGAAGCGAAGCAAAACCAACAACTTGAATTTCAGAAACAAATCGTTGCCGATAAAGGAGAGGATATCGGAATGATTCCCTGGAAGTCTTTTACAGGAATCGGTTTTGAACGCCTGGCCCGGATAAAAACACCGCTGTATATTGCATACGGAACAGAAGATAAATGTGCTTTTGTAAGCGAATTGATTCCGTTCTATTTTGTCACGGCCGGAAAAACCAATTATGAAATGAAACGCTACAATGGATTAGAACACAACTATTTCCCGGTGGCAGGCGGAAAAGTCGATTATGAAAACGGAAAATGGCCGGAAGTGATGAACGCATTTGTGGAATGGAGCCTAAAATAATTAACAAAACAACCCGGATTATTCGGGAATGATTCGCTGGTCAGCAACCTGTAAATGCGATTCGACTTTCCAGAATTTATTCCAGTGCTTGTCTGTTCCCTGGAGGTGTTCGACTTCTTCGAATTTCGCAATCCGGTCATTGTAGAAATAACTGGTACCCCAAATATTGGTAAACTCCAGTTTCCACTCACACCGGTGCTTGGAAAGCGTTTTCATATCATATTTAAACCCGCCAAAAATGGCAGTTCGCATCATGGTACCGGACACAAAAACTTCATCCAGGTCTTTGGGGGTGGTATGATGGTGACGGTAATAATCAAACACCTCTGCAACGATGATTTTTGCCTGTCTTTTGGTGGAATAGTCTTCCAATAACAAGAAAAGCGAAACACACGAAAGGATTGAAATTATGGGTGAAAGCTTCGTTTTTTTTCGAGTTACTTCCCAAACAAACAAGCCGGCAGAAAGAGCAAGCAATACCAACCCGAAAGAGGGATTGTAGTAATAAACTATCAGCGAAATAAGAAATAAAACAATGTTCTGTCGTACTAAATACCTCATAGTGAACCGGTTTTTGTTAGCGCATGTACCCAATGTATCACATTAAATGTTAAAAAACAAAAAATCGCCGGAAGTTTTATTTCCGACGATAGTTATTTTGGTTCATTCCTGATTGAACCCGTTTAAATAAAGGTCAAGTGTCCGACTTTTAAGCAGATGCACTGAACAGGCTTACGGGATCGTTGAATTGACAAGAGTTGATTCCTGAACTAGATCTTCACAGTATCCCCGTGCCCTTTGAGTACCGATTCATATAATTCTTCGTAAAGAGGAAGTATATTCGCCAAATCAAATGTCTTTGCCTGTGCCAATGCATTCTTGCGGAAAGTCTGGTGTGTTTCTTTGTTTTCCAGGATCCGGATTGCATTCGCAGCCATGGATTCCACGTCGCCTACATTGGATGTGAACCCGGAATAACCGTCAATATTTACTTCCGGAATTCCTCCTGTATTGGAAGAAACTACCGGAACTCCCTCTGCCATGGCTTCCAAAGCTGCCAAACCGAAGCTTTCGGTTTCGGAAGGCAATAAGAACAAATCGCTCAATTCCAAGATAGGTCCTGTTTCTCGTACTTTTCCAATGAATCGGATATTCTGGCAGATTCCCAAATCACGCGCCAAACGTTCTACAATTGCGCGATCCGGGCCATCACCTGCGAGCAATAATTTAGCAGGAAGTTTTTCCTGTACTAACTGAAAAATGCGTACCACGTCAGTTATACGCTTCACCGGACGGAAATTCGAAATATGACACAAGATCAATTCATCGTCTTTCGCATAATGCCTGCGTTTCTCCAGATTAATTACCGGCAATTCCGCTTTCGGCTGAATGAAATTCGGGATCACGTGGATTTTACGCGTCGTTTCAAAATGTGCATAGGTATCTTTCATCAAGCTTTCGGAAACTGCGGTAACAGCATCGGAGGCATTGATACAGAATGAAATTACCGGTTCGAAGGAAGGGTCCTTGCCAACCAGGGTGATATCTGTTCCGTGAAGTGTTGTTATGAATGGAATATTGATTCCCTGAGCTTTCAGTATCTGCTGTGCCATAAATGCTGCAGAGGCATGGGGAATGGCGTAATGCACGTGCAACAGGTCTAATCCTTCGTATTTCACCACATCGACTACTTTACTGGCTAATTCCGTTTCGTATGGTTGGTATTCGAAAAGAGGGTAGTCGGAAAGCTGCACTTCATGATAAAAAATATTCTCACGGAAGCTTCCCAAACGAACGGGTTGCGAATACGTGATAAAATGAACCAAATGTCCTTTCTGAGCCAAGGCTTTCCCCAGTTCTGTAGCTACTACACCACTCCCTCCAAATGTGGGATACAATACAATTCCGATTTTCATATGCGTCTGTCTGTTTAATTTGAATACATCTGCGTGTAAGCTGATTTCATCAAAAGCAGTTTTATTTTGATTTTAAACTGCACGAATGTTTGTTTTTTTTATTTTCCAGCCGATGCTGATCTTTATCGAAAACGCAGTATTTGTGCCGATTCTAAACTGCGCTACCGTTTGTTTCCTTATTGAAAGCTATGCTTTCTCTTATTTCTGTCGTGCTTCGAAAAGTGCTTCATAGATTACTCGCTGAATCTCTGTTCGCACGCTCATCTTTGTAATTTTCCAATTGTCTGCATCCGGATAAACCCGGTTTGATAAAAACACGAAATTTACCTTGTATTCAGGGTCCGCCCAGGTAATAGTTCCCGTAAAGCCCGAATGACCGAACGTTGACGGAGATACCAGGTCACAGGTCGGACCGTTCTTACTACTTACAGTCGGTTTATCAAAACCAATTCCCCTTCTGTTCCCGGGACAAAATTGGCATGCCGTAAACTGATCTACAATTTCTTTTTTGATGATCGATTGGTCTCCTATCTGCCCTTTGTTTAACAGAAATTGCATAAATGCAGCCAGATCAGTGGCGTTCGAAAACAATCCTGCATGGCCGGCAACTCCTCCCATCATGGCTGCTCCCGGATCGTGCACGTATCCGTGGATCAGCTGTTTACGGAATTCTTTGTCATATTCAGTAGGTACAATACGTTTCTTATTGAACTTTTTCAGTGGCAAATAGGTCATCGTTTGTAATCCCAAGGGTTGATAGATTTCTTTATCCACAAACTCGTTTTGTCCCATTCCACTTGTGATCTCTATGTATTTATTGAAAAAATAATAGCTCAGATCGGAATATTCGTATGATTTTTTACCGGTCAAAGGTGTTTCAACAATGATTTTCAACATGGTTTTCCAGTAATCATTCTTGATGAAAATGTTATCTGCGACTACTTTGTTGTAAATACCGTTATCGGTTTTGTGATAGATTGCCGGGTCCAATTCGCCATTTTCCATTGTCCGCTTATAAAATGCAATCCAGGGTGTCAAACCTGCCTGGTGGGTTAATAGGTCAATGGCTTTCAGGTCTGCGTAAGGAGTTTCTTTCACGTATTCCGGGACTAATTGGCCCAGCTCCATTTTTTCATCGAATTGGTTCAGTGTTTTCAGAAGCATCAAAGCCGCTGTGGAGGAAGCGATTTTTGTAATCGATGCAATGTCGTAAATGTGTTCATTGGTAATGCTGTCACCGTTTTCATAGATCGTTGTTCCGTATGATTTCTGAATGATGATCTTTCCGTCAATGGCCACAACGATCTGACATCCGGGAAATGCTTTTGCTTCGATTGCTTTTGCTACGATATCATCTACTTCTTTTAGCTTTTCCGGGTTTAATCCTAATTCTTCCGGTTGGGAATACTTCAGGCGTCCATTATTCTTTACTTCGATTCCAAAACCGAATTTCCACCGATTATTGATATCGGTTGCCAATTTCCCTTCGATGTCGAATGCACCCATCAGTGCTTGGGCGGTCCTTTCCTGAGCAGCGGCGGTATTTTCATATCCGCAAAGGATCGACTTTACGCTTTTGGGGAATTCGGTTTCATTTTGAAGTGCCAGGGGATTTCCAAACAATACTACTGTTGCTTTTGCATTTTCAGGAATCAGGTCCAATACCTGTTTCCATGAACCGAACCCGTAATTGTTGCGTGCCCGTTGTCCGTCGGAATGGAAATCCAGGATGTAATGAGCTTCCGGGTTTAACGTAACTTCTTTCAATCTCCGGACAGCTTCTTCCGGTGTAAAATATTTATAATGAGTGACTTTGGCGTAATCGTTTAAACGATCTCTGAAAGCAGAGGTGTGTGTACCTACAGCGATGCGAATAATCTTGTGATCCAGTCTGTCGATCGGTAAATGGTCATTCTCATTTTTGATGCATAACAAGGCTTTTTCATAGACCTGGTTGATGATTAGGTTTCGTTCCGGTGCAGGATCTTTACGCTTGATCATGGGTTTGTGAACGATTGCCTGGTATTTGGCTCGTAAAATACGTTTGCAGTGTTCGTTTACCGCTTCCTTACTCAATTCACCACTTTCCATTTTTGAATAAATCAGTTGGATGGCGTCCGAAACATTTTCAGGGAATAGTAAGATGTCGCAGCCGGCCAGATAAGCTTTCGCTACCACTTCTGATTTTCCATATTTATCCGAAACAGCTTTCATATTTAACGCATCCGAGATTATCAGGCCCTTAAAACCAAGTTTTTTACGCAGGTAGGTTTCGATGATGACTTTGGATAAACTGCTTGGAGTTCCGCTAGGGTCCAGCGAAGGAACATTCAGGTGTGCAACCATTACGGAACGTGTACCGGCTTCAATTCCGCTTTTAAAAGGCAGAAAATCGCTGGTTTCAAATTCATTTACAGAGTGGGAAACGGTCGGAAGCTCTTTGTGTGAATCTTTATCCGTGTCGCCGTGTCCCGGGAAATGCTTCACACAGGAAATAATCCCCGCGTTTTCAATTCCCTTTACCATGGCTGCTGTTTGTTTGGCTACTTGCTGCGGATTCGCACCGAAAGCACGGAACCCGATGACCGGGTTTTGTGGATTCAAGTTGACATCTGCTACGGGAGAAAAGTTCATGTGGATTCCAAGCATGCCGCACTCCACTCCCATTTGGTAACCGATGCGTTCTGTCAGGTCCGGATTATTCGCTGCGCCAATGGTTTGCTGATATGGAAAACGTGATTCACCGGAAAGCCGCATGGCTGTTCCCCATTCGGCATCCATCCCGATTAGTAAGGGAAGTTCCGCATGCGACTGCATTTGCTGTATGGCATCCTGCAGGTTATCGCGTTCCCCCTGGAAAAAGATCAATCCACCGATTTTCTGTTCTTTTACCAGGGTCTCCGTTTCTGCCAGGTGCTCTTTCCCTTTGTTCGACCAGCAAGCAACCATGAATGACTGTGCAATGCGTTCTTTCATTGAGAGCTTTGCAAGTTCGGCTGATACCCATTGGTCTTCTTCTTTATCTGCAGCAATATTTGTTTGATGTTTCCCGGTAGAATGACGTTCGGGTGTCTTTAAAAGTGCCGAAGTGATCAGCCCGGATCCGGTAACCAGGACCAATATGAATGGAGTTTTGCGAAATATCTTTCTGTTCATAAAACAAAATTAAGCTAATTGATCGGACAACTCGATCTCTATAAATTAATTTTTCACTTTGAGCCTGTTGAAATCCATTCCGGAATTCCGGATTAACCTGACAGGCTGTCAGCCGAAAAAAAATGGAACGGGAATTGTTAAAAAGGCAGTGAATATCCGTTAGAAGAAAATAATGGCGACACGAATGTTTGCCAATATCAAAAGCTAACGCTTTTTCTTATTTTTGTTGGTATGTCAGATATTATTCGTTTACTTCCGGATCACGTAGCAAATCAGATTGCAGCAGGTGAAGTTGTTCAAAGACCGGCTTCTGTTGTAAAAGAATTAGTGGAGAATAGTATTGACGCCGGAGCAACAAAAATCGAACTGTATATCAAAGATGCGGGGCGCACGCTGATTCAAATCGTGGACAATGGAAAGGGAATGTCGCCTTTGGATGCGCGTATGTGTTTTGAGCGGCATGCTACCAGTAAAATCGCACATGCAGACGATCTGTTTGCCCTGAAAACAAAAGGATTTCGTGGAGAAGCGCTGGCATCCATCGCCGCAATCGCGCATGTTACGCTTCAAACGAAACGTGCCGATGACGAGTTGGGAACAAAGATCCTGATCGAGGGAACGGAAGTAATCAGCCAGGAACCGGCACAATGTCCGGTTGGTTGTAATTTCGAAATCAAGAACCTGTTTTTTAATGTTCCTGCCCGACGGAATTTCCTGAAATCGGACAATGTAGAATTCAAACACATTATCGATGAATTTGAACGGGTAGTTCTTCCGCACCACGATATCGCTTTTCGATTGGTTCACAACGACCAGGAAATATACCACCTGGTTCCCGCACCTTTAAGGAAACGCATCGTGGATGTTTTCGGGAAAAAATTCGGTGACAACCTCGTTCCGGTTACGGAACATACGGATATCGTGGCATTGGACGGTTTTGTAGGAAAACCTGAGGTAGCAAAAAAATCGCGCGGAGAGCAGTTTTTGTTCGTCAATAACCGTTTTTTCAAAGACACCTATTTCAATCATGCTATTTCAGCGGCCTTTGAGCACTTGCTCCCGTCCAAATTATTTCCCGGTTATTTTCTATTCCTGGAAGTTGATCCGAAGCAGATCGATGTGAATGTACATCCGACCAAAACGGAGATTAAATTTGAAGAAGACAAGGCAATATACAGCATAATCCGCAGCGCGGTGCGTTTGGGTTTAGGAAAATTCAATATTACACCTACTCTGGATTTTGATCGTGAAAGTGAATTTGATTTGCCGGTATCGATGTTGAACCAAACTCCGGTTGCTCCGGAAATCAGGGTAGATAAGTCGTACAATCCGTTTCATGTGCAGCATACACGGGAAGGGCAATTTTCGGGAGAAAACTCCAATTCTGCTGCTGCTTCAACGAAAAACAATGCTTTTTCTTCCGCACTCAACAAGGCCGGTTTTGGTTCCCAATTCCAGTCTGCAAGCCTGGATGAATTGTGGAGTTCGGAAACGGTCAATGAAGAATCGGTGAACCATCAAACAGAGGAAAAATCGGTTCAGATTGACCTGGATATAGAAACACTGAGATCCATTGGTCCATTCATTTTAAAAGGCTCTTTTGTAATCGGATCCGTCCCGGAAGGATTATTGGTCATACATTACCGCAGGGCTTACGAACGTATGTTATACGATGACCTGATGCGCGGATTTTTTATCAATCCTCTAGCATCACAGCAACTGATTTTCCCCATGGAAAAAGTCATGTCCAAGCAGGAACAATTGGCCTGGAACGAGCACGAAAAAACACTTTCACGGATCGGGTTCAACTGGTCGTGGGCAGATCAGGAGTTACACATCGACGGAATTCCCCAGATATTGGATGAATCAACGGTTTTATCTTGCGTAGACAAAATACTGGAACAACTCCAAATGGGAACTTTGGATAAAGGGGAAATTGCACATACCGTATTATCACAAATTGCATTCGGAGGAAGTATGTCTTTCAAACTTCAAAGTAACCAGGAAGCTATTTCCGACTTTATAGCACGACTGTTCGAGTCGGATGAACACACTTTTTCTCCTTCGGGGAAGCGCATTATTGCACAAATTACAAATGAACAATTAATACAACTGTTTTGACATGTTTGGAAATATACAGCCGGTAACCAAGAATTTATTATTGCTGAACATCGCTATGTTCCTTTTGATGGCATTTTTTCAATACCAGGGAAATGGAATTGATTTGGAGGGCTTGCTTGGAGCTCATTATTTCGGTACTCCTTTGTTTCAGCCATACCAGATCGTTTCGCACTTTTTTATGCATGGAGGAATCCTGCATATTTTCATGAACATGTATATTTTGGTGATGTTCGGAAGTTTCCTGGAACGATTATGGGGTCCGAAGCGTTATTTTGTTCTCTATGTTGCTTCCGCTCTCGGTGCGTACCTGTTATACAGCAGTTTCGGTTTTTTTCAGATCTCCGAATTGAAAGCTACAATTAATAATCCGGATGCTTTGGCTGCTTTGAACGGTCTTTTAAAAGATGTGGGAAGAAATATATCGGATCAGGACCTGATGCATATTGCAGAAAGATACGGGGTTGGTTTTGGATCTCAATACAACGCAATGGTAGAATACGCGATTAAATCCACTGTTCCGATGGTTGGTGCTTCCGGGGCTATTTTCGGGTTACTGGCTGCTTTTGCCATTTTATTCCCGAACACAGAATTAATGCTCATTTTTCCTCCGATTCCAATAAAAGCAAAATGGTTGATTGGCGGGTATTTCGTATTTGAAGTGTACAATAGTTTTCAAAATAATGCAGGAGATAATGTGGCTCATTTGGCTCACGTTGGTGGGGCAATTGTAGGTGCTATTATTGTCTTGATTTGGCGTCGAACAGGTAAAAACTTTTATTAATATGCAAGATCGAAGCTTATCAGAAGAATTGAAATTCCAATTTAAATTCGGAGGAATGCATATCCGCTTGATTTTTATCAACGCTTTGGTATTCCTTGCAATGCTTTTTTTAGGACTGGCTTGGAATGCTTCGCACAGTGAGTGGATTAATTGGGTAATGATCAATGTTTTTACCCTTCAAACGGACCCGCATCAATTTATGTATGCTCCGCTGGGCTTGATCACCAGTATTTTTACTCATTTCGAATTCTTCCATTTTTTATTCAACATGATCTTCCTCTATTTTGCGGGAAGTTTGTTTAAGCAGTTCTTTTCAGACAGGAGAATGCTTCATGTATACATCGTCGGGGGAATTGTCGGGGGACTTTTTGAATTAATTGCAAACCAGTTTCTGGGCAGAGGAACCGTTGTGCTTGGTGCTTCGGGTTCCATTATGGCTTTGTTTATTGCCATTTCCGTCTACAAACCGAATATTACCATAAGTCTTTTCGGCGTATTTCCGGTTAAGATTTATGTATTGGCACTTATTTACATTGTCAGTGATCTGGCTCAAACGATCAATCACGACGGAGTTGCACATTTCGCGCATTTAGGTGGTGCACTGATCGGGTTCCTTTCGGTACAGAACCTCTACTCTTCTTCCAATATCATCAATTGGACGGAAAGTATGCATCAGCGGATTTTAAGTTTCTTTGACGGCAGAAAGAACCGCAGACCGAGAATGAAAGCTCAAAAAGGCGGCAGAGTGGTTAAAACGGATGAAGAGTACAACATGGATGCGAAGGCCAAGCAGGAACGAATCGACAAGATTTTGGATAAAATTTCCAAATCCGGTTATGAGTCATTGACCAAAGCCGAAAAAGACTTCTTATTTTCGCAAAGCAATAAGTAATTTGAGTTGGTTTAAAAAGATAGCACGATTTTCAACGGTGATAAAGATTCTCTCTATCACATCCATTTGCTGCCTGCTACTGGCCTACCTGGCACCGTATGTTCATCCGTCAACGATCCGTATTCTGCCTTTTTTCGGGTTAATGTATCCCATTTTCATTTGCCTTGCTTTGATTTTGATGATCTATTGGGCGTTTGCTAAATCCCGCTGGTTTTTCTACATCCTGATTGCCATCCTATTTGGTGGAAACCTGCATTTCAGGACTTTATCGGTCACCTTTTCTGATCCGAAGCCGGAGAAAGAAGTTTCTTCCTGGAACATCATGAGTTACAATGTGCGTTTGTTTGACGTATACAACTCATCCATAGAAGGCAGGAACCAATCGCGTGACAGCATCATTAGTTATGTTCAGCGCGTAGATCCGGATGTGATTTGCTTCCAGGAATTTTTTCACCAGGACAAACCTTCGGCCTTTTCCACGAGAGACACGCTGATTAGCCTGATGGGGTTTACGGATTACCACGAACGGTATTCTCACCGCATTCGCAACAGGCAGAATTTCGGGATTTGCATGCTCTCGAAATACCCGATCATAGCGAAAGGAGACGTCATGTTCAAGAATTTCAAAACGACCGATAATTATTGCATTTTTGCTGATATTGTCAAAGGAAGGGATACAATCCGGTTTTACGATATTCATTTGCAATCACTCAAACTGCAGCAGGAAGACTACGAATTGTTCGGCGAGAAAAACAAACAGGCCGGGGCAAAAAAATCCACTCTCCGTTTGTTGATTGACAAACTGCGGATTGCTTATCCGGCGCGAGCTGAACAAGCTGAACGTGTGGTGGAACACATGAAGACTTCTCCGTACCCGGTAGTTATTTGCGGGGATTTTAACGATACGCCGATGTCGTACGTCTACAACCAGTTTAATACAGATTTAGTTGATTCCTACAGGGAAACGACTACAGGTATTGGTGTCACATATGTAGGGCGTGTGCCGGCTGGAAGAATTGACTATATTTTTCACTCCGGGGATTTGGGGGCGTATGACTTTGGAATTCAATCAGCTGCATTCTCCGATCACAGAGCTGTTCATTGCAAAATTTATAAAAAGTCCCGCTAAAAATTCGGAGTCATTCTGATTGTTTGAATTATTCGGTTATATTTAGGTCATGAAGCGATCGACAGTTAATCTTTTAACATTTTTCGTGCTACTACTTGTTGTTTCCTGTTCTACCGATTCGAGAGAACCTGAAAATAAAGTGGCACAAAAAATAGCTATTACCGGCAGATGGGTTTTAATTAAATCGGAAGATTCGGGTTCCAGGAAAACGAATCACCAAAACCAACCTTCAGATGTAGTTCTGAATATTCAAAAGAACGGATTCTTTATCATTTACGATACGTTTGTTGATCCGAAATGGAGAAAGAGAGGTCTTCCGTTAATCCAGGAGCGATCTTCCGGACAATGGACTTTAAAGGATTCCCTTTTCACCATGATCCATGACGACAAAGACACTTCTTATACCGAAGATTTTAAAATTGTGCGTTGCAACGGAGCCGAATTGGTGACGGAGCGTTCCAATAAGAAAACAATTGTTTACAGAACATACGGGAAAAAGAAAGAATAAAAAACCCATACAGCGTCCCGCCACAGCGGGAAAATTCTGAACGCCTCAGAAAGCACGATTTGGTTCGCTGTTTTTCTTTGTAATCTGCCGTTTACGTCATGTAAAACCGAATCGGTTGCAGCCCGCCATTAAAAAACTAAGACTCCCCGTTCGTAGTAAAAAAATGTTAGACGTCAACAATTTCACTGCATGGGTTAGTCCGTCAGTTGACGGACGGTTATTTACACTCGGCCTCAGCCGACGAATAACATTTTAAAAGTACGAAATCTGTTTACAGTATTCAAGGATTCTTCGCAGTTTATTCGAATTTTAACAAGAAATAGGGCCCGCCCAAAAGGAAAGCGGAAACACGTTGTTAAATTAATCTTATTTTTGTCGCAAAATTGTGAAATGGAAAAGATCGGAATTATTGGATGTGGAAACCTGGGATTGTCTTTATTAAAAGGGTTTCGCAAACAATACCCCGATGCTCATCTATTCGGTACACGAAGAACTGTCTCCGACCTGATGGGTTTTGGAGACGATAAAACACACTTTACGTCTGATAATCAATCTGTCATGGAACAATGTGATTATCTGATTGTTGCTCTGAAACCATATACCATCTTGTCTTTTTTTGAAGAGCACCGGGATTTTTTCGATCCGGAACGGCATACCATTATTAGTGTTGCAACCGGCATTACTTTAGGTGAAATCAAAGGTGCTTTGAAACGGGATAATCTCTCACTTTATCGCGGAATGCCCAATACGGCTGCAGATGTACAGGAAAGTATTACTGCATTAAGTGGCGGGACAGATCCCCTGAACAGAAAGGAAGAAGTGAGCGAACTCTTCCGGGCAATTGGTGATATTGTTTGGATTAATGAACAGTTAATGGAATCTGCAACCATTCTCGGAGCTTGTGGAATTGCTTATGTTTTACGTTTTATCCGTGCAATGATCCAAGGTGGGATTGAAGTTGGTTTTGATGCAAAAACAGCGAATAAGATTGTCAGTCAGACCGTAAAAGGTGCAGCGCAGCTTTTGATTCAAAATGGATTGCACCCGGAAGAAGAAATTGACAAAGTAACAACTCCCAAGGGTTGTACAATTGTTGGTTTGAATGAAATGGAACACAGCGGGTTCAGTTCTGCATTGATTAAAGGGATAGTGACAAGCTATCAGAAGATTGAGCGGTAAAATCTGGGATTAACAGTTAGTAAGTTTGCTAACATGCTAATCAAATTCAAATAGACGTAATAACGCAATAGTACGTCCAGGTCATTTAGAAACTTGTACCTTTGTCGGATGAGTCAGTTCCCCCACTCCAATTTCTCTCTTGAAAAACTCGGCATTTCTTCTCTGAATGAAATGCAACAGCAAATGCTTGAATCTTCCAAAACCAATCAGGAGATCATTTTGCATGCCCCTACCGGTTCCGGTAAAACAGTGGCTTTTCTGCTGACAGCTTTGGGGAAATTGAATAAAGAACAAACTTCCGTTCAGTTATTAATCATTTCACCTACACGCGAACTCTCGATTCAGATTGAGGATGTATTCAAAAAGCTGAGTACGGGATTTAAAGTAAACACCTGTTACGGTGGACATTCCATGCGGGTAGAAGAAAATAACCTCTCGGTACCTCCTGCTGTTTTGATCGGAACCCCGGGGAGACTGGCAGATCATGTGAGAAGGAAAAATATTGATCTGTCTGAGGTTCATACTTTGGTTTTGGATGAATTTGATAAATCCCTGCAAATGGGATTTGAATCGGATATGACTGAAATTATCCAGGAGTTGCAATCACTTCAGAACAAATACCTGGTTTCAGCGACTAAACTGGAAAACATTCCAACGTTTACACAAATTAAAAAACCGGTAACAATTGATTTTCTGATCGAAAAAAGTCATCGAATCAATTATTTCGGGGTGCAAATGAATGGTTCCGATAAACTGGATTTGTTATTGGAATTATTATGCAATCTTCCGGAGGGAAAGACCATCATTTTTTGCAATCACCGCGAACCCGTTGTAGAGATTACCGATTTTTTGAAAGAAAATGGGATCATCGCAGTTGCTTATCATGGAGGTATGGAGCAAGATGACCGGGAACGCGCACTGATCCGTTTCAGAAATGGAAGCGCCGATTTTTTGGTTTCGACAGATCTGGCAGCCAGAGGACTGGATATTCCGGCGGTAGAGCACGTCATCCATTATCAATTACCTTTGAAAGAGGCTGAATTTATTCACAGAAGTGGCAGAACAGGACGACAGGATGCTGACGGTGTTGTATTTATGTTCCTGGATTCAGGGAAAAATGTTCCGGATTTCATCCCGGAGCACCATCATTATGAGGTGATTCCAAATGAACCGCTTCCTGAACGTCCGAAATGGAAAACTATTTATATCAGTGCCGGAAAGAAGGATAAGGTCAATAAAGTGGATATTGTTGGTTTTCTCCACAAAACAGGCGGCTTAAGACCTGATGAGATTGGTCTTATTACCGTAATGGATTACAGTTCTTTTGTCGCAATCAGCAGTGAAATAGCGGAAGAAGTCGTTCCCGAATTACGGGATAAAAAGATCAAAGGGAAAAAACAAAAGATTGGCTTCGCACGATAAAAAAGTTCGAAAGTTCAAGAGTTCAAAATAGTTTAAACTTTTGAACCATTTAAACCCTTTGAACTTGCAATTAACGTTAAGCTAATTGAGGAAATTTCTTCATTGTTTCAATCACCATCTGCGGTGTTGGATTTGCTAATTTGCGTTTTTGCGTATCAATCCAGGCGCCGTCAATCGTAATAGTAGCACACAACTCCCCTCTTTGGTTGGTCAATATATGCTGCATCGTCCAGCGGGAACCGTCTTCTGCAATGGATTTAATGAACAAACTAATCGTTATTTCATCATGCATGTGGATTTCTTTCCGAAAAACACATTCTTCACGGAATAAGATCGGTCCGAAATGGTTTTCCTGCATAACTTTCAATGAAAGGCCCAAATTATTTAAAACTTCTACACGCTGCTGAGCTCCCCAATCGTAATATGCACTATGTCTTACATGATAATTCGGATCAAGGTCCGACCACCGGATAGAAATAACTTTACTAAACGAATCCATGTGCTTTTTTTTTGCGAAGATACGAAATATTTATGCGTGCAGAGTAATTACAGGAAATTCCGGAGCAACTTCTTAACACCAGATTCTTTATGAATAATATACCTTGTCACTTGCTTCCTGCGATTAATGAATTATTTTTGTTCCTCTTCAAAATGAAGGAACGTTTTTAACGTTAGTAAAACAGATTTAAATTGCGCGAATGAAAAAAGTCTTAGGGATTTCTGCCTTCTATCACGATTCGGCTGCTGCCTTGGTTATTGGAGGCAAAATTATTGCCGCAGCTCAGGAGGAACGATTTACGCGCGACAAACATACTCCTGATTTTCCTGTTGAATCAGTGAAATACTGTCTGGAAGAAGCCGGACTTGAAATTGACGATCTGGATGCCATTGTTTTCTACGATAAACCGCTCCTGAAATTTGAACGTTTACTTCAAACGTATTATTCCTTTTCACCGAAAGGATTGGTTTCTTTCCTGAAAGCAATTCCCGTTTGGATCAATGAGAAAATGTTCCTGAAAAAAATGATTCATGAAGGATTAAAAGAAGTAGGACCATACGAGAAAAAGAATGTAAAACTGCTTTTCCCGGAACACCATTTGTCTCATGCAGCCAGTGCCTTCTATCCCTCTTCATTCAAAGAATCTGCGATCCTGACTATTGACGGTGTGGGTGAATGGTGTACTGCTTCCATTGGTTTGGGAACCGGCGAAAAGATTGAATTATTGCGCGAAATGGAATTCCCGCATTCTGTGGGCTTGCTCTACAGTGCATTTACATATTATTTGGGGTTTACGGTTAATTCCGGGGAATATAAGTTAATGGGACTCGCTCCCTACGGAAATGAACACGCTGATCAAACCAAAGAATTTATCCGGAAAATCAAAACGGAATTAGTTGATATTAAGGATGATGGATCGGTTTGGTTAAATCAAAAGTACTTTAACTACGCAACCGGGCTTCGGATGGTACACGACCGGAAATGGAAGGAATTATTTGGTGTTGCCCGTCGGGAAGGAGAATCTGAATTGGAACAGGTTCATTGTAATTTAGCTATTGCCATTCAAAAGGTGACGGAAGAGATTGTCATTTTGATGGCAAAGGAAGCAAAACGACTGACAAACTCCGAATATTTATGTATGGCAGGAGGTGTTGCACTCAATTGTGTGGCAAATGGGAAGTTGTTGGAAGAACAGATTTTCAAAGATATATATATCCAGGCTGCTTCCGGCGATGCCGGTGGAGCTTTAGGAGCAGCTTTGGCAGTTTCTTACATGTATTTTGAGGAAGAACGGGTAATTGATTATTCTTACGACCAGATGAACGGAACTTACCTTGGACCGGATTATTCTGAAAAAGAAATTCAATCCATGAATAAGCGCACCCATGCACGTTACAGGAAATACGATGATTTCAATGAATTGACTTCCTTTGTAGCCTCCAAACTGGCAGACGGAAATGTGGTCGGCTGGTTCCAGGGAAGAATGGAATTCGGTCCGCGGGCCCTGGGAAACAGAAGTATTTTGGGTGACGCCCGTAACCCTGAAATGCAGAAAAAATTAAACCTGAAGATCAAATACCGAGAAGGATTTCGACCTTTTGCGCCATCTGTTTTGGCGGAAGATGCACGGGAATATTTCGACTTACAGGCCGATTCACCTTACATGCTGGTAGTTGCTCCGGTGAAAGAAAGCCGGAGATTGAAATTACCGGACAACTATAACGAACTTCCGCTTTGGGAACGCTTGTATCATCAGCGAAGCGATTTACAATCGATCACCCACCTGGATTTTTCAGCCCGTGTTCAATCGGTTTACAAAGAGACAAATCCACGGTATCACGCATTGATTGAGGAGTTCAAGAAACAGACTTCTTACGGATTGGTAGTGAACACCAGTTTTAATGTTCGGGGAGAACCCATTGTTTGCACACCCTACGATGCGTTTCGCTGTTTTATGAGTACGGAAATGGATTACTTAGTAATCGGAGATTTCGTTTATGCCAAAACGGAACAGGAAGATTGGGAAAACAAGGAAAAGTGGATGGTCAAATTTAAAATGGACTAAACAGCATGATGAATAAATTCAAATCTTTCGTCAAAGCGAATAAACGAACTTTTTTTGTCTTGTTATTGGCTTTAATCAGCTTGTTTTCTTACAACGTGACTAAAAACGGCATCGGGAGTGAAATTTTTGGCTGGTTGCGGTTGTGGAAATACGTTTCCCTCTTAGTCATCCTGACCAGTTTTTATGTACTCTTTTTAAAAGGAAAACGGGTTATCCTGGCAAATGTGACTTTGATTGCCTTGCTCCTGCTTCTGGTAGAAACGGTTCTTTTCTTTGTTTTGGGAATGCCTTCAGCTTTCAAGAAAGACTTCAGTGTTCCAGACCTGCCCGAAAATCACATTGCGCGTCAGGTTGGAATGACTTATTATCCTGACAGCGTTTATCACGATGTGAAAGTGATCGGAAATAACGATACCGTTTTTGATGTTCAGTATTCAATCGATCACATGAACAAACGCATTACCCCGGGTTTTGATTCCACGAAAACGAAGTATGCCTTGTTTTTCGGTTGTTCCATTGGTTTTGGATATGGGTTGGAAGATGATCAGACTTTGGCATACCAGGTTCAGGAGCAATCAGCCAACACGAACTCCTATAATTTCTGTATTTCAGCTACCGGAACCAATCACATGCTGGCGCAGTTCCAGTACCGCGATCTTTCCAAACAAGTTGCAGAAAAAGATGGCTGTGCGTATTACATTTTCTTCTGGGATCATATTTACCGGGCGATCGGAACGATGCATCGCTATACGGAATGGCTTCATTTGGCTCCGTATTATGAAATGAAAGACGGAAAATTGGTGCGCAATAAATTATTCAAAGACGGACGCCCGTTTATTTCCGGTTGTTATGAGCGCTTATACCAAACCAACATTGTAAAGTATTTTGAAGCGGATTTACCCTTGAAATTAAACGATTCACATTTTGACCTGGTTTCGGAAATGGTGCTTCAAACCAAGAAAGAATATGAAAAGCAATTTGGGAACGATCAATTCTATTTGGTTTTTTATCCGAATTATGTGGCATATACCCCGGAAGAAATGCGCATTTTTAAATCTTATTTGACAAAGAAGCAGATTAAGTTTATAGATTTGTCGCAAACAATTACCTATCAAGGCAAATATACACTTGGTGGAGATTCGCATCCGAATGCGGGAACAAATAAATTAATGGCAAAATACCTTCTTCAGAAAGCGAAGAAACAACACTTGAACTAAATGGAATTTTTACGCGACTTATGGCGCTTTATGAAAGAGCGAAAGAAATTTTGGTTAGCACCGGTAATCATCATTCTTCTGTTAATCGGAATTTTGATTGTTTTTGGTGGGTCCAGTGCCATTGCACCGTTTATCTATTCGTTGTTTTAAGTTCTTCCAAATATGAGTGCTCCCAAACAAAAAGCTTCCAATCCGGCTAAAACGGTCCTGACAATCGTCGTTGGTTTCATCCTGATCTATTTGATTACCAAATGGAAATGGAGTTTGTCTGTGGCATTTTTCGTTGGTTTGGCAGGTGTTCTGTCTGATTTCATTGCCAAATGGATTGATTTCGTTTGGATGAAATTGACACTTGTTTTGAGTTACATCGTACCGAACATTGTTCTGAGTCTCATTTTCTATCTGTTCCTCTTCCCGATCGCCATGCTCACAAGACTTTTCGGAAAGAAAGACCCGATGCATTTGAAAAACACCGCTTCTACGCTGTTTGTGCACAATGAAAAGACGTTCGACAAAGCATATTTTGAGAAGCATTGGTAAAGACGTTTGTAAACCTTTTAGTTAAATGGTTCTGTAAATAAATGAGTTAACATGTTTACCGTAAGCTACCGTTTCACCATTCATCCGCAGCAAAATGAAGCCTTAGAAGGGGCCTGGAAAGAAGTGACCAAATTGATTTACCAACATTGCGGCAGTTTGGGTTCCCGGCTCTACAAAGCTTCCGAAGATTCCTATATAGGCATTGCACAATGGCCGGATAAAGCTACCTGGGAAACCTACGATTTAACTGAGGCAGATCCGAACGATTGGCGTGCCAAAATGAGAGCCTGCTGCATCTCCACCGAAAAACTGGATGAACTGGAATTGATCCATGATTTATGGGCGGAGAAACCATTCCATGAACACTTGTAGTTCAATTACTCCTGCATTCTTCTTCGCAAAACTTCTAAAATCTCACTCAAAGAAACCTCCTTCGCCCGCAGCAAGATCAAATAGTGAAACAACAAATCAGCGGCTTCCTCTTTGAATAGCTCAGGTTCGTTCCGCATCGCTTCAATAACCATTTCCACTCCTTCTTCGCCTACTTTTTGAGCAATCTTGGGCAAGCCTTTTTCAATAAGCGATTGAATGTATGATCTTTCCTTGGGAATGGTGAATCGTTCGTCAATGGTATCGATGAGTTTGCTTAAGGTATCCGATGGACAAGGTTTTATTTCACCAAAACAGGAAGTTGTTCCGCTGTGACAGGTCGGTCCTTTTGCTTTTGCCAGAATGAGCAAAGTGTCTTCATCACAGTCCAGTGACCAATTGATCAATTCCAGGTAATTGCCGGAAGTTGCCCCTTTTACCCAAATCTCATTTCTGGATCTCGAAAAGAAAGTTACTAATCTGGTTTTCAATGTTTGATTGAAGGAAGCTTCGGTCATATAACCCAGCATAAGTACTTGGTTTGTTTGTGAGTCCTGGATAATAGTTGGGATGAATCCGTTGTTATCGTATTTCATGAGATCATCAGTTTCTAATTCGTGTTATTTTACTTAATTCATTCTTTAGTTCCGGGATGGAAATCTCCCCGAAATGAAAGATACTTGCTGCTAATCCACCCGTAACAGGTGTTTGTGTGAACAATTCTTCAAAATGAGTGATCGTTCCTGCTCCACCGGAAGCGATGATTGGAACGGAAACCAATTGTTCCGCCTCTTTGTAAAAATCCAGTGCAAACCCATTTTTTGTTCCATCTCCATCCATGGAAGTGATCAACAACTCCCCGGCTCCCAATGAAACTACTTTTTGAAGCCATTTCAGTGCATCTATTCCGGTGTCTCGTTTTCCTCCATGTGTATGGACGACCCAGGACTCTCCGCTTTTCCGGATGTCAATAGCTACCACAATACATTGACTCCCAAACACATTTGCCAATTCGGTAATTAATGCGGGATTCTTCACAGCGGACGAATTGATCGAAACTTTATCAGCTCCGCTCCGAAGCAATTTTCGGGCAGTTTCTACAGAAGAAATTCCTCCTCCGACCGTAAAAGGAATATTTACTTCGCTTGCCACTGCTTCTACGATGGGTAAAAAAGTCCCGCGTTCCTCATTTGTTGCCGAAATATCAAGCAAAACGAGTTCATCAGCACCTTGTTTGCTGTAAAGCTTTGCCAATTCTACCGGATCACCTGCGTCACGAATTCCTTCAAAGTTGGTTCCTTTTACAGTTCGTCCGTTTTGAATATCCAGACACGGAATAATTCGTTTATACACCTGCATCGTTGAAAAATTTTAGTGTTGCCAAAGTGATATCTCCTTCCAATAATGCTTTCCCTACCACACAGCCATAACATCCGACAGCTCTGAGTTCCTGTAAATCTGAACTGTTTCTCACTCCACCACTTGCAACCCAGCGTTGATTCGGGAATTTTCCAATCAGAGAGCGATACATTGGGACATTTGGTCCTGAGCCTGTTCCGTCCTTCCGGATATCGGTTGTCAGAATGGTGAGTGCTTTGAATGACTCAAAATACCGCATCAATTCTTCCAGCGAAATCCCTGTATTTTCCTGCCAACCATGAATTTTCAGGCTTGTTCCATCCGTATCGAGTGCCAGGATGAACCTTTTCGTCCCGAATTCATTGATCCAGGAACAAACCAATTCAGGATCTCTTACGCATAAACTTCCAATTACAACCTGATTTGCTCCCATTTCAAGAAGCGAAACGACATCTTCTCTGGTTTTTATCCCGCCGCCAAAATCTACTTTTAATCCTGTTTTTAAAGCGATTTCTTTCATCAGTTCTGCATGAACTATTTGTCCTGTTCTTGCACCGGAAAGATCTACCAAATGCAGGTATTCGAGACCACTTTCCTCGATTTTCCGGGCATAGTGAACAGGGTCTAAATCATAGTTTGTTTGCTCGGTGTATTTACCTTGATATAGCCGGACGATTTGCATGTCCAGGATATCGATTGCCGGTATTGCGATCATAATGCTAAAAATTGATTGAGTAATTGTTCCCCGGCTGAACCACTTTTTTCCGGGTGAAATTGTACACCGTAGAAGTTGTCTTTCTTCAATGCGGCGGAAAACGGGACTGGATACGATGCAATTCCCCAGGTATCTTCGCAGATTTCGGCAGCATAACTGTGGACAAAATAGAATGTTTCTGCTTTTCCATCAATCTGAACATCGTTCCAACCCATGTGAGGGACGGGGTAATTTGAACGCATCTCCCGTGATTTCCCCTCAAAACTACCAGTTTGCCATTTGCCAAATTGGCGAATTGGTAAATTGGTAAATTGGAATTGGATTGATTCAATTCGAACCTGAAAAATACCCAAACCGTCTAATTTCCCTTCTTCATTCCATCCGCACATCAACTGCATCCCCAAACAAATCCCTAAAACAGGTTGCGCCAATGTGGGGATAACTTTATCCAATCCGTGATCTTTCAATTGTTTCATGGCGCTTTTGGCATGACCAACTCCCGGGAAAATCACATGTGTAGCCGAGCGAATTTCGGCTTCATCACGTGTCAAGATCACCTCTTTCCCCAATCGTTTAAGAGCTTGCTGCACGGAAAACAGGTTTCCCGCTCCATAATCAATCACTGCTATTTTCATTACAATTCATTTTTAGTTGTAGGGAGCAGATCCCAATTCCCCGATCGGCCTTTGGCCATCAGGATTGCTTTTGCAAATGCTTTGAAGATCGATTCTATTTTGTGGTGTTCGTTTTCACCGGTTGCTTGAATGTAAATGTTGCAACGTGCTGTAAAACAGAATGATTTGAAAAAATGTTTTACCATTTCAGTTGGTAATTTCCCAAGGTATTCCCGTTTTAATTCCACATCCCAGATCAATTCGGGTCGACCGCCAAAATCTATAGCACAGGTAGCAAAACAATCGTCCATAGGTAAACAGAAGCCGTAGCGTTCGATTCCTTTTTTTGAACCGAGTGCCTGATCCATTGCCAATCCCAAAGCCAATGCGGTGTCTTCGATCGTGTGGTGTTCATCGATATTCAGATCACCATTCATGGATAATTCAAGATCCAGCTGTCCGTGACGTGCCAATTGGTCCAGCATGTGATCGAAGAAATCGATTCCAGTATCAATTTTGGATATTCCGATCCCATCAAGGTCTAGAATTAAAGAACAATCTGTTTCTGCAGTTGTTTTCCGGATTTCCACCTTTCGAACTCCCAAACGCAAATCTGCAAGCAGATCTTCCCAATTCGTGACCCTTCTCAAAAGCACCTTTTCAAGCTCTTCCTTTGAAAATTGCAACTCGCCGCTAACATCGATCTCCTGAGTTTGCAGCAAAAAGGCTTTACACCCCAGGTTTTTTGCCAGTTCTACATCTGTCCAGCGATCACCGATCACGAAAGAATGCTCCAAATCATAGAGATCTGATAAATACTTTGTAAGCATTCCTGTACGTGGCTTCCGGTTGGGTGAATTCTCGTCCGGAAAAGAACGGTCGATACATTCTTCAGAAAAGACAACCCCTTCACTTTCCAGGATATCCACCATCAATTGGTGGGGACCGATAAAATCTTCATAGGGAAAAGCTGCTGTTCCTAAACCATCTTGGTTTGTTACCAATACCAGTTCGTATTCATTCCAGGAAACGATGGTTTTCAATGCCGAAATAGCTCCTTTCAAAAATTGAAGTTTCTGATAGGAATCAACCTGGCAGCCGATTGGCTCCCGGATGATTGTTCCGTCACGATCAATAAACAATACTTTCTTTTTCATGCGTTTTGAATGAGTTGAATGAATTTGTTGTTTTCCTCTTGTGTTCCGATGCTTACGCGTAGGGTATCCGAACAATTGGACTGGGTACTTCTGTCCCGCACGACTACCCCATTTTCAAGCAATTTGTTATAAACAGCGGAAGCATTTTGAATGCGAAACAAGATGAAATTGGCTTCCGAAGGAAATACTTCAATTACCGACGGAACAGATCTCAGCAAATCGAACAAGCGTTCCCGTTCACGGATGATTTCAGCTTTCAGCGTATTCCACGGAATGGTCTTTAGTTGGCTGATCGCCGTTTCCTGTACTTGGGTACTCAGGTTATATGGTGGTTTTATGCGATTCAAAGCACGAATCCATTCGTTCGCGGCGATGGCCATTCCTATGCGCAAACCAGCCATTCCATATGCTTTTGACAGTGTTTGAACAACAAGCAGATTGGAATAGTTCATCACCTCGTCAGCTAGGGAATGCTCCGGGCAGAAATCAATGTATGCCTCGTCAATCACGACCAATCCTTCAAATTTTTGAATAATTTCCAGCAGTCCGGACTTTGAAATAACCTTTCCTGTGGGGTTGTTTGGGTTACACAAGATCAATACCCTGGAATCCGCAGCCTGAAGCAGAATTTCTGAAATGGAAACCCCGAAACGCTCGTCGAGATTAATTTCCCTGGTCCTCAACCCATTGATTTTTGCCAGTGTGGAATACATTCCATAGGAAGGATTTAGATAGGCAACCGAATCCTGGAAAGGAGTCGTTGTCAGACGCAAAATCAAATCCAGCACTTCGTCCGATCCGTTTCCCAGGAATAGCTGTTCTACCTGGATTTTTTTTAGTGCGCTAATAGCCTTTTTGAGTTTCCGTTGTTTTGGATCAGGGTAACGATTGTACGGTGAATCAAAGGGATTTTCATTGGCATCCAGGAATACCTGACTGATTCCCTCGTATTCATTACGGGCAGAACTGTAAGGTTGCATATTCCGCAAATCTTTCCGGATAAATCGTTTTATATCCCGTGAATCAGCATTTAAAGGAGATTGAAAGCCGGAAATCCCTGCTTCCAGCCTGACTTTCACCGCATTGGCATGTCCCTGCAGGTTTTCTGCCTCCGCCATGGTAATCACTGTTTGTCCGAGTTTCAGTAATCCCTGATCGCTTACCCGTTGATAACTTATTTTTTTTACAAAAGAGTCCAGGGAAACTCCGCTGAAGGCTCGTGCAAATCCGGAAGTGGGCAAGGTATGATTGGTCCCGGAAGCATAATCTCCAAAGCTTTCAGCAGTATTTTTCCCGATGAACACACTTCCTGCATTGGTAATTTCGTCAACCAGAAACTCTTCGTATTCCCCCATAACAATAACGTGTTCAGGTGCATAGTAATTGATAATCTCCGGCCAATTTTCAGACTTTGAGACAATTGCCGTGCTTGATTTCAATGCTGTACGAGCGATGTTATTCCTGGGGAGCTTTTCTAGTTGCCGTTCAACTTCGCTTAAAACGCTATTCAAATAAGACTCATCATCTGTAAGAAAAACAACGTGTGAATCGGCTCCATGTTCGGCTTGGGCCAATAAATCCGCTGCAACAAATGAAGCGGAAATCGAACCATCGGATGCAACCAGCACTTCCGAAGGTCCGGCAGGCAGATCTATGGCAATTCCCAGATTTTGAGCGTAGATTTTTGCAGCAGTAACGTATTGGTTTCCAGGGCCAAATAGTTTATCTGCTTTCGGAATAGTTTCGGTACCTAAACTCATCGCTGCAATAGCCTGTGCTCCACCTACTTTATAAACCAGGGTGATTCCGGCTATTTTTGCCGCAACTAAAATAGCGGGGTGAATTTTCCCTTGCTTATCCGGCGGTGTACACAAATACCGAACAGGGTTTCCAGCAATTTTGGCAGGAATCCCCAACATCAGCACGGTTGAAAATAATGGCGCCGTTCCACCGGGAACATACAATCCGACGGTTTGAACCGGGACAGATTTTCGCCAGCAAATTACCCCGGGAGTTGTTTCCACTTCCTGTTCCCTGTTTTCCTGTGACCGGTGAAAGCGTTCGATATTCCGTGCTGCGGTTCGAATGGCTGTTTTCAACTCTTCGGAAACCAGTTTTTCCGCTTCGGCAAATTCATTCTCCGAAACTGCCAGCGATTGAATGGTTACCCCGTCAAATTGAAGTGTCCATGCGTTCAATGCTTTATCCCCATTCCTTCTGACTTCAGAAAATACCTTCAAAATCAATGGGTCCAAATCAAGCGGTTCCAGTTTCGGGCGCGTTAACCCTTCAATTAATGCGTTTTGTGATGGATTTATCAGTGTTTTCATAATTATGAGACCATTTTTTCGATGGGGCAAACCAGGATTCCTTCTGCGCCGGCAGATTTTAAGCGTTGAACAACCTGCCAGATTTCTTTTTGTTTGACAACCGAGTGTATACTTACCCATCCCTCCATTGCGAGCGGCAATATTGTGGGACTTTTCATCCCCGGAAGAATAGTGCAGATGGATTCCAACTGATCTTTCGGTGCGTTGAGTAAAATGTACTTGTTCTCATTGGCAGACAAAACCGACTGAATCCGGAAGACCAATTGATCGAGCAATCCCTGTTTTTCCGGATCGAAATTCATTCCCTTGATCAAAACTGCTTCGGAATAAAGGAAAGAGAACACTTCGCGGAGGTTGTTTTGAAACAAGGTGTTCCCGGTGGAAACAATATCCGCAATTGCATCTGCCAGGTTCAATGAAGGTGCGATTTCAACGGACCCGGAAATGGTATGGATTTCAGCCTGTAATCCTTCTTTTTGGAGGAATTTCCGAACTGAATTCGGATAGGAAGTGGCAATGCGTTTTTCCTTCAAGTCTTGTGCGGAATGAATGTTGGAAGATTTCGGAACGGCAAACGACAGCCGGCATTTGGAGAAGTTGAGTGCCTGGATGATTTCCACCGGAGTTTCATCTTCTTCCAGGAGGTTGGAACCAACAATACCCAAGTCGACAACACCATCTGCTACATACTGCGGAATATCACTGTTGCGCAGGAACAGGAGTTCTGCCGGATAATCGGAGGTGATTACTTTGAGTTGACCGTCCCGGTAATCGACCTTCAAGCCGCATTCTTTCAAGAGTTCCAGAGAACCTTCCTGTAATCGACCTGATTTTTGTAAAGCAATAATTAAACGTTTCATGTTTTAAATTATGCCTGACTTCCAAAAGAGTGATGTAAACGAAATGACAACAAAAAACCCGCCTGAAAGCCAAGCGGGTTAAAGAGTTATAGGGATACAATCATCTCACCAAAGCGCTTAGCTGTGCAATTGATGATGATGATGTAATTGTGTCATTTTCATGATGCAAATGTAACGCAATAATTTAAAATCCAACAAAATTGCCAAAAAATGTTTGTAAAATTTGATTAAAAAGCCCCTAACTATCCGCTTTTTACCGGTAGTTACGGGTTTTAGTGCGTTCAACCACTCATTTTGTCCGGTTCGTCTAAAAAATTGAATCCCAATTAAACGGGATTCGTTATTTTGTCTTCCATGTTTGAGATTCCATATAAAAAACTTACAATCAATGCCTTTGTTACCTCTTGTTTAATCGGACTTTTAGCTATTGCAACGCATGCCCTGATGAATACCAAATCATGGTTGTGGCTGATTCAAATTGGAAGTTTGGTAGCAGGATTGTTCCTAATGACTTCTTTCATCAATATTTTTGTATTGTTTTTACTTGAAAAGAGCGGTCAAAAAACAACCTTCACAGCTTCAAGGTACACCCTAAGTTTTATAGGGGTCTCATTGCTTGCCATAGCCAGTTATTTTCTTTCTATCCGTTTTCACAGCGAACACGACGGAATGCTGCGCTTTGTAAAACCACGTCCATTGACAGAAAATCACTTACGCATGTATGTTTTTTTTATTCTCATTTTTGCCATTAACGCCATTGTTTTATTGATTCACAACCTGCTTTTAATGAAAGACCTGAAAAACAAGGTGGAATTAGAGAATGCGGCGTTGAAACTTAAGAACCTGGAAGCCACTTACGAGCAGTTGAAACAACAAATTCACCCACATTTCTTATTCAATAGCCTGAGTACACTTAAATCACTTATTCAGCGTAATCGGGAAACGGCAGAAGATTATCTGGTAAAACTATCGGGATTCCTGCGCATCACAATGGATCAAACCAAAACAGATTTGGTGATTGTTGAAGAAGAATTGGTGATTTGTAAACAATATCTCGAAATGCAAAAAATCCGCTTTGGCGATTCACTGAATTATAGGATCGAAATTCCGGACGAAGATCAAAAAGCTCATATCCCCTTTTTCTCTATTCTACCTTTATTGGAAAACGCCATTAAACATAACTCGCTTACGTTTCAAAAGCCGTTGGAAATTACACTTAGTTCAAATAATGGGTTTATTCAGGTGAAGAATCGAAAGCAATTGCGCGAATCCGTTGAACAAGGGATGAATTCCGGCTTAAATAACCTCAAACAACGCTACTGGATGCTTTCGAACGAGGAAGTAGTAATTGAAGACAGCAGCGAATGGTTCAGTGTGAAAATCAAATTGCTTCGGGATGAGAATTGTGATTATTGAAGATGAGGCGTTGACTGCTGCAGATTTGAAGGATTCCATTTTGAAAGTAGCGACTTCAAGCAAAATTGATGCAGTGTTGGGTTCTATTCAGGAAGCAGAAGAGTATTTCCTGGGAAATCCGTTGCCCGAATTGTTGTTTTGTGACATTCAATTGGGGGATGGTTCTATTTTCGATTTACTGAACAAAGTGAATATAGATGTTCCGATCATTTTCTGTACAGCATATAACGAACATGCTTTGCAAGCCTTCAAACTCAATGGCATAGAATACATATTGAAGCCGTTTAGCAAAGAAGATGTTCTCCGGGCACTGAACAAATACGAGCGCTTGAGATCTTCCTTCAAGAGCCGGTTTGATTACAATCAGCTACAATTACCGAAACAGCAGCACCTGCTGGTCCATTACCGGGATACCATTGTTCCTGTTCCTTTTTCAGACATTGGAATGATCTTTATTGCCAACCAGGTAGTTTATCTGCAAACGTTCGCAAATAAAAAATATGTATTGCACAAAACATTGGAAGAATTGGAGCAAACGCTTGACAGGCAATTTTTCCGGGTAAATCGTACTGCTATCATCAACAAAAAATTGGTTCAGGAAGTCGGCAAACTACTTACCCGAAAACTGCTCATTCAACTCCCTCCTGATTTTAAAACAGATCTGAAACTCACAGTGAGTAAGACAAAAGCACCAGCGTTTTTGAAGTGGATGAAAGGCATATAAACCAAGTTTGGTTGCCTGAACTTTCAGTTTGTCCGCTTCACTGTTTTACCACCGGCGTCGCACTGAAAATCGACGCATATTCGCTTGAATTTTAAAGTATAAATAAATGTTTCCATTTCACGTTATCGGGTTACTGACCCTTCAGTTCATCGCCTTAATAGGCGCATTTTTCTTCAAAGCACATGTTCAACGACACGAGCTTGATAAACGCTTTCAACGAGCCGGTAAGTTTTTGGTCATTGCAATCCACGTTTTAATTGTTTTGACGATTGCACATGCCATCATTTATCACCTGCATTGCGGTTGTCCAATGACAAACCATAGTTGTGTGAAAATGATGCATCATTAAACTAAAGCTGCCCATTGAAAAGTGGGCAGCTTTAGTTGTCTTTATAGATAAGTCTTAATATCCCGATCCGCCGAAGCAAACCCGGATTTCATATCCTGTAAGAACCCCATTACTCAATCTTGATACAACCGTTCTTGATAGAGATTTTTTGACCGTCTTTCACTTTCACCCAGCCGCATTCTGTTTTAATCTCTACTTCAGAAGCACTGGTCTGAACAGACGCAGAACTTGTGGTAGAAGCACTGAATTCGATTTTCTGAGTAGATCCATTGGAACGAACCTCCATCGTGTACTTTTTAGAATCGTTATTGTAGTAACGGATTGTGAACGCACCAGCCACATTTGCCAAAAGCAAAAATGCAACCGATAAAAAAGCCATTTTTAATTTCATCTTGTTGATTTTAAGTTTGTGTACAGTAAATATACAGATGATAATTTATCCAAATACGAATTTGTTCCTTCAGTTGATATTCGCAGAGAACGAATTGATATTCGTTCCGGATATTTTATTCAGATAACGTATTTTTACACATGTATGGGAATTGATTTAAGAGTAATAACCGGTCACCGATTATCCGCAAAACAAGTGATGGATTTTCCGGATTGGCTGGAAAAACAGCAGCAATTAAAGGACGTATTTATTGAACATAGTGCCAGTAAGTTGTATTTCGGATATAAACGTGCGGATATTTTATCCGGATTGGAGAAAAAAAGTACTTGGGAGAATTATACAGAAGCGGATCTATTGGAATCCTGGGAAAACAATGAAGATCCCGAACGGGTAGATGAAACGGGATTTATACAGGTTTCTTTAGTTACTTATTTCGGATTTATTTATTTTAACAGGGAAACAATTGAAGTTATGTATTTTCCGGAACATAAGTATTCAAATCTCACTGAAGTTCCGCAGCGTTCCTACATCTTAAATTTCAGTAAAGCACTTGCACAAGCTTTCGGACAAACCCAAATTGTTTATTGCAGTGATACCTATGAAACAGAATACATTGAAACACTTGCCAGTGAAGGGAAAAACCTGGAAACGATCATCAAATTGGGAATCGAACGGTTCGGATCACCTCCGAAAACGATTGAGGCGGCAATTGTAAACCGTTTTTTTATCGATGACCTGCACAATCCGTTAAAATAGAAATAATTCTGTTATCTTTCATTCGTAATGAGAAGATATTGACCGAAACAGAAACCTTATAACCCCAGGGAACTATGTCCGAATTTGTCACCTACGAAAAATTTGCAACAACGGCCGAACTGAAAGCTTTTGCAGAACTGCTGAGAGCGGAAAACATTCCTTTCGAGCTGGAAGATGATGTGGAAATATTTGACGTTAGTTTTGCAAACGCCAATCATCATCGGGATTACCGGATCAAATTGTACCCGGAAGATTTTGCCCGTGTGGATGAGCTCCGAAATCGCCTGGCAGAAGTTGACCCCGATGAAATAGCCCCGGATTACTACCTTTTTCAGTTTACAGATGAAGAATTAATTGATTTGATCTCCAAACAAGACGAATGGAGCCCGTTTGATTTTCAGTTGGCGCAGAAGATCTTAAAAAAGCGCGGCAAAGAAATCAGTGCACAACAGTTGACGGTGCTCAAAGAGCAACGCATGGATGAATTGGCTCAGCCGGAAAAGGATGACAGATACTGGGTGATTATCGGTTATATCCTTGCCTTTCTGTTTTCCTTTTTCGGGATTATCATGGGAATCTATATGCTTTCGAGTAAAAAAACGCTTCCCAATGGTCAAAGAGTACACTCTTTCAATCAGTCGACCCGTAATAGTGGAATGATCATTTTACTGATTAGTTGTGTGGTGTTTGCTCTTGTAATGATCCTGAGGTTGTTTAGAGTGTTTTTCATTTTCAATCTTTAATCCATTAACTCTATGCGTATCCTGTTGATCCTCTTTTTAGGTATGGCATCATTGATTGTACGGGCTCAACAAGAAAAAGATTCCGTTCGTTTGGTAGACATTCAGTCGTCGGAATGTGGAGGAATATATTATGTAAAACCTCATTTCTTAGGCAAGGAAACCATAGGAGATACTACATTTATTAGTTTGTCTTGTAGTAATAATTGCGCTGGCTACAATAACCCTGAAGTTAGATTGTCTGAAGATTCTGTACTGATCTCAATTCATTACGGAGCAAAAACAACTCGTCTTAAATTATTGAATGGAAAATATATTCATGAAGAGGACATGAATTTACACCCCAAAGATTCAATTCTGGAAGAAGTAACGGAAACATTTGCTGCATGCGATTGCTGCTACATATTTAATTTAAAAATTGTTGGCCTGAACAATCCTCCTAATTACTTGTACTTTTACAACAAAGAATTTATCGATCCGAATTACAAAGAGCTTCCACGAAAACGTTTCGAACTTCCGACCTTTTCAGGGAAAACTGATTCAAAAATTTGTAGGGACATTTATAAGATTGTTTCAAAAGACAAGTCTCTTCTTAAAGAATCTCCTGAATTTCATGTTATTTTATCCGTTGACACATCGAATTGCACTTTCAAAAGTATAATGCTAAGATTCGAACAAGACGAAATCAACAAATCAATAGCTGATAAGCTGAAAAGTTACTTTCAATCACAAATAAAGATCAATTGCAATATCAATAAGGATGAATCTATTCTGATCCAGGATTACAGACTTATTTTTGAATATAATAAAGAATCAGACAAGTTAATAATGTCTATTAGGTCGGACTGGCGCATACCGTACGATTAAAACTTTTGCATTTTGAATTAGGATCATTTCATCATCCTCGCTGCATCCGGTGCAAAATACGTCAAAATCCCATCTGCTCCTGCTCGTCTGATACTCAACAGCATTTCCATCACTGCGCGGTCGTAATCCAACCAGCCGTTCTTAGCCGCTGCATAAACCATGGCACATTCGCCACTCACATTGTAAGCAGTAACCGGTGTTGCGAAGTTTTCTTTCAATAAATGAATGATGTCCAAATAACATAAAGCCGGCTTTACCATGATAAAATCTGCTCCTTCAGCGATATCCAGTTCCGCTTCAATCAATGCTTCCCGTTTGTTAGCCGGATTCATCTGGTACGTCTTTTTGTCCCCGCTTTTTGGTGCGGAATTCAATGCGTCCCGGAACGGTCCGTAAAACGCACTCGCATATTTTGCGGTATACGACATGATCGATACATCCTGGAAACCCGCAGCATCCAGCTCGTCGCGGATAAATCCTACTCGCCCGTCCATCATATCGGAAGGCCCGATGATGTCAATTCCTGCCTGCGCCTGGGCAACTGACATTCTTCCCAAAATATCCAAAGTAGGATCATTCACGATCTTTCCGTCGACCACTAATCCGTCATGTCCGTCTGAAGAATACGGGTCCAGAGCCACATCTGACATCAGAACTGCTTCGGGGAACTTCTCTTTCAGGGTGCGGATACTATGCAGGTAGAAATTTTCGTCGGCATAACTGTAACTCCCGATTTGGTCCTTCAAGTGCTCATCCACCGCAGGAAACAGGTCGAATGTCATAATCCCCAGGTTCATCCACTTTTCAAACTCCGGAAGCAACTGATCAATACTCCAGCGGTAATTTCCCGGTAAAGAAGCAACTTCTTCCCGGATATTTTTACCATCCTTCAGGAATAACGGGTAAATCAAATGTTGAGGGCCCAACTGCGTTTCTTCCACCATGGCTCTGATGGCTGCATTTTTGCGGTTTCTTCTCGGACGAATATTCATGTTTTCTTTCTTTATATTCAAAAATACAGGATCATTCATTTCTGATCTTCATTTGCATTCTCATACAATCGATACAAATTTAATCAGAATCCGGAACTATTCGTTCAGACCGACGTTTTAAACAATTCCGATTCAGAATTATCAACAAGGAAGTTCCATTAACATTTTTTTGTATATTTTCGTCTGTACGTTAACGAAGAAACAATGCGACTTATGAATAAGCTATTAACTACTTTCACAGTAAGTACCGGGATTGTACTTATGATTAGCTCCTGTGGTTCGGAGGAAGAAAAGAAGCCTGAAATAAGCAAGGAAGTCATTGACCCCAATAGTTCCTTGAATGCTAAGTTCGATGACAAGATCTTCAGTATTCCTTCACCTATGCAAATGGCCATGTTGCTGGAGGAATCCAAATCGCCCTACAACGAGTTCTTATTGAACGACCTGGAAAAGGTAGGTGATTATACTTCCGAATACAAAAAAGCCATGAATCTGGGGGTTTACGGAACGGATTTAGGATATGTGTCCATTTATAAGCAAAACAGCATCGCTTTAAAATACCTTTCAACGATTGAAAAATTGACCAGCAAACTGGGGTTGGAAGGAGCTTTTGACAAAAATTTCATGTCCCGTTTCGAGAAGAATTCTACCAACAAGGATTCCATGATGGTCATCGTTTCCGATGCGTTTAAAAAATCGGATAACTTCCTGAAATCGAATAACCGCAAGAGCGTTTCTGCCCTGATCCTGGTCGGCGGATGGATCGAATCCATGTACCTGGCTTGTAATATCAATAAAGAGCATGCCAACCAGAAGATTCTGGACCGTATTGCAGAGCAAACAGAAACACTGAATACGATTATCGATCTGCTTTCGGATTACAATAAAAAAGGTGAATGGGATGAATTAATCAAGGATATGAAAGACCTGAAATTCTATTTTGATCAAATCACGATCAATTATGAATTCATGCCGCCTATTACCAATGCGAAGAAAAAAACAACGACACTGAGACACAAAACAGTTGTAACTGTTGACTCCAGTACCTTGAATTTTATTAATCAGAAAATCGAATCCATTCGGGGAAAAGTAATCGAATAACACTAGTCATATGAAAAAGTTAGCATTATATAGCATTTTTACTTTATTCGTTGGGTTTGGAGTAAAAGCACAGGATTGTGAAACCTTAGTAAAGGACTGTGAGAAAATACTAAAAGGAAAAGAGCAGAATTTCGTTTCCGACGGACAAGTTTATACGGCTTTTTTGGATCGTGAAAAAGCGGAATTCAAAACCACCTTCTTCGGAGGGACCACATATCGGATTGCCGCTACTGCAGGCACCGATGATGAATATGTCATTTTTACCGTAAAAGATTTACAGGGAACGGTACTTTTTTCCAATAGAAAATATAAAAACTCCTCCTATTGGGATTTTAAAGTACCCAGAACCATCCCCGTTATCATAGAAACGGAATTGGACATGGATAAAAAAATCACCGGCTGTGCCGTAATGATGATCGGATTCAAGAGATAGTATTTTTTATTAAATAATTCCAGGATAGCATGAGTGAACGCATACTCCGCGCTCTAATGCAGTTATTCGCGATTATCGCGAAGGTTGATGAAGTAACAGACCCCACAAGCGAAGCCATTGAAAGTTCCAATGGACGACGAATTGTAGAAGCATTTTTAAGAACAGAATTAAACGACGAATTGCTGCAGAAGTACATTCAGTTGTTTGACGAATTCCTGTTAGTTCACCATTCAGGATCCGGAAAAAAAGATGGACAGCGCAAAAGAACATCCGTAAACTCCGTAAAAGTTTTACGCATTTGTGCACAGATCAATGAAGAGTTGACTCAGCGACAAAAAATGATCGTGTTGCTGCGTATTTTTGACTTTATTCATGCGAACGACCACGTACACGAACAGGAACAGGAATTTGTTCACACTGTTTCCGAATCGTTCAACATCCCGGATTTCGAGTACCAGCAATTAAAATCTTTTGTTGAGGCATCAAGTGAAACCATCCTCGATGATGACCATTTTATGTACATCACTGAAAAGGACCTGGAACTGACACATGCAAAACTGATCAAACCGGATGGATTTGACGGTTTGATATCCGTAATTCGCCTCGAAAGTGTCAATATTTTGTTCTTCCGGTATTTTGGTCACGACGAATTGATCCTCAACGGACAGATCGTTTCCAATGAAAGAAGGCATATTTTAAACCAGGGGTCCACCCTGCGTACCAATAAATCCGCACCGATTTATTACAGCGATGTTATTTCCCGTTTCCTGAATGATGCGAACCGGGAAAAGATCACGTTTAAAGTCGATCACTTGCAATTTCACTTCAATAGCGGAAAAATTGGTTTGCATGAAATCAATTTCATAGAACAATCCGGAAAATTATTGGGTGTGATGGGTGGTTCCGGTGCCGGGAAATCTACTTTTCTGAACGTTCTGAACGGAAACTACGCTCCTTCGCACGGCGCAGTTACAATTAACGGAGTGGATCTTCACCGTGAAAAATCAAAGCTTGAAGGAGTCATCGGATTCGTTTCGCAGGATGATCTGTTGATTGAGGAATTGACGGTCTTTCAAAACCTGTACTTTAATGCGAAGCTTTGTTTCAATGATCTGTCCGAATCCCAGTTGAAGAAAAAAGTCCTGGACCTGCTTTCAGATATCGGGTTGGGTGATGCTAAACATTTAAAGGTCGGAAGTCCGCTTGAAAAGACGATTTCCGGCGGGCAGCGCAAACGCCTGAATATTGCATTGGAATTGATTCGTGAGCCGGCCGTGATGTTCGTGGATGAACCGACCTCGGGGCTTTCTTCCCGCGATTCCGAAAATATCATGGACATGCTCAAAGAGCTTTCCCTCAAAGGAAAACTGATCTTCGTGGTAATCCATCAGCCGTCTTCTGAGATTTTCAAAATGTTTGACAAACTGATGATCCTGGACCAGGGAGGTTATCCGATCTTTGACGGAAATCCGATCGATGCGGTTGTATACTTTAAAACCCATGTGCATCATGTCAATGCGAATGAGCGTGAATGCCCGATTTGCGGAAACGTGAACCCGGAACAGATTTTCAATATCATTGAATCGAAAGTGGTTGATGAATACGGAAATCAGACCAAAGTGCGCAAAGTCTCTCCTAGAGAATGGAATGAACGTTATTTGTCTCATTACAAAACTCCGGATATCGAGGAGATCACCGAACCGATCAAAGGAACTTCCCGCATTGCAAATAAGGTGAAACAGTTCAAGGTATTCTTCCTGAGAGATGTTTTGAGCAAACTGGCAAACAGGCAATACATGTTTATCAACATGCTGGAAGCCCCTGTTTTAGCGGCAATTCTTTCATTCTTTGTGAAGTTTTTCAATACGGACGGAAAAGGACACGAGGACTATGTGTTTTACGAAAACGAGAATATCCCGCAATATTTGTTTATTTCAGTGGTAGTTGCTCTTTTCCTGGGGTTAACAGTGGCAGCCGAAGAAATTATCAAGGATAAGAAAATCCTGAAGCGCGAAAGTTTCCTGAATCTTTCCCTGGGCTCCTATCTGTGGTCGAAAATCCTGATTATGTTTATTGTTTCGGCTATTCAAACAGCTTCTTTTGTACTGATTGGTAACCTGATTCTTGAAATTCATGGGTTGTGGTGGGAATATTGGGTAATCCTGTTCTCCACTTCCTGCATGGCAAATATCCTTGGACTGAACATTTCAAGTGCGTTCAACTCTGCGAAAGTCATCTACATCATTGTTCCCCTATTGATTATTCCGCAATTGATCTTTTCGGGTGTGATCGTGAAATTCGACAAGCTCCATCCTATTTTCTCTTCCAACAATGAAGTTCCATGGGTTGGAAATGCAATGGCATCACGCTGGGCTTACGAAGCATTGGCTGTGGTTCAGGCGAAAGACAACCAGCACGAAAGCCAGCAATTTGAATTGCATCAGAAGCAAAGTAATGCAGGTTGGAAACGGGATTACTGGATTCCTGAAATGAAGAACCAATTGACGATTTTGGCGGACAAAAAATCTTCTCTGAGCGACTTTGAAAAAGCAAAACGCATTTTGGCGAATGAGGTGGAGAAAGAAATTTCCAATTGGGATAACTTGGAATGCAAGGACTGTATTGCCGGATTGGAGAAATTACAACAAGGAAAATCATCTATCCAGGAAGTCCAGTTCAATATTGGTGCTTTCCTTGAAATATTAAAGAAGCAATACAATTTGACATACAACGAAACCACGGAAGAATTGGATCGGTTGGTAATGAAAATGGGTGAGAAAAATTATGAACTTTCGCAGTCCATGCATGTCAATGAAAGTTTATTGGATCTGGTTACAAACCGCACGGAAGTGCAAAAAATTATTGTGACGGATGATGAGCTGATCCAGAAAGACGATCCGATTTATATCGATCCAAAGAATACGCGCTTGTTAAATGCTCCGTTCTATTCGTATAAAAAATACTGGTTCGGCATTCCGATGAGCACATTCCTTGCAAATATTTTGGTCTTGTGGGGAATGACTATTCTGTTGATCGTGGCACTTTACTATGATCTGCTTCGTAAGGTGCTTGGGATTTTCTCCCGGGTGGGATCATCCAGAAGTTATTCATAAGAATATTGACAAAATAGTAGGGGCGCGATTAATCGGGAATTAATCACAATTGACACCCATACTTAATTTTTACCGCAAATGCGCAAATTTTAGCTCGGCTACCGCACTCGCTTTTGAATTGTGTAAACGCATAGTTTTATGAGTCATTGCAAGACGAAGAGGCGACTGGTAAGGGGAATTATGTACTTTAAACAGGTAGTGCCAAAATATCCTAGGTGCTTCAGCATTTCAGTGCCTGCTGGCACGCACTCTTTATCTTTCCCACAAATGCACAAATTAACTGCTCGGCTACCGCACTCGCCTAAGTGGCGACTGGTAAGCGCCTCCAATATTTGTGCATTTTATAACACAGTTTATATTATAAAATAGTTTGGGTGCGAATAATACGTATACCCAATTAATCGCACCCCTACTTGTATTTATAAAAACCTATTCGATTTGTTTACATCAACATTCCCCCACACACGTGAAGTGTTTGTCCCGTAATGTATGCTGACATATCAGATGCCAGGAAAACTACGGCGTTTGCAACGTCGATCGGTTGTCCTCCTCTTTTCAATGGAATGGAATTTCTCCATTCTTCCACTACTTTTTGATCTAGTGCACCGGTCATCTCCGTTTCAATGAAGCCCGGAGCGATTGCATTGCAACGAATACTTCTGGATCCCAATTCCTGAGCTACTGATTTTGTGAATCCGATCAAACCTGCTTTAGATGCTGCATAGTTTGCCTGACCGGCATTCCCGCTAACACCTACAACAGATGACATATTGATGATCGATCCCGAACGCGCTTTCAACATCGGGCGCTGAACTGCTTTTGTCAGATTGAATGCAGATTTTAAATTCGTATTGATCACTTCATCCCATTGCTCTTCTGTCATTCGCATCAAGAGTGTATCACGCGTAATACCTGCGTTATTAACAAGCACATCAATGGTTCCGAATTTCTCCACAACATCGTCAACCAATTTTTGTGCCTGGTCGAAATTTGCTGCATCCGATTTGAATCCAACTGCTACTCCTCCGTTTGCCGTTAACTCCGCTTCCAAGGCACGTGCCTTCTCTTCTGAAGATAAATAGGTAAATGCCACTTTAGCACCTTGTTTTACACATTCTTCCGCGATGGATTTGCCGATTCCTCTGGATGCACCGGTAATTAATACAACTTTATTATCTAATAATCCCATGTATAGTTTTTTGGTCTTCAAATATAGGAAAGGTTTCCTTTATACACACGAAATGAAAAACTAAAGTTCAAAGGTTTTAATGTTCAAAAGTTTAAACCTTTGAACCCTTTTAGACTTTGGTTTAATTGAAAAAATCCCATGAAACTCCAAACCGGAGTTGAAGCGGTGTAACCGGGTACCCCACCCCTTCGAAATGGGTTGGCTTTACAAAAGTCTGCTCAATGTTTTCCACACGAATGAACCACCGGAAGTATCCCAGATCAAATTGACTGAAAAAATGCAATTTCATCATGTCATTAAACTGTCTGCCGGTAAATGGTAAAGTATAGGTATTGATTTGGGGAACAAAATCAATCAATTGGTAATGAATGATATACCCTACTTCTATACCGGTTACTGTTTTCAATTTTTTCGCTTTGAACAATCCGCCGTTATAAGCAATTCGTCCGGAAATCAGCCAGTTGGGAAGAATGTCGCCGGTGCTCTCCCGGTAACTAGCCCTTCCCTGTACTAATAATTTTCTGAATGAATATTCAAATCCGGCCTGTATTCCCAACACATTCAAGGATGTTAAGGTGTCCTGTCTCCATTTGTTTTGAATGAAAACCGGCATTTTTGAATTATTCTCGGTGTAGGCCTGGAGGAAAAAAGGAACAAACCGATTTTGATTCGTCCAGTTTAGTTTCAGTGAGGTCCGAGTGCTCAATACTTTATCCGTCCAGCTATAGGACAAGGTATTTCCGTAATACGATCGCTGATAATTTTCCGGGTACTGTCTGATGAACGCTCCGTTTGCTGAAAATATGTTTTTCCCGAAAGCTTTCTTTGCATCGGCCATAATCCGGGCTTCTCCGTTTGCCCCTACAAAAGTGTAATTCGCCAGCGCATTCAGGGAATATCCCCTGACATGCATGTCCAGTGCCGCAAACCCGTGAACTTCCGTCGTGTCCTGGTGAATAACTAAGTTGTCATAATCCCAATAACGTGTCCCAACTCCTGCTTCAATATTGAATCCGCGATTCTTATAAAAAAAACCGCCATTTAGTTTTAGTGATGATAATTCCCAGTAATCTGCTGTATTTGCAGTATCGTAATTGGTAAATCCATAGATTTGCGGGAGTGTATCCTGTTCCAGGTAGCGTTGATTTTTGATATCCAATCGCGGTTGCAGGATTACGCCTATTTTCTGTAAGGAATCTTTGGTAAATGAGATGTAATTTTTCCAATCGATGTGGAGTTCCTTTGTTTTATTTTCCGCATTTTGTTTTTCCACTTCCTGGAATTGAAGCGCAAAACCTTCCCGGATGGAATCGCCAAGCAATCCGTTACTTAAACGGTTATTGTTTCCGTAGAATGAAACATCAAGGATGGTTCCGTAGAATTTCGAACGATGCATCACTCCAAGTTGCACCGTATTCCGTTCAAAACTTGAATTGCGTAAATTCCCCAGTGTGCTGTTGCGGATATAATCGAATTGGATAAACGTATTTGAATCAATCGCCTGGGTATAGGTGATTTTTCCGAACTGGGCGGATTTGGATCCCATGGAATATTCAAATGCAATGTGTGGTATCGATGAAAACCGTCTTACCTGCGGTTTCAGCCATCCGGTACTCAGGTCTGAAAATGAGAAATTAAACTGAAAAGGATTGAAATCTCCTGGGAGCGTATGCTGATAACTCGCGAGGTTTGCATCAACGGAATCCAGCCTGCCCGAAATACGGTGTCCGGGTTTTAATGTATCCTGGAAGTAATTTCCAAAGGGAGATTGTGCCTCGCCGATAAGCGGACAGAAAGAGGTAACGAGTAGAAACAAAGCCCATTTCTTCATGAAACTTTATTAAAACACAAAAAGGCCTCATCGCCATTGGCAGACAAGACCCTTCTCATTTCTTAATGAAAATTCTTATAATTTATTCACAGCAACTGTCAAACCTGATTTCAAGTTTGCAGCCTTGTTTTTGTGAATGATGTTGCGTTTTGCCAATTTATCCAACATAGAAGTTACAACAGGCAATAGATCGCTTGCTTCTTTCTTATCTTTCAAAGAACGAAGTTTACGTACCGCGTTACGTGTTGTTTTGTGTTGGTACTTGTTACGCAAACGCTTAACATCGTTAGAACGAATTCGTTTTTGTGCTGACTTGTGATTTGCCATTTTTTTCTTTTATTACAAACTAAAATTTGCAGCCCATAGGAGAATCGAACTCCTGTTTCCAGGATGAAAACCTGGCGTCCTAACCACTAGACGAATGGGCCAACTAAGTTGGCAGCCCATAGGAGAATCGAACTCCTGTTTCCAGGATGAAAACCTGGCGTCCTAACCACTAGACGAATGGGCCGTTTTTGAATTTCGGAGTGCAAATATACTTGGATTTTTCCTATTTGCAAGATTTTCCGACGCTTTTTTCTAAAAAATATCTTTGTCTTCTGCTTCAAATTTGAAACCCAGTCTTTTACCTGTGGACATTTGACTACTGGCTTCTATTTCGTGCATCTGTAACACAGTCACTTTTGATACGATTTCATACGGCGGGGCTAATAAATCGAACTCCAGTGCATAGGAAAATGACACATGAATGATATTCGTAAGGATCGGATCAGTCAGGATGGAATTCGTCAAATCCCGGAATAAAAAGCCCAGCTGTCCCTTTCCTTCTACCATGAAATGTTCGTCTTTATTAACAAAAACCCTTCCGATCAGGTACCCCAGATCGTTACTCCTGTTTTTCAGGTAGGATTCGGCCAGGAAATTGTAAATATTGATGATTCCGAAATACCCGCGCGATTTGTCCTCTTTCAGGTAATCCGTTTGCCACAAAGGATGTTCATCCGGAAGCTTGAATACGTTGGTATGCATCTGGAAAACAAGCACATCACTTCCTATGTATACCTGGATCTGGAATTCTCCTTTGTATTCCAGGTGCAAGCGTATCCGACTGTCTTCTACAGATGCTCTGAGCGCCCCGATCTCTTCCATTAAATGAGATTTGAAGCGTTCGAAATGGTTCTTCGTGTCCTGAAAAATATCCTGCTTCAATCCAGCCTTCCGGACCAAAATATCCTGTATGATTTTTCGTGAATCTTCCATAATTCTAAATTGATAATTGACAATGTGAAAATTGAAAAGAGAGATTGTTTTTCAACTGCCAATCCCTCTTTTTTAATTATCAATTTTACATCTTCAATTGGTTAGTATGCTTTCGCAAAAACAACGCGTCCCTTTGAAGGAGCCCCGGTTACCATGCATTTGCCCGGTCCCGAAGGAATATCAATAGGAATACAACGTATAGTTGCCTTTGTTTCTTCTTTAATCCTGGCTTCTGTTTCTTTCGTCCCGTCCCAATGCGCCAGATAGAACCCGCTTTTTTTCTCCAATTGCGTTTTGAATTCTTCGTAAGTGTCTACCTCATGCATGTTGTCCAATCGGAACTGCTGAGCTTTTTTGAGCAGATTTTCCTGGATCTCTGAAAGCAATTTCACTACCGAATCTCCAATATTTTCAATGTTCATGGCGTATTTTTCTTTCGTATCACGACGAGCGATCTCCACAACTCCATTTGCCAGGTCTCTTGGCCCGATAGCAATCCGCACAGGGACTCCTTTCGCTTCGTATTCAGCAAACTTCCATCCCGGACGTTTTTGATCATCCGAATCGTACTTCACCTTCACTTTCAGCTCTTTCAATTCATCGGAAATTTTGGCAACCGCTTCATTGATCAGCTGAAGTTCTTCATCTGTCCGGTAGATCGGAACGATCACTACCTGGATCGGTGCCAGTAAAGGCGGTACGACCAATCCCTCGTCATCTGAATGGGTCATGATCAGCGCTCCCATTAAACGAGTTGAAACTCCCCAGGAAGTAGCCCAAACATATTCCTGTTTTCCCTGTGCATCACTGAACTTTACTTCAAACGCTTTCGCGAAATTCTGTCCCAAGAAGTGAGATGTTCCTGCCTGCAAAGCTTTCCCGTCCTGCATCATGGCTTCAATGCAATAGGTATCATCAGCTCCTGCAAAACGTTCGCTCTCGGTTTTATGACCTTTGATTACCGGCATAGCCATATACTTTTCAGCAAATTCGGCATACACATCAAGCATTTGTTCCGTTTCCCGGATGGCTTCTTCCTTTGTTGCGTGCGCGGTGTGTCCTTCCTGCCATAAGAACTCGGAAGTACGCAGGAATAAACGTGTTTTCATTTCCCAGCGAACCACATTTGCCCATTGGTTGATCAATATCGGTAAGTCGCGATAGGATTGTATCCATTTTTTATACGAATTCCAGATGATTGTTTCGGAAGTCGGGCGAACAATCAGTTCCTCCTCCAGCTTTGCATCCGGATCAACGATTACTCCTCCTCCGTTAGGATCATTTTTCAGACGATAATGTGTCACAACGGCACATTCCTTTGCAAAACCATCCACATGAGAGGCTTCTTTACTTAGGTAGCTTTTAGGGATGAATAAGGGGAAGTATGCATTCTGGTGACCCGTTTCTTTGAATTTTGCATCCAGGATATCGCGCATGTTTTCCCAAATGGCATAGCCATAGGGTTTAATCACCATCATTCCTTTAACATCCGAGTGTTCTGCAAGATCAGCCCTGGAAATTAAATCGTTATACCACTTGGAATAATCTTCGGCGCGAGTAGCGTACTTCTGTGACATTTTTGAGTATGTTAAATTTTAAGAATAAAACTGTAAAATTAGAAATAAATCAGCTATCTTTAATCAACCTTTTAATCTTTATCGTTATGTACCACATGTTAAAATTCGGAGCTTGTCTGGGACTTGTTGTATCTCTTGCAGGATGCGGAGCTTCAGAACATTTCATGCAGGATGATGTTTACAATACACGTACACCGATCATGCCTCCCGGGACAGATTTAAACGATGTGACGGACTACGCAACTTTTGTTGCAAAAAAGGAACAAACCGAAATTCCGCAGGAACGTACCACCTATGTTTCTCCGCGTCAGTACAACGATTTTTTCTACAACTCTCAATACCTGTTTTACGGGTATTCACCTTATTCACCGATAACGGGTATCGGTTATTATGGATACGGCAATTTCTATAGCCCCATGAACAGTTATTGGTACAATGGATTCGGTGGATACATCGGAAATGCATACCATTATGGATATAGCAGTGCTTATTACGGCTACGGTTATCCGTATACTTATGTCCCGGTTGCTTCCTGGTATACACCCATAAGCAAACCGAATACTGCCGGGAACTTATCCAACGCACATGCAGGAACTTCCGCCGGAAGAATGGGCTCAACAACCACCGGAGGAATTGTCAGTTACCAAAATCAACTGATAGCTAAACCGTCATTCGGCTTTTCAGGAGTCGGAAGAAATACACAGGTAAATTCTTCTCCGGTGGTGAATAATAGCGGAAGAATTTCAACTACAAGCACCAGACCAACAGCACGGCCTGTAAATACCGGAAGAACTTCGGTAGCAACAGAACGCTCAACAGATACATACCGAAGAGTGGAATCAAACACACACTCAGGAGGAAATAATAGAACTATCAATAGCAGCCCAAGAACGACTTCGCCTACGATCAGAAGCGGAGGCAGTTCAGGAGGAAGTGTTAGTTCCCCGGGTTCAGGAGGATCAAGAAGTGGTGGCAGACGATAATTTAAATTCATGAGATATTCATTCATTTTGGCTTCAGTTTTTACCGGGGCCTTTTTTTCGTTCGGACAAAATGAAACAGATGTATACCGATTATCCAATACCTATGTGCAGGGATCCGCACGATTTGATGCAATGGGAGGTTCTTTCGGAGCTCTTGGTGCCGAAAGCGGTTGTATCGGGATCAATCCGGCCGGATTCGGAAGGTCCTCAGTAAGTTCTTTCTCTTTTGGTTTTGCAGGCACAAGTGTCAAAACCACTTCTCATTACAGAGGAAACGGAGAGGCAGTCTCTACCGGAACGTCATCAATGGATGCTTTTAAAGTTCGGATTCCCAATTTAGCGGGAACTGTCGTTTCGGATGTGTCCAGTTCAAACTCCGGGCTGATCTATACCCAAATCTCATTTGGTTTGAACCGGATTGCAAACTTCAATAACTCCTTCAATTATAGCGGGCAGCAATTCGAATCCCTGCTGGATGTTTTTGCATCCGGAGCAAATGGTATAGATCCGACAATGCTTTTTGATTATCAGCCTTATACTTCTTCCCTGGCCTATCAGACTTATGCTATTGATCCCGATGCAAACAACAATTACTATCCCAGGTTGAATTCCGGGGATGTAATCCATAACCGGACTGTTTTAAACCGGGGCGGAATCAATGAGTTTTATTTTGCCATCAGTGCGAATTACCTGGACAAGATCTATTTCGGGGCTTCCCTTTCTTATAACACCGTCAATTTTGCCGAATCCGTCATTCATAGGGAAACACTTACGGATACAACCGGGGTTTCGTTGAGATCATTCATTTACCAATCAGATTTCATCAGTAAAGGTGGTGGGGCGAACCTGAAATTGGGCGCTATTTTTCTGCCGACTGATTTCCTCCGTTTGGGAATCGCTTTACACACCCCTACTTTTTATCAATTGACCGATGAATCCACCGCAACAATGCAGGCATTGCATAACGACGGCGTACGAACAGTTGATCCTTCTTTTATTCCTGCTGATAAATACAAATACCGAATCTGGACTCCAACGAAATTGGTGGGATCTTTGGGATTGGTATTTGGTGATAACGGATGCATCAATGTTGATTTGGAATACCTGAATTACGGTTGGGGAAGAATAAAAACAACCAATGATGAGGCTTATGCTTCCTATGATTACAAGGCTGAAAACCAGGTAATCAAAAACCAACTGGTTGACGCATTAAATGTACGCATCGGTGGTGAATGGGCTATCAGTAACATGGTTTTTATTCGTGGTGGTTACGGTTACTATCCAAAAGGAGATACCCTTGCTAGAACTTATGGCAAGAATTACAGCCAAACAATCAGCGGAGGCTTGGGATTCCGAATCAACCGGGTTTACCTGGACCTTTCTGTTCGCTATTTAATGACCAGTTCTGTTTACAAAGCCTTTTATGAGAGCAGAACCGATTTAAATATAGTAAACACGACATTCAATATCGGGATGCAATATAAATTCGACTACAAGTGATTGTATTCTTTAATTGCTTTTGAAAAGTCTGTTTTATCCAACTTTGAATTGATCCATGCCGGAAGATGGAAATAATCCAGGATTACACGTTCCTGCTGATCTTTCATTAATTCGGCCACTTCGACCTTCATTTTGGAAAGAATTTCGTTGCGCTGAGTAAGGTTCATACTTTTGGCCAGCTTTCGAAGGTGTTTGATCACCACATTTTCAATTTCGTAATCGCGGTCGTGTTTACTCAAATACCTGTTGGTGGATTTAATCACATATTCCAGAAAATCGTAATTCTCCAATTCCAGGTGAATAATCAGATTAAAGATGCGCGCAAAGCTATAAATGTCTTGTCTCAGGCGCTGTTCATTGTCGTTCAGCACTTCGTTGAGCGTAGATAAGGCTTTTTTATAGTCTCCTATCCCAAAATACGTATACGCTTGGTTGTAACTAAACAGGATGTTCTGTTCTTTAGACACTTTATCATCCAGGTCGCGAAGCCTGACGCGGACTTCATCTGCCAGTTTTGCCGAAGCTTCAAAATTTCCTGTCGCGTGATTCAAGGCAAACTCCCCGTTGTAAGATATGGTAAAGATACGTAACGACAAGTCCATGGAATTAAATCCCTTCCCTCCTTCCAATGAGCGAATTTCATGAATGACATTGGTTGCTTCCTTGAATTGTTTGTTATCGATGTAGCATCTCAACAAATGAGAAAGCGTCAGGATATATCGTTGACCCAAATCTTCTTTGATCAACGGGTTATTGTCCAGGATATCTTTCGTTCGATTAAAGAATTGGAAACTGTCTTCATAATTCCTGTTCGTTGCGGCGCACAATCCCTTAATGTAATAACACATGGAAGAAGCTCTTGTAGAAAGAGCCGTATTTTTCCCTTTGATCAAATGATAGTCAGAGATGTCTTCTACGATCTTCCGCTCTTCTTCATTTCGTGTAAAACCTCCGGAACGGAATATTAAATTGATTTTGGAATAAATGACCTGGTATTCCGCCAGGTTCCTTAATCGGGCAATAACAAGCTCTTCTTCTTCTATAATATCGTCGAGGTTTCTTGAAAACTCACCGTCCTCATATGCTGCTTCCAGCAACTTTTTTTCCCAGGCGATCAATTCGTACCAATAGTAAAACTCCTCGTGTTCAATTGCCAGGCTTTTTGCCCGTTGAACGAACTTTTCGCACTCTTTGTAAAGTGCTTTGTTGTATAAAATTTCGACGTTTTTTAACTCTTGCTTCAGAATACTCGAAGCCGATTGCTCTGAATAATATACGCGTAAACTCTTTAGAATTAGGCGGTATAAATGGTTTTTTTCAGAGGGTAAATGCTTTACAAATGTCTCATTCTGAAAGAATTCCTTCAAATCCTCTTCTCTGTAAGCACCCTGCTTTTCTATAAAATCAAAAATTTTCAGGTAATTCTTCTCACCCGATTGCAACGCAGAAGAAAGCTTAAAAAAACGCTTCTCGGATTTCGTTAACGACTTGATTAATTTATACAGTTCGTTTGAGGGTTTCATAATACAGGAGTTTCTCAAATTTAACAAAATCTTTTAATCCTAGTATTTTTTTTAAAACAATTTAGCCTTGTTAACAGTCTGGATTAAACCCGATTCCGATTTTTTGCATTGAAATCCTAAGGAAAGTTCAATGAGTTCAATAGTTAAAATGTTCAAACTTTTCATCTTTTAATTTCAGCAACTAAAATCAGGTTTTAAACTTGTTGAACCATTTCATCCCAATAGCTATCGGGATTAGGACTTTGGAGAAGCAAAAAAAAGGTTGCGTTATGCAACCTTTCACAAACAACAACAATAAACTTCAACCTAGATGAACTAGCGAAGAAGGATCCTTTGCCCTTTTTGGACAGTTATTTTTTCGGATGTAAATCCGTTCATTTTCATAAGTTTTTTCAACTTAATTCCTTCCTGTTGAGAGATCTCTATCAATGTAATTTCTTGTGAAGGGATGAATGTTACATCCTTACATCTTGACTTATTTCTCTTCGGCTCAAGGTAAACGATATCACCTGGCTCCAACATGTCTTTCTTATCTACAAAATTGTTGTATTTATACATTTGCCACATTGCTAAATCGTATTCCTTCGCAATTTTATAATAGGTATCCCCTTTTCTTGCAACGATGTATTTTACCTGGTTCTTATTCTCCTTTGCGGTATGGTGTTCGTATTTCAGGCACGCTTCGTCAATTTTCATGGAAGAGACAGGCTTGTTGACTGCAGATTCTTTTGATTTTGCTTTGGAGTTTTCCTTCGCGTTATTTGCCAGTAAATCTGTTCCTTTAGTATCCGGAGCTGTTTTGTCATCGTATTCATACAGTTTCAGGCGCTCGATCAGGTCAATTAACTTCTCTGCATATTGCGGATGTGTTGCGTAACCTGCTTTTTTTAAGCCTTTCGCCCATGATTTATAATCGTCAACCGGGAACTGGAACAGTCCTGCATACCGGGGCTTTTTTGTAAGGAATAAACTGTGGTCGTTATACGATTCGGTTGCACTAGGGTACTTTCTAAAGCATTCTCCTTTTGCATCGTCATCAAAATAGATCTTTTCGCCCGTCCAATCACTGCACTTGATGCCGAAATGGTTATTGGCTTCTACTGCGAGCGGCGAATTTCCATTTCCACTTTCCAGCAAGCCTTGAGCAAGCGTGATACTCGCAGGAATACGGTAAGTCAGCATATGCTCTACAGCCACATTCGACCACATATTCACGTAATCAGCTTGGGTCATTTTTGCTGGGTTTTGTCCTCCATAAGAGAGAAAAGACATTCCCAATCCCACAATTGCTAAACTCTTTATCATATCAGTAAGGCATTGAATTCTTTCCTGAATACGCAAAAGTAACAACTAGGTTACAAAAAATGTTGAAAACTCTGAATACAATTGTTAATAACTCATGTTAAGCACCGCCCAAAAAGGGTTAAACGTACAGTAAGTCCAATTATTTCATTTTCTGAATGCTTTGAATATTCCCCTTGTCTATGCCAATGAATTCAACCAGGCACAGGTGTCGATCCCGTCCGCAAAATCGGTGATATCCGGAGCTTGTGCTTTCCCGAACGGAATAAATTCGTGTCCTACGATTGCCTGAAGCTCTTCTTTCATTCCTGCAACTTCTGACAAAAGCAATGCTTTTTCCTCATAGAACTCATAATAAATCACGGAAAGTGGCGCATGGATATCTTTGTCTTCCTTTAACATAAACACATTGTTATCCAGAAATGGGATTTGGTTCATCAAATAGACGGTCCGGTTATAATCGTAGTTGTTTCCGTATTTATGATGCTGGATCAAATAGGCTTGGTCCAAAAAGTTCTCAAAAATGCGATTCAGGTCGAATCCGGCAGGCAGATAAAGTTTCGACACATTGCGACAGCCCATTCCAAAGAAATCAAAACAATCGGAACCGAGTTTGTTTAATTCTTCGTTCGTTTCTGATCCATCCAACACCGCTATTGAAGTTCTGTTTTTCCGGAATAAATGAGGTACGTGGCTGAAATAGGCTTCAAATTGAGCAATCGAACTATTGCTTCCGGTTGCAATTACAGCATCGTAATTCCTGATCGGTCCCAAAGAAACCCAGATGTAATCTTTTAATTCGGGGTTCCATTCATGCATCCATTCGATCAGTTTCATCGGGATACGTGTATCGGAACTACTTAATTTGCATAAGGCCCTGTTTCCTGTAATTAATACACAAAGCAAATCGTGGAACCCGACAAACGGAAGATTTCCTGCCATGATTAAGGCGATGGTTTTTGGTTTGGATGCGAACGGATAAGAATCAGAAAATTTTTCAAGCGATTCTTTTTCAATTAAATGAATAATCCCATTTAAAGCTTTGATACAGTTCCCCCTTGTAAACCAGGGATTGAGTTGCACTTCTTTGTTAATCAACCGCTGAAAGCTTTGAAACTCCTCCTCTGTTAATCCGCATTCGTAACCGGGCCATTCTTCATTCGAGGTAAAAGCACTGATTGCTTTTCCAAGTTGGCCGAAAACTTCTATGATTGCCTTTTTTTCCACCTTGCAAAATTAATTCCTCTGTAAGGAAATCCGTTATTTTTTTGAAATATTTCCATGTTTAAATCCCAGACCTGCGTATATTTGCACAAAAAAAAGGCTCTTATGGCAATCATGATTACAGACGAATGCATCAACTGCGGTGCATGCGAACCGGAATGTCCAAACAACGCAATCTATGAAGGTGGCGCGGAATGGACGTATGCGGACGGCACGTCATTAAAAGGATTGATTACGACATTGAATGGTGAAGAAGTTCAGGCAGACGAACCTTTCGAACCGAAAGATATGGATGTTTATTACATTGTTACGGATAAATGTACCGAGTGTGTAGGTTTCCATGATGAGCCTCAATGTGCGGCAGTTTGTCCGGTTGATTGTTGTGTAGACGACCCGGATTACCGTGAGAGTGAAGATGAATTGCTTGCAAAAAAAGACTTCATGCACTTGTAAGAACAAGCGTTTATCCTTAAATTGTAACACATTTACTTTTTTAGCGTTTTAGTGTTATGAAGGTTTCATTCGGTTTAATACTCATTTTTCTTGGCAGTCTCCAAGCCTGGGGGCAGTTTGATGCTTATTCAAGAGAAAGTGAATTGGCGGTTCTATTGGATTCCATTCGTGCAGCAAAGAATAATGCGGGAAAAGAAAACTGGAATACGCAATTTAAAAAGCTGATTGAACAAACCATTCATGAACCGACCGTATTCGACATTACATTTACCCGGCTAAGAACTTTGGGGGTTATAGACAGTCCTGATAAGTTGGTGCGGATTGTGAACTGGAATGTGGAACAGGACGACGGCACGCAAAAGTACTTTGCCTATGTTATTCACCGGAACTCATTGAAAGATACTAAACACAAGGTCATCGAATTGATCGATAAATCATTCCTGTTGACCGCTAAACCGGAAGAAACACTCGAAGCAGATATGTGGTACGGAGCTTTGTATTACCAGATTATCCCGGTTGAAAAAGCGAATAAAACGTACTATACGGTATTGGGTTGGGACGGCGGAACGCGCATGAGCAACACCAAGCTGATCGATGTAATCTGTTTTAGCGGAAACAGTTTAAAATTAGGTTATCCCCTTTTTAAATCAGGAAATACAACCCAGAAGCGATTATTTTTCGAGCATTCGGAGCGCTCTGTGATGTCATTGCGTTACGAACCGGAATACAAACGCATTATTTTTGATCATTTAATGCCGGAAACACCAACCATGGTCGGATTCTATGAATTTTATGTTCCCGATATGTCTTACGACGCATTTATCCTGGATAATAATCGCTGGGTATTAAAAGAAGACGTGATTGGTATCAATAAGAAAGATGTCGTGGTTTCAGTGGCTTCAATTAACGATAAAAGCGGAGAGGTAACCACTACTTCTACGCCTGGAAAATGGATTGATCCGACCGGTGAAGGAAAAGGATCTTCCAATGATGTACACGTGGCTGTTCTACCGGATTCGGATGCACTGAACACAACGGAGGACAGTAAAAAGCCTGTTAAAAAGGACAAAAGAACCATGACGGCACTCGAAAAATACGAAGCTAAAAAGAAGCATAAAAAGGATGATGAGCCTCCTACTACACTTAATCCCGGTAAGAAAAGAAGACCGAAGAAATAAAATTCTCTCGCAAAATCTTGTATTTCAATAAATAAAAATTCATATTTGCTTTGCTGCAACTCTTAATAAACTATGCAAAACGAACTGGATTACGACTCTCAGCGAGAAGTCTTTACTAAAATTGTCAAAGCCGGCAAACGCACTTATTTTTTTGATATTAAAGCTACAAAAGGCCAGGATCACTACATTACCCTGACAGAAAGCAAGAAGGTAAACATCAATGGAAAAGAAGTTTTTCAAAAGCACAAAGTATTTCTTTACAAGGAGGATTTTGATAAATTTTCAGAAACCTTACTGGAAGTAATGAATAAAGCCAATGAATTGAATTTGGGAGAAAGCTCAAATCCTTCCTATGCGAGTGATGTGCACTTTGAGGATTTGTAAACTTTCAAACAATCTTTCAACATCTTATTCGTTGAAAAAATAGCAGAAATAAATGGCGTTTAGGTCATTTCAATAACTTATCTTTATCCACAAATTTACAGTGCTCTTATGGGTAAAATTATCGCAATAGCGAATCAAAAAGGTGGTGTTGGCAAAACAACTACAGCCATTAATCTGGGTGGATGTTTTGGTGTTTTGGAGTACAAGACATTATTGGTCGATGCTGATCCGCAGGCAAACGCTACATCCGGAGTCGGTTTAGACCCGAAAAATTCCCGGAATATTTACGATTGTCTGATCAATGATGTACATCCCTCGGAATTAATCATTCCAACAAGCAATCCGAATTTGGATATTATTCCTTCACACATTGATTTGGTTGGTGCAGAATTGGAAATGATCAATATGCCTAATCGCGAACAGATGCTGAAACAGGCACTTGACAAGATTAAAGATCAATACGACTTTATTATTATCGACTGCTCTCCCTCTTTGGGATTAATTACCGTAAATGCGCTAACTGCAGCAGATTCTGTCATGGTTCCCGTTCAATGCGAATACTTTGCACTGGAAGGTTTGGGGAAATTATTGAATACCATCAAGATCATCCAGGGACGATTGAATCCTGAATTGGAGATTGAAGGAATTGTTTTAACCATGTACGACACGCGTTTGCGTTTGGCAAACCAGGTGGTGGAAGAAGTAAAAACACATTTCCAGGATTTGGTTTTCGATACGGTTATCCACCGAAACACGAAATTGGGAGAAGCCCCGAGTTTCGGCGAAACAATCGTGATGCACGAAGCTACCAGTAAAGGAGCTATCAATTATTTGAATTTCGCCCGTGAAATTCTTCAACGAAACGATTTGACAAAAATCGGTAATAACGACAAACAATTTCAAGTAGGAAATGACATCTAATCCGAAAAAACGTTCAGCTTTAGGAAAAGGATTGGGAGCTTTATTGGAAAGTTCTTCATCTGATATTACAACAACAACTGCAACGGCAGCTCCAACAGCCAGTACAGGCGGGGTGGCTTTGATCCCTATTGGGTCTATTGAAGCCAACCCGTTCAATCCGCGTACGAATTTCGAAAAGGATGCATTGAGTGAATTGAGAGATTCCATTGCTATTCATGGAATTATTCAGCCGCTAACGGTTCGGAAACTGGGAAAAGATAAATACCAGTTGATTTCAGGGGAAAGACGTTTCAGAGCTTCTCAATTGGCCGGATTGGAAGAAGTTCCCGCATACATCCGGGTAGCAAATGATCAGGCAATGCTTGAAATGGCCCTGGTTGAAAACATTCAACGGGAAGACCTGAATGCTATTGAGGTAGCTCTCTCCTACCAGCGCTTGATTGATGAAATCGGATTGACACAGGATCAGTTGTCACAAAAAATATCGAAAGGAAGAACCAGTATTACCAATCACTTGCGTTTGCTGAAGCTTCCGGCTGAAATTCAGTTAGGGGTTCGCGACAACCTGATTTCAATGGGACATGCACGTTCATTGGTTTCTGCAGGAGATGAAAACCGTCAATTGGACCTTTACAGACAAATCATTGATTTCCAGCTTTCTGTTCGCGAGATAGAAGAACTGATCCGAACAAATACTTCGCGTACAAGTGAAGAAACTCCAAATACTCCGAAAACAGCTTCTACTCCTGAATTGTCAGCGATCCAGGAGGTGTTCAAAAATCATTTGAGTGACCGTATTTCTTCGAAAGTGGAAATTAAAAAGACCCATTCCGGAAGCGGTAAGATTTTGATCAATTTCTCTTCAGAAGTAGATTTAAACCGGATTATCGAACTGCTGAATAAAACGAAATAATGCACAAACTCCTTGGCGTTTTTATAGTGGTTTGGTTTTCATTTCATGTAAACGCCCAAGATTCCCTTGCTGTTGCTCCATCACCGGATACGGTTAAAACGCACTCTTGGAAAAGGGCCTGTCTTTTTTCTGCTATTGTTCCCGGTGCCGGACAGATTTATAATCACATTGCGATGCCCAAAGGCAAAAAAAAAGCCTATTGGAAAGTTCCCCTGATCTATGCTGGATTGGGGGTTACTACCTATTTCGCGGTGAAGAATAACATGCTCAAAAATGATTACCGTACCGAATACGAATCACGAAAGATCGGGAATGCACCGAACAACTTCGCTGAATACGATGATCAAAGTTTGCTTTCGTTGTATGCTCAGCATCGGAACCGCCGGGACTTTGCTATATTGGGCATGGGAATCGTTTATCTCCTGAACGTCATCGATGCCGGCGTCGAAGCACATTTTGTGAATTTTGATATCAGCGAAGACTTGTCGCTTTCAATTCATCCAACGACTTACTTTCCGAATGCTTACGGAGTTTCTTTTCAATTTAAATTTCGTTAAAAGTGACAATCGGAAGCTGAAAACAGTATTTTTGCGCTACATGAAAATTGGACTAATCGGATATGGGAAAATGGGAAAAGCGATTGAGCGCATTGCTCTTGAACGCGGACATTCCATTGTTTACAAGGTAGATTCCAAAACAACAATCGACCAGGTTGACCTTAGACAGGCAGATGTTGCCATTGAATTTACTCAACCCGGATTGGTGATCAACCACATTGAAACCTGTTTGGAACAAAAAACGCCCGTTGTTGTTGGTACAACCGGTTGGCAGGACCAATTGGCATATGTAGCGACCCGGGTAACCGAAAAAGGGGGGGCTTTGCTGCATGCTTCTAATTTCAGCATCGGAGTGAATATTTTGTTCAATATCAATGAAAAATTAGCCGCTTTGATGTTTCCACACCCGGAATACAAAGCACAAATCGAAGAGATTCATCATGTTCAGAAATTGGATGCTCCAAGCGGAACAGCAGTTTCTTTAGCACAGGGGATTATTCAGAACAATCACAAGTACACTTCCTGGAAAGCCGAAACCTCCTCCTGGCCTGTTGTTTCGGATCATGAGCTTCCGATCCAAGCTCTCAGAGAACCGAACGTTCCCGGAACCCACACGATTTCTTATATTTCAACAATCGATACTTTAACTTTGAGCCATGAAGCACATTCCAGGGATGGTTTTGCTCTGGGCTCTGTCATTGCGGCGGAATTCCTTCACGGAAAGAAGGGAATTCACACCATGCGCGATGTATTAGCATTTTAATCCAGCCTTATGAACGTACTTTATTATTTCTTGTTCCTGCTTCTTGTCCACCCGATCATTTCACTTTGGTGGAAGACATTTGAACGCATGGGAGCCAAATCCTGGCAGGCATTTATTCCTGTCTACAATTATTACATTGTATTCAAATTCGGTTCAGGGAAACCCTGGTGGGCTTTGCTGATGTTTATTCCGGGGATTCACATTGTGATGTGGATGGTGGCGAATGTGTCCTATATCCGAAGATTCGGGTTCTTTTCTATTGGAGAAACACTCCAGGGAATTTTCTTTCCCTATCTGATCTTGTGGAAGATTGCAAATGACGAAAATCTACCGGCGCTAGCTCCTACCAACTGGGCCAGTCCGGTGGAAGTTGCAAAAAGAACAAACAGTGATCACGTGGCTTTGTTTTTGGCTTTACCGGTTATCGGACATCTTGTAGCTTACGTTCTATCGTTCCGTTCCAAAAGAATCGGCAAAAAAAGTGCGATCAAAGAATGGGGAGATTCCATCATCTTTGCATTGGTTGCAGCAAGTATTATTCGTACGTATGTGTTTGAACCCTTCCAAATTCCAACCGGTTCGATGGAGAAAACCCTGCTGGTTGGAGATTTTCTTTTTGTGAATAAACTGGCATACGGACCAAAAGTTCCGGTAACACCTCTTTCTTTTCCATTAGTTCACAATACGATTCCATGGATCAATGTGAAATCTTACCTGGGAATTGAAACATCCAATTACTATCGCCTGCCGGGATTCGGAAAGGTAGAACGAAACGATGTCATGGTATTTAATTACCCTTCGGGAGATACTGCTATTTATGATCCTCGGGTTCCAAATGGACTAATGGGACATGATTACCACCAGGTTTTGAACAGCGAAGCTTTATGGTACTGGTTCCAAAACATGCAGCAAACACATCCGGAAGCATTTCAACTGCTTCAACAAAAGTCAATGGCAACGAATCAGAGCCTGGATGAACTCATTTTGGACAGTTTGGGAAGTGATTTTATTCAGCATATTGACCAATGGAGACAAAAAGCTCGAACTGCGATTGCTAGTGGAGTAACTTATTCTCGTGGAGGAATGCCCGAAAAAGGATTGAATTATATTGCACATTACGGAGTTATTTACAGACCCGTTGATAAACGCGAAAACTACATCAAACGATGCGTGGCTTTGCCTGGCGATGAGATTGAAATTATTAGATCTGTCTTGTATATTAACGGGAAGAAAGCTTACAGGGCACCTAATCAAAACCTGGCTTATACCATTTCAGGAGACCCCTTGCTGGAACGTTACTTAACTTCATTAGGCCTGTCTCAAAATGAAGGTGATTATGTTGTCAACGCAAACGGTATCGAAATTGTTTATCTAACCGATTCAAAATTAGCCGAGCTGAAAAGAATGTCTCCAAAGTCTTCTTTTAATTTGTACCTGGCACCTCAATATTCAGATGACAAGTCACATAAACCAACATATAGTGAATTAATCCGAAATCTGGACAATTTCCCGAAAGATTTCTACATCAACAACACCGTAAGTGATTTTACAAAATTCAGAATCCCGAAAAAGGGAGCGGTGGTGGAATTGACTAAGGACAATATTGCGTGGTACCGAAGAGCAATTACTGCTTATGAAGGACATAAACTGCAGGAGAAGAAAGACGGCATTTACATTGATGGAAAGAAAGCAACAACATACAAATTTGCCATGAATTATTATTGGTTAATGGGAGACAATCGTTACAATTCTGCGGATTCACGAGTTTGGGGCTATGTACCGGAGGATCACGTAGTGGGGAAAGCATCTGTTGTTTGGTTCTCAAAAAGTGCGTTTACCGGTATCCGTTGGGACCGTATGTTTACAAAGATCGAATAACTCATGTCCGCTGTTTTTCCGATCGCCTATTTTGGGAGTGTTCGTTATTTCCAGGATTTAGTGCGGTTTAAACAGGTTCTTTTTGAACATTCGGATCATTTCCCGAAGCAGACGTTCCGGAATAGAATGGTTATTCTGGGATCACAGGGAGTTCAAATTCTTACCATGCCGCTTGAAAAACCTTCCGGATCAAAAACGGTAACGAAAGACGTATTGGTTTCCTATCGGCAAAACTGGCCTTTGATTCATTGGAGAGCGTTGAAAACATCGTATGCTTCTGCTCCTTATTTCGAGCATTATGCTTCCGATATTGAAAAAATCCTTTTTAAAAAGCATCGTTTTCTGGTTGATTTCGACCTGGAGATTACCCATTTTTTTTTGAATACGTACCAGTTACCGATCGATCTTTCTTTGACGGAAAAATACCTTGCATCTTACCCCGAAGATTACCGGTTTGCAGACTATGAAAATTTGGAAATGAAAGGAGAATATCACCAGGTTTTATTTCATCAAAAGCAGTTCAATCCGGCTATTTCCATTCTCGATTTATTGTTTTGCGAAGGACCAATGGGACGACAGCTAATCATTTAACTGCAGTTTATTAAAAATTAGATCATTGATAATCAATCGGTTAACTTTTTTAACGATTTTTTATCTGTTTTTTTTTAGTTCGCCGATTGCATTTCAAATTTCTTATTGTATATTTGTTATGATTTAGGTGGTTAGGTTAGGTTGATTAGTGAATGGAGTTAGGACGCCCGTCTTAGCTCCATTTACGCTTTTAGGGCTTTTCCAATTCCACTAAAGTACCCTTATTGATCTTCTGTGACTTGTATTCAAAGGGTAGCCGTTCCCGGTATAAATATTTTTTCTGAGTCGATTCGAACGGACGATAAATGTAATACACACTATTTCCTTTGATCTGGATGTTTTCCGGGTATTTAAACTGCAATTGTACCGGTGGGCTTAATTTTCCGGTGTTCGTGTCAAAATGGCGCAATTGTGCTTGTCCTGCAATCTCGTAATGCATGTAAATCTCCCCTGTTTCATAATCCTGAATCACATGTTTCTTCCATCCATTTTCTTTCGGTTGTAAATGATAGTAAATCGGGATGCTATCGATCAGATCACCTTGAAAATTGTATTTGAAAAGCAAATTCTTATAATGATCAAACAAAAAAATCGAATCGTTCCGCTCAAAAATGGGGGCGTAAAGCTCTTTGTAATAAATTGAATTGGTGAAATAATACATCCCGACCCAAACCTCCTTGTCTACCCCCGTTTCATTCTCTTTCTCCTTGGCCCATAATTTGGTTCTCACATCTACCCATTTGAATTCCGAACGGTATAATTCCATCATCAGATCGTCCTGTACTTTTGCAATTTTGCGGTAACTCGAATCTATTACGTCAAAAGTAAAGTAATCGAAAGCAGGATAATTCGGATTGAAATTTGAAAAATAATACTTCGTAAAAGCCGTGTCCACAATCGGAGCAATATAAGTCATGTAGTATTGCTTTTCGATTTGTGCTATTTGAATTTGCCGGTTTTTCTGAGTGATTCCGTAAACATTCTTTTCGGTTAATACATGTGGATTTCCCCGGTAATCACGAATTAACTCCTGTCCTTTTTCAGGAAGGGGAATTTCTCCCAGTAAATTAAATCCGTCATAGAGAACCAATTCCGTTCCTTTTTTTAAATTTTTTGGATAGGTCAGCAACAGCAGGTTATTATCCGGTAAAAATTCAAAGTCAGTCACGGAAACGCGTGTTGATTCAAATACCGTATCCGGTACTCCGATAGGTTTAATAATGACTTCGTCAATCAATCGTTCCCTGGAATAATACATCCGTACCGGAAGATTCAGTGTATCGGAAGGTTTTCCCGAAAAGATTTTTGCAGGTATTTTTTCCAGCGGATTAAATGCAATGTGTTCCAGTTCAAAGCTGGTCAATTCTGTTGTTGAAACCTGGAAACAGGCGATTCCTTTTAAAGATGTATAGTGCGTTGCAACTAGTGAATCACCCTGATATTGACGGATATAGACTCTGGAAATCGGATCTCCGTTACTTCTGTCCCTGGTAATGATTCGAACAGTGGTCTGACCAAAAGCACCGGATGAAAGTAAGATCAGAAAAACAAGGTGTAAAATCGGTTTCATGACAGTTCATTTCTTTAGAGATGCAGAGTGATCCAATTTTCCATAAACAGTAAGGGCGGAAAATTTTCCCGCCCTTTTACAATTTTATAATTTCAAAAGCCAACCAAAACTATCTTTTACTTTCCCCGATTTAACATCGTCCAGGTACGCATGTACTTTCAGAGAGAATGTGCGCGTCTCCACCGGAGGAAGGATCAGATCTTCATCCCGGTAGCCGATTTTTGCAATATGTGCAATAGTGGCTGCCGTCCCTGCACCAAATGCTTCAGTCAAACGACCTTCTTTATGAGCCTGAACAACTTCTGCAACAGAAACTTTGCGCTCTTCAACAGGCATTCCCCATAATTTGGCAATTTCCACCACAGAACGCTTAGTGATACCTCTCAAAATCGTATCGCTTTCTTCAGAAGGAGTAATCAATTTACCATCGATCACAAACATCACGTTCATGGTACCCGATTCCTCAATATATTCATGAGATTTCCCATCTGTCCATATTAACTGATGGTAACCTTGTTGTTGTCCTAATTTTGCCGGATACAGTGCTGCAGCGTAATTCCCGGCTGTTTTTGCTCTTCCTACTCCACCTGCGGATGCTCTTGTATAAAACTCTTCAATTTTCACATTCACGGGTTCGCTGTAATAAGCTCCAACGGGACAGGCAAAAATTATAAAGCGATACGTATCAGAAGGGCGGATTCCGATATACTCGTCAGTCCCGAACAAAAAAGGTCTTAAGTACAGGGAGTATCCTTCTTTGGTTGGTATCCAGTTACTTTCAATTTCGACAAATTTTCGGGTCAATTCTACAAATACATTTTCCGGAATAACCGGCATACACATACGTTCACAAGACTCTTCGAATCTTTTTGCGTTCATATCCGGTCTGAAAATAGCCACTTCCCCGCTCTCCATTCTGTAAGCTTTCAATCCTTCAAAAATTGATTGCCCGTAATGGATTACAGACGTAGCCGGATGCATGGAAAGCGGACCAAACGGCATGATTTCCGGATCCTGCCAGGCACCGTCTTTATAATCCATAATCAGCATGTGATCAGAAAAAACTTTTCCAAATGGTAAATTATCCCAATCAACAGCATTGAGTTTAGACTCTTGGGTAAGAGTAACTTTCATGTTGTCTTGTAATATCATAACGACTAATAGTTATGCGAATATACCTAAATTAGTTGACGATTCTATGAACATGCGGGAAGTAATTCCAATATTTGTATCAAGATATATTTTTAAATGTAATCAAACAAAAATGCCAAAACTTACAACCTTTTCATTGAAAAGCTTTTCAAAAAGAGGAATGTTGCTCTTTTGTATTTTCTTTGTTTTTACCTCCTATTCTCTTTTCGGGCAGACCCATTCCTTTAACGGTACCATTGGCAAATACCCGATTTATCTGCAGTTCACATTGAATGGAAGCAACGCTGAAGGATACTACTTCTATAAAAACAAACTGATCGACATTCCTTTATCGGGAACGTACAAAGGCGGTTTGATAACATTACACCTATCCGATGAATACGGAACTTCGGTAGAAATACCTGAAACATTTAAATTCAAATGGCCTAATCACGTGATTGAAGGTACCTGGACACGAAAGGAGAAAACCACACCTTTCAAATTAAAACCTTTAACCCCAAAGGAAACAGGTAGTCCAAAGTGTTCCAATCCCCATTTATTGGCAACTGACCAGGTTATCGATGATTTGACGAAAGTAAAAATCGGACTTTTCAAACTGAAAGAAACCGACACACTTCGAAAGATAAATGGAATCAAAGTGCGTTATTTTCGGGAAATAACTACCGGAATTGAACTTTTCAGGATTGATTCCGGATTGGTTGCTGCAAAACTGAATGATGCAAACGCATATCTTGAGTGCATGCAAATCCTTGAATTCCTTGAATCATTAAACTGCGCATCTTATTCACCCCACGGTTCGGACTTCAATTATAGCGTCAGCAACCTGTCGGTTTCGGCTGATTTTGTGTGTTTTTCTGCTTTTAAAGCATTTTACTGCGGCGGAGCACATCCGAACGAAGAAAATTACGGGGTCAACTATAATTTAAACTCAAAAGAAAAAATCAGCTTTTCAGATTTTCTATTACCTGGCAAGGAAAAAGCATTTGACGACTGTGTTTATAGATACCTGGCAAAAACAAATCCGGAACTTTTTGACGAAAATGAACGTGCCGCGTCGAGTAGCGTTTATACCGATTGTCAATACCATAAAAAAGAATTATGGCAAATCACTTATTGTGATTTTGTTTTGACTTCTGAAGGCATTAAGTTACTGCCCTCATTTCCGCATTTCGCGGCATTTTGTCTGGATCCGGAATGGGCGGTTATCCCTTATTCGGAATTGAAAGGTCTGATAAAACCAGAATACTACAGCAGATTAAACAAGTTGAAGCCTTAACTTTGCATTCATATGTCAAAAAAGAGCGAAGAAATTCTTTCCAATCATTGGGGTTATTCTCAGTTTCGACCTTTACAGGAAGAAATCATTGATGCCGCTATTTACGGAAAAGATGTCATTGCGCTTTTACCGACAGGTGGTGGTAAGTCCATCTGTTTTCAGGTTCCGGGAATTGCCCGGGAGGGAATCACAATTGTTGTCTCTCCCCTGATCGCTTTAATGGAAGACCAGGTAAACCAATTACGGAAAAGAGGCCTTCGGGCAAAAGCATTAACCAGCGGACTTTCCTTCCGGGAAATCGACATTCTTTTGGATAATGCCAAATTCGGCGGACTGGACTTTTTATACATTTCCCCCGAACGCATTCAGACACGGTTGTTCCAGGAGCGGGTCAAGCAAATGGAAATCGGCCTGTTTGTAGTTGATGAAGCGCATTGCATCTCAGAATGGGGACACGATTTCAGACCGGCGTATATGGAAGTTGCCAAATTGAGGGAGCTTCATCCGGAAGTTCCTATCATCGCGGTAACCGCTACAGCAACTCCGAAGGTAAAGGAAGATATTGCCACCCATTTGAAATTAAAGAATCCCGAAGTGTTTGAAGCTTCTTTTGAACGGACGAATGTGAGTTATGAAGTTTATCACGTTTCAAACAAGCTGGATGCAATTACCAAATGGATCCGCAAAAATCCGGGAGATGTAGGAATCATTTACTGCCAAACGAGAAAAAGAGTAAAGGATGTAATGATCTATCTCCAGACCCAAAAAATCAAGGCAAACATGTACCATGGCGGAATGAATGCAAAAGAACGCAGCCTCGCCTTGGCCGATTGGCTTTCGGAAAAAACACCGGTCATGGTTGCCACCAATGCATTCGGGATGGGAATCGACAAACCGAATGTACGTTTTGTAGCCCATTATGAAATTCCGAATAATCCGGAATCTTATTTCCAGGAAGCAGGAAGAGCTGGCCGGGATGGAAATGAATCCAGAACCTTTGCTTTTGTTGAACCTGCAGATGTTCATGAAATTGCCGAACGCGTATTAGCTCAGTTTCCTAGCACAGATAAAATCAAGTTGATTTACAGGGCTTTGTGCAACTATTTAAAGGTCGCTATCGGTGCCGGTGAACATGAATCGTATGTTCTGCAGTTCAACGACTTTGTAAAAAAATTCAACCTGAACATACTCGAGGTCTATCCCGCTTTCAAACTCCTTGAAATGAACGGAACCATTCTTTTTTCAGAGCAGGGATTAAAAGGTTCGCGGATAAAAGTAAGCATTGACAATACGCACTTATACGGTTTTCAACTGAAGAACCCGGTTTTAGACCCTTTGATTACCTGGATCTGCAGAAATCACAGCGATGTGTTTGATTCTTTTTGTGAGCTGGATGAAAATGAAGTGTGCCAGCGATTAAAAATCTCGGCAATAGAACTGGAGTGCCAGCTAAAATACCTGGAAGAGCATGGAATCATTGATATTACCTGGCGGACAGATTTACCCATGGTTACTTTTCTGCACGAACGCTTCCCGGATGATTACGTGGAATTAAAGCCCGAAGTTTATCATTTCAGAAAAGAACGTGCCCTGGAACGAATGAACGTCATGAAACGATTCATTGAAGAAAAACATTGCAGGCCTCAGTTTATCATCTCCTATTTTGGACAAAAAAGCGATCCATGCGGTAAATGTGATTACTGCCTGGAACAAAACCTGATGGAGAAACATCCCCGAATTGAATTGGAAATCATTGCCCTGCTTGAAGGAAAAGCCATGAGTTTAGCCGAGATCATTGCTCGATTCGATACTTCTTTTTCAGCAAAAATCAAAACTACTCTGCGCGAATTGATTAACGAGGAACGGATTGTCTTTAATGAGCAGCGTTTTTCGCTTCCCCGGTAACCGTTCGTTTCAAATCAATAATTTCCCGTTGTAAATCCTGGATGCTTTTAGTCAGCAGGGAATCATCAATGCGCATTTCAGGTAAACTGGGAGATATGTAATTGACAAACTTCCACATTTCCACAATGTCATTTACGTTTACGTAGTAAGGCAAATACAAGGGATTGGTAGAACACAATTCAAACGATTGCTGGGTTTCTATAAAGTTGTTTACGATTTTGAATACAATTCCATCATCTTTTGTCACAACGATACATGGTGTCCCGTTTCGCACACTTCCCCAATTCTGAATGTACTCAGCAACAACAAATGAGCCTTCATCTACCGGAGGCATGGAATCTCCCATGATCGGGAATGAACGGTATTTCCTGTTTTTGGACAGAAAAGGCAAACTGAATGTCGGTAGGACCTTCAGGTAATCCGGGTCTGCGTAACCGGTTGTATAACCTGCCCTCGCCTGTTGAGGGATCAGTTCGATCATTTCATTGTCTTCCGAATCGACCAGGGAAGTTAAAACACGTAAGTTTTTTCCATTGATATCGGCATACAGTCCTGAACTGATCATTGTCCAGTCACTTTCTGTAAAGGTTGAAAAATCTTTGGTTAGCAAATCATCAATCGGAACCGCGTAATATTGACTCAATGCAATCAGTGTATCAATACCTGGTTCTGCAATTTCGTTTTCATAGCCGGAATAACTGCTTCGCGTCAACCCCAAATCGGAAGCAACTTCTTCCTGGGATTTCTTCTTGCTTTTACGGATGAGTTTTAGATTGTTCCCTAACTTCATGATGATCAAATTTTAATCAAAAATATGATTATTTTTTAATCCAATCAAATAAAGTTGTAAAATTTATTTCTAACGGGCTATTTTTTTCTTCGCTGCTGCATATTCTGAAGCAGGACATGTACTTCAAAAACAATCGGTCGCCCGATCAATTCAGAGTATACCTTAATGAATTTCGCTCCCAGAAAAATAATCTGGGAAGTATAGTACATCCAGGCAAGAAAAATCAGTAAGGTTCCAGCGATTCCCATTTGGCTTCCAAAGAAAAAATTTGTGAGGTAAAACTTTAAACCGATTTGCCCGATATGCAATAAACAAGCAGTTAACAAACCTCCGGAAAAAGCCAGTTTCCATAAAACTTTCCCATCATGAAGAAATTTATAGACCAGTGCAAACAGAATCGTGTTGATCCCTATGGAAACCAGGTGCTCTACCCCTCCCATAATCCATTGTTGCTGCAAATGAAAGGAATCGTATAGTTGTCCACTAACAGACATAAAAATTGTTTCAGCGGTATACAATAAAACAATTGACACACCAAATACCGCCAGCATAAAAACGGAGATTAATTTAGTCAATACCGTATGATAGATTTTGGTTTTCCGATCATCGATTTTCACCTGGATATCGTAAAATTCATTGATACTCATCCGAAGCGAAGAAATCAGGGCGGAACTGGAAAACATCAAGGCAACTATCCCAATAATATTCAGCACCACGCTGCTTTTTTCAAAATGCACTTCCGATAAAAAGGCCAAAATACCCGAACTGTCTTTGATCCCAACCTGTTCTTCAAGCAATACTTTAATTAAACGCAGGATTTCCTCCTGCCCCATGATCTTCCCAAAACTGATCACGGCCAGGTAAATAATTGGAATGATTGCAAAAACAGCATAATATGCCAATGCGGCACCATGGAAAAAGGAATTTTCCTGGAAGAATTCAAAAAAAGTCCGTTTGAAAAGTTTGCCAACTTCTTTCCAGCTAAGCTTTGGTATTTTTACTTTTGAGTTCAATCCGTTTTACTTTTTTGAGCGGTTTATTTGAATACAGTACAATTGTCTGTTTGTCCGGCGTTTTAAAAAAGGATTTCCAGTAAGCACCAAAAAAAACAGCATCTGTAAACTGTACTTCAAGGCCATCCTTTTTAACAATTTTATATTCACAAGGTCGAAATAAATTTTTACTTCTTCCCTCTTTCAATTCATTTAATTCTCCGAAATAGGCACCTTCATCAAAATTGGAAGGATTGAAATAAAAAGCTTCCGGGGTGTCGATACGACTAAATTTTCCTTTGCTTAAAAAGGCGATTTTGCGACACCATTGCATCACTTCATCTCCTTCGTGAGAAACTAAAATACACAAGGTATTCCGTACTTCAACCAATTGTTTAATATATGCTCCGATTTTCATTCTCAAATGGGCATCCAAATGAGAGAACGGTTCATCCATCAGCAGTACTTCAGATTCCAGGGCCAGAGCACGTGCAATCGATAAACGCTGCTGTTCACCACCAGACAAGTAACGCGCCTGTTGCGCTGCAACCTCGTTTAATTCAACCAAATCCAGCAACTCGTCACAAAAACGTTCCCGGTCTTTTTCATGTAAGTGCAGGATTTTTACACGGATGTTTTCCCTTACCGTATGAAACAGGTCCAGGTTAAAATCCTGGTTTACCAATTGTATTTCCGAATGTCCTGGAATCAATCGTTCGCCGGGTCCCAATACCCGTTCCTCATTCCAGTAAACACTTCCTTTTGAAGGGCCCAAAAGTCCGGCAACAATCTTTAAAAGCGTTGATTTACCGCCCCCGCTGGCACCAACGATCCCGAACACTTCTCCGGGGTTTAAATCGATGGAAACTCCCCGTAAAACGTTCTTCTGTTCGTTGTATGAAAAATGAATCTGCCGAATGGAAAGCATTAATTCCGTAATTCCTTTGGAAAAGCACTTAACACGATATAAACTCCGGGAATCGGGTTTTCGACCACTTCGTCATCGTTCAAATAGACTTTCAGTTTTTGATGATCGTGGTCAATGATGTATTCATCCAAACATTTTTCAGAAAACACGATTGGTGTCGCCCCATTCTCTCCGTGAAAGATAAACTGGATCACATCCCGGATCTCATAATGAAAAGCCTTTCCATCTCCTATTTCTCCTGTCAGAATAAACGGATGATCACGGACAATTTCCAATACATCCGAATCATCGGTCAGGCGAAACTCATCTTCCCATTCGTATCGGATATTTTCAGGAGAATCTTTTCCTTCATGCTTTTCCTGAGCATATTCTTCCGAAAAGGAATTGTTTTTTAGAAATACTTGAATTGAATAAGACATGTTTCTTTTTATGAGATAGATTACAAAGATAATTGAAATTGAATTCCGAATTACCAACATGTTGTTCGGAGGTGTTTGTTCTCTTGTATAATATAAGCAAAAAAAAATTAACCACCCTTCTAGGGTTGTAAACCCTAGAACAAATTTTCAGCATGGTTTTTTCTTTTCAAACCAAACATTTTCATTTTTGTATTCGTATCTCTCCCTTTTCAATTTAACTATCTTTGCACAAATTTTCGTGATATGTACTCCAGTGTTCAATTACTTCCTCACAAAACGCAATCCATGGAAAGAAGACATCCGTGGATTTTTTCCGGCGCGCTAAAAGAAATGCCGAAAACAATCGAAGACGGAGAAGTTGTAATCGTTCTGGATTCACGTAACAATGAAATTGCAAAAGGGCATTTCCAGCATGGATCAATCGCTGTAAGAATCCTGACTTTCAATCAGGAATTGATTGATCAGCAGTTTTTCAATAACCGCATTTCCAATGCGGTTGATTTGCGCAAAAAACTGCACTTGTTCAGAGAAGATAATTCGATTTGCAGATTGGTTCACGGAGAAGGTGATGAATTACCGGGACTCGTAATCGACTATTACGGCGGAGTAGCTGTAATTCAATGTCACAGTTTGGGAATGTATCTCCAGATCGACCTGATAAAGAATGCGTTGATTCATGCTTTGGGAAGCGATCTGAAAGCGATCTACAACAAATCAAAAGAGACGCTTCCAGGAAGAATCCCGGTGGAAGATGGTTACTTATATGGAACCTGTGAAACTCCGCATATCGCGTTGGAAAACGGGGTTAAATATCAATTGGATTGGATTACGGGACAAAAAACCGGGTTCTTTATTGATCAGCGTGAAAACCGGGCGTTGTTGGCAAAATATGCGGAAGGCGCTAAAATCCTGAATACATTCTGTTATTCCGGCGGATTCAGTTTGGCAGCCTTGAAACAGGGAGCCAAAGAAGTCCATTCGCTGGACAGTTCGAAAAAAGCAATCGAATTAACGGATGCGAATATTGAATTGAACGGATTTAAAAATCACCGGTCCATTGTTGCGGATGCCATGAATTTTATCCGTGAAACAGGAGAAGAATACGATATCATCATCTTGGACCCGCCGGCGTTTGCCAAACACCGCGATAAAAGACACCAGGCTGTTCAGGGATATAAACGATTGAATGCAATGGCGATTCAGCATATTCGTCCGGGAGGTTTATTAATGACTTACAGTTGTTCGCAGGTGGTTGATAAACAATTGTTTACCAATACCATTATTGCTGCAGCAATCGAATCCGGGAGAACCGTTAAGATTTTAGAACAATTACACCAACCGGCAGATCATCCGATTAATGCTTTTCATCCGGAAGGAGAATATTTAAAAGGGTTGCTTTTACAGATTATTTAATGCTGGATATCCGATACAAGAGTATTCTGACAGTTGCTCTCCCGATGATGCTCAGCGGATTCATTCAATCCGTTATTTCTATTACTGACGCAGCTTTTTTGAGCCGATTCAGTAAACTGGCTTACGATGCATCGGGAAGTGCCGGATTGTGGTACATTACCATGTATATGGTTTTTATCGGCCTTGGAGATGGTGCTCAAATTGCCATGGCTCAAAAAGTCGGTGAAAAAAATGCAAAAGGATTTGCCGCTGTTTTCCAGTCGAACTTCCTGATTCTTGTAATATCAGCGATTACATTGACCTTACTGGTCCAGCTTTGCATGCCTTCCTTAATGGCATACCTGGTCACCAATAATGAATTGGCAAGAGCCGAACAATCCTTTTTGGAGATTCGAAGTTATTCGTTTTGGGCTGCTACCATTACCATCAGTATTCAGGCGTCTTATTTGGCCGTTGGAAAAACAACACTTGTACTGATTACTTCCGTGATCGCCGCGGTGTCCAATATTATACTGGATTATGTCCTGGTATTTGGGATCGGACCTTTCCCGCGTTTGGGATTGGAGGGTGCCGCCATTGCTTCAACCGGTGCCGAATTTTTGGCGATGCTCTTTTTGCTCACTACTTTGATCGGTGGAAAACTAAAAAAGCACTACCCGGTTTGGAAAGAGAATTTCATCACCAAACGGCAGATGAACGAAAACCTCAAAATCGGAATCCCTCTATTATTCCAGGGAATCGTTGCGCTTTCCATATGGACGATCTTTTTTATTTGGATCGAACAAATGGGTGGCGATAATTTGACCGTGTCCTTAAATATCCGTTACGTTTATTTCCTGGCCTTTATTCCAATCTGGGGATTCGCTGCTGCAACAAAAACATACATAGCTCAATATTTCGGAGCAAAACAGTTTGAGCAAATCCCGGTTATTCAAAAAAGAATTCAGCTTCTAACTGTTTGCTTTTTGCTACTAACTTTTCATGGGTCTATATTTTATCCGGAAGCATTGATCCGTTTAGTTTCAGATCACCCGGAACACGTTGTCAAAAGTGCGCAAATTCTTCGGGTCGTCAGCGGCTCAATTTTAATCTATGGCTTGGGAAGTGTTTATTTGCAAACTATCAGCGGACTTGGAAAAACACGATTCACCTTTGCCGTAGAATGTCTGGCAACAAGCCTGTATATCATTTCTGCTTATCTTTTCATCAAAGTATGGAATTGGCCCATTCAATGGGTTTGGTTGGTGGAATACGTTTATTTCATTACGATGGGATTGAGCTCCTTTGCTTATTTAAAATGGATTAATCGAATAACGGATAAAATAGTATATGAATAATTTACGCATCGTTTTTATGGGGACTCCTCATTTTTCAGTTGGAATACTGGAAGCAATAAAATCTGCGGGGATGAACCTGGTCGGGATAGTAACCGTTGCTGATAAACCCGCGGGAAGAGGCCAGGTGATGCATGAAAGTCCGGTTAAACAATTTGCGCGTGAGAACCAGATTCCGGTGCTTCAACCTGTAAAATTGAAAGATCCTGAATTTTTAGCTGAACTTGAAGCATGGAAAGCAGATGTTTTTGTTGTTGTTGCCTTCCGGATGCTTCCTGTAGAAGTGTGGAAAATGCCAAAACACGGAACCTTCAATCTGCACGCATCCCTTCTGCCTGATTACCGCGGAGCTGCTCCGATCAACTGGTCCATTATAAACGGAGATACAAAAACAGGTGTCAGTACCTTCTTTATTGATGAAGCGATTGATACGGGGAATGTCATCGGTCAGATAGAAATGGCTATTTCCGAAAACGAAAGTGCAGGAGAACTGCACGACCGGATGATGGAAGTGGGTGGAAAATTGGTGGTGGATACATTGAATCGCATCGCAAACAATGAAGTGAAACCGATTCCTCAATCGGAATTAGGAATTGTCATGCGGTCTGCCCCGAAACTATTTAAGGAGAATACGCAAATTGACTGGCATGCTGAGCCGGAATCAATTCACAACCTGGTTCGCGGATTGAATCCATACCCTGCCGCATGGACAACCTGGAAAAACTCCAAAGGCGAATTAAAGAATGTCAAAGTTTTCAAAACCCTGGTCGCGGATAATAAAGGGGCGGGAACCATTCAGTTATCTTCAAACAAAACTCAATTATTTGTCGATACACATAAAAAGCAACTTGAAATCATCGAATTTCAGGTAGAAGGCAAGAAAAAAATGACTGCAAAAGAGTGGCTGGTGGGCAACAACTCCTCTGACTGGGTGATTATTTCGAACTAATTTTCATCGAACAAATGGACAAATTAGTCGCAAAACCCCTAAAAACAGGGGTGTTTATCAACAAATGCGTTTATTTATCAACAAAATCGGCGCTTTTTAGTGTTTGGCCTTGGTAGAGAAGCATATTCCTATATTTTTGTTGTGTTAATTATTAGAAATCATTCAAAAAAAACCAAACTATGAACAAAGCAGAATTAATTGATGCGATTGCTTCTGAAGCAGGATTATCTAAAGCTGATGCTAAAAAAGCATTGGATGCATTTGTAGGTGCTACAGCTGGAGCATTGAAAAAAGGAGACCGTATTTCTTTAGTAGGATTCGGTTCTTTCTCAGTTTCTAAGCGTGAGGCTAGAACTGGTCGTAACCCACAAACAGGAAAAGAAATCAAAATCGCAGCTAAGAACGTAGTACGTTTCAAAGCTGGTGCTGAGTTATCCGGAGCGGTTAACTAAGAACGATATTCTTTAGAGAAAAAATCCTTTCGTCAACCGACGGAGGGATTTTTTTTTACCCCAATACCTAAAAACCTTTTTGGTGACTTAAAGCCATGAATCCGTGCACCGTTCAACACGGATATAAAGACCTTTACACAAATTAGCAGTTTTTTACACGCGACTTTTCCGGAAATAGAACATCTTTGTGTACAGTTCTATTCAAAACCCAATGACCGATACACGATTTAACCGCGCAATTCTGTTTTTTTCTTTTTTCATTCTGCAGTTGTTCCAGAACATTTTCGCACAACAGGTAACTGTTTCAGGAAAAATAGCAGGAGCAGATCCCATGTCCCCTCCTATTGTAAGGCTGTGTAATTTCAAAGATTCCACCCTGGTGAAAGCTGCAATTAGTGATTCCTTGGGAAATTTTGAGATTGAACTTTCAAAAACAGGAACATTCCTGATTATCATTGACCAGATTGACTATCAAAAATTCGTGAGTCCCGGTTTCGAGATCGATTCCTCCTCTTCGCGCATTGAACTGCCTGAAATTTCGCTACATTCCCCGGTTACCAATCTGGACGATGTAGTTATTACCGTTAAGAAACCATTTATTGAGCGGAAAATTGACCGCGTGATCGTAAACCCGGATGCTTTAGTCGGAAGTACGGGAACCACCGTTCTTGAATTACTGGAGAAAGCCCCTGGAATAACAGTCGATTTTAACGGGAATATTTCTTTGAAAGGAAAATCAGGAGTTCAGGTTTTTATTGATAACAAACCCACTTACATGTCACAGGAAGATCTTGCCGGTTATCTGCGCTCCCTTCCCTCCAACTCAGTAGCTTCTATCGAGATTATGACCAATCCTCCTGCCCGTTACGATGCTTCCGGAAATGCCGGAATTATCAATATTGTTTTAAAAAAGCTGAAAGAAAAAGGTTTTAACGGAGGAATTACACTCAGTTATGGTCAAGGAAGGTATTTGCGTTCCAACAATTCGTTCAACTTCAATTACCGGGTAAATAAGATCAATCTGTTTTCAACACTTGGCTGGAGCCAAAACAACTCGTATCAGGACCTGGATATTAACCGCTATTACTTCACACCCGACAATCAACCGACTTCCTCATTTTTACAAAATTCTTACATCAAAAGAGAACATGGGGGAAGATCAGCTAAAATTGGAATGGATTGGTATATGAGTCAAAAATCAACCTTTGGAGTAGTTTTTTCAGGTTTCTACAATCCATCTTACACTACACATGACAATACAGCACGTATTTTGGCTGCCGACAATTCGGTTTCAGCTTTGGTTTCGGCTTACAGCACATCCAGCAATTTGTGGTACAATGGAAGTGCAAATATGAATTACACTCTCAAGATCGATAGCTTGGGAAAAGAACTGTCTGTCAATGCAGATTATATCCGGTATGCGTCCGACCACGAACAAACACTGGATAACAAAGTCAAGTCGACAGACGGAACGCAGATCAGTGCGTTGAATCTTTCATCGTCACTTCCAGTTGATATGGATATCAAAACTGCCAAAATCGATTATATAAATCCGTTAAAAAAAAATAACAGACTGGAGTTCGGAATAAAAACAGCCTGGGTGAGCACAGACAATACCGCCGACTTTTACGATGTTGTCAACAATACAAAAACACCCAACTATACCTTTTCAAACCGGTTCCTATACAAAGAAAAGAACCATGCAGCTTATGCCAATTACGCTCAGGAATGGGGAAAATTCGGAATGCAATTGGGTTTACGATTCGAAAGTATCCAAATGCAGGGACATCAATTGGGAAATCCGATGGTGAGTGACTCCAGCTTTACGCGCATGTACAACAGTTTGTTCCCGACTGCTTATTTTTCTTACACTCCCGACAGTTTAAAAAAACACCAATTCAACCTATCCTTCGGCCGAAGGATCGATTATCCGAATTACCAGGATATGAATCCCTTTACCTACCCGATGGATGCATATACCTATTACGCAGGAAATCCTTACCTAAAACCGACATTCTCTTATAATTTCGACATCACTTATTCGTATAAAAACATCGTTTCAGTGACCGTTGACTACAGTTTGGTGCACAACCTGATCAATGAGACCAATGAACAGGTTAACAACATTTATTACAGCAGACCCGGAAATTATGGAAACCAAACAGCTTACGGGATCAGCGCCAGCGGTGAATTCAACCTGACGGCATGGTGGAATGTTCAATACTATTCCGAATGCAAGAATATTGGATACAATACAACAATTTACAATCAGCCCCTGGTCGAGAGTCGCTGGTATTGGTATATTGGTCCTGCTTTCCGTTTTACCATTACACCGAAATTCTCTGCAGATCTTGCAGGATCATATCAGACCCGGATTCTATCCGGCCAGTTCCTGACCATCCCGGTCGGTTCGATCCGGGTTGGTTTTGCTTACAAAATTCTCAAAGAACAAGGTTCCGTTAAGTTAAATCTTTCAGATGTTTTTCACACTACTCAGCCTGGTGGCGATATCCGGAACATTGCCAATTCAAAAGCGAATTGGTTAAGCAAACTGGATACGCGGGTTTTGACTATTAGCTTTTCATATCGATTCAGCAAGGGGAAAGCATTGAATGCACGTCAATCAGGCGCCTCCGATTCAGAAAAGCAACGTGTAAACGCCAATTAATGAAGCCTGGTATTTTGTCATAGCGTGAAAAAATCCGGGTATGAATCAAACAGTTCATCGGTATATACCGATATTCCGATATTGCTATTTAGGTATATTCCTAAATTCCATTCATTTCTCCAATAATCACTAGCTTTGCCCCATGAAAAACGAATTGCTTCAGGCATTTTACGAACTGATCCCGGAAGTCAAAGGACAATTGTTCGAAGAAATAGCTTCTAAACGCACGCGCTATTTAACCGTTCTGCTGGAAGAAATTTTCCAGGAACACAATGCCAGTGCTGTATTAAGAAGTTGTGATTGTTTCGGTATCCAGGAATTGCACGTGGTTGAAAGCAAAAATCAGTACAAAGTACAGCGGGATATCGCACGTGGTGCAGGAAGATGGGTCGATTTATTCAATTACAACGAGGGCCCCGCTCCGTTACTGGATGCTGTTTCGAAATTAAAATCACAAGGATATAAGATCGCTGCTCTGACACCGGATGCCGAGCTTTCCATTTTCGACTTGCCTTTGGATCAGCCTGTTGCACTTTCTTTTGGAACCGAATGGGAAGGGATTTCGGATGAAATCCGGGAAATTGCAGATTATAAAGTTGCCATTCCCATGGTGGGATTTACGGAAAGCTTCAATGTTTCTGTTTCTGTAGCTCTCACTCTGCAAGCTTTAAGACAGCGCTTAATTGAATCGGGTATTGACTGGGAACTGAGTAAAGAAGACCAAACCGATATCAAACTGAAATGGTGTCAGCGTTACATGCGAAACGGCGATGTGGTCAGAAAAGAGTTGGAAAAAAGGTTGCAAAGTTCAAATGGTTGAAATTCCAAGAGCTACTTTCTTTTGAACATTTTGAACTTTTTTTACTTCCTAACTCAAAGAGAACGTTATATTTGTATGACTTTTCGAACTAAAAAAACAGAAAAACTATTATGGGAAAAGGTGATATCAAGACGGCAAAAGGAAAACGTACCAACGGATCCTATGGTAATACCCGTAAAAGAAAAAAAGCAACTGCAACTGTAAAACCTGCTGCGAAGAAAGAAGTAAGCGCGGAAAAGAAAGTAGCTGCTAAAAAACCGGCGGTTAAAAAAGAGGCCGCAGCTAAACCGGCAGCAGAGAAAAAAACTGCAGCGAAAAAACCAGCTGCTAAACCAGCGAAAAAAACTGAAGAATAATCGAATGAATAATCCTTCAACATAATGTAAAGCTCTGCCGATTGGCGGGGCTTTTTTTGTGAATATTTTAATTGAAAACACTTCTCTTTTCGTTCAAAAATCTCGAAATTTGTGTACTTCCAAATAAGAGAAAGCACAGCTTCGATAAATCAGCTCACAAGCTGACAATGAAGAGTTGACAAAATAATGATACAAAAACGGACAAATGAAAAAACACAACTTTGGCGCAGGACCATGTATTCTTCCGCAAGACGTATTTAAAAAAGCCGCAGATGCTGTATTGGATTTCAACGGGTTATCTATCCTTGAAGTTTCACATAGAAGCAAAGACTATGAAGCTGTCATGCATGAAGCGCGTGAATTAGTAAAAAAAGCTTTGAACATTTCAGACGATTACGAGGTGCTTTATCTTCAGGGAGGAGCTACACTCGGATTTACGATTACAGCTTTAAACATGATGCGTTCAACCAAGAAAGCCGGGTACATCAATACAGGAACATGGGCATCCGGTGCGATCAAAGAGGCAAAGAAAGCTGGAATTGAGGTCAATGTATTTGCTTCCTCGGAAGACAAAAATTTCAGTTATATTCCTAAAAACCTGAGTGTTCCTACCGATGTGGATTACATTCATTTCACTTCCAACAATACCATCTTCGGGACACAGTTCAAAGAATTCCCGAAAACAGATTTACCTTTGGTTTGCGATATGTCTTCAGATATTTTTTCCAAAGAGATCAATGTTTCCGATTTTGACCTGATCTATGCAGGTGCTCAGAAGAACTTAGGGCCCGCAGGAGCTACTTTATATATTGTAAAGAAAGATGTGCTTGGAAAATCCACTTCGCCATTCATGCCGAGTTATTTGGATTTGAAACAACATGCCGATAAGGATTCCATGTACAATACACCTCCGGTATTTTCCGTATACGTAGCGATGTTGAACCTGCAGGATTTGATGGCAAACGGCGGAGTTGAAAAAATGGCTTCGAAAAACCAGGCAAAAGCAAAACTGATCTATTCTGAAATTGATTCCAATCCCTTATTCAAAGGAACAGCAGCTGTAGAAGACCGTTCTGAAATGAATGTCAATTTCCTGTTAACCAACGATGCATTGAAAGATGAATTTGACGCAACCTGGAAAGCGGCAGGAATTGTTGGACTGAATGGGCACCGAAGTGTGGGCGGATACCGTGCTTCCATGTATAACGCTTTGGAATTGGAAAGTGTTCAGGTATTGGTCGATGTGATGAAAGAGTTCTCTAAAAAACATGGATAATTTAAAGTAAAACCGACTCGTAGAGTTTTAGGTCAAAACGAAATAAAAATTATGAAAATATTAGCAAACGACGGAATCTCAAACGAAGGAAAAGTTGTCTTGGAAAAAGCAGGTTATACGGTTATTACGGATAAAGTAAATCAGGATGATCTGATTTCTTACGTAAATGCAAACAACATTGAGATCATTTTAGTCAGAAGCGCAACAACCATTAGGAAAAACGTAATTGACGCTTGTCCGGGACTAAAATTACTTGGACGGGGTGGTGTCGGAATGGACAATATTGATGTTGCTTATGCGCGTGAAAAAGGATTGACGGTGATCAATACTCCGGCCTCCTCTTCCCAATCGGTTGCAGAACTGGTGATGGGACATTTATTTGCCGGAGCACGTTTCTTACATGATTCGTTCAAGCAGATGGAAACAGGTGATTTTTCTGCGTTGAAAAAGAAATACGGAAAAGGAATTGAGTTAAGAGGCAAAACACTTGCTATTGTTGGCTTCGGACGTATCGGGCAATCCCTGGCAAGTTATGCATTGGGTTGTGGGATGAAGGTAATTGCGGTAAACAATCATGAGATCAATACCGAAATCCCGTTGGAAATCCAGGGGCTTGGAACAGTTAAAGTTCCGGTAAAATCAACCAACAATTTAACCGGGGCTCTAAAGGAAGCCGATTTCATTTCTCTTCATGTTCCAAAACAGGCAGATGGTTCCGCTGTAATCAAAAAGACCGAATTCGACTTGATGAAAAAAGGAGTGGTATTGGTGAACGCTGCACGGGGCGGAGTTGTTAATGAATCGGATTTACTCGAAGCAGTTGCGGAAGGAAAAGTGGCTTATGCAGGATTGGACGTGTTTGAAAATGAACCGAATCCGAGAGCAGACTTATTGAATAATGAAAAAATCGGGACTACACCACATATCGGAGCAGCAACAAATGAAGCGCAAGATCGTATCGGTTTGGAATTAGCTGATCTGATTGTTAAACAATTTGGAGTTCAGGTTCCTGCTTAAGTGATTTAAATTAAATGTCTGTCATTCATCCATTTAAGGCAATTCGTCCAACCAGGGACAAAGCTCAATTGGTTTCCACAAGACCTTTGGCTGCTTACCGCAAGCATATTCTGCGCGCAAAACTGGATGAAAACCCGTATACCTTCTTGCACATTATTCACCCGGAAGGCGACAAAGAACACCAGTCAAAAGCAAATTCTGTGGAGCGTTTTGAAGCAGTGAAGGAGCGGTACGATTCATTTATTGATCAGGGAATATTGATCCAGGATCCCGAAGCGTCGTTTTACATTTACAGACAAACCAAAGGAAATCACCAGTTTACGGGAGTAATTGCCGGAGTCAGTGTGGAAGAATACAAAAATGATCTGATCAAAAAACACGAAGCTACAATCACTTCCCGTGAATCCATGTTTACCAATTACCTGAACATTACAGGATTTAATGCAGAACCGGTTTTGCTGGCACACAAACACCTGCCGGAATTGGATAAATACCTGGATAAAGTAACAAAGGTAAGACCGGAATACGAATTTTCGACAACCGATAAGATCAAACATGAATTATGGGTTATCAATGCCCAAAAGGATCCGAAATTAATTGCGATTTACGACTCGCTAAATGAGCTGTATATTGCTGATGGACATCACCGTTCGGCCTCCTCTGCCCGCTTAAAGGACACCATTATCAAAAACAAACAGGCATCTTTTCCGAACCATGATTTCTTCCTGGCTTACCTGATTGATGAACAAAAATTGGAAATCCTGGAATTTCAGCGGTTGGTCAAAACACTGAACGGGCTTTCGAACAAAGACTTCCTGAAAGCCTGCGAAGCGCATTTCAATATTGAAGAACTGAAGAAAGCACGCAGACCGCTCGAACGACACGAGATCATTTGTTTACTTGGAAAAGAAGCTTATTCGTTCAAGGCGAAGGAAAGTATTACAGCAGTGAAAGATGTGGTAAAGCAATTGGATGCCCAAATTCTCACGGATTACATCCTGAATCCGATCTTGGGTATTGAAGACCTCAAAACGAGCAAGGAAATTGATTTCGTTCCCGGAACAAGGGAATTGAAAAAAGTCGTGGACCTGGTTAAAAAAGAAGATTTTAAAGTTGGATTTCTTTTGTACCCGGCATCCATTGATGAAGTGAAGGAAGTGGCCGATCAGGGAGGAATCATGCCTCCGAAATCGACCTGGGTTGAACCTAAAATGCGCAGCGGATTAACAATCTACAATATCAACGAATAAATATGTCTTTAGCAGATAGAATTCATTTATTGAAAAAGGAAATTCCTCAAGATGTCGTACTGGTGGCTGTTTCAAAAACAAAACCGGCTGCCCTCATACAGGAAGCGTACGATGCAGGACAACGGGTGTTTGGAGAAAATAAGGTACAGGAACTGGTGGATAAATGGGAAGTGCTTCCAAAAGATATCGCATGGCATTTGATCGGGCATTTACAAAGCAACAAAGTGAAATACATCGCTCCGTTCGTTTCCCTGATCCATTCGGTCGACAGTTTTAAACTGTTACAGGAAATCAACAAACAAGGAGAAAAGAACAACCGGGTAATCCCGTGCCTGCTTCAATTCCACATTGCGCAGGAAGAAACCAAATTCGGACTGTCATTTGAAGAAGCAGAGGAAATTCTTCAAAGCCGTGAGTTTGTGGAAATGCATCATATTTCGATTGTCGGATTGATGGGAATGGCCAGTTTTGTGGAAAATGAAGAACAAATCCGCGATGAATTCCGGAACCTGCACAATTATTTCGCAATCCTGAAAAGCAATTATTTTAAATACAACCCGGACTTCAAAGTACTTTCCATGGGAATGAGTGGCGATTACAAGCTGGCTATCGAAGAGGGAAGCACTATGATCCGTGTTGGAAGTTCATTATTTGGAAGCCGATGAAAAAAATACTGCTCATTTTAAGCACCTTTTGCGCTATTGGAGCCTCGTTTTGTCAGGATACTTATTCCGACAGCCTTACGCGAGAACGTAAAAAGTTTGAGAACCGATTCCTGCTACAAATACTGAACCAAGAAGAACTGGAAAAGCATCCCGAGATATGTTTCTTTCCCGTCGATACATCTTTCATTATAGAAGCCGACTTTGTAAAAGAAGTTGGTCCCGCTTTCGTAATGCCTATGACGAAGGAACGAACAGTTTATTACCGGAAAATGGGAACGCTTTCCTTCAAAATAAACGACACATTGTGTACCCTGAATGTTTATCAGAATCTGGATTTAGCGGGAAAAAAGAAATATAAAAATTATTATTTCGTTCCATTCAAAGATGCTACAACGGGAAGCTCAACCTATGGTGCAGGAAAATATCTGGACTGTTATTTCAGCAAAGAAGCCAAAAAGGTAAAACTGGATTTCAATACATCTTATCATCCGTTTTGCGCTTATTCGGACCGCTACTCCTGCCCCATCGTTCCGGCAGAAAACCGCATTCCGGTTGCAATTACTGCGGGTGAATGTTACTTCTCCCACGATTAGATCATCCGCAAGGAAGTTTATTTAAAAACGGATCCGCCGAAGCAGATCCGCTATCCTACTTTCTAATGAGCCGGCGAAGTTGACTTGAATGCGTTGATCGCAAAAAATACGTTCCACTTTCCAATTCCTCCAGCGAAACCTCTGACTTCAACTGAACTTCAAACTGCAGAATCTTTCTCCCTTCAATATCCGTTAATTCAAACGGCTTGCTATCCGAAGTATTGGTTTGAATTGTAACAACTCCTTTCGTTGGATTCGGATAAACTGAAAACATCCATTCAACCGGTTCATCCAATCCATTTGTACCATTTGTCACAACTTCTTGACTTGCACTTCCATAACAACCCGAGAGATCTGAAACGTGAACTTCAGACGTCCCATTACCATATTGCTGTGTATTAATGGTTTGACTGCTTTCTCCTATCAATTCCGTTCCGTTCAAAAACCAGGAAATCGTTAAAGAAGTAGAAGGAATACTTAGAACAGATCCGTTTTGTGTAATCAACGGATTTACAGGTAATGAATACGTGCAAACAGACAAAGATTGAATCCGCGTATCTGTATCACGTTGTGTTGTAAAAACAGGCCAGCTTGGACAATCCTTCATCAGATAAAACTTCAGGTATGGATCCAATGCATCAAATGTAATGTCATGCTGAACAGCGCGTGTTATGGTAATATTTCCACCCGAAGTAGATTCACCGAAATCGCAAGTCGTACTGGAATTAGCGAAATAACAATGTCCGCCGCCAATGATTGAGATGAAGTGTTTACAGGTATTTACAATACTGTCGTACATCGGTTTGTGATTCGTTGCAGGGGCTGTTACCGCATCTTCCGTTCCTGAGAAAATCAGTGTCGGGATAGAAATATTCGAACTGACATCAATTGCAGAAGGATTCGTTTCAGCTGGTGCCAAACCAACCAACACGTCAAAATTCGCCGTGTTTTGAGCTGCTGCCAGGAAAGAAGAACCTCCACCCATGGAATGACCCATGACCGCTTTCCTTCCATTCCAAGCCTGGAAAAAGAACGAAGAAGCATCCATACTGAAGGCCGCCATTTTGGTCCCCACAAGGGATAAATCCAGGGAGAAATCCTGGTGAACCGGTGAAAGACTGCCTTCGGTTCTTGGGAAAACCAGTACATACCCCAACGGAACATAATGATCAATAAAGTTCTGGTACGAATCCCAAGCCATCACAAATCCATGTCCGAAGACAATATACGGAAATTGTCCGCTGGATATCGCCACATCATTTCCAGCAGTTGCTGCCGGGTAATACACTTCGCTTTGTATTTGTCTCCCGGCTCCTCCGCCGGAGCCAAACCCTCCGCTTCGGGAAGGATCATTGAAAGTAATCGTTCGATGTCCGACCTGATATTGAGAAAACCCTTCAACAGATAGAAACAACGAAAGTAGTAGTAATGCAGTTTTCATTTGTTTTATTTTGAACAACAAATGTTTGTATTTTATCATTTAGTTATTTTAACAATGTGATGAGCGGTGAATCGCTTATTGAGACTGTTTTAAAATATTTCATTAATTTCAAGCAGATAACCGAATGATATGAAAATACAGAATATGATCGCTTTCACTTCCCTTCTGGCGCTTTCTGCGGCTTGCGGGAGTAAGGAAGAATCCACAGAAGAAAATACAGGACCTATGGAAACAACTGTTGAACGATTCGCGGACGTTCAAATCCTGCGCTTTGAAGTTCCAAGCTGGAGCAAGCTTTCTTTAAAGCAAAAAGAGTTGGTCTACTACCTTTCCCAGGCTGGATTGGCCGGAAGAGATATCAATTACGATCAGAATAACCGTTTCAACCTGGAAATACGCAGGTTACTGGAAGCGATCCATGAAAAATATACCGGTGACAAAACTACTTCCGAGTGGAAAAAATTTGACGAATGGAGTAAGCAGGTATTCTTTTCAAACGGAATTCACCACCATTACAGCATGGACAAGATCCAGCCGAAATTCAGCTCTGCATACCTGAATAAACTGATGAAAGCGGTTGAACACAACTTGAGCCCCGAAGCATTGGATGCCATTTTTGATCCGAATTTGGAGAAAAAACGAAAAGTGAAAGATCCGAATGTCGATATGATCGTGGCTTCTGCTAATAATTTCTACGGCAAAGGAGTTACCCAGAAAATGGTAGAAGATTATTATGCCCAAAAACAGGATCTGAACGATCCGAAACCAATTGAATTGGGTTTAAACTCCACGTTAATCCTGAAAAACGGCAAGCTTTACGAAGATGTTTGGAAAAGCAAAGGAAAATATGGATTAGCAATCGATCAGATTATTTTCTGGTTGAGAAAAGCGGTGAAAGTAGCTGAAAATGACCAGCAGGCAAAAGCCCTGAAAGTATTGATCGAATATTACAAAACAGGCAGCCTGAAAAAATGGGACGAATACAATGTGCTGTGGTCCACTGCCACAAAAGGCGATATCGATTACATCAACGGATTTATAGAAACCTACGGTGATGCACTTGGCAAGCGTGCCAACTATGAATCCATCGTGCAGATCAACGACTTTGATGCTTCCAAGCGCATGGCAACAGTAGCAAAAAACGCTCAGTGGTTTGAAGACAATTCTCCATTAATGCCGGAACACAAGAAAAAGAAAGTGGTCGGTGTTTCCTATAAAGTCGTGGAAGTGGCCAGTGAATCCGGTGATGCAGCTCCTTCTACTCCGATTGGTGTCAACCTTCCAAATAACAACTGGATTCGTGAAATACATGGCTCCAAATCCGTTTCATTGGGAAATATCATCGAAGCGTATAACAAAGCCGGCGGACCTGCTCTTGCAGAGGAGTTTGCCAATGATCAGGAAGAAATCGACCGCGCAAACAAATACGGGGCTATTGCAGGTAAAATGCATACGGCATTGCATGAAGTAGTCGGACATGCCAGCGGACAAATCAACAAAGGAGTCGGGCAACCTTCCGAAACATTACAAAATTATGCATCTACATTGGAAGAAGCACGTGCAGATTTGGTTGGATTGTATTTCATCATGGACCAAAAAATGGTTGATTTAGGGTTGATCGAAACCCTCGAAGTAGGGAAAGCGGAATACGACGGCTACATCCGGAATGGGTTGTTAACACAATTGCAGCGTTTGGAAATGGGACAAAATGTGGAAGAAGAACACATGCAAAATCGCCAGTTGGTGAGCGCCTGGGTATTCGAAAAAGGTCAGAAAGACAAAGTGATCGAGAAAATCATCCGAAACGGAAAAACGTATTACGATATCAAGGATTACAACAAACTGCGCACGCTTTTCGGTGAGTTGTTAAGAGAAATCCAGCGCATCAAATCGGAAGGAGATTACCAAGCCGGAAAAGCCCTGGTAGAAACGTATGGAGTAAAAGTCGACAAAAAAGCACATGCGGAAGTATTGCGACGAGTAAAACCATTGAATATTGCTCCTTACAGCGGATTTGTTTATCCGGTGTTTGTTCCGATCATGAACGATGAAGGAAAGATTAAGGATATCAAACTGGAAAACAAACAAGGATTTATCGAGCAAATGCTGTATTACGGGAAGAATCATAGCTTTTTGTATTAAATAACCCAAAGTAATTTTCCCCGCAGATGCACAGATTTTCTGTGCTCCTAACGGAAGCGCTGACTTTATTAAGCGAGTGCGGTAGCCTCGCTATTTAATCTGTGCATCTGTGGAAAACCTTTAATACACCCATCCTATTTTTTAAGAATGAACTTAAGAAAAGCAACCCTATCCGAAATACCCGCAATCTGGGAAATCCTGCAGCAAGCTATTGAACGGAGAAAAGCAGATGGCAGTGAGCAATGGCAGGACGGTTATCCCAACGAACAAACCGTTCGGAACGACCTCGCAAACGATTACGGGTATGTGTTGGTAGACGAAGGTAAAATCATTGCTTACGCTGCCATTATTTTCGATGTGGAGCCTGCTTATACTGATATTGAGGGCAAATGGCTGACGAATGATGAGTATGTGGTAATACACCGGGTCGCCACATCCAATGAAGCGATCGGAAAAGGAATTGCCACCCAACTGTTTAAGCTGATTGAAGATATAGCGCTGGATTCAAAAGTTTACAGCATTAAAGTCGATACTAATTTTGACAATCTTCCGATGCTGAAAATCCTGGATAAATTGGGCTATACTTATTGCGGAGAAGTGTTTTTTCGCGGTTCGGCACGGAAAGCATTTGAAAAAGTATTACGGAGTCGAAACAATCCCCTTAAAAATTAACTAATTTTGAAGTGCCACAAAATCAATTGAAATGAACAAAATCGTTGCTTTACTGCTTTTCACCTTAGTCATCAAATCCGGTTTCGGGCAAAATACTTCTTCTCCGCAGAGTTCCACCAAAACATTCGATCTGATCTCTGACTTATTTGATCTTTCCGGCAATACCAAAATCGGAAGTTTAAGTGGCAATTCAGTAAATATGGGCAGCTTCACCCTTTCAGATTTGTTCAATTCATTTTGGAACAACGCGAATAAACAAGGCGCCAATTCATTTACGGTTGATAGCATCATTTATCACGGTGATACTACATACATCGAAATTTCGATCTATTCGTTAAATGAAGCAGAATTAAAAACAAACCGGGACAAGTATCCGAGAAACAAGATTTATGTCTTCGGAAATATTGATAAACGTAAAGCAAGCAAAAAGATCACGATTAACGATAGGAAGATTGAATTGAAACCACTGGAATATATTTCTTACCAAAACCAGGTAGATGAAGAGACTATTGTCAGTATTGGAGGATCCCGGGGAGCAACAATGCGGATTATAGGAAAAGAAGGCAGACAACCACTGTATTTATCCGCGAGCGTTTCTCATAACGGTATATCCTATTCTTCTTCAGGTACTATGAGCTTCAACAGAGGCAGAGTACATCCGGTCGATTTCAATTTCGGAGCTTTTTTGGTAAAGGTTTTGCCCGAAAAGCGATAACTCAGGGAATCAAATATCACTCTATGACTTTCTCCATCCAACCCATCTTAGAAAACGATCACATCATCCTCTACCCACTCCGGGAAAGCGATTTTGAGGAATTATACGCTGTAGCTTCCGACTCGAAGGTTTGGGAACAGCATCCGAACAAAGACCGCTGGAAACGGGAGATCTTTCAAAACTTCTTTAAAGGAGCTATGGAAAGCAAAGGTGCCTTCAAAATTATCGACAAATCAAACGGAAAGACGATCGGATGCACGCGTTACTACGATTACAATGAAGCGGAAAATTTCATCTTGATAGGTTATACATTTTATGGAACAGATTCCTGGGGAAAAGGCATCAATTCGATGGTCAAGAAACTCATGCTGAATTACATTTTTCAATTCGTACCCACTGTGCATTTTCACGTGGGGGCAAACAACCTGCGGTCACAAATAGCCATTGGCCGTTTGGGTGCAGAAAAGATCGCAGAAGAAGACGTAGCTTATTTCGGCGAAGCACCAAAATTGAATTTCATTTATGAGATTAAAAAAGAACATTGGGCTTTTGGATAAAAGACTTTATTAAACAATTGACAATTTCAGAATGGATTATTTATTTATCTTAACCCCATGAACTATCTCGGGCACATCTACTTTTCCAACAACGACCCACAACTGGCTGTAGCAAACCTTTTCGGTGATTTTATCAAAGGAAAAAAATACCTGGAATATCCCGAACACATTCAAAAAGGTGTTTTATTGCATCGCAAAATTGACAACTTCATCGACCACCATTTTGAGGTCATTCACCTGATCCATACCATTCGCGGACAGTTACCGAAAGTAGCCCCGATTGCCATTGATATCTACTTCGATCACTTGCTGGCAAGAAACTGGGACCGGTACCATCCACTCCGACTACCCGTTTTTTTAGCAGATTTTTATTCCAAAATTGATCTGACAAATGAACCTTACCCAGCCGATTTTAAGCAGTTTGTGAATTTATTGATCGAACGGAACTGGATCAGTTATTATCCCACAGAAGAAGGGCTATACCGGATGTGCCAGGGAGTGAGCCGCAAGCTCTCTTTTGAAAACGCGCTAACGAACGGGCACACCGTGTTTCAGCACTTTGAGAACGAAATTACTAGTTGCTTTCATGAATATATGCGCGATGCAAATGAATATTTAATGGAGTGAGATTCCGCTTTTTTCTCGTAATTTGTTCGTAAGTTTGATTATTATGCCGCAGACCAAATCGCGAATTTCTTGTCTTCTCCTTCTAGTCGGGTGCCTGATTATGGCATCCTGTTCCGAAGAAAAAACAGATTCGAGAAAGAAGCCGTTAGATACACATGATTTTGATCTTCCGGGAATCTACAAACGTGGCAGCCTGGTCATTCTGGCAGAAAACAGTTCCACATCTTTCTTCATTTACAAAGGCAAAAAAATGGGGTTCGAATATGAAATCCTGAAAGAATTTGCAGAAGAATTGGGGGTAAAACTGGAAGTGAAAATCGTCAACAACCTCGATGAGATCAACGCCATGCTGAATCGCGGTGAAGGAGATATCATTGCGTGCAACTATACTGTTACCCGTGAAAGGAGATCCGAAATCAATTTCTCGACCCCTTTCCTCCAAACAAATCAGGTATTGATCCAACGAAAACTCACCCCGGAAACAAAAGACCAAAAAGTCACCTTTATTACCGATCCGATCCAGTTGGGGAATAAAAAAGTAGTAGTTTGGGAACATTCCAGTTATTATACCCGGCTGATTCATTTACAGGATGAAATTGGCGATACGATTATGATCCGCCCGACTCAGGCACAGGAAGGTGTAGAAGAACTCATCGAACAAGTTTCAAACGGGGTCATCGATTATACCGTTGCAGAACGCAATGTAGCTGAAATCAACGAACGATTTTACGATAATCTGGACGTAAGCATGCCGATTTCTTTCAAACAGAACATTGCCTTCGGGTTGAATAAAAAATCACCCATCCTTCAAAAACGATTGAATATCTGGCTTTCCAAATTTATGAACAAGGAAGCTTTCTCGTATATTAAACGCAAGTATTTCGAACAAATCAACAGTTCATTAGGAGTAGCCAGCAACTTCAAATCGAGAAGAGGAAGTATTTCACCGTTTGATGCCATTTTAAAAGTGGAAGGAGCGAAATACAACATCGACTGGCGTTTGGTTGCTGCATTGATCTACCACGAAAGTAAATTCAATCCGAATGCCCGTGCATTTGGTGGCGCATACGGGTTGATGCAGTTTATGCCAGGAACCGGACCGAAATTCGGAGTCTATCCCACTTCACCTCCGGAAGTACAAATTCAGGGAGGATACAAGTACTTGAGTCGGATTACCAAATTGTGGACAGCAATTAAAGACGACAATGAACGCAATAAATTCATTCTGGCAAGTTACAATGCCGGTGCCGGGCATATCCTGGATGCGCAGCGACTGGCTGAAAAGAAAGGATTGAACCCGCATGTTTGGGAAAACAACGTGGAAGCCATGGTTATGAATCTCGGAAAACACGCATATTACACAGACGAAGTTGTTAAAAGCGGTGCTTTCAGAGGCAACATCTGTATTCGTTATGTTCGTGGAATTACCGCTCGTTACGAAACATACAAAACACTTGTTAAGCGTTGATTTCACTTAGAAATCGTACTTTTGCGCATGCAACAGCTGATCGTTATTGAAGGCCCGACAGCGAGTGGAAAGACTTCACTTGCCGTGGCATTGGCCAAAGCATGGAATACAGTTGTTATTTCTGCGGATTCCAGGCAGTTCTATAAAGAATTGGCGATCGGAACGGCCAAACCTTCTTTGGAAGAAATGGAAGGTATCCGGCATTATTTTATCGATTCTCATCCCATTTCAACACCCGTAAGTGCTGCCCAATTTGAGACGGAAGCCATGGAATTGATCTGCGGAGAATTGGCACTTCATCCGAAAGTGGTTTTAGTCGGGGGTTCCGGAATGTTTATTGACGCCTTATGCATCGGTCTTGACCCGATTCCAACAAATACTGACGTGCAGCAGGAACTGAGAAAAGAACTGGAAGAAAAAGGAATCGAACCCCTGCTCCTGGAATTAAAAGAAACAGATCCGGAATTCTATCACCAGGTCGACAAACAAAACCCGATGCGGATCTTAAGAGCTTTGGAAGTCATTCGTTCTACGCATATCCCTTTTAGTGACTGGAGAAAGAACGAACTCCCGAAACGCCCTTTTGAAGTCATCCGTTTTGTGATCAATCATCCGAGAGAAATTCTGTATGAGCGTATCAATCAACGCGTAGACCGGATGATCGAAGCAGGGTTGATCGAAGAAGTGAAAAACGTGGCAAAATATCGAAACCTGACCGCTCTGCAAACGGTTGGATACAAAGAAGTGTTTGATTACCTGGACGGAAAAATCGATTTGGCTATGTGTATTTCAAAAATAAAACAGCATACACGCAATTATGCCAAAAGACAACTGACCTGGTTTAAGAAACACCCGGATACTATTTGGCTCAATGCAAAACCGGTCGGTGAACTGTGTAATGAGATCCTTCAATTCGTTGAAAAGTAATACCTTGCAATCTTGGAATGATATTTGAAATTGAGATCAAAAAGGAACTAAGATGAACATTCAATTTAACCAGGTGATGCCATTTCCGCTCGCTTCCATTTCTCATGGAACAGAGAGTATTTGGGGAAACAGCGCACAGCTTGAGACCGGCAAAAAAATCCTCCTGAATGCATCTTCCGGAAAAGGAAAATCGACTTTTTCCCTGACAATTTTCGGGATCCGGAAAGATTACGACGGAAACATTCTGTATAATGGGCGCGACATCAAAACGTTTTCTGTAGATGAATGGGTAGAAATCCGTCAACGAAAAATATCCACCGTATTCCAGGACCTGCAGCTTTTCCATAAATTGACCGTAGCAGAAAACTTGTTGCTAAAGAATCAATTGACCGGCTATAAAACGGAATCTGAAATCAAAACCATGCTGGCCGAATTGGAGATCGATCATAAGTGGAATGATCCATGCGGACTCTTGTCGATGGGACAACAACAGCGTGTGGCAATTGTACGATCTCTTTGTCAGCCATTCAACTGGCTGATTCTCGACGAACCTTTTTCCCACCTGGATGAACGAAACAGTTTGCGCTGTTTGTCTATGATCGATGCGGAATGTACCAGACAAAAAGCAGGATTTGTACTCACATCTCTGGATGATGACAACCGTTTTTCTTACGATTACGAATTAAAGCTCTGAGCCATGTTACGCAAATTATTATTTCAATACCAGGACAAACGCCAATTGGTAATTGCTGTTATCGGAGCTTTTCTGGGAATGACCTTCCTGATTACTTCCATTCACTACCTGATCAAGGTCAATGATTTTGGGAAAGGAGCAGAAATACTCGGTCCGAACACCGTTATCGTTCAAAAGAAAGTTTCCAGCTTCAACACACTCAATCTGGCCAAAACCGATTTCTCGCTGAGCGAAATCGAAGAGATGAAAAAGAAACCCTTCATTCTGGATGTACAGCCCGTTGAATCGAATAACTTCAACATCACGATCGAAACAGCAGATCCCTCTGTGCCACGATTCAGAGGAGATATTTTCATTCAAACCGTAGATCCGGACTTCCTGGATATCAACTTAACTGATTTCCATTGGAAAGATGGCGACACACTTGTTCCTATTCTCATGCCACGCGACTTGCTCGTTATGATGAACATGTTCATGAGTTCGAAAAACATGCCCCAGATCAGTGATGAACTGGCTATGGATATCAAATTCAAGTTTGCCCTGATCAGCGACACCGGGAAACAGTATATTTCGTGCAAAATAATTGGCTTTTCAAATGATATGCCTTCTGTATTGGTTCCTCAAAACTTTATGACGTGGGCAAACAATCGTTTCGCTCCGAATACAGAACAAAAGATCACGCAGATCATGATTTCCGGAAAAGAGAATGAATTTGGACTGGTAGAACACATGCTGCAAGAAAAACACCTGGAATCCAAAAATGCACAGGTTGCTATCGGTCGTTTAAAAAGTACTGTCGGAACGCTGATTCTCGTGGTTTTGGGAATTTCCGTCATTGCAGTGTTCCTTTCCGGTTTGGTTTTAATTCAATACCTCCAGTTGTTATTGAGTAAGAATTTATACGAAGTACGAACTTTGATGCGTTTGGGACATCATCCTAATTCATTGGTAAAGAACTTCTTTGTTTACTTTTCCAAAGTTTTTGGAGTAATTGGCATGCTAAGTCTGGCTTCCTTTATCGGATTTAAGTTATTTTTAGACTCCCTATTAAAGGATGGAGGTTTGTATATCGATACGAGTTTAAGTGTGCTGAGTATTCTTGCATTGGTTTTTGCTTATTCCCTGTTCGCACTCGCCTCCTATTTAAGCGCCCGCAAGGGAATTTACGAACAGAACAATGGTTAATTTTCTGTTAAACCAATGACTTTATTAAATTTGCTACGTCATGATAATAAATAAACACGCAAACATGAAACAACTTCTAGTAATTCCCTTACTGCTTGTATCAACATTTGGATTTAGTCAAAAACTGCGCTTCAAAGTAGAAGGAGCCAAAGACACCACCGTTTTCCTGACAAAATATTATGGCTCTAAGCTGTTTTATGCCGATACAGCTGAAATGAAAGGCGGAGTAGTTGAATTTACCGCTAAACCGGATCTAAAACCGGGAATCGTTGCTTTATTAATGCCCGGGCAAAAATACTTCGAAGTCATATACAACAAAGAAGACATCAATATCGAGACAAAAGCTCCCGATTTTGTTACCAATATGAAGGTAAAGAAATCAGAGGAGAACAAAGTATTTGTTGCTTACATCAACTATTTGCAGGAACAACGCAAAGTAGCAACAGGATTCTCCAAAGAACGGGAAAAATACAAAGAAGGAGATCCTGAATACAAAAGTTTCGGAGAGAAGATGGACTCTGTTTCCAAATTAGTTGCAGCCTACCAAACAGATTTACAAAAGAACAATCCCACAAAATTAGTTTCCAAAATCATTAAAATGTCGATGGATGTTCAAGTTCCCGAAGCACCGAAAGATGCAAACGGAAAAGTGATCAATCCCAACTATCGATACGAATACTACCGTTCCCACTACTGGGACAATATAGACCTGAAAGATGACCGCTTGGTAAATACACCGGTTTTCGGTTCTAAAATGGAATACTTTTTTGGAAAAAATATGTTGATCCAACATCCGGATACGGTTTTGGCCTTTGCATTCCCGTTCTGCGATCAATTGGACAAAAAATCAGAATTATTCAAATATTCCGTAGATTACATTACCAATACTTTTGCGAAGTCAAACATCATGGGAATGGACAAAGTCTATGTCTACATGGTCAATCGTTACTACTGTCAGAATGATGCTGAAGGAAATTCGATTGCTTACTGGATGAAAGACAAAGAAAAGCTGAAAGAATTGTGTGAGGAAAACAAGATTAAAATGAACCTCGTGCAGGGTGTTCGCCCACCAAACATCAGCTTACGGGATACGACAGATGTAAACTGGAAGGACTTCTACAGCCTGAAAAGCGAATACACCATTCTTTATTTCTGGGACCCTGAATGCGGGCATTGTAAAAAAACGACTCCGAAATTACAGACTTTGTACGAAAAGAAATTCAAACAGCGGAACGTAGAGATTTTTGCGGTAGGAAAAGCAACAGGAGAAGATTTCGAGAAGTGGAAAAAATTCATTCGCGATAACAAACTCGAGTTTATCAATGTGGGATTGACCAAGAAATTATTTGAAGATGCAACCGCTGACCCACGGCAGTTTATCCCCAAATACACGACACTGGAAGCGTTGAATTATCATGATACCTATGATATCTATGCAACACCAAGAATCTTCGTGTTGGATAAAGACAAAAAAATTATCGCGAAGCAATTGACTATCTCTCAATTGGAAGATTTCATTGACCGCATGCAGAATATTAAAAACCCTGAGAAGATCTTCCCTCCTGATCCGGAAGAAGAAGCTCATTGATCATTGAAAGGCCAGTCTACCGCAGATTGGCCTTTTTTTTTACCCGATCAACGGTCGAACGTGAATCAAAATTAAACACGCATTTCATTGCCTGCATATCCTGCGTTTTATTTTCCTGTTACGACAACAATATCAATGTATTTGGTTATACCAGATATTTGCAGAGTCCCCCCCTCATTTCAGTGCCACCTGTGACGTAACCTTGCGTTATTACGTCAATTTATTATTCACTTCAACAAATTCACATGACCATGAACCACTTCCCTTTCACTGTTCCAAATAGAACCAAACTCAATTCGCCAAATATAAATTCCATCCGAAACCAATTCATCGTGATACGTGCCATCCCACCCGACTTCCGGATCATTTGATTCGAAAACCACTTCTCCCCAGCGATTGAAAACCAGGAAATTGAAATCAGCAGGATCAACTCCGTAAGCAAAAACAGGACGAAAGACCTGGTTGAACTCATTCCCATCCGGTGTAAACGTATTCGGGACGTAGTAAATACTTCCGCCTTCCATGTAAATAACCCCATACGCAATATCACTGCAACCATCTTCATTCGTAACAGTTAATGCAATTCGATACGAACCAAATGCATTCGGAGAATAACTGTGAGCCGGTTCAAAAAGAGTTGAAAAGGTATTATCACCAAAATTCCATTCATACTGATTCCCACCTACCGAATTGTTGATCATGGTAGTCGTTGAATTCTCATCATTCAAAATTGCGGGTACAGGCGAAAATAATGCTGTCGGAGAAGCCGATACACAAATGAGCGAGTCAAAATCCATTGTATCAACACAACCGCCACTCGAAGTTACTTCCAGAGACAGGTCATAACAACCCGGATTGTCAAATATCACAGATTGATTTCCGCACCCGGAAATGGTCGTTCCATCCGAAAAAGTCCAGGTAGAAGAAGTACAATCGGTTGTTGTATTATTGAACGAAACAGTCAAAGGGGCACAACCGGAAGTTACGGAAGGATTAACTGAAATGACCGGAAAAGGATTCACCGTGACCAATACACTGTCCGTAGCCGTGCATTCCCCGTTGGGACTTACAGCAACTACTGTGTAAACAGTTGTCATTTGTGGGTAAAATGGTTGATCATTAACAACGCCGTTATTCCAGCTCATTACAGCATTGTTACTCATTGAGAAAGCGTGCAACAGGACATTTTCTCCGCTACAGATCGTTTGGTCTGGCCCCGCGTCTATACTTAAATTATTCAGGTTAACCGAAATGGTATCTCTGGCCGAACAACTCGTCGGACCATAAACTACGGAAAGCCAATAATCCCCGGAAGTAGAAACCGTTATATAAGGAGTGGTTTCACCGGTAGACCACAAATAAGAAGCTGCAATAATAGTTGTGGTTATCGTGACGCTCTCTTCGCACACTTCGATATCCGGACCGATATTAATTGAACTAAAAGGCACGGTACTTTCCGGAAAGCCTATATTAAAAGAATAAAGCGGCCCCCACTGACCGGCAGTCGCTCCATAGGGCTGTTGAGCACAATTGGAATTGTTGGATATGTTAATTCCCGGATCACCGGGAACGAATGAAGTGGTTACATTGGCTGCAGGAAGTACACTTCCTGAAAATTGGATCGCACCGGTTCCACCTCCACCGCCAGGACCAAAACAGGATGGATACGTCGTCTGTATATCCCCTCCGTTACCACCATCCACGCGTAAGATCACATTTCCGCTGAATGCATTTACATCCAAAGCAATAGTGCCACCTGCGCCGCCGCCGCCAGCACCATCTCCAATCGTATTGGGAACGGAAACAACGTTTTCACCACACGATTCGATAATCATATTATTGGATAGGATTGTTGCCGCACGAATCAGAATGATCCCTCCTCCGTTTCCTCCGGCACTTCCCGCTCCGTCATTAAAATCAGGAGATCCGCCTCCGCCTCCCATGAAAAGTCTTCCGTTACTGTAATCCAATGCAGTCCCACCTTCTCCACCGACAGGTTGTTGCCCGCAAAAAAATGCCTGATCGCCACCCCGTCCGCCTTTGGTCCCATTGGAACCGCCACCGCCACCTGTGTTGTGCTTATTTCCGCCGCCACCGCCATTTCCCAGTGCGCCACGACCTCCATTCATGGTAAAAGGAACTTCTGCAATTCCTTCTCCTTTTTGAGCTCCGTAACCGGATGCAACCGGATAAAAGTAATCAGGAAAATTACCGCACCCTCCATCCGGATTTAATGATGAAAATGAACCGTTAAACCCTTTCCCGTTCAATGAAACAGGCGCGTTTAAAGTCAATGTTCCGGAAACTTCCATTACCAAAACACCACCGGTACTTCCATTCCAACCCTGAGCCGTCAACGTGCCCGTAACTGTAACATTGGTATACTGAGGAACACGGATAAGCTGCACATAGCCAGTTACTTCATAGGTATTTAACAATCGGTATTGAAACGAAACCGCATTTCCCGAAATCGATGAAACAGTTGCAAACTCATAACGTCCGCAATGGTGGTAATCTGTTATCGTGCCGAAAGCCGGTGTATTGCCGGTATTAATCTCTGCGCCTTTCATTTGAATAATCAGTACACGGTCTCCAACTGAAAGAAAAGAAGTGTTCTGCACTTCAATCTGATTACATGAAATACTGGTCACAGGTGTGTACTGATTAATCACGCCGGAAATTTGCGCATGAATTCGGTTGAATAAACAACTTGAGAAAATAATTAGAAAAAGAAACCAAAATTTCATAAAAACGGCGTGCTTAAAAGCAATAACGCACCTTTCCAGAAAAAAGTTTATCCAAATCTATTTTTTTTGATTGCAACTGACAATGATTGATATGTCAAGCGAATTGTCAATAATCAAGGATATGCACTTCTTGATAATTATTCGTATACTCCTTCCAAATCACTGCGTTCGTGCTTAGGTATCCGGAACAGCATCACTAATCCGACTACAAAGAAGAACGCCACAGAAACGACTGAAAAGCGCATGTCATCGAAAATAATTTCCATTGTTCCGAAAAACAAGGTACCCGTTACGATACCGATCTTTTCTGTCGCATCATAAAAAGAAAAATAACTTGCGTGATCTTCTGTTTCAGGTAGAAACTTGGAATACGTAGAACGAGCCATTGCCTGCACACCTCCCATTACCAAACCGACAGTTGCTGCCAATGCATAAAACTGAACCGGCGTTTTAATAATAAACGCTGCGCAACAAATTCCTATCCAAATCACAATAGAGATTCCCAATGTCCGGATATTCCCGATACGTCTTGAAAGTCGCGACATGATAAATGCACCTCCGGCACCTAATAACTGAATGAGCAAAATAGCAATGATCAATCCGCTGTCATCCGGCTTCCCATCTTTTACAGGCCACAGAATTTCCTTTTTCGCAAAAAAAGTGGCCATCAACATCACGGTTTGTACCCCTGTATTGAAAAAGAAAAATGCCGTCAAGTATTTCTTTAAACGGATAGTTTGTCTGAATTCCATGAAAACGTGCCGTAATTCCCGGAACCCTTTCCAGATATACCCTTTTTCCTTCGTTTCCTTTCTGACGGAATTCGGAAGTACGCGGTAGGTGAATTGGGAGAATAATAACCACCAGATTCCTACAAGAACGAAACACCATTTTGCTTCAAGGGTCTTTGTTTGGATTAGTACTAAACAAATAATTAATAGGATCATAGACCCAATATATCCCATAGAAAAACCTCTTGCCGATATTTTATCGTGATCTTTCGGTTCGGCAATTTCCGGCAGATAGGCATTGTAGAAAACCAAACTGTTCCAGAAACCTATGCTGGCAAAGAACAAACTGGTCAGTCCCAGTTCTATTTTAGCCGGATCAAAGAAATAAAGCGTCATACAGGATGCCGCACCCAAGTAACAGAAAAACTGTAAAAAGCGCTTCTTATTTCCCAAATAATCTGCGATTCCGGACAAAAAAGGCGAAAAGAAGGATACACACAAGAACGAGGCAGAAAGCACAAAACTCATCAAAGCCGTATTGGACAGTTCCCAACCAAAGAAATTCACGGTGACATTTACGCCATCCGGCAAACTTTGAGTTTCCAGATAACCGTGAGTCTCCTTGAAATGTTTTGTTGTTACGTTATCATAGAAAATCGGGAAGATGGCAGATGAGATCACCAGGTTGTAGACGGAGTTTGCCCAGTCATACATGACCCATCCCCTGATAACTTTTTTGTCGCCTTTCTGTATCGCCATAGCAGGGTTTTAAGCTGTCACCTGATTGACATAATCATTCAGGTATGCAAAGTAAGAAGTTAAATTTCCATTCAAATCCGTTTCGGAACCTCTTCCAATGATATTATCCGGATCATCGCCGAATAAATGAGGGAAAACAGATTTGATCAATTCGTTTCCAAAATCCTCCGAAGCATCTTTCGGTAATTCGCACGGCAGGTTATCTACTGCCATTACCATGATCGACCCTTCTTGTTTCCAATCGCATTCCTGTCGTGTTTCCGGATCGTACCCGTAAAACGGATCTGCAATTTTGGAAGCCCGCAGTGTGGATGCAATCGGTCCCTGGATATCACAGGAAACATCCGCAATCACCTTGATCTTGTTTTTATCGGATCTCAAATCCGAATCGGTGAGAATGAACGGTGATTTATTGCTCCAGAAATGACAGGCAACATACACGTCTGCCTCTTCAGAATATCTTTTGAAACTGGATTCATACAGCTCCGGTGTCGCATAAAATTCCTGCTTAACGAACGGTTTCCCGTCTTTACGTCGGTAGTAATCTTCGATTTCCAAATGTGTAAAAACCGGCGTGTCAAATTTTTCGCTCAGAAATTCTTCCGGGCTCACTTCCGTAAACGGCAAAATATCCATAATCTCGCGCGCTCCGTACCCCACTCTTCCAAAACCGGTTAAAACCAGTTTCATGTTTTCAGGAAAAACCGCTTTATGCAATTCGTTTTCCATTTCTTTTCTGCCTACACATTCATTGGCCGGTTTCAAATGAAAAGTATTTGTTTTTTCTCCGTAGGCACGGATTCCGTTATAAGCACCTACAATTCCGGCATAGCGACCAAAACCGATAATGCGTTTATTTTCTTTGGACTTCAGAACTTCGTAATCGATCAATTGAATTTTCTTGTCCAGGATCGCCCTTAGTAAATTCCTGTTATAGGGTTGTTTTTTAATGGTGTGTGAAAAGAACAGGAATTTCTTTCCCGGGATCAGGTCTTCAATATTTACCTCTTTCACTCCCATAATAACGTCACAATCCGACAAATCCTTCACCACTTCAATCCCCTCAGCCGCGTACTCTTCATCACTGAATGCACGGATCTCACTTTCCTGAACAAAAACTTTCACTTGTGGAAATTTCATTTCAACTAACCTGCATTGCTTTGGTGTAAGTGGAACCCGCTTATCAGGCGGCACTTTTCCTTCCCGGATGATGCCTAATTTCACTTGATTCATGTTGTTGTTTAAAATTCTTTTATTGGTTCGGAAAGCAGAAAATTATCGATAAATTCTCTCACAACACCCGTACCGCCATTTTTTGTTAATACAATATCTACCTCTTTCTTGACTTCCTGAACGGCATCTTTCGGACACGCGCTCAGTCCAACCTCGCGCATAATGGACAAATCATTGATGTCATCACCAATAATTGCTACCTCATTCAAAGTAATGGACAATTCCTCACACCATTGTCTTAGAATCGTAATTTTCTGATCTCTACCGACATAAACTCGAGTTATATTCAGTGTCTCAGCCCTGTTTCGAACCATTTGATCCGTAAATGCCGATGAAATAATCCCACAAAGCAATCCTTTTTCCTGAGCTTTCATTATACCCATTCCATCTTTGGAATTGTATTTTTTCACCTGGTCTCCCGATTCTGTATAATACATTCCTCCATCTGTCATGACACCATCCACATCCAGGATTAGGAACTTGATCTTTTCAATCTTGGATTTCAAATGATCAAAGACAAATAATGGCTTGAACAACAGGGAATAAAAATCAACTTCATACTCCTCTGCTATTGCTTCCAAATCCAGGACAGACAATTCGGTGACCCCGTCTATGTCAAAGTCCTTCAGCATCTGATAAAAATCGACCCCGAATTTTGCACAAAGACCTTTTATATTTTGCTCTAAAAACAAGATTATACCATTTTATATCCAACGCTTGCTGCAATCGGATGAAGTGTTTGTAACAATTGCTTGAATTCCTCATGATTCAATTGCTGGGAAGCATCGGATTTGGCAACTTTGGGATTCGGATGAACTTCCACCAATAATCCGTCAACTCCCAAAGCAATACATGCCCGGGACAACCCTGCCACACCATATGCGTATCCCATTGCATGACTCGGATCCAAAATGACAGGAAGATTTGTATAGTGCTTCAACCATTCCACTCCGCACAAGTCCAATGTAAAACGCGTACCCGTTTCAAAAGTACGTATCCCGCGCTCACATAGAACTACGTTTTCATTTCCACCGGAAAGAACAAACTCAGCCGCCTGAACAAACTCCTGTAAAGTGGTGCCGAATCCACGTTTAATCAAAACTGTTTTCTGCGTTTTTGCACATGCCCGTAAAATTCCCTGGTCATACATTGCCTTCGCTCCGACCTGGATCACATCCGCATATTCGATGATTTCATCGATATGTGTTGCGTCACGCGCTTCTGTTACGACTGCAAATCCATATTCTTCACGCATCTTAGCGAGTAACTTCAATCCTTCCAATCCCAATCCCTGGAAACTGTACGGGCTTGTTCTCGGTTTATAACATCCACCGCGAAGTGCCGTTAATCCCAAGGATTTTAGCAATTCGGAAGATTGCCTGATCTGTTCTTCCGACTCAACGGAACATGGTCCGGAAATTAGAATGGTGTTTCCTGTTTTTCCACCTACCGTTACATCCCCGATTTTCACTTCACGGGTTTCCGGACGGTAATTTCGTGAAGCCAATTGCATGTCATTGGGAAATACCCAATGCGCTTCAGTCACCGATTCCAAAGCTGCAGGAACTTCTTTCACACCGGATCCGGTTACCAATACATTGATACCTTGAGAAACCAGGTGGAATGCTTTGTTTTCTGCAGCCAGTTTAGCTGCTTCAGTTGAATTGACTGATTTTTTTAAATGAATGATCATATTTCCCCTTTAATCAGGTTTACGAATGTTAAGATTCCTTTTGCTTTATTGTTTTGGTCCACAACGGGTAAATAAAGAATCGGGAACGTGTATTTTTTAATTTGCTGCAGTAAATCATTGACTGTTGCTGTTTCGTGAATTACCAAAGGTTTGGAGTTCATGATTTCAGCAATGGATTCATTGTTCAGATTTCCCCCCGTACGGATTAAACTTTTGCGGATATCTGCATTGGAAATCAACCCTCTCAAATTAGTTGTTTCGTCAACAACTAAAGTAAAGCCCAATTTTCCATCTTCCACCGAATTCAACACTTCAGATATGGATGCATTCTCCCCCACTGATGGTGATTCTGTCAGCGGAATCATGAAGTCTTTCACCAAAAACTGGGAATCCACATTGCGTTTCGTCAGGTCCATTAATGCATGTCCCACGCTAGGTGCGTTAAACAAATAAGATCCGGAAACCGAAGTATGAACTCCCATATTCCGTAAAATGAAGGAAACTTCTCCGTTGACTCCACCATCTACATGTACGGATTTTGACGGGTATTTCTTTTGAAAATCGCGAATTTTCTTGAAGTTTACAGCATCAAAAACACCTCCGCTTTGTCCGGGAACGGTTGCCATGATCAAAATGAAATCGAAACTGCTGTATGTATCAAATGCTTCGATCGGGGTCGGAGTAATAATTGCCAATCCTTTTTTTCCCTTAATATCGGAAGGAATCAACAAGTCCTCTTCCAAATCCTCCAATTGGAACGTTACATATTCCACCGGTACGGCCCGAAGCAAATCGAAATAATTGGATGGGTTCTTCGTGATGATATGCAAATCGATCGGAATGTTACACCATGCCCGGACCCGGCTGATATCTTCAAAAACAGAAGGGTCATCATTACAATCAACATGAAGCAGATCCACATGGTGAGCGGCCAAATCTTGGATCGTTTCCGACAGTTCGCGTTTCTTATCCGAATAAATCGAAGCAGATATTCTCATAGGACAAAAATAAGGAAAGTATTTCCTTCATACCTTCTATTTTCAGAATGATATTAACAAGAGTTTACACAAAATTGATTGCTTTCTTAACATCTGGTTTTATTTAAAACTTCCTGATAGAAAGTAAAAATTAAATCGCTTTTTGGGACAAAAACCGGGCAGCCTGCGAAGGCGTCGGGAGGGCACAAAAAGCAGGAGCCAAACGCATACGCCGCTTGGCAATCATATTATAAATCCCGTCCCGAATAAAGCGAGGACAAACCCAACCTATCTTGCCCAGATTCGATGGAAAACGCAAATAGTTCAAAACCTTGAGTGCTGCAGTAGATCGATTATTCAATTTTTTTCCGTCCCAAAAATAAAAGGTTGACAAATCCAGTTCGTGGATTCCCTGCTTTTTAAAAAAATCTTTTGCAAAATCGCTTTGCAGGGCACAGAAATGGATCTCGGAGTTTTTTTCATGATTCAGGACAAACTGAACCGTTTTATTGCAAAAACCGCAATCACCGTCGTAAAATATTATTGGTTTATCCATTTGAACAAAGATACGAAATAGCTGGAGAATCGTATTTTTGAAAAACAAAAACTGTTCCAGGGTTTATAACCCTGGAAGGGTGGTTAAATTTTTTTTACCTATTTTATATTAAATCACAATACCATGAATTTTGGAATTTTACTTTCCGGGTCAGGAGTCTATGACGGAGCGGAAATTCAGGAAGCCGTACTGAGTATGCTGGCAGTATCCGAATCAGGAGACACATACACTTGTATTGGAGTAGATGCGGATCAGTTTCATGTAATCAATCACCTTACCGGAGAACCAATGAATGAATCCCGGAACATGCTCATAGAAGCTGCCAGGATTGCACGGGGAAACATTGTACCGATCCAGGACATACAACCGGCAGATATTGACGGATTAATCATTCCCGGAGGATTCGGAAATGCAAAAAACTTCACGAACTGGGCATTTGAAGGTCCGGACGGAACTATTTTGCCGGAAGTAAAATTATTACTTGTCAATCTGGTAAATATTGGGAAACCCATTGCCGCTTTGTGTGTGAGTCCGGTAGTTTTGGCAAAAGCCCTGGAAGGCTCTGATATTCATCCATCCTTAACTTTGGGGACAACGACCGAATCTTCTCCTTATGATATTGAAGCATTTTCCCAGGGTTTGGTAAAAACGGGAGCAACCACCACTTACAAAACCGTCAAAGAAATTCAGGTAGATCAGGCAAATAAAATTGTTTCTGCACCTTGTTATATGATGGATGCAACAATCAGTGATATTTGGAAGAACATTCAACAGGCAGTGAGTGAATTGAAAAAAATGGCAACTGTATGATTCCGGATTATACTGAAAGATCAAAATCATATCAAGAGTCTGTTAATCAAATCAATAAACAGCTTCAGTTAATTGGTTGGTCAAGATTGATTGCTTTGCTCGTTTCCGGAACCTGCTTTTATTATTCCAGGGCAGAAAACGGGCTGCCTTTTTTAATCGGAGGGATCGGTTTTCTCGGATTGTTTGCTTTTTTGGTGAATTATCACTTCCGGGTAAAACGCAAGCTCCAGGTTGCAGTGACCTATCAATGGTTAAACGAGTCGGAAGATTTGTTCCTGAAAGAAGCAAAACCTTACTACGAAAACGGAAAAGAATTCCTGGACACGAAACATCCCTATTCTTTTGACATCGATTTGTTTGGTCCGCACTCATTATTTGAGCATTTAAACCGCACATCCACCGTTATCGGGAGTGAAAAACTGGCTGCTTCCCTGCTTCAGACTCAAAGCAGCGAAGCACTTAAAAACTCCCAGGAAGCAATTGCCGAAATCGCAGAAGACCTCGAATGGAGACAAGCTTTCCAAGTATATGCAAAACTGGGGAAAGACAGTCATGAAATCCGGAATTACATTGAACATTGGCAGGATTCCAGACAGTCACTATCCATTGTTTCCACCGTGCTCGCGTTCATTTTTCCAGCACTGGGATTGACAAGTATGATCTTATTGTGGCAAACTGACCGGGTTTACTGGTTTAATGTCGGGGTTATCTTATACGTTATAAACATGTTATTGTTTGGTGCCATCGTTGGAAAAATAAAGAATGAGATCGGAAAAACCGAACGGATAGGTGCTGCACTTTTGGCTTACAGCGAAATGCTCCGGTTAATAGAGAAACGGGATTGGAAATCAACGAAGCTCCAAGAAATCCATGAAAAAATCCATTCCAAAAATCAGGCAGCAAGCACACTATTGAAAGAGGCTTCCAAAATATATGGAAACATGGACAGCGTCAACAACGGGATGGCCGTTTTTCTTTTGAACGGAACGGTTCAGTTCCATGTGCATGTATTCCGGCAACTGGTGAAATGGAAGAAGAAACACCGTGAATCAATCAGTCAATGGATTGAACAGATCGCTGAAGTAGAAAGCATTCTTTCCTTCAGTAATTTCAAAGTCAACAATCCGGAATATTCCTTTCCTGATTTGAACGAAAAACAAATTTCTTTTGAAGATCTGGGGCATCCGCTGATCCCGAAAAACAAACGCGTTTGTAATTCCATTTCGTTTGACCGGGAACGTTTCGTGATTCTTACCGGATCCAATATGTCGGGGAAAAGTACTTTTTTAAGAACACTTGGAATTGCCGTGATTTTATCCAATGCGGGCTCCGTTATTCCTGCCGAAAACGCAACTTTCTTCCCTATTCCTTTGCTGGTTTCCATGCGTCTGAGCGATTCACTGGAGGAAAGTACCTCTTACTTCTTTTCCGAAGTAAAACGATTGAAACTAATCATCGATAATCTCAACCAGGGCCCGGCTTTTGTTTTACTAGATGAAATTCTGCGTGGGACCAACTCGGATGACAAGCAAAACGGAACAATCGGAATGGTAGAACAAATGGTTCGCTTGAATGCGATCGGCATGATTGCCACCCATGATTTGGAGGTTTGCGAAACCACTCGTTCACATCCTTCGTACTTAAACAACAAATGTTTTGAAGTGGAGATCAGGGACAACGACCTGTTTTTTGATTACAAACTTCGAAATGGAATTTGTCAAAATAAAAGTGCTACATTCATTATGAAAAAATACCAGGTAATTTGAAAACAACGATTCTCTTCTCACTACTGCTCTTCCCTTTTTTCGGAAGTGCTCAATTAACCGACATCACCGCTTCGATAGTTCAAAACCCGGGAAACCTGAATGCATACATTCATGAGCCGGTGAAAAAAACAAGCGGTAAAATTCCGCTGGTATTGGTTCTTCACGGCTGCAACCAGGATGCAACGGAAATCGCAAGCGGATCAGGTTGGAATAAATTAGCTGATTCATTGAATTTCCTGGTGCTTTACCCGGAACAAAAAGCGGCAAACAACATGATCAAATGCTTCAACTGGTTTGCGAAAGATGACCAGGAAAAGGACAAAGGTGAAATTGCCAGCATTCATGAAATGGTGAAATATGCGGTTTCCCACTATCCGATTGACACTTCCAAAATATTTATTTACGGAGTGAGTGCCGGAGCAGCAATGAGTGTGAATTACATGGCTTGTTACCCGGGCAGTATCAACTCAGGGGCCATTTTAGCCGGAACTTCTTACAAGCAAGTAGATTCACCGATGAAATCCTTTTCACAAATGAAACAACCAACGATGTTCAATGACTCTATTCTACGTCAGCGACTTCACTCACAGGATTCTCTTTACAAAGGAGAGTTTCCGCATTTAATTGTTATCCATGGAACTGATGATAAGGTCGTGCAGTATGGAAACGGAGAAGTTTTGGTAAAACAATGGAAAACAGCATTTAAAATCGTTTCGGAATCTCAAAAACAAGTTCAGGGAGGTCCTGCAACCCCGACTATTATGCGCACCGACTATAAAGATGAAAAAGGACGTTCAGTCATCATTCTTTATAAAGCCAACAAATGGGGCCATTACTTAATGATCGACCCCGGTCCTGCCATCAATCAGGGGGGCGAAGTTTCCAAACATGCTAAAGACGGCGATTTTTTCAGTACATACCAGATTGCAAAAGATTGGAATTTAACGAAGTAAAGTTTAATAAGTTATTAACCCTGCATCACCTGCAATAAACTAGTAATAAAGGCGTTATCAGCTATAAGTCAACGGATTTGTTCTTATTCTGTTAATATTTATACTGAAAAAAGGGTGAATTTTTCATGAATCCATGTACTTTTGCACCGAAATTAGTTAGCACCAACGCTTACGCAGTAGCTACAGCGTAGGCGCAAGAGCAAAACAAAAAGACATTTTATGAATGAATTTGGTAAACGAGGAAAAAACGCCGATTTAAAAGCAACTATCGGATTAGAAAATCTCGGTAACGTATTTTGGAATTTAACGCCGGCAGAACTAGTGGAAGACACGATTATCAGCGGTCAGGGTGTGTTAACAGACACCGGAGCGATCGCTATCGAGACAGGTGAATTCACTGGGAGATCTCCTAAAGATCGTTTTGTTGTCCGTGACGCTAAAACTGAAGACAGTGTTTGGTGGGGCGATGTGAATATTCCTGTTTCTGCAGAACAATTCGATGCGTTATACAACCGCATGAAGGCTTATTTGATTGACAAAGATGTGTATGTTCGTGATGCATATGCCTGTGCTGACGACAAATTCAGAATGAACATTCGTGTAACTGCAGAATTCCCTTGGTCAAACATGTTTGCATACAACATGTTCCTGCGTCCCACTGATGCGGAAATCGAAAATTTTGAGGCAGAGTGGAACATTGTTTGCGCTCCCGGATTCAAAGCTGACCCTGCAATTGACGGAACACGCCAATCAAATTTCGCAATCCTGAACTTCACTCGTAAAATGATTATTATCGGTGGAACAGGATATACAGGTGAGATCAAAAAAGGAATTTTCTCTGTATTGAATTACGTATTGCCTCATGAGAAAAATGTACTTTCCATGCATTGCTCTGCAAACGTTGGAGAGAATGGCGACACAGCTATTTTCTTCGGGTTATCCGGAACGGGAAAAACAACGTTGTCATCAGATCCGAATCGTCGTTTGATTGGTGACGATGAGCACGGTTGGTCAGACAATACCGTATTCAACTTTGAAGGAGGATGCTACGCGAAAACGATCGATCTTTCAAAAGAAAAAGAACCGCAAATTTACGATGCGATTAAGTTCGGTGCAATCCTGGAGAACATCGGGTTCTACGAAGGAACTTCAACTCCGGATTACACAGACGGTTCTATTACAGAAAACACCCGTGTTTCCTACCCGATTGATTTCATTGATAACATCATGAAACCGTCTATCGGATCAGGCCCAAAAAATATTTTCTTCCTGACAGCTGATGCATTCGGTGTATTGCCTCCGATCTCCCGCTTAACGAATGAGCAGGCAATGTATCACTTCATGTCTGGTTACACTGCAAAGGTTGCCGGAACAGAAGTTGGTATTACAGAACCTACAACAACATTCTCTGCGTGTTTCGGAAAAGCATTCTTACCGCTTCATCCGGCGAAGTATGCGAAATTATTGGGTGAAAAACTACAAGGAACAGATATCAAGGTGTGGTTGATCAACACAGGTTGGTCAGGTGGATCTTACGGTATAGGAAGCCGAATGAAATTGTCTTACACACGTGCAATGATTACTGCTGCATTGACAGGGAAACTGGACAATGCTGTATACGAAACATTGCCGGTATTCGAACTATCCTTCCCTACTTCTTGTCCGGAGGTTCCAAGCGAAATTTTAAATCCGCGTGAAACTTGGGCAGATAAAGTAGCATACGATAAAACTGCCAACCATTTGGCTGATCAGTTCGTTAAGAATTTTGAACAGTTTGCGGCAGAAACATCATCAGATATTTTAGCAGCAGCCCCTAAGGTTACTGTTTAATCTAGTTTTATTATTTAGCTAAAAGGTCTTCCTGATGTGGGAGGCCTTTTTCTTTGACAGCTTTTTTTTAGCACGTTAGTAAACTTACTTACCGACACCTTCCATTTCCCAAAAAATCCCAATTCCATTTCATGAACCAAACTTTCACCTAATTTTCATCTTCATTTTTTTATTTTCAATGAACCAAGCTTCAACGCCCCTTGTTTTCAGTGAGGGAAAAACATTTAACTACCTCATTCCCCTGCTATTCTGCGGCATCGCATCTGCGATTAGTTTTGTACTCTTTTTCCCTTTGGGAATAATCCTTGCTGTTACCTGTGTTCTTTTGGGATCAATCGAAAGCGGACTGGAATTCGACGCTGAAAAAATGGAGTTTCGAAAATTCCAATCATTGTTTGGTTTCAAGTGGGGAAACTGGAGGAAAATTAACCATCCGGATAGTTTTCATTTATACTTATCGATAGAAAACAATTCATACAATACTCCTATGCTTACCGCTCCGGCTTTTTATGGCTCCGGCCCGACCGTAAAAAGCAAGTCAATTACATACAATGTGGCTGTGTACACAAAGAGAGATGAAAAGATTGTTATTTATGAGTTTTCGAGTTACAAAATGGCACTTAGCTTCATGAATCATCTAAGAGCTTTAACATCTTATGAAGTGGTTGACCATATTGCTTTGAAAATGCAAGAAAACCAGCAAAAAAGAATGAACAGACGAAGATAAATCCGTAGGTTTGTAAGTATGAAAACGCTTCTTTTTTCACTGGTTTGTTTTTGTTCGTTCGGGATAAATGCACAGCTGGATTTCAAAAAAATCTCGGACAGTTCATATGTTTTCACAACTTACCAGGTTTATAAGGAAGTCCGTTTTTCTGCTCATGGCCTATTGAAAATTACTTCTGCCGGCGTAGTGATGATCGACACTCCGTGGGATACCACTCAATTTCAACCTTTATTGGATTCCATCGATCTGAGATTCCACAAAAAAGTATTGTTGGTCATTTCCACACATTGGCATGAAGACCGGAGTGCAGGATTGGATTATTATAGAAAAAAAGGAATTGCCACTTACAGTACTTATGCTACCAGGAATTTGTGTCGGGAAAACAACTTCCCACAGGCACAGTACACCTTTGAAGGGGATACGACTTTTCGCATTGGAAAAACGGTTTTCGAAACATATTACCCGGGAGCAGGTCACACCTCTGATAATATTGTTGTGTATTTCCCCACGGACAAAATCCTCGTCGGGGGATGCTTTATCAAGGCTGAAGAAGCTGAAGACCTGGGAAACCTTTCGGATGCGAATATCGGAATGTGGCCTGTTGCTGCAAAAAACCTAATGAAGAAGTATCCTAAAGCGAAATGGGTTATTCCGGGACATCAGAAAATCGTACCGGGCAAAGGAGCAATAAAACACACCTACAGACTTGCACGGGAAACCTACAAAGGCAGAAAACAGGATAAGAAAAAGGCGAAGCATTAGTTTCTATGTCACAAATCTTTAAACAACATATTTCTAAGTTTATTACTGTTTCAGATGAAGAATTTGAGGCAATTATGACCTATTTCAATGCCATCCAAGTATCAAAAAAAGAGATCCTGCAGGAAGAAGGCAGGAGTTGTCGTTACCAATACTTCGTATTGACCGGTTGCCTTCGAAAATTCCTGATCAATGAGAAAGGAGTTGAAGTAACCACCGAATTTGCCCTGGAAACTTGGTGGATGTCCGATAATCGTGCTTTTGAATTCCAAACCGAAGCCTTATTCAGCATCCAGGCCGTGGAAAATTCGGAAATACTGACTATTGAAGCACAGTCATTGGAAAAACTCTACCGGGATTTCCCCATTATGGAACGCTATTTCCGTTTTGTGTACCAACGGGCTTTTGCGGCCTACCAAATGCGAATCAAATTTTTATACACCATGTCCAAAGAAGATTACTTCTTCCATTTCTACGATTCGTATCCGAAGTTCGTACAACGTGTTCCTCAGTATTTACTGGCTTCCTTCCTTGGTCTCACCCCGGAATATTTAAGTGAGCTTCGAAGAAAAAACCGTTCTTAAACCAGTTTAAGTTTTTTCCAGGATTTGTTCCGGACCTTTGTTAGGTAAATCTAAAGAACAAACAAAATGGAAAAAAGAATCAACATTCTGGAAACAGAACCCGGAGCAACAAAAGCAATGTATGGATTACAAGGTTACATTGAAAAAAGTACCCTGACAAAAACACACCAGGAATTAATCAAAATACGCGCTTCCCAAATAAACGGTTGTACCTATTGTATCGACATGCATACGAAAGATGCACTGAAACACGGTGAAACTATTCAACGCATCGTTTTACTGAACGCTTGGAGAGAAGTGAATGATCTGTATACGAAAGAAGAACGCGTGATCCTGGCATTGACCGAGACAGTAACACTGATTTCACAGGAAGGAATTCCGTCCGATTTGTACAAGGAGGCAAGCGAGACGTTCGAAGAGAATTATTTGGCTCAGATCATTATGGCTATCGTAACGATCAATTCATGGAATAGAATTGCAATCAGCGGATTGTTTCAACCGGCGGAGTAAAAGACAGGTTGACACCAATAACCTGAGCTCCTGATAGTATTTCAGGGGCTTTTTACATGTATTTTACCAGTCACTTCTTTCCAGGTTAAATCAATTGATTGTATTACTTAATATAGTGAGTGTGGTAACCTATGATGAAGCTTGTGCCATCGCTAACCTTGCTCCACGGTAGCGGTTATGTGAAAGTGAAGAACTACTGGCGGCATGCGATCAGCGTAAGCATTAGCAGAGCAGAACCACAAAAAAATCCCCTCCACCACAGCGTGAAAGGGATCCTATTTTATATATGGTAGCTAACAATTAATCGAGATCCGTAACTAACTGGTGTTTCTCGATCAACTTCCTTAAATTAATCAACGCATAGCGCATTCTTCCCAATGCCGTGTTGATTGAAATGTTTTCTGCTTCTGCAATATCTTTAAATGAAAGGTCCTGGAAAATGCGTTTTTCAATGATCTCTTTTTGACTTTCAGGCAAATGTTGGATCAGTTCGATCATTTGTGTCTCCAGTTCTGTTTTGGAAATACTCTGTTCGATATTCAATTCCTCCATTTTAAGAACGGAAAAAATAGTAAAATCCTCACTTTTCGCATTACGCTCACTTACCAGTTTCATTCTTCCGTTCTTACGAAAATAATCGATCACCAGGTTTTGTGCAATGCGCATGGCCCAAGGTAAAAATTTTCCTTCTTCATTGTAGTTACCCAACTTCAATGTTTGAATGATCTTCACAAATGCTTCCTGAAAAATATCTTCCGCAATTTCGCGCTCACGGATCTTGTGATAAATGGAACGGTATATTTTGTCTTTATGACGCATCAACAGAACTTCAAAAGCTTGTTCGTTTCCTTCTAAATAATAATGAATAAGGACTTGATCGTCTAGAAATTTCATAGCCATAACTCTACTCTTAAAGGTGTAACCAGTTGTTTATTAACAGTTTAAAGTAGAATTCTTTCTATAGGCTCTATGAATTATTTTTGGAAAGATAGAACTTTTCAGAATAAAATCAAAAAAAACCTTAAAAAATTGTGAATGCAAGTAACCAATTTCAGATTCAAGGTTACCCCCTTTTACCTGCATCACTTATTTCAAGTAGAAGGTCTTCTGAAAAATCATGGAAATTCCATGTAATTCGTTATTCATATCCGTTCGGAATTCGCAATTAATTCCGAAATTTGTACTATGTCCGAAAGATACATTCACATCAAAGGCGCACGCGTCAATAACCTTAAAAATCTGGAAGTTAAGATCGAACATGGTAAGTTCACTGTCATTACAGGACTTTCGGGTTCCGGAAAGTCTTCCCTGGCATTCGATACCCTGTATGCGGAAGGACAAAGACGGTACATTGAAAGCCTTTCTTCTTATGCGCGTCAGTTCTTAGGGAAATTGGATAAACCAGAAACAGATTTCATCAAAGGAATTGCTCCGGCAATTGCCATTCAACAAAAGGTAATAACCAATAATCCGCGATCAACGGTTGGCACAACTACGGAGATTTACGATTACCTCAAAATATTATTTGCACGGATCGGTAAGACCTTCTCTCCCATTTCAGGAAATGAGGTTAAAAAAGATTCGGTGACAGATGTCATCAATTATATCGCAAGCCTGGAGAATGAGATTCGGCTGTTGATTACGGCGCCTTTTCCTTCCCTTGAAAAATACGGGATCGAGAAAACACTGAAATTGCTCAAGGAGCAAGGTTATGTACGCATCATGCACAACCACGAACTCAAACAACTCGAAGACCTCAAAACAGAAGACTTCAATCTCTCCGATTCGATCCAGATCGTTGTAGACCGGATCGTTACCCAGGACATGGATCCTGATTTTTCCGGAAGGCTCGGAGATTCCATTCAACTGGCATTTATGGAAGGTCACGGGGATTGTTCAGTCATTCATATGGGAAGTATGGAGGAACGCACTTTCTCCAATCGTTTTGAACTGGACAATATGTCTTTCGTAGAACCTTCTCCTCACCTGTTTACTTTCAACAACCCGTTTGGAGCATGTAAGACATGTGAAGGTTACGGTTCTATTATCGGGATTGACCCGAACCTGGTGATCCCGGATCCCAGTTTAAGCGTTTACGAAGGTGCAGTTGTTCCCTGGAAAGGTGAAGTCATGGGTGAATACAAGGAAGAACTGGTCCGGAATGCACGGAAATTCGACTTCCCGATTCATCGACCGGTGGAAGAGCTGACGGAAGAACAATTGGATACCCTGTGGAATGGAAACAGCCATTTTGCCGGAATTAACGGATTCTTTAAATTCGTAGAAAGCCAATCGTATAAAATTCAATACCGCGTACTGCTTTCACGCTACAGGGGAAAAACACTTTGCCCGGAATGTCATGGAACGCGGTTGAGAGAAGATGCTAACTATGTGAAGGTTGGCGGGATCAGTATCAAAGAACTGGTTTTAATGCCCATTGAAAATGCATTGAAGTTTTTCGAAACACTGGAAGTGGATCCGCTGGAATTGAAAATCACCAACCGGATTTTACCGGAGATTACGCAACGTCTTTCATTTTTATGTGAAGTCGGTTTAGGATACTTAACCTTGAACCGGGCTGCCAATACACTTTCGGGTGGGGAATCCCAACGAATTAACCTGGCAACATCGCTGGGAAGCAGTTTGGTCGGATCCATGTATATTCTGGACGAACCAAGTATCGGGTTACATCCGAGAGATACAGAACGGTTGATCGGTGTGCTGAAAAAGCTGCGCGACATCGGAAATACGGTCATTGTTGTAGAGCACGAAGAAGACATGATGCTTCATGCTGATGAAATTATTGACATCGGTCCTGCAGCCGGAAAATTCGGTGGAGAAGTCGTTTTCCAGGGAAAATTCGACGCACTTAAGAAAAACAATGCCAGTCTTACGACACAATACTTAACCGGGGTTCGTGAAATTCCCGTTCCAAAGAAACGCAGAAACGGAAAGAATAAAATTTCAGTCATTGGTGCGAAAGAACACAACTTGAAGAACATATCGGTTGATTTTCCGTTGAATCGCATCGTAGCAGTGACCGGGGTAAGCGGCTCAGGAAAATCGACACTTGTCAAAGAAATATTGTATCCGGGCATTCGCAAATACCTGGGACAATATGGAGATCACCAGGGAAATGTGAAACGCATCGAAGGTGACCTTTCCAGTATTGCTGAAATTGAATTGATTGATCAAAATCCGATCGGGAAATCCTCCCGAAGCAACCCTGTAACCTATGTAAAGGCTTTTGACGACATCCGGGAATTGTTTGCCAAACAAAACGCGGCAAAACACAATGGCTATAAACCGGGATTTTTCTCGTTCAACGTGGAAGGCGGGCGCTGTGAAATGTGTGAAGGAGAAGGTGTTGTAACCGTCAGCATGCAATTCATGGCCGATGTACATTTGGTATGTGAATCTTGCGGAGGAAGCCGTTACCGTCAGGAAGCCCTGGAAATTCATTACCGCGACAAAAATATTTCCGACATTCTAAATATGGATATTTCCTCTGCCCTGGCATTTTTCAAGGAAGGGAAAGACAAATTGGAAGAAAAAATCGTTCAAAAAATTCAACCGCTGGAAGATGTTGGTTTGGGATACCTGCAAATGGGACAATCCAGCAGTTCGTTAAGCGGCGGTGAAGCACAGCGCGTCAAACTGGCTTCATTCCTGATCAAAGGTGCACAAAAAAGCAATAAAACACTTTTCATTTTTGATGAGCCAACAACCGGACTTCATTTTTTTGATATTGAAAAGCTGCTGATCGCATTCAATCGGTTGGTAGATGACGGGCATTCCATCATTGTCATCGAACACAACATGGATGTGATTAAGGCGGCAGATTGGATTATCGACATTGGTCCTGAAGGTGGAATAAATGGTGGAACTATTGAATTTACAGGCACTCCGGAAGAATTGGTAAAGGTAAAAAACAATTATACGGGAATACACTTAAAGCATAAGTTGAAGTAAGATTTAAAGCATCACTTTAAGCACCTTTCGACAATCGACGAAATCAACATTTCATTCGACGAAAACAGCCAAAAATACAATCCGAATTGGGTGAGAAAGTCGAATCGGCTATCTTAGCTCCATGATTATGAGGTTAAAACTATTTTGCTTCACACTATTCTTTATAAACGGGTTACAATCCTGTTCTACTGAATCAGAAGCACCCGATCAAGCTGTTTCTTCGCTTTCCTCTCAGGACTATATCGCCGAAGAAGAAACAGACGGTCAAATGGCTTCGGCTGAGGATTTAAAAATGCAGTTCCACGGTTGTAAAGCACATCAATAGAACCTTAACCAAATGCTTTTGCGAATCGCATGATCCGATGGATACACGGTAAGTGAAAGTACAACGAATTGAAAAACGACGAATGATTCAAGCTATTCGTCGTTTTTTGTTAGGACAAGTTCTCCTTCACTTCGTGCGATAACGGCAGATGCCAGGCAATTACCCAGCACATTGATAGAAGTTCGTGCCATATCCATCAATGCATCTACGCCGAAAATGATCGCTGTCTTTTCTACATGGGGTGCCAGTTTATCAAATTCGCCTACTGTAGAAGCCAAAATAACAAAAGAAGCTCCCCGCACTCCCGCAACACCTTTACTCGTAAGCATTAGCGTTACACAAATTGCGATTTGTTCCCCGATTGTAAGCTCTACTCCTGCCATTTGCGCGATAAACACAGTTGCCATTGAAAGGTATAAAGTCGTTCCGTCCAGATTGAAGCTATACCCCGTTGGTAAGACAAATCCAACAATTTTCTTTGGAACACCGAACGCTTCCATATTTTCCAAAGCTTTAGGCAACGCAGACTCACTACTTGCCGTTGCAAATGCAATGGACATCGGTTCGTACACATAATTGAAAAAGCGCTTGATCGGAATTTTTGCCAACCAGGCAATCGGCAGAAATACCACCACAACGAAAACCACCAGGGTAACATAAAGAGTCGCTACCAGTTTAAATAAGTTCAATAATATCTCTACACCCGAATTGGCAACAGTCGAGACTATAGCACCGAATACGGCAAAAGGTGCAAGATACATGACAATATCCGTGAATTTAAACATGATTTCCGATAGACTTTCAGTCCAGGTCAGCATGGTTTCCTTTTGCTTTGTATTCTTGAGTAAACTCAAAGCAATGGCGAAAATCACCGAAAACACCACAATTTGCAAAACATTGTTTTCAGCCATTGACTTCACAACACTTTCCGGGAAAATTTCTACAATGTGATCCTTATGCTGTTCCTGTGCACCTACAATATATTTGGCTGCCTTCTCCTTATACGAATCTGTAATCAAACCGGAATCCACTCCTTTTCCGGCTTGTGAAATGTTAATAGCCAACAACCCGATAAACAATGCAAAAGTGGTTACAATTTCAAAATACAAAATCGACTTCAATCCAATTCGTCCTACCTGACGAATATTTCCATGGCCCGCAATACCAACTACCAGAGTAGCAAACAAAAGCGGCCCCACCAGTGTTTTCACCATTCGAAGGAAGATATCGCTGAACTTTTGAGTATAGGCAGCTATAAATGGCAGGTCCAAACCTACTTCAACACCTAAAAGCATCGCAACGAAAATCCAAAGCGACAATTTTTTACGCTTGAACGAGATCACCATCAAATACCCCATCAATGCAAAGCGGAGGATTTGAAAAACCAATGCATTGGATGCGGGGAATAAGCTCTGCAAATAGTAAAGTGCTCCGCAAAGCATAAAAATGGTTACATACCAGAATAATGAAAAGGGAGACTTTATTGCATTCATAATCTATTGATTTTATGGACAAAAACAGCCACAAAGGAACATGATGCGACTATTATTGAAATTAATATTATAGCGTTTTTTTTGCCGTGAGCACAAATTTAACAGGATAATGATGAAAACAAAACGGTTTTTTTTTCGAAAAAAAGTGAATACATAGTGTTCGTCTAAGGAATATTTGTAATATTGCATCATCGTTATTAAAATCACATTGCTTTTCGCACGTATTCATTCGAATACAAACAACTAGTCCAAAATTTTATATGAATAATAAAGACTTAAACGGTAAGTTATTACCAGAATTAAGGGAAATTGCTAAATCTCTTGGAGTGAAGAAAGTGGAATCATTCAAGAAAAACGAATTGATCGAACAGATCCAGGCGAATGCGGCAAGTACTGCAACTACTGAAACCGAAAAAGCTCCGGCTAAACCCAGAGCTAAAAAGGCTGTTGAGTCGAAAGCAGATCGTATCTCGCCGGCAGCTACAGCTGCAACAGAAGTTCCTGCTGTAGATTTATTCTCTGCCGATGCTCCGGAATCTCCAAAAACGGAAATTGCCGAAGTAAAACAAGAAACCTCAAATCCTCCGAAAGAGAAGCGTAAACGAATTACAGTTACAGAAGACGCTCCGGTTGAAGCCAAAGCTGAAACTCCTGTTACCTCAAATGACACGACTCCAAAAATTGCTGAAGGAGAGACCCAGGAAAATAAAACAGCTGATAAACCCAAACCTTTTGAGCGTTTATTAAATAAAAAACCTCAGAATCAGCAAAACCAGCAAAACCAGCGAAACCAGAACCAAAATCAAAATCGCCAGCAGAATCAAAACAATCCCGGCGAAAATCAAAATACTCCAAATCAGAACGCTCCTCAGAACCAGGGAAATCAGCAGCGTAACCAAAATAATCAGGGAAATCAGGATCGCCAGAATAATAACAATCAACAGCGAAACCAGAACCAGAATCGTCAACAGCAACAAAATCAGGCCCAACAGGAAGAAAAAGTGGATGAAGAAGCTTACAACCTGGTTGGAATTGTTACAGCTGAAGGTGTTTTGGAGGTTATTCAGGATGGATACGGATTTTTACGTTCTTCCGATTACAATTACCTGCCGTCTCCGGATGACGTATATGTTTCTCAAAGCCAGATCAAATTATTCGGTTTAAAAACCGGAGATACCGTTAGAGGAACGATTCGTCCACCAAGAGAAGGTGAGAAATTTTTTCCGCTTGTAAAAGTAGACTCCATTAACGGAAGAGATCCCGGATACATCCGTGATCGCGTTCCTTTTGAATACCTTACACCATTATTCCCGGACGAAAAATTCAAATTGACCGGTCACAAAGACGAATCCATGTCGACAAGAGTAATGGATTTATTTGCACCGATCGGGAAAGGACAACGCGGAATGATTGTGGCCCAGCCAAAAACGGGTAAAACCATGTTGCTGAAAGACGTAGCAAATGCAATTGCGGCAAATCATCCGGAGGTTTACCTGATTGTATTGTTGATTGATGAGCGTCCGGAAGAAGTTACAGATATGGCCCGCAGCGTAAAAGCAGAAGTGGTTGCTTCTACATTTGACGAACCGGCTGACCGCCATGTAAAAGTGGCAAATATCGTACTGGAAAAGGCAAAACGCATGGTTGAGTGTGGTCACGATGTGTGTATCCTATTAGACTCCATTACGCGTTTGGCACGTGCATACAATACGGTTTCACCGGCTTCCGGGAAAGTACTTTCCGGTGGTGTGGATGCAAATGCATTACACAAACCAAAACGTTTCTTCGGTTCTGCCCGTAAAATTGAAAATGGCGGTTCACTTTCTATTCTTGCAACGGCACTAACGGAAACAGGTTCCAAAATGGACGAGGTCATTTTCGAAGAATTTAAAGGAACCGGTAACATGGAACTTCAATTGGATCGCAAGATCTCAAACAGAAGAATTTATCCTGCAATCGATATTTTGGCATCCGGAACAAGACGTGAAGACTTGTTGGTCGGAAAAGACGTCCTTCAAAGAATCTGGTTGTTACGCAAGTTCATTGCTGATATGAATCCGGTGGAAGCTATGGAGTTTGTAAAAGGACACATGGAGAACACCCGTTCCAATGAAGAATTTTTAGTATCAATGAATTCATAAATTTGAATCCTCAGGACTGAATCCGGAGGATTTTTTTCTTTTGTCCCATGCGCACATCAACAAAAATTGCCTTATTGTTTGCAGGTATTTGGTTTTTAGGAAAATACTGCTTCTTCTATTTTCAGGTTCTTCAGACTACAGAGAAATATCCTATTCAGGTCATGTGGAACATCCTTTGTTTGCTTCTTGCAATGTCTATCGGAAGCATTGTTGAAAAAAGAAAGGAAGTCAGAAGTGAAAGCAGTGCATTAGGTGATATCAAGTCCATTCTTGGGATCGGGATGATTTATACCTTGGTTGTAGGTGGATTAATCTACCTGTATTATGCGAAAATTGATCCGGCTTACAATGAAAACCAAATTGCAGTGATCCAGGAATCCATGGAGAAAATGGTGAATAATCCGGAAGAGTTGAAGAAATTCAAAGCAGAGAGACCTGAGTTCGAAGCATATTCGAAAGAAGAAATCCTGGAAAAATCAGCAGAAAGTATCCGTCCGTGGTATCAGGCCAGTACGGTTATGACCATTTCACTCCTGGGAATGCTTATGCTTTCCGTTATCAATGCATTGATATTGACCATCATTTATCGACGCGTCCTATTCAGACAGCCCAGACACTAGTTCTGTACCCAATTTATCGTAGTCGATCCCGTCGAAATTACCGGATGACATCATCAATAAAACCGAATGGTCCCAATTCTTTGCACGAATGAAATCTAATACTTCCTGTGTATCGTTCACAACTTTTACCTTTCCTCCAAAAGCAGCCTGAACCTGCTCAATAGTCAGCGGTTCCAATTTCTTGTGCGCCACTACCGCCGGACTAAAATAAACCAGTGCTTCATCTGCAGCATTCATTGCTCCGTCATAAAGTGGTAAGAACTCTTTCCTCAAAGAAGAAAACGTATGCAATTCCATACAGGCAACTACTTTTCGATTCGGATATTGCTCTTTCACAGCAGAGGTAGTCGCTTTCAACTTCGAAGGGGAATGCGCAAAATCCTTAAACATCGTGAACGAATCGTATTCCACTACCTTTTGAAGCCTTTTTCCTGCTCCTTTAAACGTTCTGACAGCACGTAAGAAATCATGGTTGGAAATATTCATTGACTCGGCCAAATACATAGCTCCAACAAGATTTTGAAGGTTGTGAGCTCCAAAGATTTGTAACTCGTATTCCTTTCCGTCGAATGTCATGATCGTTCCCGTACCGGTTGTCCGGTAAACCGGTGTTTGATAAGGTTTGGTATCTAATCTTTCTTCAAATTCTTCTCCGAGACTTTTTAAAACCGGATCTTCGATATTGTAAATCAGTATTCCGTTCGGTTCGATTACCTCGCAGAATTTTCGGAATTGATCCACATAATTTTCCCAAGTTGGAAACACGTTGATGTGATCCCAGGCAATGCCGCTGATTAACGCCGTATTGGGTTTATAAAGGTGAAACTTCGGCCTTCTGTCGATAGGAGAGCTTAAATATTCATCTCCTTCCAGGATCATGAACGGAGCTTCATCAGACAGTTTGACCATGCAGTCATACCCTTCCAACTGAGCGCCCACCATGTAATCCACATTCAATCCAAGTGCATTCACGACATGAAGCAACATGGAAGTAATTGTTGTTTTCCCGTGACTTCCGCCAATCACAATCCGGTATTTATTTTTACTCTGTTCATATAAATATTCCGGGTAAGAATAGATCGGAATATTCAATTCCTTTGCTTTTAACAGCTCCGGATTATCCTCTCTAGCATGCATTCCCAAAATCACGGCATCCAAATCTTCTGTAATCTTTTCAGGGAACCAGCCAATTGCTTCGGGTAAAATTCCCTGATTTTCCAGCCGTGTTCTTGAAGGCTCAAATAGTTCATCGTCGGAACCCGTTACCTTCGCTCCTTTTCGAGACAAAGCTATTGCTAAATTATGCATCGCGCTTCCTCCGATTGCTATAAAATGAACATTCATAAAACAGAAATTAAATTTAAAAATCGAAATTAACCGAAATGAGCCATACAAAAACAAGCCGGGGCGGAAAATTTTCCGCCCCGGCTTGTTTATAATTAAAAAGAAATTAATAATTGCGTTTCAGTTTCGCATCCTGCGTCTCTTTTTGCCAGATCAACTCCGTACAAGGTTGTCCGTTTTTCGAATATGTCACGATATTCATCGTCTGAGTTCTCAAGTAAACATTTGCCTTTCCATCAATCACAACAACTCTTCGGGTAACCACTGCGGAAACCAAACCGTCAGCTCCCAACTGATCGAATTGCTCCTGATTTACACCTTCCTTGTATTTCGTAAGATCCACATCATAAGCTCCTGTTGTTGTTTTTTCAGGTTGTTTTGATTCAATTTCGTCAATCGCTTTTTTAGCAGAGATAGCTCTTTCATCACTTTTCTCAGCTATAATTTGAGTACTGGTCCCCAGTTCTTTGACAGAATTTTTGATCAGCGCATCATTCTCCGCTGAATGACTGTTCTCACCACTATTTTCCTGAACCTGGTTTTGAACATGCGTAATCTTGTTTTTATTCTCGACAATCTTGTCATCATTCATTTTTTGCTGCTCGAGCTGTGATTGGGTATTTGCATATTGAATTTCTGTAAAGGCTTTTTCATTCTCTGCTGCAGCAATGGAAGGTAATTCTTCTCTCTTTTCCGCTTCCAAAACTTTTTCATTCAACAATTTCTTATTTTCAATATTTTTCAGATATGTTTTATTATAATCTGCTCTGTCGATCTCTGTCTTTTGATCTCTTTTATTTTCAACAACTTCTATATTTTCACGATGCACCTCAATTCTGCTGGATATTGCTTCTGCAACTACTTTTGCCGTTTCACTGTTTTTATCTGCAAAACGTGCCGTATTTTCTACATGCGCCAGGTCATTTGTAAGTTTCTTTTCGGACTGAACCTTTTCGATCTCCTTCATTTTTTCCTCATTATTCAAAGAAAGATTTTTGTCATCAGTTGTTTTAATGGTAATGTTGTTTTCTACATTTTTCAACACTTCCTTTGTTTCAACCGTTCGTTCAGCAGCCTGATTCGAATTTTTATTCATTAGTTCGGTCTGTTTAATCGCTGCATCTTTCACTTTCTTTTCTTCCGCAAGACGTTCTTCAAAATCATCAATGGAATTTTTCTCCTGGTTGGTTCGAATGTCCGTAAACGTCTCCTCATTTTTTGTAATGTCGGAATACGCTTCATTCGTCATTTCAACCCCCGTATTGCCCAGGTTTGTTGTCGCTTTTTTAAGCGCTTCATTGTTATCAACCGCTGAACCATCCAATGCATTGTTTGAAACAATCACCGCTTGCTCTGCAGCCTCCAGTTGTTCTTTCTGGTTTACAATATTCAATTGATTGATCGTGCTGTACTCTTCTTTACTTTTAGTCATTTCATCAGACTTCTGATTCATAACGTCAACATTGTTCTGAACTTTTGCATTGGCAGCTGCATCCCGGGCACTGTTATCCACCCTGATCTCAGCGAAAGTACTATCAGCAGATAATGCAGAGTTATTTTGCTTTTTAGTCAATTCATTGTTTTTATCGGTAGTCCCGCGAAGTTTTTCCACCATTTTACTGGTTCTTCTGCCTTTCCGTGTTTCTTTCGCTTTTTGTAATCTGGCAGCTCCTTCGATAAATGAGTCGTCTGTTTCTTCCCCCAAACTTTTTAATTCCACTGTCTGAATTTTTGGTTCGGGAGTTGTCTTACTTGCCACAGGTTGGCTGGTAATGTTCTGAATTTCCTTCAATCGTTGCTTCGGATATGGATCAGCTGGCCTTTGAGTAACCGCACGCTCATAAAGTTCCTTCGCTTTGTCATAATTCTTAGTATTAAACTTATCATCAGCACTGCTGATAATATTTCTGTAAATCCGCTCTTTGTCGGCATCAGCTTCTTCTTTCAATTTAATCTCACATTTCTTTGATTGCTCGTATGCGTAAGCATTGGAAGGGAACTTCGTCAAAATAAGATCGTATGCAGATTTTGCATCAGACCATTTATTGTTGTTGAATTCCTGATCAGCGGCAGCGATCAAAGACTGTAGTTCCTTGTTTGCAGCATTTTCCTTTGCAATGTCATCGAGGATCTGGCGCATCTCTGCAATTTTATTTACAGCGGTCTGATCCTTTGCTTTGTGTCTTAAAGCTTCCTCGTACTGGGAAATCGCACCGTTATAATCCTTACTGAAAGCAGCATTATTTCCTCTAGACATAGCCGCTTCGTATAATTTTTGTTCTTCCGCTGCCGGGTCGACTTTGTTGGCAAGCAACGCTTCCAACTCTGCAATTTTTTTGTCCGGTGTAATGTCATCCGGTTTGATCGTTTTCGCAGCTTTATATGTGCTAATTGCTTCCGGTAATTTATTGGCTTTTGCCAATCCATCCGCCTCGGCCATTTTTTTAATAAACTGGTTTTGCTGATCCTGAGCTAATTTTTCTTCTTTTTCCAGGTCTGCGATCTGCTGCAGTTTTTGTTTCGGATATTGATCGGCAGGTCTGAAATTGATCGCGCGATTAAACATCTCTTTTGCTTTTATATAATTCTTCTCTTCAAATGCCTTATTTCCTACATCAATAATTTTCTGGTAAGCCTGATCACCGTCACTGGTCTCCTGCTCCGAAAGTTTTTTCGCATTTTCCGCTTTTTCTACCGGTAATTTTTCATACGGTTTTAAAACCAATGCAGCATTGTAGGACTGGATCGCTTCGGTATATTTCTTTGCCGAAACCAGGTCATCTCCTTTTTTGATTGCAGCAAGGTATTGCTCTTCTACTTTTTGTTGTTCTGCATTCTGAGCTTTCAGCGCTTTAATCGCATCAATACGATTCCTGGGTTCCTGCTCATTTTTCACAGTTAAAGCTTCACCATATTTCATGATTGCTTCATCGTATTTTTTGGCAGCTTCCAATTCTTTCGCTTCCGCTAAAATGGTATTGTATTTTTTGTTCAGTTCCGCATCTTTTAATTCTTCTGCGATCTTCTTATCACACCAGATAATCGCTTTTTCAATTTCTTCATCTGATTTGATTGCTTTGGCTTCTAAATATTTCTGTTTTGCTTCCGCATACTTGTTTTGGTTTTGGAACGACATTCCTTCCCCTTTCAATTTATCGAAAGTTGCTTGCTTTTGAGCCTCACTTGCCTGGTCGTTTTCCAATTTCAGAATTTCGGTCATCTTTTCAGATGCGGTAGTATTTGTAGGTTCCAATGCGAGAACCTGCTGGTACTTCCCTTTTGCTCCGCTCAAATCCTTTCTGGACAATGCAGCAGCACCATCAGCCAACAACTGGGTGATTTGTTTTTCTTTATCTGCTTTCGCAATTAAAGCTTCCACTTCTTTAATCTTTTCTTTCGGTTCGGTTTGAACAGGATCCAACGTTTGAGCTTCTTCAAATTTCTTCTTTGCTTCGGCTAATTTGTTTTGTCCCAGTAAATCATTCCCAGCTTTCAGGGCAGCTGTATATTTATCTTTCTGTGCAGCAGCCTGTGCGTTGTCAGCAAGAATCTTTTCAACCTCTGCCAATTTATCTTTCGCTTCTTTCTTGGTATTATCAATGGTAGTCGCAGACAGGAATTTTTCCTTTGCAGTCGTATAATCCTTCGCACCCATCGCGGTCACACCTGCATTCAATGCCTCCTGGTATTTTTGGTTTTTGTCTTTCTCAGCATTTGCGGCAGTTTCTTTTTTCGCAAGTTCGATCAGTTTTTGTTTCGGGACCTGTGACGCCGCGTCCAGTAATTGTGCTTCTTCGTATTTCTTTTTCGCTGTTTCGAAATTAGAAGTGGCCAAAGCCGCGTCACCATCCAGGATTGCCTGGTCAAATTTCGCTTTTTGCTCTGCTTTTTTCCCTTCAGCAAGAATCTTGGCATCCATTGCATCGATCTTAGCCTGAACGGCAGCATCGGGAATTAATGTTAAGGATTCCTGGTACTTTGCTTTTGCATCCGCATATTTTAATCCCTTATCCAAAGCATCTCCTTCGGTTACCAACTGTTTTGCCTTGGCAATTTTCTCTGCATTTGCTTTTTCAAATTCAAGCTGCTTATTGATTTCCTCAATCTTAGCTTTTGCTTCTGCATTCTCCTTGTCCAGGGCCAGTACCTGTTCGAATTTTGCTTTTGCACCCGGATATTGTTTGGCAGCCAGTGCCGTATTTCCTTCTGTGATTAATTTCGCGATTTGTTCTTTCAAGGCATTTGCTTTCGCGATCTCATCCAATTTCACTTTTGCTTCGGCAATTTTGCTTTTCGGATAGGTTGCAGAAGCTTCAAACGTAAGTGCTTCATTGTATTTGGCAACAGCCTCATTCCATTTCTCTTCGCCCATTAAAGCATCACCGGCAGCAACCGCATCATTGTATTTTTGTTTTTTCTCCTGCTCGGATTTTTGCGCATTTAGCTTACCTTCCAAGTCAGCCAGTTTTGCGGTTGCAGCAGCATCACCCGGACGAATCTTTAATGCTTCCTTGTATTTATCCCTGGCAGCCATCCAGCTCTTCTGAGCATAGAATTGATCCCCTCCTTTCATCGCAGCATCATACTTCGCAGCATTTTCTGCATCCTTCTTCGCATTTTCAATAGCTTGTTCGCACTTTTCAATCTCGTCTTTCGGATATTGTTCCTGCTTCTTGGTCAGAGCTTCCTGGTAACGAGCGATCGCTTCCGGGTATTTTTTCTGGTCTCTCAACCCGTCCGCAGCCGTAATCAATGCTTTGTATTCGCTATCCAGTTGGGAATTTGCAAGGTTTGCTGATTTTGCGGCTTTCAGGATTCCATCGATTTCAATAATCCGGTCATTCGGATGTTTTTCAGTTTCTTTTCCCTTGATTTTGGTCGCCGCTTCGTATTGAGCCAAAGCATCTTCGTATTTTTTTGCGGCAAACAAGGCATCTGCCTGTTTGATAATGGAATTATAATTGGCCTCTCCTTGTTTTTGGGAGGCTTCAGCATCCTTCATGATTTTCTCGATTTTCTTGGCCATTTTTTCGGCAAGAATCTCATCGTATTGCAAAACGGTATTTTGACCGTCAAAATAAAACTCTGTAATCGGATTTGTTTTGACATAACTGTAATCTACATTCGGTTGTTCGTCAAACAATGAAATCTGTGCCTGACCTTCCGGTTTTGCGGTTCCTTGAAGCAATTCATCATTCACATTTGAAACATTCACATTCAGGATACGCGAAACTTTTCCCGGTTTTGAGACTTCGACTTTATATTTCTTTCCCGCTTTCAGCAATAATTTCACTTCGCCTGAAGCATCCGTAGTCATCGTAGACACTGTGCTGGAACCTTCCATCAGCTTAACGGTAACACCCGACTCCTTCTTACCCGTTGTATAATTCGTCGTTTTGATGAAAAAGTTCATATCGATCTGTCCAAAAACAAGATTGGTCAGAAAGAAAAAGGAAATTAAAATAAGGAGTCTCACTCTCATGTTTTTAGTTTATTCTAGTCGCAGTACAACCGAATTTAAATTTGGTTTAAATTAGTCAACTTATTCATACAAATATCGGTAAAAAAGTTCATTTTCGCTGCTATGATTCAATTTAAACAACTCAGTTTTTGGGAAAAAGTTACGCTTCTGGAAGGGATTGATTTTCTGATAGTTGGAAATGGAATAGTAGGTTCCGCCTGCGCATTGGAACTCCGAAGACAGCATCCGGATGCGAAAATCGTGGTCCTGGAACGCAGCTACCTGCCGCTTGGAGCAAGCACAAAGAACGCAGGATTTGCTTGTTTCGGAAGTGTTACGGAACTTTTGGACGACCTTGAAAAGATGCCGGAAGAGCGCGTATGGAACACGGTGAAATTGCGTTACGAAGGACTGGAGCGATTGCTTCAGCGCTTTTCTTCCTCGGATTTGAATTATGAAAATTGCGGTTCTTACGACCTGATTAAGGATGAAGACGAACGGATGTTTTATGGCTCAAAACTAGCATACCTGAATCATCAGATTGAGTTTATAACCGGTAAAAAGAATTGTTATTCTTTCGAGAAAAATGTGAATGGAAAATTTGGGTTCAAAGGATTCGAGGGCGGTTATTTCAATCGCCTGGAAGGGGCAATCGACACCGGGAAATTACTTCTGGCTACTCAAAAAGATTTGGCAAAAAAAGGAATCGTGGTATTGAACGGCATTGAAGTAACTCAGGTGCAAACGAACCAAAATGAAGCATTTATCGAAACCAATTACGGAGAAATCAAAGCCAAAAAAGTAGGAATTACCATCAACGGGTTTGCTAAAAAGCTCTTGCCTCAGCTCGCCGTAGAACCCGCAAGAGCACAAGTTTTGGTGACTTCTGAAATCAAGGATCTCCAGGTAAAAGGGACTTTTCACATGGACAAAGGTTATTACTATTTCAGAAATGTCGGAAACCGGATTTTATTCGGCGGCGGAAGAAACCTGGATTTCATGGCTGAAAACACCTTCGAGTTGGACCAAACCGATCTGATCCAAAACGCCCTGGAACACCTCTTAAAAGAAAAAATCATCCCGAATACCAATTTTACAATTGATTACAGGTGGTCCGGAACCATGGGTATCGGTGCGGAAAAAGGACCGATCATAGAAAAGGTACAGCCCCATGTGGCAGTCGGGGTTCGTCTCGGCGGAATGGGTGTCGCAATCGGTTCATTAATAGGTGAAAGACTTGCTTCGCTCCTGCAGGATTAAATGTCCATGCAATCCGCTAACGCGGATTTTTATCGAAAGTTGTGCTTTATTCATATAATTGAAGAATTCACATAATCTGCTGTGGCAGATTTTTATCGAAAGCTTTGCTTTATTCATATAATTGAAGAATTCACGTAATCTGCTGTGGCAGATTTTTACCGAAAGCTTTGCTTTCTCTTATTTTATTCTTGTATTTTCGAAGCAAATTAAACAACTATGAACGCAGCACATTCGCACTTAATTATTAACCATTTTCCAATCATCGGATTGATCTTGGGAATTATTGTTCTGTTAATCGGAATTCTGGCAAAATCCTCCGTCACCAGAAGGGTAGGCTTATTGCTTTTTGTAATTGCAGGGATTACGGCACAGATTTCGGATGCAACAGGAGAAGGCGCAGAACATTTTGTTGAAGAAGCGGTAGAACAACGTACTCTTTCTCAAGATTGCCCGGACGCCATTCAGCAAACATTGGAAAATACAGAAGAAACCGAAACCCTGATCCATATCCACGAAGAACATGCAGAGGAATTAATGCCTATCATGTGGGGAATAATAGCCTTATCGATCATCGCATTATTCCTGGAGTTCAGAAAAAAATCAATGGCAATGCCCGCTTCGATCATTGTACTGATTGTTGGGGTAATCGCTGCTTACTTTGCCAAAGAAGTCGGGAATTCGGGTGGCGAGATATCACACCCTGAAATCCGGAAAGACTTCAAATTGAAGGAAACGACCTACCAGGACGAAGACTAATCCAATTGATAATTTAAAATGGAAAATTGACAAGATTTGGTTTCATATATATCTACGATGCAGATTTATCGGTCCACCAAGACGAATTGATAGTGAAAGCAGCGCTTTCTCTTCTTTTCAATTGTCAACTTTACGTTTTCAATTTATAAGAATATGCTTGAAAATTTCAAATCATTCTACCATCCTGCTGAAGACTGTACTCCCGCACCAACAGAAATAATCGAACGTTATCAGCAAAAAGTCCCGGAATCATTGATTGAGATCTGGAAAACCAGCGGATTTGGCAAATACAACGACGGGCTGATCGAATTTGTCAATCCGGCAGATTTTGAAGACAACTTATGGACATGGCTGGGAAAAGAAGTTTTCAATTATGTTCCCTTTGCAATCAGCGCATTCGGAGAATTGTTCTATTACCGAAGACTGACGGAAGTGGACGAAGATGTTTGCATCATTGATATCCAATACCGCGAAATCAAAACATTGATTTTGAGTATGAAGGGCTTCCTGGAAGATCTTTTATTAGACGAAGAGGACCGGACTATTTGGCTGCGTGAAAAACTGTTTGTTGAAGCATTCAAACAACTGGGGAAATTGGAAAAACACGAGGTATTTACTTTTACTCCAATTCTTGCATTTGGAGGTGCTGAAGAAGTTGAATATCTAAATAAAGGAAATGCCCAGGTTTACCTGGATTTGGTATTTCAGATGACGACTTGAATTAAAAATTAAAAACCTTTTCAATTTTCGCAATTATTCCTGTGCCAAATCCTTATTCGGTTCTTCAACCGGCTGATCCAATGTTGGATTTCCATCCGGAGCCGTAACAGCCGGCGATGCAGGATTCGGCATGCCAAAAGGTTTGGAAAACTGGGTCGGAGTTTGGATGATCTGATCCATTTTTACCGATTCTTCCAAAAGCGGTTTTTCAATAATATCGGTTGTTTCACGCACCATTTTCTGCAAATCAAAATCGGTCTTCATATCCCCTGTTGATTTTTTGATCTCATTTTGAACATCTTGGGAAGCCTGCCTGATTTGATGCATTGTTTTACCCATCGTGCGAGCAATTCCGGGAATACTCTTTGAACCGAAAAACATCAGTATGACCAGTAAGATCAAAACGATCTCCGAACCACCGACATCACTTAGAAATAAAGGTAAAACTGTCATAATGACAACAAAAGTAATCGATTTAATTGAGCTATCCTAGCCAATTGTCTAATGAAACGTTAATTTTAATACCCTGTTTTGGTTCGAATATCTGAAAAGCAAATGAGCTAAAAACGATCTTGTTATGCAACAGTAAGCAAAATGGAAATGCCTGAATAGGCAGCTAAACCTGGTCCGCACCATTTTAATCCAATGCTTTCAATTATTGCCTTTTAGATGAAAATTTGGTTATATTTGCGCCCGAAAACAATAAAAAAGAAGCATGGCAACTACAGCAGATATCCGCAATGGATTGTGTATTAAATTCAATGACAAAATCAGTCAGATTATTGAATTCCAACACGTAAAACCTGGAAAAGGCCCGGCTTTCGTGCGTACTAAAATGCGTATCATCGAAAGTGGAAAGGTGATCGACAATACTTTTTCTGCTGGGCATAAAATTGATATCGTTCGTGTAGAAAACCGTGAATACCAGTACTTGTACCAGGAGGGTGAAGATTTTATCTTTATGAACAACGAAACATTCGAACAAGTTCCGATCCCTGCAAAAATGATCGAAAAACCTGCGTTCTTAATGGAAGGAATGATTTGTAATATCTTATACGATGCAAATGATGAAGTTCCACTAGTAGTTGAATTACCAATGTACTTGATTTCGGAAGTAACTTACACAGAACCGGGAGTTAAAGGAGATACTGCGACAAACTCGATGAAAGCAGCAACCATTGCTACAGGTGCAGAAGTAAAAGTTCCCCTTTTCATTGACATGGGTGAAATCATTAAAGTAGATACACGAACAGGTATATATGTAGAGCGTGTAAAAAACTGATCATAAAAATCATAGATTTTGTAAAAACCATTGGTCAACCGGCTGATGGTTTTTCTTTTAACAGTTCTAACGGGTTCAAAAAAATTAAATACCCAAGAGTTCAGGAACCAAAATTTGAACACTTTAAACCAGTGGACTGGTGAATATTTTGTCAATGGAAAAAATCATTCGTTTAGGAATAAAGGAGATCAATATCCAGTGGATCAACACCAACTTACTAAGTGGCCCCAAACCTGTTTTGGTATTCTTACATGAAGCATTGGGAAGCATCGTTCAGTGGAAAAGTTTTCCTTCCGAAATCTGCACTTCATTCAATGTTGCGGGGATTGTAATTGAACGCAGCGGACATGGAAAGTCTAGCGGTTTAACCGGTGAGCGGGATATTCATTACCTCCATCAGTATGCAGACGAAACCACGGAAGTTCTTCGGGAGATTCTAAATCCGGACCAGAAATACATCATCATTGGGCACAGCGACGGCGGAAGCATCGGATTAATCATTGCTTCACATAAACCAAAGAGCCTTATGGCACTTGTAACCATGGCCGCACATACTTTTGTGGAAGAAGAAACTTTAGCTGGAATCCATCCCGCAATTAATGCATTTGAAGCCGGAAAACTGGCCGGCCTGAACAAAATACACGGAGAGAAAACAAACCTCTTATTTTATGCCTGGGCAAACACCTGGCTCAATCCGGAATTTAAGAACTGGGATATTCGAAGCACAATTCAGGATTTCCGAACTCCTGTTTTAGCTCTGCAGGGAACCAATGATCAATACGGCACAGAAGAACAGGTCAATTCCATTGTTTCTGGTCATGAAAAACGCAAAGGAATCATGATCCCGAATTGCGGACATCATCCACACCTGGAAAAACCCGAAGAAACCATGAAAGCGATTGCCCGATGGATGTGGAATCTGCATCGACTTATCAAATAGCTTGTTCGATCCCTTGAAAGCCAACAAACAGCCCTTCTCTGAACTACTTAATACCTCATTCGTAATTAACTCTGCGTTATTTTTTCAATTATTTCCCTTCTAAACCATCTAAAACCAGTAACTTTGCGCTCGTTTTTATAATTTATACTGAATAGCTAATGAGTAATGCATTGGGGAACCATATTCTTGTTGAGTTTATGGGGTGCGATCCGCACATTATGAATGATGTATCTTCTATCGAACGCGACATGGTCGACGCGGCATTGAAAGCAGGTGCAACTGTGATTAATTCTACATTCCACCATTTTTCTCCCTACGGAGTTTCCGGTGTAGTGGTAATTCAAGAAAGCCATTTGGCAATTCATACATGGCCGGAATACGGTTATGCTGCTGTGGATCTGTTCACTTGCGGGGAAATGGATGCCTGGATTTCATTTGATTACCTGAAGGAGTGTTTTGGTGCCAAGAACTATTCTGCTTTGGAAATGAAGCGTGGAGCAGTTCAGTTATTAACAAGAAATGACTTTGATATTTCTTCGATGCGTCAGAAAGCAAGTGAGTGGTCCAACCCGGAAATGTATACACGCAATGTATGGTTTACCGATAAAGATGACAACCAGGCCTTGTCTTTGCGCTACACAGGAGAAGTATTCTTCGATGTGCAATCCCCGTTCCAGCGTGTACGCATCCTGGAATCTCCGAAATACGGCAAGCTGCTGACTTTGGATGACATGTTCATGACTACGGAAAAAGATGAATTCCATTACCATGAAATGATCTCCCACCCTGCTATGTTTACCCACGGAAATGCAAAAAACATCCTGGTGATCGGTGGTGGTGACGGAGGAACTGTTCGTGAATTCCTTCGCCACGAAGGTGTTGAGAAAGTGACGATGGTAGAGATCGACGGAGAAGTCATTAAAGCATGTAAAGAGCATTTACCTTCGATTGCAGCTTCCTTTGATCATCCGAAATTGAACCTGATCGTAGGCGACGGAATTGCTTTTGCGAAAGAAGCTGCCAATGAATCCTTTGATTTGGTAATCGTTGATGGATCTGATCCGGTCGGACCTGCTGAAGGATTGTTCTCGGTAGAATTCTACAGAAATTGTCACCGTATTTTGAAACCGGGTGGAATCCTGGTCGCTCAGGGTGAATCACCGAAATTTAACGAACAGGCATTTACTGAATTGAATATTACGCTGCAACACATTTTCGGGAAAGAAAATGCACCGGTTTCCTTATTTTTTGTTCCGACGTATCCAACAGGAATGTGGAGTTTCCAATACGGGTTAAAGGGAAGTGCACAACCCAAAGCCATTACAAACGAAGCTGAAATAGAGAACTTTGTGAATGCGAAAGGATTGAAATACTACAATTCCGATATTCACAAAGCAAGTTTTGCTTTACCTAATTTCGTGAAAAGCCTGATTAATGGATAAGTCAAAGAAATTTGATCCAAACGGAGTAGGAATTGCAAACGGGAACATTTTTGGCTTTCCCGTAGAGGAACAACAGGCAGACATTGTAATCATTCCGGTTCCATGGGACGCAACAGCGTCCTACGGAAAAGGAACCAGTGACGGACCGAAAGCAATCCTGGATGCAAGCACCCAACTGGATTTTTATCATCCGCAGTTACCGGAAGCCTGGAATACGCAAGTATTCATGACTCCGATTTCTTCCGAAATGAAGCAAATCAATGATCAGATGTGTATCGACACGGTTCAGTACATTGGTTTCCTGGAAGAAGGTGGCGAACTGGAGGAAAACAGTCCGTTCCACGAAGTACTTGAAAAAGTCAATGCAACCTCAGATCTTTTGCGAACGAATTTAAAAGAACGGGCGACCAAATTGCTTGCTGAAAATAAAATCGTGGCCGTGCTCGGAGGAGAACACAGTACACCTTTAGGTTTAATGGAAGCTTTAAATGATTTGGGGCAACCTTTTGGAATTCTTCAGATTGATGCACATGCAGATTTAAGAGAAGCTTACGAGGGATTTCAGCAATCACACGCAAGTATCATGTATAATGTGCTGCAATCATGTAATAACCTGCAGAAATTGGTACAGGTAGGAATTCGTGATATTGCGCACTCGGAAGTACTTCTTTCCGATTCGGACCCACGTGTAAAAACATTCTACGACTGGGATTTGAAGAAAGGTCAGTTTGAAGGTCAGACCTGGAAAGAACAGGTTTCCATGATCCTGAATGAATTACCCGATCGCGTGTATATTTCATTTGATATCGACGGACTACTCCCTTCCCTTTGCCCGAATACAGGAACCCCGGTAGTCGGCGGATTTGAACTGGAACAAGTTAATTACCTGTTCTTCCAATTGGTTGAATCAGGCAGAAAAATCATTGGGTTCGACCTCAATGAAGTTTCTCCCGGAAACACTGGTGATTGGGACGCGAACGTGGGCGCAAGAGCCCTTTGGAATCTGGTTTGTGCTGCGGAAAAAAGCAGAAAGTTAAACTACTGATATTTCCCTTTAAACAGGGAAGGAAACACCTGAAGAAAAATAGGCTTCAGGTGTTTTTTTATTTATATATTCGTGTCGTATAACGGAAAGAAATGTTGAAAAACAAAGGGCTACTTATATTAATTCTATTTACTGTTCATTTTGCGGTGCTTTCCTCTGCTCAGAACATTACCCTGCAGGGAAGAATTAATACCAAACATTTTTCCATCAATGACTACGGTAGCGCGGGCCAGATCTGGACAGGTTTACAGTCCGCCAACGGAAATGTTCTCTTCGGAAACAGGCAGGATATCTTGTCCTTCAACGGTATCGAATGGTCCAAGATCAAAACAGATTCTGAAAAAACTCAAAAAAACATCCAGGAAAGTTGCACCGAAACCTATGTTTCCAAGTTATACCTGGCTTCCGACGACCGCGTGTATGTTGGACGGGATAATAATTTCGGATACCTGGATTACTCAAGTAAAGGTGAATTAGTCTATTATCCTGTTTTTTACGGCGGACTAAAAAACAATATCGGGCAGGTTTGGAACATCTTTGAATTGGGAGATAATTCCATTCTTTTCGTTGCTGAAAAAGGATTGTATGTGTTCAAAAACGGAAAAGCTGCTGCATTACAGCTTCCTGTTGCTTTCCAGGAATTGGAATGTAAAACATCCTGTCGTGTACTCAATGGTGTATTACTGACATTTCAATCAAAAGCAGAATTCAAATCCCGGAAAGAAAACTACCTCTATTATGACGTGGTGAATTCAAAACTGAAAGAACTTAAACTTCCGCTTTCTGTTCACATCAAAAATATCCGGGGAAGTTTTCAAATTGACAACGTATGGTACATTGTTGATGCCCGAAGTAAAGTCTTCAGTGTCAGCAGCACAGGTGCTAATTCACAACACTGGGATTCTGTTCCCCGATCAAAATTCCCTTGTCTGAGCAAATACTTTGTAAATACTGTTACGAAAGCGGGAAACTACTTGTTGGTCAGTACTGAAAACGACGGGTTGGTAATCGGAGATCTGTCAGGCAAGATCATTCGGGAATATAACCTGGAAGACGACCTGGCAAACCTGACGATCAATCAGTCTTTTTTCGATAATGACTTTAACTTGTGGCTGTGTTTGGGAAATGGAATTCAGTTTATTGAAACCGGCTCACCCCTCTCCTATTTTCACAAGAACGAAGGAGTCACCTCACAGATTGAAACCATTGATTTTAACTCCGGAATTCCACTGATCGGAACCCACAACGGGATCATCTCTCCTCAAAGAAACGAATCCGGGACCAAACTCCTTCCTTTCGGTTCATTGAATGAAATTATTTTTGATATTGAGACGATCAAAACCCGGACAGGAAACAAATCCATGGTCATCGGGTACAATGGAGTATTTGATCTGAATACTACTACTACCAAACATGTTTCGGCATCGTATCAATATGCCATTGCGTTTGAAAAAAATCCGAAAGATCCCAATTCCATTTACCTCACACTGGAAGGAGGATTGGCAAAATTAAACCTGTTGCCAAACGGAAAATGGGAATACGAAGAACTGGTCGGAGATGCCGGAGGAGAAACCGTTAGCCTCGCCTACCTGCACAACAACGTTTTCTTCAGTATCCGTTCAAAAGGAGTCGGAATCTATAATTTGGCTACAAAAAAATTCAAAACCGTAACGATTCCAAGCCTGAGCAAAGAAGATCAAAACAACAATTTCTACGTGGAGGAATTCAAAGGTCAGATTTTTGTCGGGACAGCCAATGGCATGTTTGTTTACAACGAGAAAACCGGTAAAATAGATCCCTTCGAACCGGCAAAAGTGTTTAAAACAAAAAATTACAAGAACACCATTCACCGGATTATCAACGTGAACAACGAACAACTGTGGGTCGTTATATACCAGGATAAAAAAGACGGGAAATTTGAGAATATTTTTGGCTGGTTTGAAAAACGCGGTTCCGAATGGGAATGGACAGCCTGGCCGCTTACGGGTTTAAAGAATGCGGGATTGGTCTTCGCCGTTGAAAAGAATCCGTTGGCAAATGAAGTGTGGATCGGGGCAAACGACGGCCTGTTTATTTTGAACCTCGATGCGATCCGCAAAAATCGCAACCCTTTCAAAGTTCAAATCGATCGCTTTGAAGTCAACGGAAAAAACTTCCTTTACGACGTATCAAAAAGTAAAAAGCCAGAAGGTTTAAACTATTCTCAAAATTCCTTTAAGCTCATTTTTCACGCCAATTCGTTCTCCTGCCTTGGCCCGACAACTTTCAGCTATAAACTCGAAGGATTCAGCGATCAATGGTCGCAATGGTCTCCGCTCAACTTTGCCAATTTCGAAAAGATTCCGGAAGGAACTTATACATTTAAAGTAAAAGCAAAATCAGCTTATGGAATCGAAAGCGAAGTCTTAACTTACGAAGTAATCGTCTTTCCTCCCTGGTACAGAACTGTTTGGGCATACATTTTCTATGTCATCGTTTTGATATTCCTCATTTATGCGGTTGTGCAACTGTCGCTTCAACGGGTGAAAAGCCAAAATCAAAAACTGGAATTGATCGTCCAGGAACGGACAAAAGAGATTGCTGAACAAAACCATCAGTTAGAGATCCAGAAAGAGGAAATTACGACGAAAACAATGGATATCCTGGACAGTATCCATTATGCAAAGCGCATTCAATCGACAATTCTTCCAACTACTTCCCGACTGAATGAATTGTTCAGACAACATTTTGTGTTTTATCGCCCGAAAGACATTGTATCAGGAGATTTTTACTGGGCAAGAGAAGTTCAGGGTAAAGTCATTTTCTCTGCAGTGGATTGTACCGGACACGGAGTTCCGGGTGCACTGGTAAGTATTGTTGGTAACAACGGATTACTTCGTGCGATCAATGAATTTAAGCTCACAGAGCCGAATGACATCCTGAACAAACTCCGCGAAATTGTTATCGATGCATTCCGTGCGGAGGGTCAATCCGATGTAAAAGACGGAATGGACATTGCGCTGTGTTCGATTGATCAGGAAACAGGACTCTTAAAATTCTCCGGAGCCAATAACGAATGTGTCATCATTCGCAACGGGGAGATCATTGAATTAAAACCAAATAAACAGCCGATCGGCCAATTTATCGATGCAAAACCGTTTACTGTTGAGGAATTCCAGTTGGAACACGGAGATTGCGTATACCTGTACACCGATGGATATGTAGACCAATTTGGTGGCGACCGTTTGAAAAAGTTCAAATCCAGACCATTTAAAGCATTACTGGCTACAATTTATCAAATGGACATGAATGAACAATACAAAGAAATACAGCGAACATTTGATGCTTGGAAACACGATGTGGATCAGGTAGATGATGTCTGTGTATTTGCCGTAAAATATATAAAACATTCGCATGAGAGCTAAATGGCCCGCATTGTTGGCATGGGTGTTTCTGGCACTCATGATCTTACTTCTCCTGGGATGGAGTGAATTCTCCTGGAAATTGACAAAAGTACTTCCATTCTTTATCAGTTGCCTGTTTCTGTTCTTTCAGTTTTTGACCGTCAGCAGAATCAGCTCGAAAACCTTTCGCCTGATCAATATCTCCTTACTGACTGTCCAGGTATTGTTTCTGACATCCTTTTTATTCTCTCTTGTGGAAATCAACCAAATCTGGAAATTCAACATGCTGTTCTTACTTGCTGCAACACATGTATATTTACTTGATCTCAATAATCGGTTTATTCAAAAACGCTTGTTTTCCAAATGGCTGCTGCTGGTTTTGCTAGTGATCAGTTTATTTGCGTTCCTGTTTATCGACAAATCACCGTACTTAATGAACATAGGCTTTATCAGTGCCATTATTTCCGGGTTGATCGTATTGATGAATATCTTTTTGTTCAACCCTAAGAGAGAGCAGCTAAACAATTAACACTTGGGAGCCACCTCCCTTAATCCCTTCTCAAGGAGGGAAACCCAAATCAGCTCCTCCCTTGAGGGAGGATAAAGGAGGGTGGCAAAAGAAGAACTCTATTCTCCTTTCACATACGTCCCGATTGCATACAATCGTTTTAACCAGTATTCGGAATCTTCAATATTTGTAATGATCACTCCTTTGCTGGAACTTGCATGAATCATTGTTAGCGGTTCTCCTTTAGCGGAGACAATAATTCCCACATGAGAAATTCCCGAACCGTTATTGAAAAACACCAAATCGCCTTTTTGTGCGTTTTTCTGCTTCACTTTTGCAGATGAATTATACTGATCTTCTGCCCTTCTGTCCAATGTTACTTTGAATTCTTTCATAACATAGCAGGTAAAACCACTACAATCAAATCCATTTGCATCTGCTCCTGCCCATTTGTAAGGAACACCGATGTATTTCTTTGCGTATTTCACAATTTTCTCCCGTTCTTCGGTAGTTGCTGCAGTTTCTTTGATTTCCGGTGCATCCACAGTCGGTGAATGAATTTCTCCCGGAATATCCAGATCAGGGATGCGGTCAAATAATCCGAATAGGATTTGCTGGATCTCGTCGTACTTGGCCTGTTGCCCTTCCGATTTATAAGCCAAAGCCTTTTGTACCAAATCCCGCTTCAATTGAGAAACGTGATTCAAATGCGTATTAAATACTTTGATCCCATCCGGAGAAGCCAAAACCTGGCTGAACAACTCCCTGGCTTCCTGTAAGGCTTTCGGATGAAATTCTGCCCACAATCCTTTATCCGCTAATTGAAAGAGTGCCAGGCTTTTGTAGAATTCAGGCTTAAATGAATAGTCGTAATCAGGCTGGTCCAACAAGCGATTTGCTTTGCGCAAAACCATTTTATAATGCCCCTGATCATATAAGACTTCCAGCTTATCCAAAGCTTTTACTTGCCCGAAAGAAGTAAATGAACCTAAGACGAGGGCGGTCAATAAGATTGCTTTCAACTGTTTCATATCAGAACTATACGTTTTAAAATTACAAAAAGCACTGCTTTATTGGCTGAATAAAAGACCAACATCGGATTGTTGGTAACTCCGGATTCAAATTATCTTTTTTTAACACGATTCACGAACTTCGACTGTATCAGACAAGTTGATTGAACGTTTTATCATTATATTAGTATCCTTAAGAAAATTGTATGAAATACGGTGGTGTTTTGTTGATCCTTGGATTAAGTATCAACTCCTTTATATCTTTCGCTCAAAAAGTTCCGACTGAACCGAAATCTCCTTCAAATGGTCAGCGCTTAGATGAAATTTTCACATATGTAGATAAATTGTATGTTGATCCGGTAAACGATAAAGAGTTGATGGATGCAGCAATAGTAGCTATGCTCGAGAAATTGGATCCGCACACGGTGTATATTCCCAAAGATGAAGTGGATGCAGCCAATGTGGCAATCGACGGAAGTTTTGTTGGAATCGGGGTTCGCTTCCAGATCCTGAAAGACACGCTCATGGTCGTCGAAACCATTGTCGGCGGCCCATCTGAAAAACTGGGAATCCGTGCAGGTGATAAGATCGTTGCCATCGACGGACAAAGTGTCGCAGGTATCGGGTTAAAGAACAACCAGGTACGCGAGAAACTGCTGGGTGAAGCCGGAACGAAAGTGCGCGTTGACATTATGCGAAAAGCACAGAAGAAACTGATCAATTATATCATTACAAGAGATAAAGTCCCTGTAAATTCTGTCGATTGTGCTTACATGGTAAGCCCGAAGATCGGTTATTTAAAACTCACCTCGTTCTCACGCAGTTCTCATGATGAAATCAAAAAGGGACTGGACAAACTGAAAGCACGCGGAATGGAGAGTCTGATCCTTGATTTGCAGGGAAATGGAGGCGGTTTACTGTACGCCGCTCAATTGATCGCTGACGAATTTTTATCCGACAATAAGCTAATCGTTTATTCCGAAGGGCGTGCTCAGCCCCGACAGGATTTAAATGCAGGAAGGAGCGGTTCCTGGGAAAAGGGAAAAGTAATCGTTTTAATCGATGACAACTCGGCCTCTGCTTCCGAAATCCTTTCCGGAGCTATCCAGGATTGGGATCGCGGTTTAATTGTGGGAAGAAGAAGTTATGGAAAAGGATTGGTTCAAAGACCCATTGATCTTTCGGATGGTTCCCAGATGCGTCTGACTATTGCCCGTTACTTCACTCCTTCCGGACGTTTTATTCAGCGTTCGTACGAAAACATTGATGATTATAAAAACGAATACATGCGTCGGTTCATGCATGGCGAATTTTCTCATCTCGATAGCATCAAACTTCCCGATTCATTAAAATTTGAAACACGTGTTACCAAAAGAGCGGTGTACGGCGGAGGTGGTATTATGCCGGACTTCTTTGTTCCGATTGATACTTCCGAAATCACAGATCTGTATCGTAATACCATTCAAAATGGTGCATTCACAAGTTTTCCATTGACTTACGTGGATAAAAACAGAGATGATTTGCACAAAAAATATGAAACGGTAGACCAGTTCATTGCTAATTTTAAGGTCGATAAACAATTGATGGATGAATTCTTTGCGTACGTAAAAAAAGAAAACAAAGATTTTGAGTTTAACGAAGATCAATACAAGATCAGTAAAGACATTATGGAATTGAGATTGAAAGCAACGATTGCCAATGATTTATATGGGATTGAAGCCTTTTACATGATCTACAATAAAAAAAATGAAATTCTTCAAAAAGCAATTCAATTGCTGGAATCAAATGAATACGACAAACAAAAACTGGCATTAAACTAACATGAAAAAAAAGAGTTTCTTTATCGGCCTTTTAATCTTAGGCGGAGCATTAAGCGCTTGTTCGGACACAGAAAAAGTAGACAAATCAGCAGAATTGGTAATGGAGGTCGCGGACGATCCTGAAACGGTCAAAGCAAACGAACAAGCTTTAAAGGAATTAAAAGAGCAGCAACGGATCGAAGCAGCTTCCACCACATCTATGACGATTGACAAAGAAATCCACGATTTCGGGAAAGTGGTTGATGGGGTAGAAAATCATTGTTCATTTACAGTAACGAATACAGGAGACAAACCATTGGTCCTTTCAGATGTAAAAGCCAGCTGCGGATGTACCACTCCGAGTAAGCCGGAAGGACCGATTGCTCCCGGGAAATCCGATAAGATTGAAGTCGGGTTTAAACCGAACGGGAAAGGTGTAAGCGAAAAAACCATTACGATCACTGCAAATACAGATCCGCGGATTACCGTGGTAAAGGTGAAAGCAGACGTACAATAATTGAAATTTATGCAAACATACGTAGGATAGCGATTAATCGCAACCCTACGTGTTTATTATAATAGGTTTTTCAATGAAGCAGATTTCTTTGCATACGATTCAATTGCTGCTTTGGTAGATTCCTTTAATTTACTGTAACCGGAAACGATACTTAAGGCATCTTCTTCAATATTCCCGTCGTATTTCAGTTGTTTCGGTGCATTTTCCTGGATCAGCAACCGCAAAAAACGGTATTCTACATTCCCGTCATTCGATTTGATCTCCGATTCCAATGCTTTCTTTCCCATGTTAAACAAATTCAGCTTCTCCTTCGCCGTTTTTTGGAACTGGGCAGCTTTCATTTGTAAAGCTCCTTTGAATGCTTTCACTTCCGGGGTTTCCTTCATGTTTTGGATCCCATCCAACTGTTTTTGAACGGTTTCTTTCGACTCACTCGCAAGTGCAGCGTATATCGCTTTTCGATCCAATTGAGAATAGGTACTTAAACTCAACGCAGACACTAAAATAAGAAGCAGGTATTTCATTTTTTTACTTTTTTACAAAGATACCGGTTAATTCAAAATGAAAAATTTAAAATTCAGCCGTTGAAAAGACGAACCTGTTTTGTATTTTGCATTCATCGCATTGAATTCCGAATTGCAAATGGTGTTCCAAAAACGGGATGTGGGATTTTTATAAAGCCTTTTCACTGAATTTAAGTAAATTTATACAGGTAAATCATTCAAGATGTTCATAGAAATTAATCCGGACAATATTGACAACCGGCTCATTCAACAAGTGGTCGACGAATTAAAGAAAGGAGGAATCGTTATCATTCCTACAGATGCCGTATATGCCGTTGCCTGTGATGTAATGAATAAAAAAGGCTTGGCAGAGCTTGCAAGGTGGAAAGATGTGAAGCTTTCAAAGGCACATTTTTCCATTATCTGTTCGGATCTGAGCCAGGTGTCGGAATATGTGAAACAGCTGGACCGAAATACCTTTCGTTTATTGAAACATTATTTGCCGGGACCTTACACCTTTATTTTGGACGCTACTAATGAAGTTTCCAAATTATTTGATTCCAGCAAAAAGGAAATTGGGATCCGTATTCCCGATAATAAAATTGTTCAAGCTATTGTGGAACGACTGGGAAATCCAATGGCCGTTACTTCTCTTCACGATTCAGAGGATGAGATCCTGGATTACTTTGTGGATCCTGCTTCGATTTACGAACGATACGATGATCAGGTGGCCATGATTATAGATGGCGGACCGGGAAAACTGGATGCATCCACTATTGTGGACTGCACCAATGGAAATACGGAAATTATACGCCAGGGAGTTGGGCAGATCTACTTATGATTGTCATTATTGATTGCGGAAGTTCAAAAACATCACTCATTGAATCCATTGTTTATGAATTTATGGATACACGGGTTATTCCTCTTTTTGAATTCCAAAGAGAACAACATTCCGATGCACTTGGTTTTGTGATTTCGGGTGCTCCGATCCTGATTACTGAAGTCGATACAGAACCCTATCTGAAACAATTTGAATGGCTGAAAACAGAAACGCTGCCGGTTTTAGGAATTTGCTTCGGACACCAGATGCTGGGATTAACTTTCGGTGCACTTTCAAACAGGCAGCGAGAAGACCGTGATTGGCAGATCATTGAAGTTATTGCAGCATGTCCGCTGTTTGATAAACTTCCAGTTGAGATCGAATTAATGGAAGATCATTGTGAAGCAATCAGCATCCCGAAAGATTTTATCCATGTAGCCGTTTCTGATGCTACGGTCAATGAAGGAATGATGCACCACACGCTTCCACTCTACGGAGTTCAGTTTCACCCGGAAGTTTCCGGCAATCACGGCGCTGTTATTCTTGAAAACTTTGTTCATATTTGTGAAACGCATTCGAAATAAGCGTGCAATAATTTCCGATTTTTGATTTATGGTATTGAACAGAGTTTGGATTGGAATGTTCGTAATTGCGATCATCATGGGTTTCTCGAAACTCATTTTCTGGCATGACACCTGGATCCTGAAACACATGATGGATGATTTATTCAATGCCGCTAAGGCCGCATTTGAATTGATCCTTGGAATGACCGGAATTCTTTGCCTTTGGATGGGAATCATGAAAATCGGGGAAGACAGTGGTGCTGTAAGTGTGATGTCAAAGCTTGTTAATCCACTTTTTTCCAAACTTTTCCCGGAAATTCCTAAGAATCATCCGGCAATGGGAAGTATTATGCTCAACTTTTCTGCAAATATGCTCGGATTAGACAATGCTGCTACTCCGGCCGGATTGAGAGCCATGCAACAACTGCAGGATATTAATCCCGAAAAGGACAAAGCATCGAACGCACAGATCATGTTTTTGGTTCTGAATGCTTCGGGACTGACGATTATTCCTGTTTCTATCATTGCTGCCCGTGCAGGAGCAGGCTCTCACAATCCTACATCCATTTTTATTCCCATTTTACTGACAACTTATTTTGCAACATTGGGAGGATTGCTTTTTGTTGCCATCAGACAGAAAATCAATATACTGAACACAACCGTCCTGGCCTATATAGGCGGACTAACTTCACTCATCGTATTGCTGTTGTGGTACTTGAATACACATCCCGATCAGGTTAACTTCATTTCCAGGATATTGAGCAATACCATCATGTTCGCTTTCATAACCTTCTTCATTGTCATGGCAATAAAAAGCAAGATCGCAGCATTCGAGTCCTTTGTAGAAGGTGCAAAAGGCGGTTTCCAGGTTGCTCTGAATATCCTTCCCTTTCTTGTTGCCATGCTGTGCGCTATTAGTTTATTCAAGTCATGCGGGGCACTTTCCGACCTGATGAATGCTATCAAGTGGCTGGTAATTGAAATGGGAGTAAAATCAACTGAATTCATCGATGCACTTCCAGTAATATTGATGAAACCATTCTCAGGCTCGGGAGCAAGAGGATTAATGGTAGAAAATATGCACCAGTTCGGTCCCGATTCATTCGTCAGTAACTTATCTGCCACTTTCCAGGGAAGTACGGAGACCACATTCTATGTTTTATCCGTATATTTTGGGTCAGTAGGAATCAAAAAAACACGCTATGCGGCTACGGCAGGATTATTTTGCGATTTGGTCGGGGCAATAGCAGCAGTTTTAATTGCCTATTTATTCTTCTCGTAATATGAATTGGTTTAAGCGCATATTTGGAAAAGAGCCTTTGGAAGAAAAGAAAAAGGTGGAAGTGAAAAAAGCAAACATTGATTTTGCGGAGTTCAATTATCCGACAAAGATTATCCTTGCCTGGATCAAAGCTCTGGAGGGTCACAAAGACTTGGAAAAATTCCTGTACGATAACGGTTATGAAGAAATCTTTTTTTTGAACCAGGCCATTAACCTGAAGCAGGAAGCACGGGATTGGCTGCTGGCAAACGGGTATCCGCATCTCATGGCATTCGTGAATGCTGCTGAGGGAAATGAAAGTGCACAACATTGGCTTCAGGTACATGGTTTCGAATTCCTGTACCATGCTGCGATGGCAGTGGACGGTGAAGAAGCCAGTTTTAAATGGCTCAACCTTCATACGGACGAGTTTATTTTCGGGCTGATCAAAACTATTAAAAACGTAAAAGACAAGATCGAATTCAATCACAACGATATGTATTCTTTCGGAAAAGATCTCTAATATGATTCACATTCGCTTAGCCGAAAAAAAAGACGTTCCTTCCATATGGGAAGTTGCTGAAAAAACCTGGCCCGTTTCTTACAAGCATGTTATTTCTCCGGGACAAATCCGATATATGCTTGATCTCATGTATAATCCGGAAAAGATTGAAGCAGCAATCAACGATCCATCCCAGGCTTTCTGGCTCGCCGAAGAAAACGGGAAAGTCCTTGGATTTTGCGGAATTGAACACAACTATCCTGAAACCGGGATTACACGTATTCATAAACTATATATTCTTCCCGAAACGCAAGGTTCCGGAATTGGTAAAACCCTGGTTGATCACGTGGCAAAAGAAGCCCGGAAATGCGGCTGCACAAAACTTCACCTCAATGTTAATAAACGGAATACAGCAGTCGGGTTTTATCAAAAAAACGGTTTTCTTACTGATCGCGAAGAAGTTCTTGATATCGGTAACGGATATGTGATGGATGATTTTGTGATGGTAAAAGAATTGAATGGATTTTTGTAACTTGGTTAAAAATCCGATCATGATGAACCTTTTAACTTCAGGAATTATCCTAATCCTTGTTCTGGGAGGCTGCGCAGGAAACAGCGTGATGAAAAAGAACCGTCACCTGGAATTCGATTGTGACAAGGATTTTAAAGTCGTTTTTACAGAAAGTATTACGATTTCCGGCACTGATAGCACCGACAAAATCACTGTTAAAGTAAAAAGTCCCAAACTAAACGGAGCGTACGATATGAAACAGGTTCGTGCTGCAAGCGGCGTGAAATACGCGTCCAAAGACGGGAAATACATTTTCTGGGAACACCAGGGCGAATTCAAATTCGGAACGGAAGATTCAACGTATTGTTTGTGTGATTAAAAAGGGGACAGAAAATCGGTAAATCTATTTACTTTTCTTTCTGAATATTAGTTTTAAGGATAGAAAACTCAATAGTGCTGCGAAAAAAAAGATCGAAATAAAACTATATGGAAACCTTGGGACAAGCATATATGATGGCAACAAAGGATTCGAATTTGAATAATCCACCCCCGTTTGCAGAATCAATTCAAGTCCTAAAACAAGAAAAAACACAAACAAAATCACTTCAGAAAGAAGTAACAATAAATAACTTCTAACCTTCACAAAACTTGTTTTTTTCGTCCAAACGTGATAAGCCATATAGGGAATAAGTGAAATTGTTACCGCATTAATTAACGAATGAGTTCGAATAACTGCTACCAATTTATGTCTAAACTCATAATACTTTCCAATTATGGCATGAATTTGAAAGCAGTACAGTAAACTGATAATCAAGAACAAAAGTGTTGAAACAATCATTATTACCTTCACTAATCGATTGGATGGCTTGACTTTTTTTATTGAATGAAAATCATCAATTAATTTCTCGCTCATTTTACCAATTCGGATGAAACTCAATCGCAGTTGCTCCTTTTCCATATTCATGAAAATCAGCATCATACACTTCTATTTGGTCCTGCTGCGCCAAATATGTGCGGATCTCGTTTTTGAGCACCCCTTCTCCTACTCCGTGGATCACTACTAATTTGTGGACCGATTGGTTTTTTGCTTTTTTGAATGTCGCACGGAACTCTGCCATTTGTTTAAGCAGTATTTCGGTATTGGACATACCTTGAGTAGATTCGAGGATTTCTTCGATGTGCAGGTCAATTTCCCAAATGGTCCTGGGCTTTTTCACTCCTGTTCGTTCCTCAATTACTCTAAAGGTAGTTTCTGGCTCCAAATCTTCTTTGGAAATCGTTATTTCATCGTCTGCATATTTTTCAGAATGAATAAAAACCAACTCATTCAATGGAAACCACCGATCAAACCCGGAATCATCGGTAACCTGTGCCCGGTTCTTTTCCAAACTCAAAATAATCCCGTCCCCCTTTTCATATAAAAAAGAAACTTTCTGCCCGATCTTAAACATATACTCCCTTAAAAACTCCCTGACTCCACATCAGGTAAATGGGTCCAAAAATAGCCAAAATCCAGGCAATGATTACGATTACTTTCATGAAATCATTGACATCCTGGACCATTGGCGGAACCAACATGTTCTTTACTTCATTGGCAACAACCGTTTTTGTCTCTTCCCCTTCCATATTCTCTACAAAGCGGCGAAGACCTGGTGTATTTTCCAATACATGGTTTTTTACAAAATGATATGAACGATCGGAAAGATTGTCGTAGGTCGAATTGAAATTCACATCGTCTTCTTTTAGTCCTTTATGAATCAGGTAACGCCGGTGTAAGCTCCTTACCTGGAACCCCATTAAAAACCCGAATACCAGGATGATATAGAATTCGAAGAAATAACCAATCGCAATTAAAGCCAGAGAGGAAATGAAGGAAAAAATCACCTGGAATAATTCGATCCGTTCGAAGAATAAAATACTGAGCATCCGTCCCCCATCCAGCGGAAGAATCGGAAGCAGGTTTAAAATATTCACAGCAAAAAGGATCATGGCGGATTCAACCATCCAGTGAATTTCATATTGAAAACCGAGCAACCAAAGCGCAATACCTACAATTATTCCCGGAAGCGGTCCCGCAAGTACGACCATCAGACTTTCCCTTTGACGATACGATTCTTTATGTCCGTGAACAAAAGCTCCCATCAACGGTAGGAACAACATCCGGACATTTTCATATCCATAAATTTTCATGAATAAATAATGCCCTCCTTCGTGAAGAATTAATACTGCAACCAACTCTATTAAAAAGACAAACTGATTGTCAAAAAACACCAGGAAGCTTAGAATAAAAAGCATTAAAGAAAATACGGTTACGGCAATATGACCTGGCCTGGCAGGCTCCTTTTCCAAAAAAGGTTTTGGCGGATAAAGAGAATTAAAGTCATTGTCCATAATGATACTAAGATACAAAATAACTTTCTCAGAATCAATTATCGGACCATGAAATTAACGGGTCTTTTTTCCAAACAATTATTTTTTTATCATCCCCGTAACTTGCGAATGTGCATTCATCAATCCGCACTATTCCATTGACGGAACGATTGTGTCCACCATGTTTGAACTCTATACGTTGTTCCACTTTTGAAAAATCAGAATTCCACACTTTGATCGTTTTGTCCAAAGAAGCGGTTATGAATTGATCCCCCATCCGGATCAGTCCGTAAATGGTCTGATAATGAGCTGGAATGCGTTTCAGTACTTCATACCTTGAATTACTGATCACAAGGTGGGCATCTTTTCCACCGGTAATGATCTCATTCTTCGAAAGGTTGATAAGAAGTACATTGCTTCCCAATTCATTTGGCTCCCAAGATGCCAGTTCATTCCAGTTTTCGCAGGAAAAAACCAGGACACCGATCAATTGGGTACTGACAAAACAACGATCTCCCGATATCGTGATCGCTCTGATCTTTCCCGCAGCCAAGGGGAGGTGTAACACCCTTTTTCCGGTTTGCAATTCCAGCACCGCTAAATTCCCTTCGGAATCACCTGCAAGAAGCCAGTTGCGTTCAGTATCGATCTGCAATGAAAACCAGGCATTTCCAAAGAAATTGTGTTCCCAAAGAATTTGTTTGCTTTCGGTATCGATTCCCAATAATGTTCCGTCCGTACATCCGATAAAACAAAATCGATTTCCGGCTTTCAAAGTATATGCCGCATGTTCTAGTTTTACCGTAAAGGAGGAGTCCTGCAGACCGTTTTCCAGGTCCCAGCGTGTAACATATTTATCGCCTGAAGAAGTATATAGCCATTTTCCATCCCAGGAAGCCGAATAGATCGGTCCGGCATGTCCATTCAATACTACTTTGGCCTGAAACATTATGCTTCTTCTTCCTCTTCAGGTTCGTCCGAATCTACTTGTTTCAATCGTTGTGCATAATCTTCGGGAAGGAACTCAAAGAAAGTGTCTCCTCTTAATCCCAAACGCAGGCATTCCAAAGGGATTACCTCATTCGGTGCGATATTTCCGAGATTGACATTTGCTCCGAATAACTTAATGAACCAAACCTGCTGGTTTTTTTGAGGTGCTTCCCACAGAATATCTTCCGGTTTCACTTTTGAAATGATCTTATTGATCAACATGGTATGTGCTGTTCCGTTCGGACGAAAAACACCCACATTTCCTGCTTCACGACCTTCGGCAATAACTTTCCAAGATCCGGCTTCCAATTCGGAGCTCATCATTTTAATCCACCTCCCCGGACTGATCAAAATTCCCGAATCCTTCGATCCTACTTCGGAAAGCACCGTTCTTGTTTTTGCCAAACGCTGAATCAACTCCAGCTTTTCATTGTGATTGATAATAATCGATCCATCCGAAATTTCTGCCAAATCCAAATCGTACTTGTCCAATAAGCGTAAGTAGTCTTCAAAACGTCCGCGTGCATGAAAGGCTTCAAAAAGTGTTCCCCCGAAATAGGGTCTCAAGCCTGCAGAACGATACAATTTGAGCTTTTCTTCCAGGTCATTTGTAACAAATGCGGTTCCAAAACCAAACTTTACAATATCTGTTAAGTGACCGTTTGCCTGAATAAAGTTTTCGACTTCATTCAAACTTAAGCCTTTGTCCATCATCATTGTAATCCCGTTTTTACGCGGTTGTTTTGTACGTTCCGGAATATGTGGTAAACTAAAATTCATTTTTTATAAATTGGGTACTATCGACACATGTCAAACTAAATGCTCTAAGAGCGTGTCAAATTTACTAATTCCTGAACATCTGCCAATTCAGGATAGCGAATAAAAACGTCTTTTGTTTTTTCGGGATCTTTGTTGAATGACTCAACTAACACTAACTTAGCACCTTCCTTGTTTCCTGCAACCCAATTCAGGTATATAATCGGAAGAACAGAGAAGAACAACTGGTGTTTTAAGATATAATTCTCAACAAATGTTCTTGCTTCTCCCACGCGGTGTTCGAGCAAAAAATCGACGTAATCAAAAAAGCAGTCTTCATTTCCAGGATCCAGGGTTAAACAAGCCAGATAAGCTTCTTCCGCTTCCTGCAAAAGTTCTGCATTTTCAAGTGCTCCTGCATAGACGTGATAATACCCGTCCATATTTGGCTCCAACTCCAATGCTCTTTCAATGTAATGAAGACTTTCTTTTGGCTGTCCCTGTAGATCCTTCACAATTCCCAATCCCAGCCAGGCTTCTGCCAAAGTTGGAGACATCGACAATGCTTTCTGGTAAAAGTCCCAGGCAAGGCTCAGATTATTCAATTGCTCGTTTGCTTCTCCCAGATAACAATATGTTAATGGATCGTCACCATCAATTTCAATGCACCGCTCAAAGGACTCAATAGACTCTTTGTATTGTTCAACGGTCAGTTGCGCATTTCCCATATTGAAATATGCCGGGGAAAAACGGTCGTTGATTGCTACACAATATTCATAAGCCGTAATCGCATCGTTGAATTTTTCTTCTTTTGAATAAGTGTTTCCCAGGTTATACCAGGCCGTAAATGAATATGGATTGTCATCTAAAAACCGTCTGTATGTTTGAATTGCACGGGCATTATTTCCCAGCTGATCAAAGCAAAAAGCCAATTCGTAGAGTGCCCCTTCGTTTTTAGGATTTGAGCGCATGGCCTCTTCCAAAACTTCAACAGCACCTTTAAAATCTTTTAATTGCTCCAATTCAGTCGCCAAATCCAGGAAAATTTCGTCTTTTTCCTCCCTGTCGGCCAATTCAAGTGCACGACGAAAGAAATTCACCGCCCGTTTACTATCTCTCAACTGACTGAAAATAGTCGCTTTTGTGAGGTAAAGCTCCATTGATTCAGAGTCGATTTGTTCAGCAACATCCAATAATTCCAGGGCTTCTTTCAATTTTCCCAAACCGGACATTGCCTGAGCTCTTCGAATTTGAAATAAGGTATTAAACGGATATTGCTGTATCCCGATCTCAGCAGCTAATTCTCCTTTGGAATAATTGCCATTCATCAGGTAATGATCGATGATCGCTTCTAAACGATCACTATCAAAAAAACCTACCGAATTGTTCTCCAATTGTGACTCAAAGCGAGCCAAATCATCGTTCAGGTGGTTTTCAAAATTGTCGTTATCGTCTTCCCAGTCAAACATACGCTATCGTTGTGTTTCCATAAAATTAGCGAAAATTGGAGGTGACTTGAAAAGTTTTAGGAAAGTTTATGAACAGGTTATTAAACAATTTCACCGGCTCCATTAGAACCAGTACATTTGGTTCCCTGGGGATAAGTGCAAGATTATCCACCATCTACCCGGGTATATGTTATATTCAGATCAGTTATCCTTAATCGATTTCAATGCAACTTTCGCTATCGCACTATTGGAAATCGTCGTTTCCTGTGACTCAATAATCTCCGACAGCAATTTTTTAGCAGTTTCCTTATCGCCTCTTTCACTGAATATCATTGCTTTATTCAAAAGCAAGATTCCCTTAGTCTCCCGGTCCGGGTCTCCTGCCAATCCCTGTTCGATGGAATACAAACGCTCTTCCGGATCGGTTTGCAGATAAGCAATTTCTTTCCAGGCCGGTGCAAAAGACGGAACATTGTCGACGATCTGTTTCGCAATGTCATACTTTTTTTCGGGCTCGTCTGTCCATTCGATCTGCATGTAAAAAGTATACAAGCCTTCCGGAAATAAACCCGACTTCTCTCCTTCCAGGGTATAAATTGCCGTTTTTGTAGTAAAGAAACCATCTGGTTCGAGAGTATCTGTCTCGCGGTAATATTTCAAAGCATTCTCAAAATCACCGACCAACAAATAGGTAAATGCGAGATCATAAACCGGGTAAGCCCAAAGAGGTTCTATTTTCATCGCTTCCTGCAATTTTTCGATCGCCACGGAGTAGTTTCCGGCTTGTCCGGCTTCTCTTGCTTCTAAATGTAATAAGTTTGCTTGTTCGTTAATCGGTCCTGTTTCCATTAAAATGTCAGTTTGATTTGAGGATATGAACTTAATCAATTCAAACGAATTACCAGCGCATTCCCGGCTAAAAATCCTTAATTCACCGTTTTTAAAATACGCTTAAACTGCTTTTTCAGCCTCGTCCCGTTTTTTGAAATTGTATCAAATTTCGGGGACATACAATTGAATAAATAGTATTCTTCCCACTCATCAACAGTATGGTCATTCGTATCTTCTACTTCGTGATAATACGCACTGTAATCATAAGCCAGTGATTGGTATTGCTTGTTTTTTGACTTAATTAACCAGGAAGTCCGCCCATACACATCTCCGGCATCGCCGAAATCAACCGACAAATGCAGGTATTCTTTCAGCAGCTGATCTTTCTGACGGTCAAAAATGAATAAACCCACCGAATTAGCGTCGTACTCTCCCGGAATCCGGGCAATTAATCCGATATAGGTCGAATCAAGCGGAAATTGGTAACAGGCATAAACACCTGATAATTTCCCGAAAAAATTCTCTGTGATGCCAAGTGGAAAGATCTTTGCTTCTTTCAGTGTTAATTCCTGTCCTTTGAAGCGTTTATCTTTTGTGTCATATTCATATGTGACTTCCAGGGTATCAAAGGAGATCGGTTTGAATTTCTTCAGCAACTCCGCGTAAACACTTTCTTTCTGAAAGAGAGAAGAATCGACCTGCGTCACAGGCTCATCCGCTTTCGGAGTATCTTTTTTCGCATTTGAACTGCAGGACAGGAAAATTCCTTGTGAAAGGATCAACAAAGTGATGGCGAAGTTCGTTCTTTTCATCGGTTAAGGATTACACCAATGAAACTACACATTTTCTTCGATTAAAAAATTTTAATCGCATTAAAAACTTCCGACAGGATTTCATAGGAACGCAGGCGCTTTGTATTGTCGAAAATATTCCCGGTGATCATTAACTCATCCACCTCATACTCCCGGATAAACCGGCTGAATTGTTCAATCAGCGTGTCTTTGTCCCCGATAAAAGTACAGGCTGTCATTCCGTGTACGGCATCCAATAATTCCTGTGGCCACGAGTCCAAAAGGTTCGGAATCGGCGGAGACAATGGTTTTCTTGCATTGGTTAAAATTCCGGAAAATAGCTGATACAGACTCATAGATAACAATTCTGCCTCTTCGTTCGTATCTGCTGCGATTCCATTCACGCAAGCCAATACATACGGTTTATCGAGGTATTGTGACGGCTGGAAGTTGTTGCGGTAAATCTGTAATGCGATTTTAAATTGTTTCGGTGCAAAATGAGACGCAAAAGCGTAAGGCAATCCCATTTCTGCCGCTAAATAGGCACTATCTGTGCTGGAACCCAAAATCCAAAGCGGAATGTTTAATCCTTCCCCCGGAAATGCGCGCACAGAAGCTGTTTTGTTTTCTTTGCTAAAGTACTTCTGAAGTGCCGTTACATCAGTTGGGAACTGGTAAGCGGTATTCAAATCTCCTCTTCGCAAAGCCATAGCTGTTTGCTGATCTGTTCCGGGAGCTCTTCCCAGCCCCAGATCTATTCGTCCGGGATAAAGTGTTTCCAATGTTCCGAATTGTTCTGCAATTGCCAGGGGCGCATGATTGGGAAGCATAATTCCACCTGAACCGACGCGAATCCTCTTTGTTTGCCCGGCCACGTGTCCGATTAATACAGATGTCGCTGAACTGGCTATAAATTCCATGTTGTGGTGCTCTGCCAGCCAAACCCGTTTGTATCCTAATTCTTCTGCCTTTTGTGCTAAATCTACTGTTCTTTTGATTGCTGTTGCTGCGTTGCCGTCCCTGGTAATCATGGATAAGTCCAGGACGGAATAGGTTATTTTTTTCATGTAGTAAAATTACGGATTGATGATATAGGTACAAACCGCAGAAAGTTAAAATTTGTGGTTCGTTTCCTAAAGGAAACTTATTTGTTCACGATCAGTTTTTCCCGCTGCAAACCACAAATAATGAAGTATGTCCCGGAACGCCATGTGGAAACTTCAATTAACTGGAGTCCACGGATTCTTCCTGCATACACTTCTTTTCCGTCCATGCCGTAAATTTCAAAAGAAACAGCCTGGTCACTGCCTGGTAATTCCAATGTAATGTAATTCGAATAGGGACTTGATCGAACAATCAAAGTAGTTGGAGTCATTCGTTCTTCCGAAAAAACCGGAACGGTACTTTGTGCACTGAGTAAATTCGTTCCCAACAGGCAGGAGCACAAACCGAAAGCCAAAAGTCTGATCTTTTCCATCTCACCAATAATTAAAAATTACGGTTCCAGTCTGTGTAGCTCTAATATAAGCCTAATTTCAGTGGTTTGTTACATACAAAACCTTAAAAAAACATAACAAAAAGGTACTGTTTTTGAACTAATTCATTTGTGAAACAATTGAACCGCAAGAATCAAAGAGCGCGAAGAAGGATGACTGACGACTTTGCTTCCCCCTGTCCTTGCGGTCAATAATATCCTTAAGCCCGCATTCGCTTGGCCTGCTCCCACAATTCAGGTGTGAGGCTGTAGGTAATATACCGGTATTTTTTTCCTTTGATATCTTTCATAAAATGCCTGATTGGTTCGATCCCCAAGCGGGCATTTCCCTTTTGGGAACGAACATTCTTTTCGGAGATTTCAAAGAAAATCGTATCTACATATTGGAATGCATAATCAATCAGCAGTTGTTTCTTGGCAAAATTGTAACTGCCTCCCCAATGTGCACGGTCGAGGAAGGTAAATCCTATTTTAATCGATGATTCCTCCGGGTTATAATCGCAATAACGCGTGCTGCCGATTATTTTATTTGTTTTTTTGTCAATAATCACGAAGCTTTTCCCCGAAGCCATGGATTCTCCGAAAAAGGAGTTAAATTCTTCGCGTTCGTGTCTGTTGTATACCGGATGCTGTTCCCAAATCAACGGATCGGAAGCTGCTTCATACAATTCATTATAATCGGAGTATTCCAACGGGCGCAGAAGTACCAGTTCATTTTCAAGTACAGGCTGCCAACTAATTGTTTCCATACCGTTTGTTTTTGCGTTCCCTAACATAAGTTAAGACACCCTGTTTAAAAATATTCCTTTTTTAATTTTTTTGTGATTTAAATCAGGTTAAACCCTCATTTTAAGTGGCTTTTGTTGTCCGTCTATTTTTTAACTTTCAAGATTGCTTTTTCGACCCGCTTGCATTCGGATTCTTTTTCTAACTCATTCAAACAACTGCTCAAAACTGCAATGAAACGTGTCTTATTCAGGAAGGTAACAATGGCTAAAACGCGCTCTGCATACATGGGCACAGATCTCATACAACTTTTTGATACAGTCACTGTATATCCCGGCTCTTTGATTGCAGGTTTTCAATCAGTTCTTATATGCCTTGTTTATCTTTTGAAACAGCCATTTTTGCCGCCAATTCCTGATTGGGAATTTCATCTCTTTTGTTAAGAGAGTTTGCCAATTGTTCGATTAAACGCATAGCAGAAATAGATCACTTTTCCATTGAGCCGTTCGGTACTTTTTATTTCGCGCCCTTTTGAATCGTATTCATAGTTGGTCTGGCTAGGTATCACTCCATTTTCGTCGTAATAAAATTCCGAGATTGGTACTTCTCTCCTATTGTAACACTTCTTTTCAACCAGCTTCCAATCCATTTGTTTACCCCGGTCAAAACGAGCTTCAAAGAGACGCATTTCCCGGAGCTTTTTTCCCGGCAGGGATTGCGATGAATTGCACCCGAACAAGGGAATTGCCAACAGGAAGTAAATCGCGTATTTCATTCAACCAATATCCACATTAATTTCGATTTTTCATCCAGATGGTTTCTTTGTTGATATTCAACGGAACCCGTTTTTTCTTTTTGTAGGCCAGAGTTAATACGATTGCCAGCGCAATGGTTATTATACGGAAGATATTCGCGTAAACACCCCCGAAGGCATTATCCGAGACAGCAAAAAGCATCCAGGCCAGGTTCATGAAAAGATGCAGAAAGATCGGAATCCACAGGTTGTAATTCCACTCGGCAAAAAGCCAGGAAAAGAGAATTGCTCCCATGAAAGTAGTAGCAAAAACACCGATCAACGTGGCTAGTTCCCTGCTTTGATACAAATGCATCGCAGCAAAGAGCAAAGCACCCAGTAAAATAGACGGAATGAAACCCAGTTTGGTGAAACGGAACAACTGACCGAAAAGAAATCCGCGGAAAATAAATTCTTCAAAAAATGCAGCTGCAAAACCGGCGATGATGAGTTCATCCGTCGACAGGTTTTTATTCCATGAAAAACAGATTGCAAAACCGACAACCATCGGAATGGTGCAAATCAATGGAAACAAAATGCCTTTGGTAATGGAACGGTTCAATCCCAAAGTGGTTTGACAACGCTTAAATTCGTTGATCACGGAGGCACCAAAAACAATTGGCAGGGAAACGATCAGGTAAACCAATACATGACTTATCCCCAAATCCGGAACGGATTTGTTGATCCACGTTCTCAGTTCGGAAAAGTAAGATTGAGACAAAAAGAAGTAAAGCCCGAAGGATAAGAGTGTGATAGCAATTACACTTAAGGATCTACTCATTGGTCTGTATTTGGGTTCTAACAAGTTAAATTACCAATTCCCGGAGACCTGGGCAATAATTTAACGTTCTGCGCAATCATTTTCCCCAAGACCATTTAGGAAAAAAGGCTTTTCTCTGCTTCGGAAAGAATCAAAATCACGGTTCTTCGCATTCAGAACGGGTCTCCAGGAACAGTTGGTCAAATTTATCATTGATCGCCTGGTCGTTAGCTACATGTACAATCTGATCATTTACCCGGTTGTTCCATCCAAAGGTGATGAGTTCAATGCGCGCATACAAAGCCCAATCGGGATCCTGTGATTCTTCTTCGAAGCGTCTGATCAGATTCTCCGGGGAAGCATTGTGTTTACATTGCGCTTCTACCTGTGTTTTCCATGCAGCCATCAGTTTGGATGTATCCCCCGATGTGAGTGCCGTTATCAGGTCCGGACAAATTTTAGAGAAGCGGTTTCTCTTTAAAATATTCGGATTTGTATATGCCTGAATACTGATCCGGCTTACATCATACTCGTCTTTCATTGCTAAAACAAGCTGCTTTTTTACCTTCACCCAGTAAGCATCGGCTACAATTTTCAGATTCTGCAGTTGTTTTTTCTTTTCGCGGTATTCCTGGTCTAATTCTTCCAGGCTGCTCAAATCAGCTATCTGATCCGGTTTAAAGGCTACATCTTTTACTTCGAGCAACACTCCTCCTGTCATTCGCAACAATTGAAGGGTTCCTCTTAATTCTTCTTCGCGATACAAACTGGTATTAAATGTACTTTTATGCTGGCATAATTCAGATTCCCAATTCAGCACTCCAATGGAATCCTTTTCAGTTTGTCCTGTCTGTTTGCCGGGATTTTTTCCCTTACTGGTCCCTTTTTCCGGAGCTGAACAAGCTGCAAAGACCAGGAGAAAGAGTCCTGAAATAAACGATATTCTCATAAAATCCTATTTCTTAATCAGCACGACATCTTTGATTTGTTCGAACTGCGGTTCCATTTTCCACTTTCCGGTCTTATCGATCAACCCCCATTTCCCGTTCAGTTTTGCCGCGGCATACCCGTTGTGAAAATCGCGTACATCTTCGAATTGCGGTTGGATTACCCATACGCCTTTTGTGTCGTAAAATCCTTTCAGAACACCTTTTTTCCCTTCTGCAAGTCCCTCCGAAAAATTTCCCCACGATTCCGTATCGGTTACCTTCAGCGGAGTTCCTTTGGCATTTACGTAAAACCATTGGTCGCCGGTCCTTACCAAGGCCAATCCGCTTTTCGCATCAAATTCTTTTCCCACATCGAATTGTGCTTCAATGATCCATTTTCCGGTTTTATCAATGTACCCTACTTTCTTATCGAATGTTTTAGCCCATGCAATGCCGTTAACGAAATATCCCACGCTTTCAAACTGAGCAGGAATAACCATTTCACCTTTTGTATTGATGAACCCAAACTTTTTATCCGTGGCTCTTATTGGGGCCAACCCTTCTGAAAAATCGCGCACATCGAGTGCCGGACTTGCAATGGCAGTTTCCGCTCCCTTCGTATCAATGACCAGGAATTGGGCACCTTTTTTTACCGCAGCAAAACCGCCGTCGAAATCATTTGCATCATCATAAACAGCAGGAACTGCCATTTTTCCGAAGGTATTCATGTAGCCCCATTTCGAACCGACCTGAACAGGAATCAATTCATCCTGAAATCCTTTTACCCCAAATCCAAATACTTCTTTGATCTTAAACTTCGGTTCTTCGGTATTCAGCACCTTGTTTTTTGCGTCAATAAAATGATGCTGCCGGTCTTTCGTATTGTACGTGATTGCCAATCCGTTTGAACTGAACGGATACGTTTTATCGTATTCTGCCGGAATGATCATTTTTCCATCGATACCAGCATATCCCCAGGTTCTGGAACCAACAGGTTTTACCTGAACAATTCCTATTTGAGCTTGTGCCAAAAAGGAGCTTAGTATAAGTGCCCCGATTGTGAATAGTCTTTGAATCATACTCCTTGATTTTTCGTTGTCTTAAAGATACAAAAACCAGCTATTCCCGGTAAAAAAATAAATCTGTGCCTGAGCGATTATTCCGTACGCTCAAATTCCCTACAATATCAAACTCGGGTTTTACGATCCAATAGCCCGTTTTATCGATAATTCCCCAGTTTTTAACCCGGGCCAATGCGTTACGTTCTTACATCCGGATAACTCCTGCACCGTCTACCAGGCAACGATTCCCTACCATTTTCAAACGGAGACTCACCTTAAAGCCGGGGGAATCCACTCCCTGCAAAATAACCAAACCGGTTTTGCTGTCGAAGAAATTGATTTCATAACCTTTCTCTGAATAGTCCTGAGCATCAAAGATCGGATCGAAGCCCAGCCCCATTTCCGGATCGTCTTCCCATGCTTGCTTCATGATTTTTTGGTATTCTTTTTTGAAATCGACTGTCAACTGATCCTGGTTTTCGACCCATTTCCCCGGATCTTTCAGTGCTTTGCAAGCTGCTGTATATTCATTTAACACGTCCAGAGCAACCCGCGGATCCGGTCCGGTTTTTTCCGCACCAGTTCCATTGGAAGTATCGCACGAGAATATGGTCGTTGCAAGAAATAAAACCAGTGCTTTTTTCATCGTAATCAGTTTAAAAAAGTTCAAAGAGTTGAAGTATCAAAGGGAATTCAATTTACCGGATAACCAAACTTATTGGTATAAATCAATGCAGTGCTTTTTAATTTTTTTGACTTCCGGGTCATGGTAAAACAAGTCCTCCGGATCTTTTCCCCTTCTTAATTTTCCGATCAATTGATCGTTGTATTCCATTTCGTGGATCATACAAAAACAGAATTCCTCCCGTTTCTCTGCTACTGAAGCCGGAAGTATTTCCTCTCCCGCTTCTATGGTCTCCATTACAAGCTTTTCAAAAACAGGTGCATAATACAAGGAAAAATGATACCGATCCCGTTCCTTCATTGCTTCGGGGTAGTTGTAACTTCCCAGCGCGATCATTGCCAATGCAAAAAAGGTGTAACACTGAAGCGCTCTTTTCAAAGCAATTTCCCGGTTATGCTTTTTCAGGATGAAATATGGGATCAAACTCAGAGATCCGACAACGATGGTAACGGCAATTGTTCCGCCGATCAGTATAAAGAGATACTCCGATTTGGGCGTATAGGGCTTCTCGGTGAGAATGGTCAAAAATCCGGCAGGAATGCTTAACAGAAAAAGCAAAAAGATCCAAGCGTACAATTTAAGCTTATTCATAGACTGTTCAGTTAATTATTATCCAGTTCCTTCCGGATCTTTAACGGAAGTTTTTCTTTAACTAGTTTATACGATTGCTGCAGGTAAAATTCCCAGTCTGACCGACTCATCCGAGTGATGTCATCAATCAGTACCCATTTGTACCTGGCAACATAAGGTGCCGGCTTAAATCCCTGCCGGTTCGTCATTTCTTCGAATTCCTCGTCTTTCACTTTGAAGGAAGCCGAAACAGGAGTCTCATCAAGCTCCACTACGCAGAACATTTTCAGACCAACAGAAAACACAAGATCATGTCCCCACTTCACGTCTTCCGTTACACCCCGGAAACTCCGGCAGATACTTCGCATTGTTTCAATATCCATGTGTTTACTTTCAAATCCAGGTTTGAAAGTAAACAAATATTGAATGAACGACTACATTACTGCTTAATTTCGTTTTCCAAATCAGCCAAAGCCCCGCCGTTGAATACTTTGTATCCCTTTTCTTTCAACAGGTTCATGGCTTTGACACTCCTTAGTCCGTGCGAACAAACGGTGATATACGTTTTGCTTTTGTCCAGTGGAAGTTTGGCCGTATGCAACCGGCTCAATTGCAGGTTAACGGATCCTTTCAAATGCCCTGTCCGGTATTCCGCCGGTGTTCTTACATCCAGGACGATGGCTCCCTGTTCTATTTTCTTTGCCAATCCCTTATCGAGGTTCAGGAAACGGTAAGTTCTGTAACCAATATACAGCAGCAAACAAGCTCCTGCTATAATTCCAATTGCTTTCATCCTATTTGTTATTTGAGGATCTCATCCTTCTTAAAATTTTTCGGTCGATGTAGAAGGTTCCTAGCGGGACGATGCAAGCCAACAACACTTTCCAGGTGGTTTCTTTGAATTTCCACTGATACTCTACTCCAACACTCAGCGTATTGAAAATAAACAACAGAAATAATGCTCCGTGAATGGTACCGATTACTTTTGAAAACTCAGGGATTCCGAGGCTATATTTTAAAGGCAACGCTATGAACAGCAGTACGAGCAGGGATATTCCTTCCAGGAACCCGATAAGGCGTAAACGGTCAACTTTTGATTGAATGAATCGGATCATATTATCTGAAATAAGGTCTGTTTGAAAATGGTGAAAACGGCCACGGAATAGCACTAAAAATCAACAGGAAGGCAAGCAGAAACCAAAGCAACATCGTCTTAAACTTTGCAGAATCGCTTTCCATTCGTTTCGCTTTTGCGGAACCGATCGTTACTATTACGATTGCAAGCAACATGATCAGTGCATGCACCAATGAATAAAACGTCACGTCCCAATTCCTTAGCGCTTCCCCTGTGTGTTTCCAAAAGTATTTCACGGCCGGACTTTGCACGTATACCAAAATCCCGATGATCAGCTGAACATGTGTGATGGTTGCTGTCCAGTGACGCACGGCATTATCTGTTTTCGAAAAGGGTTTCCGGAACTTCAGACCTGTGTATCCGCGATAAACTGCGTAAATGAGACTGATTACCACCAGCCACCGGGTCAGGGAATGAAGAAATATAAGCGTTGAATACATCGAAAAAGTTTAATCGATGTAAAAATAATCTAAAAACATACTGATTAGTATGTTTTTAGATAAAAAAATCACTCCAAACTCTTCAAATAGTTCTTAAGTTCTTTTAAATAAAGAAGATAGGATTCTTTTCCGTTATCCAATTTCCCAAGGTTCCGCACCCCCCAATACCCCGACATGATCATTACAGTCACTTGCCTGGCATTTACATCTCTTCGGACAAAGCCGTTCTTTTTACCCTCATCCAAAGCCTCTGTCAGTGCCGCCTCCCATTGATGGGACAGTTCATTCATTGCATGATTGAAATCGGCATTCCAGGGTGTCATTTCCTGCGTCAGATTGGAAGCAGGACAACCAAACTCTGGTTTCAGGAACGGATTCTCAATCAGTAAGTGATGCACCATTTCGTAAATGAATTCCAACGGGTTTCCCTGGTTTTTAAGTGGCACAATGAAACTTTCCGCCATGGTGGGTTTCAAGATTTCTCGAATAATGGCCAGCCCCATTTCATCCTTGTTTTTGAAATGATAATAAAAAGCTCCTTTCGTTACCCGTGTTGTTGCAAGAATATCATCGATACTGGTTGTCTGATAGCCTTTGACGTAAATCAGTTCAAATGCTTTCTGCAAGATGGTCAGGCGTGTTGCCTCCGCTTTTTTCATAACGATTGTTGCTTCCTGTTTTTTACAAAGGAATGAAAACTTTAGGGATCTGCAAGGAGCAAACTCTTTACAGATCCCGTTTTTGTTTCAATTCGTTATGGTGTTATCAACCCCTTCTATTTCATCAATTTTGACCGCTGGACCTGATCATTCTCCACGAATTTGACTTCTACCGCGTAAGTACCGGTAGCCAGTTTGGTGATGTCCAGATGCTGTCCGGCTTCCACATTCTTAAATTCCAGAACTGTTTTCCCGTTTAAGTCCAGGATAGAAACCTGTTCTGCAGCATTACCCGGCATGAGCTGGATATAGTTGTCTGCAGGATTCGGAATCACCAGGGAAGCATTTGCGTCGAACTCTTTTACTCCCAATGAATTCGGCGTTATTATTTTAATAATCGGATTGGTTCCCGAATTGGTTGCGATGTAAATTTCCAGATTAGGTCCAATGGCGATGTCACGTAAGCGACCAAACTGACCAAAGAAATACTGGTCTTCATCAATCACAGCACTTGCTGTGGCATTGAGTTTCAGTGCTACCAGGCGCTGACCGTTCAAGGTTGTAAGCAGAATCCGCTGGTCCCATTCAGGGAATGCCAGATTGTCATAATACACCAAATCAGCTGTTGCGATGGTGGGTGTCCAAGCATAGATTGGTTCCTGGTACAAACCGGTTGCGCACGGTGTGTCTTCAAAAGGTTCATCACAAAATCCGTGGACCAATGGCCACCCGTAATTTTTTCCCGGTTCAAGTACGGAAAGTTCATCGTCGGTTGTCGGACCATGTTCGGAAATGATGACCGTCCCATTTGGCAAGGTGCAAATTCCCTGTGAATTGCGGTGTCCCATGGTATAAATGTATGATCCCGGATCGGGATTGTCGTCAGGGATCGTTCCATCCGTATTTACCCGGAGGTATTTACCCGAAAGCGAATTGGGGTCTTGTGCCAGCTGATCCTGTGAGCATTCTCCTGTAGACATGAGCAGGGTTTTATCCGGAAGGAAATGCAGGCGTGAACCGTCATGGTTCGAATAAGCAAGAATACTGTCAATGAGTGTATCCTGGATGGTCAGATCAGTCCCATCGTATGTATATTTCACCAAACATTCGTTAAAGTATCCCTGACTGTCTTCGGGCCCGTAGGTATATACAAGAAAAACTTCTGCAATGACCGGAAAATCGGGATGAAGTGCCATTCCCAACAAACCGCTTTCTCCAACAGCGTGTATGTCATTTCTTATGTCCAGCACGGTATCTTTGATTCCAGTAAGCAGATTGATCCGGCTTACCAGGCCGTCACGTTCGGTTACCCACAAATAATTTTCTCCTTCCAGTGTAATCTCCCAAGGAACCGAACTATTGGTTGCAAGTGTGTCGATATAAACGGTTGTTGCGCCAACCTGCTGAGCCGTTTGAGCATGAACCAACGGAACAAATCCCAGCAAAACGATAAAAAGTATTTTTTTGAATTCCATAACCGAAAATTTTAGTTTACTCTATTTCAAGTTAGGGAAAGCGGGAACGGATACAAAAAAACAGGCGTTAATAAATGGTAATTCAAAAGGAAGAATAATTTTGAATTCTTCCTTTTTTTACACGTATGAGAAATGCCTGAGTTTCTACTTCCTTATGATTTTCATGTGCTGTATTTTTTCGTGGTGCGGGCCACAGTATCCTTCATCAGTTTGACCAGGCAATCCTGGTTGATATCCGACAGTTTTTTGACGTAAATACACGCTTTTCCCATGGTAAATTTCCCCAGATCCTTTAGTAATTCTTCCTGTCCGTGCTCCCCGGTGGAAACATACAATGAAATAGCGGCTTTTCTCGGAGAAAATCCCAACAGCGGAGCATCTCCTTCATGTCCACTGGCATATTTGTAGTGATATGTTCCGAAACCAATGATACTTGGTCCCCACATTTTCGCTTTGAACCCGGAAACTTTTTCCATCAAACCGATAAGTTCCTGACTGTCTTTGCGTTTTTGTTCCGAATCGGTGAATTCCAGGATGAATTCGTTAACGTCTTTGGTTGTTTCCGCTGTTTTTGTTTTTGCCATGATTGAGAGTTTTGAGTGTAAATATTTTAGAAAGGGAGTTTATTTCAACCCGTCCCTGCCGATGAAGCGCTCTTTGCCCAATAAAAAATCAATTGCTTTTATAACGTTTCTGTCTACACTTGCTTCTGTTTTCAAATTTGCAATATAGCGAACTATTTCATGTTGAAGGGATGGTGCCAAACTTTCAAATATCACATTGGCCTGAGCGTTTTCTTTCAAGGCTTGTACTAATTTGGGATGGGGCTGAATCGTACGGTCCGAGAGGTCCAGTTCGATTCCTATTTTTATTTTCTCCCCTATTCTCTCCGGGGATTTCGGAAGCATTTTCGTATTGATGTACAATCTCCATTCACCCGCATAGCGAACCAGGGTTTGCTGATATGGTTTCCCGTTGACGGTCCCTTTCACCGGAACCGGACCTTTATCTTTCCCGAATTCCCGGAATAAGTCCGCTAAAACCGGCCCGGGAACGAAGACGAACGGATTCATTCCAATGATCTTTATTTTCGCATCGAATATGTTCATTTCCCGAATTATTGAACTATTAATTTTTTAATGATCACAATCTGTCCCAAATGATAATGCATGTGCTCTACGATCCCGGCTATGTTGCGGTAATTGGTCCCGTATTTCGGGTCGAAGAAATCCCGGGTGAGTTGCTCGTCCGGTAATTGCTCAATCAGCGAGGCGGCTTTTTCTGCCCTTTGCCAAATTCCCTCCAGTAATTCTTCCCAATCCTCTTTTGACCGGATGGCAGGCAGAAGCCAGCTCATTTCATCTTTTCCCGTCAGTTTGTTTTCTTCCAGAACGGTTATCAACACATTCACATAATAGGTCATATGAACCGTTAATGCTGCGATTGAATTGAGTGAATAAACCTGTGTCAGTGCGTCTTCCCATTTCACATCAGACAAGGTCGATCGCAAATCCGTTACGGTCCAGTTACCTCCGAAATGAACATCTCTCAGATGTTTTGCCAGTTGTTTGGATATACTCATCTGCTTTTTTTCCAAAGATTCTATTTTTTTGTCGTTACCGGCATCTATTTTCATTGATTTTTCACTCAGATCCTACTTCGCCGGTCTTTTCTCCCTCGAAAATGAATAAGGGAAATCTCCGTCGTCCAATTTACGGTCCAAAGCGGGTGTCGGGGACATGTCGAAATCCAGGACTGCTCCTCTCAGCAATTCTGAATGTTTAAGGAATAATTTGGAATAATCTTTTGAATTCATTTTTACCGATGAAATGTATTTATTCTGAACCGAATTTTGCGGAGCATTCAATACAACCTGTTTTCCTTGCGATAAATGGATGATTGCTTTTTTGAAGAGCGGTGCACCCAGGATGTATTCGTCTGTTGCCGGACAGACCGGATAAAATCCTAAAGCCGAAAAAACATACCAGGCAGAAGTTTGCCCGTTATCTTCGTCTCCGCAATATCCGTCGGGAGTTGGTTTATACAAGCGATTGAGGACTTCCCGGACCCAATACTGGGTTTTCTTGCAATCACCGGCATAATTGTATAAATAGATCATGTGTTGGATGGGTTGATTTCCGTGTGCATATTGTCCCATATTGGCAATCTGCATTTCTTTGATCTCGTGGATCATTCCGCCGTAATAACTGTCGTCGTAAACCGGAGGTAAACTAAAAACTGAATCGAGCTTTGTCACAAAACGTTCCTTTCCTCCCATCAGATCGATCAACCCTTGTACATCGTGGAAAACAGACCAGGTGTAATGCCAGCTGTTTCCTTCCGTAAATGCATCTCCCCATTTAAACGGATTGAATGGTGATTGGAACGCACCATCTGTATTCTTTCCACGCATCATACCGGTGGAAGGATCAAACAAATTTCTGTAATTCTGACAGCGTTTTGCATACAGATCGATTTCTTCCTGCGGGCGTTCCAGTGCCTTTGCCAATTGGTAAATGGCGAAATCATCGTAGGCGTATTCCAGCGTTCTCGCTGCGTTTTCGTTGATTTTTACGTCGTATGGAACATAGCCCAGCCTGTTGTAATACTCTACTCCTTCGCGTCCGACGGCATTTACCGGTCCTTCATTATTTGCTCCGTGAAGCAAGGCTTCGTATAGTTTTTCAATATCGTAACCACGCAATCCCTTGATGTATGCATCCGAAACGATGGAAGCCGAATTATTCCCGATCATGATGTCCGCAAATCCGGGGCTGGACCATTCGGGAAGGAAACCACCTTCCAGATAATCGTTAACCAATCCTTCCTGCATTTCCTTGTTGATTTCCGGATACACCAGGTTCAGCAAGGGATACAAGGCACGAAAAGTGTCCCAAAAGCCTGTTCCGCCAAACATTTTCCCCGGAAGAACTTTCCCGTTATACGGACTCCAATGCACTTCTTTTCCGGAGGAATCGATCTCGTAGAGCTTATTGGGAAAAAAAAGTGTGCGGTATAAACACGAATAGAAAGTGCGCATTTGTTCTTCCGTTCCACCGGAAACTTCAATCTTTCCCAAAGTCTTATTCCATTGTTCTTCGGCTGCAGTGCGAATCCTATTGAAATCTTTCGCCCCCACTTCCCGCTGCAAATTCCATTCTGCCTGTTCCTGAGAGATGAATGAAGACGCAACTTTCAATTGTACCTGTTCTCCTTTCTTTGTTTTGAAACCTACCACCACTCCGGAATGATTCGAGGCTGATTCCTCTTGTTTCCCGATCAGTTTCCCATCTGAAGCGACAGAATAAAATGCGATATCGCGATCCAGGTATATCACGAAATAATTTTTAAAGTTCGTGAGCTTACCCCGTGAATACCGTTTCGTGTAACCTATGATCTTTCGTTCTTTGGGAAATACTTTCACGTATGATCCGCGGTCCAACGCATCAATCACAATAAATGAACTGTCATTTTTTGGAAAAGTAAAGCGAAAAACAGCAGCACGTTCCGTTGGGGTAATCTCCGTCGTCACATCACAATCTGCCAGGTAAACACTGTAATAATTCGGTTTAGACACTTCGGATTTATGTGAGAACCAGCTGGCTCGTTCGTTTTGGTCGAAAACAACTTTTCCGCTTCCGGGCATGATGGCAAACTGGCCATAATCGTTCATCCAAGGAGAAGGCTGATGGGTTTGTTTGAATCCGCGGAGTTGATCGGCATTGTATTGATACGCCCAACCGTCGCCCATAACGTTCGTTTGCGGTGTCCAGAGGTTCATTCCCCATGGCAAACCGATGGCGGGATAGGTATTCCCGTTGGACAGTTCCATTTTGGAGTCAGTTCCCATCAGCGGATTAACGTATTCGATCGGTTTGAATTGGGCTGTTGCGGCAAATGGAATCAGTAAAAAGAGTAAGCGTTTCATGGTATTCTTCAAATCAGACCACAATATAAGTTTTGTTTCACTTAATTACACACAGGTAACTCAGATTAAAATACAGTGGATTATTTTAACTCCAAGGAATAGGGGCTCATTTTTCTGCCGTGTTATTTTCAATGGATTTCTTTTGGATATCCGATTCTTCTCCATCCAATTCCGGTGTTGCCATCGCCCGGGAAATAAACCGAACCGCCCCTTCCTTTTTGGAGACACGCGTTGCCCACAAGACACCGATAATCAAACCGGTTACCCCAATTACGATACCAAGACCTCCGTTTCCCGCCAGCCCCGCCAGGATTCCCAGCACCACCCCAATCAGTGTTGGAGATGCCACAATCTGAAGCCAGGCAATCCCTTCGGTCAATTTGTTAAATCCTTTTTGCATCCGGGATAAAATAATCCCTTGAAAATAACTATTTAAACTCCATGGAACAATCAATTTCCGGAATTCTTCTGTTTCAATACATTCAAATAATGCACATTAGTGCTCATTCAAGGGATATTTCCTATAGGATCGACCACGGAAGCCGTTACGAGTGTTTTTCTGACCATTCTGTGATCAGCAAGTGTAAAAAAGAGGTTATTCCAAAACGGAGAATAAGACATAAGTTGCTTAAAACCATGCAAAAACCTCAGAGTTCCAACCGTTCCAAAAAGTTTTTCAAAGAGTCAACCAGGTGCAGGGCATTGAACCGGTCCATGTGTTCATAATCCAGTTTCATTTGAAAAAGATAGGAGGAGTATGACGGACTCACGGGTGTTACGTTTTCAATGTCAAGTATGAGATTGCCGAGGCTGGTTTTCAATTCTTCCAAATCTTTTGTTTCCTCGTATGATTTTTCGTAACTTAACAGCAGTTGGTAAATTGCCTTTTTAGTTTTCATCTTTTCAGTAAATGGGTAGTTGTTAAACAATTTTGTTTGATGACCGGAACTAATTATAAAAGCAAATTATTGATTGAGCCACGTTGATTTTTTTTTTTCGTGTCTGGTATGCTGCTGATGTCCAAAAGATGGGATATACCTTGAAAGGAAATTGGATTCATGAATACAACTATGGTCAATTAAATAATGGGTTTCAATTTCACAAATCTAATAAATAAACACAATCGTGTTACATGTGAAATGTTAAAAATTTCCACTTTGTCTTCATGAATACCAAGTCATTCAATTACATACTGGGAAGGGAAATTAAGCGGGTAAGAGAGGAAAGAGATGTAACCCAGGAAGAATTGGCTTCCCGCATGAACGTAAATGCCCAAAACATATCGAGTTACGAACGAGGAGAGAGGTGTCCTTCTTTGTTTTGGATGAACAGATTGTACACGGCTTTGGATATTGATCCTGCCAAATTTACGGATGAGTTGTACCAAAGACTAAACGATCCGATCTCTCCCGACTTAAATATTACGCGGATTAAGCCTGTCTCCAAGTAAACAAAAATCCGTATTTATCGAACGATTCTTTTAAGTTAATAGAAACTCAGTAAAGAAACCGGCTCATTCATTCTTGCTGTGAATACTGCTTATCCGATTTTAATCATCTCCGTATATCCTTCCCAATCTTCGGGATCTTTGTATTTCAGTACCAGTTTCGTTCCTGTTTCAAACTCCAGCACAATCTCATTGTCTTTACAGGATGCCGATTTGATTGCCAGACCTTCCACCCCAAATTTTTTGGCATAATCGTGGTAGGCGTATGCATGGTCTTCCATATCGATTTCTCCCCAGTTCTCCCACACACCGAAACAAACATCCAGGAAATATTGCGACCAGCTGATGCCTTCCATTTTGATATATACCAAAACAGGCCCGCCGTCTTCTTTGTCAGGATCCTCCACCCCGATCAGTTGTTCGAGTTTCTTTCCCTTGGCACTTTTTACGGTGAAACTCATGTCCTGGAACATGCGTCCGGCTGCTTGTTTGCTCATTGTTTAAGGGTTAAAAAATGGTTCAAATGGTTATGCATATTTACTTTTCGCATCGTAAGTTTCGATCACTTTGATCATTTCATCCAATTGTTTCCCGGTTAAATTCAGAATCCGGTAATTGGCGATCTTCACATAGGAATCCAAATCCTTATTGGCTTTGATCTTTTTCAGTTCTTCCTTCAATCCTTCGAATTCTTTTTTACCTTCCAGCTGGATATAGAGATTCGTATAGACTTTGTAATTATCCGTGTTCATCTGGTTAAAATGAGCCGAGAATATCGCCAGGTAATGGTTGAAATATCCTTTCGGATACAATTCTTCCAGTTTTGCGGAAACCCGGTAGTCAAAATGAAAGTAGTAATCCGATGCCCAACATTCCAGCACCTGGCCCGGGAGAAAAAAGATGTAATGAGTTAATCCGGTTTCCTTTAACGATTCGTCCACTACAACAATGTCGGAAGGAAAATCCTCTTTCCGGCCGGAAACCGGCAATTCGTAAAAACCACCCCAGGGCAAGCGGTCCTTTTTGAAACGGAACTTCCCGTTCAGATAGTCTTCCCGGGTAATTTCCCACAGTTTATACGCATAGACTTCAACGAATTCCAATGTTCCCCTGTCCCCTTCATCAATGTGCGCGAAAACGGGGTCCAGATCAAAGACCAGTTCCAGTGTGTGTCCGGTTACAGTTGTCTGAGTTCCGGAAGCGTCCGGAGCGACATCCCAATTCGCATTCAGTTTGGTATATTTCATTTTGTTTTTGAGTAAAATCAAAGACTGCCCGGATAGTTTGCCCGATAAATCAATTGGATTTCGGTACTTTTCTTCTCATAACAACCGCCGTAATCACGGTGAACAGAATTCCCATCGGAAGGATTTCCATGTAAGTCACGGCTGCATTGAAGAACGGATTCCGGTACATCACAGCAAATTCTTTCATTTCGGCATCCTGCTTTGCAATCGCTGCTGCACTTGCACCGCTGTCGACCAATTCTTTTTTCATGCATTCCGCATATACTTCCATAAAATCAGTTCCGGAAGTATAGTAATAAATCAGCCAAGTCAGCACATACACCGTGGACGCGACCAACGCAATCAAAATTCCTACCTTAAACGCTTTCCCAAAAGTTATTACTCCTCCATTGTATTTATCCCGATAGTTTTTCACCCCGATCACCAGGAAAATGTTTGCAATAAACATAGAAGCATATCCCAAGTACATTCCCCATGTCATATGCGTATCAAAATCCAGGAAGGTCATTGCGAACAAGAACCACAAAACGCTGATCAACCCTGAAACAGCTCCAAAAACCAATACATTTTTTTTCATATTTCTTTGTTTTAAAATTTCAGCAAAAGTGAGGTCCAGTATGGTTTTATCACTCATACTTTCGGGTGATTTTGAGGTTTAAAGCGGAATAATTCCCATTCGTTTTGCCGCTTCAACTGCCTGGGTTCTTCGGTTGACCTCCAGTTTTTCAAATAACTTGGAACTATGCGTTTTGATTGTATTCAGTGATACGAATAACCGCTCCGCAATTTCGTTGTTGCTTAATCCCTGAGCGATCAGTTCCAGTACTTCCAGTTCGCGTTTACTGATCCCCAATTCTTCGATGGCTTTTTCATTCCTTTCAAAAGCTCCGGATGGAGAAACATAGACCGTCTTTTCGACCAGCACGGTTTTCGGTTTGGTCAGTTGCTTCGCCAGCCAAATTCCCAGTACCATAAATACAATGGCAATGGCCGCCACATACAATTCCGTTGCGTGGCTGATCATCATCACACGGAATTCCAGCCAGCGTACGAGGAACAATAATCCTGCAAGTGAAACCCCGTAAAGCAAAATCAATTTATATGATCCGAATAATTTTTGTAACATATTCTTACCTGAAAGACAAAGATACAGGAAATCATCTGCTCCAAGCGAAATTGTTCAAATCCATTAAGTACCAAGGGATTCCCGCTGCTTTCCGGCCGTCAAATCGTTTTTTATCATTTCTTTCATGCACTGCTAAATATGCGGCACTGAAGATCCATTTAAGTCCTTTTCCGAAAATGATTCCATGAAGTCATTCATCTGTTTATTGTTCGATTCGGCGAATTATCACAAATTTATACCAATAATAAGATCAAAGTCAAAATCACTCCGGCTAATGAATACAACAGTCCCGCTTTAAACACCTTGGTTTTCGGCAAGTACATCCAGAACGCAGAAATAACGAAAAACAAAAGGGAAACACCAAAGAAAATATTCAGCCAATAGAGCGGATCATCGGTAGATGCTTTGTGCAAATGGGTCATCTTATCCAGGATGTACGGAAGTTCTTTCGATCGGATGTGTGCCATCCCTGTTTCCCGGTTATAATCACCGTTATTGAAATAAATCATGCTTCCTTCTTCCCTTTCAAAGCGGTATCTGCGCAGTTCAAGCACTTTTCCCAGGTTCTCTTTTTTGATATCCGGTGCGACCTTCCGTTCTTCGGTCTGTTCCCGTTTGAGAAAATCCGTATCGCGAAAGATCAGGACAATTCCACTGATTGCATAAACTGCCATAATTCCGGCAAGAAAAAAACCGAGGTAGCGGTGAAGAACACGCATGGAGAGTTTTGAGTTATTCATGCGGCAAAATTAACAAATCAACCGATAATCCATTTCACTAAAACAGGTGATTTTAAGGTCGGTTTTTCACAATAAAAACCACAAAGATCAACGTAAACAAAGGAAATATCCTCCAAACTTTGATCTTTGCGGTAAATCGCTATACCGATCCTATTTTAAAAGCGGTAATAATTTATCCTGTAAATACATGCTCCAGGCCGGTGCACATGAATCGTAACATTCAATTTCGGGAGTTAGTCCTTGGTGTGTAAAAGTCAATTCAGTCTTCCCGTCTTTTTCCGCGATGTCGAAAATCACTTTCGTTCCGACCCATTCATCGGTTTGTTCCAGGAAGCTCAACTCACTTTCCGTGATTTGCCACACGACTTTTTTATTCGGAATCACTTCAATCAGTTTTTGTTTGGAGTAATGAGCTCCTTCTCCTGCCCTGAAACTGAATTCGTCATTCAATTCATGTGTCTCTCCCGTAAACGATTCATTGTAGAGGCCCGACCACCACGAGCGTACATCCCGGATGGTTTTAAAAACATGCTCCGGACTTTTCTCCGTCAGTAATTTGAAGGTAAAATCTGTTGTTTCCATCCTGCTTATTTTAGGTAAATTAATTGTCCGGTGTGATATGCCAGGTGGGTTGTTCTTGTCAGGATAATGTTCAGTTTGTTCCGGTGCGGTTCTTTTGCAAAATCCTCTTCAGATACAGCGGTATGTCTTCCGAACCAATCTTCCGCTTTTACCCGGTCCATTTCAGTTTTTAAATGAGCTTTTTGCTTATCCCAGATTGCGCGCAATTCACGGGCAGAAGGAATTTCACCGACTGCTTTATCCGGCGATTCAATAAACGGTTTCGTCAAGTCCGGATACTGTTTCTCCCCGAAATTCAATAAGGGAAGCATGTTGTCATGCACGGCAATCAAATGTCCCAATAAATAAATCCCCCGGTTCTTGCCAGGCGCCGCCTCCTGTTGCAACTGATCGTCCGACAATTCCTTTAAAAGTGTATCGCAGTTATGCATAGACGCTTCCCATCTGTCTAATATCAGTTTTACCATTGTTTGTGTTGTATTCATCTTGTACGTTTTAGTTTGTTATTCGATATGACAAATGTATGGTCCGGATCCGAATCCTGAAAGGTGTAAAAAAGACAATCTAACGGGTTGATTTGGACATGTCAATTACCTACTTTTGTAAAAAAGGTTTCATGAAGCATTTGACGATCATCGTCCCCGACGGTGAAAACAATTTAAGCAGTCTTGTTGGCAGCTACAAACTATTTTCAAGGGCAAATGATTATTGGAAGGAAAGAGGCGGGGAAGAAATTTTCAAGATTCAGCTTGCCGGGCTTTCCGACCAGGTAGATTTTTATGAGGGATTATTTTCCGTAAAACCGCATACCACTATTTCGCGCATTTCAAAAACCGACCTGATCATTGTACCTTCCCTGAATCACAACTATTCACACACCTTATCATTGAATGATGCATTGATTTCCTGGATTGAAAAGCAGTACAAGGAAGGTGCTGAAGTAGCAAGTATTTGTACCGGCGCTTTCATCCTGGCGGCTTCCGGGATGCTCGACGGCAAAAATTGTTCGACCCATTGGAGTGCGGCAGAAGATTTCAGGATGCGATTTCCAAAAGTAAAGCTGCAAACAGACCAGCTGATCACCGACGAACATGGAATTTACACAAACGGAGGCGCCTATTCATTCCTGAACCTGATTATTTACCTGATCGAAAAATACTACGACAGGCAAACAGCGATTTACTGCTCCAAGGTATTCCAAATAGAGCCGGACCGCAAAAGTCAATCCGTCTTTACCATGTTCAGGGGACAAAAGCAACACGATGACGAGGTTGTGAAAGAAGTTCAAAACTACCTGGAGGAAAATTTCCGCAACAAGATCTCCGTGGAAGAATTATCCACCCGATTTTCCGTCGGGAGAAGGAATTTTGACCGCAGATTTATCAAAGCAACCGGGAACACACCGATCGAATACCTTCAGCGCGTCAAAGTAGAATCGGCCAAAAAGTCATTGGAACTAAGCCGGAAAACAGTGAGCGAAGTCATGTATGAGGTCGGTTATTCCGATCTAAAGGCTTTCCGGGAAGTATTCCGAAAGTTTACGGGAATGTCTCCGGTTGAATACAAAGGAAGGTATAACAAAGAAAAAGTTTAAGTAATAAATGATAATTTACTCATAATTAAATACATAACAAATCATTCAATACGGAATTCTATCCGAATCAAAATGCTTCGTCGATTAATTCCCGATTGAGCATGGCACCGGTAAGTGTTCCCGCCGCCACTGCGTTGGCAACGGACCGCATCTGGGTCACATTGTCACCACAGGCATAAACTCCTGGAATACTCGTTTTTTGAAACGAATCGACCTGGATAAAACCCTGTTCGGTAAATGCACATCCTAATTTTTCGGGTAAGTCCGAATGCTGTATAAAAGGCAGTTTGGTATACATGGCTTTGAGCCTGATGGTCTTCCCGTTTTTGAAATGGACCTGTTCCAAGAAACCACCAACGTGCTCAAATGCATCGATCTCTTCTTCATTTATGTCTATTCCGTGCTCCCTTAGTTTAGCGGCATGTTCTGCCTTTAGAGTGGATTTTCCGTTCGTAAATAAGGTCAGATCTTTGGTCCAGTTTCGGATAAGCTTTGAAAATTCAAATGCCATTTCTCCGTTTGCCAGGATTCCTGTTTTCTCGTTCCTTACCTCATAGCCGTGACAATACGGACAATGGATCATGGAAATTCCCCAACAGGCAGCTGCTCCCCTGATCGGTAGCATGACGTCTTTGACCCCGGTTGCAAACACCAGTTTCTTAGCCCGGAAAGTTTCCCCGTTTTCAGTCGTGACGGTGAATCCATCAATTGTTTTCTCTGCACCAATGGCCAAACCGGAGTAAAATTCCACTGTTTTGTATTGCGCTACCTGCTCCCTGGCTTTCGATGCGATGGCATGCGGTGTTTCACCGTCTTGAGTAATGAAGTTGTGGGAATGCGGTGTTTGCGCATTGCATGGTTTCCCGCTGTCAATAATGAGTACATTTCTGAGCGATCTTCCCAGGGCCATTCCTGCGGAAAGCCCTGCATAGCTTCCACCAATGATGATTGCGTCGTAAATCTTGTTTGTCATGTTGCTAAAAGTTTGTTTGTCCGGCAAATATACACTTTTTTATTAATGCAACTAAATTGCATTAAAGTAATTTGGTTAAAAAAATGGCACGAATAATTAGAAGCTTCCTGACTCATTCCCTTATTTTCGAATCGAGCAAATCTTCCATTACGGGATCACGGTACTTTAAATGCCTGACAGCAGCATTGGCCGTTTTCAGGTTCATTATCAAAATGACCAGTCCACCGATCCGAACGGCCATAAAAATATACAAGATAAAACCTCCCACCAATCCACCCATCAAAGCAAGCAAAGCAATGAGCGTGCAGAAAGAGAAAACCGCAAACCCTAGATAAAAACCCCAGGGTTTTCCTTGTCCTACAAATACCGCACTTAAAATATACAAGACAAAAACAATGAGATTCATACTGAATACAATGGTTCCCACTCCGCTCCATTCTAAGAAAATTCCCATATCAATTCCCCCCGCAATCAGAGCGAAGGCAGAGATAATCCAAAAATAAGTACTTGTTTTCTTCAATTCTTTTACCGGATGTGAAACATTTACCCGGCTGTGGTATCCGTCTACAATGACATCCAGTGTAACCGGTTTTTCAGACAATTTCAGGGTCAGTGTTCCCAAATCGGAAGGAAGTGAGATGCCTTTCAGCAATTTGGCCGCCCCTTGAACGGAGCCGATGAGTTCATCGTTAAAATAGACATTCACTTGTTTGTAGCCTCGTGTCCATTGAACCACTAAATATTCATTGGGCCTTTGCGTCATCGGGTATTTTTTTTCGAAATCCATTAGGTATATTGAAAGGTATTGATTCTATTATTGAATTTTATTGACCACTGCCAAGCAAAGGGACACTCCCTATGAGAATTTTTTATCATCCTAATCCGTTTAACGAACCGGTGGAGAGATTGCTGAACTCTCTACAACCAGGATCCATTTATGTCCGAGTTCATAGCTGGTTTTTCGCGTTCCGATATACATAATCGAAAGACAAATCGCTTCCAATGATCCCAAAACAATTGCTCCGGAAGCAACAGATTCCCGATTTCCTTTTGCTGCCTCGATGGGAAGTGCGATCAGGCCAACAGCCCCGCCCATTCCCGCCAACGTCGCCGGTAAAGCCAATTTGCGTCTATTCATTTTATCGTACTCGAGTTTTATCACCTGATGAATCGGGATCATAAATGTGGTATCGCTGTAAGTTTGACCCACCCATTTCCTGGAACGAATAGTCAGGGAAGTGTCGTTAAGTACTCCTAACTGGCAATAATCAAACTTTCCCAAGGTAGTGGTCACAGTCACTGCATAGGTCAGATTCAATTCTTTTGTCTGTTTTTTTCTGAATTTATTATGAAGAATGAGTTTCTGCTGCCCGAAGAGATTCAGGGATAAAAGAAGTAACAGCAGGCTGAGGACAGTCTTTCGGTACTCTTTTGGCGGAGATAAAATGCGTTTCATTGTCAGATGGATTTTCAAATTAAGGGTAGATCGCATAAAAATAAATGTTCTCTCCTAGAAATAATCGTATTCCTTCTTTTTTTCCCGGTTTGAGACTATTTAATACTATTTATTTCCGGGATTCTCTTGCCGAAAAATCTTCTTCCAAAATAGCGTAAAAGTAACTGTCCACCCATTCCCCTCGGATCGGCAATTTCTTCTTCGTTCGCCCCTCCCGAATCATTCCAACTTTTTCAAGTACACGAACCGACCCGTAATTTTCAACAGCGCAACCGGCTTCGACCCGGTGCAGGTCCAATTCCGAGAAACAAAATTCCAATATGCGCTGCAGGGCTTCCGTGGCGTACCCGTTTCCCCAATGATCTTTGTGGAGCTTATACCACACTTCTCCGGATCTGTAATTTGGTACTCCCAGATTCTTCAATCCAATCAACCCGACAAACTGCTTATAACACTCAATCTTAAAGACATAGCGTGTTCTGGGTTCCAGTTCCCGCATTCCAATCCAATCTGCCAGCATGGTTTCAGTTACGGAAATATCAGCAGGAATTCCCATTGTATTGAACTCATCGGTTTCAGGCAGGGAATGAAGTATATGAATTTGATGCAGATCTTCCAATTCCAATTCTTTGAGGGTTAATTTGGTGGTTTGCAGTGTAAATTCGTTCATGGAATTAGTTATTCTTTCGTTTACTTTCCCAATTTGTCTGTGCTTTGTTGAAAAAGTCATGTACGCGGGTACTGTCTTTATCAATGTACACATTGAAAGAACTTCCGTCTGTTTTATACACCGTCACAAAGGAAGCATAGGTCAATTTGGTGTGATTATCTGTTTGGGACAAGGAATCAATCTCATTCCCGAAAAGAGCGGAATGAATTTCTTTCTTCCCGTCTTCGATCCAGTAAGAGGCAATCCTGCGATTTGTAATAAAATTCCCGGATTTTGTCACGTCATCAAACCCACTGTTGCATTCAAACATTTCCATTTCTTCCCCGGGGTCCAAAATCCCTAATTCTTCGATGAAGGTGCGTTCGCCGGTCTCCAGGTTGTTTTCCGTTTTGTCTTCGGCACAAGCACTGAATATTCCAATCGAAATGAACCAAAAAAGGATGTGTATGTGTTTCATCTTTCCTATTCTTTACAAGGCATTCAACACTAAGAATACCTGATTACAAGAATACGCATTTTTTAGCGGGGAGATCCCAAAGCTTTTAGAAGCATCAGGCTTTTCAAGATAACGTTTATACTCCTTGGTTTTCGAAACCATATCAGGCCCCTCTTCCCTTCTTTATCAAAATGCACTCCCATCCGCAGCGTTTGGTCAGCAGAGAAGTTTAATGGATGATTTGTTTCAAATGGTACTCCAAATGGTCCACATAATCAACCATCAGAAATTTCAAATCAGAAAGCTGTCCGTCCGGAAGAATGATTTCAGTTTTCAAAGCTGTTTCCGTTTGTTGCCGCATTACCTGGTTAATCCTTTTGTTTAAGGCAAGCCACAATGAAAGCAATTCACCGGTTTCGGCGTGCTGGTAGTCATTTGCAATCACCAGGTGATCCTGTTCATACTTTCGGATCCGATACGGTGTTTCTGCAAACTGAATTTCCGTAAAACGCTGCAGGTTGTTGATTCCCGAATCGATCAAATGGCCTAAAATTTCCTGTTTGGACCATTTTCCAGGCAAACGTTTGTGCTTTAAATCGGAATCCGAAGCCACCTCCAAATAAGCCGATCCGGATTTCAGAAGCTCTTCCAGTCGTTTGGTTGTTTCAGTCATTTTGAAGGAACTTTCTTACCCTATAAATATAAGATTCTCTTTCAAAATAAGCATTCATTGATTAAGATCGGCAAACGGAGTTCCGAAAATACCCACTGCAAGTTCCATCCAGATCAGCAGGAATGCACCCAATACAGCTAAACAAAGAATCATCCTGTTTTCGCGTTTTTTTATTTTTCGCAGGATCAATTCACATCCCAGGCCGGTTCCAAGCAGTAAGATTGCCATTATCACGAAATCAGATACAGACCAGTTCACCTCCATTGTAAACTGCATGGCAATAAGCGGTATCAGCAATAGTACTCCTACTAGTGACAAAATAATCAGTAATCGTTTGTTTTTCATGTTTAGCTATTTTAAAAAAACAAGTAAAGTACTTTGAAAAACAAAGTAAAAAATTAAATCGGGATTTTGCAATTATTTTTGAAAAAAAACAGCTATGGAAGAATCTCCGTATTGATTTCGATCGGATTGGTCAGGATCTTATGTACCGGGCAGGCATTTGCCACTTTGAATAAGCGTTCATGCTGTTTTTCGTCCAGGTTCCCGATCAACTGCATTTTTCGGTTAATGACGGTTTTATTTCCTTCTTCATCCCGTTCCAGGTCAATTTCCAGCTTGACTTCCTGAAGGTCCCAACCTTTGCTGTCTGCATAAATACGCAGGGTTGCACTGGTACAGGCAGCTAAAGAGGATGCCAGTAATTCAGTCGGTGAAAACCCCAGGTCCTTTCCTCCGCTTTCCAAAGGTTCATCCGCTATCACCACATTTCCTGAGGGGGATTCTATTTCTACCCTGTACAGTTCTTTTTTGATACTCGCCGTTACTGATGCCATCGGTTATTTGTTATGTTGCTTCTCAATAAATCGAAAGATACCCTTTTTAAACCAGAAAAGTGTATCAAACTAATCTGATACACTTCTCCCTACCTACCGCACCAATCCGTTCCACTTCTGCGGACCGGATTGCAACCACAACCCGAGGAGGATTTCACATCGCGTTTAACCCGATGTACATCCTTTTATGCCTTACCCGCTGTTGTCCTTCGGTTACATTTCCAAACCGAAGGATCAGGGTGCTCTGTTTTGTATTGTCAGCAATAAAGATGATCAGAAAAAAACAGTGTTTGTTATGAAATTATTTAAAAAATTTACATCATTCACACTTCGTCGATCCGGCATAAAATCAACTGAATCTGGCAATCATGTAAGTTTTCAGGAAACTTCTGTAACAGAAATTTTAGTATGATCGCCCATCTTTGTTCCAGTTGTTTCACACATTCAAAAAACACCTTAAAAAATAAACAATTATGAAAAGAGTCATTTTCGCAATAGTGGTATTGTCAGGTTTTGCACTGGCATCCTGCAAAAAAGATTACACGTGCGAGTGCAGAAAAATCCGAACGGATGATAATGGAAACACCGTTACTAATTCTGACGGTACCTATACATTTAAAGATACCCGTCCGCGTGCCGAAGACCGATGCAACGACATGGAAGAAACGGGTACTGATCTTCTTGGAAGTTACACCAGAGAGTGTGATATCTAAGATATCGGACTATTTAACGGGAGAACGCCGCAACATTTTTGTTTTGCGGCGTTTTTTTTTGGAAAAAGCATTCCCCGCTGACTGTATTTTTATTTAACAAATCTAAGAATTATGTAAATTTTTGAGTTTTTTGTGTAATAGATTTATTTCGTAAATTCTTCATATTTCAAGGGTTGTTCCCTGCGGAACTTTTTTAGAAACACCCTAAAAGGACGATTATGAAACACGTAATTGTAACAGCACTATTCTTGGCGGGATTTACACTGGTATCCTGCAAAAAAGATTACACCTGTGAATGTGCGAAGGTTCGTACAGACAGTGACGGAAACAGAAATAGTTCATCAGACGGGAATTATACATTTAAAGACTCCCGTTTGCGGGCAGAAAAAAAATGCAATGACCTGGAAGAAACCGGAACAGACCTTTACGGAAATTATACGAGAGAATGTGATATCCGGTAACTGATTTTAGACGCTGTGAAAGTTTGTTTTGCGGCGTTTCTATTTTTGTCAAAAGGAACTGCCCTATTAAGTGGTTTCCTTTCCCCGCTTTGATCTCATTTTTTCTCTTATCCTTCTCTTTCATTAATGAACTTCGGCGCAATGACCATCATGGTTCCAAGCACAAAAATCCAGGTGCCGATTTGAGAGAAGAACCCGATTTTCTCTTCCCAGTTTTCCAATTCTTTCACCTGCCGGGAATAAAACTCCCAATCCTTGTTAAAGGTTTGTAGGTCTACTTTCGTTGCAGCTTGCTGATGTTCTTCCGAATAATGTTTCTTCAGTACCGTCCAGATATGGTCCAGTTTTTTGTTTAAATGGTAATTCTGGGATTCCCTGAACGAGTTTTCAGAGTAACTTTGAGCATTTTGTACAAAAAAGGAGAATAAAATAAGGACCAATCCGATTCCTTCGAGCCTGTTTAGCGATGTGCGTGATAGTTTCATAGCGGTTTGTGAATGGTTTTTTACCACGGAAATGTAGTGATTATTTTAGATTGGGAACGAATCCCATTCTTAACCGGGATTTTCAACCTGAATTTCGGACCTCAACAAGGATAAACGAAAAAGTCCTATTGCAGTTATTGTACAAGCTGTCCCTGCCAATAAGGCGCCAATAAATACAAAACCTGTTTTGGTGAATGTCCCAACGAATCCTACACCAAAAAAAACGGAACCGATCAATAAATAGGTCCAGGCTCTCTTTGCAGCTTGCTTTTTTATCTTACCTCTGGCAATTAAATAATGGGTTTCCGCCTCTTCCCGCGTCATATTAAAGGTTCTGACGGCTTTTCTTATACTCGTGTTTTTCAGATGAAGCAGCATCATTTCTTTCATAAAATATTGCTCCAGAGCTTCAAAATCAGTAGTTTCCATATCCAAAAAAATTATTTTCTACTCAGGTAAGAATCGATCATTCCCTGCAGGACGTTCAGGTCTACGTCTGCCAGTTTGTTGATGTGTAAGCAACCGCCCGACACTTTGTGTTTTCCCAATATTTTCAACGCATCCGTATGTGCTTCACTTCCTGCTCCAATGTACAGTGTGAGGTTTGCTTTTCGCGGGGAGAAACCAACCAGAAACCAATCGACTTGTCTCCCGGTGCGCGGACTTTCGTACCGCATGTTGCCGAAACCGATAATGGAACCTCCCCACATCACGGGTTCTTGTCCCGTTGCTTTTTTCATCCTATCGATCAAAACAAAACAGTCTTTTTGTTTTTGTATATCCGGGATGGTATTGATGAAATCTTCTGCGCTGATAGCTGTCGGTTTGGTCTTGATCTCTGCCAACTTCGGTTTCTTTTCTGCCATCCTGTTGTTTTTTTGATAGTGTAAATGTTTTGGTTTTCCGCGATATCACTTTTGATCTCTTTTTGAGATGCTTCTCCGTAATCGGAAAAAGAAACAATTGATGACTTTACGCGTTTTCATTCTTCCAACAATAAAATATCGTATCCACCGGGCTCACCGGCATCTCAGCAGGTAATGTTTCTTTGGGAATACATCTAAAGCGATTCTTCTCATAAAATTTCTGAGCGGCCCTGAACTGGTCCATTGTGCCCAGGTAAATGGATTCGTAATTCAATTCTGTCGCTTTTGCAAGTGCGGTATCCAACAAGGCTTGTGAAACACCTCCTTTCCCACGGTTTTCTTTCACTACAAACAGATGTCTCAGGAATCCGGAACAGGAATTGATCCGGGTCAAACCGATCGTACCAACTACCCGGTTCTCGTTCAATGCCACCCAAAACAAATTTTCCGGATCTGCAATATCGGAAATTTGCTTCCCGTTCGGATTTCGGAACGGGATTTCGAATTCGTTCTGGATTTGATCCATCAGGATACAGATTTCTTCCTGGTATTGTTTGTCGAAGGGAACTATTTTATGCATCGTTATGGTTTTGATCATTGAAATCTCATTTTTCCTCCTGTACCAGGTGCTCTTCGCGCAGTTTCGCAAACATCAATGAATCTTCAAAGACCTCGTTCACCAGGTAGTGATTCCGAAGAACACCTTCCTGCACAAACCCATTTTTTTCCAGTAATCTCAACGAAGCGGTATTGTAATCGGCAACAAGCGCTTCAATCCGGTTCAGGTTCAGTATTTTAAACCCGTAATCAACAATTGCTTCCACCGCTTCCGACATCAGGCCTTTTTGCTTAAAGCTTTCATCTTCCATGAAATAACCGATCTCCGCCCGTGCATGATCTGTATTCCAGTTATGCAATCCGCAGCGGCCGATGATCTTTCCCGATGCTTTGTATTCCATCAAAAACAATAAGAAACTGCGGTTGTAGCTAGAATACCCGTTTTGGTATTTGAATGCTTCCTTTTGGTAAGCTTCCTCGGATTGATGCCCCAGGATACTTTTGATTTCCTCTTTCGGATAATTTTCAAAAAGTATGGTCATATCCTGTGGGGAAAGTCCTTTGAGCAAGAGCCGGTTTGTTTCTATGCGTTTAAAGTCCATCATGCTTCAGGTTGTTTCGGATCCGACATAATTCAAGGCTTCTTTTGCGAATTCCGCCCATTTATCCACGTAATCATACGGAACCTGTACCCATTCTTTCATGGGACGTTTCTTACCGGAAGGATCGAATTGACGGGTACCATCCAAGCTCAAAGCATCCCGATGTACTTCCCCGGTCAGCTTGAAGACCATTTCGTTGTCAAACAAACTTATAAAAGCCTTTCCTTTGATTTTAAAACACGGTTTTCCGAACATCTGGCTTTCCTGAGCTTCTTTCAGTTTGCGGCCGATTTCCAGATACGCTGCTGCTTCTTTTTTCATACCATTGCTTTCTATTATTCCGAATACATTCTCCCGAAGACAACCGATAATCCCTGCCAGTATCATCTATCGGTAACAAGCTGTTCTTTTCGTTTTATTCTTTCAAAACGGATGAGATTACCCGGATAAACACGAATTAAAAATACATAAATTCGTTGTTTCAATTTTCATCCTGTACAAATTCCAATATATTGAAATCACACTACCGATAAACATTTATCGAAAAATATAACTATTAATTAAATGTCCTTCTGAATTCGAGGGGCGATTGGTTTGTTTTCGCTTTGAAGAGTTTACTGAACGACTGCGGGTATTCAAACCCCAATTCATAGGCAATTTCAGTGACGGACAGCTGTGTCACCGACAATTTTTCTTTCGCTTTTTCGATGAGTTTGTCGTGAATATGCTGCTGTGTATTTTGCCCGGTTAACGAACGCAGCATGTCGCTCAAATAACTCGGCGAAATATTCAGCTTCTCAGAAAGGTACTGAACAGTCGGTAATCCTTGTTTGAGGGAAACCTCGCTGTCAAAGTGATCATCAAGGATCTCATCCAATTTTTGCAGCAGATCGGCATTGACTGTTTTCCTGGTGATGAACTGACGCTTGTAGAACCGGTTTGCATAATTCAGCAATAATTCGATTTGGGAAATGATCACATCCTGGCTGAAATCGTCGATGCGGCTATTCAATTCTTCCTCAATATTTTTAAAAATGGAAATGACGGTTTCTTTTTCCTTATCGGATAAATGCAGGGCTTCGTTGATCGAATAAGAGAAAAAGCCATATTGCCTGATCTTTTTTGCGAGCGGGTAATTCCACAAAAAATCCGGATGAATGAGCAGTGTATATTGCGAACATTCCCCGGGGTTGGTCCCTGTCTGATTTCCGAGGATCTGGTTAGGCGAAGCAAAGAGCAATCCTCCTCCGTCAAAATCATAATATGTCTGACCGTATCGGATCTTCCCGCTCAATTGCCGCTTGTAGGATATTTTATAAAAATTCAATACGTGCGATTGCGGGAAATTCCCGTTTATTGACTGGCTCGCATCGGCATTGATAAACCCGATCAGGGGATGCTGCGGGTCAGGCAAACCAAAACTGTGAAATGCTTCCGATAAGCTATTGAAGCGCTGATGAATGACTTCTTCCTTTTTCATATTGAAATTTAAACAATGATAACCGAATAACCTATTGGTTCCCGGTTACCATTTGTGTTTTTTTTTAATGAACCAGGTCCTGGGCAGAATTGGAAACCGCCTCCCATTTCTCCCACTCTTCCATGCGCTCCGCGTAAGCTTTGCGCACCCATGGTAAATTGTGGCTTCCGAGAAAGAATCTCAGCGGCGGATTTTCTGCATCAACTATCTGGAAGAGCGCTTGCGGAGTTGCTTCCGGGTTTCCTCTTTCCATGGTGGTCAGTTGTCCGAAAAACGCTTCTTTGTAACCGGCATAAAGTTCCATTCCTTCTGAAAACTTAAGCGATTCGGGACTTCCGAATTCCGTTGCGTAGGCACCAGGTTCGATTATCGTTACTTTGATCCCGAATGCCTTCACTTCTTCCGCCAGGCTTTCGTGAATGGCTTCAAAAGCCCATTTGGAGGAACAGTAGTACCCGATTACCGGCAAAGTCACATGCCCCAAATTACTGGATGTTCCTAAAATATGTCCACCACCCTGTTTGCGCAACAATGGCAAAGCCGCCTGTATCACTGCAAGCGGACCGTATACATTGGTTTCGAACATGGCGCGAACCTCATCCGCGTTTGCTTCTTCGATCGTTCCTACCAATGAATAACCTGCGTTATTGAACACAATATCCAGTCTTCCGAAATGTGCGTGTGCCTGTTCGACCGCTTTTTTCACCTGGTCGTGATTCGTCACATCGAGTTCCAGGGTGAGGACCTGGTCGCCGTATTTTTCTTTGAAATCAGCGATGCTTTCCAGTTTACGTGCTGTTGCTGCCACTTTGTCGCCGCGTTTGAGAATTGCTTCCGTCCAGACACGCCCGAACCCCCGGGAAGTTCCTGTTATAAACCAAATCTTCGGAGTTGACGTGTTGTTTGAATTGTCTTTTTGATGTACCATAACTTGTTTGTTTAAATGATACTCCAAAGGTCTTCAACTCCCGGTTTTTGATTGTATCCTTTTTGGGGGACTTTGTATCCAAAATGAGGAAGGGCTCTTTTATCCGGGATATTTTGCATTCGGTATATATTTTCTTTTGTCTGCGCGCTGATCTCGCGGATGAATATTTGGGGACGATTACTTAACGGATTTAACGGATCCAACTAATTTGATCCAAGATCCTTATTTATTTTTTGTCTACACGCGGATCTCGCTGATCTCGCGGATGAATATTTGGGGACGATTACTTAACGGATTTAACGGATCCAACTAATTTGATCCAAGATCCTTATTTATTTTTTGTCTACACGCGGATCTCGCTGATGAATATTTGGGACGATTACTTAACGGATTTTATGGATCCAACTAATTGGATCTGTGATCTTGTTTTAAATGGTTGTTTTTGTTGCTGCATTTCTATAAGCAGGATGAATTGTTTTAAAAAGAAGATCCCAGACAGAAGTATAAAAACCAAAATTGTAATTCGGGTCCCGGTGGTGCAGGTAGTGGAATTCTGAAGTACACAGGAATCCTTTTTTGGCAAGCTTTATCCAGGACGGAGGCAATATGGAATGATTGAGGTGTCCGATTGTTCCCCAAAGCGAATTGAGCAGCAAATAGAGTGAAATTCCCATAGCGGAAAAAGGATAGAAGATCAAAACGCCAAGCATCATCCCTCCGAAACCAATGGACTCAATGGGATGGAGCACAAACAAACTCAGGAGATTCGTCGATTGGTGTTCGTGGTGCCGTTCGTGAATTTGTTTCATGTGACTTAAGAAATGGACCGCCCGATGAAACACGTACATCAGCAAGTCCATGATCAGTGTCAGTGATACCAGTTCCACTGCCACCTGAAGAAAACCGTACTCCTTATCCAGCCTGATGAATCCGTATTTCCAGAGATAAACTCCCAGAACAAATACCAGAGTATTGCAGAAAACGGTGACGATACTCAACAGTATATCCTGTAAGATAACGGGTTGCCGATTTCCCAAACGCTGATTTCCCGGAAAAACACTCAGCATTGAATACACACCCAAAGACCCGATATAAATTGCGAAATTGATGACCAATCCGTAACCAATCACACCGAAAAGACCGGCGCGCTCCAATGCTCCAGGGATGACTTCCATACGTTTCTACTTCAAGCGTTCCAATTGTCCTTTCCGCTTCACCAGGTTTTTGTAATCCCATTGAATGTTGCGGCCTTTTTCCAGCCAGCGTTCCAGGTTCTCCAGGTTTACTTCGGACAGATCAGTATAAAAAACCGATGCATCTTTAAACTTTTCTCCCTCTACATTCAATCCGGGTTCGTCGAAGTCTTTCCCGCTCCAGAACATCAACCGCACTCCACGCTTTTGAGTGCTATAACCAACGATCGGGTTTCCATCCAGGAACCAAACGGGGTGCGCATGCCAAATCTTGTTTTCGGCCTCAGGAAGTCCGCGGCAAATCTCATTCGCCAATAAATCACAGATGAGTAAGTATTCGTCTTGCTGTGAGAGGTTGTATGTTTGGATTTCGGGTTCCATTAATTGTTGAATTATTATCCTGGGTTCTAAAATACAACTTTCTCAATCAAAAAGTGATTCATACACGGCTACCAGACATTCATATCCTGGTAAAGTATGTTTCAAAGGAACTTATTTCAGAAGCCGAACCAAGGTAATAACGATAATTACTCCCAGAATGGAGGTATAGATTGTTTTGTTGTATTTCGCTAGCCAATCCGGGAGATAAATATCAAAATTGGCTTTTGCAGAATCGGAATATCTCCTGGCCAATACTGTCAACGGGCAAAAGAATTTAAAAACCAGCAGGATGATGCCCTCCAGGATAAAAAGTCCGTACCCGATCCACAACCAGCGGTCTATTTTATTCGTAATGACCGCATAAAGCATGTAGAAGATCACCACGTTGAAAAAAAACCAAATAGCGGTGTGGACCGTTTTAATGACCCGTAATTTGCCTTCATTCTTCATGCTCAGTCAGTTGAATTTCTATTCGGAAAACCCGCGATTTTCACGTTGAATGAGCGCAATTGCAAAGACCATGATCCAGAACATGAATGCGCCGATATTGAAACGTTCCCATATCCCGATATACGGTGTCGGGAGATTGGCCTGGATACCCGGGGATTCCACACCAATGAGAATTCCAAAAATTATAAAAACAACAAATATCACAGCGGTAAAAACACGAAAACGCTTTCCCAACGCTGCCGCTCCGAATCCCATCAGCAACATCATGAGAACAACGGTGATCGTTGCCCAAGTGATGTGCAGGGTATCCGTCAACGTTCCCTGTCCGGCAGCAATCACTTCACGCTGATGCATGGGAGGCCAGTAGAAATTGAAGATACTGTAACCAATGATCAGTATTCCCGTCATACGCAAGGCACGATTTCCCCGGGCAATTTGCAGCACTCCCCATCCGAAAGCAGCAAACAGCAGAGGATACAACATACACAACAACACCCATACGATCCTTGTCGGCGCACCGATTGCCGACAATTCACTCACCGTAAGGGAAACCATGCTGTACCCTTCGTAGAGCACCGGAACAAATATATTGATCGCAACATACCAAAGCGATGAAAGAATTCCGCAAATCAATAAATTCTTTGTGACTTGTATGCTGTTAAACTTCAAAGCCATTAAGGGTATAACCAGTACCAAACCCGCTAAAACAGGAAATCCCCACATTGCATGGAGCCAGTGAAGTTCCCGGATGATGCTGATCTCAACAACAAACCAAACGACCAATCCACCAAGTGCCAGTCCTGCCACCAGCCAATCTGACTTTGCCCGGAAATAGACCATAATGAATCCCATCAGGTTCAATACTCCCAATTCAAAAAGAAATGTTCCGGGAAAAAAGAAATCCTGGAATACACCGTGCAGCATACTGACTGGCATATCCATCAAGCTTCCGTCAGGAGCTGCCATCAGCAAAATACCTCCCAGTAAACAACCGACTGTCTCGTATCCTAAAATGCACAGCAATATGATCCATTCCCATTTCGGCCGAACAGCAAGCTTGCGTGTTTGATGTTCCCCGCTTTTATTTCCTGTTTTTGTTGCCATGACAGTAAAATAAACGAACGAAACGATCCCGGACAATGATATTCGTCACCGCTCATGCATGGAAGCTACAGGGACAAAATCACCTATTCTTCCAAATCCTTTAAATTTTTGACTGCTCTCTTTTTAAAATCTTTCGAGTATTTATCCATTTGATCTTCCAGGCAAAACCTTAACTCGTTTTTGAGTTCCGGATACTTCCGGGTCAGTTTAAGGAGTACGAAAGCAGCCCGTGATTTAATTGTAACATTTGTTTCGGCAGATATTAACCATTCGAAGGATAAATCGATTGCTTTTCCTTCGTTTTGGGGAGGCACACCGGCAATGAGCCAGTAATTGGCAAAAGATGTCAGGTAAGCCGGATTGATTGCTTCCACATATTCCAACAAAAAAGGGAGTGCTTCATACAGCTTTCCCGGATTCATGATTCCAACGCCACTGAGCATCCAAAGGAACCGGGTTGCCGTTTTCCTATCACAACGCAGCAAACCGGAAAGTTGTTTCAGATCACCGTTTTGTTCGACAAGGAGTGTTGCCCAGGCTTTTCGTTGTGCTTCGGTGCTCCCCGCAAGTGATGATTCCAGTTCCGAATAGAAATCAGCAGCTTCCTTCATTCGAGTCACGGGGTTCATAGGATATCCTTTTCAAAACAGATACTATCCACAACATTCGTATACTGTCCGTAATTCGGTATGACGCGGTAATGGTGCTTTGTATACAATGCAACAGCTTCTTTCATATCGTCTCCGGTTTCCAGAATGCATCTACTGCAGCCCAGTTCTTTTGCCCAGCTTTCCAATTCGTTCAAAACCAATGATGCAATTCCCTTTCCACGCTGATCTGCCGGAACGAACATGCGCTTGATTTCCATTGTTCCCGGTCGATATTCCTTCATTGCTCCGCAGCCGGCAGCCCGTTCTTCTTCATAAACCAGTACTACGTGTTTGATCCGATCAATTTGATTGAACTGAGCAAAGAACTCATTTGCCTCGCCATTTCGTATGGCCAAGTAGTTATCCAATTCAGAAACCAACCCCCGGAAATCCGGATTATCCGAAGTTGTTCTTTTTAGTGTGATCATTTCCAAAAATCTTTCATTTTTACTTTATCCCGGGTCAATTTAGTAACAAAAAAGAACTGATACAATTCCCAGAACCAAACGCGTCTGCCGATATTGGTATACCAGCGCATGGCACTTCTTAACCGCGCTTCTCTGTGAAAGAACAGGCGTTTCAGTGCTTTCGGGCGCAATTGCACTGTTATTTCGATCAATTTGACATACAGGATCACTTTCCAGGGTTTTAAATATTGTGTTTTTATGACCTGGTGTTTGTAATCCCATTTCCGCTGGTCGGTCAGTATAATTTCTTGTTCCTTTACATCCTCGAAATAAGGGGTCCATTTATGCGGCGTGACGTACAGCAACTGGATCTGGTCCGGATCGTAAGAGACTAGCTGTTTCCAGCTATTGTAAAAATCACGTGCTCTTTCTTCTCCGAAACCGACCACATACGTTGCCATGGAAAGGATGTTATGTTTTCGCAACAGTTGGATTGCTTCCTTGTCTTTGGAAATGGTACCGGCTTTCTTTATTTTCTCCAGTACGACCTCATCGTAGTTCTCGATCCCCAAAAGAAAACGTTCGAAACCGGCTTTCTTGTACAAATGCAGGAATTCGGCATCTCTGACAATGTTATCTGCCCGGATGGAACCCACCAAAATCAATTTCAGGTTTTTCGCAATCAATACTTCCAGAAACTCCCGCCAGGCTTTCGGGTTGGAGGAAGGGTTTTCATCGGCAAAATTAAAGACCAAAACGCCGTATTCCTTGTGCAGCATTTCCATTTCATCTGCAAGCGATTGCGCACTCCGGTGTCTCCATTTTTTCCAAAACAAGCTCTGACCGCAATAGGTACACGGATACGGACAGCCCCTTGAAAACTGAATGACAACCGCTTTTCGTTTTCCCCAATAAGTATAATTGTATCCTTTCATTAATTCCCAGCCAATCCGGTAATCGTCCAGGTTTTTAATCACAGGAGCCGGAGCTGTTTTAAAAGGAGTTCCGTTTAAATTGAATGCCAATCCCTTGATTATTTCCACATCCGCATGGTTTTCAATCGCCGTAATTAAGTTCAAAATGACTTCTTCCCCTTCTCCGCAAACAATGTAATCTATTTGCGGATGCTCTTCCAGGATTTCATTCCAATGATAGGTCGGAAATACTCCGCCAACAATGATCTTTACCTTGTCATTTTTTTGCCGGACCTTTTGGGTGATTTCCTGGATGATCGGTTGTGCCGAAGTAGAGCCCGAATGTCCCAACAGGATTGCATCCGGATTATTTTCCAGGATCAAATCAACGACCTTTTCAATTTTATAATTGTAATAATCAGCGTCGAGCAGAGTTACTTCGTGTCCGGCATCTATCAGTGGTCCGCCGACAGACAACAATCCCAACGGCGGCAGATGTTCATGAGCCATTCTGCTCCCGATGGATAAATGCGGTGGGTTGATTATTTGGATTTTCATTGGAATGGATTTAGATGATTGATGAATTTGTGCAACGTTCTTCTTTGAATCAAAAGTATTTAAAGTGCTTTGAAATACAAAGTAAAATTATGTTAAATTTTCATTGGAATTCAGTTACACTCCATCAGTTAAATCCGGAATATTCTTTTACAAAGAAACAGGTAATAACATGCCGAAGCGGATCCTAGTGCAGGATCAGCTTCAGCATTTTTGCGAGGCATTTTATCAGCAATCGCATCCCTTAGTGTTTTTTGATTGCCGGCAACAATTCGTCCAAATTTCCAAGGCTTGCAGACATTCCTTCCTTGAAACCATTTTTCACCATGTATTCAAGCACTTCCAGGCTTCCGTATACAGCAGTAATTTCAACCAATGTTTTACCTTCTGTTTCACTGAACAGGTTGGTACATTCTGTGCGTGGAAAAGCCGGATTGATGTTTCCGTTTTCGTCGCTAAAACCTCTCAATTCCACAATTTTTTTCTGTGGTTCAATTTGCTGGTAATCGTAACGTGTCCAGTGGTTTTCTCCTTGCGGGCTCACCATGGCGTAATGCCAAAAACCTCCTTCCCGAAAATCCATGGTTTTGGTTTTTGCAGTCCAGGGTTTCGGTGCGATCCACTGTTCCAGGAATTTAGGATTGGTCCATGCTTCCCAAACCGTTTCACGATCTGCGTCAAACTCGCGTTTCACGATAATTGTCTTGTTCTCCTTATCGACAATAAAGTCGAATACCAATGCTCCATTCATTTTTTCCTGCTTTTCATTGTTTGTAATACTTCGTCTAATTGATTGAACTGGGTTTCCCAAATTGCGCGAAATTGTTCCAGCCAGCCATCGATCTCTTTCATTTTGTTTACATTCAGTGAGTAATAAATTTCCCTGCCTTGTTGTTTTTGAGCGATCAATTCACACTCTGACAAAACGCGCAAGTGCTTGGAGACTGCTTGCCGTGTCGAATCAAAATGTTCTGCGATTGCATTGGGCGTCATTGCCTGTAGTGCAATGAGCGCAATAATTGCCCTTCTTGTAGGATCGGCTATTGCCTGAAATATATCTCGTCTTGTTTCCATTACGCAACCATTTAATTGCAAATATATGCATTCTTTTTAATTACGCAACCATATAGTTGCTTTTTTTACAAAAAACAAAGAAAGGATAATTCCTTCTTTTCATTGCTTCTGCTTTTCCTAATTTGTCAATCCGAAAAAGAGCCTTAAACTTTTGAAGTTATGGAACCAGGCTCCTTTTTAGTTGTTCCTGTAATTCCGAAGGCGTCAGGGTCGTTGCTGCTTTCACAAATGAACTGAAATTAGCCGTACTGTCGAAATTCAACTCAAAAGCAATTTCCTTCAGAGTCCTACTTCCTGAGACCATCAACCGTTTGATTTCCAAAAGCAGGGCCTCATGAATTAATCTTAACGGAGTGGTACCGAATGTTTCTTTGCATAGAGTAGTCAGCCTGTCTGTGCTCAGGTTCATCATTTCTGCATAATCCGCCACTTTTCTTTTTTCCCTGGCCCCCTGGCTCAGCAACTGCAAAAATTTTCCGCCGAAACTTCCTCCGTGCTGATCCGCATGTTGCTGGTGCTGTTCTATGAGCGTAATCAATACGATCTGCAGGTAGCTGTATGATTTGTGAATAGAAAGCGAAGACAATTGTGCTTCTTTATTCAACGAAAGAATACTTTCCGTGATCTGGTACAAATGATCAAATGTAGCTGCATCCAATTGTAATCCAGGCTGTGAAAAATACAGGTAATGGTATTTTATGGGAAAAATGAAATCAAAGATATCCTTTCTGAATTGCAGGATCAATCCTTCTGCCCCTTGCCTTTTCAAGTGATGGATCTGCCCAGGGTAAACGGTATACACGCAATTTGGTCGTAAGCCGGTTTGAGTAAAATCAATTAATTGTTCTCCTCCCCCCTCCTTCACGAGCAGGATCTCAAAATAATCATGCCGGTGCGGAATGCTGAAATCATACGGATTCGGGTAATTCAACGATTCAACTACCAGGAAGTTATTCGGATGTGGAAGGCTTACGATATTCATTTAGTTCAAATAAGCTGTTCAGCCAAAGATATTCAATAGTTCCCCAAAGCCAAAAGATACTTCTCGATATATTCTTGCTTTTCTTTTAATTTGTATTGCTGGATAAAACGCGGATGTTCCAGCACCTCTATTTCGCCGAACAAACGTATCTGTTTATTCAGTTGTTGGATGAAACCGGCATTTTTCTTTCCAAGCACAAATACTTTCGAAGTGTCCAATCCCATGCTGATGTGTTTTTCCAGCGACTCTATCATAAACTCCTTCACTGATTCGAAAAGGACCGGATCATCGTAGTAATTGGCATTGAGCCATTGTCCGTTCTTTGTTTGTTTCACAATGGCCAACGGAAATGGCGAGTTGATGTAAAACTGCTTGTAAAAGACTTCCGGGCCGCCGTATGCTGCAATCATATCATAGACAAAAACGGAAGAAATTTCATGCGTGTGTGCCGAATGCATCGGGATCCCGCAAACGGACTCAAGTCGTTTCGTATCGGTAAACGGAACACCGGTCACTCCTGCTCCATGACGACTCGGATTTATCCCGATGATGAATTTTCGCCTGATCCCGTCGTGGTAATATTTGTGATAAAATTGCCGCATGACTTCCATTGTTTCGGGATTATCCAAGTAGGGATTCAGTACCCGGAAACCTTCCGGTAATTTCCCCTGATAGCTTAATTCACGGTTAAATACAATTACCTTGTCTGCAAAATTCATGCTCATTCAAAAATACAAAAAGGTATTCTCAAACAAAACTAAACATCTACTTTTGAATGTGGCATTTTTATTTTTGAATTCTCGAAATTCTCCCGGTTTTTCTGTTCACAGAGAATCTCCTCCAAAAATGGTTCTGTGACTTTGCGGATCTCTTCTTCCGAAATATCCAACGCATGCGGATCACAGACCAATCGCAGCCAGGGTTTTGGGGAACAATAATCGTAGCTTCCGAAAATAATAACGGAGTTCCCTTCACCCGGATAGTCATTTTATCTTCCAACACCCATTGATCGGCCCAATAGTAGAGGTGTTTTGCGTCTTTTTCTCCCAAGCGCAAACAGGAGTGAGAAGCCGGATAACCCGGCAAAGCATACTGATGCCAGCCCACGCCGGCTTCATTCAGGATGTTAAAGTTCCACTTTAATATCCATTCGTCATTGATCGTACTAACAGTCTTTTTAGCTTTCCAATTGGTATAGAACAACCCAGTCGGAGTTTGGTGTTTTTCCCTGCCCATATTTGTCGGACCGGTGCGAATCAACCTTCCGTTTTCATAAGCGGCAAAAGTCTGTGTCGGATAAGAGAAATAAATGATCTTATTGACAGCTTTCAAATACGAAACTTCCGAAGGAAACGGCAGATAAGAAGCTATCTCCCCGCTAAAATCGATCGGTACAATGATGGTATCCATTTTTTTAAAATTTCGCTCATCTGTTCTGTTTACGGCCCAAACTATTTCCTGTCCGGAAGCCGTAACGGCAGAATCCTGCAGCCACTGTTTTGCATCCTTCAGCTCAAAGGCGAATCTCTCGGGCGTTTTCCCCTTCCCGGAAGGTGCTTTTTCTGCTTCGGCTTTCCCCGCCGATGCTTTGCTCTCAGACTGACAGGAAAACAACAGGGCTAACGGCAGGTGTAACAGGATGACAAACTTCTTCATACGTGATTCATTGTGTTCAACTGAAGATCTGTTTATTCCTTCGAAAAACAGTTACATAATTATTGGAATACCGGGCAATCCAATTAAAAATGATTCATTGAATCGCCCGGAAGCAGCTTTTCAAAGGATCTAAGAAATGGATGCCTGAACCAGTTTTTCGATATCGAACTTGCGCATTTGCATAAATGCCTGGGCTGCTTTTCCGGCTTTTGCAGGATCACTCATCAATTTACTCAAAATAGTGGGGATCACCTGCCAGGAAACACCAAATTTATCTTTACACCAGCCACACATACTCTCTTCCCCGCTTTCTGTCAATTTAGCCCAATAATAATCGATTTCTTCCTGGTTTTCACAATGAACGGTGAACGAGACCCCTTCATTGAATTCAAACGGATGCGGTTGTATGCTGTCCATAAACATGAACTTCTGCCCGTCAAATCCTATTTGCGCATGTTTTACCTTGCCTGCTTGTTCAGGAGCTTCATTATCACCATAATAAAGTATTCCATCCGAAACCGGATTTTTGAAGATCGTTGAATAGTGGTTCAGGGCTTCTTCGGCGCGGCCATATTGCTTTCCTGTAAACAGCAAAGATGGCGTTATACGCCGCCCAACCTCTTCCACTTTTCCAAGCCAAAACTGCCACGAAACACCGTATTTATCGTTAACCCAACCGTATCGTTCACTCCAATCGTACGTATCCAAAGGCATTAAAATGGTTCCTTCTTTTGTGAATGCTTCCCAAATCCGGTTTATTTCTTCTTCCGTATCACACACATAAAATAAAGAGATTGATGCATTCGGACGAAACATTGGCCCACCATCCAACAATGTAAGGTGTTGTCCGGAAACTTCAATTTCAGTTACAATCGGTGACTGTGCCGCAATTTTTGCATTCTTCAACTGTGAGCAATAGAACGCTCCCGCTTCTTTTGCCTGGTTATCAAACCAAAGACAAGGTGTTATTTGTTCTTTCATCTTTAAACATTTTATGCCACAAAATTCCTTTATAAAGTGCCGGGAACATTGTATAAAAACGACAAAATTTATTTTTCCGGATCTAATCCCGATTGCAGGTATCCGTTCGGGGTGGTATTCGTAAACTCCTTAAAAGAACGGATATAATGGCTTTGGTCGAAATACCCATTGGCATATGCGACATCTGTTATTTTTTCAAAATGACCGCCTTTCAACTACGAAAAGGCAAAATAATGCTGACAGATCCTTCTGTATTCGTTTGCAGAAACACCGACATACTTTTTAAAGATCCGTTGAAAAGTACGCTCAGTCAGATTTAATTTCGCCACCAATTGAGCAAGCACCTCTGCACTTGAATCCTGCATCAGTGCATCAGTAGCACAGCGAATCATTTCACAATCCCGTCGATTACGTTCTATTTGTCCAGAAATAAACCGTTCCAGGCACTTTATTTTGTCTGCTGTGGATTTGGAATGATGCAAATGATCCTGAAGTGCCTTTGATTTCCGGGCATTCCACCTACCGAGATCCAGCGGACTTTCTTTCAGCTCCTTCGCAGAACATTTAAAAGCGGCAGGCAAACTAAAGGGTTTAAATAGAAACGCGATCCTTGTTTTATTCTTTTCCGAACTCCATTCTTCGTCCGGGACAGATTCCCCGTAAAGAAAAATGGAGTGGTCCTCCTTGTAAAACAATGCAGGAATTCCTCTGGTAACAACCGGCAAATTCGATTTTTTGCCACCTGCATCAAATACCAGAATACTCCGGACATATTGACGCAGATCCGGATTTACCTCCCGATAGTAATAATTCATAAACGCGTTTTACTCAAACTTCCCATTCCATAAAGATATGATTTGAACGAACTAAATTCAAGTAAAGACATCACAGGAAAAAATCTATTCCAATCGTTTTTCCTTGATTCCCCTGATTACAGAGAGATTGGATTATTTACTGTTTTGTAAGCGGTTCAGCGATTCCAATTAAAATTCCTTCCGGCCCGCGAATGTAACAAAGCCGGTAAACATCCTGGTAGCGCACGACCTCTTCAACCAATTCTGCACCGAGTTTGTACAATCGGTCAAGTGTATCATCGATGTCGGAGACTGCAAACATTACCCGTAAATAACCTAAGGCATTTACCGGGGCTTTGCGGTGATCTTCGATTACTTCCGGACGAATGAACCGCGAAAGCTCCAAGCGGCTGTTTCCGTCAGGTGTAACCATCATTGCAATTTCTACCGATTGATTACCCAGGCCTGTTACCCGGCCCGCCCATTCGCCCTCAATCATCCCTCTTCCCTCCAGTTTCAGCCCGAGTTCAATAAAAAAAGCAATGACTTCATCCAGGGATTCCACTACGATCCCCACGTTGTCCATTCTAAGTAACTTGCTCTTTGACATTTGTTGTGTATTCAATTCAGTTACTAAAATATGCTTTTTCACGATCGAAACAAAAAGAACTGATACCGCCACAGGCGGTGTGAGAAATTGTGTCTGCAATTTAAAATGTGCCTGTTCAACTTGTAAACCGGAATATTCAAATACATTGCTGCTTACCATTCATCACACAGATTTTTTACGGTACATTATTCGATCAATCTCAACCATAATACCTGGTGAACACCTTTTTGCCCGTCCATCAAAAGCACTGTTCCTTATTCAATAAACCAAACGACAGTTACCGTTTCCTGCAATTCCATTTCTTGCGGCGCAAAACTCAGGTCTGCTCCATCGGCTGCCATTTCTGCCGGGGCAAACATGCGCATGTCTTTGTAATAAACCGGAGCTGAAGCATCATTTCCGTAAACAATTGCCTTTACGCCGGTCATTTTCACACCGGCAGCACGTACCAGGTTGTTTGCCTTCATGCGGGCATCAGCCACTGCTTTTGCCTGCAGTTCTGCCGCAGTTTTATCGCGCAGGGCATCGGAAAGGTAGAACCCGATACTGAAATCTACCGGATCTTTTGCTTCTGAAAAACGCGCCACTATTTTTTGTAGCATGCCCTGATCGTAGGCAAATTTGACTGTCAGGTTCTGTGAAACCACATATCCGCTGTCAACAGGTCCGTTCTGGCGGTAAATCCGGTTTTTAGATGCGGAGAAATGGGTGGTTTTCACATCCGTTTCATTGAATCCCAATTGCTTAAGTATTTTCAAATAAGTTTGAGTCTGGTCTCCGAGTGCTTTGGTCGCATCTGCCATGTTCATTTTGAGCGATGAAATATGAATGTTCAACTGGGTCATGTCCGGAATAACGGACCCCTTGGAAGTGCCGTTGACCGTGATCGTTGATTTGGAAGGTTGCTGTTCTGTTTGTCCGAATACTGTTCCTGATACAAGAACCATTACTAAAAGAAGTGTTTTCATGATCGCTGTTTTATTTAATGATGTTACCCGGGGAACAAGAGTTGTGCCAATTCATAAAAACATGGTATCCAATATCCTGCTCCCGAACCGGAATTCATCTGCACATTTCTTCTACCAGCAAATCGCTGAGTTCTTCCCGCATTTTTTTAAAAAAATGATCGCTCTTTTTGTTCGAAAGCAGGCATAAGAAGGTATTGGACTTTTCGTACCACCTGATGTATGTATGAGCGCCCCAGTTTCTTCCGGAATGCGCCCTGAATTTTCCAAGCCTGTCTTCCGTAAAGTACCAGCCAAAACCATAATTCCAGTTTTCCGTATTACTTGCTTCAGAAAACTTATAAGTGAGCGCAAAATACTTCTGCCATTTTTCCGGATTCCTGCAAACAGTCTGGTAATAGGCAATCATATCCTCTCCGGATGCATACATTCCTGCTTCACCCGAACTAAAGGCGTTGTAAACGACCGGTTTTAATTCATCGGTATACCCATAGAGTTTTTCACCACATGCGGGCAAATAACAGGCTGATGTCATGCCCAGGGGCACAAGTATTTCTGAAAGGCAATGGTCCTGGAAAGGCATTTTAGTGACCCGCTCAATGATTTCAGAAAGTAACAAATACCCCGAATTACTATACCCCCATTTGCTTCCGGGCGGGAACACGGTCGTATCCAACTGGAACAGCATTTCAAGTGCCTCTTGTTTGTTTACGGTATCGTGTCTCGTTGTCAATGAATAAAAATCATGAATCCCATTCGTGTGATTTGCCAGCTGCTTAATGGTTACCTTTTGTAAAGCGGGTTTGAGTTCAGGCAGATACTTACCGATGCAATCATCCGGATGGATCGTTCCTTTTTCAATCAGTTTCACTGTTGCCAGACCAGTAAATTCTTTAGCCAGCGAAGCCAGGTCAAACCGGTCAGTTAAAGAAATACGTTCTTTTTTTGTTAGGGGATCTTGGTAGCCGTAATTGAAAGTCAACACACTGTCTGCACCGAATCCCACGATAATAATTCCGTTATACCCGCCCATGCTATCGTATTCATGAACAACCCGGTCAATTTTTTCCGAGATCGTTTGTCCGGTTGTGATGTGTGAAGAAAGATTGTAAACGACAAAGAACAAGCCTGTTTTGGCAACCAATTTCATTGTTCCCGAAATACTGATATGTAAGATCTGTTTCATTGTTGAATCCAAAATGATACCGACAGGTAAGTTAACGACTTTCAGCCGGCTTACCTAACAGTTAACATCTATTTCTCATGCGGATTACCCAGCTAATTCATCTCATTATTGCAACTGTTTCCCGACTTGTTTGTCCGTTTAGTTCTTTAATTCGGATGCTGTTTTTGCATTCAGGTATTTTTTCAGCAGGTAGTACATTCTTTCATACTCCTTTAGCTTATCTACGTAAATAGGTTCATACCCCATTTCCCGCTTTATCTGATCCCGAACGAAATCCATCAGGGTTCTGTTATCGGCAGGATCAATAAAGTTCATGTCCAGGTAATATTTTTTTTGTGCTTCATAAAGCAAGCGCTGAACAGACATGTCGACGTCCAATTTCGTCACATTCAAATCTGACGCCAAACTGTTAACATAACCGTAGGCAATAAAATTTTCCCGGTTTTTCAGCCACATGATTTGAATTTTCACCCGCGCAACTTCAAAGGAATTATACGAAGGATCCGCACATGCCAATTCCCACAGATCATGCTGAAAATCAAAATTAAAGCGATTTCCTCCTTCCTCCGGACCTGTATATTCCTGCTGAGTATACACCTGGTGACAAAAACCTGTTTTAGCATCTTTATCGGGTTGACCGCAATCGGGCTCAACTTTTCCTGATTTAGTGTAAAAAACCCAGGATCCGATCTGAGGAAATCCATTGTTGTCATAATTTCCCGAAGCTTCCAACTTCCCGTTTTCGTAGTAATAATTCCAGGTACCAATTTTACGTCCCTTTTTAAAAGCTCCCTTTATCCGTGGAGTTTCAACAGCTCCCCAAAACAGTTCCGTTTTATCTACAGCAGCCGGAAGTTTCCAATTGCTCAGATCCTGGTCAAATGAATTCGCATTCCGGAACATATCTTTCACCTTGGTTACATTGGAAACATTCCAGTTACCAATGGGTTGATTAAATGACATTGCCCAGGCAAACATATCACTCATATTCGTTACGCTTTCCGTATTCCAATTGTTTAAGGGCTGATTGAATTCAGAGGCCCCCAGAAACATCCGGTTGAAAGTGGTTACGCGAGACATGTTCCAATCACCGATCTGCTGGTTAAAAGAAAGTGCCCCGTTAAACATGTCGTAAGTTTTAGTCACATTTCCCGTATTCCATTTTCCTATCGGCTGATTGAACACGACCGCATCACAGAACATCCCGTTCATGTCTGTTACTTTGGACGTATTCCAGTTTTCGATCGGCTGGTTGAAAGAGAATGCCATATTGAACATTTTCGACATATTGACCACATTCGCTGTATTCCAATTCCCGATAGGCTGATTAAATTTTCTTGCATAGCAGAACATTTCTCCCATATCCGTTACCCGTGACGTATTCCAGTTACCAATGGGTTGATTGAAAGCTATTGCACAGAAAAACAAGGCATTCATATTCGTGACATTTGAAGTATTCCAGGTTCCGATCTCTCCGTTAAATTCAGCAGCATGTGAAAACATACCGCCTAAATTCGTAACCGAGGCCGGCAGCGTATTGGGAACACTTTGAAGATTTTTCGCATCATTAAAAGCATTCTCAAAAGAAGTAATTCCTAAGCCATCCCAGCTCAATACTTTTACCAGTGAGGAATTATTGAGATCGGGACTGGCCGAACCGTATGCATTCAAAGCCCCTGTAATTGTTATGATCTTGGTTCCCGGATTGGAATAGGTGTGTGATACGAATCGATCACTTCTGATAAACAAACCTGTTGGCGCACTGGCCTCCTGGAATGACTCTTTTTTTGAACCGTCTCCCCAATCAATGGTAACGTTGTATGGACCTTTCAATGGAAGCTCAACAGTCATACCGACAGACTCCAGGTGATGTTCCAACACCATTTGGGTATAAGCATTATTTGCAATCAACATTAACAGCAGCAGTAGTTTTACGCTTTTCATATCATTCTCTTTTATCTTTCAATTTATAGGTCTCCTGTCCGTATTTTCCGCCTCATCATGATGTCGATCTGCTCGTCATTCCCAAGTTTGAATATATGCTTATCAAATGCCTCCAATCCATTTTTTTCATAAAAACGGATCGCGCGCGGATTTTGTTCCCAAACTCCCAGCCACACATACTCCAGGTTCTTTTCACTCGCCAGTTCGATCGCTTTTTCAAACAGGATTTGTCCGACTTTTTTTCCGTGAAATTTCTTCAGAACATAGATCCGTTCGATTTCCAGTGCATTTTTATCCTTTAGTTCGGTTTGGGAATTTCCGGTATTGACCTTTAAATATCCGATGGTTTTTCCATTAAGTTCGGCAAAGTAAAAGTCCGTATCGGGATCAGCCAGTTCCGCTTCCAGTTTTTGAATTGAAAAACCGCTTTCCAAATACGCATTCATGTTTTCCTCACTGTTTTGGGAAGAAAATGTTTCGGCAAATGTCTGCTTTCCAATCGCTGCTAATTCCTCGACGTCCTGACCTGTTGCTTTTCTTATGTCCATCCCCTGTCATCCGAATTTTCCAACTTTCTGCTCATATGAATGCGATCAAACGGCCTAATTTCCATACACATTCAGAAGAAAAATCAGGTCCTCTTTAAGTTTTTCCTCGCTTGTTTTGAGTGCATAAAAATCGATAGAACCCACTTTTTCCGTTTTAATATCCCCTCCCGATTCTGAAGTATTCTCCAGCATCAGAGAATCTTTAAACTTCAGGCTAATTCTTAAAACAGGATTGTCTGAAGCAGAAGTAATGGTAAAGTCTTCCAGTTTATTCCAGGGAATTTCATAGTACCTCAATCTTCTTGTATCCTTAGCAGATCCTTCTTCCAGCACGGAGGTCAGTTTAAACTCTTTATTGCTAATGGAACAATCTTTTATGGTCACCTTGGCCTTTTCATTTTGGAACACCAGGTTACCATCTTTGTTGTTTACCAACTCATTGATCTCTTCACATACTGTTTCAGCAACTTCTTTGAGATCTGTTAAATCAATTTTGAACATCGTGTCATTCAGAAAATTTTCATAAAATTCAAGATCCAACGGTTCTTCAGATTCGGTTGTTTCCGGTACTTTTTTATTACAGGCCGACATGGCTTTTAGTTTGGAGAGTTCATCCATCACGTATTGTTTGTCCTTATCGAAAAAAAGCAACGGAATGCTATTGACCGCACTTTCTTCCGTCACACCATCCTCTTCCATCCGGAGAAAAAAATAATTTTTAAACTGTAAATTAAAGGTTGTCAACTTATTATTTTCTTCACATTCTTCTATACTAAAGTCTGAAAACTGATCCCAATCCGTCCCTGAGTAGACTCCTTTTCTATCGTGGCTGAGAAACTTAAACTCTTTTACCTTAATATCCAGTACCAACGACATTTCTTTCTCAGTAATTTTATACGTTTTTATTTTATAAGTAATTCCCTGTTCTTTATCCTGGAATAAAACCCCGCCATTCAAGATCTCCGCTTTTTTTGCAGATTATTGAATATTTCTGTTCTGCTTTGAGAAAACAAAACGTGTGACGGGATGATTAAAAAGGCAAGAAAAATAAACTGAATACTTCCTTTCATGGTCTTCTTTTAGATTTGTTTGTCATTAACCCTTTTCCTGTTCAGCGCTGCTAATGCAGCAACAAAACCGGTTCAAATATAGTATTTTCTGCAATGTATCCTCAGGAGTTTTCAGCAGCGGTAAGTCGGTTTCAAAACATTTTTGACAGCGAACAGTACGGTTATTTCAGGGGTGCGACGCCGATTAGTTCAAGCATCAGGTATTTCAACCTTCATATCGGTGGTACTCCGTTACGGTTAAATAGTACCCATCAGGATCACGTAATGAAAATTCCCTTTTTGTTGAATTCGGGTTCACATGCATTTCTTCTTCTACCGGGTAGTCCATTTTCTCCACATTCGCCCGGATCATGTCCAAACGATCTGTTTTGAAATAAAGTATCAACCCGTTTCCCGGCGGGATCCCGGAATTTTTCATGGTCGGATGTTCGTGTTCACCCCATTTATGAAGGCAAACCAGAACTTCATCGTTCTCATCCGCCAATACGGCAAAATGATCTCCTCCATGGGTTCTTTTACAGTCAAAAACCGCTTGGTACCACTTGGCACTTTCAGTTACGTCCTTCACGGCTATTATCGGGTCGATTTTTGTCATCTGCTTACTTATTCGTGATAGCCTTTCTGAACTTGTCGCTTTGAAATCCACCAATAGTTCCCACAAGGGTCAATTATTCCAGATTGCCTGTCTCCGTAAGGCATATCTGTTGGTTCAAATTCAACTTTCGCGCCATTGTCAACCGCTCTTTTATGAATACCCTCCACATCGTCTACATACAGGTAAAGCGCCGTTCTCATTCCTTCAAACTGCCCACGTGCCTGGCTAATCATCAGGCAAGCTTCACCGATTTCCAAAATGCAGTTTGCAATGTCCCCGTTTTCCGGGTTCACAGATCGGTTGATTTCTTTTGCAAGAAAGGCATTTTTTAGAAAGTCAATTAACCGTTGGGGCTTATCAACGAATAAGTAAGGTGTAACCGTATGAAAATTATCCGGCCTATAAGTTTTAAATATGTTTTCCATACTTGTCTTTGTTTGGTTTAGACATTTTCGGTGTTCTTTACGGTTATTACTTTTTTCCGTACGGAAGTAATTTCCAGTGGATAAAACCTTAAGTTACCAAGGTTTATTCAAAGCTCCAAGTTTGTCCGAACCTTTTTATAAGAGGACGAAACGGGAGTGGTTACAAACCTGCGTTTTAACTGTTTACTTTTTATTTTTCACCAGGTCGCTTAGTACGGTTCCGGGTTCCAGTAAAATATTGGTCAATCCGAAACCATAATTTCTTGTTTTCGGGTAGATCAATCGGTTCTGTTTCGATTCGTCTATAAATCTATTTCCAAAATGACCATATCTATGATTTGTTTCCCGTTTTCATATATAGGCTCATTATAATTTTCCAAGAAAAAGTTTTTACGAATACCGGTAAGCATAAAATCCGACTTTTTATAGAATTCAATTTCCTTTTCGCATTGGTCACAAGTACCAACGAGTAATTTTTGAAATCCTCTTTGTTTCACCTTTTCTTTAATATAGTTAAGCAAAATTGTCCCGATACCTTTTCCTTGCAAATTTTCGATTACTGCAATATTTTTAATCTCAATCGTATCATTTTGAACGACTTTTAAAATAAATGCTGCTACAAATTGTTCTTTGTATTTCCCCAAATATAATTCACCTCCATCCAGATTTTTTTCGATTGCTTCTTTCGTATCGTCCGAAAGCAATAACAAATTATAAGGTACTTCTTCTGTTTCTTTTATCGGGTTTATACGAATTTTTGTTGTATCCATATTCTAAGTCTATCTCCTGTCTTTGCAACAATAACCGCTAAAGGTTTGCAACCAAGAGACGCGAATTTAGCAGTTGCGGTTGTTCATCCATGTGATTTTTAGTTTTAGTTTCATCCTGATAACATGAAACTTGCATGTATTGAAACCCTTGATGTTTTTTGTTTATCCGCATCAAATACCGGCTTGCAGTTATTAATTACTTCCCCCTCGGCGGATTTATATTTCCAGCTTTCGCTCTAACGCAAGAACCATATTAACAGCCGTTTTAATTTAATTTCCTAAATCCGGTTAAACGACTGTCTAAATTCCAAAGGTGAAAGGGTTGTCTTTGTCTTGAAAAGTTTGCTGAATGATTGCGGGTACTCAAACCCTAATTCGTAAGCAATTTCGCTGATTGAGCGCTCTGTCGTTGACAGTTTTTCTTTCGCTTTCTCAATCAACTTATCGTGTATGTGCTGCTGTGTGCTTTGCCCGGTCAGCACCTTGAGTAAACCGCTCAAATAATTTGGCGTAACGTTTAAGTTATCAGCAAGGTGTTGAACAGTCGGCAAACCTTTTGAAACCAAATCGTCGCTGCTAAAGTAGTCCGACAAGAATTTTTCCAATCGGTCAAGAATTTGATGATTGACTGTTTTCCGGGTGATGAATTGTCTCTGATAAAAACGCTCGGAATAATTGAGTAATGTTTCTATTTGCGAAATGATAATGCGCTGACTAAACTTGTCAATGTTTGTGTGATATTCCTGCCGGATATTTTGAATGATTTGGTGAATGATCGTTTCTTCTTTTTTGGAAAGCCACAATGCTTCTTTTACGGAATAATTAAAAAAACCATATTGTCTGATGCTTTTTGCAAGCGGTGTATTCCAAAGAAAATCAGGATGAATGAGTAGCATCCACCCTGTTCTTTTAATTGTGTCGTTCGGATTGTTAATGATTTTCAACACTTGATTTGGGGACATAAAAAACAATATCCCCTCATCAAAATCACACGCCTGTTGTCCGTAATACATTTTGCTCACGCCTCGCTTGAGGGCAATCGTGTAATAATCAAATGTCAAATTTTCAATGCCATCAGTTGGTGCCGTGTAGATTTTGGAATAATCCACCACGCTAATCAAAGGGTGTTCAGGCTTCGGCAAACCTCTCAATTCGTGAAACTCACTAATCGACTTTAATCTGCACACTTTCATACTCAAAGATAATGGTTTTTCATCGGACCATCCATATCACTGTCGCTTATCACTTTGATTAAAAATTACCGCAAACTCTTTTGCAAAATCAGTGAGTTTTACTTTACCTAACGCCGGTTTGTGTTTGTGATAATCTTCATACAAAACTCCGGTCATTCTGCCGGTATTCATTTCTGCCAAACCTTCAGCTGCCCGCTGACTAAAGCCTGCGCGAACTAAATTTGCAATAAACTCTTCGTCAGGAATTACAACCCATTTCAAATCGGGTTGCCCAATGGCGTTACCCAAAATCATTGCGGCTTCATTTGGTGTAACTTCATCACTTGCGATGTAACGGATTTTTCTCCTGTCAAACGGCAATTCAATTTCTTCGGCAATGGTTTCCGCAATGTCCAACGGAGAAACCCAAGGCTCTCTCAATTCTTCGCCACCATAATTCTGAAAAATACTTCCCGCGTTTTTGATTGCAGGAATGAACGCAAACATATTGTAGTAAAAGCCGACAGGTCGCATCAATTTAATGGTAACATTTTCAGGTAATGTTTTTAAAACACTCTCAATTTCATAACCATATGCCAACATTCCATTGCCTTTGTTGGTATGTGCTGCAATGGTACTTAGATGAATGACTTTTGTTACGCCTGCATGTAAAATTGCTTGTTTGAAATTGTTCGCAAGTTGAACGTAATAAGCAATCACGTCTAAATTTGGATCAAAGAAATTTACAGGCGGAACCATCGTATAAACAAGGTCTGCACCTTTAAAGGTTTCTCTCAGAAACGCAACATCTTCAATCGTTCCGATAGCGGCTTTCGCCCCCATATTTTCGATTTCTTTTTGTTTGTCCGTTTTACTGCTGATGATCGTTACTGAATGTCCTTTAGCAATCAATTCCATTGCAAGTGGTTTGCTGATGTGTCCTAACGAACCTGATAACACTATTTTCATTTTTTTTACTGTTTTGATTTGACGATGCAAAATTGCAGCGAAGTCAAAAAACAGACTTAGCCAAATCTACTTTTGTCGTAACCAAAAATGACCTGTTGTCACACGTTCTTTTTAAGCCGTGTTATAAATTGCCGCTTACTATTGGTCGTATGCAGTATGCTTATTTAATCCTTATTCCGTATTGTTTTTATTAGGTCAACCACTTCCTGGAATTTGGGAATTCCTCTTTTGACCCATTCCTGGGCTAAATCTAATGCAAGTGTGTTCTGATCGTAATCCAATGGAGGAATTGTCGGGTCGGCACCGTTTTCCAACAGCACTATCGCACTTTCCTTTTTCTTTTTTAAAATCGCAATGCCCAATGCCGTGTTGCCTCCTTTGTCACACTTATTAAGTTCCATGTCGGGATTTTGCTCAAGCAATGTGCGCAAGGCTTTTGCATTTCCTTTCTCTGTAGTTTCAAATAAAATAGATGGGCCATAGTTATCCCTGATATCTTCTGTTTGAACATTCATCACTACATTTTTAGAATACTTTGAATATAACTCGTCCAGTTCGGGTATTCCCAAACCTGCTAAATAATCGAGGGCAGTATGGCCATGTTTTGATTTCATTTCCGGGTCGCACCCTGCTTCCAGTAATAACCGGTGCGCATCCAGAACATAATTCTGACTGGAAAGCATAATAATTAATGCATTATAATTATCAAGTCTCCGGGCATTCGGATCAATTCCGTTTTCAATGAATTTCCTAATCCAATCAACTTTGCCATTGGTTAAAGCATTGTAATAACAATCCGGGAAATTTTTAGACGGATAATAAATATCTGCTCCCTGTGATACGAGGTAGTCGATCATCTCTTCATTGTTTTCACAAAATGCAAGGTAAACCGGAGTGCAATTGTTTTTATCCGGAACGTTTACATCTGAACCCTGCTCAATCAACTCCTTTACAGTTGTGAGATCTCCTTTTGAGACTGATTTGTGTAATGTGATCTTTGTTTTCATACTGTTGTTAATTATAGCTTAACCAGGAATGTTTTTTGATTGCTTAGAACGATTTACAGCTGTACTACCTGTGTGAACGATGACCGATTCAGCCAGCTGGTCACCAAGTGCTGTTAGCCGTTCAGGCCTTTGTCAATATAAAAACGGTATTAACATTTTGGTCCTGTTTGCGTAATCGTCATAACCTTTGCCATATTTGGTTTTTAGATATTTGTCAAGTTTGGGAGCATTGTAAAAAGCGAATAAACAAAACAAAAAAATTGGAATACTAACAGCAAACCAATTTCGCGTAATAATCGCATAGGCTGTTACCCAAAGCAGATCCCCAAAATAATTGATGTGTCTGGAATATTTGAAAAATCCTTCGGTGTAAATTTTCCCCTTGTTGTCAGGGTTCTTTTTCCATTGGTTACGTAAAATTTCTCCGCCTGTGTTCAGCACACTTCCAATAACAAACAAACTTATTCCAAAGATGTCAATTAAATCAATAGCCTTAGAAGTCGGCAAAGTAAATAAGGAAAAACCGACAAAATATAAACCAAACGCAAAAGGCACGCTAAAACTTTCTTCCCAGGGAATTGCTCTTTTCAGTAATACGATCATCATAAACGCAAACCGCATGAATGTAATGACATTCAATGCGAAAATGATTATTCGTCTGTCAGAAAATTTGATTGAATTGTGAATGTGCAAAGTGTTTTCTATCCAAGTTCCGCCGTCTTGAAAAAGTATCCAAAATGATAACCAAAGTATCAGAATTTCCAAAACGTGAATAGTCACTTTTTGAGGTATACTCCTGCTGTGTTGTCCATATAATTCCATGATTGTTTATATTCTATGTTGTCGTTCGTTTGCCTGACCGCTAATGGTTTCCAAATAGGCAATGGTGCCTTCTCAAATATAAGAAAAGTGATTAAGCTTTTGAAAAGCCGACTCGGTAGAACGAGCTGCTTTGGCGCTTTAGCTTATTTGGTGTTATGTACGCACAAACACTCTACCGTCACTGAACTTAATACGAAGCATAAAGTTCCCATTTTATCCATCGCCATCTGTGACAAAAAGCCCATATCAGTGGCTGTCTTTCTTATTTCCTTTAAAACGAAGTGTTACTGTATTTTTATTTTACTCGTATGCCGTGTCGGTTTGCCTCACATTCGTTGCAATATGTTTTTCCATCACAGCCGGTAACGCCAGGACAATCTGTAGTACAACCTTTGTCCTTATATTGTTGATAAAGTTCTTCGTCATAGCAGGAGCTTGCCTTTTTACATGAAGTAATAAGAAAAAGGAACACAATCATTGTCAGCAATTTGCCAATGATTCGATTTGGAGATTTATTGTTTTTATTTTTTTTCAATTGAGCCTCAATTTTCATGGTAATTATATTTAAAATCTCACAGATTGATTATCAAGTCGTTTAGTAACGAATGTTTAATGATTTTATTGCCGGTATGCGGCTGTGCTATTTCCGTCAAATTGTATTGCTCGTTTGTCTTAACCATTTTTATTTAGTCAAGTATTTTAAATAATCTTTCTCTATATAGCATATAACCATTTTTTCTGAAGTAAGTAGCCGCAACCTTATTAGCTGTCCAGTGGTCAAGTTCAATTTTTTTAATCGAGTTTTCTCGTGCCAGTTGTTCAGCTTTCTGCATTAGCATTTTTCCAGCCCCCGTTTTTTGATGTTCAGGTAAAACTGAAATTTGGTCGATATATAAAGTCCTGATTGTATAATGAAATGCGTTTTCTTTTGCTTCTTTGACAAAAAATACAGCACTGCCAATCGCCACATTATTTAATTCTACTATATAACTAAAGCAATTAGGGTCAGAAAGAAAATTTTCCAATGCCTTCTCCATTTCAATTCTGTTAAAAGGCTTGAATATTTCCGGGTATAATTTAGCATGTAAATTCTGTACATCAGCATTTAGCTCAGCTATTCTCTTAAAGTCTTTTGTCTCTGTTATTGTCATCATAAATTTATTCTATTACATTAGTCTATTTGCCGTTTTAGCGTGCTGCATAACGAATTAGGTATTTACGATGTGCTGCAATACGCTATATTACAAATACCCTGTTATAGGCAGGCAAGTTTACTATTTCGGAAAGTCTTCCATTTGTTTTTTAAACTGTTCGGTTTGTTGTCCGCTATTACTTACTGCCCATTCCGCCATTGCGTACAAAACAGGCCGAAGTTCTTTTCCTTTTTTGGAAAGTTGATAGGTTACAAACGGTGGAACAACAGGTTTCGCCTTTCTGATTACAAGTCCGTCCGCTTCTAATTGTTTCAAATGCTGTATCAGCATTTTTTCTGTAATGGTTGGGATCGATTTTTTGAGTTCGTTATATCGCTTTGTGCCTGTCAATAAGTTAAACAAAATAATCGGTTTCCAATAACCGCCAATTCGTTCCATTACAAACGTTACAGGACAATTTGAAAAAGCGTTGCTTTTGTTTTCCTGTATTACCGAAGTTTCTTTTATCGCTGTCATATTTATACTTACTATGGGGTATGTACTTCCATAAAAGTAAGTACAATTCTAATTTTGCCGAACAATTTTTAAAATAATTTCAAGATGAAAGTAACAGTAACAGGTTCTTTGGGTAATATAAGTCGTATTCTCATTGAAAAATTGGTGTCTGTCGGACACGAAGTAAGAGTAGTAACTTCTAATGCTGAAAGAGCAAAAGAAATTGAACAACTAAACGCAACTCCGTTGGTTGGCTCAATAGAAGATTATGAATTTGTAAAAAATGCGTTTGCAGGAAGCGAAGCGGTTTATTTGATGATACCGCCAAATTTCAGAACTGCCGATTTAAAACAATATATTAAAACTGTCGGCGAACAGTATGCTAATGCCTTAAAAGAAACAGGTGTAAAGTATGCCGTCAATTTGAGCAGTATTGGTTCGCACCTTAAAAATGGTTTAGGTCCAACAGGTTCAAATTTCTACGTTGAACAAAAGTTGAACGAACTGCAAAAGGTGAATGTGTTGCATTTACGCCCGGGAATGTTCCTTACTAATTTCTATGGTGCAATTCCGATGATTAAGCACCAAAATATGTTAGGTAACAATTTTGGCGGAACTATCAATTTACCGCTTACACACCCGAAAGACATTGCAGAAGTAGCGTTCAAGGCATTGAATGATTTGTCTATTTCAGATAAGCAAATTCAATACATAGTCAGCGACGAAAAAAACGGCTTTGAAGTTGCTGAAATATTGAGTAATGCCGTTGGAAAGTCAGGCGTAAATTGGATTGAATTTTCTGATGAGCAACTTCTGGGTGCTTTGGTGCAAAGTGGTTTTTCGGAACAGATGGCAAAGGTTTATATGGTTGAAATCGGTGTCGCTTTGAAAGACGGCAGTTTTATGGAAGATTATAATAGAAACAAATCGCAATCAGTTGGCGGAACTACGTTGGAGAATTTTGCCAAAGAGTTCGCAATGGCTTATCAAATACTGTAACTAAAAAACAAACGAAATGAAAAAAGTGTTCATTCAATACAAAATCAAACCTGAACAAGTGTCAAACGTGGAAACGCTTATCAAAAAAGTGTTTGATGAGTTACGGGCAACAAATCCCAACAGCATAAGTTATTCAGCACAAAAGTTGGAAGACGGTCAAACATTCGTTCACACTTACGTTGCTAATGAAAACGTAAAAAATCCGATTGTCGGTTTGTCGTCCTTTAAGGAACTGCAAGAGTTCATAAAGTTCAATCACCTTGAAAAACCAGTCAGCATAGAGTTGTCCGACATTGATAGTTACAATTCTTTGAGTTAGGGTTTTGGTCAAAGAGGAAAGGTCGTTAAGGTTTTTCCTCTTTTTGTTGGGTGTCACTGTTTGCTTGCCATAACGTTTTCCAACCAGGCAAAGGCGCCTGACAAGTATAATCTCCCGATTGCTATCGGGATTGCGCTTTTGCTTAGTGGTGTTAGCACGCGTTCATTTTTTTCGAATCCATTGAATTAGTTTTGTCCACAAAGTTGTCTCCTTCTGCTCAATTACCAATGCTCCAGGAAACCACCAATCCTTAAATTCATAACTGTATTCCTTTCCTCGGTCATCTGTGATAGTCGAGTGGCAGATATAAGGATTCTCAGTATATTCTTGTGCAAAAGGGCATATTCTACTTTTAGTAAAATCAAATTCTATTATCAATTTGGCTTGTGTTACTAAACTAATATCGGAACCAGAATCATTAACTAGTTTGGGGAACCAACTTACATAACCCTGTATAGAACTTTGTATTGGTTCTGTTATCAAAGTCGTTGGCTGAGAGTAATTATTCAAAAGGTCTATCTCTAATTTAGACAAACCAGACGATTGCATTTGTTTTTGGATATGTCCGAGCACATAATCACCTTTATAATAATTCATTGTGCTAATAAATGACGATCCAATATTGTGAGCTACGCTTTTTAAAGTTTTATATCTTGCCATTATCGTCGGATCTGGTTAATGAGTGCTAACGGTTCTCAACTAGGAGACGCGGGCTTCTTGGTTGTGCCTGCCCGACGTAACGTCAGTGGAGGCGGGGTTATTCAGCCCGAGGCTTTTAGTTGATGTTAGGCACATTATTTATTCAATATAATTTTTCTTGTATCAAAGTTTTTGTCATTGTCAGATACGCGAATGACATACAAACCGTTTTGTTGATCATACAAGTCCATTTTAAATGTTTCCGAACTAATTATATCTGACTTGATTAATTCCCCAGTTTGATTGAAAATCTCAAGGTTAAAAGTTCCAAATTGATTTAGTTTTATTGTCAACAGTCCACTTGATGGATTTGGATAAACAGACTCAATAAAAGTAAGATTCTGCATTTTTTTGGTTTCACCCATTTCTCCGTTGTACGGACTTAATACTATCGGGTAAAAATTCATATTTATTTTTCCACTTTTTGCAAGTTCAATTATATCCTTTTCAGTGTATTTAGAAAGTTTAGATTCTAAAGATGGTGCGTCTCCTAGAAGAATAACAATTCGCTTACTATTGGATTGCCAAAATCCTTCTTGAAAAGCCTCATAAATACCGTCATATACTGATTCGGGAAAATCTCCTCCATGAGTCATTCGAATATTTTCAATAAAATTCATAGTACCATCAAAATCACTTTCAAAGTTTTGAAAATCATACCATAATTTTCCATCTTCATGTTTATCTCCATACGTTGAAACAGCTAGTCGAATATTTTTAAACTTCTTAATTGATTTTAATATTTGATTCAGACTTTTTTTGATATTAGCAAGATCATCTTCCATACTACTTGTCTTATCAATTATTAACATTATATCGGTGTTGTCAATAGCATGGTTTTCGATTATTTCTGCTATTTCTTTCGCAACAAACTTTGAATTGGCAACTACTTTAAGGCCACCTTCAGTCTCTCTCGCCAATGCGTTGAATTGTTCGAGGCACTCAGAAGATAAAACAGTATTGTCTATCAGTTGAGGAATTTCAACTTTCAGTTGCATGATCGAATCGAACACAATCATTAAGGAATCATTTTCAGCCTTTTTTAGCTCGAGCTTTTCAAATTCAGTTAATTCTGGCTTGTCTGGTGATGAGCATGAAAATACTATCAGAGCAATCAGTATTAAAAATATATTTGTTTTCTTCATCTTTTTCATATTGTGCCTAACGTTTTCCAAATAGGCAAAGGCGCCTTTTCAAATATAGTACTTTCGGCGCTTTTGCTTATTTGGTGTTAGTGCTTGGTTTATTTTAAATCAATTATTTCATTATTTTCAGGATTCCTAATGGAAAACCTAATTCTAATCTTGTCGTTTATACGAAATTTATTGTCATTGTCATCTTTTGAGAATGTCAAATATTTCTTTGAGTTAAATTCGAATTCAGCAGTAATTGTCCAGCGCCCTCTATTATTTACTCTCGCCCATTCCCGCTCAATCACTTTACCATTTGTAACTTTTCCATAGTTTTTGAAATCGTTTTCTGATAGATATTTACTCCATATTCCAAATCCAGGTCCTAAAATTAAAATGCTCAAGGCTGCATACTTAGTCGCATTTTTTTTGTCTAAGAAAAAGAGTAAGGTTTTATAAATCGTAAATGGAATACCTCCAAATATTAATACGACAGGTAATATTCTACCAATTCTGGACTTCGAATATAAAATGTGTTCTCCAAGGCCAAGAAATAATAATACCAGCAATGCAGTCAACAAAATTGGATAGATTAAATTGAGTTTCATTTTGTGTTGTTTGTCACTTAGCACATAACGGTTTGCAAATAGGCGCTCGCGATAGTGGCGCTTATTTGCTGTTATGGGATGGATTGTATTAATTATCAATTTATCTTAATGCGTTCAATAAATTTATTTAACTCTCCGATTATGCCTAAATACGTAACTTGTAAAATCTCTAAAAAAATTCTTCTTTATTACAATGCGATTATGCGGTGAATCGTCGTAATTGGCTACTTCAAATTCGGTTGAGGTAACTAGTTTCCCATCCACATTAAACCTAAAAAAATATTCATCTGGTTCCATGGGAAATTCGCTTACCCACTTATCACCAACTTTCACTAGCAAATTTTCATATTGATAATAGGAATAATCAATCAATACAAATTTGGCATCCTGAAAATCATCAACTTCCAGACGGTAAAAATTGTTAGATGGGAACTTTCCATTTAATTTATTTTTGAAAAGGATCATTTCTTGTTCTTTTGGGAAAGACTTTAATCCTTCATCCAAACAAGCAATCGCCATCTCTTTTTCTCCCCTGCAATACAAGGCAAAGCTATTGATTGAGTAATCTTTTCGCTCCCATTTTATTTGTTTTAAAAAATGTTCAAATACCGGATAGGAATCAAAATTTGCTTCCATATCGATCAATCCCGTAACAAGCAAACGCATCCAGGTTAGTCGTTGGGTAGAATCTTTAATGGATTCCATCAATTCAATGGATGTGGCCGTGGCTTTCTTCTCAGCTGCAGTATGAGCTTTAACCATTATGTTATCACTAAACAGATCACAGATATACATAGAAGTTCTGCCTTTATTTAGCAACTCTTGAATTGATGTTTTATAGGTGTTTTTGTAATCTAATCCGAAATAAAACCAAATTTCTCCGGTTGTCAAATTATGAATATTTGAATAGATTGTGCTTACACCACTTGAATAAAATTGATGTGTAGAATCACAAATTTGCGTGAACAATTCAAAGGATGGTTCGTTGTTTTTTAACATGCGTTGTGCAATCGGCATTCGGAAACATTTTTCACCATCTTCATCACCTATGTCAGGATGACATGCGTTGTAGTTTGTAGAAGCCAGATAATTATCTTTTGTAATCCACATACTATCAGCCACAATTATTGCTAAATTTCCGTGCCTATCAGCCAAATGAAGTTGACTATTTTCAATTCCCGGGATTTTATATTTTTTGTATAAAGCCATCACCTCCTGAACGGATGTGAAGTGTTGCATGATATACTCAAACATTTTTACGTGACCTCCAGGATAATATTCTTTGTTTTCGTTTGTTGTATTCTTTGTAAAGGGAACCCAATTGAAATCAAAAAACAGTCCAGCCTCATTGACGCCGCCTTGCATTCCTTGCTTTGGATCATTATAAGTAAAGTAAACATATCCAAGCTCACCGTTATTGGCAGGAACAATATTGATCAGATTTTTAAATGTGAAGAGGTTGTCCTCATTGTTGCCTGTCCAAACTTGTCCTTTTTTATCCTTTGCACTGATGATTGTACAAGCAACTATATTTGTTGTCGCGAACAGAAAGGAAAATAGTATCATTGAGTTTTTTAATATTCTCATTTAGGTTGTATTGTATTTTTATAATTAAATCTGTTCATTCAATAACAATCAAACTTTCGTTTAAGTATCGGATTGATGCTGAACTTTCCCATAACGTTTTGCGGCTTGGCGTAGTGGCGGATTTTTAGCACAAAAGTTCAATCGAAGAACTGCACTTGAACCTACTACAAAACTGTCATACGAAGCACTGAACCCGCCATTACGCCAAACCGCTGTTAGCCGTTCGCCCTTCTTTTCTGTCGTCACATTTGAGATATGATATTGTTCCATTCTTTCTTATGCTCAAACTTTAGTGCGGTGTCAATTTCAATAAGATTTACATAGTTCTCAATGAACTCTGATGTGTCAGAAAGAAGTCGTAAATAATACTTTAGAGAATTTGTCAAGCCGTTTGCAATTACGTGGCAACCGTGAATATTTTTGATTCGCTCAATTTCTTTGTTGATTTCGTCCGCTTGTGAAGTGTCAATATTTGCAGTTGAAAGCAAGTAATAGCGGTTTACTTGTGTGGTCTTAAATTTCTCAAATGCGTCTTTAACAAGCTGTGCTGTTATCGGAATGCCGTGTTTGACTTCTACTGCTTCAAACGCTCTTTCTTTTTCGTCAACAATGTCTATGTCGCCAATGCGTCCGCTTCGGCTGTCAGCCGAAGTATGGCTTTCCATTGGTAATAATACTTTTCCTTCAAATCTTTTTGTTTCATTAATTAAGCATTGGTAAGCTGCATACAAGGCTAAAACAGGAAGTCTTGATGCACCTTCTGCTGAATATTTTGTGTCAAAATGTTTGCTCAATAAATCAATTATTGTTGCAATTGGAAGATTAAGAGGTTTTGCTAAGTCTATATGCTGTGCGTTTCTTTGGATAATTAGTCCTTGAAACAAAAAACTTAAAAGTTTATCTATGTCTTTTCCTTTTTGGATAAAGTCAATGGTTTGTAAAAATGCGGTCTTTAATGAGTCGGGTCTTATTGCACCTGAATAGTTTGAATCATAAGGAACTTTTTGCTCCAATGAGCGTGTAAGCCATCCACTCTCTGCCATTGCAGGAAATTTTACACTTTTTAGAAACGGTGTGATAAACTTTGAATCAAAAGTCCTTCCTGAATAACCGTTTGGAATACTGGTTTGGTGGTTTCTAATGTCTTGGTCAGGATTAAGTTTTTTGTAAACAGAACTTGTTAAGATGACAGTAATAACTGCTTTTGCTGATTCAGACCTTCCCAAAATTTCAAGAAGATGGTTTGCAATAGTTGAATCTAAGTCGGATTTGATTTCATTATCGGAACCAACAACTGCCATTGATTCGTTATAGATTTTCTCTAAAAATTCGGTTGGTTCCATTCTATTTCTCGATTTTTAAAAGTTGTTTTTTAATTTGCTCGCCTACTGCTTTAATCATTGGAACAGCAACGGAATTCCCAATTTGTTTGTAAAGCTCTGCTTTGTTGTTTAAGAGTTTGAATTTGTTCGGAAAACCCATAATTCTATAACATTCTTGAATAGTAAGTTTTCTAACTTCTCCTTCGTGCCAAATCCAAAATCTACCTGATGATTCTTGAGAGGGTAGTGCAGGATGCACTCCTTCTGTCGAATAGATTCTGTTTGGTTGTTTATGAACTCTTGAAAGATGCTCTGTCCCTGGTCTTACTCCTGCTTTTCTAATTGTTTTATTTCTGTAACCAGCGAATACTAAGCCTGAATCTTGAATTTTTTGCTCGTCCAAAATAGTGTATGGCTCATCCAGATATTCAAATTCATTCTCTTTGTCTAAAAAGTCTTTAAGTGCTGGTTTAGGTTTCTTTTTAATTTTTGCAAAGTCAAATTTGGTTTCCTTGTGTCCAATTATAATTATGCGTTCTCTGTTTTGTGGCAAACCAAAATCAGATGCATTTAATACCTTTTTTGAAACAACATAACCTAACTCTGCAAGGTGCTGAACAATTGTTGAAAGTGTTCTCTTATTATCGTGGTAAACTAAGTGTTTAACATTCTCAAGGAACACAACTTTAGGTTGTCTTTTTTCAATAAGTTCAAAAACGTGATAAATCAATGTTCCCCGTGTATCTTCAAAACCTTTCATTTTTCCCGATATACTGAAAGGTTGACAAGGAAAACCTGCACAAAGAATATCGTGTTTAGGAACTATGTCCAAATTCAGTTTTGTAATGTCGCCAAATGGAACTTCCCCAAAGTTGTATTCATAGGCTCTTTGTGCGTGATAGTTGAACTCTGATGAAAAAACACATTTACCGCCAAGTTCTTGTAATGGAATTCTAAACCCACCAATACCTGCGAAAAGGTCAATAAAAGTAAACTCCGGATTTTCAGGTGCTGGAAAAGAAATGTCCCACTTTATTGGAAGCATTGCCTGTAATTCAGGCTCTGCAACAAGATTTAATTCTTCATTTATAGTTTCAAAGTATTCCTTTGCTCTTTTTTCAAAAGATTTTGAAACTCCATTTGTATGGTTGTGAAGATAGTGCGTGAAAAAAGCTAAATCTTCTGCATTACCATTTAAGGTTTCAACTTTCAGCTTGTCTCGAAGTTTTGAATATTTTATCATAGCTTAAAAGTTTATCTTACCTTGTTGTTGATTTTTGATTCGCATATACTTTGCCTTTTCTTCAGCCGCTTTTAAAATTTGGCTTGGTTCTTCTTGGGGATAAATAATTTCAGCAATTTTCTCACTGAAATATTCGTGTTCCAATTGTTTAAGGTCAAGGTCAAAAATTTTTGAAAGCTTCGGTAAAACGTCCACTGGCACATTTCTCTTTCCGTTTTCAATTTTGGAAAGTGTTGATTGGTCAATGTCTAAAGCAGCTGCAAGTTTAGTCAGTGTCAAACCGTTGTCTGCCCTAAGTTTGTGAATGTATTCTCCGAATGTTTCTTTCATTTTCTTGAAATTTTCGCCTTGACAATTTTGGCAAATTTACGAATAAGTTTGATTCTTTTCTGTCAAAGTCTGGAAAATTTAAGTCGGTTTATTTTCGGTGGTGTCGTCTTTTAGGGTGACGGCTAACGGTTTCGGGCTTTGCGTTGGTGGGCTTTTGAAACTGTAAATTGTCTACCAACACCAACGTTTATTAATTGCTCAAATGTTTCTATTACCACTGTCCGCCCACCAACGCAAAGCCCGTGTTAGTAGCCGTTTTAAATTAGCTTCCCAAATCCAAACTATATAAAGGAGGTTGAGATTTTTTAAGTAGGGAAAGACCTTCAAAAAAATGCTTGTCGAGATTAGCTAATTGCTTTGTCACTTTGTTATTAATCTTAAAAAGCAACTCCGAGTCTGTAAAATAGCTCCCATTGTCTGCTTTCAGACTAAATTGCAACTCGTGATCGTCATCATTTTCGTCATTGTATTCGAGTAAAATTTCAATTTCATTCAATGGAATTTGACTATCCTCCGAAAGTTCACCCTTAATTTGTTCTTTGAAGGCATTTAGAGATTCGA
>NZ_VLPL01000001.1:478807-766832 GCF_007558725.1 Fluviicola chungangensis
CTCTTTATTGTAATATGATATTTGCTCTTCAAAATCAATGGTTGAAGGATCAACAGGAATGTTTCCTATGACTTGCCAAACATCATCTTCAAACGCCATGTCATCAACGCAAATTCCTTTTATGACAATATTGTAATCAGTCGGTAATTCCGAAGTATCATTGATTGTATCGTATGCTTCAATTAAATAGCAAATACTTACATGTCTCAAATTAGTTACATCCTTTTCGACAAGTTTGGTTTTGAAGCATTGTTCTTTAATGTCCATTAAAACTCTGCCAAACATATAATGTCCGGTTTTTAATTTTTCCACAAATATGTCACCGGGTTTTGCTCTCTTTCTCATATTCTATTTTTAAAATTATATAATCAGGTAGTTTTGTACTAGGTAAATGGCTACTAACGTTTTGCAAACAGGCGCAGGCGGCTAACACGTGCGAACGTTTGCCGCTTGAGCTTGTTTGCTGTTATGTGCTGGTTTCAATTCAAAATGATTTATATAAAGTTCCGAATCTCATTCGCGATATCGATTAGTAACTGATCAGAAACGTTTGTACTTAATTGACGGGTATGAATTACCAATTTTGACCTATCTGAATTATAATGAGTCCAGAATAATTGTTTATTGTCACCATACTGCTTGTCAAAGGTGACATTGAAAATATCTTCAATTTCACTTCCATTTATATAATTACTGCAAGCCAAGACTACCACTGGGAAGCTTTGAAAAAATTTACTTTCCTTGAATAAAAGTTTACGACTCGGAATTCCCGACTTGTCAGCCTCATTAGTGAATTTAGCTGGTGAATCATTCATTTCTGTCAAAAAGAAATTATTGTGAAAATCAATCTCTTTCTCAGTTACTGATGACATATCATTCAAGAAAATTAAATCATGTAGTTTTTGATACTTGCGCCAAGTTTGCCCTTCCTTCAATTGTTTTGAATGTAAACTTTTAAAAGGAAATAAGGGATTTGAACTCAAAGGGGAATCTTTTCCTCCAATCCAATTAGGCAACGATTCTGAACTAATTTGATTCTTAATGTTTCTATTCCATTTTTCAGCATTTGTTTTAAAATCCTCAAGTGCTTCTTTCTGGAATCTAACATAATGTTCGTCTCGACCTGCTTTATTCTCAACATCAGTCGCAGTTTCTTTACCTACAATTAGAATTTTGCTGTAAGGATTTCCAGTTCCTATATAAGTCCCAGAAATTTCATATTTCTCAACTTCATTTTCGAAAATTTCAGTTTGGTTCATGGTTAAATGTGTTTTGATTGTGTTCTATTACTTGCACATAACGTTTTCCAAATAGGCAAAGGCGCCTTATCAAATATAATCTTTTTGGCGCTTTTGTTTATTTGGTGTTATAAGCTTTTCCCAATTACCATTACTAACAAACCAATCATTAATATCACAGGTGCTGTAATTAACGACCAGTACATAACAACCAAATAGTTCAGTTTACTGTTGTTTTTTCTTTGCCTTAATAACTGTTTATACTCACTTACAATTTTAAATGGTAATAGATAATCCCAGATTGAAATTATTTTTAGATGTCGCAAAGTTCTTTCCATACTTAAGTAACAAATAGAGGCAATCATTATTGCTAAAAAGCTGCCGCCAAAACTTATGATACTTCCTGTGATCATCACATTGTTCCAGTCAGGGTTTGAAAATTGTGAGCTTAAAATCAAAATTTTTAGTGTTTGGTTGGAAATGGTTTACAGCTTATAACGGCTTGCGGCTTGGCGCAGGCGGGGATTTTACCACCAAACTTGCTACGAAGCCGAAAACTCGAATTTACGAAAAACTGTCATACGAAGCACCTCTGCCCCGCTTGTGCCAAACCGCTGTTAGGCGTAGTTATTTCTGTCCGTTGTCAAGCGTAATGGTCAGCTTGTTTTTTTCTACTTGAATTTGGACACGTTCTCCTTCCTTGAACCCCACTTCTTCCAACCATCTTCCCTCAAGTCTGATTTCAGGCACAGTAGTATTGTCCCACCGTCTGGTGCGGAACTTACTATGAATTTTTAATTTCCTGAATAGACTCATTGTGTTGTGTTTGCTAAACCGAACACAAGGTAGAAATAATATTTGGATATTCGCTATAGTGAACACGAAAGAAGAAAAATATTTCAAAAAATTAGGTTCCAAGATTAAGGAATTGAGAGAGGAATAGGGGCTTGACCAAAAAGCCTTCGCCTTTGATTGTGAGATTGGTAGAACTCAATTACACATGATCGAAAACGGTAAAACAAACCCTCGCCTGGGTACTTTAATGAAAATTGCTAACGCTTTGGAGATTTCTTTGTCCAAGTTGGTTGACTTGTCTTAGGATGCTGTTGCGTAAAGCTTTACAATAGAGCATTGTCTAACGATTCCCGTATTACCGTTCCATAAATAAATCCAATCCAATTTAGATACTTGGAATTAATTTTTTCAAAGAAAAAGTCTGGGTCTTTAAGGTCTGTATTTTGAATGTTTCGTTGTCCCCCAACTGCAAAGTGAAAATATCTATTCCTCGTGTCTTTAAATAATCTGATCAACCTTTTATTTTCGATTGAAAGTGCATGCGTAGCTCGGTTGGCCGTTATCCAATCCGAACTCTTTGCTAACTTGTGGAATGCATCGTAGCAATTATTCGCAACAGCAATGTCCGCATGAGAAAAATCGAAATCCGTGGTGTAAGATAAATATCCCGTTCCGCGGAACAAATTTTCAGTAAACTTCTCAAAGAAACCTATTTCGCTGGTTTTTACATCGGTGAAATAAGCACGGAACGCCTCAAATGAACCTATATAGTTTCCAAAGTGGGAAGAATGAATAAGAGGGAAACTGTAAGAAACATACTCTAATATCCTATACAAGTTAACAAAAGCCGCTTGGTGGTTTTTTTCATTTGTATAATGGAAGTAGAAGGCCAACTCTTGTAAAAGATTGTGATAAAAGATGATGTTTCGTCCGTAATATTTCTTGGAAAATTTCACATAGTCATTAAGGCTAAAAGGATGTAAAAGTGTCTTCAACTGTTTTGAGGATTTCCGCCCTACCAGATGAAGAGGAAAGGGTGTAAAATTCTCACTCAGTTTAATTGTTTTATTATTCTTTTTACAATGAACATCAATATTTGAGGTCAATATTCTCATGACAAGAATATCATAAGTGGTACTTGCACTTATTTTAAATTCCGTAGGCAAAGCAGAACGGTAATTTTGGCCAATGGCCTCTTTGAAGTCAAAAAGATGCAGGCTCATAGTCTAAATTTGTTCTGCCAACAACAGAGTTAACTCATCCGCATCTTTTTCAATTAATTCACCGATTTTAGAAATATAAAAGGACGCCAATCTTCTTCTTTCTCTACTTAGTTTGATAGTAGAAACATTGATATTCTTGAAGGCTTTTTCGAAAGTATCGATAGCGGTTTCAAGTTCTTCGTTGTTATAAGAATTTACTTGAGTGAACGAGGTCCTCAGCCCAACGCAAAACCCTATTAGATTATTTCCGTTTTTCAACCAATTGTATAGTTTATCTGAACCTGTCATTCGATCCATAAGAGAAAGAATTTTATTGAAGTCTACGGTTTCATTCGCAATTTTTGATTCAATTATTTTTCTTGCAACCAATTCGTCAAGTTTGTCTTCAATAATTTTCTTATTGTCGAGATTCGTAGAATTGCTTAAAAAGGAAATATAAGAATTCAAAATATCCGCTTTTTTGTATGCCTTTTCATTCTTCCCGGCATTCTCTTTTTCCGTGAAAATCTTAAATGAATAAGCGGAAAAGTCATAGATACTTTCAGCTAGAATTTCAATTTGATGTCGAGCAGTCATTGGCTTTTGCCCATTGTTAAGAGTCACCATGCGATACAAAAGATTATCTCTGGAGGGGCAAATAATAATATTGAGGTACAAGTAGCTATTCTTATTCAATGTGTTTCCTTCTTTTGCCGCCACCCGTTTCAACGTGTTAAGCCTCTGGATGCCGTCCAAAACGAAGGCATGCTCAATATCTTGTGTAATTTCCCCTTGTAAGACTGGAATAGTCGGAACATTATCTAAGTCCACGGGTTTGATAAACGCTATTGTAATCGCGGGGGTTATACAGCCTTCTTGAAAGTCAATTTCAAGTCTTTTATAAAACGTTTCGTTCTGAAAGCGTCTTTGTATATCAAGTTTGTCAATTAGGCCGACCAGGTGGTCCAGGGCATATTGATAAGTTATCCTGCCTGTCAGAAAATAGGCTTTGATAACTTTGTCTTTGTCTACTGAATATATTTCCATGTTTGAATTTTATAATTACGCCTAACTTATTTATATGCCTGACAACATGCATGTTTTATCAGTTTTAGCGGAATAATGTGGGGTGCTATGTCTGATCTTTGTCAGGTTTTATTTCAAATGTAATTATCTTTTACAAATCATCAAACGGACTACGAATTTCTTGAATAGATCGTGTACTGACATGCGTATAAATTTCTGTTGTTTTAGTACTTGAATGTCCTAACAATTCTTGAATGTAGCGTAAATCTGTTCCACGTTCCAATAAATGTGTGGCATAGCTGTGTCGAAGCCAGTGTAATGTTACTGGCTTTCCAATTTTTGCTTTCTGCAGTGCTTGTTTTAATACGCTTTCCAAACTTTTTGCTGAATATTGAACTCCACGAACCTGACCTTCAAATAGCCATTTCATAGGTCTGTACTCTTTGTAATAATTACGCAGCAACGTTATCAACGCTTCGCTTATGGGAACAATACGGTCTTTTTTTCCTTTTGAATTTCTGATTAATAGTATTTTTCTATTCGATTGAATATCTGTTGGTATTAAATTAAGCAACTCGCTTCTTCTCAATCCACAAGCATAAATTAATGTCAACATCATTCGATGTTTTGTGTTTTTAGGCGACTCAATAATATTTTTTACCTCCAGCTGACTTAACACATTCGGTAATGGTTTTGCCCGTCTTGGACGCTTCACTAATTCTGGATTAAGTTGTGTTCCCAATTGAACTTTACAAAATAATTTTACCGCATTCAACACCTGATTTTGATACGATGCAGAAAGTTTCTTTGCAATAATGTACTGTGTATTAAAATCATGCAAATCACTGTTGGATAATAATGCAAGGGGTTTTTCACCACAAAATTTCAGGAACTGATATAAACTATCGCAATATGTCTTTATTGTCGATTCACTATACCGCGTTCTACGTAAATAGTCTTCGAATGAATTTATAACTTTTAGTTGCTCAGTGGAGAGCGGTGTCACGTGCGATCCAGGAATATTCTTCTGATTTTTATTCATTTCATTTGATTCAGATTCCTTAAGTTAAACAAAAAGATCACTTGAAGCAAGTGCAAAATTGTTAGTTGAACACTGATTTAATCCGACCCCGGATAGCAGCGGTATCTCCCGACGCTTTTAGTCGGGAATAAAACGAATAGCCGGAAATGGGCGCCAAAACAACAAAAGCGAACTCCGATGGAATCCGCTTTTCAATGATGAATGCTTACCTGATAATTTAGTAATTGATCATTGCTAATTAATCTGTCTCAACTCCCACGTCTCCAAATCATCCTCCGGGTAATCGCCCTGTTGGTTCCAGATCTCCACGCGCTCTATGAGCCCGTTTTTGAAATGGACTGATGTTTCTGCACGGATATTCAATTCCTCATTGATCAATTCAACTTTCGACAATTCATGGTCCGATTCCCCGAATACTTCGTATAACTGCGCATCCGTTAACCAAAATTCTTTGGCAGCCTTCCGGTATTCAATGAATATCAGCAAACCGGTATCCGTATGCTCGTATTCCACTTCTTCCAGGTGTTCCAACTGGTTGGTGATTTGTTCTTCATACTTCTCACCTTTCAGCGTTTCGGTGATAATGTCTAATGTGAGTTTTGATTCGATCATGTTCTTTCATGTATAAAAAAAGCGGAACCTAAGCCCCGCTTTATAATGTAAAATTGAGAATGCAACAATTGAAAAGGTTTGAGAGAATCTCACTTTTCAATTTTCACTTTTACATTTTCAATTGTTATTTCCCCGCTCGCTTACGGTCCGTTTCTTTCAGCAAGATCTTACGGATACGCAAATTTTCAGGAGTTACTTCCACGTATTCATCTGATTGGATGTATTCCAAACATTCTTCCAAAGAGAATACTTTCGGCGGTGCCAAACGTACTTTGTCGTCTGCTCCGGATGAACGCATGTTTGTCAATTTTTTGGTTTTCGTAACGTTCACACACAAATCTCCTGCACGTGAGTTTTCTCCGATCACCTGTCCTTCGTAAATATTTTCATTCGGGAAAATGAAGAATTTACCACGGTCCTGCAAGTTGTTCATGGAGAAAGGAATGGAAGTTCCCAATTCCAATGAAATCAATGATCCGTTCTGACGTCCCGGAATTTCACCTTTGTATGGTTGGTATTCTAAGAAACGGTGCGTCATAATCGCTTCACCGGCAGTTTGTGTCAACAAATAGTTACGCAACCCGATGATTCCACGGGAAGGAATCTGGAACTGGATTACCATACGAGCACCTTTCGGCTCCATATTGGTCATTTCTCCTTTGCGTTTTGTTACTGCTTCAACCGCTGTTCCGGAGAATTCTTCCGGTAAGTCGATGGTCAATTCCTCTACCGGCTCACATTTTACTCCGTTAATTTCTTTGATAATTACTTGTGGCTGACCTACTTGCAACTCGTATCCTTCACGGCGCATGGTTTCGATCAAAACGGATAAATGCAATACACCACGACCTGCAACGATCCATTTGTCTGCTTTATCGGTTTCAGAAACACGCATTGCCAGGTTTTTCTCCAATTCCTTCGTCAAACGCTCAGAAATGTGACGTGAAGTTACTTTCTTCCCTTCTTTCCCGAAGAATGGTGAATCGTTGATCGAGAACAACATGTTCATCGTAGGCTCATCGATAGAGATCGATGCCAATGGTTCCGGATTTTCAACATCACAAATGACGTCACCGATTTCAAAACCTTCGATTCCTGTAACCGCACAAATATCACCGGCATCAACCGATTCTACTTTTCTGCGCTCAGTCCCATCAAAAACAAACAATTCTTTCACGCGGTGTTTCTCTTGAGATCCATCGCGTTTTGCCAATACGATCGGCTGATTTTCTTTCAAGCTCCCACGGTGTAAACGACCGATAGCGATACGTCCGACATACGTAGAGAAATCCAAAGAAGTGATCAACATTTGGGTATTTCCTTCTTCGATTTTACGTGGTGGGAAATACTCTAAAATTTGATCCAACAGATCAGAAATATCCGTTTTCGGTTGTCTCCAGTCTGTTGACATCCAACCGTTCTTTGCGGAACCATAGATTGTAGGGAATTCCAACTGCTCTTCGTTTGCATCCAATTCAAACATCAAATCGAATACTTTCTCATGTACTTCGTCAGGTGTACAGTTGTCTTTGTCCACTTTATTAATCACCAGCAATGGTTTAATTCCCATTGAAAGTGCTTTTTGCAATACGAAACGTGTTTGCGGCATCGGACCTTCAAAAGCATCCACCAACAAACAAACTCCGTCAGCCATGTTCAATACACGCTCTACCTCACCACCGAAGTCGGCGTGTCCGGGAGTGTCGATGATATTGATCTTTGTTCCTTTGTAAGTAACAGAAACGTTTTTAGACACGATGGTAATTCCACGTTCACGCTCCAGGTCATTGTTATCCATGATCAATTCACCTGTAGGGCGATCACGTTCATTCATTACTTGTCCTGCCTCAATCATTTTGTCAACCAATGTTGTTTTACCGTGGTCAACGTGTGCAATAATTGCGATGTTTCTAATTTCCATTATTTTGAATTGAAAATGTAAAATTGAAAATTGAAAAGATTAAAGCTTGTTTAAGCTTTCCAATTTTCGCATTTACGAACTATTTATATTTTGCTTTACTGAATATTTCAAATTGATCCGGAAACTTCCTTTTCAATTTTCCATTTTCAATTTTCAATTATTTGTAGCTGCTTGAACTGAATTTGCGTCCACCACCCGATGAACGGCGATCTGAACCTCCGCTGCTTCTGCGGTCACTTCCGCCTGAGCGACGTTCTCCGCTTCCACTATCCGATTTTCCGTAGCTGGAGTTTCCTCTGAAACCACCTCCTGAAGAACGGCGTTCACTGCTTCCGAATGATTTACGGTCACCGAATCCACTGGATTTTCCTCCACCGAATCCGCTTTTGCGCTCACGATCTCCACCGCTTCTGCGCTCACCGCCCTCTTTCTTCTGAGTGATTTCCACATTTACTGTGTGTCCTTCGTAATCAGAACCGTTTACTTTTGAAAGAATGGCTCCTTCATCCGCTTTATCCGCTTCAAAAAATGAGAAATTCGGCATCACATCAATTCTTCCGATAGAAGCAGATTTCAAACCGGTAGAGTCACAGATCACGCGTAATAAACCACCTGGGTTCAATCCGTCTCGTTTTCCTAAACTGACAAAGAAACGGGTTCTGTTTGCATTGTCGCGATCCCCTCTCGGAGCGCGCTCGCTTCTCTCGAAACGATCCTTGCGGTCAAAACGGTCATCACCTCTTCTTTCCTTGCGGTCTTCTCGGTCACCTCTTCCCGAACTTACATTCAAATCACCTGCGCGATCGTAATACTCGATGAATCGGTTGAATTCAGCTGAAATGAATTTTTTGATCACTTCTTCTTTTGACAACTCTTCGAAATCTGCCATGATTGCAGGCAGGAACGGAGCGATATCATTTTCCTTCACTTCGATCTCTTTTACTTTCGAAATCAATTTATTCAATTGAATTCCACAGATTTCAGAAGCTTCCGGGATCAATGCTGCCGTAAACGTGGTACGAATCTGGCGTTCGATTGCTTTGATCTTGAAATTCTCACGGGTATTGATCAATACCAATGATTTACCCTGACGACCTGCACGAGCTGTACGGCCTGAACGGTGCGTATAGTTCTCGATATCATCCGGTAAGTTGTAATTGATTACGTGTGTAATATTGTCTACGTCAATCCCACGGGCAGCAACATCCGTTGCAACCAGTAACTGGATTGAACGCTCACGGAAACGGTCCATTACACGGTCACGCATTGCCTGGGATAAATCTCCGTGCAACGGTTCGGCACTATATCCTTCTTTTGCCAGTTTCTCAGCAACGGTAGCCGTTTCATTACGTGTACGACAGAATACCAATCCGAAAATATCCGGGCTGGCATCGATTAATCGTTTCAATGCATCGTAACGATCGCGCTCCTTTACCGTGTAGTAAATGTGCTCGATGTTTTCGTTACTTTGGTTCTTGTGGCCCATAGCCACTTCCAAAGGATCTGTCATGTAATTCTTCGCAATTGCAGCCACTTCTTTCGGCATTGTTGCAGAGAATAACCACACATTCTTTGTTTCAGGAGTAGCTTCCAAAATGGCGTCGATGTCTTCCTTGAAGCCCATGTTCAACATTTCATCAGCTTCGTCAAGCACAACTGTTTCAACTGTTTTCAAGTTGATTGCTTTCCGATTGATCAAATCAACCAAACGCCCTGGTGTTGCGACAACGATTGTTGCGCCACGCTTAATATCACTCATTTGCTTGCGGATATCCGTACCACCGTAAACGGCTACTACTTTAATCTGACGATCAAACTGAGCAAATGCTTCTAAGTCTTTGGAGATTTGTAAACACAATTCACGCGTTGGAGCGATGACTAAACCTTGTGTTTCAGTGGGGCGGTCTGTTACTTTGTGAATTAACGGTAGGCCGAATGCGGCTGTTTTCCCTGTCCCTGTTTGTGCGAGTCCGACAAAATCGCTTTCTAATTGTAACAAGTGCGGGATCGCACTTTGTTGGATCGGAGTTGGTTCTGCAAAACCCATTGCTTCTATCGACTGCAGAACCTCAACTCTTAACCCGAGTTCTTTAAAGGTCATAAAATAAATCTAAAATTTGGCGCAAAGGTACGACCTTTTTTTCGATGTTTGTTAATAAAGTTGCAAGTTATTGTTAATTAATGATTTTAGGAGGTGAAAACAGTAGGTATGCGATTAATCGTACACCCACTGTTTAATAACATTTACCACTGATTTACAGCCAATAAGTGGTGTTTCTAATCCGGATTTACAAAAAGTGGCTGATCAGTAATCTCGTGAAAGGCCGGGACCCTAATTTTCTTCGCTTTTTTCGTATAACCGTCTCCCAGGGATTTCTTCAACGCTTTATAATCCTTTAGCGACATTTTCACAAACTCATAATCAATCGGATACTCTTCCAATTGGAACATAAGTACTTTTCGAAAAACAGGAAGATCCGGATGCTCTTCGTATAACGAATCATTGAATGCTGAACTTGTAACCAGTTCGTCCCGGTCATTAATCAGTACCATCATGGAATCAGCATCTACTTCAGCATCTCCGTTCAGCGCACTTTTCATTAGCTCTTTATCTAACTTGTTCATTAAATTGACGAACAAGATCACTCTATTCTCTTCTAGTTTGAAGACTTCCGCATCAAAATTTACCTGATCGCCATCGTTAAACCAAATATGATCACCAACCGCGGGATTATCGAAAAATTTCAGATCCCATTGTGCCAATTCAATAGCATATGCTTCGTCCTGACTTTTCTTAACCGCGTTATTTATTTTTAGACCGAGCATTATCAATAGAACCAGTATTGGTAAGGACCATGCGTACCACTTTCCACGAACCTTGATTTGATCGGGATTGACCATTTTCATGATACTTGGAGGAACATGGTACAATTGTTTGTTCATTACCAAATCGTAGCGTTTCCCCATTGGAAAAACCGGAATATAAAACAAGTGAAAATAGGATTGTGCTACTTGAAAGGTTGCATTTGGGAATTGCTCCAGTTCGGGTAAATTTAATTCCTGGAAAGTGAATGATTTAAGTCGGAAACGGTTCCAGCCGAAAAGAATTGTCATTTTGAAATAGATTTAAGGGAGGTAAAACTAAAAAAACAAACTAAATCTTCCTTTCAAAAAAAATATTCTATTCAACCCGTTTCAGCTTATTTTCAACCAGCTTTTTGTTGATTGCGGTTTTCAGGCAGTTCGGACATAAACAATCCGTGATGTTTTCCATCGGCATAATCATCGGCAATTCAGCGCACCAACAGCCTTGTGTGTAGCAGGAAAACGGAATTCCGCACGAGATACAGTTTTTATGCTTTTCAAGTGTGGGAACTTCGTAATTGCCATCCAAGGAAAGCGTTATTTCCGACAAATGGAGCGATTCTTCGTACTGTGAGATTTGAAAGCTGTTCACTAAAACAGGAGAACGATATCCCGGACCGTTCGTCACCATTGTGTGGTATTCTCCCTGTTCGCCGCACAAATCCAACCCATTTTCTTTTCCCTTCCGTTGGAATTCCCCTATCAATTGCGAATCTATTTTCCGGGCAAGGAATGATTCATCCAGCCAAGGAGATTTTACCATGGTAAGAACAACTTCAAAATTGAATTTCAATAACAAATCCATCACCTCTTCCCTGTCTTTGTACCACAAAGGAAGAAATGCTTTCAATCCCACTGCAGAAGCCCGTTCGGTAATCCAGTTCGCGTTTCCGTGCACTTCCGATATATCGCCCGAAACAACTGCTGAAATTCCCAGCTGGTCTTTCAGTTTCTGCAACCCGATCTCATAATTCTCGGCAAATGGTTCCTCAATTTCAAGTAAGATATGTGTAATCCCCAAAGATTTGGACTGCAGATCCATCCATGCTTTCGGATGCGCCCTGAATTCTGTGGTTTTGGAATGGAAAGTCACCAAAGCAATCAGCTCATACCCTGCTTCTTTTGCCAGCTGCATCGCCAGGTTACAGTCTTTTCCTCCCGACCAAAGTACAATCGCTTTTTGTTTCATTGAGCCGAAATTAGACATTTTGAAGGCAAGAGGCAAGACTACGAGAGTCAAGGTTCTGCTATTAACGAATCACCAGCTTCGAGCGGTCTACCAATTGATTTCCCGAATGAATTTCAACCAGATACATTCCTGCAGGTTGTGCCAGATCCAGGTCAGAACTGTAATACGTTGTTTTTCCCGATTTTGAGACAGCTTCCAGGTTGTATTCAAACACTGTCTGCCCCAGTTCATTTCTTAGCATTAAAACTGTTGCATCATCAGAGATCGTGGAGAAATCAATATGAACTTTGCTGTCAGAAGAAGGATTCGGATATACCCTGAATTCAAAATCACGGGCCGGGATGAATTTTAAAGCCAGTTCGTTTCTTGTTCCATCCAAATCTGTTTGGCTCAACTTGTAATAAGTCGACACATTTGAATTCTTGGTATCCATGAAAGTATATGTTTTCGCTTCCGTTGAATTGATTGCCCCTTTCACTTTCGAAAATTCATTCCAGTCGATTCCATCCGCACTTGTTTCGATCGTGAAATAATCGTTTCGCATTTCCGATTCTACTGCCCATGTGAGCAAATTCCCATTTTCCTTTTTCTCACCTTCGAAGAATAAAAACTCCACAGGCAATTGGGTAGTTACACTATTGCAATGGATCTGCTGATACGGAATTCCGGGACCCTGAATAATGATGTCAATTGCATTACATTGCATGGTAGCGATCGTCGCATTCGTGCAGCTCACATAAGGTGCATTGTATCCGTATGCACTTCCGTTATGAGGAATAGAAGGATTCGTTGTTGTAGTTGCAGAACCGGATCCTCCGTTCAATGGCAACTGGTAAGCCCCGTTAATTTGTGAATTCACACAATAGATCAATGCCTGCAGTGTATACAATGCGCTTGCATTTGGACCTGTAATGCTGATGTTGTAATCGAAATTCACATTGTAGTTATAACCCCATGGGCAATTGGATGAACTCACGGCAATACTTTTGGGTGTTATGGAAACATTCACCGTGTATCCTGTAGCTGAGAGCACAGTGCATTGCGCGTTGGAATTAGAGCTAAAAAAGGTAACTAAAAGGAAGCTCAGAAGAGCTCCCTTAATACAAGTAAGGTTCTTACGAATAAAGTTCGTTGTGTTGTTGTAGAATTTCCCGGCAAAGATATAACACTGTGCACGCATTCTATTTTTAATTTCGACAAACAAACTAAAAATAACGTTCAAGCGGATTGATTTATCAACTAAAATTCACCCGGGTAAATATTTAGTCCAAAAAGTCACCAATTAACTTCCTGTGGATCGCAAAGTTGGGAGTTTAAGATCCTGAAAAACTGTGCTATAATTAACTTTTTGTTAAATTGACTTTTGCCGATCTCCTAATTAAACTTGCATTCGAAGCCGTGATGTCCTATCTTTAATAGGAATTACTATTCGTATCATATGAGATCTTTTTCAATACACTTATTGGTGATCGTTTTCCTGGTAGGAGCTCAATCCTGTAAAAAGAAACTGTCGGAACTTGAATACAAGGACCGCGGAACGTTAATAGAGTATCGCAACAATGGCCATATCCCCAAAAACGACGTTGCGAGTAAGATGGATTATGCTGCCGATGATATCATTCAGAACGGTGTTACCTATTACGCTATTACCTACCGTACTATTTACGAAGGAAAACAGATCAATTCCCGTGGCTTGCTTCTCGTACCGGATAATGCTGATTCGGTGTTCCTGATCGCATACCTTCATGGAACGCAGATTCCGATCAATTTAAGCCTGTTCTACGAATCCAAATTCGAAACACCTTCCAATTACGGTGGTGAAACAGACCATTTCCTTGAAACACGTGATATCGCATTGGCTTGGGCCTCAGCTGGCTTTACCGTCTTCCTGCCGGATTATATCGGGTTCGGTATAACGGCTGACAAAGAGCATCCTTACCTGGCATACGATGAATTATTCAAAAGCAACATCGACGGTTTACTGGCCGTGAAACAATTTCTATCACAACAAGGGATGACCTACGACAATCGTCTGTTCCTTGCAGGTTGGTCTCAGGGTGCGGGCGCCTGTCTTTCCAGTCATAAATTCATCCAGGAACAATATGCCTCCGATTTTACAGTCGTTGCCAGTTCGGGGTTGGCGGGTCCTTATAATTTCAAAAAGTTCATCGATGATATTCTTTCCAAAAAAGACGAAGAGCTTTTAACCAACAATATTTTCTCCTGGGGATTATACAGTTTAAATAAATTCAGCCCTGAATTGAGGCGGCCTACCGATCAATTATACTCTTATCCGGTCTATGATCAATATGCTGCTATTTTTCCTCCGTCCAAAATCCCCTCCGAAACGCTGAGGGAATATTTCCTGGCACACATTATCGACGGATCAGATACCGCCATGAACCAGGTACTGAACCGGAATACTTTCAGTCATGGATGGACACCGGTGGGAAAAGTATTTTTTCATCATGGTGATTCGGATCAGATCGTTTACTACTTCAATTCGGTTGATGCCTGGAACGATCTTGGAGCAGCCGGTGGAGATGTAACCCTATACACTTACCTGGGCGGCACACATGTATCGGATGTGGAGGGTTTTACCCGAAATACCCTGGCAGATTTCACCGCATTAAAGTAAAGACATGAGAAGATTCCTGTTACTCCTGTTTTTTTTGAAACCATGTTGCTTCGATCTGATCGCACAAAACACCCTGCGTCCGAACATTTATTTCCAGAACATGCATTATTACAATACTGCGGCGGGAATAGAAGACACTTCTTCACGCATGTCATTTGGTGCTTATGCGAAATACAAATTTGTACCCGTGGAAAATGAAGATGTCTGGATAAAACCGGTCAACCTGTATTTTAATCACATATACAACCTGAACTCCAAGAATTCGGTTAATATGTCATATATCTACGATGGGTATTCCTTTTACAACCGGAATATTGTTTATATGGGATATACACGCATGTTCCGATGGGGAAGATCCAGCAGGTTAAATCTCGGCGCACGAGCTGTTTTGAATTTCAATGCCATGAAATGGAATGAATTGGGTCAGCTCGCTTCGCACCCTTCTTCGAAACTGAAATTCAATGCAGACCTCGATTTGGGGATCCAATACCAGGTGAAAGGATTGACAATCGGCGTATCCACTAAAAATCTTTTTGCCAGTTCGGTGAAAGTGGACGGACAGGACCTGATCAAGGATCAGCGGGAAATTTATGGAAACCTCTCTTACAATTTCGGGCTGTTTAAACGAAAAGTGGAGCTGGCCCCCTTCTTTTTATTTTACAGTGAACGGAATTTCAACCTGGATGCAGGACTCAACCTGGGGCTTTTTCAGCGAGTCAGTATTTCTTATGCGATCCGCGTTCTGGAATTACGAAACATCTTTGCTATCCGGGGAAATTTCCTCAAACGTTTCCAAATCGGAGCTTCTTTTGATTATTCGATCATTTATAGCGATTACAACATGGATATCTTATTGGCATATCGGTTTTAATGATAAAAAGAGTAATGATTAAATTACTTTGTGATTCTTCTAACAAACCGTTTCGATCCGTCAGATTTTCATCATTGATGCTATTTTCTGAACAAAGCATTTTTTTTATTGCAGGTGGAATGCTTATCTTTCCGATAAACTAGCAATAATAAAAACACCTGTTCCATTTATTTCCTTCCTTTTTTCCAGAAACTAACGGATTTAATTACAGAAAGTTGAGAATTAATTATTCAGATTGTGCGACCAGAATCAAGAACTGCGTTGAAAAACCTTTTCTTCGTCCATCCAACTTTTTGTTTCTTTTCTCGTCTTAACCTGGTAAATACCTATTCCCATGAAGCTAATCCTCATTATTTGCTCCCTATGTTTTTCCGTCACATGGACATGGTCACAGACCTGGGGTGCCAGTACCTTTAGCCAAACAACAAATGAAGCTGCCGATATTGAATTGAATAGTCTGAATGAGTCTTATGTTGCCGGTTATTTTTCAGGACAAACCTCATTCGGCCCGTCTACTTCACTTTCATCTTCCCAAGGAAATACGGATGCTTACGTGGCGAAGTATACCACCTCCGGAGCTTTGCTTTGGGTTAAACAATTCGGCGGACTCGCCGCTGACAAAGCTGTTGACCTGGCAGTCGGACCGGATCAGAACATTGTCGTTACAGGACAGTTTTTCGGAAGTGTCACTTTCGGGAGTACTACCTTGGTTTCCAATTCAAACTCAAAGGATATTTTCATTGTCAAACTGGATCCTGCAGGAAACGTACTCTGGGCAAGAAAAGAAGGCGGAAGTTCTCCTGACAACGCCTACAAGGTGACAATAGACAACTCCAACAACATTCTTTTAACCGGTGAATACCAGGGAACGGCAACAATCGGTGCAACTACCTTTACAAGCAACAATGGTTCTTTTGATTTATTCATTGCCAAGTATGATTCAGGAGGAACACCGGTTTGGTCATTGAGCGGATCAGCGGATCTTGATGACCGCGGACTTTCTGTTGCCGTGGATGCTTCCAACAATATCTTCTTCACCGGTCAGTTTTCCAACACCCTGACTTTTGCATCCAACACGTATGTCAACAATGGAATCAATGTAGGATTTCTCTGTAAACTGAATCCGGCAGGACAGGTACAATTCCTGCATTTAATGAAGGCCGGTTATGTGCTTCCCTATGACGTGGAAATAAACCTGAACAATGAAGCCGTTGTCGTAGGTGACTTTTTGGGAAACATGCTTTATTATGACCAAAATGGAAGCAATTCCATTCAAAACCCTTATGATAAGCAAATCTTTGTTTTGAAAACCAGTAACACCGGACAGTATACCTGGAACCAGACATTGGGATCTCAAAACGAACTTTCTGCCAGGGCACTTTCCATTGATCCGGGAAACAACATTTTTGTAACCGGTTATTTCAAATGTGATCTTTCACAAATCCAGGATAGCACGGAATCCCTCTTTAATTCAGTTGGATTCAAAGATCCTTACCTGATGAAATTATCCAATGGCGGTTCGCGCACGTACATCAAACAATTCGGGGGTAAATTGGACGACGAAGGAAAAGGTGTTGCAGTTAAACTGACCGACAAACCATTACTATGCGGAAGTTATACCTCCGATCTGAACTTTGTTCCGTCAACGGCTGTTTTGGGAAATGACAATTTTACCTTCAATCCTTTCCTTGCCCTGGAACCATATCATGTTTACCTGGTAGGAGATCAAAGCCGGAATTCCTTTTTAACGAACCATGTAAACGGAACATACGGAAACTATAATTATTTCGCCGGTGCTGCTTCCGATTCGCTGGTAGGTTTCATCCATGCCAATGAAGCGGCTCATTATGTCACTGTTATCGGGGACACGGTCCATTTCTGCAGCAATGCGGATTTGTTCTATCAAACCCTGACATACTCGCATTTCGGACCAAGTTATACCAGCACCTGGTACGACGGAAGCCAGAACCCGATCAATACCATTTCGTCCACAGGAACCTATTGGGTTCAGCATGAACGTGACGATGAATGTTTTATGGACATGGATTCCATCTATGCCATCCAGGAACAAACCCCCACTCTTCCCCTGCTGACAGATGACCACGGAATTAATGTGAACAATCCGGGTCCTCAATACAACAACTATCATTTTTGTTATCCCGAAGGTGCCATTATTAACTTCACCAACCTGGATCCCGGAACGACTTTAACCACAATCGGGAATGCGGTTACCTTCAACGGCCCCGGACCTCATACGTTGAACCAGGAATACCAATACTTTGTACAGGTTACCAATCAATATTGTATGAACATCGGGAGTTTTACCTTTCAGCAGGATCACGCCGATCCGCCTGACAGCATTTCCCTTTCAATTGCTATGAATACCACCTGCCCTACAGGTGATTCTATTGTTATATGTCAAAACACCCCGGTTGAATTTCACGGGATAGACCTGATCATCAACCCAAGCGGAAACTTCTATCCTTCCGTTTATCCGCCGATCGATACCGTAATCTGGACCATTGACGGAGTTTCTCATATCAATTACGATACTGCGGCAACTGTTTTCAATCCATCCTCCAGCGGATGGCATACGGTAACCATCCAGGTAATCAAAGGATTTGATAATATCTGTGGCTTAGATACGACAGTTTATTTTGCGACCAGGCAGTTTTACGTTACCGTCAATCCGAATCCGACCTGGGGAACGACCATTTCCGGGGGAAGCCTGATCTGCCCGAATGAGTCCACTTTTCTGGTAGCCTCCAATCCGAATCCGAATCTGAGTTGGACGGGTTCCAATATTTTGTGGAGCAATAATGCTGACAGCATCGAAGTGAATGCACCGGGCTGGTACAATTACACCGGAACACTTTTGGATTCGGTAACCGGCTGTAGTTCTTTTATGTCGTTTAACCATTACCTGGGAGTAAAAATCGCTCCGAATATTACTTCTCCGGGAGATGCAGTGATCTGCCCTTTTGATTCCTTACTGATGATGGTTCCGAACACCTTTGTTTCATACATGTGGTTCGGTCCGAACGGAGATACCTTATCCACCACTTCGCAATGCTATACAGCCGAAATAGGGAGTTATGTTTGCAATGTAACCGATGCTGAAGGCTGTGTTTTAACAACTCCTCCTTTTGAAGTGTTTGAGTACTCGACACCTTCCCTATCCGTGGTGCCAAATGCACTTATCTGCAACAATGAAACGGTCGATATCCAAATCAGTTATTCCGGAAATGCGGTATTCCAATGGAACACCGGATCCACCAGTGATCACATTTCAACCAATGTACCTGGAACTTACATTGTCCAAATTACCCAATGTGGTATCACTGCTGCAGACACGATTGTGATCGTCAACGGTTCGTTTACAGCTTCTATTTCCGTGAGCGATTCCGTATTGTGTTTCGGAGATACCGCAGTATTTACAGGATCTTATCCGAGCGGAAGTTACGAATGGATGAACGGGGAAGTTACCGGGAACTCCTACTCGACCACTGACAGCGGAACTTATTCCGCATTGGTTACAAACAGTGCAGGCTGTACTGCACAGACCAATTCGATCAGCGTGACAACGGTTCCGGGAAGTTCTCCGCCGAGTATTGCCTCACAAACCATTTGCCCCGGAGATGATATCACACTCACGAATGCAAGTACCATTATCTGGTATTCCCTGGACACTACACCTGTTTATACGGGTACAAGCATCACCCTGACGAATGTACAGCAAGATACCAGCTTCCTGATCTCACAAACTGCTCCGAACAGCATTTGCGGCTTCAGTTACTCCCTGGTATCGGTTACGGTTTCTGTTCCTCCGACATTGCCTGCTATTCTCGGTGATTCCAATTTATGCATCAACGAAGACGGAGTTTTTCATGTCAACACAACAGACAATATCGAATGGTTCTCTAACGGGGTTTCACTCGGATCCGCCAATCCGATTACCATTCCCTTCGCAATACTGAACGCCAATCCGGTTTTCTCAGTCGAAATTTCCAATGTGTGTTTCAGTCTTACTCAAACGGATAGCGTTGCCATTATTACACCAGAGGTTCTGCAGCTTGCCGATGACACGCTGGATATTTGTTTCTTTGACTCCGAAACTGCATACCTGACAAACAATAACCTGAGCTCCGTTGTCTGGACCGGAACTTTCGGGACCATTACCGATGACGAACTGACTGTTTACGGAAACCTGACTTATTCACCTATTACGGTCAGTGCCGTAGATGAATTCGGTTGTCAGACACAAACTGCCACTTTGATTGTCCACACTTCTACGTATAATCTTAACCCTCAAATCAACTTCCCGAACTATTGTCCTGGAACCAGTGGAAACCTGACGGCCAACACGACATCGGACAGTGTATTGTGGATCACCCCATTCGGAAATTCTGACAGCAATCCGCTAGCCTTTACTTTGAGCCAGCAAAATTCCGGTAACTTTTATTTAAGAACCTGGGATGATATGGGTTGTGTTTACATGGATACGCTGTTCATTCCCCTATCACCGGTTCCCAACCTGGATATTTTGCCGGATACGGTTTTCTGTGCCAACGATATTTATACTTTTTATTTCCCGAATGACGACAATACATACTATTGGACTACTTATGGAAACAGCACCAGTATCCCGATCACTTTTGACCAGCAACTGATCCTGAATGTGATTACTCCGGCCGGCTGTGAAGGATCTGACACCCTGGTTGTCCACGCGGTAGATTGCGACGATGAACTTCCGAATATCATTACACCGAACGGTGACGGGATCAACGACTTTTTCATTATTGACGATGCCTATTCCCAATTGGGAAATGCGATTATCATCATCAATCGCTGGGGGAATAAGATGTTTGAAGCGAGTCCTTACCTGAACAATTGGGATGGAAGCGGTGCTTCTGACGGGGTTTATTTTTACATCTATTATCCCAAAGGAATGAAAGAACCGGGATATGTGAAGCATGGGTTTATTCATGTTTATGGAAAGGATTAAGAAATGGCCATTTCGCTAAAGAGAATGCGTAAAATAATGGTGAATGGAGAAATTTTCCTTTGGAAGATCCGGAAGAAAATTTCCCATAACGAAGCACATAATACCGTATATGCCATTCCCGTACAACATATTTCAGGCGGTCAGGTTTTATTTGTTTCTGTTGGATTTACCAGGGCTTATGGTGGTTATCTTAACGAATCACCTAAAAGTGTGACTCCACAAATGATCCGTCCCCTTATTGAACAAGCTATTCAATTGGGCTGGAAATACCATGATCCCGGAAACGCAATCAGACTGGAGAACAGTTCATTGGTAAAGGATACGAAATATGGTTACGACCCGCAGATCGATTTATAATCATCCTCAGAAAATTCAATTGCTCGTGCTTCAGATTACAGAATTATTTATTGCACATTTTTGAGAAGTATTGAACTTTTTAAAACTCCGGTTTTAAGGTCTTCACCTCCTCGGATTTGATCCAAAAAGAGATGAAACCCAGTAAAACCATGTGTTAAACCATAACATTTTCATTAATCCTAACTCATCTTCGCACTAACGTTTGTCATGATTTACTCTTCAAAGCTATCGCTTTTTCTTAACCATATCCGACCTGTGCTCTATTACTCCAGGTGTCATACAAAATCTTTTCCGACGGATTGATGTCCTGTTTTTTTTTGTACTTTTGCCGCAATTAATCTAAAAACAATCACCATGAAAAGAATCATAATACTGCTATTAATAAGCACTTTATTTTACGCCTGCAGCGACGCCGCTAAAATCAAACGAAAATTACATTTTGGGGGCGGTAAATGGGAAATCATTGAATATAAACGTTACTTCTGGTCTCCTGTAGGAGTAAACAGTCAAAATATTTTCCTGTGCGCTAATTGCGGTACTATTGAATTTAAAAAAGATGGTTCGGGAGCACTTTCAATCTCTGATCCGGAGTCAAGCGGTAGTTTCCAGTTTACCTACACCAACTCAAAAGATATTGTGACTTTGTTTATTGATGGGGAGGGCGCGGTTTATGACTTAACCTGGAATATCAAAAAAACACAAATGACTTTAAGTCAAAATATAGGACATGCCGGATTTGTAAATGTAATCGTCTGCAAGAAAAAATAAAAATCACTTAATCAATTTGTTATGAAACATGCTTTTGTCATCCTTTTTTCCATGCTTTTTCTTTTAGGTTGCAGTAAGGAAAAACAAACATACAGATCCCTTAAAGGAGAATGGGATGTACTTATGGAATCTACTCATTGGTACAATGGAAGTAATTCTTCTCCTTCTTACACGAAAAAAGATCATTATGCTACGGTCGAATTTGACAAAAAGGGGAAAGGAAAAATGGTTGTGCCGGGAGGAGTTGATTATTACAATGGATTTGCATACCCTTACGAAGAAGAAACTTATATATTAGAGGCCGGTACCGAACTGATACACTTTTATTCCGAGTCCGATCCGACAGCTTCCGACGATTTAAAACTAACCTGGAAGTGGGATAAAAAATCGTTTGTCTTATCTAACGGGGATATTCATTACAACAACAATTCCTCTTACTATTCCGAAGTAAAATTTACCTGTACCAAGAAAAAGTAATTGAATCCAAGCAGGTTTTAATGAGCCGATACAAATATTCATTGCAAACCATTGAAAACCGACATTTTCTTTTTCTATGTTAGAGCGGCAGACTTTTATCAGGCAATCACTTGGGGAACTCTTCCCGGTGTAAACGCCTTTTTTCTCTTATTGAAAAAAACCACGAAAAAACAGTCAAAATGACGTAAATGAAAACGATAAATAGTAATTGTTCCCATTGGTGTGTGTATTCGTAATAAAAAATGAGCACCGTTCCGGTCGCCAGACAAAGAATTGCCAGAAGTGTAAGAATGGTAGAGGAATTCGTCTGCTTTCTAATTTGGAAATTGGCTATTGCCATCAATAAAGAAACCACTAAAAAGGTAACACTCCCAAATTCCAGGATTAATTCCAATCCTCCTACTAAAATCAAAGTACTTGCTGTAACGGCCATCGTAATAATTCCGATTCGGGGAATTCCATTCTTCCGCCGGGCCAAAATGCGTGGAAAAAAACCATCCCCGGCAATAACAGCCATTTGCCGGGAAGAACCAAATAAAGTCCCTGAAATAGCACTGCTTGTTGCCAGAACTGCACCGACAATAACTAATCGGGTTCCCCATATCCCGATAATTTTACCTGCCCCGGCAGCCAAAGAAAATTCTTTTTTGGCAATAATTTCTTCCGATGGAATTGCTAACATAGCCGCAAATGATATGACCACATAGATGAGGATCACCAGGAATACGGCAATGTAAATTGCTCCGGGAATTTTCTTCTCCGGTTGCGACATTTCATTCACACCATTTATAACTAACTGAAAGCCTTCATACGCAACGAAGGTTAAGGAAGATACAATCAGAATGCTCATGACATGACTCTGTTCCCAATCTACCTGCAGCTTACCAAAGAATTCTGAAACCGGCATCGTTCCGTTTTGAAAAAAAATGAATGCAATGGCTGCCAAAATGAGCAACTTGGTATAGACTAGGAAATCTTCAGTTTTTCCCATCCCATTCACACTCCAGGCATTGATCAAAGCAAAAACAGCTATTACCCCGATTGCAATCAGTTTTCTGGCCCAAATACTTTCCGCCAGGTCACTTCCGCTGATCATATACGATGAAAAAGTAAACGCGTAAAGTGCAATGGTGCTGATATAACCAAAAATCACAAACCAGCCAATCATTGAAGATAAAAACGGAATTTTTGGGTATGTTCGCTTGTAAAAAGAATACGTAGCTCCCTCGTCTTTATAGTAAACTCCCAATTTCACATATGAATAAGCCGCTAAAAGCGCGAAAACTCCCCCGATTAAAATTGCCACAGGGGTCATAAATCCAATAATTGAAACGGAAACACCCAAAATAGTGAAAATACCTCCGCCAACCATTCCTCCTAAAGCAATGGCCACTAACTCTGCCAATCCAAGTGCTTTTTTCTCCTTTTTTTTAGATTCCATATCCTTTCAAGATACTTATTTTTAGGGAGATCATACCACTGATGAAACATTAAAGCATATATGCCTCCCCTCAAAACAGGTTTTTCTTTTGTTTTTCCCACACTCGTACCAAAACACCAACACGATAAAATAAATACCCGAAAACAATTATCCGTAATTCGCAATTATTCTTATCTTAACTTTATGAAAAACAGCGACTACTTATTGAACCGGGTGTTTCTGCTCGCACTATTCTTCCTGTTGCTGAACGACTTCTTCCTGAAGGCTGTATCTCCGTCCTTTTTAAGTGGAAAACTTTCTGATTTATGGGGCATCATCGTCTTCGTTTTCTTTTTTACTTTCTTATTCGGAAATCGTCTCAAAACCGTTATTTTCCTCTCAACGGCCCTTCTTTTTTGCTGGTGGAAATCCGCTTTGAGCACCGGTTTTATCGACAGCTGGAATCAATTGTTTGGTTTTTACCCAATCCAGCGGACCATTGACTATACCGACTTATTCTGCCTGGTCATTCTTGTTCCGGCTTATTTTTACAAACCAGTTAAAATCGGGTGTATGCATCAACAGATGGTTGTTCCGGTTTTATTGCTTGGCGCTTTTGCCATTGCAGCAACTTCAAAAGCAAAGAACCCGGGTGTCTATAGCAATACCCGTACCTATAACCTCCAGGAATCCTTTAAGATCAAAGAAGTAAGTTTCATGGAGTTCCTGGAATATTTGTCACTCAGCAACTTGAAGGCGGAAAAGAATACCAATGCCGCTCCGCCTGAAAAACCGGGCGATTATCATTACTATACCCTGTACAATTTTGAAATAGCAGATTCATTCATAATTGAAACCATGCACATCGCCGTAAGGGAAAAAAACGGAAACCTGAAGCTGCTGATCCAGGACGTAACCCTGTTCGAACCACCCGAACAAACAGACAAGGAAGTAAAAGAAGAGTTGCTCGAATTGTTCTATGATTTTTTCGCCATCGGAGAATGAAAAAAACCACTTTACAGCCAGGTAAAAAGCTGATTAGAAGCGGAATAGACATTGAATGGAAGATATGTCAGGTTCAAAAAACAAAAGGTCCACTGAAAAATATCAATGAACCTTTTGAACTGTTTAAACTTTTTGACTTTATTTTATTTCCTCGTAATCCACATCCTGAACATCGCCTTTGGGAGTTGATTTGGAGACAGAAACTTTCCCGAAATTCTTCAGTTTCTCGTTCCGTTCCCGAACAAATTCCTTTTCACGCGCCAAATTTGCCCGCTCTTCATCCAGGTTTCGTTTGGCAATCATGACACGTCCCAGAAACCGAAGCAAAACCAATGCTCCCAGGATTATCAGTATTGTTTTAAACAAACCGGGTAAACTAGCCTGTACTATTTCAGGATTTAATGAATTCATTTTAATCTCTAATGCTTACTTAGATAAATGCATATTTCTTTCCGAATAGATCTTCGTAAAGAACGGGTCTTTCAAATTCTTGATGAAACGGATCGCTTCACCGGTCGATTTCATTTCAGGACCTAATTCTTTCTTTACATCCGGGAATTTCTCGTAGGAGAATACCGGGATCTTGATCGCATAACCTTCCTTTTTCGGGTTGAAATTGAAATCTTTCACTTTCTTTTCTCCCAGCATGACTTTTGTCGCGTAATTAACATACGGCTCGTCATATGCTTTCGCAATGAACGGTACTGTACGGGAAGCACGCGGGTTCGCTTCGATTACATATACTTTATCGTCCTTGATCGCAAACTGGATATTGATCAATCCGACTGTTTTCAATTCGACCGCGATTTTCTTCGTAATGTCTTCAATTTGCTGCATCACAAAATCTCCCAGGTTGTACGGAGGAAGTACGGCATAAGAATCACCGGAGTGAATTCCAGCCGGTTCGATGTGCTGCATGACTCCAATGATGTATACATCTTTTCCGTCGCAAATGGCATCTGCTTCCGCCTCGATCGCTCCACCCAGGAAATGATCCAGCAAAATCTGATTGCTTCCCATTTCGTTGATGATATCCACGACATGATGTTCCAATTCTTCCTTATTGATGACAATTTTCATTTTTTGTCCTCCCAATACATACGAAGGGCGAACCAATAGCGGGAAACCAAGGTCTTTCGACAACTCGATCGCCTGTTCGGCACTTTCCACCACCCCGTACTTCGGGAAAGGAATATTGTTCTTTTCCAATAGTTTAGAGAATCGTCCGCGGTCTTCAGCCAAATCCAGGGCATCAAAACTCGTCCCTAAAATTTTAATCCCGTAACGCTCTAACTTTTCTGCAAGTTTTAAAGCTGTTTGTCCGCCTAACTGAACGATTACTCCTTCCGGCTTCTCGTGCTGAATGATGTCGTAAATGTGTTCCCAGAAAACCGGTTCGAAGTACAATTTATCCGCCGTATCAAAATCGGTAGAAACTGTTTCCGGGTTGCAATTGATCATGATCGTTTCGTAACCGCATTCCTTCGCGGCTAATACACCATGCACGCAGGAGTAATCAAATTCGATTCCCTGCCCGATACGGTTCGGTCCGGAACCCAGCACCACCACTTTTTTGCGGTCGCTCACCGAGCTTTCGTTCTCAAATTCGAACGTGGAATAATAGTATGGTGTTTTTGCATCGAATTCTGCCGCACAGGTATCTACCAGTTTGAACACGCGTTTGATCCCCATTTCGGAGCGCTTGTTGTGTACTTCCGATTCCAGGCAACGCAGGAGGTGTGCAACCTGCCGGTCAGCATATCCTTTTTGTTTCGCTTCGAACATCAATTCTTTCGGGATATTTCCCAAATGGTACTTCTCAATACGGCGTTCCAATTTGATCAGGTCTTCAATTTGTTTTAGGAACCACGTATCTATTTTCGTTTTTTCAAAGATCGTTTTGAACGGAATTCCCAGCTTGATTGCATCGTATACATGGAACAAGCGGTTCCAGCTCGGGTTTTCCAGGGAGTGCAGGATTGCATCCTGGTTCGTCAATTCTTTCCCGTCAGCTCCTAATCCGTTGCGGTTGATCTCTAACGATTGACACGCCTTTTGCAGGGCTTCCTGGAATGAACGACCGATTCCCATTACTTCACCTACCGATTTCATCTGAAGTCCGATTCGGCGGTCAGTTCCCGGAAATTTATTAAAGTTCCAACGCGGTATTTTCACGATGACGTAATCCAAGGTTGGCTCGAACAGTGCGGAAGTTGTTTTTGTAATTTGATTGCTTAATTCATCCAAGTGGTATCCGATAGCCAGTTTCGAAGCAATCTTCGCAATCGGGTAACCCGTTGCTTTTGATGCCAGTGCCGATGAACGGGATACGCGCGGGTTGATCTCAATTGCAATGATGTCTTCATTCTCATCCGGTGATACCGCAAACTGAACGTTGCATCCCCCGGCAAAATTCCCGATCGAGCGCATCATCATAATCGCCATATCGCGCATTCGCTGGAAAGTAGTGTCTGACAATGTCATTGCCGGAGCAACCGTGATAGAGTCACCGGTATGAATTCCCATCGGGTCGAAGTTCTCAATGGAACAAATGATGACTACATTATCATTTGCGTCGCGCAAGAGCTCCAATTCGTATTCTTTCCATCCCAGCAATGCTTTATCGATCATGACCTCATGGATCGGGGACAATTGTAATCCGCGCTCCAATAATCCGTCGAATTCTTTCGGATCATATACAATGGATGCACCGGAACCTCCTAAGGTATAAGAAGGACGGATACAAAGCGGGAACCCGAAATCCTGTGCAATCTCTTTTCCTTCGAGGAAGGATTTTGCAGTTGCCTGCGGGGCCATCGGAACACCGATTTGTTCCATCAGGTTACGGAATGCTTCGCGGTTCTCTGTAATTTCAATTGCTGCAATGTCAACACCGATAATGGCTACACCATAATCTTCCCAAATTCCCATTTCATCACATTTGATGGCAAGGTTCAGGGCAGTTTGTCCTCCCATTGTAGGCAACACGGCATCGATTTGGTGATTTTTCAAAATTTCGATGATGCTTTCCGGTTCAAGCGGTTGCAGGTAAACATTATCAGCAACGACCTTATCAGTCATGATCGTAGCCGGATTCGAGTTGATCAGGGTTACTTCAATACCTTCTTCGCGGAGCGAACGAGCGGCTTGGGAACCTGAATAATCGAATTCACATGCTTGACCAATCACGATGGGACCTGAACCGATAATTAGTACGGACTTAATGGAATTGTTTTTCGGCATTTATGCGCTTTTTAAGAGTTCAATTTGTAATTTTTGTAATCAAATCTTTGCAACACGGTAAATGGCTCTACCTATACTACAAATTGAGCGCAAATTTACAGAAATAAATCCGGATTTGTACAAAACCGATTTTGTTTTTTACGGAGTTATTAACAGCGTTTTGATATCTGCAAGCCTCCTGAATGTCCCATATCCTGAGTTCTTTCAATGAGTTAACAATCTTATTTAACGAAGATTAGTCAAAATTTAATTTGGATTACTCATTATTTTTATTCAATTTCGGATCACTACAAAAACACTTAACATGAAAATGCGTACCTTTTGGCACCTAGCCTTAAAAACACTTGGGATGTGGCTGATTATCAACAGCATTATTTCCTTACCCGTAACAATCCATAGTGTGCTGGCAGTTTTAACCGATTCTTTTTCCTGGCGCTACGTCATTGTAGAAACAGCTTATTTAACTTCGCTTCTTGTTTTTTATTTTCTCATTCTTCAGTTCCTGATTTTGAAATCACAGCGGACAGTTGATTTTTTAAAACTTGAAAAAGGTTTTGAGGAAATCCGGATTAATTTCACCATTTCCTACGACAAATTACTGAAGATCGTCATTATTCTTATCGGGGGAATTCTCTTTTTAAAAGCAGTTCCAAAACTGGTCGAAAGTCTCTATTTATTCGATCAGGGTTCAAAAACGATAGACATTGTTATTTATTCTTCACAAGCATTCATCAGTTTCCTGATCATGACAAACAGTAATTTTGTACGGCGTTATATCTCAAAAGAGAGCTTGAAGGTGAATTAATCCAGCCACTTTCTGAAAACGAATTGCGATACGAATCTGAAACCACTCATTGTACGAATAAAGCCGGATTAAAAGATCCGGCATTTTTTCTCCGCTGAACGTTCACACCTCAGTACTCGTGCCGACACAAAAACATATTGATTTTGCAGTCAACTTTGCGCGCCAGCCCTCTTGCTATACTCTATTTATTCTGAATGATTTTTGTTTGATCCAGGTACTTCCTGGTTTTCATTTCTTTCAACAGCGAATCAAGGTTGGTTTTATCTGTTGCATACAGCATGATCACCGGTCTTTTCTTTCGATCAAAAAAAGCATAGATTGTATTCGGTATCATTTTCACTTTCGAAAGTTCAGGAAACAGTTTCTTTAATTCTTTTAGCGTTGCCTGATGGTTGCGGTCAACAATGATTAGTTGTGTTTGATCTCCGGTCTTTAATTGTTCCAGGGCAATCGGATCTAAAATCGGAGAGGAAAAGTGCGAATTGGTTAATTGAAAATACTTCCCTACTCCATTCATTACCTCATCAATCGCCGGACCGGAATCTGCATCGTTGTAAATAGCCACCCGGTTTAACAGAATCCCATAATCGGTAATTGAATTCGGGAAAGTCTTCCCAAACAAATCAATTGCCTTGTTCACAAAATCCTGGTCGATTTGCTTATTTCCGGCAATGTATTCTTCAATCATCGGATACAAAGCTTTTCCAAAACCGTTGATATACTCATTATCGTACCACGGATTCGGATCCAATTCACCACTCAAATACTTGTAAGCCCAACCATTTCCTAACACAGTGGCCAACCCTTCATCAAAGAAATTGTATGCAAACTGGCTATACGGCGATTTGTTCTCTGCAAAGTATCCTTCCAGTTTGTGTTCGAAATCGCTTGGTTGTTCGTCGTAAAGTACATGACACATTTCGTGCAACACCACCCCGATTCTTCCCACGTGATCCGTTTCATCCGTGAGCACTCCAATACATAAACTGTTTGCGTGCGGTGTTGCAGTACTGTTTCCACTTGCTCCCGGAATCGGATAAAGAGCCACTACAAATGGCATTTCTTTAATCCAGCAGGAATTGTAAAAGCGGTTGATCTTTGTAAATGATTCGGAACATTGAGCAGCATATTTTTCCAAAGCAATGCGTTGTGCGTTCAATTTTGCTTCATTGTCTTTCCAGATAATACGATCGTAATAGGTTTCTGCCGACTGCATAATCGTAATTAACTTTTCCAGTTCGCTGTTGGGAAGTATTCCTATGATCCGATCCCTGAATTCAGCAATCGTAGACGAATTTACCAAAGCAATATCAATTAGATCATACGTTGAGCGAATCTGACGTCGAAGTGCCGGAAACTCCTCTCTTTTGAACTGGTAATCCAATTGAATGTGACTGAAGTCTGTTGCCAGTTGCGCAAACTCCTTATCCCCTGCTGTTTTCTGATCAATAAACTGCTGCAATGTCCGTGAAGTGGTATGACTGTAAATCGACGCTTCCAAGAAATTGAAAATGCAATACGGTTTGCTGATCTTAAATTGAAAACCGATATTTTGGGCAAATGCCGGTTGTATCAACAAACAAAGGGAAGTAAGAATAAGCCATTTTTTCATAAATCTAATTTAATAAGGTTAGTGTCTGTTTTTTCAGAAAAGTGACGTCAATCGTTCGATTTCCTTGTCAATTTTTGTAAACCCGCTCTTTTTCTTTTACACTCAACCAAAGTAATACCAAAGCAATTAGGAGAGCCACCTGTGATGTAATTAAGTTAGAAATTCCTATTTTCTCCGAAAAAAGTCTTCCAAAGGAATAAATCAGGGAATCCAAAATCCTGTTTTTGAAAGCGCCCGTAAAAAACAAAATCAAATACAACAATACCACTGAAACCGTATTCCAAACTGATTTTTTCCGGATCAAATTGATCACGATTACCGAAACAACACCAAAACAGAATCCATAGAAAAGGGAATAAAACATCTGCGACATTACCTGGCCTATCGTTACATCTGTTCCCATAAATTGTTCCAAACATCCTGTGGAAGGATCTCCCTTACTCCTGATCAAACATTCGTAAAGATCTGCATTCAAAAACGTGTGAAACCGGAAAAACACCACCTCAAACAAGGAAAGCGAAAGACATTGCAGGATGATCAGCTTAAGTGAACATTTCCCGATTATTTTCATCGGTCAAACTCCGATTTGGCGGCTTCCGAGATCATGACCCCATTCTTATAGGTTTGAACATTGTAAACGTAGCCAGTTCTTGTATAATAGTAAATAGTTCCGTTCCCATCCTTCAATGTTCCGGGATCACGCAGCTTCCCGGATTCATCGTAATTGCATTTGACGTTCAGCAAAAGTCCGTTACTGTATTCCTTTTCAATCCATAACTGCCCGTTTTCATGATAGTACTTATAGGTCCCATCGGGTTGGCCCATTTTAAAAAAGGATACTTCTTCGTCCTTTTCATTCGGATAATAAGAATGAAAAGAACCGTTTAAGGTGTCGTTCATGTACGTGCATTCCAGCATTGGCTTTCCATCCGGGTAAAAATTAGTCGATTTTCCTGTCCGCTTTCCTGCAAGCACGAAAGTACTTCTGAACAATTTACCATCTTCATAATATACCTTGACCTCCGTCATTTTGTTTTCATCAAAACTACCCGTCATACTTACTTTTCCATTTGGAAAAAAGTAGGTATATGCTCCTGTTTTCTTCCCCTTGGTATATGTCACTTCTTTTTGAAGAATCTTCCGAAATGTTTTATCCTCCAGTACATAAAACTTCCAGGGGCCTTCCCGCAGGCTATCTACAAACTTCCCTTCCCCGTAAAGCAGGTACAAACCAACCAACCGTATCGGGATGTCATTTTCAGTCAGATACATAAAATCCTCACTGACTTCGTAGTCTTTCCAGTTTCCCTGTCTGTTTCCCTTTGAATCCTCCTTTCCTTTAGGTCTGAAATGCTCATTTGCATAACCGTTTTTCATATAAACGTTCATGATGCTGTCCATGACAAACGTCAGATTTTGGCTCAACGAATTCAGTGTAAATCCAACGGCAAAAAGAAGTGTTAATTTGAGTTTCATTTCAGGTGATAATTCATTTTGATCAAAATTAATCATTTCAAACAAAGTTGAAAGGTTCAAAGAAGGTTCAAAGTTTATTTCAACAATGAAATTTAAACTCTGTGGAACATTTTGAACTCTTGAGCTTTTAAACTTTTGAACACGTCAGCCCCCTGAACTCTCTTAAAATTGACTACTTTTATACCAAATTATTGATTCCATGAAATTGGTTTTAAATCAGCATCAGATTGAGCAAAAAATCATGCGCCTGGCGCACGAAATTTTAGAGAACACATACGGTATTCCGGAATTATTCATTGGCGGGATTATTGGGAACGGAGAAACGTTTGCACAACAAATCACCGAAATCATTCGCAGGAACAGTTCGCAGGAAGTTACTTACTTTAAAATCGAATTGGATAAGGATCATCCGCTGGACTCAAGCATCCGTTGCTCTATTGACCCGGCTTTATTTAACGGGAAACTGGTTATTCTGGTAGATGATGTGATCAATTCGGGAACCACGATGCAGTATGGTGTGATGAAAATTCTGGAACAGCCTGTACGCAGTGTAAAAACGGTTGCCCTTGTTGACAGGATGCACCGCAGATATCCTATCAAATGTGATTTTGTAGGAATGACATTAACGACCACTTTGGGTGAACGCGTGGAGGTGATGCCCTCGAATGGTTCGCTTGAGGCTTTTTTGGTATAACCAAAAAAGTTCAATGGTTCAAAAAGTTCAACCTCCATTCCGGACAATGACTTTTTAAACTTTTGAACTCTGCGCCGATGCGAAAGCTTTAGCGCAAGCATTTTGAACTTTGAACTTTCAGCATGAAAAGAATAACAGAATCCGAAAGCAATCATCACGACCTGGACAGTAAGTCCACTAGAGATTTGCTGATCGGGATCAATGAAGAAGATCACACTGTTCCATTGGCAGTAGAAAAAGAAATTCCGCAAATTGAAAAATTGGTTGACGAATGTGTTGAGCGCATGCGTGACGGAGGTCGGTTGTTCTATATGGGCGCCGGCACAAGCGGTCGTCTTGGAATTGTAGATGCAAGTGAATGTCCTCCCACATTCGGAGTTCCCCATGGAATGGTCATCGGGATTATTGCCGGCGGAGACCAGGCAATCCGCAAGGCAGTTGAATTTGCAGAGGACGACCGGGAACAGGGCTGGAAAGATTTGGAAGCATTTAAGATCGCAGAAAAAGATATTGTAGTAGGCATTGCAGCTTCGGGAACGACTCCTTATGTTCTTGGAGCTTTGGAACAGGCTAAACGAAAGGGCATTTTAACCGGTGGAATTTCCTGTAATCCAGGCTCACCATTGAGTCAGCTGGCAGATATCGCCATTACCCCTGTTGTGGGTCCTGAATTCGTTACCGGAAGTACCCGTATGAAAAGCGGAACTGCCCAGAAATTGGTACTCAATATGCTTTCCACTGCTATTATGATCCGTTTGGGGCGTGTGAAAGGAAACCGTATGGTGGACATGCAATTATCCAACGAGAAACTGGTTGATCGTGGTACAAAAATGGTCATGGATGCGACCGGACTGGACGAAGTAAAAGCAAACGAATTGTTGTTGAAACACGGTTCTGTGAGAGCTGCTGTGGAAGCATTTAACAAATAATCAATATCTTTACACTACCTAAATCAAAGTATATGAAAACTTTTTTGGCTATTTTCTCTTTTCTGTTATTTACCTCACAGGTATTTTGTGGCTGGAACCCGGTAAATACAGGTATTAATGACGATTTTACCAGCATTTCTTTCAAAGGTAATGTAGGACTCATGACCGGAAAGAAAGGTGCGTACATGTCCACGAATGTAGGCGCAACTGCCGGCACATGGACAAGAATACAAAACTTTGTCAATCCGTCTGATTCCGTTATTTACAATCATAGTCAATTTTATTCGTCGGTGCGAGCCAACATGAGTTCCAATAATTTTATATACTTCTGCGGAAAGGACACTGTCAGCTCAGTCGGTGTGATTTTTCGTTACAATATAGGCACTAACAACCTTCAATTGGTCCATACCGGTGGAAGCAAATTTTATAAGATCACTGGCAAACCAAACACCAACCATATCTATGTGGTGGGAAATAATGGAATCCTCGTCTATTTCAGTGAATCAAATCCTGTTGTTAATTACATTCCAACTACTTATTCATTTGATTTAAAATCAATAAGTATTGCAACAAACACCTTACTAATCGGAGCAGATGATTACCTGATAAATGGAACAATCGATAACATTTCTCCCAATATCATTACATTTTCTCAAAACTATTTACCGTCCAGGAATTTTCGGGATGTGATCCAAATTGGCTCATTCAATATGTATGCCGTGGGGAAAAATTATGCCCGCACGCAAAGTGGTAATACAATAACAGAAGCACATCAATATTACCGGGATTCCTTAATGGGAAATTCGGTCACATACAACACCAATCAGGTGTATATCGGAACGGATAATGGCATTTACAAGTCGTATTCTTCCAGCAATATCATGGAGTTTCAACCGACTTCAACAGGGTACACCATTTACGATATTGCCTACGTGACCAGTACAAATTTATTGGCTTGCGGAAATAACGGAACCATTCTTTTCACAACAGATTTGGGAGGCACAGTTGAGCCATATGCTCAGATCGATTACAACGGAGGATGTCTGGATACTCCACAATCCATTTCTTCTACCAAAGGAACGGTTAGCAGTTGTTCCAATTATGTCGATAACACGCTTATTACCTCGACCTGTTCCAATTATGGATATACATTTTCAACTCCCGGCACGCATACCATCAAACTGGTGGTTTCCAACGGAGGCTATTCCAAAACAATTACCAAAACGATTACCATAGTTGCTATTCCCCAAATTAATTTGCCAACCGATGTTTTGGATACGATCCTTTGCAAACAGGGAAATCTGGATATTACGATACACAATTCTGAGAACGGGATTTTTTATACCCTTTTAAAAACCGGAAGTCCAACTATTTACGGCACATCAGGGAATGGAGACGGAACCGACTTAAACTTCCAGTCCATCACATTCAACCAGGCCAGCAATTTCTATTTGCGTGCAACTAATTCCAATGTGCCTGCCTGTTACAAGAATTTCACGGATACCATTTCAATAACTGTAGAGAAACCTGTTGCACGCGTTTATTTCGATATCATCAATGCGGAAGTCAATGAAGATGTACGTTTTTACCAACGCTGTGTAAATGCCAGTAATTTTGAATGGCAGTTTACAAATAGCCCTGTACTAACAACTTCGAATAATCCAACACCCGTTAATTCATTTACAGGACTGGGTTCTTCACAAGTTACCCTGATTGCAGGAACAGCTAATAATTGTTACGATACCACAACCGTTCGCGGACCGTTTATTTACCAGCCCTACTCAACAGATTCTTCGTGGATATTCCGAAATAAAATAGTTACCCCGCTTACGGCGCCAAGCCAAACTGTTCCGGGAGATATCAAAAAAATGATCAAGTGCAGGAATGGAGGTTATTTTGTATTAGGAAATTATGTCGACAGAATCCTGGAGTCCCGTATTGGGGATTCATTGAGTCTTCCTGCAAAGGGAGGTTATCTTGCGAAATACAACAATTATGGAATCTTAAAATGGTGTGTCAGAACAACTTCATTTGGTAATTCCGGTGGTGGATTTTCTGAAATTTACAGCAGTATCAAAGAAGATAGCCAGGGAAATATTTTGATGATCGGAGATAACCCGACAGTTTTAGTTGACAACAAAGGGGATTCAATAGCGAATAATCAATCTTTTGTGGTAAAGCTTGACTCACTTGGAAATACGATCTGGTACCGGGGCACTTCACTTTTCTATGATTTGAGAATATACTCTATGGAAACTGACGCCAACGATGATGTATACATTTCAACTACTTTCTTAAATTATACTACACCTGTTCAATTGCTTTCTGCACCTTTTTACTTGAACGGTTTGCTTGTCGAGACTATCACAAACAGTGATCATATTTGTAGTGATTGCATGGGACAAAATGTAATCCTAAAACTGGATGGCCAAACCGGCACAACACTATCTGACTTTATGATTGAAAGCAGAGGTAATTTTGGAGCAAAACTGTCATTTGATTCTGCAAATAATCTTTATCTGTGGGGAAGCAGACAATCCAATATCGTGATACACGAACCTTCCGGTATAGATACGATCATGCTAAATACTACCTACTTAAACAGCCAATTGTTTATTTGTAAATTTGATCCTTCAGGAAATTACCTCTGGAGATTTTCCGGTTCAACTTCAGGTGTAAATGCAGAGAATTCTATTGCAACATTAAAAATTGATGCGCTGGGAGATCTTTATTTCACCGGGAACAATACCTTCAATCCGGTTTTTCAAAATAACATGCAATTTATAAACGCTGATAATAGCGTCAGTAATTTCACCGGTGGACAATTCTTTGTGGCAAAAGTAAACACGAATGGAATTACCCAATGGATCAACGGAAATTACAACAGTTATTATGGCTGGGGACTGGATCTTCTGCTGGATGAGGACACTTTATTTGTCCTGGGAAGTGTCTTTAACAATTCAACAACCTCAGGAACTTCATTTGTTCAGTGTGAAATGCTGGGACAAAACAGCTTGTCTGTTCCAATAAATTCAGATGATTTATGTTATTTCATTTCAAAGTATGATCTGAACGGAAATATTTCAAACGTTTACCTGAGTCAGACTACAGGTGCCTACAATGGATTTGACTTAACACCGGTCAGTAATTCAAATCTAATTCGTTTGGATGACGGATATTTTTTAATGACCAAAGCTATCTGGTTATTTAATGCGGATACATTACAACCAAATGGATCTGATTTCGGTTATTCCTTAAATTATACTCCACATACTAACGGCATACATATGAAGTTTCAACTGGAACAGGGTGTAGTATTTAATCCGCATTATTTCCAGTTGGTTATTGATTCCGTTTGTTACAATTACACATACGCTTTCCCCGACGGAAGTGAAATTCCTCATGTAACTGCACCCTTCGTGCACATTGATTCCCTGGTAGCATTGAACGGGATGGACAGCATTATCCGATATGAGGTATCCGTACCTTTAAATCATGAATCTGATCACTATATTACGATCTGTCAGGGAGGAGAATACGAAATTCCCAATGACACAATACTTACAGGAATTCAACCGAATTATTCATATACTCAAATCATTTCTTCCCCGAATGCCTGTGATAGTTTTGCACACTACCACTTCTTTGTAACTCCGCCTCCTGCCGCTTCAGCCATTCACTTTATATCCGCTTGTCAGGGAGAAAATGTCATACTCCCCGACGGAAGTATTATCACCAATGTTCAAACAAGCCAACAGGTTATCATTGCACTTCAAAGTGTTAGCGGATGTGATAGTTTAGTCAGTGTTGCAATGCAGGTTGCAGCATTGAACACAGACATTACGCTCTCGGGAAATAGCCTGTACACCAGTAATCTCAGCGGAGCTTCCTTTCAATGGGTTAATTGTAATGCAAACTTTGCTGCAATTCCCGGAGAAACTTCGCCAGTCTTTACTCCTACAGCAAATGGAAATTATGCAGTCATCGTCACAGATAACGGATGCAGCGACACATCAGCTTGTTTCCTGTATACGAATCTTTCCATCAACGAACTGGACCAATCTATTTCCGTTTACCCGAATCCGACAACCGATAAAGCATTGATTACTTTTGAAAATATTATCGGATCAGCTAATATTGAAGTATATTCCGGTGACGGAAGAAAAATCCTTGAAATACCGGCGGAAGGGATCATACAGTATGAACTGGATCTGAGTCCGTTTGAAAAAGGAACCTATTTTGTTCGCATCAGAACAGAGGAAAACAACCAATCGGAGTTTATTCTTGTAAAAAATTAGAGCACTATTAAAAGCATGAAATGGGACGATTGATCAAACACACAAGGGACTTAACAGTCAATCGTCCGGAACCGATAACGGAAAACATTCCGGTACTGGAATATTCGAAGAACATTGATCCGAAATACGCAGTTGAAGCCTTGATGGAAGGAAATTATGTGTTAATCGCAGATCAGTTCAGCAGTGGAATTTCAGTGCTTGAGGCCTTGAAAAAACGACTTTCAAAAAAAACAATTACTGATTCCTTTCAATCCCAGCGCACCTATCGCGAAACTTTTAGAAAAGCAACTCAGTTATTACTCATTGAAATTTCGGATCACCAACTGCATGTGCGGAAAGCTCCTGAAATTGGCTGGATCAAAATCCTTTATCCTGAACTTACGGATTTTTTTCTTCCATTCACGGATGTCCAGGGATTAAACAGTTCGTGGCAGTGGTATAAAAAGGGAATTCGCATTCCGGGACTAAACCAAATGCTGCATCCGTTTTACGGAACCTATTTCCCCACCCGTTTTGAACACATTGAGTTATTTGTTTCTTACCTGAAGAACTATTCCGGTAAAAAAGACCGTGCATTTGATGTTGGAATCGGAAGCGGGATTTTAAGTAAATTATTCCATCAGTTTGATTTTAAGGAAGTTCACGCTTCGGATATTAACCCAAATGCATTGATCGGGATCCTCCGGGAGTCAAAGCACGAAGAACATCAACCGATAAGCTTGTATTTCGGGGATCTGTTTGCTGAATCGGGCATCCAATCCGATGTTATTGCTTTCAATCCGCCGTGGATTCCGCTTCCAAAAGAGGTTTCGGGGATTGACCTGGCGATTTATTACGATCAGGAATTGTTTCCGAGATTCTTTAAGGAAGCCTCCAAACATTTAAAACCGGATGGACAAGTGGTGATTCTGTTCTCCAACCTCGCCGGATTGATGGACCCCGGCTTTATTCACCCGGTTGAACAGGAATTGGAGCAGAACAGATTTGTTTTGATTGAAAAAACGACAAAAAAAGTTGCACCGGCATCCGGAAAGACAACACGCAAAATAAATTGGCGCCAGAAAGAATTTGTAGAGTGTTGGATTTTGAAATTAAATGAAAGACGCTAAGATCATTTCGCGCGCGCTACAATAATATACTTCTTTTTTTTGACATCACCCTTCTAGGGTTATAAACCCTAGAACGAATTTAGAACCAAAATGTCTGTCTTACACAATTCATAATTCGTAATTTTGAAAAATGCAAATCAAAACAACACTCACACAATCCCAATTCGCGAAACTTACCGGAATTTTATTACTCAAAAGACTTCAGGTTCTTTTTCTCATTCTGGCAGTTTTGGGATTAATTATCGGAGCCTTAATCGCTATCTTTTTCTTTCACAATAAGGATGCATACATGCTGGTGTTTGTAGCAGTCGTATTCTTGGGATTATTTGCATTCAGTATTTTCAATAATGCCAAGCGACATTACCAAAACAACCCACGCATCCGGCAGGAGACGACTTATGACTTTTCTGACAAAGGTGTTTTAATTGCGAAAGAAGGCTTTTCTTCCACCATTAAATGGAACGAGATTATCCGCATTCGCAAAAAAGCGGGATTGATTTTAATCTGGCAGAACAAACTGGTCGCAAATGTGATCTCGGCAAAGGATGTAACTCCACAACAACTGGATGAAATCAAAAGCCTTATTCGGAAAAAAAATGTTCCATCGAATTTTTGAATAGATCATTTATTTTTTGACTTTTAGACTTGCTTTTTTGACTAACCTCCACCCGTATTGACACGTCCTTTCAAGTCATCTGCACCGGTTCCTCTTCTTCGGCTTCCGGCAACACTCGCTTTCCCGAACTTGTAGGTAAAGCTTAAAGTGGCAACACGCGTATCCCGTTTCACATCAAAATATTCCTTGTAATTCGTGAAAGAAACATTTGCCCGGATATAATTGGTATAGAATATGTCTGTCCAAGCAAATTTGATCACTCCGCGGCTTTGCAGGATTTTCTTTTGGACGCCTATTCCCGTATGCCAAATCTCCTTAATATGATCAAAAGCATAAATTTCAGGTGTATGATACGATGCATTCCATTCAATCGACCAATCTTTTTTCAGGGTAAATGTATTCACTGTACCCAGGATCAACACTCCCGAACCCCGGTTTTTGAGATTCGTTTGTGCCACATTCCCGGAATAAAGCGCTACATATGCATTGATATTATTCACACTGTTCCACCATTTGGTTACTTGAACCGGCGCAGAAATATTGGCATATACCAAGTCTGCCCTGCTCAAATTGATATTTGTCTGAACCGTTACGTTCTGATTTTGTGTCAGCGGAGCAATGACCTCGGTAATGTTATCTTTGGTCGTGGCAATTCCCGCATTCACGAACAGTACATTTTTAAAGGAATACCCCAATTCAAAGGTATAGGTTGTCTGTGGACGCAAATGAGGATTTCCCTCCCTATAAGTAGACGGATCCAGGTAGAATTTAAACGGATTCAACTGATCGTAACTTGGTCTGTCGATTCGACGGTTCATCGTTAGTTCAAAGTGCTGTTTTTCCGAGAGATTGAAACCTAAATAAGCTGTTGGAAACAATTGAAAATAGCCCGTATCGGAAACAGCATCGGTCGTTCTCTGGATTCCTTTTACATGGGTATACTCTCCACGTGCTCCCAATTGAAAAGACCACTTTTTCCCTTCGTAATTCCAGGTCAGATACCCCGCTCCGATGGTTTCCCTGTAAATGTAATGATTGCTTTTCGTGGTGTCGTAAACAGGTGTACCGGTACTTCGGTCATAAAACTCCAGGTCGTTATCTGCAATAACATAACTGGACTTGACTCCCGCATCCAGGAAATTTTTCACATTCAGCACTTTGTGCAGATCAACTTTGGCGGCATGAATCGCCAGTTTTCCGTTCAAATCACCTGTAAGAATATACGCATTTTGAATAGGAGTTCCGTTTAAGTCATAATATCCCGTATGGAAGCGTTGATTGTTTTCATTCTGATAAGCCGCATAATCCAAGTCCGCCGTCACCTCGGAACCGCTAGAATCCAGTACGTGCTTGTAGTTCACATTCGCAGAACCGTTGAACCATTTTTCCTTTCGGTCATTGGTGGTTTCAAAACGGGAAGAATTGACATCCTGTTGCATTTGTACATCCGATTTGTTGATTCCGTCTATCGTGTAGGCATTACTCATTCCGTTTACCACAAAACTGAGCGCATTTTTCATGTTTAACTGGAAATCCATTCCGAACCGGGCACTGTGATTGGAAACCGGGAATTTTAGATCGTTATCCTGGATATACGCTCCAACAAAAGTATCCTGCTGATAGAACCGCCGTTCCAGGATCAGGTGATTGAAGCCTTTCCGGTAAGCATAATTATACGACCCGAAAATATTTACTTTTTTATTCCGGTGATTCAGCGAAATTCCTGCCCCGGCCTTCGGATAAACTCCTTGGCCGTAATTAACTGTTGCTGTCCCGTTCGTACCCAGGCGCGTATCTTTCTTCAAACGAATATTGATAATGGCCGAACCTGCCGCATCGTATTTTGCGGAAGGATTGCTGATCAGTTCAATTTTGTCGATCGCTGAAGAAGGAATTCCTCTTAAATAATTAGCCAGATCTGTTCCCGACATGGGCTGTGCTTTTCCGTCAATTTGAACAATAATTCCACTTTTTCCGTTCAGGCTGATATTGTCTGTCGAACTGGCACTTACCCCGGGCGATTTTTCCAGGATCTCAAAAGCGGAAGAACCTGTTGCACTCAACGATTGCTCCACGTTCAGTACCATCATACCCGGTTTGCGTTCGATCATTGGTTTTGAAGCGGAAACCGTCACCTCTTCTACCTGCCTGGTCTTATTCCGGAAAGCCAAATTGAGTTCGGATGCAGCTGAAAATGGAATCGCCGGCGTAGTAAACTCTGTAAAATTCTCGTGAGTTACACGAATAAAAACAGTATCCACCGGGATCACATCCGCCTCAAAATGCCCGTCTTCTTCCGAGACCGCCATAGATAACAAGGTGGAATCTGCCGAATAGATAAACAATACAGCATCTGCCACACTTTCATTTTCGGGATTGAAAATGCGGCCCTTTATCCATGCTTTCTCCTGTGAAAAGGATTGAAAAGAAACGAGCAAACAAATAAGCAGTCTTGTTTTCATTGAAATTGATTTGAACAAAGATCCACTTAATTGATTTATCAATTATTTATTTGTTACCAGCTGTTTTTAGTGATTGCTGAGCGGTTTTTTGTGCGGATGAAAGAATAAGTCCAACGTTGAAACAATCGGTTCTATAATGATCCAAACCGATAAAATAACCTTATCGGGATCCGGCGAACTTAAACGCATTACCTCCTTTATTTTTTGCGATCAAAATTAATTTGATTACTATATCGCTTTAGCTGAACAGGCATGTAATCCCGGTCGAAAAAAGGAGTAATTTTAGGTTTCAAAGAGATTTATGAGCAAGCTTAGAGGCGCATTATTTGTAGGATTTGGAGCAGCGAGTTACGGAATTCTTGCCACCATTGTGAAGTATGCCAACAACCAGGACGCACACACCAGTATTCTTACATTTTACCAATCACTAACCGGAGTAATCGTTTTGTTTATTCTGATGCAATTTGCCAAAACAAAGCAAACTCCGGTAAAAGCAAGTTTAAAATCCAAATCAAAACTGATCCTTTTCGGCATATCCATGGGGTTGACAAGCTGTTTTTACTACATCGCCATCCAAACAATCTCTGTTTCCATCGGGATTATCCTATTGATGCAATCTATTTGGATGAGCGTGGTGTGGGAAATGATTCAAACACAAAAAATGGCTCACTGGCTTAAGATTGTGGGGAGTTTCTGCGTATTGGGCGGAACCGTCCTGGCTACAAATCTGATGGAAGAAGATGTACACATTTCGATGGAAGGAATCATTTACGGGTTGCTGGCAGCCTTGTCGTACACAGTCAGTATGCATGCTTCCAACCACATTGAAACGCAGTTATCCAGCGTGGTACGCAGTTTTTGGCTCATCGTAGGAAGTTTGCTTACCGTGACGGTCTATTGGAATATCCAGATCTGGGAACACTGGGACTGGGTGATTTTTCTTCAATTCGGAATTATACTGGGACTTTTCGGAACAGTAATCCCTCCTATCCTGTTCAATATCGGGATTCCGCAAACCGGTTTGGGATTAGCGGGAATTTTGGCCGCAATCGAGATCCCTGTTTCGATCTGCTCTGCACAGCTAATCCTGCGTGAAACCGTAACAGGTATTCAATGGCTGGGAGTTGGGATCATCATTGCAACGGTTGTGGTGATTAATGCCAGAAAAACGAATTAACCCCCTTTTATTCCCACACAGATGCACAATGGAACGCAAAAGGAATACATAATCACGATCTCCACTTGCGGTATAGCTCTTTCTTTTTACTGCAAATGCACAAATTTTGATGGTACCTACCGGTCAACAGGGTGCTAACCACTAATTGATTACTATAAAAGTCTTCACATTCAATCTACGCAGGATAAGAAGAAATAATCAATCCTCCCAACCGCATAATTTCAACCCCAATTTTTCGGCTTCGGAAACAGTCGTTTTCTTCACTTCGTGTTTGCAGTTATTGAGTCCGCGGCAATCGCGTTTATAATGATAGGCAACAGAGCTTGGTGAGTCACAAACATAGACCGTTCCATCTCCGGAGGAGAAACAACACGCAAGAGCAAGGGCAAAAAGGGTTTTCATGTGAACAGTTCGGTTTTCGTAAATAGTTTCAATTATTTGGCGAATATACTCAATTCATTCATTTTCAATTCGTTTTTTGTGTTTTTCAGCAAACCCAAACTGAAGTGCAGTGCGCTACCTGTTTACTTTTTTGCTGGTCTTCCTCCAGTCGATAAGCTTTTGGTGCCATAACGAATATTATTCACTGGATTCAAAGGGGCATTTTCACCTATTTTAAAGCGAAGAAAAAATAGCCGGTCAGGTGAATTTCACTAACTTTGCTTCATGCGATTCGATATTCTCACCATACTTCCGGAACTCTTAAATGGTCCTTTCAATGTCTCCATGATGAAGCGTGCACAGGAACGCGGACTCCTGGAAATCCATATTCACAATATCCGGGATTACTCTACCGATAAGCATAAGAATGTGGATGACTACCAATACGGTGGCGGAGCCGGAATGGTAATGGCTATTGAACCGATTGTTATACTGATTGAGAAATTGAAATCGGAACGCAATTACGATGAGATCATTTACATGACCCCCGACGGAGAATTACTGGAACAACGACACAGTAACTCCTGGAGTCTGAAAGAGAATATCCTGATCCTTTGCGGACATTACAAAGGGGTAGATGAACGCATTCGGGAACATTACATCACCAAGGAAATTTCAATCGGGTCGTACGTTCTGACAGGAGGCGAATTGGCTGCAGCCGTGTTGGTTGACAGCATCGGGAGATTAATCCCGGGTGTTATGAATGACGAAACTTCTGCATTAACAGACAGTTTCCAGGACGACCTGCTTTCGCCCCCAGTTTATACGCGTCCGCCGGAATTTAACGGATGGAAAGTCCCCGACATTCTGTTATCCGGGGACTTTGGAAAAATTGAGCAGTGGAGAGAACAGCAGGCTATCGAACGAACGCGAATCCGAAGACCTGATCTGTACAAAAAGTTTACCGGAGAAGCCTGATTATTTACTCTCCAACACCCCGTTTTTCTTTGCCGTATTCTTGAGCGTGCTTTGGATCTTCTCCAACCTGGTTTTCAGGATCATATCGTGTTTCTTCTTGTTCACATAGAACGGAACGTAGGTTTTGACAAAATCATAAGTCAACACTCCCAGCATAGCTGCAGAAATAAAATAGAACACCTGAAAATGAACCGATTGAATAATCAATCCCGAGAAAACGCCTCCCGCCAGGTAAGCACTCATAATCGCAGCCATTAATTTTGTTTTTTCTACCACCTGTGCGTTCATTCGGTATTTCTTCTTGGTCAATAAAGATAAATGAATCGCCAAATCGGTTGTCAGCCCTGTTAAATGTGTTGTTTTTACCTGGAAATTGGAAATACTCGCTGTCAACCCGTTTTGAAGTCCCATGGAGAATAAAAGCACGGCGACCAAAATTTCTGTTTGAGTCAGTGTTTCGGCGTAAAAAAACTGTCCGTAAATCCCCACAAATATAAAACACCCGATTTCAAGTACCATCGGGATACTGTGCGATACAAAGGCATTTTTCCGCGTGCTGTTAATAATCAGATTGTTTGACAGGAAGCTCCCAGAGAAGAACAAAACAATCCAAAACAGTACCACCAGCATCTGGAACCATTTTCCATCTGCAATCTCCTGGGCCAGAATGGCAAAATGCCCGGTTAAGTTGGACGTAAAAGAATAAAATAACACCAACGAAGCGACGTTCACCATGCCGGCGATCAGTGCTGTAAAAACTCCCAATCTTAAATTATCCTGGAAAGTTCTGCTATTGCTAAATCTGCGTAACATACTACTTTATTTTTTTGAGTGTAATCTTCACTATTCCGCGTGCATGCACATCCGTGTCGAAATGAAGAACCAATTCATTTTTTTTTAAGGATTCAACCGAATAAACCTCAACCGTCTCATCATCATTGAGCAGGGTCAGAATTCTTCCCCGGTCTTTCAAACGCCATTTTGCGAAATGTTCTTTCCCCGAACGCTCGTGTAATTTGATACTGTAATCCTTTCTGAAAGTCCAGTTTTCAAACTCGTGAATGACCAGATGATTCGCAATATCTACCCGTTCATCCGAACCAATTTCCTGCTTCACCTTCTCGTCCAGATTGTTCCTGTCATAGACCCATGAAACTTCCCTCCATTCTCCCACAATAGCCACTTCCGGGTAATCGGAATGACTGAATACGTAATATCCGAATGAACTCAGGGTGATTACTACAAGACATGCTGACAGCACTAATTTCCGTTTCATGTTAAAGCGGTTATATACGTTTTGTTGGACTTATTGGAATACTGATTCGTATCCCAGGCAATCAGCTGTTTTTTGATTTTTGATTTGTGTAAAAACGGGATCACATCCATGCTCTTTTTGTGAGACCAGTCGAACCTTAATTCATACGGAATGATAATCCGGTCGATCTTATTGGTTTCGGTAAACTGTTCAAACGAGCTTTGAGTAAATCCGCTGAAGAAAACGATTTGAATGGAGGCTACCTTTGGTCCCAGTTCTTTTTCCAAATCGTATAGTTTTTTCAAAAATTCCTTTCCGGCCATTTCAATTTTCAAATCACTCTGATCAAAAAAAAGCAGGTCCGAAACCGAATTGGAAAGATAGATCCCATGCACTAAGAGTACATTTATCGAATCTTCCGTTTGAAATTGAAGTAATGCTTTAAGTGGTTCCAATGAAGACTCTTTAAAGTCTGTCGGTATCAGAATTGTTGTTCCCATCTTTATTTGTTTTGAACAAAGTTAGCGGGCGCGTATAAGGACGGGATAAGAACCGGATTAAAACGGGATTAGAATTTCAGTTTTAACGTTTCTTTAAGAATTATAGGGAATGACAAGACTTACCAAGGTACCTTTTTCTTCTTCCGAATGTACAATGATCTTACCTTTATGCTGACGCATAATGTTTCGTGTAAGAGGTAACCCGATTCCGTAACCTTCAAAAGATGTCGTGTTGGAAGCCCGAAAGAACGGATCGTAAATATGCCCCAAATCCTGGGGAGGAATTCCGATTCCATGATCCTGAACATGAATAGAAATGCTTTCCTTACTGTATGTCAGGTAAATTCTTACTTCCTGGTTTTCAGAGTATTTACTGGCATTTAAAAGTACATTGGATAAGGCCAACTGGAGCAATTGTGAATTCCCTTTTACTTCCAGTACGTCTAGGTTCTCGGGCAAACTTCCGAAATCAAACCGGATCCTATTTCCCGGAATAATCCGATTCACCGTTTCTATTGTTTCAAAAATAAGCTCATCGACCCGCAAACTTTCAATGGTCATTTTTTTGCCATCAAAGCCCGTTTGAGCCAGAAACAATAATGCTTTGGTTTTCTTATTTAATTTCTCTGCTTCTTCCAAAATGCGGTTTAATGCCGTTTTGTATTCTTCCGTACTCCGGTCTTTACTCAGCATTAAATCCGCTTGCCCAATAATACTTGTAAGCGGTGTATTTAACTCGTGTGAAGCATTGCTTATAAAATTGTTTTGGGTCTCAAAACTGGTCTCCAGGCGGTCCAGCATATTGTTCATTGTCCGAATCAGTTCCCCCAGTTCATCGCCCTCCTGCTTATTTTCAATTCTGAAATGCAAATTTTCCGTTCCGATAGTATGTACACTTGTACTCAAATCACTAATAGGTTTGATCAGTCGCTTTGAAAGCCATAGGGAAACCATAATAATTAAAAACACTGCTGAAAAAAACAGGGAAATGAGCAAGCCACCCAGGTAATTTTTATACTTTGTGTAGTACATGTTCCGGGCAGTTGTATAGACAACGTACTTTCTCCCCTGTTTTGAAACATAGCATTTTCCATATTTCAGGAGATTTCCCTTCCTTTCCTGCGCATTTTTATGTTGTATTACCTTCTGAATGAAACGGGCATCATCTTTCGCCTGTTTGCTATTCAGAATTGGGTTTCCCAACTCATCCAATTCCACCACAATACTTTTCTCGTCGGGAAGTTTTTCCAGGTATTCCTGTTTGAATTCTTTTACAAACTCTTTGTCTCCGCGATGATCCAGTTCTATTCGGATCGTTGTATTTGTTCGTGTTTCTAACCTATCGTAAAAATCATTGAACACATAATTGGAAGACAAGACATACACTATCGCGCCGAAAAGGAACACCAACACGGCAAATGTGCTGCTCAACAGCCAAATAATGCGGGTACGGATTTTCATTCTTCCTCGCGCATTACATACCCCATTCCGATCACGGTATGGATCAGTTTAGATCCGCCGAACTGCGTGAGTTTCTTACGAAGGTAATTAACATACACGTCCACGACATTTGTCCCGGATTCAAAATCGACTCCCCAAACATCTTCCAGGATATCAATGCGGGAAAACACCTTTCCGGGATTCATAATAAAGAGCAATAATAAGCGGTATTCGGTTGAAGTGAGACTCACGGGATTTCCATTTCGCGTAACTGTTTTTCGATCATCATCCATAACCAAATCATCAAACTGAAAGAGCATATGCGTATTTGAAACCTGGCTTTCAATTCTTCTGAGCAGTGATCGGACCCGTGCATTCAACTCAATGAACTTGAATGGTTTGGGTAAATAATCATCAGCTCCGGAATCTAATCCAATCGCAACATTTTCGGGAGTTCCCAGTGCCGTAAGCATTAAAATCGGCACCTGGCTGGTTTCTCTGATCTTTGAGCAAACCTGAATCCCATTCAATCCGGGAAGCATAATATCCAGAATAATCAGATCCGGATTCCAAAAATGAAACTCGTCCAATCCCTTCAGTCCGTTATTGGCAACTTTCGTATTGAAATTTTCTTCGGCTAAACCTTTTTGAACCAGCGCACTGATTTGGGGATCATCTTCAATTATCAATATTTTTTTCACAGAAATCCGATTGGATGATAAAATTAAGAAAAAAGAATTGATCGAAATAAGCGCCAGACAAAACATTAAACAATTAAAAATCAAATAATTAAAAATAAATCTGTTCGTATCTTTGGGAACACCCGAATTTCCAAATTCCCGTATTTCATTATTTCCAAAAAAACTTTTTCCAGATCATCATTTTTATTAACTTAAATAAAAAACACCTTTATTTAATTAATTAACAACAAGTTATGCCAACATTAAAACCTCTTGATTACACCCCAAAACAAATTTCAATTTCTCTTGTAGGAAGGGCTATTGCGCATCCATGCAGAGTTAAAATGATTGAATTACTCATCAAAAATCCTCAACTAACCAACAGGGAATTAACAGAAAGGCTTCATTTGTCCAAATCGACTATTCATGATCATTTAACAAAGCTTTGGGACGCAGGCTTGATCAATGTCAGCTATTTCCCTCACTCACTTTGCGTCGAAATCACGCAAGAACAAATAGAAATGTATCGAAAACTGGAAACATTATTCGATTTCAAACCTAAAAAAGCCTATCATTTGAGTCTTCTGGATTAACTTTGCGAAAAATTCAATTCATGGTTCTCGATCCAACGATCATTGAAGCCCTCCAAGCAGGCAAAACGATACTTTACCCTACTGATACCATTTGGGGAATCGGTTGCGATGCTACGAATGAAGCAGCATGTCAACGAATTCTTGAGATTAAGAAGCGACCGGAAAACAAAAGTTTTATTCTTTTGGCAGATAGCTTTCAAATGATCGAAAAGTACATTCCTGAATTTCCGGATGTGTGTTATGATTTGGTTGATTTGTCTGATAAACCCTTAACCATTATATATCCGAATGCCCAAGGATTGGCTCCCAGTGTTTTAGCTCAGGACGGTTCCGTTGGAATTCGGCTCACAAAAGATCCTGTTTGTCTTTCATTGATCCGAGGTATCCGCAAGCCCCTGGTTTCTACTTCAGCAAATATTTCCGGAAAACCATTTCCAACCAATTTCAGCAGCATTGATCCCCAAATTAAAGACCGCGTGGATGCCATTTTGGAATTAAGAACAGATGAACTGCTTTCCAGTCCTTCGCAAATCATTAAAATTGGGTTGGACAGTTCCATTCAGGTTATCAGAAGCTGATTATTCTAAATTCAGTAACTTTGCACCCGCATGCAAACAGAAAATTTCGCACACAAACTCAAACACCCTGTTTTTAAGGTTGTTTCTCAGATTATTTCCGAAAAAGGCTTGGAAGCTTATGTGATCGGAGGGTTTGTACGTGACTTATTATTGGATCGGACATCCAAGGACATTGACATTGTAGTTGTGGGCAATGGAATGGAATTGGCACAAGCAGCGGGAGAAAAGTTGCGTGTAAAAAAAGTCAATCTTTTTAAGAATTTCGGGACGGCACAGTTTAATTACAAAGACCTGGATGTCGAGTTTGTCGGTGCACGAAAAGAATCATACCAGAGAGATTCCAGGAAACCCATAGTTGAAGACGGGACATTGAGTGACGATCAAAAAAGACGGGACTTTACCATCAATGCACTTGCATTGGATTTGCGTGAAGCAACTTTCGGCAACCTGATCGATCCCTTCAATGGTTTGTCTGATTTGGAAAAAGGAATTCTTCGAACACCACTCGACCCGGATACCACGTATTCGGATGATCCATTGCGCATGATGCGGGCTATCCGGTTTGCCACGCAACTTGATTTTCAAATTGAAATCAACAGTTTGAAATCAATCCTTGAAAATGCCTCTAGGCTGGAAATCATTTCAAAAGAGCGCATCATGGATGAATTGAATAAGATTATCCTGGCTGAAAAGCCTTCCAGGGGATTTGAATTATTGAACTCCACCAAATTACTTCACCAATTCTTTCCTGAAATGATCGCCCTCCATGGAGTTGAAACCAGGGATGGAAAAAGTCATAAGGATAATTTCTATCATACGCTGGAAGTGTTGGACAACGTTGCACATCATTCCGATAATTTATGGCTGCGTTGGAGTGCTATTCTGCATGATATTGCCAAACCGCCGACCAAGAAATTCGATGCACAAGTTGGCTGGACATTTCACGGACACGAAGAGTTGGGAGCAAGAATGGTTCCGAAGATCTTTGCGCGATTAAGGTTGCCTTTAGACCATAAAATGAAATACGTCCAAAAACTGGTTCGGCTTCATCTAAGACCTATTTCATTGGTTAAAAGTAATGTGACCGATTCAGCCGTAAGACGTTTATTGTTTGAAGCGGGCGACGATATTGACGATTTGATGACCTTATGCAATGCAGATATCACCTCGAAAAATGAGTTTAAAGTCAAGAAATACAAAAAGAATTTCGAACTGGTTGTTGAAAAATTAAAAGCAGTAGAAGAAAAAGATCATGTCAGGAACTTCCAGCCGCCAATTTCCGGAGAATTGATCATGTCGACCTTCAATATCGGACCATGCGGTGAAATCGGAGTCATTAAAACCCGGATCAAGGAAGCCATTCTGGAAGGAGAAATTCCGAATGATTTTGAAACGGCAAAAAAATTGATGCTGCAAATCGGTGAAGAACTGGGATTGAAAGTCAATTAGGAATTAAGAATGTAGCATTAAGAGCAAAATGTCTCTGCATTCTTAATTCTACATTCTGCATTAAAACTTATCTTTGTAAAAAAAACAACTGCATGGCGCTAAAATTTCGCGTGTTATTAGATTCCGAAAAAGATCAGGAAATATTCAGAGATATTCTGATCAATGAGGATGACAACTTTGAATCTTTCTATCGGGTTATATTGAATTCCTTCAATTTTGAGGGACAGGAGATCGGTTCGTTCTTTATGTCGAATGATGAATGGGACAAAGGTCATGAGATCAGTTTGATGGATATGAGTTACTCCGATGAGGATCCTGAAATAACAAGCGTGATGTCTGAAGCAAAGCTGGCTGATTTCATGGAAGTACCGGATCAGAAAATTATTCTGGTTTACGATTTCCTTCGCATGTGGATCTTTTTGATCGAATTACAGGAACGTACGAATGAAACATTAGATAATCCAAAAATTGCATTAGCGGTTGGAACGGCTCCTCCCGAAGATTCAAAAATGATCCAGGACGATGCTTTTTTCGGAGAAGAGGAAGACGAAGACTTCAACGAATTTGACGAAGATTTCGGAGATGGGTATGACGAAGATGATTTATCCGGTTACGAAGAATACGATTATTAACAAGACTAATAGACATAAGACCAAAGACTAAAGACAGTTTCACTGTCAATTTGTCTTAAGTCTATTGTCTTGAGTCCTACAGTCTAGAAAAATGAACGAAAAAAAATACGGCGATCCGATCGGGGCAGCAATCAAAGAATACGCAGACAAAAGACGCCCGGAAGATATCATTGTTTCCTCCAATATTTGTGAAGACGATATCATTCCATTGGAAGTCCTTTTCCGAAAACACGATGAAATGCCACAAATTGAGCAAAAAGCGCTTTCGTTGGCACGCGGTCACGTTTTGGATGTAGGAGCCGGAGCTGGGATTCATGCGACTTACTTACAGGATCTCGGATTCAAAGTAGATTGCATTGACATTTCAGAGGGAGCCGTAGAATATTTGAAAAGCAACGATCTGAATGCAGAGCGTATCAACTTTTTCTCATTAAAAGATCGGAAATACGATACGATTCTCATGCTTATGAACGGAATCGGAATTGCAGGAAAACTGTCCAATTTGGAAAAAACCCTGGAGCACGCAAAATCCTTGTTAAATCCGGGAGGAAAGATTTTATGTGATTCTTCGGACATTCATTCTCTGTATGAAGATGAAGACGGAGCACTTTGGGTGGATCTGAATACGGAATACTACGGAAACTTCCGCTTTCAAATGAAATACAAAAAGCAAAAAGGACCATGGTTTGACTGGCTTTATGTGGATTTCGACAATCTTTTTCAAGCGGCCAAGAAAGTCGGATTGAAAGCTATTCGTGTTTTGGAAGAAGACGATCATTACCTGGCAGAATTAACACTCGAAAAATAAGATGCGCTTTCTCACCTGGATCTTCGTATTCTTATCCGGTTTTGTTTTCGGACAAAGCAACTCGCTTTTATACCAGGTAAAGAGCAAGGACAAAAAAGTTTCTTACCTTTTTGGAACAATCCATATGATCCCGGATTCGCTGTATTATTTCCCTGGAAAATTGGATAAAATCATTTCCAAATCGGATGAAGTGATTCTTGAAATCGCCAATCTTTCGAACCAGAGTTCCGTCATGAAACTCATGCTGCTCGATTCAGGTTCCTGTTTCGATATCTTTACTCCGCAGCAAAAAGATTCGGTCTTGAATTGGGGTGCAAATCTTTTGGGTATTAAACCCGACCAATTTGAAAAAGGCTTTGAAAAAAGAAAACCCTTTACCCTGTTACAATTGAGTTTTCAGAAGATGATATCGGGAAAAGTCCGGATGGTTGATATGGAAATTGAGTCCAAAGCCCAGCAAAATAAAATTCCAGTAAGCGGGCTTGAAACGGTTGAGTACCAATTGTCTATTTTTGACAAAATCCCACCCGGAGAACTCGCAGGTTTTATTATGGAAACAGTACGGAATCCGCAGGAAGGGGAAGAAAACTTTCAGAAAATGGTTCACTATTACCACCAGCAGGACCTGGAAAGTCTGGCCAATTTAATCCTGGAAAGCGATGAACTGGGCAGTTCTGCCGAGGAACTACTCGATAAACGAAATCACAACTGGATTCCCAAAATGGAAGAATTGATGAAAGCTAAATCGTGCTTTTTTGCAGTCGGTGCCGGACATTTGGGAGGTTCAAACGGAGTAATCGAATTACTTCGAAAAAGAGGATATGAAGTAACACCTGTTCGATATTAATATGCGCAATTTATTAATTATTTTACTCACCGGTTCGATTGTTTTAAGTTGTAATACTTATTCGGAAGAAGAAAAAAGCGGGTTTGTTTCAAAAGCGGAACAATATGCCAAAAAGCATCACTGGAATTACGAAATTCTCGATGGAGGCTTGGTCGTTGAAGTGCTGGAAAAAGGAACCGGAACAGAAAAAATCCAATCGGGAAGTGAAGTGGAATTAACCTACAAGGGAACACTTACAAACGGCAGCAAATTCGACCAAACAGAACCTGGGAAACCACTTCAATCCAATTTAAAAGGATTGATCGGTGGATTTCAGCTAGGTCTCTTAGGCCATGTTTCAGGTACAAAGTTGCGCATGATAGTTCCTCCGCATTTGGGATACGGAGATGACGCTTTAGATAAAATACCATCCAATTCAACTCTTATTTTTGAGATTTCGATTGAAAAGGTCTTCTAAATTCAAAGAATTCATATCGTAAATTCAATGCCCCGTTTTTGCTGTAATTACAGCTCGTTTTCCCTGGTGTAAATTGAAAAGCAATTCCATAATTCACTTCCAATCCCAATCTGACTCTTTTGAAGAACCTATTTTTCTTTGACAAAGCAAAGCTAATGTCAAAAGGCACGGATACCAACAACCCTTTAGCCATTTTCGCGGTATAATCCGTGGTTTGTGTTTCATTTAAGACAGGTGTCGGAACCGGTGACTGGTAATTGTTTTCGTTCACACCCTCCACATAATAATTATCCCTGATTTGAGACTGAACAACTGAAGGTTTTGCAAACAAGAAATATACGTCCAAACCGGTCTCAAACTGGAAAATCCTATCCGGTCTTAATGCAAATCGTTCTCCTAAACCAATCATGGTTGACTTGACTCGGTAATATTTTTGGATATCTTGTCTCCTATTACCGATTACATAATAGGGATTCCCGGTTTGGCTGGAATTTAAAGTGTCAATAATGGTTTTGATTTCATGAAACCAGTACCTGGAAACCTGTGCTTCCGGTCCATACCCGAAATGAATGGTAGTGGAGAACCTGAAATTTTTACCGGCCCGTTTTTCTTTGTTATTCACGAAAGAAAAGGAAAACAAAGTATAACCATCATCCACTTTTGTTCCTAAATAATCCGTGCCATTCGGGTTTATCAGAAATGAATCAGGAATCTGGAACCCCGGAGTTAATTGATCCCAGGTATCATCTGAAAAAGCAATTTTATTGGCGTTGATGACACCGGTACCGGCTTTAAAAACATAGGAAATTGTTTTCCCCTTAATGGAATCTTGTTTTTGAGAAAAGCTTACTCCTGTGATTAACAGGAACGCATAAGAGATAAAGGTTTTCATTAGTTGGTTACAATGCTCCAAAATTAGAAATTAAATCTCTATCTCTTCTTAAGATTAGTTAAAAAGCAAAACGGAAATTCATTCCTCCGGTAATATTGAAATTAGTAGTAATCAAACCTCCTGTAAAAACAGTTGCCAATCCCGGATTCAGCTCTGCGCCTAAACGCATACGACTTGCCACCGGACTTTTTCGGGATAACTTAAAGCTCATTTCCAATGGTACTCGCATGATCACCCCGGAAGTAAGTTTATTTGAAAATGTTTGAGCCTTGGTTTCATTCAGTAAAGGTTGCGGATAAGCATATCCCTGACCTTCATTCGGTAATCCTTCCAAGAGGTAACTATCTAAATAAGATGCCCTAACCTCACTAACAATACTCAGCATACACAGCAAATCAAATCCGGTTTCAAATTGGAACAAACGATTGGGATTGGTTGCAATATGCTCCCCTACTCCAAATACAATACTTTTCGAAGTATATCTTTTTGCGATCGTTTGGTTCCTGTTTCCGTAAACATAATACTCTTGTCCGTTTTGACTGGATGTCAGCGTATCAATAATCTCCCTGTCTTCGTGATACCAGCGATTTTCAGCTCGCAACTCCGGCCCGTAACCTAAATGAAATGTTGTTGTTGCCAGGAATTTACGCCCGGGTTGTTTAGCTGCTCCGTTTATCAGTGAAAAAGAAAATAGATAATATTGATTGCTGGAAGTCGTATGGATATTATCCTTGATCTCAACTCCGTTAAATCCGGTCGTCAAAGAATCCGGAATCTCAAAGCCCGGAGTCATTTTATCCCATTGAGATCGCGTAAAATCAAATACAACGCTGTTTGCCATTCCATGTGTCATCTTGACAATAAAACGGGGATTTTTGGTATTCAACGAATCGCCTTGCTGGGAAAAAACAATTCCAGACATTAACACCGATAATAAAACTATGCAGATTTTCATAAATTAATTTTAATGACTGATTAACAGCGTAATTGCTTATTTATTGTGTTTAAATATCAAAAGCCCGATCCCAAATAAGGAGTAAAGACAACGCTGATTTACCTTTATCACTAACAAAAAAGCAGCTTTAAACAACTCTAAAAAGCTCATTTTCATGTGTTTTCAAAAATTCGTAAAAAAAGCAGTAATTCGAAACATAAAATCACTCAAAACATTGTTAAAACGAAAAGAAACCGCTATTTTTGAATCGCATTTTAAAAACGAAATCTAAATTCTCAAACATGAGTGTTCTAGTTAATAAAAACTCTAAAGTAATTGTACAAGGATTCACAGGAAGTGAAGGTACTTTCCATGCAGGTCAAATGATTGATTATGGAACAAACGTTGTTGGTGGTGTTACTCCGGGAAAAGGAGGTGCATATCACCTGGATCGTCCTGTTTTCAATACAGTTGCTGATGCAGTAGCTAAAACCGGCGCTGATGTTTCTATTATTTTCGTTCCACCGGCATTTGCAGCCGATGCCATTATGGAAGCAGCAAATGCAGGAATTAAAGTGATCGTGTGTATTACCGAGGGTATTCCTGTAAACGATATGGTACGTGCAAAAGAATACCTGAAAGGAACAGGTGCTCGTTTGATCGGGCCAAACTGTCCGGGTGTAATTACTGCCGGTGAAGCGAAAGTGGGTATCATGCCTGGATTCGTTTTCAAAAAAGGAAAAATCGGTATCGTTTCCAAATCCGGAACATTGACATACGAAGCAGCAGATCAGGTTGCGAAAGCAGGATTGGGAATCACAACCGCGATTGGTATCGGTGGAGATCCGATCATCGGAACAACGACAAAAGAAGCAGTGGAATTGTTGATGAACGATCCTGAAACAGAAGGAATTATTATGATCGGTGAGATTGGTGGTAGCCTGGAAGCAATCGCGGCTCGCTGGATCAAAGAAAACGGTACCAAACCTGTTGTTGGGTTTATCGCCGGTGAAACAGCACCGAAAGGACGTACCATGGGTCACGCAGGTGCAATCGTTGGTGGTGATGACGATACCGCAGAAGCTAAAAAACGAATCATGCGCGAGTGTGGAATTCACGTAGTGGACTCCCCTGCTCACATCGGTTCGAAAATGGCTGAAATTTTAGGAGTTACAGCGTAATCGCTCTAATTAATACTACAAGATCCCGATTCTCAAACGAGTCGGGATTTTTTATTTTTTGAAAGGTGGATGTAATATTGCAAAATTACGTCCAAAAAAATCATCATATTAATTACCTTCAAGTTATCATTCGATTACAAACATGGACAAACAGCGCAAATACAAACAATACGAATCACAAGACCCGGGTTTAGGTACTGCTTATCAAAAGTCCGTCAAACGTATTTTGAACGAAGACGGATCTTACAATATCAAACGCGTCGGAACGATTCGGATGCTCAAGGATTTTTACAAATTCCTGGTTGATCTCAATGCCTGGAAATTCGGTTTCTTTCTCGTGGGTAGTTTCCTGGCTGCTAATCTTTTCTTTGCCGCGATCTATTGCTGGATCGGAACCGAACACCTTCATGGGATCAATCCAAACCAAAATGAATTCGTTGCAGCTTTTTATTTTAGCGCTCAAACGTTCACAACCGTCGGGTACGGTGCAATTGCTCCTGTCGGGAATTTAACCTCCTTCGTTGCAGCCATGGAAGCCTTCGTAGGTTTGATCGCTTTCGCCATTGCAACCGGTTTGATCTACGGCCGGTTCTCCCGGCCTTCCACCAAAATTGCATTTTCCCACAATGTCATTATTACTCCTCATAAGGATAACATGGCACTGATGTTTAAAATCGTGAATCAACGTAACAGTGTACTTTTAAATACCAAAGTGCATGTCAACCTTTCTTTAGTCGATGAGGATTCGGAATCCAATATGATGAAGCGACAGTATTATTCACTTCCCCTGGAGGTGGATTTTGTTCGTTATTTTCCTTTAACCTGGACTTTAGTCCACAGCATCAATGATGATTCTCCCTTGTACGACCTGACTTTATCGGAAATAAGAGGGAAATTGGCAGAGCTGTTTATCATTATTGAGGCATTTGATGAGACTTATTCGCAAACAGTGATCCGCAAACACTCTTATGCTGAACATCAATGGGCAACAGGGGTCAAATTCAAAAAGAACTTCAGTGCAGATGAAAGCGGTACCATCGTTCTCAACATAAACGAGATCAGCGATTTGGAAGTACTTTCTTAATTATCAATGAGCAATGATTAAATTATCAAGCCTTCCCGCACTTGATAATTGCTAATTGATAATTTAATTACCTTTGAAGTATGGCACAATACAGTTCTACTTTGTACCCGGTTATGGAACATTTCTACACGCTGCAGGGTGAGGGAAAATATACAGGAACTTCGGCATATTTCATTCGATTGGGTGGATGTGATGTGGGTTGTGTTTGGTGTGACGTAAAAGAATCCTGGAATGCGGATATTCATCCGAAAATGAGCGTGGAAGAATTAAAAAACATCGTTTCCCAATCTCCGGGAGAATTAGTCGTTATTACCGGTGGAGAACCTGCCATGTACGACTTGACCGTTTTAGTGGATGCACTGCATTCCATCGGGAAATATGTAGCCATTGAAACATCCGGAACGAGTGAATTGGCAGGAGATGTCGACTGGTATACCTTCTCTCCAAAAAAATTTAAAACACCCGTTAAAGAAGCGTATGCGAAAGCTTCCGAATTAAAAATTGTTATCTTTCACAAATCAGATTTGGCATGGGCAGAAGATCATTCCAATAAAGTGAATGAAAACTGCGTGCTCTATTTGCAACCGGAATGGTCAAAAAGGGAACAATTATTGCCGACGATCATTGAGTATGTGAAAAATCATCCGAAATGGAAGATTTCTTTGCAAACGCATAAATACTTAGAAATACCTTAAGCATGAAAAACCTTTTAATGGCTTGTTTCATTTTGGCTGTCGCTTCTTGCTCAACAGCACAAATGTCCTACTCCTCCAAAAATAAAAAAGCAATTGCCCTTTTTGAAGAAGGCCGGGCGGAACCAAGTAAGTCTGTCGATCCGAAAACACATGGCCCCAATTACGCCGCAGGAATCGCCCTTTTGGAAAAAGCATTGGAAAAAGATCCGAATTTCTGGGAAGCGCATATGGTGGAAGCAGAAATGTATGAAGAACTGAATCAGCCATATAAAGCCATTGAACATTACCGGAAAGCAATTGCTATCAACCCGAATCCAACTTCCGGAGGAGCGGTTTATTTCTACCTTGGAACATTGGAATACACGATAGGTGAATACGAAAATGCTGTAAAGAGCCTGACAACATTCACCCAGGCAAAAGGTGCACATCCGGAGAACATTGCACGTGCAAAACAACTTATTGATGATTGTTCGTTTGCTATAGAAGCAATGAAAAATCCTACTCAGTTCAAACCGGTAAACCTTGGTCCGGGGGTCAATACAAAAGATCCGGAGTATTTTCCAACTATTACTGTTGATGGTAAAACACTCTTGTTTACGCGCCTAATTGATGACAAACGGGTCAAAGGATCTTACCAAAAACAGGAAGATTTTTACGTATCCAATTTGAGTACATTCAATACCTGGGAAACGGCTGTACCGATGCCCAAAAATATCAATACTGTTAATAATGAAGGTGCTCCGACAATCAGTGCTGACGGCCGAAACCTGATTTTTGTGGCTTGTTCCGATGAAAGTGGAATAAACTATGGCGAAAACCGGAAAGGAAAGGGAAGTTGCGATTTGTTTTACACCAAACGACTCGGAAATCAATGGGTGGATCCGGTAAACCTTCCAGGGGCGATTAATACCGGGAACTGGGAATCGCAGCCATCGTTATCCGCTGATGGAAAGACGCTTTATTTTGTACGAAAAGTCATGTCCCGAAACGGCAGACCGGACTCGGACATTTATTTCTCAACGTTAAAAGAAGATGGTTCCTGGGATACGCCGGTACGTTTGCCAAATACAATCAATACACCCTATATGGAAGAATCTGTTTTGATCCATCCCGATGGAAAAACGCTGTACTTCTCTTCCCAGGGACATCCGGGAATGGGTGGTCTGGACATTTTTGTCTCCCGTATGAATGAAAAAGGCGAATGGGGTAAACCGGAAAATTTAGGCTACCCGATCAATACCAGCGCCGATGAAAATTCCTTACTGGTGAGCGCCGACGGAGAAATCGCATTCTTTGCTTCTGACCGGGAAGGTGGTTTTGGTGATTTGGATATTTACTATTTTGTCATGCCGGAAAAATTCCGACCGGTGAAGACCCTTTACTTCGATGGATTAGTATTCGATGCCGTAACTAAAAAGCCACTTGCTGGAAAATTCTCCCTGGTAAATATCAAAACAGGGGTTGAAGTGATTAAATCGGAGGCTGACCAGGTAAACGGAACATTCACTGTGTCGCTTCCTTTGAATGAAGAATATGCTTTATCCGTAAGTTATCCGGGATATACCTTCTACTCTCAAAACTTTAACATGACTGTGGCAGACAACCAGGAATCTTTCCACATGGATGTTCCTATGAATCCGATCGATGAGGCAGGACCTGCAACAGCATTACGTAACGTATTCTTCGATTTAGGAAAGGCAACTCTTCGTCCGGAATCGTATGTAGAATTGAATAAATTACGTGACTTATTAAAAGCAAATCCGGCTATTAAAATTGAGATCGGTGGACATACGGATACACGCGGTGACGCTGCAGACAACTTGAAGCTATCGGAAGCACGTGCGAAATCGGTGAAGGATTATCTGATCGAGCAGGGAATTGAGACCTCCCGCTTGTCATCCAAAGGATACGGTGAATCCATACCGATCTTTACCGACGAAGCAATCGCAAAAATGACCAAAGAAAGCGAAAAAGAGAAGGCACACCAGGAAAACCGCAGAACAGAATATAAGATCTTGAAATAATGCATTTCTTTCGACTCATACGACCAATCAATCTGCTTGTCATTATCCTGACAATGTACGGAATACGTCTATTTTTCCTTCCTTACTTTTCAGAAGATGTATTGCTAAAAAAATCACATCCACACGAAGCATTGGATTATTTTCTGTTGGTATTTTCCACTGTATTAATTGCTGCAGCCGGAAACATTATCAATGACTATTTTGATGTAAAAGCGGACCGGATCAATAAACCGGATAAACTGATCGTTGGAAAACACATCAAACCCCGCTGGGCAATTGTTTCGCATTGGACCTTAAACTTTGTTGCATTTTCCATTGCCTGTTATTTAACCTGGGCGTATGAAACATTCTGGTATGTGTTCATTCATTTATTAAGTATCAATGTCCTTTGGTTTTATTCGATGTATTTCAAACGAAAATTCCTGATCGGGAATCTATTCATTGCAGCTCTAACCGGGCTGGTTCCCCTATTGTGCGGAATTCACTTTTTAGGTTTGACAACTCCGTTTCAAAGTGCCAATTTTATGAGTGATTTTAAAGAAGGTGCGAATTGGATCTCTCAATTAAACCTGAAAATTTTCTTCATTGTCGCATTGGCATTTTTTGCATCCTGTTTGAATCTCGTTCGCGAAATTGTAAAAGATATGGAAGATGTGAAGGGTGATTTATTATTAAAAGCAAAAACAATTCCTATCGTTTTGGGAGTTAACAAAGCAAAATGGATCTCATTGGTTTGTTTGGTTGCAATCATTCTTATTTCCCTTCCTTTTTTAATCGAAGGATATTCTGTTTTCAATCAAACCTTCGTTCGTGTCATGGGTCCCTCTTTTATTATATACATCTTGTTGTTACTCTGCTGTGTACTCCTGATGAAAAAGCCGGAACAAAAGCGATTGAAGCAAATTGACCTGATTTTAAAAATAACGATGCTCATTGGCTGCTGTATGCCGTTTTACTGGTATTTTCTATGAAAATGTTTAAATGGATCCTCGGTTCTCAATCTCCCCGGAGAAAAGAACTTTTGGCAGGTATTGGTGTTGAATTCGAGGTTCGGATACAAGATACCGAAGAAGTTTATCCTGATTCGCTTCCTGCGGAAGAAGTTCCGGAGTTCCTGGCAACATTAAAAGCAGAAGCACTTCTCCCGGATTTGAGTGAGCATGAAGCAGTTATTTGCGCAGACACGGTAGTGATCTTAGATGGCGAAATTTTGGGAAAACCACTTGATTTTGAAGATGCACATCGAATGTTGTGTCGTTTGTCAGGGAAAAGACACACGGTAATTACAGGTGTTTTTATCGGTTCCAAAACAAGGAATACTTCTTTCTCGGAACGAACGGAAGTGGAATTTGAAAATTTATCGGATGAGGAAATCAGCTTCTATATCAATCAATATAAGCCATTTGACAAGGCCGGCTCATACGGTGTTCAGGAATGGATCGGTTATGTTGCCGTGAAACGCATGGAAGGTACGTATACGAATGTAATGGGATTGCCCACCAATCGATTATACAAGGAAATTCAGCAGTTTCTTTAGTAAAAATCGAAACAAAAATGAGATTCCAAAACGGGTTTTAAAAAATCATCGGTCCAAACCAAAACGCGGTTCATTAAAACCAGATCGTGTTTTTTGCAGCTATTTCATTTTTAATGCTACATTTGAAAAAAATCACTATTTATGAAATACTACATCTTTTACACGCTACTGGCTTGGATGCCGGTAAACACCCTTTGCTCAGCTCAACCACTGGATTCAGCTACTATCAGCAGGATCGTTGAGCGAAGTAACAAATCAGTTATCAACGCCCTGCAACCCGCTGTCAAACCTGCAACACAGGACAGCACAGTCACAAAAGCTGCAAATACCCCGTCTACTGCAGCCACGGCAGGCAGCAAAGTTGTACAGGACGTCATTACATTTTTACCGGTCGCTTTTTTCAGTGTACTGATCTCAATGATCTTTTTCAAATTAAGAAAAGACGGGGTCAAACTCAGCGATATCCTGATTGACAAAGAAGCGGTAGCAGAGAAGAAAAAAGCAGCGGCGGCGACAGCAGCTAAAACACTGGAGACAAAAGCAGATATTATTAAAAACAACTCACAAGCTTTTACAAGTCCGGACCAGGTTACAGCCGCTACGGCCACATTGGATCAGCCGGCAAACACCACCGCAGATACAGAAGCCGATAGCCAAAAAACACAAAGCACCAGCAGGCTGATCGTATTCATTTGCGGGATCACATCCATTGCCCTGGCTTGCTGTATTTGCACATTTTATTTCTACAAGTCTTTTACCGGTACGGAAAAGGTAGACCTGGGAAATCTTACCAATGTACTTTACGGTTTGGGGCTGGGCGTATTGCCTTATGGTTTCAACAAAATAGCCGCCGCACTAAAATAGTCTAACAATAACCCATTTCGCTCGATTACCTTTGAGCGTTCCATAAATAAAAACGGGGTTCTTCGCCAATGCGAATGAACCCCGTTCTATTTTCAGTTTAATCCTTATTGCTTAACAAACGGTGTCGTTTCGGAACCGTTATCTCCGCTTACACGTACCAAATAGTATCCGTTCTGCATATCATCCACGCGGAAGTCTGCCGCATACGTTTGATTATTCCCGTTAACCGATTGGTGTTTCACCACCCGGCCATTCATATCAATAATTTCTACTTTGGCGTTGTTTCCAACATTTCCAACCAACTCCACACGGATTTTATCCGCAGACGGATTCGGAAAAACCATTAGCTCATTATCCGACACTTCTTCTTCCAGACCTAAACCAAAACCAACGGAGAAATCGTATCGGTGATATGATCCGAAATCCGAAGGGAAAATTTCGATCATGGAACCTCCTACTTTTCTTACTCTGAATCCACCGGTTGTTTCTCCTTCCACTTGTGCCGAATACCAGAACCCGATTCCATCGTCGTCGCTGTCTTCCAAAATCAACGAATAACACCCAGGTGCCAAATCGAATGTATCCTTATAATCCGTTGTATTTGTCAATGTGGTTCTCTGGAAAATAATATTCCCGTTCTGATCCACCAATCTCCATTTGTTTTCATTCGCCTTGTTATTGGTGGTCATCCACACGTAGAACGCACCGTTAATTACTTCCGGGGCAGTATATTTCGTTCTGAACTCATCGTTTTGATGGTATTCGTCGAGTGTATTGGATCCGGAAATTTCAATTACACGGGCATAAAATCCATTGGACGGATTTGCACCGAACCAAAAATTCTGGTTGGTAATCGGGATTTCAACCATTTCTTTCTGAAGGAATCCCAGGTTCCCGGTCCAAACATAGTCGATAAAATTGCCATAGGTCACCCAAATGCGGATCTTACAGGAAGTCAGCGGGAGAGATCCGTTATTTTGCAGGATCACACGCGGATTCGAACAAGTAGGATTCCATTTACTATAGTATTCATAACTGTTTGGATTCAATACATCCAGAATAGCCGCATCGTACTGAAAGTTTGGAGCTGAATACGATACCAGGTCAATGGCCGTAATAAAATTACCTCCGGCCTGTCCCGGATCGTTTACAGGTACATCTGTAATGTCATAATCAATCGTTACGGTATCACCCGGTGTAACGTAAGATGTCAGTTCGTGATCGAAATCTGTGACCATGTCGCCCGGACACCAGCCTTCACGTGCATACGGCCAGGTTCCTCCCTGTCCGATATTCGGGTTTTCTCCACAACCATCCGTTCTCCAAATACTCCAGCTGAACCGCTCTACTCCATCGATGATGATTTTATGTTGTTTATCCTGCCATTCGCAACATGCGCCGTTTCCAACCTGACCATGTCCGGTTAAACGTGTTCTGATCTTAAAGTTGGCAGAAGTATCTGAAAGAACTACTTCTTTTGCCTGCAGGACTACATCATTTGCCATATCGGCATAATTATAAGATGTCCAGTTTTGCCAGATCGGTTTGATGTCATGCACATCTCTTGCCGGAATTCCTTCAATAAATGCAAACTTCAAATCGATCAGTTCCTGGGTATTGTGAGCAGCAAGATCCACCATGCCATGCAGGTATTTCTGATAATCGGTCACATCATAAATCCAGGTAAATCCTTGCGGTCCCAAATCAAACCCAATCCCATAAGGAGTAATGTAGCGGCCAATCTCAATATCATTCACTTCTTCAAAAGGAGGTTCGTAATAGGTAATGGTTGCATTCGTTTCAGTTATGTCAACCGGACTTGGTCCAGAACCAATTGTTGCACCGGTTGATGTCAACGTATCGATTGTCCCCAAAGCATAGGTCTTCTCATTGGAAGCCACAATGAAACTATTGTCGCTTGCAACGTAGTTGAATTTCACAGAAACTTCCGGGAAAACTGCCGTTAAAACAGAATCCGTTTCAGGGGCGTTGTACGTCCCATTATCCAATGAAAAAACAGGAATTTCATTCAGGCTTTCCGTTCCCGCAATATAGCTGTTGTTCAAAATCATTACTGCACTCGTATTGGAAGCCATTGCTAACCGATTATGCACACTGCGGTCGATTATTCCACTTTCACCGTCGAAATCATAGTACAGTTCCAAATCAGCATAATTCGGATGGGAATTGTTTATTTTTTTATTCATCCACGCTGCAATATCGGAGGCATTCAAAGCTGTTGACCAAATAGAAAATTCATCCAACTGGCCATTATAAAAATTCCCTTCAGCAGCATTTGCACCCAAAACAAATCGCGAGATCTTTCCTACCGGTAAATTTTTCCCGGTTCCCGAATGCCATTGTACTCCATCTTTATAGATGAACATCTGACCTGTTGAAGTTTTCTTCACAAAGGCCCAATGATGCCAAACATTATCAATTTCCGCTGCCGTTGCCAGTTTTGAAATTCGATCGTAATTGGGTCCATTCCCCGCATCGAAGTAAATGTTGTTATCAGACCAGGGAAAATGGATGTTGAATACACGGTGATTTAAGGAGTCAACAGCTTCCAAAACTGAAGTGTTCGTTCCTGCCACTCCATTTCCTTTTGCCCAGAAAGCCACTGTTACATCGCCACCCAAATTGACATTACTTAAATTCAAATCAGCGAAATTGCTTCCGGTTGCATGGAAAACACCTCCCCTGTTATTGTAAAACAACGATGTGCCCGAACCAAGTGTTTGCATAGCCAATCCGCTTGAAATGCTTGCAGTGTGAGCATCTTCATAAGAAATTTCGATAATCAGGTTATCTGTTCCGTTATAACTGAACGGTTGTGCAAAATGAAAAACATTTGCTCCATTCACTATATTCATGATATCATCCGCATACACGGTTGTCAGTCCACTTGTTTCCCATGCAGTCAGGGAAGCAGCTAAAGTATGCTTGAGTTTGACCGTTACATTTTCCAATTCGGAAACATCCTGGTTGAACATTAATTGCAAAGCCTGGAGATTTCCCGCAACGATTCCGTTTGCAGCCAAATCAGAAGCAGAAACGATCCATTGCATTTTGGCTCCGTTGGAACCTGCATTCACAAAATTGATCACCGAAGAAGCTGTTCCAGAAATGGCATGCATATCAGAACTCTGCACGGTTCTTCTGGTAACTTGCCTGTATTGCTGATCAAAATATGCCTGGTTGGCATACGCATAAGAAGCCGGTGCAATAGTATTCACTTTAAACTTCTTCCCGTCAAACTGGACTGAGTCCATGATTCCTGTATGTTCAAAAATGCGTGTGTAAGCCAAATAATCCCATTCTCCACAATTGTAATTGTCCCAGGTTGTCAAAGGACTGCATTTCAACTTGTAATACATCAGCACTTTCTCAAAGCGCTTTGTATCCAAACTAGCCGGAAATTGGAATTCAGCTCTACGTGTGCTGATGGTATCAAACGTATAGGTTTGAACCCAGGTCGTATCCTGAGCAAGAGAAGTCATTGCAATTAATCCCAAGACACCGGAGAGAATCCACCGCAGCGGACTTAAAGTCAATTTTTTCATGTTTTATAATCAAGTATAGAATGGTAAAGATAGTCCAAACACGTCTCTGCAACTACATCGATTTTGCGACATTTTCGGGACAAACACCCTTTTTTACACTCAACTATTGCAAAGCTGGTTAGTAAACTTTGTAGATTGGAAGCCGGTTAAAGGTCTTTTTTTCAAACCGTTGACTGTTCTGATAGACAAAGAACAACTGCGCTTCAGCACTTTTGGCAAATTCCGGGTCATCGGTTTTCTTCTTTTCCAGTTCCTCACGAAGGCTTGGATTCTCTTTTAGCAACTTTGCTGCTTCATCTTCGAAAACATAGGCAGAGAAATATTCTTTTTCCTGGATATAACTGTCCAGGAAGTTCCAGACGAAATACGAATCTTCGCAACGCGGCTCCAAAACAGACAGGATAAAATTCACTTTGTCCTGGTCGCACGGAATCCATATACTTCCTTTCGGAACATTCACCTCTTCTTCATTCTCCATACTTTTCACCTTCCGGTGAAGGTAGTGTCCTTCATAGGGTTTTGCTGCCGATTCAAAATCCAATATGCGGATCGTATGCACTTTCCGGATGGACCTATCCTCTATTTCCGTGAATTGAACTCCATTGGTTTTTAACCGCTCGATCACGGCAGTTGCTTCTCCTGAAACAATGTACCCCTTTGGAATTCGCACGGAATCATGAGACAAATAGGTTTGATAATAGGGAATGTATTTCGCATAAGGCTTCGAACGATCATAAAATAATCGCTCCTTTCCGGAAATTTCACTTGGCTTATATCCGAACTCGTATCCTTTAAATAACAACGAGTCTTTTTTATCCGCCAATTGGTAGTTGAACCGGAAAATACCGGATGCATGCTGCTTGCTTTCAAGTTTCGCCTGCTGTCTTGCGCTTTCGATTTCCTTTGAATTTACCTGGCTCCAATGCATTAAAAAATCCAAATAATCTTTCGTAGCCTTCACCCGTTGTGGAAAAGGTTTCAGCATGTGTGTTTCAACAGTGATACTGAATGTATTGAACAGTGAACCATAACCTTGTGCATAACGAGGCAGATCATTGAAAGCCTGAATTCCCGATTCGGGAGTTTCTTCCCTTGTTTCCACATATGGTGACCAATCCCATCCCTTCTTTTTCAAAGTTTTCGTTAGATCCGGAATGTATTCCTGACTAAAAACATGGTACATACCCGGAGTCATCCGCTCTTTCATGGAATGAATCAGCGTTAGTGTATACTGGTAATCGGCCCCGTTGGAAACGTGTGTATCTACCAATACATCCGGATCCAGGGCATGATATATTTTTGCAAACGTTTGCATGTTTTTCGAATCCATTTTGATAAAATCACGGTTCAGATCCAGGTTTTGGGCATTTCCTCTGAAACCATATTCTTCCGGTCCGTCTTGGTTTGCCCGGCTTGAAGCCGAACGGTTCAGCATTCCTCCGATGTTATAAGCCGGAATAATCGCAATTACAGGCAACTCTTTTGTGTTCTTCCCTTTTTTGATCCACTCTTCGATCCACAACAAACAAGCATTGACTCCATCCGGTTCCCCCGCATGAATGGCATTATTGATTAAAACCGTCGTCTTTGTCTTTGCTTTCTCAAACGTTTGCAAAGAATCTCCTGCTCCGTTCAGAATAACCAGATAAATAGGAAATTCAGTATCGGATTTCCCCATTTGGTAAAGTTCAATTTCCGGGTGACCGACATCCCACTTTTTATAGATGTCAATTAATTCGGGATATGTCGGTGTTTTATTTCCGTCCCATTGAGTGAATCCAATTAGTGGAAAAATCAGTGCGAAAAAAGTCAGCTTCATGCTCAAAAGTACTTCAAATGTTCAAAAAGTTAACTGGTTAAAAAAAAATGATACCTTGGAGGATTCCAGACGAGAAACGGATCGGGGTATTTTTTACAGAATCCGTGGGTTTATTTTAATCTATTTTAAAAATGTAATAGTTTAAAAATGAACTATTTACTTGTAAATCTGTTCGTATCTTTGGGAACACCCGAATTCTCGAATTCTGATTTTTTAACCGGCTATTTTTTCGGTCACTTCCTCTTCAAACAAGCCTTTCCGGTGATTGATTCCCCATTGGATCATAGTATCCATGACCTCCTGAAGTTGTCTGGCAGAACCCGTTAATTCATATTCAATGGTTACCGGGATGGAATCATAAACCGTTCGTTTCACAATTCCGTTCAGTTCCAATTCTTTCAATTCCTTAGACAGCATTCGCGGTGTAATCTTTGGAATAGTCCGTTGGATTTCCGTAAAACGGCGCGTCTTCCCGAAAAGTAACGATCCGATAATTTGCAGCTTCCATTTCCCTGAAATAACATTCAGTGTATCATTCATTGCCAAAACAAACTGAATGGGGCATGATTTTGCCTGTTCCAATGTCATTTTATTTCCCATAATGCAAAGTTAAGGCTTTGGACTATACTAAAGTATAGCGCTATACTTTAGTATAGCACTTCCTTTTATATACTTTACATCCATAGCTTTGTCACCCAAACCCTACTGATGGATATCGGGGCTCAATTAACAATTAAAAAAAAGACAAATGATTTTAGTAACAGGTGCAACAGGAAATTTGGGAAAAGCAACCGTTGAATTTCTGGCAAAGAAGATTCCTGCAGACAACATTGCAGTTTTAGTACGTGACGAAAATAAGGCTTCAGATCTGAAAGCCTTGGGAGTAGCAGTGAGAACCGGTGATTATAACGATAAAGACTCATTGATAAAGGCTTTTCAGGGGATTGACAAACTGCTTTTGATCTCTTCCAATGATTTCAACGATCGGTTGGGACAGCAAAAAAGAGCAGTTGATGCTGCCAAAGAAGCCGGAGTAAAACACATTTTGTACACCGGTGTTTCCATGAAAAACATTGAAAATTCAGCATTAAAACACCTGATGGAAGAACATTTTGACACGGAAAAATACATTTTGGATTCCGGATTGAATTATACCTTTTTAAGGGATAACTTATATGCAGACGTTATTCCGATGTTTATCGGAGAGCATGTGCTTGAAACAGGTATTAACTTCCCGGCAGGAAAGGGAAAAGTTGCTTTTTCATTGCGAACAGAAATGGCAGAAGCCTTCGCAAATGTATTGAGTACGGAAGACCATGAAAACAGAACCTATGAGATTTCCAACGTAGAAAGTTATTCTTTCCAGGATGTTGCCGATGCACTTTCTGCCCATTCGGGAAAAACAGTAGCTTATCATGATCTTTCGGCGGATGAGTTTTCAAAAGCACTGGCAGAGGCTGGAGTTCCCGAAGCAATGATCGGTTTTTCAATTGGGTTCGCAACAGCAGCCAAAGACGGAGACTTCGATGTTCCGAACAATCATTTAGAGCAATTGCTGGGAAGAAAACCCCGTTCTTTGAATGAGTTTATCAAAGAACTTTATTAATGACCAACACTTAGCGAATTTTAAAAGCGATTCATGAACGGATCGCTTTTTTTATTTTGTAACTTTCAATCTTTCAATAGTGATATATGATTATAGATTTTCTAACCGGTGTGCTGCTGGTGAACTCGCTTCCCCACTTGCTACTGGGTATTACAAAAACGCGTTTTCTCGGGATGTTCGGCTACAAGCCAAAAGCCAATATCTGGTATGCTGTTGTGCAGTTTCTACTTGCGCTGGTTTTGTTCCATATCAATCACGGAATCGAAACGATTTTGAAGAATGGGATCTTTTTAGGCGCAGCCTGTACTTGTTTCCTGTTCCTGATCTTCGGAAAAGCAATGATGAAATTCTACCGGAAAAAGTAAACTTTTTAATAATCAATTAGCAACTATCAATAATCTAAAGTCGTATCCACTTGGTAATTGCGTCATTGATCATTCATAATTTTAAAAAATGGATTTATTCTCCTCCACAGATGAAACGACCAACCTGCTTCCGCAAGATGGCATCGTGCATTATTATGGGGTTGTTTTCCCAAAAACAGAGGCAGATCGTTTTCTCCAATACCTGTTGGAACACATCGAATGGAAAAACGACGAAGCGGTTATTTTCGGGAAGCTGATCGTTACGAAGCGAAAAGTAGCCTGGTATGGTGACCGGGCATTTGAATACACGTATTCTAATACCACCAAACGCGCGCTACCCTGGACAAAGGAATTGCTTGAACTTAAAAAAGTTGTCGAAACAAAAACGGGTGAAACCTATAATTCCTGCCTGCTCAACCTGTACCACGACGGAAGCGAAGGAATGGCCTGGCACAGTGATGCGGAAAGGGATTTGAAGAAAAACGGAGCTATCGGGTCTCTAAGCTTCGGCAGTGAGCGCAAGTTTGCTTTCAAACATAAAAAAAGTTCGGAAACCGTTTCACTCTTATTGGAGCACGGAAGTTTACTGGTCATGAAAGGAGAAACCCAAAAGCACTGGCTGCACCGACTTCCTCCTACCAAGCTTTCCAATAAACCGCGAGTGAATTTAACGTTCAGGACAATTGTTGAGTGAGTATTCTCCATCGTTGTTTATGAAAAAGAACCGGAGTCAGCTGCAACACAACTTTCGATACATTCCACTTTTTCAGGTAAAAATTCCCTTTCAATTTGAGGATTATGCTTTTCTTTGAATATGAATGCAGCACAGGAGTTTTTATCCGATTTCAAATTTACCCGCAATTTCAGCGAAGTTGTCCCACTTTTGGTAAGGGATGCGGAACTTAAAACTGCCATTTTTGACGAAATTAGATCCAAAGTATATCCTTTTCCCGAATATGCATCCTGGATTGCGGTTCATTTCTTTGAAAAACATCCTGAACTGATGACCCGCGAGGAGTTTGATACGATGGTTTCTGTTTTGAGAAAGACCAAAAATCACTCTGTCCAGCGCAATTTGACCAATGCCTTAGTGAATGCACCCTTCGATTGTTCTGAAAACGGGGAATTGCTGGACCTGTTGATTGATTTCCTGCATCAACCGGAAACGCTTCCTGCTTTGAAACACCATGCCTTTCGCATGATCGAACAGCATTATTTACCTGCTTATCCGGAGTTGATGCGTGAATTAAGAACCTTATTTGAGGTGATTTCTTCTCATCCGAAAGCTTCCATGCAAGCCATGTCCCGAAAATTTGAAAAAAAATACCGTAAACATCCGTATTATGAGCAATAAACTTCTTTTTGGTCTTATTTCTTTACTCTTCATTCACCAAGGATTTGCGCAAACCATTCGTTTGGAGGAAATCATGAAAGGGGAAGAATTTGTCGGGTTTTCGCCACAGAACATTCACTGGGCAATGGATAATGAATCCGTCACGTTCGACTGGAATCCGAACGGGGAATTGGGAAGGAGCCTGTATGCTTATCAACTGAAACAAAAGCGCACACTTAAAGTCCCGGTTGTCGACAATCGCTTTTTCTGGACTCCTACTTTAGATAACCACGTTCACCTATCTGACAACCATTACTTTAATGACAATGGAGATTTGGCCCGCTATCATTCCAAGTCGAAATCAAAAACAACTATTTATTCGGGAAAGGAACCTATTGGAGCGGTCTTTAGAAACAACAATTCTCCATTCATCTACTTTATGTTGGAGAACAACCTGTTTTGCTACAATGAAACGGTTGGAAGTATCGTACAGATAACCAATTTTATCCAGGGAAGTCAACCTGCCGAAAAAGCAGACACCAGCTTTCTTTACCAGCAGCAACGTGAATTATTCTCGTTTATTAAATTGCAGGATGAGAAGAAACAGTGGAATGAAAAGCAACCGAAACGACCTGTTCCGACGGGGATTTATTATTCCAAAAATGAATATGTGAGCCGCGTGAATGTAAGTGCGGACGGGAATTATGTTTCTTTTGTTTTGGTCATGGATTCCGACGAGCCGACAACGAATTACGAATCATATATCACTGGTGACGGATTTACACACTCCAGACAAGCGAGACCGAAGGTAAACGACAAAGAACCGAACACCCGCATGGGAATTTTTGACACACGAAAGGATACCGTTTATTTTGTAAACGCTTCTTCCCTGAAAGACATTCGCAAAAAACCTGCCTACCTTGCCGATTACGGAATAACCGGATCGTATTCAAAAGACCGCGATATCTGTTTTCACCAGGCGATTATGAATCCGGCCGAAAATACCGCCCTGGTTGATATCCGTTCGTATGATAATAAAGACCGCTGGATCTGTTCGGTAGATCTTGCAACAGGTTATTTGAATGAATTGGAACACCAGCACGATGAAGCCTGGATCGGCGGACCTGGGATTTCGGAATGGAACGAGGAAGAAGGAACCCTATTCTGGATAAATACCGGCGATTTCGTTTTTCAGAGTGAAGCGAGCGGTTATTCACACCTGTACTCCATGAACGCTTCAACAAGAACGAAAAGAGCATTAACCGACGGCAACTGGGAAGTGCGAGATCCCTTCCTATCCAACGACAAAAAAACAATCTATTTCGTCGGCAATAAAGTTCATCCGGGCGTTCGAAACGGATATAAACTGGACCTGGTTTCGGGAAAAATCACGCCTCTTTTTGAAGGGAATTTCGGAATTGAATGGAGTTTATCACCGGATGAGAAAACCTGGGCAATCCGCTACTCAACAAGCACACAGCCATGGGAATTATGCATTGTTCCGAATACAACCGGCCAAAAATTAGTCCCGGTTACCAAAAGTACCCTGCCTGGATTTGAACAATTGATACTCCGAGCACCCGAAATCATTCAAATTCCATCTTCAGACGGAAAACAAATCTATTCCCGGAAATACACTCCGGAGAAATCGAACGGAGCCGCGGTATTGTTTGTTCATGGTGCCGGATATTTGCAAAATGCGCATTATTACTGGAGCTATTACCAACGTGAAATGCTGTTCCACCAATTGCTGATTTCCAAAGGATATACTGTCCTGGATTTGGATTACCGCGCCAGTGAAGGGTATGGAAGAGATTGGAGAACAGGTATTTACCGAAACATGGGAAACCGTGATCTATCTGATTATGTTGATGCCAAAAACTACCTGGTCAAAAATCACGCTATTGATTCCAACCGGGTGGGAATTTACGGCGGAAGTTACGGCGGGTTCATTACACTGATGGCCCTCCTAAAAACCCCGGACACATTCCATTGCGGAGCAGCCTTGCGCTCTGTAACGGATTGGGCGCACTACAACCACGAGTATACGAGCAACATCCTGAATTACCCTTCTACGGACCCAAAAGCATACAAAAGGAGCAGCCCGATCTATTTTGCAGAAAACCTGAAGAATCCCTTACTAATGCTTCACGGAATGGTTGACGACAATGTGCAATTCCAGGATATTGTGCGTTTGAACCAGCGTTTTATTGAACTTGGGAAGACAAATTTCCAATTGAGCATTTTCCCCACTGAAGCGCATGGATTTACCTTTACTCCTGCATGGATTGATGAGTACAGACGGATTTTAGAACTTTTTGAAACTCATTTAAACTAACTTCCGTGTTCACCAGGTATTTCTTTAGAAGAACCATTCGCAATTTTTTAAGATCATGGAGATTAGAGAATTAAACACCTTAGAAGACATGTTACCTCATCTTCCGGTTCTGCAGGAAATGTATCCCAACCTGGACCTGGAAAGTTACCAAAACATGCTAACGGACATGATTCCGAACAATTATGCACAAATCGGAGTATTCATTGCTTCCGATTGTGTGGCAATCAGCGGGTATTGGCTGGCAACAAAATTGTGGTGCGGCCGGTACCTGGAACTGGACAATGTGATCGTTCGTGAATCTGCCAGAGGAAGTGGTGTAGGAAAAGTGATCCAGCAATACCTGGAAGAAAAAGCGTTTGAGCTTCAATGCAACATCATGGTCCTGGATGCTTACACCACTAATTTTAAGGCACACCGTTTTTATTACAACCAGGGATATGCTCCCAGGGGATTCCATTTTATCAAAATCCTGGATGAAGAAGGGTTGACCTGAAAGCAATTATAAAACGATTTTATCAAGAGATCCTTCGCCCTTGATAATTAATTTGATTTGATGCGCTTCATCTGGTCGCGGATCATTTTTCCGCAGGTTTGAATCTGGTCTACAATTTTAGAAACCAGTTCTTTGGTTTCTTCTTTGCTGAGTTGGGTATCTTTTTCAAGGTTCAGCAATAATCCGGCAGTGATATTCATTCCGAACAATCTTGCCGGACTTAAAATCTGATGCGCTTGTTTTCGCAATCCCTCCCAGTCCTCGTCTTCAAAGAAATGGATCAGGTCAATGGAATATTGCGGCATCATTTCCAGGAAGGCTCCATACATTTCCATCAGGTACTCTTCGCTTCCTTCTGCACGTTCTTCCAGGATCGAGAGATCCAGCAATTCGGGAGTTTCTTCTTCCTCCTGGTTCTTCGCTTCCGTAAACAGGATATTGTTCTGGTATCCCCATTTTACCAATAACTGATAGAGTTTTTCAGGATTGAATGGTTTTGAGATATAATCATTCATCCCGGCTTCAATGAATTTATTCTGATCCCCCACCATGGCAGAAGCAGTAATTGCAATAATCGGAACAGAGCAGGTCGGTTCGGCAAATTTTGTCCGGATAAAACGGGTAGCTTCCATTCCATCCATTCGCGGCATGTAATAGTCCATCAGGATTACATCAAAATTCCGGTCTTTCAAAACTGTAATGGCATCAATCGCATTATCCACTGCAAGTACTTCTACGTTCCATTTATGGAGGTCATACAGGATAACACGCTGATTAATGGAATTATCCTCTACCAGGAGAACACGCAAACCCTCTAGGTTTTTCACCAAGACAATGTCTTCATTACTGATATCCTTGGTTTCCACATGCTTGTTATGAAGTTCAAAATCCAGTTCAAATGAAAGTGTTGTTCCCTGCCCTTCTTTACTGAATAAGCTGATCTGTCCCCCCATCGCTTCCACGAGCGATTTTGCAATTCCCAATCCCAAACCGGTTCCGGAAGCAGTTCTTGTGCGGTGATCTTCCAATTGGGTGAAATTCTCAAACACGAAATCCTGTTTTTGCAGAGGAATTCCGATCCCGGTATCTTTCACTTCAAAGTAAATGCGCTCCATTCCCTTTTTTTGATGAATGCATTGTACCTTCAGGGTAATGCTGCCATCAATAGTGAATTTGATTGCATTTCCTACAATATTTAACAGGATCTGATTCAAACGAACCGGATCACCAATCACATAATCGGGCAATTTTTCGTCCAAATCGAGTTTCAGTACCAATCCTTTCTCTTCTACCCTGTATGCTATCGAATTCACGAAATTCGACAACAAATCCTGCAACGAAAACCGCACGTATTCAAAGGACATTTTTCCAGCACGGATCTTTGAAACATCCAGCAAATCATTTACAACGTGCAACAGTCCGTTAGCTGAAACCCCCAATGTATGGACAATTTCCCGCTGTTCCCTGGACAATTTTTCGTCATTCAGCTGCCTGGTCAGACCAATGATCCCATTCATCGGTGTGCGGATCTCATGACTGACATTTGCCAGGAACAGTTCCTGTGTCTTCAATGCGTTCTCAGCCTTCCGTTTCTCGCGGATAGCCAATTCCCTCGCCTCCAGTAAATCAGTAATATCCGTGTCTACATAGACTAAGTATTTCAATTCATCGTGCTCGTCAAAAACGGGAGTCAAAGACGTTTGAATGTATTTTTGTTCCTGATTTTTCAATTCTTTAAAGGCCTGAAAAACTACCGATTCTTTGGTTTCGATTGCCTGCTCAATAAAAGCTGAGATTTCAGCGCGCGTCAGGCCACTGAGCTCGTAAATACTGTTTCCCTTTTTCTCGAAAAACTCTTCCGCCGAATTCCAACCGTATAGGCGTACAAATCCTTCATTTACCCAGGAAATAACGCCTTGTGGGTTCGTGATCTTAATCCCGTTATTCGTATTGCTGGCAACGATAGACAATCTTTCCAACTGTTTGTTCTTGGAGAGAATGACTTCGTTGGAAGAAACCCGGTCTTTATAGCGGACGTAAATAAAAATCAGCAAAGCGATCAAAAGCGCGATACTTCCTATCAGCAGGTTCAAAATAATAACTTGGTTTTCATTATTATCGCTTTGAAGCCGTTTGTTCTTGTTCAAAATGGCAATTTCTTCATTCTTTTTATTCAGATCATACAGAAATTGCAAGCGAACCAATTCCTTTGCATTTTCTTCATCGCTGTATTCCTCCAGCTTCTCATTGTATTTGATCCGGTATTCGTAAGCTGCTTTGTAATTCCCTCTCTTGCTTTCCAGGTCCGAATAATACGCGTAATAGTCTTTATATTCCGATAAAAACTGAAACTGTTCGATGTATTTTTGATACTCACCCAGGAGTTTCTCGGCATCATTCAACCGGTTACTTTGTAAATACGATTTTATCAGCAACCTGCAATTGCTGTAAATGAATTCCGGCATTTTTTTACGAACATAAATCTTACGTGCAAAATCCAAGTACTTTTTCAAGCTGTCTGTTTGCCCTTCCAGTCCGTATGCTTCACCATAATTGGAATAGCCAACCGCATAGCTGACCGTATCTTTCATGGCCAACGCCCCTTCAATGCATTTTTGTGCATATTTCCGGCTGGTTGTCAAATCCTCTTTTTGCTTCCGAACCTGGTAATAGATCAGGTATAAATTCGACAGGTTGTTATTAGATGATAAAATGAAATGATCAAACTTCTTCGTTTTTGCTTCAAACAAGGTCGACTTGTAGATTTTTTCCGCACAACCCAGGTACCAGGTATTCTTTTTCTCATGTCCATAATCAGTTAAACAATGCCCCACGTAACTTTTACATGTAAAATACTCTTCCAGATTTTTCCCTTTTCTAAATTCCGCCATTGCCCGTTCAAAGTGATTCCTGGCTTTCAAAAACACTCTCAGGTTCTTAAAAATCTGGCCGATTAATTTTTCCGTTTCAGCAATCCGTTGATGATCCTGCATCTGTTCGGCCACCGCGAGTGCCTGGTAAGCATAATCCGTAGCAGACTTGAGGTTACCCGTTTGCTTTTGATAAACGCTCAGGGTGTGTAAAACCTCATACTTCAGGTTCTTTTTGCTATTGGTTTCACGCAGGCGATTCGCCTTAGACAACAGAGCGATGCTGGAATAAATGTCCGAATCCTCCATTTCCTTTGCACGACGCAGCATTTTGGTCACGGAATACGCCTTGTCCTGAATGGAATCCGCGAACACGACAGATTGATTCAGGAGAACACATAAGGTCAGTAATCCGAATCTAACACGCTTACCAGCTATTTTTCCAGGTTTGGAACTCATAAATTTGAATAACAAACATTTAACGTGAAATTAGGGATTATTTTCCAGCTTTATTTTAAACCCTCGATGAAAAGGGCTAAAAATGAATAGATTGTGCCTTACACTAAACGGATCATGCATTTGGCTACTTGTTTTTGTGCTTTTCATGTATTTATGTCAAGTATTCCTTAAATTCGAACGCTAATAAAACGATACTATGAAAAACAACATTCTCCTCTCTCTTCTTTTCCTCCCGTTTTTTCATTTTGCGCAGGATTCAAAAGGTTCCTGTTCCTCGGTGAAGAAATACACCAACTCAGTGCAGAAGAGCAATACATTTACCATTGCACAGATTGCACAAACAGAATTGTATGATGTTCATTATTACTTTCTGGACCTGAACATGACAAATACTTCCACCACGTTATCCGGTTCTGCTGAAATCCATGCAAAAGCACGGACAGACCTGGATACTGCATTAGTCGAATTCTTTCAAACATTTGTGATCTCATCCATTGAAGTTGACGGAACACCTGTGACCTATTCGCGCCAAAACAGTGCGTTGAAAGTTCCGGTAAACAAACTGCAGGGAGAAAACTTTGTGATCCATGTCAATTACAGCGGAACACCTCCCAATGCAACAACCAATCCGCTAGGCGGAGGCGGAATGACCAACGCGAGTTCTCCTTCCTGGGGAAACCAGGTAACCTGGTCTTTGTCCGAACCCTTTGCCGCGTACGAATGGTTTCCAGCCAAACAATCCTTAAAAGACAAAGCCGACAGCTGTGCTGTATGGATTACCGTACCTACCAACTGTAAAGCAGGTTCCAACGGGGTTCTTCAACAGGTAGTTGATTTAGGAAACGGGACCCACCGTTTCGAATGGAAACACAAACACCCGATCGACTATTACCTGATTTCCGTAGCGGTTGCCAAATACGTCGAGTACAATGTCACAGCAAACCCGGTAGGTTCCGGACCGGTTCTGATCCAAAATTACATTTATGACAATCCAGCCACACTTCCCAATTTCCAAAATGACATCGATGAAACAGTTGATTTTTTGGAATTGTATGCTGATTTATTCGGTCCGTATCCTTTCGCCGATGAAAAATATGGTCACTGCATGGCCCCGATTTCAGGAGGAATGGAACACCAAACCATGACTACACAGGGTTTTTTCAATCCGACCTTAACCTGCCACGAATTGGCACACCAATGGTTCGGGGATCACGTTACCTGCTCTTCCTGGGCTGATATTTGGGTAAACGAAGGATTCGCTTCTTATGCCGAATACATTATGCTGGAGCATTTGTATCCGGGCGATGAGCTGCAGGACATGCTGGACCGACACGATAACATTATGACACAGACAGGTGGTTCCGTTTGGGTGTCCGATTCACTAAACGACGGAAGTATTTTTTCTGGCAGACTGGTTTACGACAAGGGAGCCGCTATTGTGCATACCATGCGTTTCCTGGTTGACAATGACCCGGTATTTTATGCTGCATTAAAAACTTACCAAACCAACTATGCAGACTCAGTAGCCTCAGGAATTGAACTGGTAAATGTGGTTGAAACCGAAAGCGGAAAAGACCTGACCAATTTCCTGGAAGAATGGTACTTCGGTGAAGGATATCCTACCTATTCGGTTCGATGGAACAATGTAGGAAGCGACTTACTGGTGGAAATTAATCAAACAACCTCCAAACCAACTGTAACTCCATTATTCACCAATGACCTGGAATTGCTTTTTGACAGGAGCGGTGTTGCAGATACGACCATTCGTTTCCAGATTACCGGTGCTCAAAACCAATTCATTATTCCCAATGCTTCCAACTATGTGAACATTACCAAAATAGATCCGAATAACTGGATTTGTAACAAATCGAACGGGATTGTCAAAGACGTCAATTTCACAGCCGGACTCGAAGACAACCCGAACAAACCACGCATTTCCGTATACCCGAATCCTTCAAACGGACCGGTCACGGTGCAAATGGGAGAATCCGGTGACTACAGCCTGGTGCTGGCAGATTCGAAAGGAAGTGCGATCACAGCTTACGATTTCAACAGCTGGACCACCCTTGATTTGAAAAATCAGGCACAGGGAACGTATATTCTCCAGGTGATTTCAAAAGCTGCCGGGGAAAAATTCAGTAAGTTGATTAAGCGCTAATTCATCCCTCTCACTTCATAAGTCGCTGCGAACACAGCGACTTTTTTGTTTTCCATTTATTTAGACTGATTTCATTTAGAGAGTTCTTCAGCCGGCGAGGACTTAAATTATTGTTATTTATCATTTCAGTCCGAAAATCCTCCCTAATTTTACGGAACTAAAAACCTCCGGCGATAACATGTCGGGATTTAAAAAATACAATGATGAAAAAGATCGCTTTATTACTATTAGTAGGATTTGGATTTGCGGCACTTGCAAACCATGCTTCAGCACAAAGCAAACAAGAATGGCCGGAACTGAAAGAGTTCCACAAGGTGATGGCACAAACATTTCACCCGAGTGAAGAAGGAAATTTGGAACCGATCAAAACACGTATCGGGGAAATGGTAGAAAAGGCAAAAGCGCTTCAGGCATCGAAGTTTCCGTCTGATTACAACAATGAAAAAATGAAAAAAGCGGTTGATCAATTGGTTGCTGACAGTGAAAAGCTGCAAACAGCAATTAAGGACGGTGCAAGCGACAAGAAGATTACCAAATCTCTTTCAGGCCTGCACGATGTGTTCCATCAGATCCAAGGACTTTGTTCCACTACTGAAGGTCATGACCACGAGCACGAGCACAAGGAAGGTGAAGGTCACAGCCATTAAGAAATTCATTCACGAATAATAAATCCCCGGTTCTATAATTAAAGAAGCCGGGGATTTCTTATTTATGCCTTCACCTTTTCTAAAAACCGTTTACCCCGTTGACGGTTGTATATTTCAGGATATTCTTCTTATCCGGATGGATGCGTGCAAATGCTGATTGAACAGCCAGGGTTCCCTCATGGAAACCACACAAGATCAACTTCAATTTATTTTCGTAGGTATTGACATCTCCGATTGCGTAAATTCCCGGAATATTGGTGGAATAATCCAGTGTATTCACCCGGATGGCTCCTTTCTCAATTTCCAGTCCCCAATCTGCGATCGGGCCAAGAGAAGGTTTCAGACCGAACAAGGGAATAAAATGATCCGCTTTTGTGATAATCTCCCCGTTTTTCGAATGACTGATCACCACTTCTTCCAGTACTCTCCCTCCTTTTAAATCCGTTACTTCGGCTTCCGTAATGAGCATAATTTTTCCGGAATCCGCCAGATCAATTACTTTTTGAACAGAATCCAGGTGACCTCGGAACGAAGCACTTCTATGCACCAGCGTTACTTCCGAAGCGATGTTATTTTCCGCCAGGTAAATCGACCAGTCCAGGGCTGAGTCACCACCTCCGGCGATTACACATTTTTTCCCCCGGAAGACTTCCGGGTCTTTGATCATATAATCCACTCCTTTTTCTTCGAAAAGCCCGATACTGTCAATCGGTGGTTTTCGCGGTTCGAAAACACCCAATCCTCCTGCGATCATGACAACCGGAGCTTTGTGTTCCGTTCCCTTCACAGTTGTTACAACGAACGTTCCGTCGGCTTGTTTTTCAATTGTTGATGCTGCTTCTCCCAATGTAAAACCAGGTTTAAACGGAGCGCTCTGCAACACCAGGTTATTAATTAAATCTCCTGCCAGCACCGATGGAAAACCGGGAATATCATAAATCGGTTTTTTCGGGTAAATCTCCGAACATTGTCCGCCAGGCTGAGGAAGTGAGTCAATTAAGTGACAACGCAACTTTAACAATCCGGCTTCAAAAACTGTAAACAGGCCCACAGGCCCAGCACCGATAATAAGGATATCTGTTTCGATCATGATTTTTGTTTTTAATTGATACTGGAAACATGTAAAAGTCTTTTCAATTATCACTTTTACATGTTCCATTTAAATGACTCCCGCCGCGACTGTTTGATGGGTGTTTTCATTGATTAAGATAAAGGAGCCTGTTTTCGCCAATCGTTTAAATGCATCGTAACTCACTGCTTCAGCCGTTTTGATGGAGACTTTAGCCAATTCATTCAGAGCGAGTGTTCCGTCACTTTCCAAATCCCGGAAACTGTGAATATCAATCTTTGAATGAATTTCCTTTATTGCTGCTTTGGTGCGAAAACTGTTTTGCTGCAAAATGAATTTTTGTCCTGAATTAAATGCCTTACTATCCATCCAGCAGATGGTGGCTTCCAGAGATTTTTCAGAAAGAGGTAAAGCTCCGGTCGGAACAATTGTGTTTCCACGGCTGATATCCAGGTCATCTTCCAGATGCAGCACGATGGGTTGATTCTTTTCCGCACGCGCAACTTCCTTCAAATTGTATTCAATTGCGGAAATTCTGCTTGTCAGTCCGGAAGGCAGAACGGTTACCTCATCGCCTACCCGGAAAGTTCCGTTCAGGACACTGCCGGCATATCCCCGGTAATCGTGCAACGCTTCCGTTTGAGGACGAATCACATATTGCACCTGAAAACGGGCTTCTTCCGAGACGTCTGAAGCTGTTATTTCAATATTTTCCAGGTACTGAAGTAAGGACGGACCCGGAAACCAGTTCATTCGTTTGCTTTTGTGAACCACATTCTCTCCTACCAGAGCAGAAGTCGGAATATAATCCACTTGCTTCAATCCTATTTTCTTTGAAAAATCGGTGTATTCCGAAACAATTTCTTCAAAGCGCTGTTCGCTGTAATCGACCAGGTCCATTTTATTAATGCAAAGTAAAACCTGCGGCATGTCAAGGACAGCAGCAATGATACTGTGACGCTTGGTTTGATCGGTAATTCCGTTCCGTGCATCAATCAGAATAATTGCCAATTGTGCCGTTGATGCCCCAGTGAACATGTTCCGTGTATACTGCGCATGTCCGGGAGTATCCGCGATGATAAATTTGCGTTTACCCGTCGAAAAGTACTTGTAAGCCACATCAATGGTAATTCCCTGTTCGCGTTCAGCACGCAAACCATCGGTTAACAAAGCCAGGTCAATTTCTGTATTGTCAGCGGTTGTTTTACTCTGGCGTGTCAGTGTTTCTATAATATCTGTGGAAATTGACTCGCTGTCGTATAACAAACGACCTATCAGGGTACTTTTCCCGTCATCCACATTTCCTGCCGTAAAAAATCGTAATAAATCCATTTTTTTTTAAATTGTTTGCCCCTCTCCCCTTGAGGGGAGATTAAGAGGGGTGGCCATCCCCCTTAATCCCCCTTCAAAGGGGGAAACAATTGATAATTAAAAATACCCCCCCTTCTTCCGGTCTTCCATCGCCGCTTCCGAAATGCGGTCATCCATGCGCGTAGCACCTCGTTCAGAGATCTTGGCTTCTTTCAGTTCTGAAATAATATCATCGACCGAATAAGCTTCACTTTCAATGGCTGCAGTACATGTCATATCCCCGACAGTCCGGTAGCGGACGTTTTTGATAACGATCCGGTCATTTTCATCCAGGTTCAGGAATTCATTATTCGCCATCAATTGGCCTTGTTCCGTTAGTACACATTCCCTTTCGTGGGTAAAATAAATTTCAGGCAGGCGAATGTTTTCACGTTTGATGTAATTCCACACATCCAGCTCTGTCCAATTACTAATCGGAAACACCCGTACATTTTCGCCTTTGTCAATTTTCCCATTATAGATGCTCCACAATTCCGGCCGTTGCAACTTTGGGTTCCACTGTCCGAATTCATCCCGCACAGAAAAAACACGTTCCTTTGCCCTTGCTTTCTCCTCATCTCTTCTCGCACCACCGATGCAGGCATCAAATTCAAATTCTTCGATCACATCCAATAATGTAAACGTTTGCAATGCATTCCTACTCGGAAACTTTCCCTTTGCATCCTGCAATTTCTTTTTGGCAATCGTATCCTCCACCTTCCGAACAATCAGCTGCTCTTCCAATTCGGCTGCCAGTGCATCCCGAAAATCGAGCGCCTCCCTGAAATTGTGTCCTGTATCTACATGAACCAGCGGGAACGGGAATTTACCCGGCCGGAAAGCCTTCAAGGCCAAATGTACCAGGCAAATACTGTCCTTTCCTCCTGAAAACAGCAAGGCAGGCCGATCAAACTGTCCGGCAACTTCCCTCAGGATATAAATTGCTTCTGCTTCCAATTCGTCTAAATAATCTTTCATTTAATTCCTCTAATTAACTATGTAATCCGCATTCTTTTTTTGAACTATCTTCCCACCACCATCTCCCCGAGCGGAAGGATTCTCCCTCTTTAACAACGCGTGTACAAGGCTGACAGCCTAAACTGATGAATCCCCTGTCCTGCAACACGTTGTAAGGAATATTGTACTGTTTAATGTATGCTTTCACCTCTTCCAAACTCCAGTTTGCCAAAGGATTTACTTTTATTATCCGACGTTGTTCGTCCCATTCTACCAACTCCAAACCGGCCCGGTTTTCCGAATGTTCCGCACGAAGTCCGGTAACCCACACATCTACATTTTCGAGTGCACGGTTCAAGGGTTCTACTTTGCGAACAAAGCAACATTCCTTCCTGTTTTCAAGCGATTCATAAAAGCTAAGCGGACCTTTTTGAGTTACCAGTTGTTCTACGGCCTGATAATCCGGGAAATACACCTTCAGCTCTTTGTTGTATCGCTGACGCGTGGATTCCATTACACTGTAAGTTTCCGGGAATAAACGCCCCGTATCAAGTGTAAATACACGAATCGGCAAATCCTGCGAATAAATGGCATGTGTCAATACCTGATCTTCCCAGCTCAAACTGGAAGAAAAAGCGAGTCTTAATCCTTCCAAAGAAGCTATTCGAAACAAATAATCCTCCAGACCGGTATAGGTTATTTCTTTTATTTTCTCAATCATTTCTTCTTAAAATAATACCGTTAAAAAATTGCGCAAACTAACAATCACCACGACGATCCCGACAAATAACATCATCGCTTTCATATTCAATTTGGAAGTTAAATACGCTGCGATTGGTGCCGCACAAATCCCCCCTAAAACCAAGCCTAAAACAGGTTGCCATACATTGTTTGTTCCGATCACGGTAAAGAAGGTAAAAGAACTCGCCAAAGAAACGAAAAACTCCGCTAAATTAACAGATCCGACGATCATTCTCGGGTGTTTTCCACGTGCAATTAATGTAGATGAAACGACCGGTCCCCAGCCTCCTCCGCCGATTGAATCCAGGAATCCTCCCAAAAGTCCCAGCCATCCGACTTTTGTTACTTTTTTCCGGACTTGTCTTTTCCGAACCACTTTATAGACAATCAACCCTCCCAAAACCAAGGTGTATAAACTCACTACCGGTTTTATGATGTAATTGAACGCTTCAAATTCCGACAGTATGTATGCCCCGATAATCGCACCTAAAACTCCCGGAAGTAAAATAGACTTGAACAAACGGGTATTTACATTTCCAAAGCGCAGGTGCATAATTCCGGAAACTCCGCTGGTGAAGATTTCGGATGCATGGACAGACATGCTGGAAACCGCAGGTGAAATCCCATACGACAACAAAAACGTAGTTGCACTTACTCCATAAGCCATTCCCAGTGCTCCGTCAATCATTTGTGCGATGAAACCTGCTAGCATAAAATAAACAAAATCAATCGTCAGCGAATCGATCATGGTTGTTGCGGAGTCCCAGATATTCCCAGGTGGAATCAGTGTAAAGATCAAATGCCCGGTTATCATGATCACCAAAACCCCAGCTAAATAAGCACTTAATTTCCATGGAGAAAAGAAATACCAGGGCCTTTCCGATTTACTGATCAAATAAGCTGTTGCCCGGTTCATTTTCTTCACTTTATTGGTAAAATCTCCTTTCAGGAAGTTTCGGAATTTATTTAAATGGATTGCCGAATCATGGAGCTCATCGGGTAAATGCTCCTCCAATAATTCCTTTAGCCGTTTTGCCAGGGTCGGGGATTTTCCATTGGTTGAAATCCCAATTTTTAAATGGCCTTTCTTCACAACTGATCCGAGGTAAAAGGTACATAATTCGGGTTTGTCCGCCGCATTATATAAAATCCCTGCATCACTCGCCAGATTCATTATTTGTTCCGAGATTTCCAAATCATTTAATGCTGTTATGATCAATTGTTTGTTTTCGATATCGCTGCTTTCAAAATCACGCACTTCCAAATAAACCGTTTCATGTCGTTCGGCAAAATCAATGAATGCATCCGAATATTCCCTTGCAACAACTGTGACCGTGGTTTCGGGTGAGTTCAAAAGCAGTGCACGCAATTTTTCCAAAGCAACCGTTCCTCCACCGACGAGTAACACCTGCAGCTCCTGTGTTTTCAGAAACACCGGAAATAATTCATTGGAGTCCGATTCTCTCATGAAATACAGCCTGATTCCGTTAATACTCCGCAGAATTCATTTGCAAACGCAACGACTTCCCCGATCACAATGACTCCCGGACCGCTAATCCGGGCTTCCCGGTACAAACCGGAGATCGTTGCAACTGTTCCTGTCAGCACCTCCTGATCTGGCAAGGAGCCATTACAAACAATCGCTGCAGGAAGTTCCGGTTTGAAATTTTCCAAAAACACCTCCATAATCTTTTCAATCTGGCTTAATCCCATCAAAATTATAATAGTCGCATTCAATGAAACTACTTCCTTCAATTCAGGATTCAATGAACCGTCGGCCAAGGTAGCTGATATCACCAAAAACGAGTTACTCAATCCACGGTGTGTAACCGGAATATTTGCCAATGCCGGAACCGAAATCGAACTTGAAATTCCGGGTATGACCTCCACCGGAATACCGTGTAGCTGCACAAACCCGACTTCCTCCATTCCTCTTCCGAAGACAAAGGGGTCTCCTCCTTTCAGGCGCACTACATAGCCGAATTCATTCGCCGAATTTACCAACAACTGATTGATTTGATCCTGCTCATAAGCCTTAAATCCCAAACGTTTACCAACAAAGATTTTTTTCGCTGTTGGCGCAAAGGTGAGTAATTCTTCATTCACAAGGGCATCATATAGCACCACGTTGGCTTTTTTCAATCGGTTCAATCCTTTTACAGAAATCAACTCAATATCTCCGGGGCCCGCACCAACAAGTGAAACCCATGGTGTTTGATTCTTATTCATGTTTTTTCTTCAGTTTCGTAAGTACTTCATTTACTTCGTTGAGATATGCTTTTGCAACTGTTTCAGAAGCTTTCTCTTTGTTTATCCGAAGGATCAGCTCACTGAAACGATTCATTTCAGAAAATCCGAAATCAGCACCAAGATGTGTATCAAAATCCATCAGGATTCCCTGCTGGGTATTACAACGAATCCCTTTTTCAATCAATTTGGCTTTTGCTGCATGAATCCCGGCCGAATAAGCATAATAAACTGCATCCGCGAAACGCCCTTGCAGAAAAGCTTGTGTTGCAGCCTCCCATTTCTCTTCGGCATCTGAGAACAGGGTTGCCACTAAATCAATGATCACACCGGCACATTCCCCGACCCCGATTGCAGTTGCAAAACGTTCATTTTGTCCCCAATCCAGGTATTCCTCCGGGATAGCATTCTCCACATCTGCCAGCGGTTTCAGTAAACTGTAGAAATACCCGTTTTGCCGCCGGTCGAAGTAATCGTTAAACGTTTCTTCATTCTCATGGAATTCCAGGAAATCATCCAACAGCAATTGGACCACCTTCAAAATACGTTTGCTCGGGACTTTAATCACTTTTTCTGCCATTCTGCCTGCCCCGGATCCCGTCTTTCCACCGCCAAGTAATACCTGTAAGGCAGGCAAAGTACCCTCTTTTGTTTTGATCGAACTTCCGTGAAACCCGATTTGTGCCAGACCATGCTGTCCGCAGGAGTTCATACAGCCACTGATCTTAACCGAAATACCGGTTTCTTCAATCAGTTTCGGATAATTTGTTCGAATAAACGATTCCAGTTCCAGCGCGACATGAGTACTGTTCGCAATTCCCAGGTTACAGGTATCTGTCCCTGGACAGGCCGTGATGTCCGATAAACCACCGTAGCCAGACTCAATCAGGTTCAATACAGAAAGTTGCGCATATACCTGTTGCAATTGTTCCGGTTTTATCCCGCGTAACTGAATATTCTGATTGATGGTAAAACGCAATTCAGTGAGTTGTAAACTATCCAGTAAATACGCGAGTGAGCGTGCCTGATCCGTATAAAAATCTCCCAGTGGAACTTTCACATAAACGGCCAGATATCCTTGCTGCTTTTGTGGAAACACATTGGTTTTCACCCATTGATTATAAACCGGATCATTTGTAAACAATTGATTGATATCAACCGGATCAAGCTCCTGATAATCAAAATTATTCACTTCGATCAACGGATTCTTTTCCGGATCAAACTGAACAGCTGCTCTCTCCTGGTCGACCAACTCCAAAAACACTTCCAACCCAAGTTTTGAAACTAAGTATTTCATGCGGGCTTTGTTCCGGCTGTTCCGTTCACCGTACCGGTCAAAAATGCGTACCGAAGCTTCAATAAAAGGAATGATCTCCGTTGCGGGTAGAAATTCACAGGCAACCTGTGCGAGGAATGGCTGTGCACCAAGACCTCCGCCAACCAGGACTTTGAATCCCTTTACTTCCTGACTGTTTTGAATTTCCATGCGTGGAATAAATCCAAAATCGTGGATAAAAGTAAAAGCGTCATCCCGATCGTCCGAGCTGAAGGCAATTTTAATCTTGCGTCCCAGTTCCTGTCCGAAAGGTTTTCGCAGGAAATACTGAAATACCTGTTCCGCATAAGGCGTCACGTCAAATAACTCATCCGGATTGATCCCTGCATTGTCGCTTGCCGTGACGTTTCTAACCGTATTTCCGCAAGCTTCCCGCAGAGTTACATCGTCTTTTTCCAGGTCTGCCCACAGTTGTGGAGTACGGTCCAGTGAGACGAAATGAATCTGAATATCCTGGCGCGTTGTTATGTGCAGACGCCCGGTACTATATTCCTCACTGACCTGAGCAATTCTGCGCAGCTGCCGGGAAGTTACTTTTCCATAAGGCAACTTGATCCGGATCATCTGAACTCCCAGCTGACGTTGACCATAAACACCGCGCGCCAAACGCAAGGACCGGAATTTATCATCGGAGATTTTTCCGTCTTTAAAGGCCGCAATTTTTTCACCCAGTTCCAAAACATCCTTTTCAACCAGTAATTTCCTGCTTCCGACCTGTTTTTCGTATGGTGTTCTAAAGCTTTCCATGACTACTTTGTGGCGTTGTAGAGGTAATACCATTCTTCCCGTGTAAGCTCAAAAGAATGAGCGGTTGCCGCGTTTTGGATCCGGCGTTTTTCCTTGCTTCCGATAATGGGTAAAGCTCCCAGTTTATGCAGCCATGCAACAGCAACCTGCTCCACATTCGCTTCGTATTTCTTACCGATCTCAATCAAGGCAAGGCGTAATTTTACCGCCTGTGCATCTTCTCCAAGCAAAATGCGTCCGTCAGCCAAAGGAGAAAATGCCAGTGCCCTGCTGTGCTGTTCACGGATAAAGTCGAAACGTCCGTCATGAAGTGCCTCCGTTTGCAATAAATTCAGTTCCAGCTGATTGGTAATAATGGGTTGCGAAAGCGATGAAGACAGGAGTCTTTGCTGGAAAACATTGAAATTCGAAACACCGATGTAAGCGATTTTTCCGCTCCGTTGTAATTTCAATAAAGCCGATGCGGTTTCTTCAAAATTCGAGAGGAAATCGAAGTTTTCAAGGATCAGGATATCGATCTTTTCGCATTTTAACCGGATCAACGATTGCTCCACGCTTTTGGTCAGATACTGCGAACTCAAATCGTAATAAATGCCGCTTCCATGCGAACCGGAATACTCACGTAAACCGACTTTTTTTGACAAGATCAATTCCGAGGGATTGATCACTTTTGATTCGATCAGCTTCCCGAACTGCGTTTCCAATTCCCCTGTTCCTTTTCCCGGGCTCAAATCATAGGTATCGATTCCCAATTCCCGTGTAAACAATACGACCTCTTCGAATTTCCGGGAATCGAGAAGATCTTCTTCCGTCCAGCGCCAGAAACCATAAACCGCTGCTGAAACCCTCGGACCGTATTCATTGATATATACTTTTTTCATTTTTTAATTTCTGATTGCACTAAAAAACCCTTCTCTGTCGAATGCGGAGAAGGGCTGTAACTCAATTGTTCATTTATAGTTATACCTTCCGCTGTCCCTTAAGGGACATACAACATAGCTGCATGGACATGTTACGCATGAAGTTTTTTCGCATCATTGTTTTCTGTAATTGATGGTGCAAAGTAAATGGCTCTTCCCTAAAAGTGCAAGGAAAAGTAAAATTATTTTCCATTTCTCCTATCGAATAAGTAGGAAATAAATTTCAAAAAAATGACTATTTACGCTTGTTTTCAGATTTTCGCAGCAATTTTTTTTCTCTCAAAATTAAATCCGCCAAACTGGTTTTAGAAAGAATATGAATACTTGCTTCACGTACTTCGAGCATGACATCATGCAATCCGCAGAGTTCTTCGTGCGGACACTCTGTGCATTCTTCGTAGAAATTCAGACTCACACAAGGCAGTAAAGCAATTGGTCCGCCGGTTGCGCGAATAATGCTGCTGAGTACAATCTCATCCGGATGCTTCACCAAGAAATATCCCCCGGTTGCACCCATTTTACTTCCGACCATTCCACCATTCCTGAGCTGAAGCAGGATTGTTTCCAGGAACTTCCTGGGAATATTTTCTTCTTCGGCGATCGTTGCGATGGACAAGTGCTTCTTTTCACGGTAAACTTTCGCTAAACACTTTAACGCCTGAATTGCGTATTTGGATCTCTTTGGTATCATGAAACAAATATACTACTAATTTAATAGGAATTAAACAGCGTTTCCATTTCAGAGGATGATTAAAACCAGCCTTCTATTCCGCCAATTCCTTTGTCACTAACCGGTATTTCCTTTTCACAATTGCTCTTGGAAAAGCATTGAAGTGCCACCATTCAGTCGGGATATTGGAAAAACCCTGACTTTTCAAAGTTCGCCGCAGTAATTTCCGGTTATCAATTTGCTTTTGGGTGATTTCACCACTTTCCAGGAATTCGGATTCGAGGGAAGGATAGGCCACCTTCCGCATGTCGTCATACCCTGCTCCCATGTCCAGGGGGTTTCGTTTTGAATCGCAAATGGTCAGGTCAACCGCAGCCCCGTAATTATGAACACTTCCGTTTTTAGGATTACTCACAAATTTAATGCGTTCCAAGAAAGGGATGCTATCCAGGCCATTCCACATTTCCCATTGTACACTCAAAGGTCGAAGTCCATCGTAGACCAATAAATGATATTCCGGATTTCTGCCGGTTAAATATTCCTGGGACCTTGCCAACCGTCTCGCTACCTCTATTTGTACATAAGCTCTTTCCAAGGTATCGTATAAAATACGTCGCATAAAATTGTCTTTCGACGCATACTTCAACTCCCACCAAATATTTTTATTGAAATGATCCACACTCACCAAAGTATCCCCTTTATGGAAGATAAAGCCTTTATTCGGCACAAGCGCTTTTTCCTCTGTTTCTTCCACCGAATCGGCTTCTTTAGTAGCAAGTGGTTTTTTAAATGAATTTTCAGATTCCGCGGATTCCGAGCATGCGCCTGCCAATAACCCGCTTAGAAGTAAAACACCTATTTTTTTCATGACGTAAAAATCAGGTTTTTTATGCATATGTCAACATTTCCTGTACTTTTGTTCTCTTCAAAATAAAGAAAAAGAAATGCCAAAAATTGCCCAAAAAGCCATTGACATGCCAGCATCGCCGATTCGTAAATTGGTACCTTATGCTGAAAAAGCCAAAAAAGCCGGTAAAACTGTTTACCATTTGAATATCGGTCAGCCGGATATCGAAACACCCCAGGTAGCTTTAGACGCTATTCGCAATTTTGATCACAAAGTCATTGAATACAGCCATTCAGCAGGATTTGAATCTTACAGAACCAAATTGGCTGAAACATATCGAAAAGGCGGTCTTCCCGTAAACACGGAGGATATCCTTATTACAACGGGTGGATCTGAAGCGTTGATTTTCGGGTTCATGACAACGTGTAACCCGGGAGATGAAATCATTATTCCGGAACCTTTTTATGCAAACTACAATGGCTTTGCGGTAACCGCAGGGTTAACCGTTGTTCCGGTTACTTCAAGTATCGAAACAGGATTTGCTTTACCTCCGGTTTCCGAAATCGAAGCAAAAATCACTTCCAAAACAAAAGCAATTGTTATTTGCAACCCCGGAAATCCTACCGGTTATTTGTACAGCAAAGAAGAATTGGAACAACTGCGCGATATCGTTCAGAAACACGACTTGTTTTTATTTGCTGACGAGGTTTACCGAGAATTCTGTTACGACGGTGCGCAACCTTTTTCTGTTTTGAATTTGGAGGGAATCGAAAACAATGTGATTATGATCGATTCGGTTTCCAAACGTTACTCTATGTGCGGGGCGCGTATCGGAGCATTGGTTTCCAAAAACAAGGAAGTGATGACTGCAGCACTGAAGTTCGGTCAAGCCCGGCTTTCCCCTCCTACTGTTGACCAGGTTGCTTCGGAAGCAGCTTTGAATACGCCTCAGTCTTATTTCGATGATGTTGTTTCCGAGTATGTACAACGCAGAAACATCATGGTTGACGGATTGAACAGTATTCCGGGAGTTTTCTGCCCGAAACCCAGCGGAGCATTTTACTGCGTGGCTAAATTCCCTGTTGATAATGCAGAAAAGTTCTGTCAGTGGTTACTGGAAGAATTTGAATACGAAGGTCAAACCGTGATGATGGCACCGGCAAACGGATTCTACTCTACACCTGGTGCAGGGTTGCAGGAAGCACGTATTGCTTATGTGTTAAACCAGGATTCGTTGAAGAAAGCAGTTGTTTGTTTGGAAAAAGCGTTGGAAATTTATCCAGGAACGATCAGATAAATGGAACTACTCATAATCCTCTTTTTAATAATCCTGAACGGGGTTTTCTCCATGGCTGAGATCGCTACGGTTTCTGCCCGAAAATCCAAATTGGATGTAGCCGCAAAAAGAGGCGACAAAAGTGCTAAGCTGGTTCTTGAAACCATGAATTCACCCAACAAATTCCTTTCGACGGTACAAATTGGTATCACCCTGATCGGAATTTTAACGGGTATTTTCTCCGGAGAAAAAATGACTTCGGATATCCAGGGATTTTTCCAGGGTTTTGCGGCATTGAAACCCTATGCTCATTTTTTGGCTGTAACCTCCGTAGTAGTCATCATTACTTTTTTCTCCCTTGTTTTAGGAGAATTGGTTCCTAAACGCATCGGTCTGACCAATCCGGAGGCAATTGCAAAAACGATGGCCAGACCGATGCTGATTATCTCTAAAATCACGGCACCGTTTGTTTGGTTGCTAACGGTTACTTCCGATCTTTTACTCAAAGTACTTCGCATCAAACAGTCTTCGGAAGGAAAAGTAACGGAAGAGGAAATCAAAGCAATCATCCAGGAAGGTACGGAAGGTGGCGAAGTGCAGGAAATCGAACAAGATATCGTGGAACGTGTTTTCCACCTCGGTGACCGGAACATCAGCTCCTTGATGACGCATCGAAACGACGTGATCTTTATTGACATTAATGACACGAAGGATGAAGTCCGCGAACAGGTAGAAAAGGAAATGCACTCGGTTTACCCCGTTTTTGATGACGAACGGGAACACGTATTGGGAGTTGTGCTGTTGAAGGATTTGTTTCGAACGATCAATCACGCTGATTTCAGCTTGAAGGACCTGATGCTGAAACCACAATTCCTCTTGGAGAACATCTCGGCTTATGAAGCCTTGGTTCATTTTAAGGATACAAAAACACATTACGGGATCATCACCGACGAATTCGGTCAGGTTCAGGGAATTGTCACCTTGAACGATTTATTGCAGGCGCTTGTAGGCGATTTCAATGATTTCTATTCAGAGGAATTTGAATTCATTCAGCGCGAGGACGGATCGTGGTTAATTGACGGTCAGTACCCGATCGCTGAATTCTTCCGCCAGTTCGGTCTGGAAGACAATTCTTCCGATTTAAATTTCACCACCATCGGAGGATTGGTTTTGAATGAATCGAGGAGTGTTCCCTCTACGGGTCAGAAATTCCATTGGCTGAATTTTGAGATTGAAGTGGTTGATATGGATGGTGCGCGGATTGATAAACTGATTATTCGGGAGATTCCGATTGAGGATTAAAGCGATTAGCAAGTTTACTAACTCACTTACAACCCCATTCTAAACTGTTCATAATCAACATTTTAATATAAAACAATTAGCATGTTAGCTAACTTACTTACAACCCGATTTAAACTATTCATAATCAATGTTTTAACTTAAAATAATTAGCATGTTAGTTAACTTACTTACAGACTAGCGGTTAATGATAAAATTCTTCCGTTACTTTTCATAAATCCTGCATTTCATTAACGTGTAAAGGGAAATATACACCAAACAATGTTGTAGGAATACGACAGAGCTCCCGGCGGCAACCGGGGGCTTTTTATTTTGAACCAATTCAATTCCCGGTTGTATTCCCTTCCAAACAACAACAATATGTATCAAGTTCTTACAGCTATTTTTGCCGGATCTGCACTCCTGACAACTGCCCAAACACCCTTAATTTTCCATAAGAGCCATGCAGGAACAGCAATCAATTACGTTGTTAATCCAATGAGTAATTTCGGAGCAATTAAAACAGATTTTGACCGCCCAGCACCGGAATTAAAATCATACCCTGCAAAACATTTCAGGTCTATGAATGATTCTGCGATTATCCTGGAAGTAACAGATTTCAACCAAAAAATCATCGAAACCGATACACTATCAAACAAACAGCGGTATTCCGAAACGGTATTCCGTGCCAGGTATTTGGACTCCATTCAAAAAGAAGAGCAAATGCAACACTACCAGGAGGAGTTGAAGCAAGCGGAAGAATCACAAATGCAGCTTGAACTAAAGCAAAAGCAGCTGGATACCCCCAAAAAAAAGAAAGAAAAGAAATCCTACTTGCTTTTTCTGTTTGGAATTACCGGAGGCGGAATGCTAATCCTGAAAGTATTCGGTCAATCAAAGCCTTCAATTTCTTAAGTTATGAAAACAATATTCACTCTTTGCATTTGTTTGGCGGCTTCGTTATCCCAGTCACAAACCTCCATTATTGCTCACAAAAGCCATTCGGGGACAGCTATAGACTTTTTTGTTGATCCAAACTCCAATTTTGGAGAGCCTGGTCCTAGATTGATCCAAATTGTACGTTTGAATGACTCAACCTATATTGAAGTTTACTCTGAATTTTCAGGAATGATCTATCACGACACTATTCGTAAAAACAGAAAAATCAGTACTTACAATGAAGATATTGACTCTATTTATCAACAGGAATATTATAAACACATCGAATATATCAATCTTAAGCATACAGCAGATACCGGACGTGTCAAAGCTCCAAGTATGCAATTACAACAGCTGATCAAAGACACCGAATTAAGCCCGCAAGAATCAGATTACAAACCTGTTCAAGAGCCCAATCCCAAAAAGAAAAAGAAGTCTTATCTCCTGTTCCTTTTCGGAATAACAGGCGGCGGACTATTGATACTCCGAATCCTTAAGCAGGCATTTTCTCCTCAAATTGCTTCATGAAAGAACACCTGAAACTGAATTTTATCGGAATAACCCTTTGGTGGATTCTTCTGCTTCCATTCGATTATTCTCTCTTTGACCGGATCTTCAAGACGATACAAAAACCTTTCACTGGTTTACTAAAAACCCTTGATGAAGCGTTGATCTTCGAAACAGACACTTACGGAACCTATATACTGATTTCTTTGAGTATCCTGTTTGGAGCCCTTTTTTCCCCGGTAATCAGTCAGGCTTGTGCGAAGTTGAAGTGGAATCCCACTCAGGTGCTTAAAACATCCCTTGCCGCAATCCTGTTTTTCTTCCTGTTTAAATACGGATGGGATAAAATCACAAAGAGCCAGTTTTACCTACCCGAACCAAATACCGCTTACACTCCTTTCGGGAAATTGTCCAAAGACATCGCCTATTGGTCGCTGGTTGGAAGCTCCTATTCCTACACGGTCACTTTAGGCATCATTGAAGTATTCACTGCACTGCTCCTTCTGTTCAAGCGCACTCAATTCCTCGCCTCCCTGCTGGCGATCGCAGTATTCACACAAGTGGTCCTGGTGAATTTCTCCTTTGATATTTCCGTCAAGCTGTTATCCTGTTCCCTGCTTTTATTCAGCATCGTCTACAGCTCCTGTTTTGCTGAGAACTGGAAAAGTATTTTCGGATTTCAAACAAATCCCATCTTTCCCGTTCATTCCAAAGGACACCTGATGCTCCGATTCTGCTTTGCTTTTTTGGTTATTGCCGAATGCATCTTTCCTACCATTTCCAGCAGGAACTTCAATGATGACCGGTTCCCGCGTTTGGCACACCATGGTGCATATCGCGTATACGGAAGCAGCCAAATCAAGCACCTCTTCGTTCACCGTCAGCACTACCTGATCCTGCAATCTCATCAGGACGAATTCAAGGATTATAATATGGAAATTCAATCGCACGACCGGTATGTTTCAAATGACGGTACCATAACTTGCAACTGGCAGGAGAACCTGGTAAATATTTCCGGGGATACGTTCCGGATAACAAAAATTCCATACAGAAAACTACCACTTTTGCAGGAAAGTTTTCACACATTTTCGGATGAATTTCATTGAGAATTCAACAAGTAAAAGTTTTATAAGGATAAAGTTTTCATGGTAGCATTTTTTCCTTACTTTTGTCTTGTTTAAAATTAATCTAAATAATGAAGCTCATTTTAGCCGACAGTAATGAAATCATACGTATTGGATTGCGTACACTGTTGTCTACAGAGCGAAACATCCAGATTGTGGGGGAAGCTCGGAATAACGAAGAACTCATTGCCCTGAACAAAGCATTTGATGCGAACATTATTTTGGTTGATTATACATCAAAAGGGTTCTCCATTGATGTAATTCCCCAAATTCTTCAAAAAAAACCGGATCTGAGCGTGGTAGCAATTACGCCGGAGCAATCCGCTCAGACATTGGTCAATGCCTTGCGTTCAGGAGTAAAAAGCTACATCAAAAAAGATTGTGACAGTTCAGAGATCATCGATTCTATCCGGGAGACATGGAGAGGAAATAAATTCTTTTGCGGACAAATCCTGGAAACGATTCGTGACGCCTCCATTGATGTGAATGATATCGATTTTGATTCGTTCAGCTGCGAACCCATCACCCTGAGTGAGCGTGAAACCGAAATCATTACCATGATCGCTGAAGGATTAACGAATGTAATGATTGCAGATTCTCTGTGCCTGAGTAATCACACGATCAATACACACCGTAAGAACATCATGGCGAAACTTGGGGTAAAGAATACGGCCGGAATCGTTATCTATGCTGTAAAAACAAACCTGGTGTCCCCAAACAAATTCTTGTTTGCAGCGGATCCTAATTCCTAGGAAATTTTTTTCTTTCATTTTTTGAACCTAATTTTAATCTGATTGTACTACAGATAAAAATTGCTTTATGCACCGATACATATTTCTTGTTTTGTTCATTCTTACAGCTGCTTATAGCAGTGCACAAAACAATGTATATCAAAACAATTCCAATAAAAACGAACCCCTTCAACAGGATACCACAAGAGTTCCAGCACCGCAACTGGAGGAAATCCAGGTTGCAACAAAGAAAAGCAAAGCTTACCGAACAGTTTCCAATCCAAAATTTGCGGAAGAGTCTGCCGATAAGGATTCCAATGCAAGCATTCAACAATTAAAAAGCGCGAAGTATCAATTCGAAAGCAATTATGCCGATTCGAAACATCAATTAACCCGGAGAAGTGCCAGTGCGGAAGAAATTCTGAATATGAAGCAAAGTGCACAGATCTATGCGAACATGCTGCCCGGAAGCTTTGAAAAACACTTTTACACCTATCTGTTAAGCAAATACGATCCGAAACAATTCCCCGAATTGCTGCAAGCCGCTAAATTGGAACCGACCAAAACGGAAGTTCAGCAAGAACTGGCAGCATACGGAGTAGCCGTGAATGACCAGGAACTGGCAGACAGTGTCGCGCTTCAAATGATCGCTCAAAACAAGATTAGTGCAGGTTTGTTGAGTTATGCCACTGATATGGTGAATTCAGTTCCGAGTAACGGAACACTTCTTTTACATGGGTATACCGAATTAATTCCTGTAAACTATGAAAAAAACACGCTGGGAAGAGCTGATCTTCAGCTGATCTCAGTGGATTTGATGCAAAGCCCGGAATATCAGGCAAGTTTGAGTTCTCGCGGATATATCCTCCCGAATTCAACGTATGTTGACACCACCTTCGTGCAAAATTTCTGCGCACTCAATGTTTCAAAAAACCTGTATCTTTCCATGTCTTTCCCGAAGGAGTATTTCCAGGGAATGAGTTCGGCCCTGAATCCGGTTGGTCTGACCTTTGCATATGATCAATCAGCTTCTTTGGATTACAATGCCTGGAACATTTCCCTGGTCGAAACAAAATGGAAAAAATACGAACTGGGTATTGGGAAGGATCAGCAATCGGATGCTCTCTCGGCAAATTACCTGCCTGCACTCCTGAGCGTTTCGAGATTATATGAAGAATACAATAAAACAGAAGACGTTAAGGAAATCAACCACATCATCATGAGCGTAGCCACGAGGGCTCACAAAACCGGTCAACTTTCAAAAATTAAGCGCTGATGCGAATGATTAAAAAGGAATACGACCAGATGACCGATGAACAATTGGTTATTGCGATGGCAGGAGGTGATCAGCGAGCTTTTGACAAACTTTATGGCCGTTATTCATCTGCCCTGCTCTCGTATTTCATACGCATGCTGTGGCGTGACCGCGAAAAATCAGAAGACTTTGTACACGATTTTTTTACCAAGTTGATTCACCGGCCCGAGCTGTTTGATACTACCCGTTCCTTTAAAACGTGGATGTATTCGGTAGCAAACAACATGTGCAAAAACGAATATAAAAAACAAGAAATCAGAAAAAACACAACGAACGGATTAGACCACACGTATGCTGTTAGTGATGTAAATAAAAATACCGAGAACCAAGTACATCATGCGCTTTTTAAGGAAGCTTATAATTATCAGGTCACGCAACTGGAAGATAAACATCGGGAAGTATTTGAAATGCGCCATTTCGATGGATTATCGATTAAAGAGATAGCCGAAGCTTTGGAGATTAGTGAGGGCACGATCAAATCGCGTTTATTCTATGCTACCAAATACCTGGCACAAGGATTAAAAGAATACCAACCGGAACATACAAAATTACCATGAATACATTTGATGAAATCATACAAACAAAAGCGTACAGTGAATTAAGCTCCAACGAACTGGAAATCATTCAGGAATTGGTTTCTTCAGAAGAAGAATACAATGAAATGAAATCCTTTTACGCGGAGATTGATCAGTTGGCTATTTCAAACAGAGAGGAAGTTTCTGCTTCCGTGAAAACAAGCCTGAACACTGTTTTCCAGGCCAAACATCCCGGAATCAGTCAAAACTGGAATGCACCTGCCGAAGTAACTGAAAAGAAAATCGTCCCCTTATACAATCGTACGATATTTCGTGTAGCGGCTGTTCTGTTGTTATCTGCTAGCGCGACAACCCTTTGGTTCTCACTTCCTGAAGAACAATTGGAAAAAAGCCATGCAGCCAAAATAACGGCAAGCACAGATTCTGTTTCTCCTGAAACAGTCAATATTGAGCAAAAGAAGAAATTCCCGCTTAATGAAGAGACCAAAAAAGAATTTACTGCAGCATCTGCCGTTCCGGAAGATAAAAATGTATCCCAAGATGTTTCCATTTACAGTAATGGGACAACTTCAGCAAGCTATACATTGAGCGACAAAGCTTCTGCTCCACCAGTTGTTGCAGGCGCACCATATAAAGTAAACCGTCCAGATGGAAGCAGGGTCACTTCTTCAAGTGGCCGAGCCGATGATCAAAGCAAATCGACTGGAGCGGAAAAAGCAGATGGAAAAAAAGATCTGAACATTCTAACTAAAGCAGGCTTGGATGCCGATTTAAATCCGGGAGGTTTTTATGCCTCATCCGCAAAAGATTATAAGCCAAGTATTCAAACCAGTGATTATTTAATGCTGATAGAACCGAGCTTTTAGTGAATTATTAAGGGGTTTGAATTTTGCAATTTGAATTGTTTAAACTCGCTGGTTCTGCAGTTCTGTCAAAGCGATCTTTAATTCCCCCAAACGGTTCATTTTTCCCTTTTGGCGAATATTCATTGCCGTAATGGTATAAAATTGATGCGTCTCTCCTAAAAACTGAATCTGCATCCGGATCCAATCTTCTTCCGACAATTCCATTCCAAAAGCGATCATTTCGTCTTTTAGTTTAGATGCAACTACATAATAATCCGCTCTTCCCAAATAGTCATGATCCGCATCGCACAGAATTTCCTGGAGCAGTCCCACCGGTTCAATATCCAGGGAAGTGGCCAGGATCATTTCACGGATTTGATAAATTTGATCCTGGTTGAATCCGTATTTCGGAAGCATTTGTTCCATAAGCCTTACAGCATGTAATTCATTCTTGTGATAGGTAAAAATGAACCCGGTATCATGAAATAACGCTGCAGTTCTCAACAATAGCATTTCATCGTCATGCAAGCCTTCCAGTTTTCCCAGTCGAATCGCTGCCTTTTCCACATTTAAGGTATGTCCCAAATCGTGATAAACAACTTCATCCGGAAGCATGGATTTCAATTTATTCAGGATATCACTTCGCATATGTTCGAAATCTACCGTAGCAATTTCACATAAGATTCGTAATTCAACGGAAGGGACTTTCCCATTGGCATACAGGCTAAATTCCTGTTTCAAAGATTCCAGTTCAAATGTTTCCATCGTTCCGCCACGTTTTTTGATCGGAACGTTCCCCAGGTCTTTGGTGTCAAAATACGCGTGACATTCATCATAAATCGCCTGGGTAATCGTAATCTGATCGATTCCCGAAAACTGCTGTGCTCTTGCGGCAATATTAACCGTGTCGCCCCATACGTCGAACGAATATCTTTTGGATCCGATGATCCCTGCAACTAATGGTCCGGCATGAACACCGATCCGGATTTCCCAATAATCCTTTTTCATAGCTTTCGCCAGTTCCTTTTCGTTGCGGATAAAATTGCGCATTTCCAGCGCAGCCATGCAGGCTCTCAATATCGGTTGGGCATTGTCTTCATTTACCCCCGCAATTGCCATGTAAGCATCCCCAATCGTTTTAATTTTCTCAAGCTTATACCGCTCAACGATCTCATCAAATGCCGTAAAATAATATTCCAGGCGCTTAACGAGTTTGATCGGTTTGATGGATTTGGATTTCATAGAGAAGTCCACAAAATCGGTAAACAGGACCACTCCCTTGTCGACCCTTTTCGGAGAGAATTTACCGAACTGGTTTAAATCGTCGAGCACATTTTCAGGAAGAATATTTCCCAATAGCTGGGCAATGCGCTGATCTTTATAATACAAGGATTTGTATACATCCAGTTTTGCCTGGATCAATAAAGGATTGAACGGTTTGGTAATAAAATCCACTGCACCCGAATTAAACCCTTTCAACAGCTTGGATCCCGTTCGTGTATTTTCAGTGATAATAATTGAATAATGCGTATTGGAAGCATGGACGTGCAACAATTCCTTGAAATCTTCCATCGATGAAAAATGCGGACTGTCTACATTGATTAAAATAATCCCTACTTCTCTTCTTTTCAGAATATCGTGTGCCTCATCAATGGAATCACAAAATAACAGGATATTCCCACCTCCGCCAAGAATTTCTTTTAAGGCCAGCTGGTCCGAATCCTTTTCATCAATAATCAAAATGTTAATCAGTCGCTCCATAAACATCTACAAACTAAAAATGAAGATAATAATTAATTCCAATCCGTGATGAAGGAAATAACTTTACAAGAACTGATAAAAAAAGAATCAATTATTTAACTTATCAAAAACATTCTTTTAATAAAAAAAATAATAGAGAAAGTGAGTTGTAGAAAAAAAACGAGTATATTCGTTACCAAAATATTTTATTTAAAACTATTACGGTATGAATAAATCATTACTTAAAGAAAAATTGAAGTCTTATTCAGCTTTGGCTTCTGCGGTATTTGGAACTGCAGCTGCAGCTGATGCACAAATCGTTTATACAGACGTTAACCCGGATGTAACATTGAATGTAATCAACGATTCATTAAACGCTTACGAAGTTGATTTCGACAGTGATGGAAATGCTGATATGATTGTTGGTTCTTATGGATTCGTTCACCCGACAGCAGGTCAAATTAACTTGTCAATGAACCTTATCCAGCCGAACGATGTTGCTGCATTAATGGGTTATGATGATGCAGGATATCCATACACAGCTGCATTAGCTTCAGGAGTGCTTGTTGATCCGGCTGCAACAAACTGGTATGATACAACTGCTTTCGGTGGGTCACAAGCTTCAAACGCAGTAGATATTGCTACAATCGGTGCTTACGGACAATTCAATACAGGAGCAGATCTTTATATCGGAGCTCGTTTCGTATTGACTACAGGTACTCACTATGGATGGGTTCGCATCCAGGTTCCTACAGATGTTAGTTCAACAATGATCAAGGATTACGCTTACCGTGTGACTCCTGATATGGGACTTACTACAGGTGAAACAGGATTGGGAATTGCTGAAATGCCTGCGGATGTTTGGTTCACTTCCGTAAACGGTAAAAATGTTACTATTACTTCTAAGCAACAAGGTAACCTAACTGTGATTGATATGACAGGAAAAACAGTTGCTACAGGAAAAATGGAAAACGGTTCTGCTGTTATGGACCTTAGCCATGCTACTTCCGGAATGTACATCGTTCAGTTTGAGGACAATGGCGTAATGGGAACAAAAAAAGTGATTCTTAACTAAGAATTAATTTATATTTGAACCTCCATTAGTTGTAAAACTTTTGGAGGTTTTTTATTTTAAGAACAGTGGACTCCAAATCAAATAAAACAACAGACGAAACGATTGACATCTATAAAATGACCATTTCGGAAAATGGATCATTAGGCTTGCTGGCATTAGGTTCTTTAGGATTAAGAGCTTGGCGGGCAGCTAAAGCCGAAGCAAAAAAGTCTCAATCAAAAAAGAAAAAATAAGATGTCAGGTACCAAGAATCAAAAAAAAGTTCTCCTTTTGGGATGGGATGCTGCCGATTGGAAATTTATTAATCCATTATTAGACCAAGGAGAAATGCCGGCTCTGGCAACACTTGTTGAAAAGGGAGTAATGGGGAATATTCAGACATTGGACCCTCCATTATCTCCTATTTTATGGACTTCCATCGCGACTGGCAAATACGGTGACGAACACGGGATCTTATCTTTTCAGGAACCTCATCCGACAACCGGTGAACGCAGGCCCATTTCATCCCATTCCCGTAACTGTAGAGCAATTTGGAATATCCTGCACCATGAGGGCTTGAAAACACATGTGTGTGGTTGGTGGCCAAGCTATCCATGTGAACCGATCAATGGGATTATGGTATCAAATCATTTTACGGATTTCACAAAAGAGGATAACGAAAGTAATTGGGCGTTAAATGAAATCCATGTGAACCCAAAATCCGAGCTGGAAAATTTAAAAGACCTTAGGATTCATCCTTCTGAATTAACCTGGGCTCATTTAGGACCTTTTTTACCCAAAGCAACACAGGAACAGCTGGACAATCCCAAATATGAGAATTTATTAAAACAAATTCCGTTATTACTCGCACGTTGCAGCTCCTTTCATAATGTTGCTACAGAGATCTTAGAAAAAAAAGAATGGAACTTTTTAGGTTTGTACCTGGATGCCATTGACCGCGCCTCCCACGAATTCATGAAATACCATCCTCCCAGACAAGCCCATGTCGCTGAAGACGAATATGAACTCTTCAGCGAAGTAATGAAAGGATTTTACAGGTATCATGATATGATGCTGGATAGATTGCTTCATTTAGTTGATGAGGATACATATATTATTCTTTTATCCGATCATGGATTCTATTCAGACCACAGACGTCTTCTGCAACTTCCGAAAGATTCTATGGCTCCGGCATATGAACATTCACCTTTTGGTATTGTTTGTTTATCCGGTCCGGGAATAAAAAAAGACGAGCAAATCTATGGCTCCGGGTTACTGGATATCACACCGACGATCCTGCATTTATTCGGACTTCCGGTGGCTCGGGATATGTCTGGGAAAGTATTGGTCCAGGCATTTGAGAAACCGCAGGAAATCAAATACATTGATAGTTACGAAACTGATCGTGAAGGAGACTGGGGAGAATTGGACCCGAATGACAAAGACGATGTCTGGGCTGCCCAGGAATCACTGGAACAGCTCATCGCCTTAGGATACGTTGAACCGCTTGGTGAAAATGCAGACTTACAAAAGAGACAAATGCAGTTTGAGTTCAAATACCATTCTGCGCGCATCAAATACTCCAAGGGAGCTCTTCAGGAAGCAATTGTGTTATTTAACGAATTATTGGAATTGACTCCAAGAAACGGGAAGATTCTTATTCGTTTGCTGAACACCTATGTTTCCCTGAAAGAAATAGAAGGAGCAAAATCGATTCTTAAAAGAATGCGCGAAATTTTTGGTTACAAAAACACCCCTTATATCAATATACTGGAAAGCAAGATTCACATGCTGGACCTGAATCCAAAAAAGGCGCTTGAATTATTGAATAGTTTGAACGATAGCGAAATGGAAACCCCTGAAGCTTATGTTCTCCAGGGAAAAACATATTTGATGCTGAGAGAATGGAAAAAGGCCAATAAAAGTTTTAACAAAGCGGTACAGCTCAACAACGAAGATGCTGACGCTTACCATGGTCTTTGCCTTACCTATCTTAGGATGAAATCTTATCAAAAAGCTATAGAAAGCGGTATTTCTGCTATCGGGATCAAGTTCTGGTTCCCTGTTGCTCATTATCATTTAGGAGAGGCCTTACTTGCTGCCAAGGAATATGAACACGCTGCCAACGCGTTTGAAATGGCACTTCAACAGGAACCGGGATACAGCATTGCCCGCAAACACCTGGTACAGATTTATACCAATTATTTGAATAAACCTGAACTTGCCAAGAGACATCAGGAAATATTAAACAAAAACATGAAACCGAAAATAACCATTGTTTCAGGATTGCCCCGTTCGGGTACATCCATGATGATGCAGATGCTGAAAGCAGGGGGAGCAGATATTCTTACCGACAACATCCGTCAGAGTGATGAAAACAACCCGAAAGGATACCTGGAATACGAACCTGTTAAAAGCCTTCTGAAAGACAATTCCTGGTTAAAGGACCAAAATGGCAAAACAATCAAAGTGATTATGCAATTACTCGGAAACCTGGATTTGAACTGTGACTATAAAATTATTTTCATGGAAAGAGACCTGGATGAAGTCATGCAGTCACAGCAAAAGATGTTGGGTAAACCGGTTGATACTTACAATGCAAAGCTTAAAACTACTTTCGAACAGCAAAAGGAGAAAAACAGGGCATGGTTGGAAGCTCAACCACACATGGATGTATTATTTGTGAATTACTCTGATGTAATTGAAAATCCATCAGCAGAGGCTGAACGGGTCAATATATTTCTTGAAAACAAGCTGGATGTAGCTCAAATGGTAGCATCCGTTGATTCCGAACTATACAGAAACAGAAAAGATAAAGCAATCAGTTAGTTATTTGCTTTTGACTGAATAAATTGAGCTAAACGCTGCGTGGATTCATGCAGCGTTTCTTTATTTGTTTCAATGGTTAAATGACATACCTGCGGAACTTCAAACGGATCGTTTACCCCGGTTAAATTGTAAATTTTATCCTGGTGCCCATCCGGGAGCATCGCTTTGTGATACAATCCCTTCGTATCCCTTTGCGTAAGCGTTTCCAAATCACACTGAACGTAAACCGTATACATCTCCGAATACTTTTCAAGCAATTCGTTGCGAATGGCATCATAAGGATTAATGGCACAAATAATGGCCACAATTCCCTGCTGACTAAACTTGTTCGCTACAAATGCCAGTCTTCTGATATTGTCGTTCCGGTCCTCTTTTGTATAACCCAATTCTTTGAATACATTTTGCCTGTAATCGTCCGCATCCAGTACTTCGACTTTAATTCCTTTTTCCTGCAATACTTTTTTTGTAGAAATTGAAAGTGAAGTCTTTCCGGCACCAGACATTCCTGTTAATTGAATTATCATAAATACGTAAGGTTTATCGCAAATTTAATTAATTTCGTATACTAAGTATTACCTCATGAACTCTGAGCTAGAAGTTTTAATTCGTTTCAATACAAACTACAATCAAGAAGATCCCCACTCCAAAGAATGGAGAGTTATTGTCAACGGTGTAGAAAAATTATGCAACACCATTGATATTGTGTGCTCCAGCAAAACCAGTAAAAATTTTATTGAAGGGGTGGGTTTCAAATGGCACATCCAATGCAATGCCAGTGAATTAATTTTTGAAAAGGACTCTCATTATGACGATGAAACTCATTTTCAAAAAATTACAATCTGCTAATTTAAGTCATTGATTACTTCATCAATTGACCTCTGACCGTTCGCCAATCGCAGTACCTTGGTAATTACAAGATCGATGATTGAATCCGGGCAAGAGGCACCTGAAGTAATTCCCACTTTTCCACCTCTCATCCAATTTTTAATGGTTTCTACCTCGTGGGTATGCCTATTGAAGCTGCGAATTGTTTCCATATCCACGATTTCCGTTTCGTCTTTTATGAAATATACGGGACAACCTTGCTCCAGTAATTCCACCAAATGGGAGGTATTTGAACTGTTATATCCGCCTACTACGATGGCATAATCCAGTGGTTCGTTCATCAAGGCTTCCGTAGCACTTTGATTATCACTGGTTGCGTAACACAAAGTATCACGCGTATCGGCAACTGTTTTATTTACTTTCGAACGTGCAGCGAACTCTTCCGTAACGGTTTTCAGGAATTCGGCTATTTTCTGCGTTTCACTTGCAAGCATGGTTGTCTGATTGATCACTCCTATTTTGCTTAAGTGGATTTCAGGATCGAAATTTAGTGTGTGTTTTCCCTTGAAAAAGTGGTAAAATTCTTCCTTTGAAGCTTCACCGGTAATGCATTTAGCCAAGAAAGCAGCCTCTTCCATATTTTTTACAATTACTGCTTCCGCATTCAAAGCCGCATGCGAAAATGTGGCCCGTGTTTCTTCATGATCGTACTTTCCATGAATGACCAATGTATGATTTTCAGTACCCAATTTCTCTGCCCTGTTCCAAACCTTTTCCACGAATGGACAGGTCGTATCGTATTTTTCGGTCGAAACTCCCCGATTGGTTAATATTTGTTCAATTTCCAATGTTGTTCCGAATGCAGGAATAATAACCATGTCATCCGGATTCAATTCTTCCCAGGGGATCAACTGTTTTCCCGAAGTGTCCTGAATAAACCGAATACCGTGTTGTGTGAGGTCTGCATTCACTGTCGGATTATGGATCATCTGGCTCAAAAGAAAAATGCGTTTTCCGGCGTTTTCCTCCACAGCGCGATAAGCAATTTCTATCGCATTCTCAACACCATAGCAAAAGCCAAAATGCCGCGCAATAAATAACTGAACATTTCCAAAATCCAACACCGTCGGCGAGAAATCCTTCTTCCTCGGATCCTGACTCTTCCGAAATGCCTTCACTTTTGAAATGATCGGCGAGCGAAATATGGATGGAATATCGAATTGTTTCATTTGTTTAACAAAGTTACGGAATAGTTGCAATTATTAAATAATCACCTTTCTCCAAAGAACTTAAATTAAATACCATGGTAAATGGTGGATAAGCTTGCACTTATCCCAAGCATCGTTTTTTTTTCTAAAACTTCGTAAAGAGTTTATGATACAAAAACCCGATCCTGAATCAGAACCGGGTTGAATTTTACTTTTCCGAAAGCGATGCTTTCTCTTATCTGGTAAATAACATTTCTCTGAATTTTGGCAACGGCCATAACTCATCGTCTACCAATAACTCCAATTTATCTGCATGGTAACGGATTTCGTCAAAATAAACTTTTACTTTATCACAATATGCCACTGCTTTCTCTTCCGCATGCTCAATTTTGTTGGCGTCTTTGCGTGCCTGGAGCATCGTATCACACGTTGCTTTCATCTTATTCAAATGCATGGAAATCTTAGTAACCAACTCTATTTGAGCTGCCGCAGCCTCTTTCCCTGCTTTTTCACCCAAAGCAGACATGATTCCCTGGATATTGGACAACAATCTGTTCTGGTATTCCACTACTGCAGGAATAATGTGTGTCTGAACCAAATCTCCCATCAAACGGGCTTCGATCTGGATCTTTAAAATATAGCTTTCAAACTCGATTTCCTGACGTGCTTCCAGCTCACGTGGTGTCAATACATTCATTTCATCGAACAACTTCACGAATTTCTTGTCTCCCCAAGCTTTCAATGCGCGCGGAGTGTCTTTGAAGTTGTTTAATCCTCTTTTTTCAGCTTCTTTCACCCATTCCTCACCGTATCCGTTTCCTTCAAAACGAATTTTCTTGGAATCCTTGATCAGGATTTGAAGCTCTTTCAGAATTGCCTCATCTTTCGATTCTCCTTTTTCGATGCGTGCATCTACACTCACTTTGAACAATTGCAATTGTTTCGCCATAATAGTATTCAAAACAATCATAGCAGAAGCACAGTTTGCAGAAGAACCAACCGCACGGAACTCAAACTTATTTCCTGTAAACGCGAACGGGGAAGTTCTGTTTCTGTCCGTATTGTCTAGCATGATCTGAGGAATTTTACCGATATTCAGTTTCAATTCCGTTTTATCCTGCGGGGACATTTTTCCCGCTTTCACACTTTTTTCCAACTCATCCAGCGCTTCCGATAACTGGGAACCGATGAATGTGGAGATAATTGCCGGAGGAGCTTCGTTTGCGCCCAAACGGTGATCGTTACTTGCGGAAGCAATACATGCACGCAACAAATCTGCGTTATCATGAATCGCTTTAATGGTATTCACAAAGAACGTCAGGAACTGAAGATTTGTTTTCGGGTTTTTTCCCGGTTGAAGCAAATTCACTCCTGTATTCGTTCCTAAGGACCAATTGTTGTGTTTCCCGGAACCATTTACTCCTGCGAATGGTTTTTCATGTAGTAATACACGGAAATCATGCTTACGTGCAACTTTTTCCAATAAATCCATCAACAACAAGTTGTGGTCGTTTGCCAGGTTACATTCTTCAAAGATCGGAGCACATTCAAACTGGTTCGGAGCAACTTCATTATGGCGTGTTGTTACCGGGATTCCCAATAAGATGGCTTCATTTTCAAACTCACGCATGAATGCAGTTACACGTTCAGGAATCGACCCGAAATAATGATCATCCAATTGCTGTCCTTTTGCAGGAGCGTGACCGAACAATGCGCGGCCTGTCATCATCAAATCCGGGCGACAGTTGAACAATGCCTGGTCAACCAGGAAATATTCCTGTTCCCAACCCAATGTTGCGTTTACTTTCGTTACATTTTTATCGAAATACTGGCATACTTCCGTGGCAATGCTATCCACAGCGTGCAATGCTTTCAATAAAGGCATTTTATAATCCAGTGATTCACCTGTATAGGAAATAAAGATGGTCGGGATACACAATGTTTTCCCGATCACAAATGCCGGCGAAGACGGATCCCACGCCGTATAACCTCTTGCTTCAAAGGTATTCCGGATTCCCCCGTTCGGGAAAGAAGAAGCATCCGGTTCCTGCTGAACCAACAATTCTCCGTCAAAACGCTCAATTGCACGTCCTGGTCCGACCGGTTTGAAAAATGCATCGTGCTTTTCAGCAGTTGCACCGGTAAGCGGTTGGAACCAGTGTGTATAATGTGTTGCTCCTTTTGTGATAGCCCAGTCTTTCATAGCGGAGGCAACCTGATCGGCCATTTTACGATCCAGGCGGGTTCCATTCTGAATGGATTCCATCATGGATTTGTATGCATCCGACGGAAGGTACTCACGCATCACTTCTGCATGAAATACATTTTTCCCGAACAGTTCGGAAACTTTCCCATCGTAATCGATGTGTTTTGGTGTACGATTGAGTACATCCTGATACGCCTGTAATCGCTTTGTTGCCATAAATTCAAAATTTTTGACAAAAATACATTTTTCAAAGGGGGTATTCCAAGAAAAAGTGCAAAATTTTATAAACACCCCCTGTTAATTCAAAGGGGTCTTTCTAAAAATAACCAAAATAAACCCTACTCACATCTTTTATTGAATTCACACTTCCTGTTTTAAAAGACGGCTCCCCAAGGAATCAGAGTAGTGTTAAATAAATCATCCGGCCTTGAATTTTCATTTTTTTTATCTAACTTACTTCTTAATTGAAAGACACTTAAAATGAACTTGTTTGGTTTTTTTCAACGGAAGAAAAAGAAAGCAACCAACGAAAATATCACGCATATGGACGAAAATCATTTGGTTGTTATTCAATTCTTCTATGGAATTGAGGATTTAAATGAATTGCATGAGCTGGAAAAGCAATTGGATTCTAACATTAAAGACAGTGAGTTGGGGAAATATGAAGGTCACGATATCTCAATGGATTTCGGTGACGGTTACCTTTATTTTAACGGGAAAAATGCAGACCAGATCTTTCAGTCAATCAAACCGATCCTGGAACAGCATTACTTCATGGACAAATCGGTTGCAACACTCCGTTTCGGTTCTTTTGAAAATCCGGCAGCCGAAGAACGCGATTTCCTGATCCGTTTTTCCAAATTACAAGAGAATTAATTCGCCTCTTTGAATTTCGACAATTTCGATAACTTTGTGTTCAAAACCTTGAACATGAAAAATATACTCTGCTTCATTATCCTGACGTTTTCAGTTTCTTCCTTTGCACAACAAAAATTAGCGCTGAAGGATGTTGATCAAAACAAACTCCTGAAAGATATTGTTTACACCAATACATCAAACGAGGAGATCACCATCCTCTACTGGTTCCCGGAAATTTACTGGGAAGTGCTTTCTGCAAAGGACCCGAAGGCATTTGGTCCGGAAGTGATCACCCAGTTAAAACAAATGCTCGGCAACAAATCCATTTTTATTGCCATCTCCGGGAAAGTAAGTTCGGCATCACGGACCTTCGAATCAAAAGAAGCCTCCTACCTGCGTAATAACATTTCTGCAACATTCAACGGTAAAAACTACAAACCCATTCCGGAATCCAAATTATCGGAAGAATTGCTGATGCTGAATGATTACCTAAAACCGATGTTCGCTCAAATGCTTGGCGATATGGGAGCCGGAATGTCGGTGTTTTATTTTGAAGTCACCGATAATGTGGGAGATAATTTATTGAATCCGTATGGAAATACCGATTTTAATCTCAGCCTGGCTTCCACAAAAGCTACTTTTCACCTTCCCCTTCCAAGTTTATACAAAGATGCAAAGTGCACGAATGACGGAGAATTATTCCCTGCGAACTATGAGTTTTGCCCCTATCATGGATCCAAATTGGTTACGCAGTAATCTTCCGGCGTTCTCTCTTCGAAATTGAACGAAATCATTACTTTTACAGTCTAAAAAAACAAAATAAATGAAAAACACTGCTCTTACCCAGGTCCACGAGGCTTTGGGTGCCAAAATGGTTCCATTTGCGGGATTCAATATGCCAGTACAATATGAAGGTGTAATTGCTGAACACGAAACAGTTCGGAATGCTGTTGGTGTATTTGACGTTTCTCACATGGGAGAGTTTTTGTTATCCGGTCCGGATGCCTTGGATTTGATTCAGCGGGTTACCACCAATGATGCTTCGACATTAACTATCGGGCGCGCTCAGTATTCGTGTCTTCCAAACGGAAAAGGCGGAATTGTGGACGATTTAATTGTATACCGGATCAAAGAAGAGGAATACCTGCTGGTAGTGAACGCTTCGAATATCGAAAAGGATTGGAACTGGATTACTTCTCACAATACCAAAAATGTATCGATGAGAAACCTTTCAGACGATTATTCTTTGTTGGCCATTCAAGGACCAAAAGCCGTTGAAGCAATGCAATCACTGACGTCTGTTGATCTTTCTGCGATCAAATACTACCATTTTGAAGTGGGGCCGTTTGCAGGGATTGATCATGTAATTATTTCCGCAACAGGATATACCGGTTCGGGAGGTTTTGAGATCTACTGCAAAAACTCGGAAGTGAAGCAAGTATGGGACAAAGTCTTTGAAGCAGGCGCTCCATTCGGGATCAAACCGATTGGTTTGGCAGCTCGCGATACCTTGCGTCTGGAAATGGGATTCTGTTTATACGGGAACGACATCGACGATACGACTTCTCCGTTGGAAGCGGGATTGGGATGGATCACGAAATTCACGAAAGATTTCGTGGATTCTGAGAAGTTAAAAGCGCAAAAAGAAGCAGGTGTAAGCCGAAAACTGATTGGATTTGAACTGATCGACCGGGGAATTCCACGTCACGATTACCGCATTTTGGATGCAAACGGAAACGTGATCGGGAAAGTCACTTCCGGAACACAAGGACCAAGCGTGAAGAAAGCAATTGGAATGGGTTATGTAAATACCGAATTTGCTGCTCCGGACAGCGAGATCTTTATCGAGATCCGCGACAAAGGAGTTTTGGCAAAAGTGGTGAAGATGCCTTTTTATCAGAAGTAGAGAATCTATCTCCCCCTTTGGAGGGGGATTAAGGGGGAGGAAGGACAACTATTAATTCTTCCTTATAATACTCAAGTGGGATTGTGAAAGCAGTTCCACTTTTTTATGACATAAAAATCAAACACTTGGATAAAGTACCAATTTTTGGTAACTTTAAGAAAAATTTCGATCATGAAAAATACATCTGTGTCACTTGGTAATTATTTCGATGAATTTGTAAGTCAACAAATTTCAGCCGGAAGGTATAAAAATGTGAGTGAGGTTATTCGCGCCGGGCTTCGACTTTTGGAGAATGAAGAAAGTAAATTAATTGCTTTAAAAAGTGCTATCCAGGAAGGACTAAATAGTCCAAGAGTTGAGAATTTTGACTTTGATGAACATTTAACCAACTTAAAATCTGAAAAGAAGTAGAAATGCCTAAAGTTATCTTAAGACAAGAGGCAATAAACGACTTAACTGACATTTGGCAGTATACCTTACATAAGTGGTCAGAAAAACAAGCGGACAAGTATTATCAAGCAATTCAATCGGCCTGCAAAGAAATTGGAAACGATCCAACACTTGGAAAAGTTTACATAGAAGTAAACCCGAATTTATTAGGATTCAAGTCGGGAAAACACATTTTGTTTTATCACCTGGTCTCAGAAAATGAAATAGAGATTATACGGATATTGCACGAAAGAATGGATTTGGAAAACCAGACAAACGACTAAGAGTCAAGGGTCAGGACTGTTAGAATTAAGACTTTTAACTAATTATAGTAGTGGAATCGTTTTCACAATTCCACTTTTTTTGTAACCAATTTATCTAACTATCACTTTCGTTTCGATTTTTTAAGTAGTATTGGAAGAGCGAAACGCGCAAATGCACTATTTACTGAAACCACATTCACGATTTTCTGTTGATTTTCAGGCTTAAATCTTGATGAAAAATGAATTTAGTATTTATACATCCCTAGTTAAAATGATTAATTATTATTAAAGATGAGTATTACTCCTAGAGGTATGAGCTTGCAAGAAGCTTATAGAAATTATTCGGAAGGAAAGTTCCTAGTAAACAGAAAGTACCAGAGAAAACTTGTCTGGACGGTTGATGAAAAAGAATATCTGATTGATAGTATCATAAATGATTTACCAATTCCCTTGATTCTTTTAGCTCAGACGGATGACGGTAAACTTGAAATTATAGACGGTCTCCAGCGCATGAACGCTATAATTTCCTTTGTAGAAAATCGATTTTCAATCCATGGAAAATATTTTGACACAAAACAATCATCAAGAGCAAAGCAATCTGCAGAAGAAGGTATTTTTGTTCCAATAACAGATGATACTCAATTGTTAGACGCTAAAGTTTGTGCTAATTTTCTAGATTATCAATTAGCAATTACTATTTATCCAACCGACAACGAAGCTGAGATTACAGATATTTTTGGGAGAATAAATTCTGGAGGGAAACAACTAAGTCCTCAAGAAAAAAGGCAGGCAGGAATGCTCGATGTACTTTCTGACACAGTTAGAAAGGTTTCTTCAGAAATAAGAGGAGATTCTTCTAAGGATATATTGGATTTAGCAGAAATGCCTGAAATTAGTATTGATTCCAATCGAGAAAATATAGGATATGGACTTATCGCCGAAGATATATTTTGGTGTAAGAACGGAATTATATGGAAAAAACAACTTAGAGATAGCGAAGATGAAGAAATGATTCTAGATATCATTGCAAGTATTGTAAAAGATGAGCCTTTAGCAAAAAGTCGTGAGCTATTCAACAAAATATACAATATTGAGAATAATGAACATAAGGAGTTCAATTCTCTTTTAGTAAAATATGGAGTTGATAGAATAATGCACGAGATCAAAGTTACTTTTTCACTAATTGAAGGGGTATTTGAAGATCAAAATACAAGTATCATTAATGTCGTCAACCCGAAATCCAGAAATCCAGTTAAGGAATCCTTTTATTCTATCTTCATGTCTTTTTTTCATTTAATTGTTAAGGAAGAAAAATCTCCTGCCGACAGCGCAGAAATAGTAAAAGCACTTCACGGATTGCAAAAAAAGATGACTTCAACAGCAAATTATTCTGTTACTCCAGATAGAGAAAAAAATATCAATCTTACAACAGGATTGATTCAAAAATATTTTGTCAAAAAAGATCCTCCAGTACTAAGACACGGAGCAGGTTTGGCATTAGATTTTGAAAATTCAATTCGACGAGCCAAAATAGAGTCGAATAGGTATGAATGCAAACAAGGATTCTATGATCTTTCAAACACACGAGATTTAAATGAAAATCTTTATGATGAAATTATTGAAACAATATGTGGTATCGCAAATATTGGACCTGAAGAAGATGGATTTCTATTCATCGGTGTTGCTGATAAGGAGGCCGATGCAAAACGAATTCAGGTTTTAGATAGAATCGATTATAAAACAATTAATCAAAGACACATTGTTGGGATAGACCGTGAATTAGAATTACAAAAAGGCTCTCTTGATGATTACATTAACAGACTTTTAAATAAAATTTCAAAATCAAACTTATCAGAACCTTTAAAAAGCCAGGTATTAAGTCAACTTGATGTCATAGATTATAAGGGATTAACCGTATTAAGACTTAGAGTACCACGTCAAAAAGAACTTTCTTTTGTAGATAAAAAAAGTTTCGTAAGGGAAAACTCAAATACTATTGAACTTGATGGTCCGAAACTAGTCGCGATAAGCAAATTATTTAATTAAGGTTCTATTTATTTAAACTAAAATCTTCAAAACTTGTCTATTCTTTCCTTTTCCTTACTTCTTAACATCGCTTAACATCCTGCATTTTTCATTGTTGGAAGAAGCGTGTATTTTGACCTCCTAAACTTATGAGTATGAAAAAGATCACAATCCTTGGATTGATCCTGATCGGAAGTGGAGTTGCTATGGCTCAAACCGAAAAAGATCCAAAAACGGAAAAGAAAGAAGTTCGCAAAGAAGTGAAAATGGAAGTGGTTGACGGTGAAAAAACATTGACCATCAATACCACGAACGGTAGCAAAACTTCCAGCGAAGTATACAAAGGTGCTGAAGCAGACCAAAAGCTCCGGGAAATAGAAGGAGGAATGAAATCTGACCGGGTAACGGAAGACGTCAAAGTAACCGATGAGAACGGTGAGAAAGTGGTTCGAATCATCCGCAATGAAAACGGGAAAACAACAGAAGAAGTCTACAAAGGTGCTGAAGCAGATAAGAAATTGAAAGAACTGGAAATGAATGATTCGAAATCCATGCACAAAGAAGAACAACGCATCGAGATCAAAAAAGAAATTCGCGAAAAATAAAACTCATTAGCATAAGAAAAGCCCTGACGATACATGTCAGGGCTTTTCTGTTCTTATTGATTTTGGTTACTTCACCAACTTCATCTCATTAATCAAATTCGCAGCACCGTAGCACTTGTCGATCAACCAAAGCGTGTAACGCACGTCCAAAGAGATCGTACGCTGAATGTTCGGCTCGAAATAGATGTCACCGGACATGGCTTCCCAGTTACCGTCAAATGCAGTTCCGATCAATTCTCCGTTTGCATTGATTACCGGTGAACCGGAGTTACCTCCTGTGATGTCGTTATTGGAAAGGAAGTTTACTGGCAATTTCCCGTTTACTCCGTACTGACCGTAATCCTTTTTCATCCACAACTCCTTGATGCGTGGATCCACCACGAATTCCGGGTTAGAAGGATCTTCTTTCTGCATCACTCCATCCAACGTAGTGAAGTAGTCGTAATGAACAGCATCACGCGGATCGTAAGCCAATACATTTCCGTAGGTCAAACGCATCGTTGAGTTTGCATTCGGATAGAATTTCTTGTTCGGCTGCATTTCACGTACACCTTTTACAAATGCGCGATTTGCTGCAGTCAACTTGGCATTCGCCGATTTCACCGCATCCTGTGCCATGGCAGCCTGGTATGCGTTATCCAAGTCTTTGATCAGGATAAACAACGGATCCTGACTCATTTTTTCAACATCGAAGTTCTTCATGAATTCTTCGTAACGCTCTTTTGAAGCAAAAATGGAATTCGTTTTCACGCGGCTCATGAACGCATCTACCCCGTCCATACCAATGGAACGTGTAATACCAACCTGTTGTTCCATCGGGACGTCGCGAATGTACATTTTCAATACTTCTTCCAGAGTCTCCAATTCAATGTCCATGGAACGTTCAGCATAGATCTCTTCTGCTGTTGCTTTTGCAACATCCAGGATCATATTGTAACGTTCTTCATTTCCTGACTTTTTCGCATCAAAAGCCAGTTTGTAATAATACACCAACGAGTTAATGTCTACCTGGCGCACAAACTCACTGTTGTACACCTTGATGTAAATGATATCATTCGTTGCTTTAAAAGCCGATTCGATGTCCGAAAGCACGTTGTCGTATTCCGCTTTACCGGCAGCGTATTTCGTAAATTCCTCTTCTATTTTTCTTTTCTTATCCGCCACATGGTTTCCTTTCAACTGTTTTGTCTGACCGATGAAGTATTTCCAGTAATTTGCCACCTGTGCGTATTTGGATGAATAATGTAGACGGACTGTCACATCTTTATCCATGTACTTTTTCATGATCTCCAGTTTCTTCGCACGGATATCCACAATTTTCGGCTGTTCCAAGGAAATAGCCTGTTCCACACCGTAAGAAGTCAAATAACGATTTGTTCTTCCCGGGAATCCCATGATCATGGCGTAATCACCTTGTTTTACGCCTTTCAATGAGATTGGCAGGGAATGTTTGGGTTTCAACGGAACGTTTGCATCACTGAAATCAGCCGGTTTGTTGTCTGCTCCGGCATAAACACGGAACATGGAGAAATCCGCTGTATGACGCGGCCATTCCCAGTTGTCTGTATCTCCACCGAATTTTCCGGCAGATTGCGGAGGTGTTCCTACCAAGCGCACATCTTTAAATGTCTCTTTTACGAACAGGTAAAACTCATTTCCATCATAAAAATCACGAACAAATGCCTCGTAGTGCGTACCGGCTGTAGCATCCTTTACAAGGATATCCGTTACTTCTTTGATTTTCTTTGCACGTTCTTCCGGTGACATTTTTGCATTCAATTCTTTCGCCACTTGAGCAGTTACATCTTCCATACGGATCATGAACGTAGCTGTCAGTCCTTTCACAGCGATCTCTTCCTTGAAATTTTTAGCCCAAAAGCCATTGTCCAGGTAATTGTGTTCCTCGGTTGAAGCTCCTGCAATTGCATCATAACCACAGTGATGATTTGTCAGGATCAATCCCTGGTTGGAAATGATCTCTCCGGTACAGAACCCCCCGAACGAGATAACCGCGTCCTTCAAAGAAGATTTGTTAATGGAATAAATTTGCTCCTGAGTTAATTTCAAGCCATGCTTTTTCATGTCCTCATAGTTTCTTCCGATCAAAAACGGAAGCCACATTCCCTCATCTGCGCGAGCAATGTTACCCATGGTGTAGGTCAGTAAGACCAAAGCGAATACTATTTTTTTCATTCTTTAAGTTTAGTTTAAAAGAGCGCTAAAGTTAACAACTTTTAAGAGGAAACCTTAACCGTTTATGTATTTTCAGTTGAAAATTGATAAGTACATTCAATAAAAAAGGTGACTTTCCCTCTTATTGGGAGCCACCTCTTTTCCATGATACATTTCAATTCTCACTTAACAATTATTTCATCCAGGAACAACCAGGTCGGATTTCCCTTTCCCAGGTGCCAATCCGGACATGATCCGTAATTTTCAACGCTGAAACGGATAAACTTGCAAGAAGTCGGAGCGATTTCAACACTCAACTCTCCTACCTTCAAAGTTTCACCTTCTTTTACCGGAACTCCCGCAACTTTGCCTAATTTCCGGTAAATTACTCCGTCTGTTGAAACTTCGATGCTCACACTTTTCGGAGGGAAGATCCACGATTTCTGATCCTGTAAATACGAGAACTGGATCAGGGAGATCTCTCTTTGTTCATTCAGTTCAATGACTCCCTGAACATTTTTCCCGAAGGAACCCTGCCATTCCGTTCCGCGGTATTCTTCGGTTCCTTTTTGACCATCAACCAATGCCTGCGAACCACCACCTGAATATTGGTTTGCATATTCCGTGGCAAGCGTAATCTTTTTATCCCGGACGTATTTTGTAAATAAAGTCTTGATGACTTTGCTTTCCGAACCATCGTCACGCACTACTTTTGCATAGACCTGTGTTGTTTCATTCAGGTGAATATTTTTCCCTCCTTGCTTATAAAACGGCTGGTACTTTTCCCCGTCAAAACTGTAATACACTTTCCCTTTTTCAAAGAAAAGTACGTCGATCCCCAATTCCATACTTGTTTCAAACATCGTTTGAGAAGTGGTGAAAAAGGGAACAGGAACAAAAGCCGGACTGATTTCATGTCGCAGATCCAATTCATAATTTGCCAGCTGCTTATTCGGTTTCGCGCCCATTGAAATTTCCAAAACACCCCCTTCTCTGATCATGTCGTGGGTAATAAATAATTTCTGGTATGCTTTTCCATTCCAGGAAATAGATTGAACATACTTATTCTCCTCTGAATTATTCACTACATTGATCTCAAAAGAAGTTGTTTCGCCCTGGATCAGCACATGGTCCATCATCGGCCGACCGATTGTATACGTCGGACTGCCCGGGGAAACCGGGTAAAAGCCCATCGAACTCAGGACGTACCATGCAGACATTTGCCCGCAATCTTCGTTTCCTGAAAGACCATCCGGCGCATTGACGTAAAACGTTTTTAGAATCGTATCGATCAAAGCCTGCGTTTTTTCCGGAGCACCGCAATAGTTGTAGGTATACGCCATGTGATGCGAAGGCTCGTTTCCATGTGCGTATTGCCCGATCAAGCCTGTAATATCTGCCTGCTCACGCCCCGACATGGAGGAAGAACCCAGGAACATCGTGTCCAGGAAATTGATCATTCCTTCATTTCCTCCGTGCATATCAATCAAAGCCTGGATGTGTTGCGGAGCAGCCAGGGAATATTGCCATCCGTTTGCTTCCGTAAAGTGGTGGTTTACTTCATTCGGTTTGAAAAAAGGAAGGAAGATCCCGTCTTTTCTCGGTTGAAAAAAGCGCGACTCCGGGTGCAATAAATTCATCCAATTGGCTGAGCGTACCTGGTACTTCTTTGCAATATCTGTTTTCCCCAGTTTCTCTGCAAATCTCGAAATACACCAATCGTCGTATGCATATTCCAATGTTTTTGAAACCGATTCGGCCTGGGTATTGGCAGAAATGAACCCGATTTCCTCGTATTGTTTCTTTCCCCATTGATCTGCCGTGCTTGAAGCAATCATCGCTTCCAGCAATCCTTCCGGATTTTCAAGTGGAATTCCTTTCAAATAAGCATCTGTAATTACCGAAACGGAATGATACCCGATCATGCAATTCGTTTCATTATTGGATAAGGTCCACACCGGAAGCAATCCCGTATTTTGGTATTGCTTATAAAAGGAACTGACGAAATCAGAAACTTTTTGTGGCTGAACAATGGTGTAAAGCGGATTCGCTCCGCGATACGTATCCCACAAGGAAAAAACAGAATACAAGGAATTTTCTGAGGTTTGGATCTGATCGTTATAGTCGCGGTATCTCCCGTCCACATCCGTCCAAAGTGAAGGATGAATAAACGAATGGTAAAGTGCTGTATAAAAGTTATTTAGAACGTCCTTTTGAGAAGATTTCACTTTGATCTTTCCCAATTCCAGGTCCCAGGCTGCAAGCGCACGTGAGCGGACAATATCAAAATCAAAACTGGTTAGTTCCGCTTTCAAATTGGCAGTTGCACCCGCCTGGTCCGTTCCGGAAATTCCAACACGCACTGCAATTTCCCTTACACCTTCCGGGAATTCCAATACAAACAAATACGTCCCTTCTTTTTTATCTTCAATCCATTTGGTCTTGGTAAAGGGAATGGATGTCTCCAAACTAAACGCCAGGTGCTGATGTGTCGCCCAAGCCTCGGAAACACGTTTTCCTACAACCGAAGTCGAAGACGTTTTCATCGCCTCCACTTCCAATACGCGATCGCGGTATCCTAAATCAATAACGATGTAGCGTTTTCCCTTCGGGTTTGAGAATTGGTACCGGTGCAGGGCACAACGCAAAGTAGCCGTCAAATCTGCTGTAATCCCGTTTTCCATTTCTACATGGTAATAACCCGGAAGCGCCTTTTCTTTGGAATGTTTGAAAACGGAACCAAATCCCCCTGCTTTTTTATATCCCGGAACGGTATTCAGTTTTCCCTGTTGCGGAACCAGCAGCACATCCGAATAATCCGGAATTCCTGTTCCGCTCAAATGCGTGTGACTGAATCCGTAAATCACGGAATCCGAATAATGATAACCACCGCAACCGTCCCATCCTTCATACCGCGTGTCAGGTCCCACTTGAACCATTCCAAAAGGAAGTACCGGCCCCGGAAAAGTATGTCCGTGCCCTCCTGTCCCTACAAATGTATTGACGTAGCGTGACGGACTTGGTATCGCTTTGGATAATTTATCTGAGTACACTTTATCTCTTGCCATGTCCGAATTGGTTTTCAATTCCTGGATTTGAGAAAAGCCCGAAAAAGAACAAATTAGCGTAAGTAGAAATATCCTGTTTTTCATATGGTTAAATTTTAATCACTTGTCTCCGCCGGTTTATTTTGTGTGACTGCGCTAACGCTTGTCTTTTAGTCGAAAGTAATGCTTTCTCTTATTTTTTGATTGCTTTCCAGAACATAGAAGCTGCCGTACCCAATACAGCTGCGTTCATATCATGAAGAGCTGAATTTCGAATTTCGATATGTCCCTGGTAGATCTGAAGCAGATTCTCCTCCATGTGTTTTTTTACTTTTTCAGAAAAATAGGGACCACTCTGCGCCAATCCTCCAAAAAGAATGTAAGCCTTCGGATTAGAGAACGCAGCAAAATCAGCTAAGGCAATCCCGAGCATTTCTGCTGTATAATCTACGATTTCACAAGCAAATTGATCTCCGGCTACTGCCAACTGAAAAACATCCTTTGCGGTAATTTTCGAGAGTCCGTTCAATTTGGAATCCGCTTTACAGGTACTACTCAATTCTTCCACACTACGTACGACACCTGTGCTTGAAACATAAGTTTCCAGGCAACCTTTTCTTCCACATCCGCACAAACGTCCGTTATGAACGACCCGAATATGACCGTATTCACCGGCAAAACCCTGGGAACCTACAATCAATTCGCCATTGATAAAAATTCCTGAACCAAGCCCTGTTCCAAGCGTAATCAAAACAAAATCGTTCAGATCTTTTGCATTTCCGAAAAGATGCTCACCGATCGCTGCTGCATTTGCGTCATTCGCTAACAAAGTGGGCCTGTGAAATTTCTGTTCAAACAATTCGGCAATCGGGATTACTCCTTTCCATTTTAAGTTCGGAGCAAATTCAATATTTCCGGTAAATGCATTCCCGTTTGGAGCCCCAACACCCAAACCGAGTAAATTATCCAAGAACCCCTTGTTTTTTACATCCTGGTAAATCTTTTCTACTAAATCTTCGGGATCAGAATAATCTGTTGTCGTAACGGATTCTTCGAATAACACCTCTCCATTTCGGTTCACCAAACCATAAGCAGTGTTGGTTCCACCGATATCTATGCCTAATGCAACATGTTCAATCATGCCGTAAAAATGGGATTTTTTTTCGAGAATTAACTTTTAGTAAATTGATTTAGCCGATCGATTCATTTGAATTTAACATTCCATTCTTTCAGAAAATCAGCTACAAAAGCGGCCATTATTTGATGTCTTTCTTCCCCGATCTTTTGTGCGGTTTTGGTTCTCAAACGATCCTTTATCAATAATAATTTCTCATAAAAATGATTCAGGGTATGTGACTTATCAGAAGAATAGCTTTCAAAATCCGAATGAAGAGACGGTCCCAAATCAGGCTCATAGAAAGAGCGGTTATTTTTTCCTCCGTAATGAAATGCACGTGCAATCCCAATTGCCCCGATCGCATCCAGGCGGTCAGCGTCTCGCACAATATCCAGTTCCAGGCTTCCCACTTCATCTTCTACTCCGGCTCCTTTAAAGGAAACCTTATCCACAATGGAACACACCCGGTCAATCAGTTCCTTCTCCGCATTCAGTTTCGTGAGTATTTCTCTCGAAACTCTTCCACAGTCATTTTTTACGCCACCATTCAGTTTGTGATCGGAAATATCGTGTAATAAGGCCGCCAGCCGGACAACCAACAAATCCCCACCTTCCTGATCCTGAATATGTTCAGCCAATTTCAATACCCGTTCGATGTGGTACCAATCGTGGTCTGCGCTTTCCTTTCTAAATTTTTGTTCCACGATAGTTTTCACTTCTTCGAACAAATACGTGTTATTTTTCATGATATTATGCTTGCATAAATAACTAAAAGATTCTACATTGCAAAAAAATCTAAAATCTCTCTTATGAAAAAATTAATTCTACCTGTATTGGCTGTAATGGCTTTCGGAACAGCATCCGCACAATTCAATCTGGGCGTTTCGGTTGGTTATGGTCTTGGTTCACCAGGGCAGTTTCTGGGAACTGACGAACAACATGATGCCGGCGGCCTTACCAACTCAAAAGCTATTTACGGGACATTGGGAAATGGGCTTCAGGCAAACCTGACACCCGGCTACATGTTCGGAGAGCATTTCGGGATTGAATTAGGTTTGAACGGCTTCTTTGGTTCGGAGACTACTACCCATAAAGAAAACCATCCCAGCGGTACACTTACGGAGACCATGAAGTCAAGTCAGTTCCGTATTGCTCCGGCTTTCTATATCAAATCGGGAGGAGAAAAAATGTCTGTATACGCCCGTACGGGATTACTCATTCCCCTTTTAGGCTCTGTTAAATATGAATCAAATGATAACTCTTCTCCCGGGGTAAGTGTCGTGCAAGCATCCACCACAAGCGGAAAAGTGGCATTGGGATATACCGGGGCATTCGGTCTGAATGTTCATTTCGGGAAGAAATTCGGTTTCTTTGCTGAAGTGGGAGCCAACAGTTTACGCGTAAAATCAAAAGAAACAGAAGTAACAAAATACAGTATCAACGGGAACGATTTTCTTGGAAGCGTTCCGGCATACAACAAAGACATCAAGTATGTAGATGAACTGAATTCCTCTTCCAACAATTTCTCTACGAATCCAACCGGATCAACCTTAACATCTCCAAGTGAAGAATTAAGACAAATTGCAAACTTCAGCAACTTCTTTGTTCAAGTGGGTATCAAATTAACTTTTGGAGAAGACTAATCGGAAATCTTAACGAAATTTATTGGTTCTGGGTACGGTAGAAATATCGTACCCTTTTTATTTGCAGATTGGGAAGCTTTTGCTATCTTTGCACCCTGTTTATTCGCTAAGCAGGAGTTAATATTCATTTTAATCGAGGTTTCGTACCTCAAACAATTAACATTATGGCAACACGTATTCGTTTGCAAAGACACGGTAAAAAAGGAAAAGCAATTTTCCATTTAGTAGTAGCTGATTCCCGCGCTAAGCGTGATGGTAAGTTCATTGAGAAGTTGGGGGTTTACAATCCGAACACGAACCCGGCAACAATTGACATCAATTTTGAATCAACTTTAAAATGGGTTGGTACAGGAGCTGAAATGTCTGATACTGCACGTGCAATTCTTTCTTACAAAGGAATTTTGTACAAAAATCACTTATTGAAAGGTGTAACAAAAGGAGCTTTGACTGCTGAGCAGGTAGAAACTAAATTTGCTGCTTGGGAAGCTGAAAAAGCATCTAAAATCCAAGGGAAAATTGAAGGTCTTGGAAAAGACGCTGTTGCTGATAAAGCAGCACGTTTGAAAGCTGAAGCTGATGCAAATGAAGCAAAAGCAAAAGCGATTGAAGCTAAAAACACGCCTGTTGAAGAAGCTCCTGTAGTGGAAGAGGTTGCCGAAGAAGCAGAAACTGCAACTCCGGAAGCTGCTGCCGAAGAGGCTACTGAAGCTCCTGCAGAGGATGCTCCGGCTGCTGAAGAAGGAGAAGCTGAGGCTTAATTCATTAAAAGTTGATCTATGCAACATGCTGATTGCTTTCAACTTGGTTATATTGCGAAACTTCACGGATACAAAGGTGAAGTTTCGCTATTTTTAGACGTAACCAATCCGGAAGATTACAAAACTCTGGATGCCTTTTTCATCGACATCAACGGCCAACTAACCCCTTTCTTTGTTCAATCCTTTCAATTAAAACATAAAGGGTTTGCAGCAATCAAACTGGAAGGTGTTGATTCTGAAAACGATGCTAAAATAATCCTGCGCAAAAACTGCTACCTTCCTTTGTCTGTTCTCCCGGAATTAGATGACAAGCATTTTTACGATCACGAAATCGTCGGTTTCAAATTAGTGGACACACGTTACGGAGAAACCGGGATCATTGAACAAGTAGTCGATAACAGCGTAAATCCATTGATCGTTGTCATGAACGGCGAAAAAGAGATCCTCATCCCATTCATTGAAGGACTTGTTCAAAAGGTCGACCGTAAATCCAAAACATTGCATGTCACGTCTCCCGAAGGACTGATTGAAATGTACATGGGTGAATAATGAGTGTTTTTCAATTCAAACACTTCCAGGTACAGCAAAAACATGCCGCTTTAAAAGTCGGGACCGATTCGATGATTCTCGGATCTGTCTGTCATTGGGAAAATCCTAAACGCTTATTGGACATAGGCACCGGAACCGGAATTCTTTCGCTCATGTGTGCACAACGTTTCAATTTTCATGAAATAATCGGACTCGAGATTTCAGAATATGCGGTTTTGGACGCTCATTTCAATGCACAAAACAGTCCGTTCCAATCCCCGATTTCGATCATAAACCAACCCATCCAGCAATATTTTCCCAAAGAACCATTCGATGCGATTATCAGCAATCCGCCATTCTTTGAGAACAGTCAGAAAAACCCGGATGAGCATAAATCATTGGCTCGCCACACGGAAAGTCTGTCATTTCCGGATTTGATTCGTTCTATTTCCAGGTTACTTACAAAAACAGGTAAAGCCTGGATCATTATTCCGTTCGAAAGTACAGAAAGCATCCAACGATTGGCAGAAGAAAACAATTTGTTTATTTCGGAACTCATCACCCTTTTCGGGAAACCCGACAAGCCTGTGCGCATGATCGTTTCGCTGATCAAATACCCCCTCGAAGCCCAATTTTCGTCTTTGCACATCCGAACGGAAAATGGCAGTTACACGGAAGAATACAAGGCTTTGACACGTGAATTTCACGACCGTGTCTTATAACAAGGCCACTACTTCTTCCTGGATCTCCACTCCGTGATGTTCGTTATACCAATTCTGAAGTTTGATTTTCACCTCTTCAAAAGGAGCTTTGCTCTCATGTAATTCCTGGTAAAGAACCTGGCATTCAACCGGTCTTGGTCCCCAGGTTGCTTGATCCTCACCCGCGGCATTTTTAATTACCAGTTTCGGAATAGCCTTGGAGCCGTTTGTAAGGTATTGCTCAATACGATGCGGTTCGGAATCACGCAATTCGTAGTCCACATGGATTAACGGATTCAATTCCGCCATCATATGGATAAACGGTACAATGTGTGAGGCATCGCCACACCAAGGCTCGGTAATGACAATCCATTCCTGCTTTTCGTTGATTGACTCGATCTTTTCTCTGACATGAGGCAGGATCTCTCCTTTTTTCAACCATCGGTTCATGCGCGACCAATTAAGCTTGGTGTAATTCAAATAATCTTCGTTATCGTAGGGAGCTTGTTGATTAGATGCATTTAAAATCTGTTCGAATTGTTTTAAATAAGTTTGAAAGTCCATGTCTGTAAATTTGATAGTTCAAAGTTACGGCTCAATTCTTGGAGAACGTATGACAAAAATCACTAAATAACCGGTCAATTTTGAATTAGGATTTCAATAATACAGTTCGCAAATTTGCGAACAAGCGAATTCTAATTTCCAGAACCCGAATCGGACTTCACATCATAAATCAATTCCGATATATGCTCTTCCCTAAAATAGGTCTGTGCAATTTCCAGTAACTCCTCGCTGGTTAGCTTATCAATCCCGGCATACATTTCCCCGATCGTGTCAATCTGGTTGAACAATAGCAATGATTTCCCCAATCCCTGCATTAGTCCGAGGTTCGAATCCAGCGACAAAGCAATATGCCCTTTGAGTTGTTCTTTGGCCTGTTGCAATTGTTTTGCCGTTAATGGGATTTCACGCAGTTTCTTTAATTCGGCATAAATGATCTTCATCGTTTTTGCCAGGTATTTCGGATCGGTTCCAAAATAAATAGACCAATATCCCAAATCCGGGTACGGAGAGTATTGTGCTTCTATATTGTACGTATATCCGTATTTCTCACGAACGGAAAGAATCAAACGGGAATTCATTGCCGGGCCACCCAGTACATTCGTAAGCATGGTCATTCCCCTGCGGTGATCGCTGTTGTATCCGGGAGCTATTCCGCCAATGATGGCATGTGCCTGGTAATTTCCTTCTTCTACCCGTTTCTTTACAGGTATATAACTGTCAAACCCTCTCGGGATCGCTTTCATTTTTCCAGAAGGCATGGAATGAAAATACTTTTCCAAGCATTTCACCAGTGTATTCAAGGGGATATCTCCGACAAATGAAATCACTGTGTTTTCGGTAAAAAAGAACTTATCTACATAATTTTTGAGCGAATCTCTACCGAAAGATTGCACCGATTCAGGCGTACCCAAAATGTTATTCCCCAAAGGGTGATTGGGGAAGATGAGCGCCTCGTAATCATCGAAAATCTTATCGCTTGGGCTGTCCAGGTACGAATTCAATTCGTCCAATACAATCTCCTTTTCCTTTTGGATCTCCTTTTCAGGGAAATTACTGTTGATTGCAATGTCTGATAATAGCTCCGCAGCACGATTCAAGTGGGTTTTCACAAACGAAGCGTAGAGACAAATCTCTTCTTTCGTGGTATATGCGTTCAATTCTCCTCCCACTGAATCCAGTCGGGAGAGAATATGGAATGCTTTCCGTTTTTGAGTCCCTTTGAAAATACTGTGCTCCAGGAAATGTGCCAGTCCGACTTCATGGTCCTCTTCAAACCTGGAACCGGCCAAAACAGTCACTCCCAAATGAGCAACCGGTGAGCCTGTGTGCAGATAAACCAATCTCAGCCCGTTGGAAAGGGTATATATGTGGGGTAATAATTCAATCATTCATTAAGGATACTTGCGATATAATTCCCAAGAATTGTCCGGTTTCAAATTAAACACGATCCGGTCGTGTAAGCGGGAAGGTCTTCCCTGCCAGAACTCCACATTGATCGGCCGAATCAAATAACCTCCCCAATGTTCGGGTCTTGGAATAAAATCCGGGAACTTCCCAGCGTATTCAGCCACTCGTTTCTCCAGTTCGTCTCTTGAGTTCAGGAATTCACTTTGGTGGGATGCCCAAGCTCCCAACTTGCTGCCTCTCGGACGTGATTCAAAATAAGCGTCGCTCATTTCAGCCGGAACTTTTTCCGCAAACCCGGTAACACTGATCTGGCGTTCCAATTCCGGCCAGTACAATAACGCATGTACTTGCGGGTTCGCTTCGATTGCTTTTCCCTTATCGCTGGAATAATTCGTATAAAAAACAATTCCTTCCTCCAGTAACTCTTTCCAGTAAACCACACGAGACCTTGGAAACCCATTCAATCCCAAAGTTGAAACAATCATCGCATTGGGTTCCATCGCAGGTTTTTCAATCGCTTCCCGAAGCCATTTGGCTAACAAGGCAAAAGGTTCATCACCAAAGTGATCTTCCAGTTTCCCTTTGTCAAATTGGTGATGGTCGTTTCGAATTACATCGAGGAAATCATCCATTTTTATTCTTCTTCTCCGAATTGGTCATCAATCACTGAATCTTCGTCATCTCCTTCGAATTCATCCACATCCGACCCCGGAGCTGAAAATACCGTTTTTGTTCCCATAGCATGTTCAGCAACTTCTGCTTTCACTTGTTTTTCGAAATCAACAGCTACACGATCTTCGGCTTCATCTCCAAAAGGGAAAACATCCACGATAGGGGAAATCGTAATAGAAGGAATCACATAATCGATCATCATTCCACCCAGACTCTCTTTCAGGCGTTCATATGCATCCTTAACGGAATGAGCCGTTACAATGAAATTTTGAGATACTTTTTTGGCTTTCGCACCTTCTTCACCACCATCGCCTCCGGCTTCATAAGTGATTTTGCATTTGTACCAAACATCTGCATCCTCATAGTGGAAAATATCGTGGAAATCAGTACGTGTAATTCCTGTCACGACAAACTCACCGCGGATCAGGCTTCCAAGCTCTTCATAGATTCTTGCTTCCGCATCTGTGAACGTCATTGCTGCAACCAGATACGGTTCTGAAACACGCTTAAAAGTACCGTCTTCCAGCTGTTTTGTATATTTAACCTTTACGGTAAACCAACTATTCATTTATCCATTTTTTAGAGGAACAAAGATACTACTAATTCAAAATGAAAAATGCAAAATACCAAAGTGAATTCGTTAAATTTCCGAAAGTTGACTTCCTGTTTGGAATTTTGAATTGTTTTAATCCCTATAGATTTGTCCGTTATACAAAACGATTACTGCTCGATTTTTCATTTGAACCATGACACCGTGGCCGTTGATAACGAAATCCGTGTCGTTGATCGAGGTGACTTCTTTGTAAACTCCTCCAACGGAGGCACCTACTCCACCCATTAAAGTCCTGAAAGCCACCACATCGTTTTTCATCTGCCATTCTTTCACTACGAAATTGGCCAGGTTTTTCTTTTCTCCTTTGTAAAATTGGTACGTCGTATTGGCGTCGCCCCAAACCACCAGATCATCTTTTGCATCCCAAAACTGGGCGAAGGAACTCAGGGTTTCATATTTTCCTTTTCCGTAATATTTCAGGTTTCCCTGTAAATCTTCGTATGCAACAAATCCTCTTCCGGCTTTGACTTTAGGCGATCTGAATTCTTCCACATCAAAAAATTCCCCATCCTGGAAAACGGCAAATGTACGGGTTTGCGGATCGTTAAAACCGAGTATGTCGGTTCCTGCAAAAAACTCGTATTCTGTCCCATTGTACGTCCCCAAGTCATAGATTTGTCCCCTGTAGAAGACTTTGTAAATATCTCCGTTATCTTTAAAAACGACCAAATTATCTCCCTGGACCACCGGAGAAGGCAGTTCCACCGTACTTTGAACAAGTGTCGATATTTTCCCCTTGTAGACCACATTCAATGAATTGTAACGTGTATCCTGAAAAGTAATCAATGAATCACCCACCCAGTAATCCGCACCGAACGAAGTCAGGTTATGCGGTTTTCCGTTTTCATAATAATAAATGAGCTGACCAATATTCCAGGCCGCCATATGGTCCGAAATCTTGAATGTTGCCGGCTGGTTGGTCATTACCCGGGAAAAAGTTCCGTCGTAAATTTTAAAATCGCGCTGGTTGTTGTAATAAGCAATTACTTCATCTCCGTATGCAACCCCTGTAACTGCCTGGTGATCGACCTGGTTAAAATACCCGTCTTTAAACGAATGGAAAAAATTGTTGTAGTCCATATAGGCGAAAACAGTCTGTTTTTGTGCAAAAAGACCGGATGTAAGCAGCAAAAAGCCAAAAGTCAAAAATTTCATAGTCCCGAATATAACAAAAACCATGCTAACTAATGGTTAATTGCGAAACCCCAATAAGGCCAAAAAACTTTTCGCTCTTACTGAAAGCAGATAAAAACCGTTCGTCCAGTTTTATATCCGAAATTCACCTAAATGATTGTAAAGCAATTTTTGTTGTTATTTTCGTGCAAACAAGTCGAAAAATTCAACATGAAAAAAAGTCTTTTTACAGCATTGTTGCTTTCTTCTTCGATTACCGCTTTCTCCCAGGAGAAAGTAAAGTACATCGAATATGATCTGGCAAACGGAATGCATGTTATTTTACATGAAGAACACGCTACTCCCATTGTAGCTGTTTCAGTCATGTATCACGTAGGTTCAAAAAACGAAAACCCGTCTCGAACAGGTTTTGCGCACTTTTTTGAACATTTGTTATTTGAAGGTTCCACCAACATTAAAAGAGGTGAATACTCTGAATTAGTGGAAAAAAATGGTGGAGCGTTAAATGCAAATACCAGCCAGGACAGAACGTATTACTACGAGATCCTTCCTTCCAACCAATTGGAATTGGGATTGTGGCTGGAGAGTGAACGTTTGCTTCACGCAAAAGTAGACCAAACAGGTGTTGAAACACAACGGGAAGTCGTAAAAGAGGAAAAAAGACAGCGTGTTGACAATCAGCCTTACGCTACATTTATGGAGAACCTATTCAAACTGGCATACAAAAACCATCCGTACCGCTGGGTACCGATCGGAAGTATGGAAGATTTGAATGCAGCCCAGGAAATTGATTACGTGAATTTCTACCATACATTCTATGTTCCTTCCAATTCCATTCTTTCCATTGCCGGGGATATCAATATCGAACAAACAAAGAAGTGGATCGATAAGTACTTTGCTTCCGTTCCGAAAGGACAAGCAATTAACTTGTTCCGTGATTTCGAAAACCTGGGAGAAGGTGAATTCAAAACGAAATACGGTGTGGAGAAAATGGCGTTTGACGCCAAAAACTTCAATAACCCGACTGATCCGAAAGCAAAAGAATTATTGAAGAAGTACACGGCAATGCCGTGTGATATTCCAAGACCAAATCCGGCTTTCGAACCGATCACCGGTGTTCAGCGAGAAACCGTTTACGACAACATTCAATTGCCTGCAGTATTTATGGGATACAAATTCCCGAAAGAAACGGACAAGGATTTTGCTGCGATTGAAATGTTAAATGCCGTGTTATCCGGAAGTAATTCTTCCCGCATGAACAAAGACATTGTAGAGAAAAAACAACAAGCAGTTGCTGCCTTCTCTTTCGCATTCAATATGGAAGACCCGGGATTAGGAATTGTTGCTGCTATTGCTGCTAACGGAACAAAAGTGGAAGATTTGGAGAAATCACTGGATGAAGAGATCAAATCGATCCAGGACAATTTAATTTCCGAAGAAGAATTTCAGGCTGTTCGCAATCAGTTCGAGAACCAAATCGTAAGCTCCAACTCAACAGTAGCCGGAATCGCTGAAAATTTAGCTCAAAACAAAATGTATTTCGGAAATACGGAGTTGATCAACAAGCAAATGGAAATCTACATGGGTATTACACGTGAAGATATCCAACGTGTTGCTAAAAAGTACCTGACCCAGGACAATCGGATCATTTTATATTATTTACCAAAGGCAAACTAACAGAACAGCGTCATGAAAAAGTTAATTACACTTGTTGCTTTAACAGCATTTACAGGGGTTTACGGACAAGTTGACCGTTCTGTAAGACCCGCTGCGGCTGCGGCTCCAACCATTAATATTAAAAACTCGGAAGTTTTCAAATTAAGTAACGGTATTACCGTTATTCTTTCTGAGAACCATAAATTACCACGGGTTTCTTTCTCGCTTACCATGGGAGCTTCTCCTATGATTGAAGGTTCTAAAGCAGGAACAAACAACCTGATGGGGCAATTATTGACTTCCGGAACAACCAAACGTTCGAAAGACGTATTGGATAAAGAAGTGGATAATATGGGTGCAGACCTGAATGCAGATGGTCATTCCATTTACTTCTCCTGTTTGACCAAGCACATGGAAACAGGATTGGATATCATGCAGGATGTCGCAATGAATCCAGCGTTCCCGCAAAGTGAATTTGAACGCATCAAAAAACAAAATGAATCCGGATTGTTATCTGCGAAATCAGATCCCAACACGATGGCTTCCAATGCAGAATCAAAGATCGATTTCCCGAATCACCCGCTTGGTGAAGTGATGGACGAAGCTTCTTTGGCTGCAATTACACTGGACGATGTGAAAAACAACTACAAGCAGGTATTTACACCGAACGGAGCATACCTGGTAATTGTAGGGGATATCACCAAAGACAATGCAATGAAAATGGCTGAAAAGTATTTCGGAGCATGGAAAGGTGGTCAGCCGTACAAGGAAGATTTCGGGAAAGGGTTGAAAGCAAAAGGAAACCGTGTGATTTTCGTTAACAAGCCAGGAGCCGTACAATCAGTTATATCCATTACATTCCCTATCGAAATGAAACCGGGAGCTTCCGATCAAATCGCACTGAATGTGATGAACAGCATTTTGGGTGGAGGATCATTCGGAGCCCGCTTGATGCAAAACCTTCGTGAAGATAAAGCCTACACTTACGGTGCGTATTCTTCTTTCGAGGTGACCAGAGACGGAAGCTGGTTCGGAACATCCGGAAGTTTCAGAAATGAAGTAACGGATTCAGCGATCACTCAATTGTTGGCAGAGATCACGAAAATCAGCGACAGCTACGTAACAGATGATGAATTGAACCTTGCGAAGTCTGCAATGGCAGGAGGATTTGCACGTTCATTGGAAAGACCTCAAACAATTGCTCGTTTTGCGTTGAATATTATCCGTGACAATTTACCTGCCGATTACTACCAAACATACTTAAAGCGCCTGGATGCTATTACTAAGGATGACGTATTGACCGTTGCTCAAAAATACTTCAAGAACGGATTCAATATCGTAGTAGTAGGAAACGAGGATATTTTACCAAAACTGAAAGCGTTCGATAGCGATGGTGTAATCGAAAAATTAGATCCATTCGGAAATCCTGTAAAGGAAATGAAGAAGGCAGACATCACAGCAGACCAATTGATTGAAAGATATGTCAATACGGTTACGAAAACGGCTTCTGCTAAGGATTTGGCGAAGAAAATGAAGAAAGTAAAATCAGTTGTAAAGAAAATCGAACTTTCTTCCCCTCAAATCCCGGTAGTAATCACCATGACGGAAGCTTTTGTTGCTCCGAACAAAGAAGCAATAAAAATTGAAGCACAGGGAATGGTTTTCCAAAGCTCATATTACGACGGGACAACAGGTTCTGAAATGAATATGCAGACAGGCAAAAAAGCAATGAGTGCTGAGGAAATTGCCGCGAAGAAAAAAGGAGAAGGTTTGTTCCCTGAAGCGACATATAAAACTTCCGGGATGAAGTACGAAATCAAAGGCATCGAGACAATCGCAGGAAAAGACTATTATGTGTTGACTACGAATGATGGTGAAAAAGAATCTTTTGATTACTTCGATGCGGTTACTAACCTGAAATTCAAAACCGTTTCCATTACCAAAAAAGAGGAAGAAACTAATGAAGTAACCGTCATGTATGATGATTACAAGGAGGTAAACGGTTTTCTTTTTCCTCACAAACTAACCCAAATCATGGGTGAAATGACACTTTCCGGAACTGTAAAAACAATTGAATTCAACGGAGAAGTTGACAAGACATTGTTTGAATAAGAGATTAGCAGCAGCTGACTGATTTAAAAGCGTCAGCGCAGCTTTCGATTTGAAAAAAAGCCCGGTACTTGATCGAAGTGCCGGGTTTTTTATTGCTCCCTGACAACTTTTTTTTCCCGGTGGTATTGAGTAAACACAAATAATCCGTTATGAAATTAGTTTTCACTCTTTTTGCCTTGAACTCGAAGGACGCGTGATTCTGCACACGAACGTTATGAAAACCTCATCAAAGAGCAACCGGAATGCGTTCGGCAAATTCCAGTAAAGCACCTGGCTTCGTATCTGGGCATTACACAACGCCATTTAAGCCGCATCCGAAAAGGGTTTATTTGGTGACAAATGTCCTTTTTTAAGGAAGTTTTAGCAAGTAGTTTTGCTCAAAAAAACAATCATGGGCAAGAAAATCTTACTAATCAACGGACATCCGAATAAGGACTCATTCAATTTCGGAATTGCAGCAGCATATAAAAAAGGTGCTGCCGATTCCGGTGCTGAAATCCGGGAAATCGTCATTGCAGAACTGAACTTTAACCCGAACCTTCAATTCGGGTATCAAAAAAGAACGGAATTGGAACCCGATCTTTTGAGCGCATGGGAAAAAATCCAGTGGGCGGAGCACCTGGTGTGGATTCACCCGGTTTGGTGGGGCGGACTTCCTGCCATCACCAAAGGATTTATCGATCGCTTATTTCTTCCGGGATTCGCTTTTCAATACCGGGAAAACTCTCCGTTTTGGGACAAACTCTTAACAGGGAAAACAGCACATATCATCACAACTTTGGATCAGCCGTCCTTGTTTTACCGCATCGTATTTCACAGACCAAGTGTTAATCAATTGAAGCGATCCGTTTTGAAATTCTGCGGGATCAAACCTGTTAAAGTCAGTTACATCGGTATTGTCCGGAATTCCAAACCGGAAATGCGCGAGAAGTGGTTGGAAAAGGTTCAGAATTTGGGAAAACAATTGAAATAGTGCTCTGTCATCTATATATACGTCGGAGAATAATTAAACTCCACCATTTTTCAATCCGCCGGTATGTATGAAAAGGATGGTTTGCGGTATGTTAAAATCCTGCTGTTTTAGCCATTCCATCAAGGCATGAAACGCTTTCCCGGTGTAGATTTTATCCAACGGCAAATCGTATGCATTTTTACAAGAGGAAATAAAATCCAGGAGATCCGGAGTCCATTTCCCATAACCACCGAAATGGGCTTCCGGGTGCACTTCTACCCGCCTCATGTAGTCATCAATTGTTTCTTCATCGATCAAAAACGGAAAAAGCTGCTTGCGCATTTCAGCTTCCGAATCAAATCCTTTCAACGCAGGAACAACATGCAGTACCGTATTTTCAGCTGATCCGATCAGCAACCCGCAACTGGTTGTCGTAGTTCCCTGTGCAACAAACACGTGGTCTACTTTTTCAGAAAGTTCTTTCCAGATTTCCTGGCATCCAACCATTCCGTAATAATTTGCGCCTCCTTCCGGGACCAATAAAAAATGTGGATGAGCTTCTTTCCAGCCTTCCTGGCAGCTTTTTTCATTACGTTCGTCATACGATTCGCGCGAAACAAACTTCAGTTCCATGCCCAGTTCGGAACAACGTTTCAGGTTCTCATTGCTCTCGCTGTTCAATTCTTCCCCTCTTACAACTCCGATTGATTTCAATCCGGCAGATACACAGGCAGCGGCAACTGCCAACAAATGGTTTGAATAAGCTCCGCCGAAAGTAAGAATTCCGTCTTTTTTCTGGTATTCAGCCAGTTCGATATTGTATTTGAGCTTGCGCCATTTATTCCCGGAGACTTCCGGGTGAATCAGGTCATCCCGCTTTACAAGTAGGCGAACGTTCCGGAATTTACCGGGATCCAATCTGATTTCCTGTAAAATGGATTTGGATGTATCAAAGAGCTCCATGAAATGTGTAATTTTGTTGTATGAATGATAATTTTCGTCCACTTCCCAAAAATAATGGTTTAGATCCGGAAGATTTTTATTATACCCCGGAAGGGTATATTGTTTTTACGGAAAAATATCATTTAAAGCGTGGATATTGTTGTAAAAGCGGCTGCAGACATTGTCCGTACGGATATGATAAAAAAACAGACTCCTTCAGAAAGTAATTATCAATTACGAATGATTTAATTATCAAGACTGGAATTCCTACCTGATAATTAACCCACATATTCCAGAAATAACCGATCCACCTCCTTCTCCAAATCATCCGTCTTCCCGGGATGTGGACGTGAAGTTTGAATGACCGAACTCCTTACAGCAGTCAACCAACGGAAGCGTTCCGGTAATTCTTCACACGCAATGGGCCCACCGGCTTTTGATCCGGCGCTAATCAACTCAAAAGCATGTAAGTTCGCTTTGATCTGTTCCAGGTCTATTTCGCACTTAAAGAGTTTCAGTCGTTCTTCGGGAAGCACGATCCTGGTTTGAATGAACCCTTGCTTTTTCGAGAACAAGATAATACCCACGTTGATGAATTCTTCGCGTTCAACCTGCGGTACCAGGCGTATTACTGCATATTCATATAAAAACATTCCGGGCATTTTTAGCTTCATTTACGAACTGTTGCGAATGATCAAGACGAATAGTTAAAAACCGTTTGTATACCATTCTTATCTCATCCGGAGTTGCTTCCAGGTCTTCCCATTCCAGCCAGGATTCAGGAAGTGCATCCACCAGTTCATTCAATTTTTCCTGCGTCAACCTGGAATGCGCAAACGCGTCTGCTTCATCCATCTTGGCAGCTTGTGGCAGAAGCACATGATCTTTCACATAGGTGAAATTACTTTGAGCGGTTTTCTCCCAGTTTTCCCACGTATGATGAAAATAAAACGATGCACCGTGATCGATCAGCCACAATTCCTTTTTCCAGATCAACATGTTCGTATTTCTGAAAGTACGGTCAATGTTCGTTATAAAGGCATCCAGCCACACAATCCGCGAAGCCGTTTCCTCATCCACTTTTGTCACCACAGGATCAAATGTAATGGCACCGGAAAGAAAATGCAACCCCAAATTCAATCCATGACTTGCACGCAACAAATCCTGAATTTCTTCATCTGCTTCAGAACGTCCGAAATCTTCATCCAGGTTTATAAAGACCAATTCAGGAACTTTAAAGCCCAGCATGCGTGCAATTTCCCCTCCCAAAAATTCAGATATTAATGCTTTTACTCCATGTCCGGCTCCTTTAAACTTCAGAACATACTTGAAATCGTCATCCGCATCCACCAATGCAGGCAGTGAACCACCTTCCCGCAAAGGGGAAATGTATCTCGTTACGTTTACCGTTCTTAAAAAATCTGACATATCAATCTTCTTTACGGATTCCGTTTTCAGGAACTTTGCCGGTAAATTCCGCCAAAACATTCTTGATATACTTTATATCAGTATCTACGTCACCTGTAGGTACAAAAAGGGAATGGAATCCGCCGATTTTCTGTTTATAATCGATGTAACCGATATAAATGGGAACATGTGCCTGCTGAGCAATGTAATAAAAACCTTTTTTCCATTTGGGCTGATAACTGCGTGTTCCTTCAGGGGTAAAAACCATGAAGCACTTTTCATTTTCATTCAAATACTTCACTGCCTGCTCAGTAATGTTGTTGTTGCTCTTCTTCCGGTCGACGGGAATTCCTCCCATTGCTTTTAAAATTGGTCCCAGCGGAAAAAAGAACAAATCTTTCTTGATCAGGAACTTCGCATTCACTTTATAATGTGCAAATGCAATTTTTCCGATAATAAAATCCCAATTGGATGTATGTGGTCCCATGACCACAACTGCTTTTTTAACTCCTATTGGAACATGATCATCTATTTTCCAACCGAATAGCTTAAGTAACCAGAAAAAGAATTTTCCCATGAAACAAAGTTACAATTTCAATAAAAAATTACCTTTATGCCATGCAAATAAAAAAACGCTTTTATGCTGCCTTTCTTGTAGTGCTGCTTACAGCCTCCAGTTTACTCATTTTTATTTGCCTGAATATTCTTTCTACCAATCAAACCAACCCGCTTGTACCCATTCCTGGGGATGTTAAATGGGTAGTAAGACTGGATGCAGAATCATTTGTCAAGAAAGAAGTGTACAACACCTTGTTTGCTGAAAAAGACGATGCCTTTATCCAAAAGGTGCGCGAATTGATTAATAAGAACTTCAACGGCGATTCCAATAAAAAATCACTGCGGATTGATCCCCAGGAAGACATTGTGCTCTACAGCATTGAACGAAATCATAAAACCTATCTGTTGATTGCTGTGCAGACAAAGGATGCAGACGCTTTCAGTAAGCACATTGGTGCCTATTGCAAATCCAACCAGGCCGGAAGTGCAAAAGGACATTGCGGATTGTTTATCCAACAGATCAAGGGAAAAAAAGACCGGGATGAATTGGAACAAACGCTCATGCAAATCCTTAATCAGCCTTTTAAAGAACTCAAGAAAGCTGCTCCCGAAAAGAACGAATTCATTGCTTTGGACCTCCAAAAACTTCCGGCAAAAAGTGGTTTTTCTTCCATGAAATTATCCGTTCAACACCGGGATAAATCCATTAACCTGGAAGGGAATGTGGTATATCCCAAAAAACTTCATGCCAGTTTGAAATTCGGTTTGAAATCCGAAGGAGTATATGTTTATTCACGGTTCATCCCGGAAGCATTGCCGGATACCTTACTGAACTTCCTACCCGACGGACTTCCTCACTTTAAAGACATTGAAGCTTATGCGGTAGATTTTCAGGGAACATACCTCGAGGACCCGAAAGACAGTCTTCCAAGTATTATTGGATTTTTACCCACGCCGGTCATGAACCTGATCGTTCAATCGAAACATGACTGCAAGGTAGAAGATTTGTGGAAAGCATTTCCAGAGTCGGTTCGCAGACCAAACCTGACTTTGAACTTCGGGAATACGGTGTTTCATTTAAAGCAGCTTTCAGCCAACGCCTACTTTATCGGGGTTGATCCAACAGCAATTGTTCCCTATTCGGGCAACGATGTATTTTTCGTCAAAGGTCACCTGGAAAAATCTACGAAGATTTACGGAAGTACTTTTGTTACTGCGTTCATTGAAAACATGGGACCTGTCAAAGCATTTAACGATTTCCTGAACAGTTCCGAATCGATCAGTATCGAGATCAAACATCAGCACGGGAGCCTGTATACAATCAGTGGACAGATCAATTTCAAGAAAGACAAACGCCCACTTCATGAAATGACCAAAATGGTATTCGGAATGCCGATTTTTGAACAATAGTTAAACGTAACGCACTTTTGCAGTCATCGTTTTATCTTCTTTTAGTACGAATTTAAAATTCTCAAATTTGGGTTTGCTCCAGGAAGTGTGGTAGTAATCTGCAAATCCAAATCCTTCATCGGGCATGAACATGGTGTAATCCATTTCTTTGTTCTTATTTTCATCATCCAAAAGTGCTATTCCGTATTCCCCTTCTTCAATTCCGGTAAAAGTGCATATCAATGTATTGTTCTTCATTTCACTCTTATCCACGATCTTCACCTTCCAGGGAAGTCCTTTGTTGTAATTTTCTGCACTCCGGAAAATTTGAAGCTGAATACTTCCTTTATTATTCCGGATGTTAGTTACTTTAATTGTGATGGTATGATAGTTTGTTGCTTTGAATGATGCGGAAACCAGGTAAATAACCGCGAGTAAAATGACTGTGAAGAATGATCTTTTCATGGTGTTAAACAGATGTGCTTGCATAAATTTAATACATCCTCTTAAAACCTTTACACGTTTCGATTTGATTTAACAAATTACTTCCGTTTTCAATTCAGGATAGCAAACTAGTTCTTAAATTGGAATGAGTAATGCACTGATTTCTGCGATAGTAAAAAATGATCTCGACGCAGTGAAGAAGCTCATAGAAGAAAAAGAATATTTGACAAGCTAAAACATCCTGCTAATTTGTCTTCTCTCTATAATCGCATTGAAAGAGATTGAATCATCAAGTTTTGATCTGATGTAACAATTCTGTGAAATAGGCCGGTGCACCGATCAATCGCGACCCGTACCAGGAAAAATATTCTCCATCGACCAAAACAACCTGGCTTGCCGGAAATTGATTTTGCAATTCTTCGATGTGTTTCTCTTTAAAAGGAAAAGGCTCTGAGCTTAAGAAGATCAGATCGGGATTTAACTGCTGTAAGTTCACTTCCGGGTAACGTTCCTTTGTCATTGCATTTTCAAACCCCAGCGTATGCAACATGGAATCGATGAAGGTGTTTGGTCCGACTGCGATATACGGATTTTTCCAAATGAGGTATAAAACGGTTTTACCTGTTTTTTTTAACCCTTCCAATTGTGAGAAGTTCGTTTTGATTTCCGAAACAATCTCTTCAGCTCTTTTTGCCGTTTCAGTGATCTCTCCTATTTTCCGGATCATATCGAGCGCATCTTCCAAGTTGAAAATATCGCTCATCCAGGTTGGATGGATTACTTCCAGTTCTTCGATATCCGCCTGATTATTTTCTTCCTTGTTCCCAATGACCAAATCAGGATTCAAGGATCGAACCAGGTCAATTTTGACATTCTTGGTCCCTCCAATGAGCTGCACTTCTTTTTTCAACCCAACAGGATGTACACAAAACTTGGTAATACCGACCAATTTGTCCCGCAAACCCAGGTCGACCAATAATTCGGTTTGCGAAGGAACTAATGAGACAATACGCGAAACGGTGGATTGAATCTCCACCGTTCGCTGCATTTGATCTGTGTAATTTTTTTTATCCATTCTCATTTAAAAACATGCAGTACTCTGTCGTGACTGAACACTACGGTTTTCATTTATCATGAGGTTATTACGCCAAAGACGCAATTACATCCTGACGAGTCAGGATCTTTTTGTCTCCGTTTGCCCGTTCAACAATCACTGCAGGAGTCTGTTCATTGATCAGTTTCGCCACATCTTCCAATTTTGCTGTTCCCATAACAACCGGGAAAGGTTTCTGCATGATTTTGGAAATCGGTGTGTCTCTCAATGCCGGATTGTCAACCAACAACTGGTAAACCTGGGAATCATTCAATGAACCGACCAATTCTCCGTCACGCAATACCGGAATTTGGGAAATGTTGTACTTACGCATTTTCATAATGGCATGCGACACCAATTCTTCGGAATATAAGGTAACCAAAGGTAAGTCTGCATGACGTGCAATGACATCTTCCGCTGTTTTAAATTCTTCTTCCAGGAATCCGCGTTCGCGCATCCAATCGTCATTGAAGATCTTACCAACATAGCGGCTTCCATGATCGTGGAACAAAACTACCACCACATCGTTTTCAGTCAACTGGTCCTGCAATTGCAACAATCCACCGATAGCAGCTCCTGCGGAGTTTCCTACGAAAATTCCTTCTTCGCGTGCCAAACGACGCGTGTAAATTGCAGCATCTTTATCCGTTACTTTCTCAAATAGATCAATCACATCAAAATCCACGTTTGCAGGAAGGATGTCTTCCCCGATTCCCTCGGTGATGTACGGATAGATTTCATTTTCGTCAAAAATTCCTGTTTCCTTGTATTTTTTGAAAACAGAACCGTAGGTATCGATTCCCCAAATCTTGATATTCGGGTTTTGCTCTTTCAGGTATTTTCCAACTCCGGAAATGGTACCTCCTGTTCCCACTCCGACAACGAAATGTGTCACCTTCCCGTCGGTCTGTTCCCAGATCTCCGGTCCTGTTTGCTCGTAATGAGCAATGCGGTTCGACAAATTATCGTATTGGTTCACGTACCAGGAATTCGGAATTTCTTTCGCCAGTCTTTTGGAAACAGAATAATATGAACGCGGATCCGAAGGCTCAACTGCAGTTGGACAAACCACTACTTCCGCACCTACCGCACGCAGAATATCCATCTTCTCTTTCGACTGCTTGTCATTCAAAACACAAATCAGTTTATAACCTTTTACAATAGCAGCCAGAGCAAGCCCCATTCCTGTGTTACCGGAAGTTCCTTCAATGATAGTACCGCCCGGTTTCAATAATCCGTTCTTTTCCGCGTCTTCGATCATTTTCACCGCCATTCGGTCCTTTACGGAGTTCCCCGGATTCGTTGTTTCAACTTTCGCCAAAACAGTTGCCTTACAGTTTTTGGTTAGTTTGTTTAATTTGACCAAAGGAGTATTCCCAATGGTTTCCAATATGTTGTTATAAACTTTCATGCATTGAATTTTACACAAAGATAGTTTTAATCCAAAATATAAAATTCAAAATGAAAAAGATCAGCGAATTTTGATTCCAAGAAGATGTTTGTTCAGGTTCTCTGCATTAAATCATCTAGTGACATTTTGATTGTTGTCACATAATAAACGTAACTGTCAATCTTCAATTACTACTTTTCCTTTCAATTCTCCAACTGAATAATAATAAATCCCGCTGCCACAAGTTGGATACCATGTACTTGAGTTTTCCCCAGCAAGCAATATAAACTCATCTACTTTTTTTCCATCACTCGAAAAAATAGAAATCAGTTGATCCTTATCTTGAGGTGCCGAAAAATCAAACACGACAAAATCATTGGACGGATTGGGGTAGAGATTCAGGTCGAAGTTCTTTGCTGCAAAATTCGATGTGGCTAAATCCGTGATTTTCAACTTTACCAACCAAGCATCCGTACTCCCATGTGTTCCCGTAGTCTGGTTACCGGAAACTGGACTCGCAGTTGAAGCCAAACAAATCAATGTGTCTCCTCGTTGATATCCTACAGAAACCCCATCATCTGCTGACCCACCTAAAGTGAATTGTCCAATGGGTGTTCCATCTGTATTTACAAAAACCATCCAACCATCTCTTGCGCCATACGAAGGAGCAGTCCTGTTCCCTGTACCTTGCGCTGATTGCGCATTTGAGCCGATAGCTAACAACCCATCCTCTAAAAGAACTATTCTACTAGGGTAATCATCATGTGATCCCCCAAAACTTCTTTCCCAAACTTTATTTAAGTCATCATCTAATTTTACTAACCAAATGTCGCTTCTTGAATTCCCATCAAAACCAGGTACCTGGAGTGTTGTTTTGTTTCCGGTTGCTCCCGAATAAGAAGAGTTGACAAAATAGAGATTGGTTCCATCGGTAATAAGTGTTCCTGCCGGTTCTTCGGAATTTGACCCACCAAAACACTTATCCGCCACAACATTCAATGTATTATCCAGTTTGACCATCCAAACATCAGTTGCCCCATATCCATTATCTGTTTTATCACCACTTGTTCCAACTAAAGAATACCCCATTAAAAACAATTCCTGGTTATCGGTTATAGTAGCATCTCTAAAAGTGTCTCCGTTAGCACTTCCTATGACTTTTTCGGTTACAACCGATAAATCTAGAGGATCGATTTCCAATAGCCAATAATCCCCAGCTCCTTTTGAGTCCTGAGTTTTATTGCCACTGATGGGAGAATTACTTGTGCCCAAAAGTAGGAAATGATTACTCCATTTCATTAATTTCACTGCTTGATCACCAGAAGTTCCACCATAAGTTTTCTGATCAAGAATATTTCCGTCTAAATCCAATTTTAAGAACCAAAAATCATAGAGCCCATAATTCGTAGCATTCATTTCAAAAGAAGGCGTTGAAAAAGTAGTTAATAAACAATAAATTGCCGTATCGGTAACAATCGCACCTGTATATGAATCTTCTTGATTTCCTCCTATGGTTTTTTGCCATTCGATGTTAAAATTCAGGTCTGTTTTCAGGATCCACAAATCAAAACCACCACGCGAATTTTCACTTTTATCAAACGAACTGTTCGAATTGGAAAGTCCAATCAAATAGTAACCCGAACTGTCCGGAGTATAAATCATTTCCAATCCATCAAAACCACTGCCTCCAATATTTTTTTGAAAAACAATATCGAATTGTGTAAAAGCTGTATTTATTGATACTGCTAAAAGAAAAGTGAAAAGCGTTTTCATACAAAGTAAAATGAAGGAGGCCGAAGCCTCCTGGTTAACGAATTATTCTGTTAAAGCCGTTTCCTGTATAACGGTTCCGTCATCTAAAATTACGGAAACTCTCAATTGGTTGTATGGAATATCACCGGTAATTGGTATTACTCGAAGGATTTCAGTATTGGCAATTAAATTGACTGCTTCTGTGTAAACCGTTGTTCCATCTAGTTTTTGTACCAAGATATTGACAGAAGTATTCTCATTTGATTGAACACCGAATTTTAACTCTGAATTTACTATTACATTGGGTGAGATACTAATTTCAACAACTCGTGCGTCTGCAATTGGACCTAACACTCTATAGACCGGAATGATTCTCCCATCAGTTAAGAACAAATTGATTCTGTACAAACCAGCAGAAAAATCACCTTCTTCTCCTTTCACACTAGGTGTTCCATTCGGATTATCAATAGATAAATAATACCCGGATTCTTTATCCAGGGATTCAAAGGTGATTCCCCCGATAAGTCCTCCAAGACCACCACCAATAGGGCCGTCCGGAATCAAACAATCCTCCGGATCTCCAGAAACATCACCCGTAGCAAAATCAAAACAAAGCTCTATTGCTTCCATAAAATCATCAATATTGGGAGCCCCAGGTCCTCCTGAACTTCCTGAACCGTTCTGCATGGTTGAACAATACAATTGATTTGGAATTTGATAAATCGGATTCCCTTGAGAGTCTGTCCCTGTTTGGGTTAAAAACCAAGCTTGGTTTCCCGTTACTGTATTTCCACTAGTTGGAAGTGATGCAGGATCCAAATTAGCATTAAAAATACTTGTCCCCGTCCCGATATTTGCTTCACACCAATCCGTAGATGCTTCATAGTTTCCCGTATTTGCAGTGTTAAAATGCTCATACTTGTCCATTTTCTTTTCAACCAAGAAACCTGTTGTTACTATATTGTTTTGCGCATCATAATATGGCCCACCTGGTGTAGTGGGAAAAATCTCGATATGATCCCTTTCGTAAATTAATGACCCAAATCCAGCAGTTGCTTTTCTGTAAGGATGAAGAACATCATACAATTCATAATTCACAATATCAATCGCCTGATAATAAGGAGCATACTGCCCAATTAAAGCATTGTGTGCACCTGCATTATCAGAAGCCATCAAATAAGTGGAACCATTATAAGTCTGCATAAGGTTAATACGGTAGGACTCACGTAGGCCATTGCAATCCAAATAACAAATGGGTACCGGACCAGGATGATCTCCAATAGATTGAGGATCACTTTCTTCCAATAAAACATCAGTAGAACTATATTTTCCAATGGTGTAAAATAAATCTGAAGAAGTTAACTGAGGAGACGTGAATTGAAAGTAGTTATTCGTAGATCTTGTAGATGAAATTAATGTGTAACTACTATTTACCAGTTGATAAACATTGACCTTGTAGTTTACTCCATCTTCTTTCGACCAATAAATGAAACCATTGGATTTCCATGGAGTTAGATACGACTGAAGAGTTTGACCTTGAGTCGTTAGTGCAAAAGTAGCATTGATGAACAATGCTAATAAGATTTTCTTCATATTTTTTGATTTAAGTGAGTTGTGAAACTAATACAAAAAAGTCAATCAATAAACAGTTTATCGTAAATTTTAACAAAAAAGTTATTTTGAAAAAATATTTAAAGATATTAAAGTTTTGTTTATCAAAACTTTACAGTTTAAATAAGAAAATCAATTATTGATTCAGCAACTAAAAAACCATTTTATCTTGAATTTATAAAGAATCAAATATATTTGTATCCAAGCAAAATACGATGAAACAAATACTTACTATCTGCACCATTAGTTTATTGATTTTCAGTTCTTGCAGAACAACTCAAGGAATGAGAATTGAAGTACAGCGTCCGGCAACGATCAGCATCAATCCGCAAATCAAATCTCTGGCATTACTGAATCATTCCATCCCCGGAAAAGCAGGATTACTTGAAGGGACCTTAACGCTCGAAACGCCGAAACAGGATAAAGAATTGTCCAATGAATGCATCCGGGGAATAGACGAACTTTTAAGAACAAGTTCCCGTTTTCAAATTATGCGCTGCGACAGTTCCATGCTTGCATCCAAAGCTACAAGCGTAGATTTCGGATCACCCATGACCTGGGAACAGGCAGACAGTATTTGTAAGCAATACGGAACAGATGCGGTTTTAAGTCTGGAATTCTTTGACACGGATTTCAGCGTGATCAATTCTGCTGCAACAGCTGCAACAACGGTTCAAAATGTATTGAACGGGAATGGTGCGGAAGTAGAAATCACCGGAAAAGCAACAGCCAGAGCAGGTTTTCGCTTATACTATCCGGCAGATAAAACCATTCTGTATGAAGACCGGTACAAGCAAGACAGAACATGGATCCAGCGATCCTCCAACCCGGTTGAAGCTCTGGCCCGTTTAATTAAACGCAACGACGCCCTGGTAAATGTCAGTTACTTCACCGGCCAATCCTTTGCACATGACCTGGTACCACTTTACTTTTGGGAACAACGCATGATGTATGTCGGAAAAAAAGGCCGTATGAAAATCGGTGCAAGGCAAGCGCTTACAAGAGATTGGGAAGGTGCACTGAATACCTGGAAAGAAGAATACGACTCGAATCCGAAATCAAAGATAAAAGCCCGTGCAGCTTACAATATCGCCTTGGCCTATGAAGTTTTAAACGATTTGCAGAATGCGAAATTGTGGGTGCAAAAATCCTATGTGGAAGGAGGTAAGGACGAAGCTTTGTACTACTCCAACATCCTGGAAAAACGCATCCGGGATTTCGGGATTTTGGAAAACCAAACACGTTGAGAGGCAGGGAAAAAGTTCGGCCTGCTCAAATGAATTGTTTATTCCCGGTTTTACTTTTCAATTTTCCTTTGTTTTAGTTATTAACAGCATTCAAACTTTGCGAAAGTTTGATTAATTTTGTGGTCATGTCGGATTTCGTTGTTTCTGCCAGAAAATACAGACCCCAGACCTTTGATACGGTTGTTGGGCAGAAAGCAATTACCAACACGCTTAAAAATGCAATCAAGAACCAGCATTTGGCTCAAGCCTTCTTATTTTGCGGTTCACGCGGAGTTGGTAAAACAACTACTGCACGTATTTTAGCGAAAACGATCAACTGTTTTAACAGAACAGAGGTTGTTGAAGCCTGTGATCAGTGCGAAAGCTGTAAATCTTTTAACGAAGGAGCTTCCTTAAATGTTTACGAATTGGATGCGGCATCGAACAACTCCGTAGATGATATCCGCGGGCTGATTGACCAAGTGCGCATTGCTCCGCAATTGGGAACCCACAAGGTGTATATCATTGACGAGGTCCACATGTTGTCAACGGCAGCTTTCAATGCGTTCTTAAAAACCTTGGAAGAACCGCCAGCACACGCAATTTTCATTTTAGCAACAACGGAAAAACACAAGATCCTGCCAACTATTTTGTCTCGTTGTCAGATTTTTGATTTCCAGCGAATAAAAGTCAAAGACATCGCAGACCATTTGGCGCATGTGGCTACACAGGAAGCTATTTCTGCAGATCCGGATGCATTGCACCTGATTGCTCAAAAAGCGGATGGTGCTTTGCGTGACGCCTTGTCTATTTTCGACCAGATTGTCAGCTTCTGCGGAACAACGATTACGCATAAAGCCGTACTGGAAAATCTGAATGTACTGGATCACGATTATTATTTCAAAGTTGTAGAAAACGCTTTGAATGAAGATATTCCCGCCTGTTTGTTGCTTTTTAATGATGTCATGGAAAAAGGATTTGACGGACATCATTTCTTAGTGGGACTTGCAGAACATTTCAGGAACCTATTGATCTGTAAAGATCCGCGCACGGCAAATTTGCTGGAAGTCGGTGAAACCACAGAGAAACTATTTGTGGAACAGGCGAAAAAAGTCGACGGCGCGTTTGCATTGCGTTGTTTAGGCGTACTCAGTAAAGCCGATGTGGATTACAAGTCCGCAAAGAATCAGCGACTGCTGGTCGAATTGACCCTGATGCAAATCTGTTCGGTTAAATCTGAGCTCGAAAAAAAAAATCCTTAACTGATCCGGTCCTCATTATTCCTTTCGTCGGACAAAGTCTGAGAAACGAGACGAAACCGGTGAACAAACCTTCCGTAGCGCCCGAAAGAGCTGCTTTTTCTGTAAAACCTGAGGCCAAAGTCCTTTCTGCTCCTACCGGAAATCTGAATTCCAATAATTTATCGATCAATCATTTAATTGAGCAGCAAAAAGCAAAAGCACATGTTCCTCAAAGTGATTTACCTAAAAAAGAATTCCACAAGGATGATGTGGTCCGGCTTTGGAAAACCATGGCACATACCCAAAAACTGAACGGACAGGACCAGGTTTACCATGTTATGATCAAACGTGACCCCATACAGCTGGATGAAACGACTTTCCAGTTTGAAGTGGACAATACTATTCAAATGACCCGACTGGAAGGTGCGATTGGGGAAGTAATGGCATACATCCGGAAGGAAATCCAAAATTACGACCTGGTTATCCAGTTGGAAATGCTTAAAGATGCTCCTGAAGAAGTGAAGTATCTCAACGGTCCTGACCGATTTGAGAAATTAGCCAAGAAAAATTCAAACCTTTTCGACCTGAAGAATCGTTTTAACTTAGACATCGATTATTAATTATATGAAAATCCTTAAAATTAGCATCCTTTGTCTGCTGTTTATTGCAAGTTCCTGTGGTGAAGAAAACACTTCGGATTCAAATACTACAACAGAAGCCACAAACCAAAAAAGCAACGAAAGTTTCGATGCACGGGCCAAAAGAGAAATTATGGCTTCCTTGGCAATTCCTGTAAATGAGAAGTTTTCTATGCGGATCTACAAGGAATATATCAATGCTGATACGATCCAGGATGCCATCATTACGATCAATCGACTGGAATATGCTATGGATGAGGCAATTAAAAACAACCGTCAGGCAAAGGCTGCTGAAATCGGGTTTACGGGGAATTACAACTACCTGTTCTATTACGATGGCGCACTTGACCGGATTTCCAATCCCATTTTTGCTCCTTCCAGCCCGGGAAGAGAACTGGATATTGAGTTCAAATCGTTGGTTGCCCCAACCAGGAAAGACCTGATTGTCGGATACCGGATTCGCAATTCAGGGTGGAAAAGTTACTTTTCTGTATTTAACGACCACGATATGATGATGGTTTTTCAATGGAAATGGTTTGATTTTGCCGGAGAAGATCATCCGGAAGCATTTGTCCACGAATTCGAAGAGAATCCGAACCAGATCCCGATGGACATTGCCATTTATTCCAGTGAGATCGATTCTTACACCAAGAACATCGGAGACATCTACACGTATGTCCCTTCGATCACGAAGAAAAAAGAACTGAAGTTTAAATTTTTCTTAGACCCGGTGGCGAAAAAATACCGTCTCTATCCGGAATTTGCTAAGAACCTGCCAAAGAAAATATGAGTTTCGCAGAAGGGAAAATAGATGTCCCCTCTTCTCTGAGATACCGGACGATCCAAAACGGTCAAAATGCCAGGCATTTGGTATATGTGCTTCACGGATACGGACAATTGGTGGAATATTTCAGTCAAAAATTTTCAGGGATTCCCCATGAAGAAATTTTATTTGTTTTCCCTGAAGGGAGACACCGGTTTTATTTAAGAGGAACTTCCGGAAGAGTCGGTGCATCCTGGATGACCAAAGAATGGAGAGAGGAAGATATTCGATTGAACATCGTTGGACTGGACCTGCTTCACCAAGAAATACTGAAAAGTTATTCCCCCGAAAAGATCACCGTGATCGGATTTTCACAAGGCGGAGCTACTGCGGCCCGCTGGCTTGCAAACGGAAAAATTACCTGTGATCATTTTATTTCCTGGGCAAGTGTTTACCCTCCCGACCTGGCCATTGAAGCACCTACCGAGCTTGCTCAAAAAAACACCTTTGTTTTGGGAACTGAAGACGAATACTTCCCGAAAGAAGACCAGGAAATATTGATTGCCGATTACCGGTCCAAAGGAATTCGTGTTGCACATTTTGAGGGAACTCACGATATTGACAAAGAAATACTTACAGCCATTTTATGAAACGTTTTTTTCTATTTCTCATCCTTGTTTCAGGTATCAACTTCAGTTTTGCACAGGAAGACACGGAACTCTATATTCATGACGAAGAGGAAGCCGATAAAAAAGAATTTACTCCATACAATGAGATTGGGGCAGATTTGCATTTTTCTGCAGGGAGTTTTGGTGGAACGGGTGGAATTGGGTTGAAATTCGGGGTTGTTCGGAACAAATATATTTCGTTCGGTCCTTCTGCACGTTATCATTACTCCTTTTACAAACAATACGGTTTAACGGGATCTTATTCCGTTTATGGAGGCGGCGCATTTATTCACGGGCGATTTTTCAATTATTTATTTGTAGGATTTGAATTTGAGCTTTTATCCAACCCGTACAATTACGCCAATGGAATCGTTTCTGCCAAAAGGACCTGGGCCCCAACCGGATTACTCGGCTTTGGTTTTTCCCATGCATTCGGAGAAGAACAAAATTTCCGGTTAAATGCCGGAATCATGTATGATTTAATCAATAGTTCAAACAGTCCGTTCAGACCCGGATACTTTATGAAAAAAGAAAACGGAACATTGATCCCGCTTATTTACCGAATCGCGTTCTTTTTCAAGCTATGATTGGTTTCGACCTGTCTTTTCAAGTATTTTATTATTTCCAATTCAACCTGAATAAGGTATAGACCGCCATATCTGAATAAACGCCGTTGAAATAGATTCGATCTTTGTAATGGGCTTCTTTTTCAAATCCCAGGGACTCCAACAGGTAAATTGCTCCTCTGTTTTCAGGAGATACCACCGCTTCGATAGCATGCAGGTTCATTTCCTTAAATCCGAAAGAAACTATGGCAGTAACAGCTTCCAGGGCAATATTCTTTCCCCAGAAATCGACTGCGAGTTCTCCACCTATTTCCGCGCGGTTATTCGGATAATCAATCCGGTTAAACCCACATGTCCCGATAATTTGCGAACCATCTCTTAAAATTCCTGCCCATCCGATCCCGGACCCTGATTCGAATGCATCCGAGGTCTTTTTCACCAATTCTTCTGCCGCTTCAAGGCCAGTTATGCTGTTTCGTGCAATGAACTGATTTACGCGGTTACTTTGACGCATCTTCATGATCTCCATAGCATCCTTGAGTTCGATTTGTCTCAAGAGCAGTCTTTTTGTCCGGATCACCGGAAACTGATCAAAAACATGCTGATTCAATTTCATTTTAAATAATTTAACTCATTAATTATCAAACACTTAATATACTTTACCTAAAGTTCCGTACGCAATAGTACGATATTACCTCCTGCATTGATCATTGAGCAGGTATCAAAGCAAACTGTCAAAAAAAATCCTCTTCGAAAAGCGAAGAGGATTTAATTATTATTTTACAGTTCCCATCGGTCCGAAATCGACCAGCTCAACATAGAAAACCAATGTTGCAAATGGTGGAATCGTATTCGGATCCGGAGAATCTTTTCCGTATGCCATGTTTTGCGGAACGTACAATTTGTATTTCCCTCCTTTTTTCATGAAAGGAATCCCGACCGTCCAACCCGGGATGACTCCTCCCAAATTAAACACGGGAATTTGAGCTGCCGTTAAAGAAGATTGTAAGGTATCGCCTTCCGTATTCATCAAAACATAATGTGCTTTTACATCGCTGGTAGCAGTTGGACTTCCTCCGGTTCCTGCCACGACAGTTTCCATATACAATCCGTTCGGCAATTCTTTCACACCAGCCATTTTCTTCACCTTATTAAAGAACGCAGTTTCTTTTTTAGTCACTTCAGCCATCACCCGGTTGTTGATCTTTACCATAAAGTCTTTCAACATGGTTTCCTTCAGTTCTTTTTTGATCAAGGTATCTTCCTTTTTCAAACCAAGGCTGAATCCGTATATCAGGTATTCTTTATCAAAGTCATCAAAAGATTTCGCCTGTTTCCAACTGGTTTTGAACATCCCGCCGATGAACTTACCGATACACAAAGAAGCATCTTTCACATATTGCTGATTGAATTCCTGCTGGTTTTGCCCAAACAGGTTTTGAATGGTTGTCTGACAAGCCACATCAAACGCTTTTTCATTATTCAATCCCTCTTCAAATCCTTTCAGAATCTGATCTTTATCGTATTTCGCAAAATTCGGGTCCGCAAGTAATTGTCCTGCATTATCAGCACCCATTAAATATGAAATTTGCTGTTTCGGAGTATTTAACGGCAGTACTTCCCCTGTACCTTTATCATCACCACATGCGAAATTAACCGCTAAAAGTAGAGAAGCCAGAATGATTTTTTTCATCTTAATTGTTTTCGATTCCTAATAATTCAACGTCAAAAATAAGCGTCATGAATGGCTTGATCGCACCGCCCGGATGCGGATGAGCTCCGTACGCCAAATTTTCCGGGATATACAAGCGGTATTTAGATCCGACAGGCATCAATTGCAATGCTTCCGTCCATCCTTTAATCACCTGGTGTACTCCGAAAGTTGCCGGAATTCCTCTTGAAACCGAACTGTCAAAGACCGTTCCGTCAATTAATGTGCCGTGATAATGCACATTCACCGTATCCGTACTTTTAGGTTTTGAACCTGTTCCCTGTTCAATCACTTCGTATTGTAAACCTGAGGCTGTTGTAGTAACTCCCTCTTTCTTCGCATTTTCAGCAAGGAATTCCGCACCTTCTTTTTTGTAAACCTCAAATTTTGATGTAGTGATTTCCTCCACGTATTTTTGAATGATTGCATTTGCCTGATCAGGTGAATACTTCATGGTTTTTCCCTGGAAAACATCTGAAATCGCTTCCGCCATAACTGCCGGGTCAATTCCTCCTAAATCTTGTTGTAAAAGGCTGTCTGCTACGCTTAAACCAATGCAATAGCTAACTGCTTGAATATCTTGTGACATGCTTAATAATTTGTGGCAAAGATAATCTATAATTATGAATGCCGAATTACGAATGCATGATTAAAAATAAGTAAATCAAAACTTATTGAAACAGCTTAACTAATCTGTGTTTCCAATGATTAATTTCTAACTCCTTGTCCGATAACTCGTCCGTACATACTCATTTCCAACCTCATAGCCCCATCACCTTGCTTGGTAAATTCCATTACTCCATTTGTACCTCCTTGTCTGATAGCTTGGAAAGTATTCTCAGATGAAGGAAAAAAACGCATATCCCAAGCCAATTTATCCGTATTGTAGACTAAATGTCCATCCAAGTATGAAATGATGTGTTTTTGAGTAGAATCTGACGGATCTATATATTCTCCTGTAAATTGTTTGATCTTGTCCTCACTCAGATCGATTTTCTTGACGAACTCATTGGAAGAAGGTTTGTTGTCCAAAATTTCAGTAATCGATTCATAAGGGCACACACCATTTTTGAAATTATTCAGCACAATAATCGTTCGATCCTTCTTAGAGTTGTAATGAATCAGGGTAATGTACCCGTCCCAGCTTCCCGTATGTCCGAAAGAAATGGAGTTATCTCCTTTTCGAACATCGAAACCAAAGCCATAATCCACTTTTTCACCTTTTGTAGTTTGAGTAATTCCCATCACTTCTTCAAACTCTTGTTTTGTTAAAAGCTCATTATTTTTGATCGCATTTATCCACTTATACAGGTCTTCTACAGTAGAATTTATTTTCGCAGCACCATAGATTCCATCCATGTAATAAACCATCATATGTCCAATCTTCTTATCATCTTCCGTTGCTTTCTCGAATGAATTATTCACCCAACTGTATCCGTAGGCATAATTCTTTATTTTTTTAGGTTCCAATCTTCTATTGTAAACGAATGTTTGGGTCATCTTCAAAGGTTTGAAGATTTTTTCGCTCAGATAATCTCCCCATTTTTTTCCAGATACTCGTTCAATTATTGCTGCAAGAAGAACATAGTTCGTATTGGTATACCGGTGTTCAGAACGAGGAGTAAATTCCAAGGTGTCTTTCCGTTCTGCATAATAATTAATCACATCTTGATTGGTGGCTATGCGGGTGTTTTGCCAATCTCGTTCAAAACCACCCAAAAATTCAGGTATTCCGCTCATGTGTCTTAGTAAATCATAAATGGTCACCCCTTTAAAACTGCTTAGTTCCGGAAGATATGTTGTGATATCATCCGTATAATTCAGTTTGTTTTCCCGATGAAGCAATGCGATTCCAACTCCTGTAAACTGCTTGCTGCAAGATGCCAGTTCAAAAATGGTTTTTGAACTATTCATCTCCTTTGTTAATTCATTACTATAACCTTTACCCGATTTGTAACTAATTTTTCCCTTTTCTGCTATCAACACACTTCCGTTAAACTGATTTTGGACCGTCAGAGCACTGAATAAGGAGTCCAGTCGTTTTTCTATAGTATTTTTTTGTCCGAAAGACCATGTACAGGCTAATAGTAAAGCTGTTATTAAAGCGGTTTGAATATTCATAATTGTTTTGTGATTTTCTATGCTTTACAAAGGTAGGAAAAAATTCGTACGAATATATTACTATGTTGTTTTTAGCAAGAGTAACTTCAATCCGATGACAAGCCTCACAGAAATAGTTCGCTTCTTCCTTTGCTTTATTCTCCGTGACCAGTTTGATTAGCTTTTTCCAGCATTATCCGGGTGTAAGGAATTGAGATCACTGTCTGAGCTAATATGCTCCAGGTCAGTGCAAGATCCGTTATCCGCCATCTTAAACAACTGGACGAAGGCTGAATCAGGTATTGCTGCTAAAGCCCAGGAACATGCAGCATTGTACCGATCTCCGTAGTATCCTTTCCCCCAAAAAAAAGCGAAAGCCTCCGCATATTTTTGTGCGGAAGCTTTATACTCTTTAATTTCATAAAGACCAAATGCCTGAGTTACCAGCGAATCATATACTTTTCCCTGCTGTGCATGAGCATTTTGCACCCGGAACAAGCAACTAAAGATTACTACACCGATTATAAAAGTGGTTCTGATCATTTGGTAATTATTGGGCTTTGTTATAGCACAAAATTAGTCCGTCAAAAAATCAAATACTTGTAGAATTGGGACTCATTCATCAAATTTCCAAAAAATATCTTCTTCTCCCATTTTTTGAACGGATGCAAAAAAAGTACCTGGCGTTTGTCCGGTTAATTCCTTGAATCGGTTTGTGAAATCCGACTGATCATAATACAAACTGTATAGCGAAACTTCCGTCAGGTTTTTCATTCCCAAGTTGATCGCTGCCTGAATACTGGTACGAAACTTAACGACTTTCTTGTATTCCTCAATCGAGCATCCCAAATGTCTTTTGAAATGGCGAAGTAAGGTTTTCCTGCTCACACTTATCTGAAGTGCCAGGTCATCCACCCGAATAGTTCCAAACGTGTTGAAAATATGATTCACTGCTTCTTTTACGATTTCCAGGTCCGGATTCGGTCTGAAACGTCTTTCAAATAAAGAATCAAGCAAATCTCTTTTTTCGTGCAGTTCCTTTGCCTGGAATACTTCTTTCAATTCAGGGACAATTTCCGGATTCCAATATTGAAAGAGAAATGTTTGCGGATCATAGAGTTCTGAAACGGGCAAGGAAACAAAATAATTCATTCCCAACGGGTTAAATGCAACGCCAATCTTTTGAAACGCCCCATTGAGTTCGACTGAAATTTGACTGTTGTAATTCATGGTATACAAAGCCCGAAGTGTTTCTCCTTCATTATAAACCGTAAATCCATGCTTGAAATGCGGATAAAACACAAAATTCCGTTTAAATTCAGCTTCATCCGAATCGTGGAAATAATAATAGGAAATATACTTTGCAATCAGCTCGCTTTTGGGTTTTACAGTTACAAAACGTTCCATGAGCTAAAATTAGCACTTTCGCCGCGGAGCGATTATTCGCTTGAATCAATAGTTGGTTCTATTTACTCAACGGGTTCGCTTCGGCAGATTTGTACATTTTAACTGTAAGTAAGTTTACTAACTTGCTAATCTTTCAATCATTAACTGCAAATGACATCAACTCATCATTTTCAAATCAGTAACTTACCTACTGAGTGCCTGATCAATATCTTCCCAAATATCTTCCACATGTTCCAATCCGATACTTAAACGTACCAAACCGTCTGAAATACCGACTGCTTCACGCTCTTCCGGTTTTAATTTACTGTGCGTAGTTGATGCCGGGTGTGTTGCAATACTTCGGCTGTCTCCCAAATTAGGAGTTAACGAAAACAGGTTCAGACGGTCCAAAAAGCGTCTTCCCGCTTCCAAACCTCCTTTGACCTCGAAAGTGACAATCCCGCCACCATATTTCATCTGATCTTTGGCAATTACCTGTTGCGGATGTGAATCCAGGAACGGGTATTTCACCCATGCAACTTGCCGATTTCTCTCCAGGCGAACGGCAATTTCATACGCCTGTGAACAATGTTTTTCCATTCTCAAATGCAACGTTTCCAGCGATTTGGAAAGAATCCAGGCGTTAAACGGGGACAAAGCAGGCCCGCTGTGACGGGCAAATCCCTGGATACGGGCAATGACCTCTTTCGCGGAAACGATCAATCCGCCCAATACCCTTCCTTGACCATCCATATATTTCGTGGCGGAATGGATCACGATATCAGCTCCCAATTTCAAAGGCTGTTGCAATACCGGCGTGGCAAAACAATTATCTACCACTAACAGGACATTTTTCGCTTTACAAATAGCAGCCAGCCTTTTGATGTCAATAATATCCAAACCGGGATTGGAAGGGGTTTCGATATAAACAATTTTTGTTTCGGGTCGGATTGCCTGTTCATACCCATCGTAATCGATCGCATCTACGTACGTGGTTGAAATTCCCCATTTCGGAAGAATATTTACAAACAACTGGTGTGTTGAGCCGAAAACCGACTTCGAAGAAACTATGTGATCCCCACTCTGAAGCAGGGCAGCAAACGTAGTGAAAACGGCAGCCATTCCCGTAGCTGTGGCCCAAGCGGCTCCCCCGGTTTCCAATAGGGCTACTTTTTCCAGCAGTTCATCTACATTCGGATTGGAATAGCGGGAATAGATGTTTGCCTCGATCTCATCCGAAAAAGCTGCGCGCATCTGTTCCGCGTCATCGAATACATAACTGGATGTCAAATACAAAGGAACACTGTGTTCTGCTTCCTGTGAGCGTTCATTTTGAGTGCGGATTGCCAACGTTTCGTTTCTATAATTTTTCATAATTGATGTCTAACTTCTGTTCGAATGGTAATATTTGGACTCAGGGATGCGGAAACGGAGCAATATTTTTCATGACTTAATTTCACTGCTGCAAGCGCTTTATTCAAGTCCACTTCTTTATTGAAAGTAAAAACCAATTGAATAGTTTCAAAGGACGAAGGAACGGCATCTTTGCGATTAGCATCTATGGTCACTTCGTAAAACAAAACTTCCTGACGCTGCTTTTGCAGGATCAACAGCACATCTACGGACATACAACCTGCAAGCGAACTTGCCAGTACTTCCATGGGGCGCATTCCTTTATTTTGACCTCCTATTTTTTCTGCTGCATCCATTTTCATTACAATTCCGGATTCATTTTTCACTTCCATGACAAACGGGGATTCTACCAGTTTTAATTCTAATCTCATGACAATTCCTCTATTAATTCTGTTGATTCTGACGCCGAAAGGATGGATTTAGTGTCCAATTCAACGCTGTCCGGAACAACCGCCAGAAAATATTCTGAAGCGGCATTCCAATCCATTTTTTGAATTTCGCTGTAGCGGATCAACCCGATTTTGTAGCTATGTGATTGTCCGGAATACGTTTCCAGGGTATCTGCAAACTCTACCTCATCAAGTTTCTCCTGGGTGGTTGCACTGACATATACTTTCAATGAAAAATCATTTTCGAACGTCAATCGTTCTTCTGTTTTGGACTTCTTGTATTCATAGGCATAATCAAACTGCAGCGCTGAAATATCAGAAAGTACCGCACTTGCTGTCGGGTGGCTTCCCGCACCTTTTCCAAGGAATAATTGTTTATCGGAAAATAAAGCCTCTACCACTACCGCATTGAATTCATTCTCCACGTTGAATGCGAAATGATTCGCTGGAATCAAATGCGGTGCAACAAACCCGATCACCTGGTTATTGATACGGGTTCCGAAAGCCAGTAATTTAATCTTCAATCCTTTTTCGCGGGCGTATGTTGCATCCCAATCTTTCAGTTGACGGATTCCGTAATTCCAAACAGCATCCTGTTTCGCTGTAAACCCAAAAGCATGCTTTAACAACAGAACGAGTTTGTATTTTGCATCAAAACCATCCACATCCGAAGTCGGATCCAATTCAGCAAATCCAAGATCCTGGGCATTTTTTAATGCTTCATCAAAGGATTCACCTTCACCTGTCTTTGTCAAAATATAGTTCGTTGTCCCGTTTACGATTCCATTAATATTGGACAGAGAATCGTTGTTGTAATATTCTTCCAGGTTTCGGATAATCGGAATGGAACCGCCAACGGAAGCTTCATACAGGAACGACACCTGGTTCTCCTTTGCCAGGGAAATCAATTCATCCAAATAATACGCGATCAGTTTTTTATTGGCTGAAACTACATGCTTGCCTGATTTCAATGCTTTGGTCACGATTTCATAAGCAGCTTCATAATCATTGATCAATTCTACCACCACGTTGATCTCTTCATCATCCAGGATCCGATCTGCATCCGTACTGAAATAATTTGCATCAATGATGCGTTTTTTACTCAAATCCTTAATAACAATGTGCTTGATCGAAGCCTGCAGAAGCGTCGTTTTGTTTAATACTTCATACAATCCGGTTCCAACACATCCGAAACCGAATAATCCTATTGTGAGTTGTTTTTTCATCTTAATTAATCTTTAAAAATTGTTTAATGTGATTTGTTAATGTTTCTGTTTCTACCAGGAAACCGTCGTGACCAAAATCAGATTGCAGACGCACCAGTTTCGCACGCGGCAAATAACCGGCAATTTCTTCCTGCTCCGAAATCGGGAACAACATATCCGAATCAATCCCAATTACCAGCGCAGGCATGCGACATCGTTCCAACACTTTTTCATCCCGATTCCGGAAGACATTGTGTGAATCCATCGCTTTTGACAAAATCCAATAACTGAACGCATTAAACCGATTCACCAATTTCTCCCCCTGGTATTTTTGGTAGGAACTCGCTTTGAACTCATCGAAAGCAGTATGATCATCCTCACTCTGTGTCAAACGATAACCTTCGTAAGTCCTGTAACTCAACATTCCCATCGCACGGGCAGCTTTCAACCCTGCTTTTCCTCCATGTTCTTTTTTATCATAAAATGTCGGATCTGCCTGGATTGCCATCCGTTGCGCTTCATTGAATGCGATTCCGAATGGCGAATGTTTCAGGTTGGTCGCTATGGGAATCACATGATCGATCTTATCCGGGATCAGTAAGGACCATTCCAGCACTTGCTGTCCACCCAGCGAAGCACCGATCAAAACATGAATCCGTTGGATATCGAGTTCTTTTCGAACCCGTTCCAATCCGGCCACCATATCCCGGATAGTCAGCACAGGAAAAGCATCGAATCGCTCTTCAGGTAAAAGCTCTTTACTCAAGGGGCCGGTTGATCCGTAAGCACTTCCCGGGACATTTACTGCCACTATGAAATAGTTATTCGGATCAAAACATTTTCCTTCTCCGAATAAATCGCCCCACCATTCTTGCACCAAATGATTTCCGGTAAGTGCATGACATACCCACACGACATTGGATTGCTCGTCGTTCAATTTACCCCATGTTTGATAGGCTAGGGAAAGATTGGATAATTTCTTTCCGGATTCCAAAAAGAACTCGGAGCCGGATGAATACAAATGTTGAAATGGCTGTAAAGCCTTTTCGCTTGTGCGAAATGAAACGATTCTTGACATGAAAAAATGTGTTGTAAATGAAAAATGGGATTGACTGAAGAATTAACGACAGCAACAACAACACATTTGACCGGAAATAACGTTAAAAGGGATTACCCGAAGAACCGGGTGCAGATAAGGAATGTAAATTTTTGCTCTTTTCATAACACATTATTTATATTCGTCCGATACACTTTGTATCAAACTCGGAAGTTGGCACCGGTTTTCCAACCCCGACAAATATCATCGGGACTTAAAGTTGGTTGCCAGAGGGTCAAAAAGTCCGTCTCTCGCCTCTTCTGTATAAACTACTTGTATTCTCGCTTAGAATTACGGCGCAAAGGTTTTGAAAAGATTTTGAGAAAAGCAAATAAAATTGCAACATTTTTGATAATGAGAATCATCGGGTATCTTTATGAAATTTTACTACATTTAGTTTTGTGAAAAACATTCTACTAGTTATATCATTCTTGAGCCCTGTATTTTTATGGTCTCAACTTTCTGTTTCCTCCACTTATAACAAATTAAAAAAATGCAAATCAACCCAGTGCGATTTGATATTTATAAAAACCGTAGATACGGAAATCAAAAAGGACAAGGCACACGAGTTTGAATGGTTAGCCTGGGAGGCCGGCATCTTAGATTCGATCGGTTCGGATAAGAGAGATTCCATTCTCCAATTAATCCCATTGAAACGAGTCCCTGATTTAAAATACGGTTCCTCCGTATATCTCGCTTTGGGAAAACAAAAGGCTGATTCCAGTCAATTCAATGATGCGATCGTTTTATTTTATAAAGGACTCAAAACATCTCAGAGGTATGGGTTTCAATTCCTTGAAGCAACTATTCAGCGACAAATTGCTTTGAGCTATCTGAAATTGGATGAATATAAAAAAGCGGAAAGCCATTTACTCAGTTCCCTGAAAATCGCCAGACAACTGGAAGATCCTTTGCTACAGGCGAACGCATACATTAGCTTGGGGAATGCAGTGAAGGAGCAAAAAAGATATCCGGAGGCTATTCGTTATTACAACAAAAGCCTGGCTATCGCAAGAGAACTGAAAAACAAACGTTTAATTGCCGGAAACTACAATAACTTAGGTAATGTTATGCGCCGGACAAAAAAATATACCGAAGCGCTGAATTATTTTTTCAAAGCCTTAGAGATGAATAAGGCGACCAATAATCAGGAATGGATTTCATTCAATTATAACAACATCGGTCAAACTTACCAGGATCTTTCCAATTATTCCGAGGCCATAAATTATTTCAGAAAATCCTGTGAACTAAAACAAGAAATCGGTGACTCATTGAATCTCATATCCAGTTACCTGGGATTAGCCGGTGCATTGGCTAAAAATGGTTCCTATAAAGATGCTTTTGAATTTATGGAAAAATACAATTCATTGAAAGACACCATGAATTTGCATGAACAGGTAAAAGCATTGGAAGAATTAGAAACGAAGTATGAGACCGAAAAGAAAGAAGCTCAAATAAAGAATTTTCAAATCCAGGGTGAGTTACAAAAAGAGCGCGAACGGCGGTTAAATGACCAGGCTGAAAAAAACAGGAACTACGTGATTTTGTCAGTCGTATTGCTGCTGTTCTTGAGCGGCGGACTTTTAATACTCATCCGGTCAAACAGGCAGAAGCAACTTTCGAACAAGTTACTCAATTCCAAAAATTCTGAAATTGCGGAATCCCACCTTGCATTATCTGAAGCTATGGGTGAACTTCAGGTTAAAAACAAAGAAGTTCTGGATTCCATTAATTACGCAAATTATATCCAGCAAGCCTCTTTACCCAATCTGAAACAATTTAAAAACCCCGCAGTTGATATTGAATTGTTTTTTTCCCCAAAGGACATTGTAAGCGGTGATTTTTATTTCCTGTTTCCGCGAAAGGATGCACTGATTTTCGGAATCGGTGATTGCACTGGCCACGGTGTTCCGGGTGCAATGGTCTCGCTCATCGGAATGAATGGATTAGAGAAAGTGACGAAAGAAAATACCGGTCTGAACACTGCTTCCATGGTTGAAGAAGTAAACGAGTTTTTATTGAAAAGCCTCCACCGGGGAAGCAACACCATCAATGATGGAATGGATTTGAGTTTTTGTGTGTTCGAGCCGAACAATAAAATACTTTATTTTACCGGGGCAAATCACAATGCTTTAGTCATCCGCAGGAAATCAAAAAACACCGAGGATGAATTTCCAACCAAATACGAAAATGAAACTATTCAGATGGGAGTGATCAGCGGTACGCGAAGACCGGTTGGAAGATCATTTGTAAATGTTCCTTTTGAAAACAATCAATTCAATTGTATTTCAGGAGATCGGATAGTGCTATTCTCCGATGGTTATTCAGATCAAATCGGCGGGGAAACACGTAAAAAAATGAAACGTGCAAACATGATGAACTTACTTTTGGTTTCCTCCTCCGAAACGATCAGCAATCAAATGAACTACATGCGTGAAGCATTCCATAAATGGAAAATGGGTGCCGAACAAATTGATGATGTTTGTGTTATGATTATCGAAATAAAATAAGCATCAACACTCGGAAATATTTACCGAAATATTGGTCGCCAATCCGCCATCGGAAGTTTCCTTGTACTTTTCGTTCATATCCAGGGCAGTTTCCCACATGGTTTTGATCACTCCGTCCAAAGAAACTTTAGCGGTATCCGGATTTCCCTGTAAAGCAAGCTGACAGGCCGTAATCGCTTTAATCGCCCCCATGGTATTTCGTTCAATGCAAGGAATTTGCACCAATCCTCCGATCGGATCACAGGTTAATCCCAAATGATGTTCCATGGCAATTTCCGCAGCCATCATTGCCTGGTCCGGATCACCACCCAAACATTCCGTCAAAGCGGCCGCAGCCATGGCAGAAGAAACTCCAATTTCGGCCTGGCATCCACCCATCGCGGCTGAAATAGTAGAGCGTTTTTTGAAAATACTTCCAATTTCCGCAGCCACGGTCATGAATCGAATAATGTCTTTATCTTCCGTCCCACCGGCGAAACAAACATAATACATCAAAACGGCCGGAATTACTCCCGAAGCTCCATTTGTAGGTGCTGTCACCACTCTCCCGAATGCCGCATTTTCTTCGTTTACGGAAAGTGCAAAACAACTAACCCAATTCAAGGTGTTTTGAAAGATATTGCTGGTTGCCTGAATTTGTTTGATAAAATCTTTCGAGTCTTTGCAAGCGATGCCATTCAAGAGGCGTCTGCTCATTTCATATGCCCTTCTCTTTACGTTCAATCCTCCCGGAAGTGTTCCTTGCGTGTTTACACCCCGGTAAACGCAATCACGCATAACATTCCATATCTCTAAACATCCGGCAAATGTTTCTTCCTGGGATCTCCAGGTCAATTCATTTCGCAAGACGATTTCAGAAATCCCCACACCTTGTTCATCACAATATCTTTTCAGATCTGAAGCGGTTTCAATCGGAAAGGGCAACTGAACGGAATCCGCTGATTTTTTTTCCTCTTCCCCTTCTTTCACTACGAATCCACCTCCAACAGAGTAATACGTGTGTGATTCTTCCGAACCATCCATCATAACAACAGTCAAAGTCAGCGCATTCGGATGGCCGGGCAGTGATTTATTAAAATGAAAGATCAGATCTGTTTCGGGATCGAACGTAATGACGTGTTCCCCACAAATTTCTAATGTTTTTGTCTGATGAATTTTCTCAAATTTCGGGTCAATGGTGTTCACCGGAATGGTAACAGGGTCTTCTCCCATCAATCCCAAAAGAACAGCAATATCGGTTCCGTGTCCTTTACCTGTTTTGGCTAAAGAACCATATAAATCCACATGAATCCGTTTAATCTCTTTGATTCCCGGCTTTTCCTGGTATAAATTGATGAATTGCTGTGCAGCTCTCCACGGTCCCATGGTGTGAGAGCTCGAAGGACCGACTCCGATCTTAAAAATATCAAAAACACTAATTTGTTCCATTGGGTGAGTTTACTGAAGCAAGGTTAAGCAAAGAAATTGCTTAACCGGTCGTTACAAAGGTAAGTTTTCATCAGGGAATTGTTAAGAATTCCCGGTTAAATGAATAGAAATAAAACATCCTTGTTTAATTCACGGAATTATCTCACAAAAACCCATTCAGTAGCTGAAGATTGCTTTTCATCATACGAATATCCGTCAACGTGGTAACTTTTCAAATCTTCGGGATCAGTCAGCTCATTTTGAATGATGTATCTGCTCATTGCTCCGCGGGCATGTTTCGCAAAGATCATTACCACTTTGTATTCGCCGTTTTTAAACTCCTTGAAGACAGGAGTCACCACCGGATTCTTAACCTTTTTCCAAAGAATTGCCTTATTATACTCGGCCGAAGCCAGGTTGATAATTGCCTCTCCTTTTTCTGTTTCTTTCAACAGGGATTTAGTCAATTTATCTCCCCAAAACTGATACAGGCTTGAAATTCCTTCTTTGATATCCCATCTTGTTCCCATTTCCAAGCGGTACGGATGAATTAAATCCATTGGCTTCAGCAGACCATACATCCCGGATAAAATACGCAGATCATTTTGGGCCTTTTTCAATTCCTCCCGGGAAAGTGACTCGATATCCAGGCCTTTGTAAACTTCACCCGTAAAAAGAAAAGCAGCAGGTCTTATGTCTTCGGTTGGTTCGGGAGATAAATGCCACGATTTATTCCTGTTCACATTCAATTCTGCAATATCTTTTGAAACATGCATCAATTCCATAATGTCCTTTGCTTTCATTTTTTTCAATTTCCCAACCAGGGATTTTGCTTCTTTGGAGAAGACAGGTTGTGTGAAATCAAATTCCGGGAATTGACAATTTTCGTTGATGGATTTTGCAGGAGAAATGAGAATTTTCATAATTGATTTTGCTTTGCTCAAAAATACGTTGAAAAAATCGAATTGGTTTTCCGTTTAAAACAAGAATCGCCTCAAGTATATCCCGAGACGATTCCAACGCTATGAATAGTGTTTAGGTGTGACTATCATTTCAGCAAACTTACGTGGCCATCCAGTTCTGTTTTTTTATCGCTCGATTTATGTTTCACTTTGATTTTCCAGATGTAAGTTCCATCAAGCAATTTCTCATTGTGGTAAGTTCCATCCCAACCTTCTTCATAATTCAGTGATTCAAAAATGAGTTCTCCCCATCGGTTGTAAATCCACAGATGGTAACTGTTTACATCAAACCCGGATGTTAAAACAGGTTTAAAGACATTGTTAAATTCATCACCGTCCGGAGAAAATGCATTCGGAACATAATAAATCAAATCTTCTCCCACATGGACTGTTCTGGAAGTCGTATCCCGGCAGCCATCGCTGCTTACCGCAACCAAATAGACTTCATAATAAGCGGCTTCTTCATCCGGAAAAACATGGGTCGGATTTTCTGCCGTACTACCGAAAGATCCATCAGAAAAATCCCAGGAATAACTCACTGCTCCATAGGAATTATTGAAGAAATTGGCGAATGTATTGGATGTTTCCAGGTCCGTCGGAGTTACATTAAAATCAGCAATTGGATTCGGGTAAACACATAAAAAAGCAGGTTTTGTCCCCGAATTGGTACATCCTTCCGGAGTAGAAACCGTCAGTGTCACATCGTAGCATCCCGGTTCTCTCAACTCCATGTCCACGGTACCGCACCCCGCATATTGATCGCCGTTGGACAAACTCCATTGGCAATTGTTCAGATTTCCGGTAGATTGATTTGTTAAGGTGGTAATCAAAGGTGAACATCCTGCGACTTCCGTTGCCGAAAAATCAACCTGAGGAATAGGAACTACCGTAACACGGATTACATCTGTATTTTTACATCCGTTTACATCCGTCCCTTCAACAGTATAATCAAGAGTTGTTGAAGGAGTAAAAGCAACTCCGTTTATTACATAATTATCCCAAACATATGTGGCCGCACCCTGGCCATTCAAGGTAGCCGATTCCCCGTCGCAGATCGGAAAGTCATTCCCTGCAAATACATTAGGAAGGTCCCAAACTCTCACCAAAACATCACTTCCGATCACATTGGAACACATGGAAGCCGAACTTTCCTGAACAGATATTAATTCGTAAATAAAATCTCCGGGAATACTCGTGGGAACAGACATATTTAGTTGACCTGAAACAGAAACAATGGTTTGCGGAGCTCCTCCATTTACCGAATAAGTAAATGTAAACGGCGACACGCCATTTGTTCCCTGGAAGCTTACAATCGGTTGATTTTCATTCAGACAAAGGCTTGTGTCTCCTTCAATTGTGGCGCTCGGAAGCGGATTGATGTTAATGGTTGCAGTTCCTGCCTGGTTGGCTGTACAAGCGGTTGAAGAACCATCCTGAACACTCTGTAAAGTATAAACGAAGCTTCCAACTGTTGTTGTAGGTATCGTAATCGCAACCATGTTGGTTCCATTCAGCGTAGAGATCGTTTGTGAAACGCCATTCAAGGTATATGTAAAAGTATAAGGGCCGACTGTGTTCCCTCCTGTAAAAGTCACTTGAGGCTGATTGGAGTATTGGCAAATTGTTGCATCTCCGGTAATGGAGGCAGTGGGTAAATCGTTTACAACGATAGTTGCTACTCCCTGTTGTAAATTTAAACAGGCAGCGGCACTGGCATCCTCCACGCTAATCAAACTGTATTGATGGGTCCCGGCTACATTTGTAGGAACTGTAATCGTTGCAACTCCGGCAGCATTTGACGTCACTTGTACTGTTCCTCCCCCATTGTACGAATAGCTGAAGGTATACGGTGCCGTAGCATTTGCTCCTGTAAATGTAACTGTTGGCTGAGGATCATTCATACAAACGGTTGCACTACCAGAAATAACCGCTGTCGGCATCGGATTTACAGTCAGTACTCTGACATCCGTGTTTGTGCATCCCGCAGCGCTTGTTCCGGTAGCTGTATAATTTGTTGTTCCTACAGGAGGTGTGACTGTTGTTCCGTTAGGAGTATTCACCCCCCAAACATAACTGACTGCGGTTCCGGTGGCAAGCATGATCATTTGATCTCCTTCGCACATGGTAGCATCAGCACCGGCATCCACTGTTGGTAAGGCATTGATTGTTAGCTGAGTACTTGTAACGGCATAACACGGAACACTTGGAGTGAACGAAATCGTGTACAACTGGGAAGTGGTTGTAGTACTTGTAGATAAATCGATCACCCCCGTATTCGGATTAATGGTAACGGTAGCAGGAGAAACACTGTAAGTTCCTGCCAAAGGAGTTGAAAGATTTGGTGTCGGGTCAGCCGCATCCATGCAATACTCCGAATCGGGATAGGATAAAGTATACGGATTGGATGGATTTACAGTTACCAAAACCTGGTCCGTTGCTGCACAGCCATTCAAATCCGTCCCATTCACCGTATAAGTTTGCGTAATTGCCGGAGCAAACGCAACGCCATCTGTAACTCCGTTATCCCACACAAAGTTCGTTCCTCCGGAAGCTGCTAACGTGACATTTTGTCCTTCACAAACCGTTTGATCCGGCCCTCCATTGATAAACGGAACAAACACATTAACTGTAAGAGGAGCCGACTGGCATAGAAGATTTCCGTTGTTATCATACAACCCGGCAACAATTACCGTATCGCTATAAATCGGAAGAGTAATCGTGTTCGATGAGGGCGTGTTGCTTCCCGGAATGTCCCATCCGATATTGGTTGTTAAACAAGGACCTGCATTGATAAAAATATTATCCAATCCCCAGTTATCACAACAATTACCGGAAGAATTCAACTGGATCCATCTGAACATGGTGTTCGTTGTGGCAGCAGCCGCCGGAATCGGAATTGAAAATTGACTCCAGTTAGTGTAGGCTGTTGCTCCATTGATCGATGCATTTCCTCCCGGATTTGCACCGAGTTGAAAACCCCATGGACTGAAATAAACGAATTCAATCCAGGTCACACCACCGTCCAGACTATATTCGATAGAAACACCTTCGTCTTGTTCGTCAGGGCCTTCACAAGGAACGGCGCCTCCCTGAATGGCGTATCTCATTTCAAAATCCAGTGTTCCGCCAGAACAAACATCAAAACCAGGACTGGTAATATTTGGTGTTCCCACAGCCGTTGAAGCCCAAAAATAAGGCGTATTATCCAACGAATTCCCACAGGGAGAACCATAGTTAGCCGCTCCTGACGTAGACCATCCTGCAGGAAGTGCATTGTTATTAAAGTCAAAGGCCTGATTTGACTGAGTAACGGTTCCGGAAGCCGTTAACGTAACGACAGCTCCCGGACATATCGTTAGAGGGTTTGGTCCCGCAATTGAGACTTCGCAAGTTTGAGTATACCCAGTGAGCACACCGAGCAGACACACTATAAGTAATGTTGCTTTCATAGTAAGTCGTATAAATGAATAAGAAGTAAAGATCAACGGATCTTCATCCGGTTCGAATGCTGAATTATTCGACGATCAAATTTTCAATTCGTAATTCCTGGAAGTTCCATGCTCCCGAAAAATTCGGATTACGCAGGTAGACTTTAGTTTTGTCATCAGAACCGCAAGAGGCTGTATAAACCTGGTTGGGTGACAAACTAACATAGTAGAGGCTCTCATCACTGCCATTACATCCGGCACATCCTTCATCGTATTGAACGACAATATTAAAGCCCGCATGTAAATTCGCATTGGTAAGGTTTTCAATTTTTAAAAAAGCAAATTGATAAGCTTGTTTTCCGGTTTCAACGTCACAGTCCCCACGCACATAGGATATTTTAATTTGCGGAGTAGTAATGAGCTGGTGCTCCTCCTGTGAAAACGCTGTCGAACAAAAAAGCACGCAAGCAGCAATACTTTTTGTCCATTTGAACAGATCCCTTTTCATAATCTAACAGTTAGTAGCATCGGTCTATTTTAGTAGACAAATGTTTATTAATAGATGTGTGTTTAATAATAACCTCCCAAATAGTATTTTAGTCAAGTCATCTATTTTCAAGACTCTCTTTTGACTAAACAGTCTGCCTATTTTATCAAAACACAAAAGTTGGTTACAATTCTATTATTCCAGTCGAATATTAAGGTTTCGTTTGAATCAGTCCTTAGAAAATGGACTATGAAGATTTCAGTTTTGTTCTTTGGAGGAACATAACAAATATATAATAATTTAGTTCTTATGCAAGAAAAACAGGAATTATTATTTCAAAAAGTTTTGATGAGGGGGGTGTTACGATTAAAACAACATGTTACGAAATTCATCAGGCAAATACTGGTAACGTCTGATTACATCTCTGTCGTTTGGAAAATTAATGTGTCGTTCTTTTTATAACGGTTCATCGGTATATACCGATATTCCGATATAGCTATTTCACTAAATTGGAATATCGGAATTTAACATTAATACTATTGTAATAAATCAACTTTTCCACTAACTTAAATAAAATGCATTTATTTTAAATCAATCATGGGAGCATCAAAAGATTACAATTACACACCTGAAGAACTACTTATGTCGCAATTTGGAAGAGCAATCGGACATCCTGCAAGATCACGAATGATTAAACTGCTAAAAGAGAACAAATCATTCAGAAATACTGATATGTGCAAAATACTGGAAATGCGGGTATCCACAATTCACGACCACATTAAGATCCTAAGAGAAGCAGATCTAATTCATATAGAGTATGCAAGGCACGCATACCACATCACATTGAACCAGGAAAACTACCAGTTATATCTTAGCCAATTTAATTAAAGGCTTACATACCTCATAATAATCTCTGATTTATGCCCGTTTTTTTTCTGATATCTGAGACAGGCCTGTTGAATTCATTGTACGAAACTCAACAGGTATTTCAGCGCTTTCTTCTATTAAAAGAACTCTTGAATATACCCCTGCAATTAATATTTCTTTAAATGATCATCAAAGATTACTTCCAGCCAAAATGCTTTTCCGCTTCATCAACGATCTGACCGCCAATTGCCAGTGAAGCTGTTGCTGCCGGTGAAGGCGCATTCAAAACATGGATGGAGTTTTCATGGAATTCAAAGCGGAAATCATCCCGGGTATCTCCGTCTTCGGCCAATAGTAATGCACGTACTCCTGCTCTGCCCGGATGAATATCTTCCATTGTCAGTGACGGAATAATCCGCTGCAATGTTTTCAGGAATAAACGTTTTGAAAACGCTCTGCGGTATTCATCGATTCCAAATTTCATGTTATTAAAAAACAACTTCCAGGTCCCTTTGTAGGTCAATGCATCAAAAGTGTCTTTCATCGAAAAATCTGTTTTTCCGTATCCTTCGCGTTTAAAGGTGAATACCGCATTGGGTCCGCACTCGATCTCACCGTTGGTCATTCGGGTGAAATGTACGCCTAAGAACGGGAAATCAGGATTCGGCACCGGATAGATCAAATTTTTAACCTTATGTTTCGCTTCCTCTGTCAATTCGTAGTAATCTCCGCGGAAACCAACTACTTTTTCTTTCAACTTCACACCATCCTTCTTAGCCAAACGGTCTGCTTGTAAACCTCCACAGAAAATCAAAAACTTCGCTTCGACAGTTCCTTTGTTCGTTACAATCGTAGTTTTTTCAGGTGAGCGCTCAATACCAATGACCTCATGCCCCAACTTCATAGCGCTTTTTGGCTGCATGGAAAGTGCTATTTCCGCCATTTTCTCTGTTGCTCCCCGAAAATCGATAATTCCGGTACAAGGAACCCAAATACCGCCGATGCTTTCCACATACGGTTCGATTTCCTTTACCCGTTTCGCATCAATCATTTCAATTCCTTCGGTATTGTTTGCCAACCCGTTCTGAAAAATCTTATCCATGTTGGACAATTCCGATTGATCTACGGCAACCACTACTTTTCCGCAGACATCGTGTGCAATATGGTGTTCTTTGGCAAAAGCAACCAATTCATGACGACCTGCAACACAATTTTTAGCTTTCAGTGAACCCGGTTTATAATACAACCCGCTGTGAATCACTCCTGAATTGTTTCCCGTCTGATGGTCTGCCAGTTTCGCTTCTTTCTCAATCAAAACAATTGCTAAATCCGGATAACGCTTTTGCATTTTGTAAAGTGTCGCTGCACCTACTATTCCACCACCGATAATTGCTACGTCGTACGCCATGAATTTGTAAAATTTCTGCAAATGTACTAGAAAAAGCAATAGTATATAATCACTACATTTGAACACCGTCAAAAGGAAAAACAAGAATAAACGATGCAAAAAGGAAAAATTCACTTTGAAAACCTGAACGGATTGCGGTTCATTGGTGCTTTCATGGTTTTTCTTTTCCATGCGTTTACCATCAACCGGGAAGTCTGGGGCGATTTTTTTGAATCTCCCTCATTTCGGGTTATTCGTAAATTGACTTCTATCGGACATTATGGTGTCAATCTCTTTTTTGTCCTTAGCGGCTTTTTAATTACTTATTTGCTGTTAAAAGAATTAAAGGAAAAAGGGAAAATTCATGTGGGTTTCTTTTTGATCCGGCGAATCCTGAGACTTTGGCCGCTTTACTTTGTAATCATCCTTTTTGGGTTCTTTGTTTTTCCTCATCTTCCATTCGGCATCCAAACGATTCATGAATTCTGGCGTTACAGCCTGTTCTTATCTAATTTTGATGAAATAATCAACGGTAGCAGGGATTCCTTAAATTTTCTCACCGCAACCTGGAGTGTCAGCATCGAAGAACAGTTTTACATCGGCTGGGCACTGGTGATTGGTTTTTTTCAATGGAAAACGATTCGCTCTTTCCGGATCTTCTTCCTGGCAGTGATTGGCTGTTCTTTCCTGTTCCGTTGGTACTATTCAGAAAATCAATCGTTTTTATATTATCATACCCTAAGTGTCATTTCAGATATGGCAATCGGTGGATTATTGGCCTCATGGGTGTTTGAAAAACCATCCATCCGGATTATAGAAGAACTCAAAAAGGGACAAATCATCGGGATTTATCTTCTCGGAACCGTTTTTTTGTACACAGCCCACAAGTTGCTTCCCGGAAGGATGATCTCTTTTGAACGATTAATCTCAGGAGTTTTTTTTGCTTTCGTCCTGGTTGAGCAACTCAAATCCAAACATTCTTTCTTCAAAGCAGACCGGATTCCTTATTTCGAACGGGCGGGAAAACTAACTTATGGTTTTTACCTGTTTCACAGCCTCCTGATATTCTATCTCTGTAAAGCATTCGAAGCATTTAATTGGAACCAGCGAGCGGGCTATTTCGTGCTCTATTTCCTATTATTACTGGTATCAAATAGTCTCTTGTCACTTATCTCTTACCGGTATTTCGAAAAACCCTTACTGAATCTTAAACGTTATTTCAGAGCATGATCTCAATTGAAAACATCCAACTCGGTGACAACGCAGCTATTGCGCATTTAATTCGTGAAGTCCTGACAGAATTTGGCGCCAATAAACCCGGAACGGTATTCACTGACCCAACAACAGATAACCTGTTTAAACTCTTTCAGACAAAACATGCACACTATTTCGTAGCGAAGGAACAGGGGATCATTATCGGGGGATGCGGCATTTACCCGACAGAAGGATTACCGGAAGGCTGTATTGAATTGGTGAAACTTTATGTTGCGAAAAGTCATCGGGGTGTCGGTTTGGGAAAAATGCTGATGGAAAAATCTATTTCAGCAGCAATATCAGAAGGTTACAGCGAAATCTATTTGGAAACCCTTCCCGAATTACATATTGCTGTGGGACTATACGAACATTTGGGCTTTGAGTACCTGGATCATCCCTATGGGGATTCCGGGCATTTTGCCTGTGATTTGTGGATGCGTAAACTAGTTTAAACACGTAGGGCGCGATTAATCGCGCCCTACGTGTTTATCATCATTTTAATTTTATTGCAAACCGTTCAATTCCTCAATAAAGTAAACACCTTTATCTTCCATCATCTGACGAATAGCAGGGAAATCTTTCTTTGTCTTTGCTTCGTGGATCTTACTCAAAACGTCATCTCCAAAACTCAATGCTTCATCAATTAATTTCTCTGTAGCTTCTGTTTTGGATTCGTTATACAATTGGATTGAAAAACACTCATCCAATACGTCGATGATCATCCCGTTCAATTGCTTTTTGATTACTCTCTTATTTGCCATTTTTGATACTTTTTTTGACAAATTTAAGCAATATTCACCGACATTTAGTTAATTTCTGTGGGCACGACGCCAGATTGACAAATCAAGCATTAAAAATTCCGTAAATTTGTGCCGTGAATTACGCAATTGTAGATATCGAAACAACCGGTGGGTCAACTAAGTCTTCCAAGATTACCGAAATCGCTATATACAAACACGACGGAACACAGATCATCGATTCCTTTGCGACCCTGGTAAACCCGGAAATACCAATCCCTGAATTCATCTCCCGGTTGACGGGAATTCACGATAAAATGGTCGAAGATGCTCCGAAATTCTACGAAATCGCCAAACAGATTATTGAATTTACTGAAGATTGTATTTTCGTTGCTCACAATGTTGGTTTTGATTACGGGATCATTCGACATGAATTCAAATTATTGGGATACGATTACCGGAAAGCACATTTGTGTACAGTGAGAGCATCCCGTTATGTCATCCCGGATCATGAATCTTACAGCCTGGGAAAATTGACCAAAGCACTGGGAATTAATCTGGTCGACAGGCACCGTGCGAAAGGCGATGCGGAAGCTACCGCTCATTTATTTACACTCTTATACCAAACGGATCCAAAAGGATTGCAGACTTTTATCCAGGAAGAAGTCAACCCGAAAATACTGCATCCGAACCTGGATCTCGAAATACTGGAAGAAATTCCCAACAAACCCGGAGTTTATAAGTTCTACAACGATGTGAACCAGTTGATCTATATCGGTAAAAGCAAACATATCCGGAAACGGATCGAACAGCATCTGAAAAACTCCAAAACGCTCAAAGGTTCGATCATGAGGCAGGAAATTGCCCGTATCGAATTCGAATTAACGGGGTCTGAACTGATTGCGTTATTGTTTGAATCCGAATTGATAAAGGTCCATAAACCATTATATAACAGGGCGCTTCGAAAAAGCACGTTTGCTTACGGATTGTTTGATTTTGAGGACCAGGCCGGGTATGTCCAGCTTTATGTCGACAAAATCAGCAAAACCTCCAGTGCACCCATTACCACTTTTACCACCAAACGGGAGGCAAACGAGTACATTTTCAACCTGGTGGAAAAACATCAGTTGTGCCAGAAACTGTGCAGCCTGGAAAAGAGCAATGGAAGCTGTTTCGGATACAAGGTGCGTAAATGCCACGGAGCTTGTGTAGGTGTGGAAACTCCTGAATCCTATAATTCACGGATTAGCGAATTAATCAATTTGCTGACGTTTGACGACGATAATTTCTTTATCGTGGAAAATGGCAGGGATAAGCGTGAAAAGAGTGTTATATGGATCGAAAATGGTTCTTATCGTGGTTTTGGTTTTGTTCCGTATTACACATTGAAACAAGCTCACCGAAATTGGCTCCGTTTTATCGAGTTGCATCCCGAAGACAAAGATGCCCGAACAATTCTGCGCTATTACCTAAGAAAAAACAGCGAAACTGTCAAAATTCCTTTCGGAGGATAACCATCCTTCAATCTTTTCTTTGAATCAAAATATTCCCGACCAATAATGCGAGGACAAGTGAAATGATTACTATCATGGCGTGTGTTTTTACTTCATGTTCAAACGGTTCAAAAGTTAAACATTGAATCCTTCGACCGGTTGAACCCTTTCTTTCTTGATTGAACTTTTTTTGAAAGGTTGTAAAAAACAGCATAAAAAAACGACCCATCTACTGAAGGGCCGCTCTCAATTAGTTAAGTCTGTTTATTTCTTACTCTTGATCTTAAATGATCTCGTAAAGTCAACCAAAATTGGTGTAGCAACACACAAAGAAGAGTATGTTCCGATTACAACACCAACCAATAATGCAAATAAGAATCCTTTAATTGCCGGTCCTCCGAAGATGAACATGATCAACAATACGACAAACAAGATCATGGATGTATTGAAGGTACGACTCAAAGTTTTATTCAATGCTTCGTTGATTACCTGTTTCGCTTCGTGTTGATTCTTGTCAAAATTCAAGTTTTCCCGAATACGGTCAAATACAATCACCGTATCGTTCATCGAGTAACCGATTACTGTCAGGATCGCCGCGATAAACGCCTGGTTCACATCCAGGCTGAATGGTAAAATTCCATGAAGCAGCGAGAATATAGAAAGTACGAACAATACGTCATGTGCCAATCCTAAGATTGCACCCAATGAATACTGCCATTGACCGAAGCGGATGAAGATATAAGCAAAGATCGCAATCAAAGCCAAGGTAATGGAAAGTGTCGCAGAAGACCACATTTCTTCAGAAACCGAAGCTGAAATCGAACGGGTGTCCGTTACAGTAATACCTCCGGTCTTTTCTTTGATCGTTTCAAATCCTTCTTTCATTTTATCTTCCACTTTAGAAGTAGCAGATGCATCAGCCAATAAGTAGTTTGTTGTAATCTCTACGTTGTAAGCATTCGATTTGGTTTTGATCTCCACATTCGATTTTTCACCGTTTTTCTCAATGAAAACAGATTCCATTGCCTTTCTTACTGTTTCAATATCTGCAGGCTTCTCCATTTTCACACCGAATGTTCTACCCCCTGTAAATTCAACACTTTGTTTCAATCCTCTTGTAGCCATTGCTGCAATTCCCAGGATAGTCACCGAGATCGAGAAAATATAGAAGTACTTTCTCTTACCGATCCAGTCAAAATGGAAGTTTGAGAACATGTTATGAGTATACTTCGTACTGAATGAAACCTTTTTCCCTTTTTCCAAAGAAGAAGTAATGATCAGTTTGGAAATAATAATTGCGGAGAAAACCGAAGTGAAAATACCTACGATCAATGTAGTCGCGAAAGATTCGATCTCACCTGTTCCGAAAATCTTTAGAATCATTGCTACCAATAAATGCGTAACGTTCGCATCAATAATGGAAGGCAAAGCTTTAATAAAACCGATATTCACCGCTTCTTCCGCAGATTTCCCATGAGTATTTTCTTCTTTGATACGTTCAAAGATCAGGATGTTCGCATCGACCGCCGTACCAATTGTTAATACGATACCGGCAATACCTGCTAATGTCAATACCGCTCCGAAAGAAGCCAAACATCCGAAGATAAGAACCACGTTTACAGCCAATGCAATGTTTGCGACCAAACCTCCTTTTCCGTAATAGAAATACATGTAGATAAATACCGCAAGGAAAGCAAAAGCAAATGAAATCAATCCAGCTTCAGAGTTTTCCTTACCGATTGTCGGTCCTACTTTTGTTTGTTGTTTGATTACACATGGTGCTGGAAGTGATCCTCCATTCAATAATCCGGATAAGTCATCTGCCTCAGCAATACTGAAATTACCGGAAATTTCCGTGCTTCCTCCTTTGATTGGCTCGTTTACAACCGGTGCGGAATAAACCACATTATCCATTGTAATTGCAACTGAACGTCCCACGTTTCTTTCTGTCATTTGAGCCCATTTCTGAGTTCCGTCAATTGACATCGTTACACTTACTGTCGTTTGAAGGTTTTGCTGATTGAATGATCTTACGGCAGAACGAACGTCTTCACCTCCAACCATTGCTTTTCCTCCTTCCGGAATTCTTACAGCATACAATACATATCCTTTTTTACCTTCAGCACCTTCTTCCAGGTTTGCTGACCACATGAATCTTAAATCTTGCGGGAATAACGCCATGATATCGGAACGCTTCAGGATTTCGTCCACTTCGTCCCTGTCTTCCGCATTCGCCATTCCAAGCCCCATTCCCGGCTCTACTTTTAAGTAATCGAATAATGGTTTTCTAGCTCCCGCCAACGGCTTTGAAGAAAGTGACTTGATCGGAGCAACCTTTGCAGAATCTGCTTTAGTTGAATCGGAAACATTCGTTGTATCGGCTAACGTTTTCTTGATCTCCGGGCTTCTCGACAATACATTTGCATTGGATAATCCAACCTGGATCCCGGCGTCTCCCAACACGTATGTTTCGTAGAACTCCAGATTCGCAGTAGAAACCAATTTTGCTGCTACTGTTGCTTCGTCCTGAACTCCCGGAAGTTCAATGTATAAACGATTCTTGCGGGATTCTTTTTGAATATTCGGTTGCGCAACACCAAACTGGTTGATACGCTTACTCATAATCTGTTCCACCCCATCCATGGAGCTTGCAATCTTATCATGAAAATAAGAAGCTACTTCTTCATTGGAAGAGTTGTAAGACAATTCTTTTACTTCGGAAATATTCAACTGACGAACCAATTTTTCCGATCCGTTTCTGTTTTCAAATTGCTCCATGAACAAGTCAATGAAGTCTCCCCCTTTTGTTGTATGGATTCGGTAAGCCTCATCAAAAGGAACCTTGAACTTCAAATCTCTCGAGTTACGCGCATATGATTGAACAAATTTCGGAACATCGATTTCCATTGTCACACTCATACCACCTACCAGGTCCAAACCAAAAGCCAAAGAACGTGCTTTAACATCTTTGAATTTAGATCCGATAATCGGATAAACAGCTTTTTCCGCTTTTTCAGTCAACACCTGGTTGATCATTGCAGCTTTAGCAAGTTCAAACGCCTCGGGCTTATTGAAATCGATGACTGTTCCATTCGATAAAGCAACTTTATTGCTGTCATTGGCAGCTGCTTTTTCTTTTAACTCTTCAACTAGTCCCAGTGCCTCACGTTCAGCATCGTTTTCAACACCGATTGCCACCCAGGTAAATGATAGTTGATACACACATACCGCAGTAAGCAAAATAGTTAAAAACCAGAAAAATCCTTTATTACGCATTTTGATTGATTGTATTTTAAGGTCGCAAATATATACACTTTAGGATAAAAATTGCCATGATTGATTAAACCTGTGGAAAAAAAATCCCGATTCCGAGCAAAAACAGCTTTTGAACTGAGCTAAATCTTTAGTCTTTATTTCAAATCTTCAATAAAATCGAGTACTTTATCTGAAAAGGCCTCCCAGGAATTAGCTCTTTTATAATTCTGAATTGCTTCAAAATAAGATTCTTTCGAATTTCCCAGAAAATAGGTATTGATTGCATCCGAAATGGCCTGACCGGTAATCTCTTTCACGATCATTCCCGTCACCCCGTCTTCAATGGTTTCCTTCAGTCCTCCTACATCCGTTGCGATAATCGGAAGATCAAAATGATAGGAAATGGCTGTGATCCCACTTTGAGTAGCACTTCTGTAAGGCAACACACATACTTCTGCCGCAGAGAAAAAATGGGTTACCTCCGCATCTGAAATATAATTATTGAACACATGAACACGCCCCGAAATAGCCGGATCCTGCAACTGTTTCCGATACTTGTCAAAACTGCCGTATACTTCTCCTGCAATAATCAATTCAATGGAAGGATCAACCGTTTTAAATGCGTCTATCAGTAAGTCCAGTCCTTTGTATTCACGGATAAATCCAAAAAAAAGGGCGTATTTCTTCGCAGGATCCAGTTTTAATTCCCGGCATGCTTCTTCCTTTGTTTTTTTTTCACCGAAATGATCGTAAAGCGGGTGATCGATACGGATGTATTTTGCATGGGGTTTAGCCGAAAGCAAATCGTTCAAGACACTATCCGACATGACTACAAATCCATCAATCTGTTTGAGGTAAAACCGGTTAAATGCCGTGTCAAAGAAACGTTTTTCGTGCGGGATCAGGTTGTCCAGGATGCAGATAATTTTTGTCTCCTTTTTCAACTTCTTTGCAACCATACCAAGTGACGGAGCAAAAAATGTCATCCAATACCTCAGGATCAACACATCGGGTCCGAATTTCCGGATTAGCCTGGCCGTTTTCAGGTAACTAACGGGATTAATCGTGTCCAGCACCGGGATCGCCGGAATTCTATCGACTTGGTCTTTCTCCGTTACATATTGCGTTTCACCGGGAAACAGGAAATTGGGGTACTGCCTTTTAAAGGTAAAGGCCTTCACGGAATGCTCTTTCTCAAAAACCCTGTAAATGCTTGCATTAAATTGTGCAATACCTCCTCTGAAGGGATAAAAGGTTGAAAGAAAAGCTATTTTCATTGAATTATACTTATTGCCTCTGCCGGCTTAAGATCGCTTGCAGAAATTTTCACAGATCTTGCTTACGGACAAAAATAAAATTAATTTATGAACCGGGTTGCTTAATTTCCGGAAGACACGAGCCGCATTTCCAATAAATGTCCTTTCTTGATATTATCGGGATTGCCATTATTTATGATGAAATCTTTAAAATACTTATGTACCATGCCAATTCCCCTGGCATAAACTTCAAATTTTCGGCGGGAGTCGATGTAAGAATTGAATTCTTCCTGCTCAACCGTTACGGTAGATGGAAAAGTATTATTTCCCAAAGCATACGCTTCGTGAATACCGGAATAATAACAATTTAGCGGATCCAAAGTATTGTAGGCATTCATGTCCCATTCGTCATCTTCACTGGGTGCGAAGACCAACTTAATGGTCCGGTTGTTTTCTTCGACCAATTCGGCCCTTCCATTGTCAATAATCGCCGTCCAGATATCGTGAATCATCCAAGGACCATTTGGAGCAGCACTGTAATAACGTTCAAATTGCCTGGCAATTCGACCCGAATTATCGGTAATCGTATCCCCGACAACGGTTTTGATAAAGTAATCGAATGTATCTCTCAGGTTCACCTGCTGGTCCACAAAGACTTCATGAGCAGAATAAATAACGTAATGCCCTTCATTCAGAGGGAAATAGTCGTAGTACATATCGAATTCCTCGTTTTTCTTACACGAATTTGCCGTCAGAAAAACAAGCAGACATGAAACAGCTATTGTTATGGTTCCGAGTTTCTTAATCACAGAATGAAATTACAAAAAAAAGGAGATTCACGTTGCTGATTTGTTTAAAAAGGATGTTTGATTGAAGAATTAACCGTTCGGATTGATTCCTTTATCTTTCAATTGTTTGAGGTATTTCTCCAGCTCCTTCCCTTCAATCCGTTTTCCGTAGCGGTAATATTGTTTCCCGGTTTCCTTCCCGGATTGATCATGAGCAGATTGCCATCCGTGCTGGATTCCTCCTTTGTAACGCTCGGTGATCATCACTTTTCCGTTAGGGTGGTTGATTACTGCAACTCCTTCTTTTTTGCCGTTAACATAAGTTACCTTACTTTTGATGACTCCTGTGTCAAAATATTCGATCACATCTCCGTGAACAACTCCCATTTTATAAGGTGTTATTTTGGCAACAACGACGCGTTTGTCACTCGGATCCTCAAAAACATAATAGATTGTTTGGTTTCCGTTCAACTTTCCTTTTAAATAGGTTTCTTTCGTACTCAATCTTCCCGATGGGCCATAATATTCCCAAACACTGTCTTTTTCCTGGTTTCTGAAAATTCCTTTTGCCATCACCAATCCGTTCTCATGATACATGACTGAAGTGGAGCGACCGGTTTTCTCATCGTGCTTCACCACCGCTTTCACTTTTGTGGAAGGGTAATAATAGGTGAACGTGCCTACAGGTTTATCGTCTTTAAATTGTCCTTTATATTCAAAAGCGCGTGACTTTGGGTAGGTTTTCTGCCAGGCTCCCTGCTTTCTGCCCTGGGTGTCTTTTTGATTGACTGTTTGTGCCCAGAGAGGTGAGCTTACCAAAAACAACGCACTAAAAATGATCCTTGTTATCATAGTCCAATAAATTTATAAACGATTCAAGTGAATCACATGTTAAATCAGCTGTTTTATGTTCAGAGACATCGTCATGTCTGATAAACACCGTTTTCATTCCAAGTTCCTTGCCAAATTCGATATCCGAATCCGAATCCCCCACCATGATCGATTTGTGAAAATCAATCGATGGGAATTCCTGTTTCGCCAAAAGTGCCATTCCGGAACCCGGTTTTCGTAAATCTGAATTATCGGAAGCTAAGGCGGGAGCGAAATAATAGCGATCGATGTGCCCGTTTTCAGCGTCGAGTAATTCACTACAATAATCATGAATATCCGAAAGGTTACGTTCCGTCATCAATCCTTTCCCGATTCCTTGCTGGTTTGTTACCACAAAAACGTACGAAAACAATTTATTCGCTTTTGAAATAGATTTTGCAACTCCCGGAAGTAGTATAAATTCATCTTTCTGTTTGACATAGTCATCCATGATACGCACGTTGATTACTCCGTCCCTATCCAGAAAAAGCGTCCACGATCCATCCACCTGCCAGTTTTTCATGGAACTATCAGATTTCAGTTTCGATCAGGTAATGGTTTCGCGTTGAGGAATTTCGCCCTACCAATTCAGCCAGGAAACCCGCAAGGAAGAACTGAACCCCCATGATCATTGCCGCCAGCCCCACAAAAAACTCCGTACGTTCGGCCAATTTGATCGCCGTTGAGTGAACAAAAAGTTTATCGATCGCCAGGTAGGCAGCAATTCCAAACCCAATGATAAAAAGTAAAGAACCCATTGCTCCAAAAAAATGCATCGGCTTTTTACCGAATTTCCCCATGAAAACCACTGTCATGAGATCAAGCGGACCATTCAAAAAGCGGTTCAGTCCAAACTTGGTAGTCCCGTATTTTCTGGCCTGATGGATCACTACCTTTTCACCGATTTTATTGAAACCGGCAAATTTAGCCAGGGGTGGAATATAGCGATGCATGTCACCATAGAGCTCGATGCTTTTAACGACCGCATTTTTATAAGCCTTTAATCCGCAATTGAAATCGTGCAGATTAATTCCCGTCATTCTTCTGGCCGCCCAGTTATACAATTTTGTAGGAACTGTTTTTGTTACCGGGTCATAACGTTTTTTCTTCCATCCGGAAACCACATCGTAGTCCTCTTCCGCAATCATTCGGTGTAATTCGGGAAGTTCATCCGGAGAATCTTGTAAGTCCGCATCCATGGTGACCACCACTTTCCCTTCAGCGGCCTGAAAGCCGGTATGCAACGCGGCAGATTTACCATAATTACGCTGAAACTTAATCCCTCTTACATTCGGGTCAATTGACTTCAAAGATTCAATGACTTTCCAGGAACCATCCTTACTTCCATCATCCACAAAAATGACTTCGTAAGATAAGTTATGCTCGTTCAATACACGCTTAATCCATGCGTGCAGTTCAGGCAAAGACTCTACTTCATTGAATAAAGGGACGACAATTGATAATTCAAGTTGATTTTCCAACGCTTTTAACTTTTGAACAAAAATAAGGATTCTGTTGGATTGACAAGACAGACAAAGCAGCACCTTTTTTCAACGAGCTCTTTGCTTTGATGAAGCATTTGCGGTAAGGCTATAAAAAGAATATAGCTGCAATAATAAAAATCACAATAATGGCGATGTATTGCCACACATCCACGAAATAAGGATAGAGTTTTTTGTAAGTTTTTTTGATTTTAGACATTCCTGCAATTTTTGGCTAAATTACTATTTATAACGATCATCTCACACAACCGAATCACGTCATTTTGTCGGTTTGAATTTTCTAAAACTGTCTTTTTGTCTTGAAATTCTTCCAAAATGAGATTTGGTTCGTGATTTGACAAAAAGAAATCAAATACAAAAAAAATGGATAGCAATCAATTTACTATAAAAACACAAGAAGTCATTCAGGCAGCTCAGGAGTATGCTCAAACAGAAGGGCATCAGGCTATCGAGAATGCGCACTTGCTGAAGGGAATTTTCCTCAAAGACGCAGATGTGATTCCTTATTTACTCAAACAATCACAAGTCAATCCGAAGAACATCGAACTTGCCCTGGACCGGATTCTTGAAAGCCAGAGTAAAGTTTCCGGCGGACAAATATACCTTTCCCCCAAAGCACAGGAAACACTTCAGCTGGCATTAAAATTGGCCAAGGAACATGGAGATGAGTATGCTACTGTCGAAATGCTTTTCCTGGCCCTGATTGATGCAAAAGATCAGATCGGGCAATTGCTGCGCGATGCAAAACTGGACAAGAAAAAGGTTATAAAAGATATTATGGACTTAAGAAACGGAGAAAAAATTACTTCCAATCAACAGGAAGGAACTTACAAATCGCTTGAAAAATATGCAAAGAACCTGAATGAACTGGCTAAGGAAGGGAAATTAGACCCGGTTATCGGCCGGGACGATGAAATTCGACGGGTACTTCAGATTCTGACAAGAAGAACGAAGAACAACCCGATCCTGATCGGTGAACCTGGAGTTGGTAAAACAGCCATTGCAGAAGGGATTGCACACCGGATTATTGATGGAGACGTTCCTGAAAACCTGAAATCAAAAATTGTATACAGCCTGGACATGGGTGCGCTAGTTGCGGGAGCAAAATACAAGGGAGAATTCGAGGAACGTTTGAAATCCGTTGTAAAAGAAGTTACAAGTGCTGATGGAGAAATCATCCTGTTTATTGACGAAATTCACACCCTGGTCGGGGCAGGCGGTGGCGAAGGCGCTATGGATGCAGCGAACATTTTAAAACCTGCATTAGCCAGAGGTGAATTAAGAGCTGTCGGTGCTACAACCTTGAACGAATACCAGAAGTACTTTGAGAAAGACAAAGCCTTGGTGCGTCGATTCCAACCGGTTTTCGTAGATGAACCGGATACCGAAGATGCCATTTCCATTTTGCGTGGTATCAAGGAGAAATACGAAAATCATCACAAAGTGCTGATCAAAGATGCTGCGATCATTGCTGCTGTTGAATTGTCCCAGCGCTATATTACCGAACGTCATTTGCCGGATAAGGCAATCGACCTGATCGACGAAGCGGCTTCCAAACTTCGGATGGAGATCAATTCAAAACCGGAGGAACTGGATGAATTGGAACGTCGGATTATGCAGCTCGAAATTGAACGTGAGGCAATCAAACGCGAAAACGATACGAAGAAACTGGAAACTCTGGGAAAGGAATTGGCCTCACTGGAAGAACAACGCAATGCATTCAATGCAAAATGGCAAGCAGAAAAAGATATCGTTGAAGGTGTTCAGAAAACAAAGGAAATGATTGAAAACCTGAAATTGGAAGCCGATCAGGCAGAACGTTCAGGAGATTATGGAAAAGTGGCGGAAATTCGCTACGGAAGAATCAAAGAAGCGGAGATCCAACTGGAGGAAGCGAAGAAAAAACTGATGGAATTACAGGCAAATTCCAAACTGATCAAAGAAGAAGTCGATGCTCAGGAAATTGCCGATGTGGTTTCCAAATGGACGGGTATTCCGGTTTCTAAAATGGTTGAAAGTGAAGTTTCCAAATTACTTCGGTTGGAAGATGAGCTTGGAAAACGGGTAGTTGGCCAGGAAGAGGCCATTGAAGCCTTATCGGATGCTGTGCGAAGAAGCAGGGCCGGATTGCAGGATATGCGTAAACCGATCGGTTCATTCATTTTCTTAGGTCCGACAGGAGTTGGTAAAACGGAATTGGCAAAAGCATTAGCAGATTTCCTGTTCAATGACGAAAATGCCATGACGCGAATTGACATGTCCGAATACCAGGAAAAACACAGTGTAAGCCGTTTGGTAGGAGCGCCTCCGGGATATGTCGGTTACGACGAAGGCGGACAATTAACGGAAGCAGTTCGCCGAAGACCTTATTCCATCGTTTTGCTGGATGAAATTGAGAAAGCGCATCCGGACGTATTCAATATCTTATTACAAGTGTTGGACGACGGACGTTTGACCGATAACAAGGGAAGAACCGTGAATTTCAAAAACACGATTATCATTATGACTTCTAACATGGGGTCTCATTTGATCCAGGAAAGTTTTGAAGGAGTGAAAGAAGAAAACCTGCATGAGGCGATGGAAAAAGCAAAATTCAAAGTTTTGGAATTGTTGAGACAAACCATTCGCCCTGAGTTTTTGAACCGGATTGATGAAACAATCATCTTTACTCCGCTGAACAAGCGTTATGTGAGACAAATCGTCCAATTACAATTGAACCATTTGAAAGATATGCTGCTTGAAAAAGGGATCAAAATGCACATAACTGAAGATGCAAAAACTCATTTGGTTGAGGCCGGTTATGACCCTCATTTTGGAGCAAGACCTGTAAAAAGAGTCATCCAGAAGCAAGTACTGAATGAATTATCCAAAGCATTGTTGTCAGGAACATTAGACACTTCCCTGACAGTTGTAATGGATATTTTTGATGGGAAAATAGTATTTAGAAAACCAATTTCTCAGGAAGAAGAAATTGATGCAAAATCATAAGTAAAAGCAGTAGTTTAGTTTTAGGTGTAAAAAGCGGGGATTTGCCAAGGCAGATTCCCGCTTTTTTATGGGTTCAGAACCTTGTGAACGAATGCGTTCATTTTCTGTCGCAGCATTCAAATTGACAGTGATTTAGCAGATTTGCTAAGATTAACAGCATTATCTATTGAAAATAAAATACTTAGATAAAAAAAATGAGCAAGTTAGTAAACATGCTAACTTACTTACAACACCCCCAAAAATCCGCCTAAAAAATTCACACAACACTACTATCAAATCTCACTTTCTATACTACTTTTATCCTCACAAATCAAACAGCATGAAACGCAAACGTAACTGGTCCAAAATCATTAAACGATCCTTTCTTTTTTCTTTCATTTTCGGATTACTCTGGTTCTTTGGCGCCAATTGGGCTATCGAATCAAATGCGGAAGGAAAAGTATTCGACCAGGTAAGCGATTGCCCGGAAGTGAAAGTTGCCCTTGTTCTCGGAACATCACGCTTACTCAAACATGGAAACGACAACCTCTATTTTTCGTACAGGATAAAAGCTGCCGTTGAATTATATCGTGCCGGAAAGGTTCAGTATATTCTCGTGAGCGGAGACAACGGCACCACTACCTATGATGAACCGACCGATATGAAAAACGCCTTGATTGCAGCCGGGATTCCCGCAAAAAGGATTTACTTGGATTACGCCGGTTTCAGAACGCTTGACTCCATGGAACGCGCCCTCAAAGTATTTAATCAAAAAGAAGTCATTGTCGTATCCCAGCGTTTTCACAACGAACGCGCCATTTATTTGGGTGAGCATTTTGGTATGACGGTCTATGGCTACAATGCAAAAGATGTTGCCAAAATGAATGGCTTTAAAACGAAGGTCCGCGAACGTTTTGCCCGGATGAAAGTGTTTTGGGATATTCTATTCGGTGTGGACTCCAAGTTTCTTGGTCCACAGGTGAAAATCGGATAGTTTATTTTCCCATAACAGACAAAACCTGCATGATATCTTCCGGTTTTTTCGTTCCGATCAGCAGCCTTTTTCCGTTTTTAAAAACCAACTGCAATCCCATTCTACCAGATACGTTCAGGGCTTTACCTTTACCCGCCAAACTGTAGCGAATTCCCCATCCTCCGTATTCTGCCAAGGGAGCATATTCCCGAAGATAAACCTCATCCAGATCTTCCCAACGGTAGTTTCTGAACTTCAGCTGGATCGGATAAAATCTGACAGCAATCCCCGCATCTGAAATCCGTGTCTCCAATTTCATGATAAAAAATAAGAAGGAAAGAATGAGCATGAATAAAAACCCGATCAATAACATCGCATTATCAACCATACTGTTTCCTAATGGTGTTCCGAAGAATACTTGCGTGACGATAAAAAATCCCATTATCCCTTTAATACCCGCGAAAAGAAACCACAACCACCATTGCCTGAATTTTTGGGTCTCTGAAAATCGATAATATTCCTTCATACTCTTTTTAATTTGAATTCAATTCAATACGTACATCCTTCCTCAGAAAAGTCCTGAGCAATAAACCAATCAGAATCCAATCCTTATCCAAGGAATCAATTCATACTGAATGCAAAAAACAGATTAGTAATTTCTTTTCGTAAAAAGCGGTTTCATCGGTAATATCAATAGCATCGGTGCCATATAATCGTGCTACTCAAATATAACATTATTTCGATAACTTTTCCAACAAAAGTAAATAAGGATCCAGCATATGGTTCATAAACTTTTCTTTCGGATCCTGTGGAAACCGGGTATAATATTCGACATCCGGATAAAGAATAATGTAGTTCCCACAACGCGTAAAATCTGCTGAATGAGCCAGTTCCGGAGGTTCAAACCCATCCAGGTTTTTGGTCATTAATTTTCCTAACTTATTTCCCAGATACTTTTCAAAACGCCTTTGGGATTTTTTGGAAGGACGATTCATTTTATTGTACATATTCCGGACAACCAGTCTTGGGAAAAAAGGTAATTTCCTGATTGCTTTTTTGGCATCCTGAAAGGGGTTAATTGCGCTAAAATCATTCACGGTCTGAATAGAAAAGGGTGATTCGGGAACCCAGTCCAAGGCGTTTACCGTATTGAATGCCCAACCATTCTGGGTCATTTTCTCATAATAGTAAGCAAAATACAAGTTCCCTGGTTTAGGTGCAGCACTGCAATACGTTTTGAACTGCACATCTGCCGGAATAATTCCATTTTCTTTCATAATCAACAGGTGAGCCGTTAGTAAATAAGCCAATGCTCCTCCCTGGCTGTGGCCGGTAATGTAAAATTCCTTCTTCCCCTGGTCTATCTTGGCAAAGAGCAGAGAATCCATGTCCTTCCAGATACATCCCAATGCTGTAGTCCAGCCAACGTGTACCAAGGCCTTTGGGTCTTTCGATAATTCGTAATAGAACGTGTCTTTTTCACTGATTTTGATCCATCCCTTCGCCGGGACCATTCCTGCATAGAAATTCGCTCCCCAACTGGCAAATGTTCCGGTTGTACCGCGCAAAGACAATACACCTACACCAGCCCGATCTTCCCAATAATCCCATTTATTGTCAAACCCCAGCACATTGGAACGGTACTTGAACTCAAATCGCTTGGGTGCCGGCATGGAATCCCAGAAAGAAGTATCTGCAAAACGAAAATTGACCTTCAACAATTCTGCGGCTTCTTCTTTATCGTATCCGGGCTGCAGCTGCGAATAAGAATAGGAAATAAGGGCCGGAAAAAGGAAAACAAGCAGTCTGTTTTTCATTTATATTAAATTAAATGTATCAGGAAATCTACTAATGCCAACAAGTGGTCTTTTTGTGCTTTCATTAAACGTTGTGTGTATGTTATGGATTGAATACTTCCGCCACCGCTGTATTCTTCCTGCATCAGTTTTCCGATTAACCTGCGTTCTTCTTCCAGGAGAGACCTACGGGCCCGATGCCAGGAAATCACCAATTCTTTGTCTTCTTCTTTCATTTTGGTGAGAAGAACTGCATAATAATTATCTACCAGTTTCTCATATTCGGAGGCACAAGCCAGGTTGGCCTTATTGATGCCAAGCGTGGTCGGTTCTTTTTGCAATTGCCTGATCAACAAGTTCTCAACTACAAATGTATCTTCCAAAAAGCTCCGCTGAATGGAATCTGAAAACTCGCTTGCTCCCTCCTCTACGGAATACTTCATGGCCAGTTCGTGTCCTTTCGCTCGGAGATCAACGCGCCATTTAGCCTTTAATGCCGCCATTTCAGAATCAGAAACCTGAGAAAAGAGCGAAGAAGAATGAAAAACAAACAATAAGCAAATGATTCGGAAGCACATGTTTTTAGCTTAAAAGTAAGAAATATCGCCCATTTAGACTGCTCATAGGAAACTTTCTATCAAAAAAGGAAATGGAAACCCATTGAAGACTATTTTATTAATTTTAGTTCGATTTACTTTATAGCATTACCAACTTATGAAACAAGACCGGCTCATTCCTGCGATACTTTTCACGTTATTTCACCTATTCTCCTTTTCACAGACAGAAAACAGACTAGACTCCCTGCTGAACGTCAGTTCCCAAATGAAGGACGATACCAATAAAGTAATTCTTCAAAACAACATCTTTTGGGATTACAAATATTCTCATCCGAAACAGATGGAAAAATTGGTCAAGGAGACCCTCAAGCTTTCAAAGAAACTGAACTATAATCCCGGAACAGCACTCGCATATAAGAACCTAGGCATTTTAATGGACGAAGCGGGAAACATTTCCAAGTCTGTAGAAAGCTACCAACGCGCTATTCGCTATTACAAAAAGGCTCACGACGAAATGGGAGTTGCAAAAAGTGAGGCCAATATCGGAATGCTTTACCGAGATCTGAAACGCAACGACGAAGCCATCGAAAAATTCCGGACTTCCAACAAGGTCTTCATCCAAAATAATTTTCTCCCGGGACAGCTGCTTATTTACCAAAACATGAGTATCTGCTATGAATTTGAAGATGAGTTGGACTCCGCGACAGTTTATATCAAAAAAGCAATGCAGATCATGAATCAGCTCGGCACCGTTGATCCGAACGTTTACGGGAATTATGCCAATATTTTCATGAAGCAGAAGAATTATGAAAAAGCAATCGAATATTATGAAAAAGCCATTGCAATCATGGGATCTTCTTCACGCGGAACTACGTGGACAGATAATTTAGGTCTGGCATATTATCATCAAAAACAATATTCGAAGGCCTTACCTCTTATCGAAGCAAGTATTAAAAATGCCAACAATATATACAACGCGAACGTGATGGCTACCCACATGCATTTGGCAAACCTGCATCACGCCATGGGGAATGATCTTGCGGCCTTTGGTATTTTGAAAACGTATATTGATATCAAAGATTCGATTTTTTCCCTGGAAAATGCACATCAACTTTCGGAACTGAGCAAAAAATACGAGAGCGAAAAGAACCAGATCCGCATAAAAAACCAGGAAGAACAACTCAAAAGTGAAAAAATTCAGAAATATTCTTTCGCAGGAAGCATGATTGTTTTCATAGGACTTGGATTCCTCTTGTTCCGTTCTTTGAAGCAGAAGAACAAGGCAAATAAGATTATCCTGGAACAAAAAAAACTGGTGGAAGAACAAAAAGACGCACTGGAATTCAAAAACCGGGAAATCCTGGATTCGATCACCTATGCAAAGCGCCTGCAGGACGCTATTTTACCGGCCGTAGATTACTGGCACCAAACGCTTCCTGAAAGTTTCATTCTCTACAAGCCAAAAGACATTGTGGCCGGTGATTTTTACTGGCTGGAGAAACACACCGTTGTAAACGATACCGGAGCGGAAGAATACTTGTTCTTTGCTGCGGCCGATTGTACCGGACACGGCGTTCCGGGCGCAATGGTCAGCGTGATCTGCTGCAATGCTCTCAATCGGTCAGTTTTGGAATTCAACCTGGTAGAACCGGGGAAAATCCTCGACAAAACACGTGAACTGGTCATTTCTACCTTCAACAAAAGTGTGGAAAATGTAAAGGACGGAATGGATATCAGCCTAGGCTGCCTGAATGTTAAAACCAGGGAACTGCTTTGGTCAGGTGCAAACAACCCTTTGTGGATCGTTCCGGCTGGAAGCGATGAAATCGTTGAATGGAAACCGGACAAGCAGCCGATCGGAACCTATGCAGATGAAAAGCCGTTCAATACGCACTCCATGGTATTAGAGCCAAAAACAACCATTTACCTCTTCACAGATGGCTATGCCGATCAGTTTGGAGGTCAGAGCGGGAAGAAATTCAAATACAAACAATTCAAGGATTCTATTTTAGCCATCCATGACCGCCCGATGAAAGACCAAAAAGAATACCTGGAAACAACTTTTGAGAATTGGAAAGGCGAACTGGAACAAGTCGATGATGTGTGTGTGATCGGGATTCGTATTTAATCAGTGTTTCCCTCCTATCACCCATTTCAGATCCACAAAAACTGTTCGTGGTTTCGGCGGTCCGTAAATGAAATTACTATCACGGTATTTGGAAGTGTCAAAATCGCTTTGGTAACTGTCGAATAGATTCTGAACTCCAACACCAATTCGAACCGTCTGCTCAAACTTGTGGATATGGATTGCACGTTCCGCTCTTACTCCCACATCCCAAAATGACTTCGTATGCAGGATCATATCGTGGTCCAATTCCGGCGCTCCGGCAAAATGGGGTACCAGCATCCTTCCGGTGTAAACACAACTGATTGATCCGGACCAGCTTCCTTCAGGAAAAATGGAAATTGTAGACGACCCGTACACATTTGGCGTTCGTAAAAAGGCTTTGATCGGTTCTACTTCCAACGACCATTGCTGTGCTTCCGTAAAACGCGATTCCTGATAAGTGAAATTCAAATCAACCTGCAGGTATTTATCCCAGCGCAAACGGATGGATTCACTCAGTCCACTCACTTCTGCATTGGAACCGTTTGTTCGCAGCAATAATGTTTTACCTGGGTCCGGACTTGGAATTTCATTCAGGACAAACGAATGGAGTAATTGCGTGTGGAAAAGGGTCAGTTCCGAAGAATACAGCATTCTTTTTCTTCTTCTGCTCCAATTTACCTGGGCCGAATACGCATGTGATTTTTCACTTTTCAAATTTTTATCTACGCGAATCTGGGAGATTCCACCATTTGCAAATGCGATGTGCATATCGGTTTCAAAAACCTGTGGTGCTTTGAACCCATTTCCGTACGACAGACGAAATTGCCACTGTCCGTTCGGTTTAAACAAAACTGCTGCTCTTGGTGTTACAATGAGATTGTGAACCTTGGAATGTCCGGTAGTTCGAATTCCTGCTACAAACGACCATTTATCTCCCAAATCCAATTGATCCTGCAAAAATCCGGCAACCTGTGTAATATCCTGGTCGATCAAATAATCATAACCGCGGATCTCATCGCGAATGGCGTCGTAATAATGTTCTGCACCACCAATTAGCGTGGATTTGTTCTTCTCACCAAATCGTTGGATGAAACTGAACTGAAGACCGGATTGTAAGGTCACATTATTCGTCTTTCCCCACGCTTCTGCATGATTCAAACCGGTGTAATGGTGTCTGTTCGTTTTTTGATAACCGGTATATGCCTGAATATTCCATTTTTTGTTTCGGGATTTCCACGATCCTGAAAACTGACCGATGCTGGTAATCTGGTTCCTGAATTCGCTTTGATCTGCCTGTTGCGGATCTTCGTTCCATTGTTGCCCTCCCTGTCGTTGTTCATGCAACATCCAAAAGTCTGCATGCAATTCGATTGCTCTGCCGATGTTTTGAAATGCATTGATTCCCAATAAAGAATTGTTTACCCTCGGAATTTCGGTAAAACCATCTCCGTTCCGGTCATACCCATCCCTGATTTTGTTCATCCCGGAGAATAAAAACCCATTTTTCCCGGATTTGGAAACGTATCCACCGTTTACCTGGATTGCTTGTTCAACAGGCCCTTTCGGGATCAGGGAAACCTTATCGGAGACTTCAATAAAGTTATGCTCCGGCTGTTTGGTAATGATATTGATTGTTCCGGCAATTGCGTTTGAACCGTACAGAACAGAACCTCCGCCATTGACAATTTCAATGCGGTCCACGATATTGGTAGGAATTTGTTCCAAACCGTACAATCCCATGAGGGAAGAAAACAAGGGTCTTCCATTGATCAGAATCTGGGAATAGGAACCTCCCAAGCCGTTCATTCGAACCTGGGTATAATTGCATGTCTGACAATTCGTTTCCATACGAATACCCGGGGAAAACTTCAATGCGTCGGAAATAGATGAAGCGGAAATAGCGCGGAAAAGTTTTTGATCCAGCGTTGAAACAGAAATAACGCTGTTTTTTTTGGATTGAGCAATCCGGCTTCCTGTAACAGTTACTTCCTCAATTTCTTTTAATGAATCCGGAACCAGCTTCAGGGAATCAACCGGTAAACTTTGTCCTATTGTAACAAATGATCCACCTAAAAAACCGAACAAAAAAAGATATCGCACAAAAATTATTTTGTACAAATATAAAACTATTTTTAGTCTTGTCTAAAATTATTTTAAAAACTATCTAAATCAAACACACACACATCCGATTGAAATAAAGCAGAGACAAGGAATAACCATTCAAATCCTTTATCCGGTCATGAATCAGTATGTTACAAAAAATGTTCTTGTGTGCTTTTGTTCTCAGTGGTTATTTTAACACTTTCGAACATCACAGGATAACTTATTAAGCAAATTCGGATAGCTCAATCCAGCGTTCGGTCTTTTCGTCGATTTCCGAAACAATGGCTCCAAGCTTTTCTCCGGCTTCCATCAATTGTTCGGTACTTGCGGTTGAATCGGAAAGTACGTTAGTCCATTTGATTTTTTCTTCCTCCAGACGCTCCAAATCCTTTTCTATTTGGTCGAATTCGCTCTTTTCTTTGAACGATAGTTTGCGTTTCTCTTTGGGCGCTTCTTCCGAGATCTGTTTTACCTTAACAATCTCTACAGGTTTATCATCCGCCTGTTTCTCCTTTTTGTAGTCGACTGCAGTTTGCTTTCTGAACTCGGTGTAGTTCCCGATAATGTCTTTAATAGCTCCCTGGCCTTCAAAAACAAACAAGTGATCGACCATTTTATCCATGAAATAACGGTCATGCGAAACCACGATCAAACATCCTTCAAACGTTCTCAAATAATCCTCCAGGACACTCATTACGAAAATATCCAAATCATTCGTCGGCTCATCCAGGATCAGGAAATTCGGATTGGCCATCAAAACGGTCATCAATTTCAAACGTCTTTTTTCACCACCACTCAGCTTGTGTACGAAATTGTAGTGCATATGGCGCGGAAACAGGAATTTCTCCAGGAATTGTGCAGCAGAAAGTTGCCGGCCTTTTTCCAAAGGAATAAACTCAGCGATATCACGAATCACATCGATCACTTTTTTATCCTCATCCACCTTGATCAAGTCCTGGCTGTAGTATCCAAAAACAACCGTTTCGCCTGTTACCACTTTCCCTTTATCGACCTCTTCTCTTCCTTGGATCATATTGAGAAAAGTGGATTTTCCTGTTCCATTGTTACCTACGATTCCCAAACGCTCTTTGCGTTGAAAATTGTATGAAAAATTGTCCAATATGATCTTGTCTCCGTAGGATTTGCCAATCTTGTGCAATTCGAGAATTTTAGACCCCAACCGCTCCATTTTCACCGGGATATCAATCTCGTCCTCATCAATGCGCTGACTGGCAACTTTTTTGACGTCCTGGAAGTTTTCAATTCGTGCTTTTTGTTTGGTTCCACGCGCTTTCGGTTGTCTGCGGATCCAATCCAACTCCTTTTTGAAGGTATTTCTTGCCTTATCGATGGTCGATTGCAACTGTTCCTGGCGTTCTGCTTTTTTCTCCAGGTAATAAGAGAAATTTCCTTTGTATTTGTAGATTGTTTTGTCTTCCAATTCATAAATCGTATCACACACCACTTCCAGGAAGTAACGGTCGTGTGTCACCATTAAGATCGTAGACTTTGATTTTGAAAGGTATTCCTCCAGCCATTCGATCATATCCAAATCCAGGTGGTTGGTTGGTTCATCCAGGATCAAAAAGTCTGCTTCCGCGACCAGGACCTGTGCAAGTGCCACCCGTTTCTTTTGTCCACCTGAAAGGCTTCCCACCAATAAACTTGTATCATTCAGCTTTAGAACGGAAAGGATTTGGTTAACTTTCACTTCCATATCCCAGGCATTCAATTCAGTCAGTTCTTCATAACAGGCATGAATGGCTTCTTCGTTTCCTTCGCGCAATGCCTGGTTGTATTTCTTTACAATTTGCAGTTCAGGCAAGTCATGTGAGAAAACCGCTTCCAGGATTGTATGTGATTCGTCCAACGTTTCTGTTTGCTGCATAAAAGCAACACGCAGGTCATTCCGATAAACAACCCGGCCGGAATCGATTTGTTCCAGGTTCATCAAACAACGCAACAAAGTCGTCTTTCCGTTCCCGTTTTTTGCCACAATGGCAACTTTATCTCCCTGATCAATTCCGAAAGTAATGTCTGAAAAGATTACGCGATCTCCAAAGGATTTCGTCAGGTTTTCAACGGAAAGAAAATTCATGATAATTGCTTGTTTTGAGCTGCAAAGATAGTACTATAATTGCGAATTACGTCCCGATAATTATCGGGATACCGATTGCGAATGAAAAAATCTGTAAAACGCAGGGGCAAAAATTTTTTCGCTCCTACGTGATTTAATCAATTATCTAAGTCTATTCAATGAATCAATCGTTTTCTTGTCTTTACGAACTCCGCGGATTCCCAAGAACACAAAAATGAATGCTGCTGCATGCAGAAAGAATACGATTCCGAATGATAAATCTGTTGCTGCGTCTTTACATGCGGTGCAATTCATTGGTTCTGCATATGCTCCTAAAACGATCCATCCTGAACTCAGGATATTTAAGACCAGAAGAATCCAACCCAGGAAAATCTGGCGGTGACGCATCTTGAAGGAAAAAATGATCATAAGCGCAAAAATGATCTGGATCAGGGAAAGCATCCAAAAGTCTACTTTTTTCACTGCTTCAGTGCCGTGAACTAATTTATACGCAGAAGCATGAAATTCTCCTGCCTGCTGATAAGCAAATAAATCGGTACCGAAAAGGGTGCTTGCAACCAACAATGCTGCTACTAAAAAATAAACGGTTTGTATGCGCTGGATCATGTTTTCACGAATTTGTTCCCAAAGTTATCATTTTAGATGCTTTTCAATTCGATTCCTATACATTTTAATCAATGATAACCGAGACTTTAAATCTTTTTATGAACCTGTATGGAAAAAGAGTTTAGTTTTCATCCTGTTACCGACTTGAAATAGAAATCCAAATGAAGCTGCTATGAAAAAAATTGGAATTGAAAAACCCTGCTCCGAAAACTGGAACAACATGAATCCAACGGAAAAAGGAGCTTTTTGTCAGAAATGCGCCAAACAAGTATACGATTTCAGCAATCAATCACTTCAGGAAATCAAACTAACACTACTGGAATTTCGTGGTCAATCACTTTGTGTACGCATGACTGTGACCCAGGATGAGGAATTAAATGCCGAATTCAAACTCTGGCTTGCCAAAAAAAGACGCAATCCGCAACAATTGTTTATCGCTGCTCTGTTGATAGTCTTTGGTTTGACCCTTTTCAGTTGCCAGGATAAACGAGACCAACAAACAATCCAATCCGTGCAGGAAATTGCCTATAATATTGCTTCTGGTCAGGCCGATAAGTTGGAACCTGTTACTGTGCAAGAGGAATTCATTGCTCCGCTTGCACCGCCCGAACTCATAGAATACGAGAACTACATCATGGGGGCTTATCCTGCTCCTGTTGTTTATGACATGCCGCCGCAGGTGCCTGAAATAGTAGAACCGGAAGTTCATCTGTTGGGAGATGCTTCAGAAAACACTTCTGTAATGCGCTTTTTGCAGGAAACGACTGATGTAGAATTGGATGAAAACGGTGTTCCATTCCCAACGGAATTCAAAGCATTGGCATTTCCTAATCCTGCGGTAGAAAACACCACGTTAGAAATCCAGGCACCGGAAAAAGAACGCATGCAGGTCAATTTATATGATACAAGCGGGAAATTTATCCGCGAAATCCATTCCGGAAAAGTGGCACGTGGCACGTTCCGTCAACCGATTGATCTGAATGACTTGTCAAGTGGTTTGTACCTGATCATTATCCAATCCAAAGAATTCAAAGAAACGGTCCGGGTAATCAAAAACTAAGAAGCTGTTCAGGTGGCTTCATTTTATAGTTATCTTAGCTGATAAGTTAACTTCTAAATCATTCCTGATGAGAATCTCTTTATTTTTTCTGCTGTCTTTCGGGTTATTAGTCATTTCCTGCAAAAAGAATAATCCCAAACCGCTTACACAGCAACCAGCCAATTACCTGAGGCATTCAGGAACGATTGGTTGGGAAGCTTTCTCACTGAATACAGCAACCATTTCTCCGGAATGGATTGAAATGGAAGAGTTGGATTATATGGACTACAAAACGTTCAGGATCCGCACATGGCTGAAGGGACAGAATCTACAGCAAAGTATTTCTAACGGTGAAGAACGTTACACACTGGATCTTTTCTTCCGAATACCCTACAGTCCTTCCGACTATGATACCAGCTGTAATTGTTTGCCTACACTTGATGCCACACGACTGGCAAATCATATGAATGCTCCGTCTTTTGAATGGAATGATTTATCGGTCGATCATAAAAACATATTGGTTCTTTACACGAATGGTCAATTTACAGGAGGCCCGTATCATGCAATAAATCCTCTGATCTTCGCACAAGTACAAGGAAATTCCGTTCGGATCCACGGAACAGTTGATTCGCTTGAAACTATTACGGGCAGCTACCTGAAAAATTTAGTGATTGATTACACGATTCCGATCAATCCATAAAACAAACGGCCGGACCACTTACAATAATCCGGCCGCTCGCTGCTACCTAAACGTGATAAGTTTGATCACTCCCTGTTATAGGCTCTTAATGTGTACTGTAAAAGACATTGGTGGCATACCAACCATCCGATCCCCGATTAAAACCGTTCCAATCTCCGGCTGCGGGGGCAGATAAACTTCCATCTCCATTGGTGTCACCTCCATGTGCATCGTCTCTGAGTGATGTAAATACGGCTGAAGGATCAATATTAAAATTAGCTGCACTCCATCCGGAAATTCCTCCTCCGGAACTGAATTTGAGAGTCACACCGGCGCCTACAACGAACAATTCACTACCGGTTGAACTCAAACTATTGTTTCCACCGACATTCAAAACATAAGGCACCTCTGTTTCACTATAACTTACGGTTGTGCTTGCCATCCCGGAACCATATACCACAATACCATTGTATTTATTTATTTGACTGGCATCGTCCGGATTGTGGTAACTGTTACTTGCGTCCAATGAATAGTAACCACTTACTAAAATAGGTATTGCGTTATCATAGAAAATATTATTGGTAACAATACTTACGGATGGATCCTTCATTTGAGCTCCGTCAAAAGCAGCCGTATAATAGCTTGTACCTCCATAGGTATGTGCAAAAGTGCAGTGATCAAAGGTGAAATCATGAATATTCCCGGTGCCCGAGTCTGCTTTAACTACACGTCCACCGCCATCTCCGCCACCATACAGGAATTTACAGTATCTGAAAAGTGAACCATGTTGATCACCGCGCATATTGATGTATCCCCAATCTCCTTTTAGTGCTGTAGTAGCAGTACCGTCTCCGTTATTATCTCCGCAATAGTTATCGTCCTTGTACGACGTAAAAATGATCGGATTGTTTGCTGGTGCATCTGCCGTGACTTTGGCATAGACTTGTAAACCGGCAACAGGTTTGAATTTGATAATTACACCCGGTTCAATTACCAACGGTGCATCAATATCGATCCAGGTTGTAATGACATAGACATTTCCGGAAGTCCAGGTTGTAGGACTTGAGATCGTATTACTCACTTCAACCACATTACAACTTGTAGGTGTTGGTGTTGGTGTTGGATTTGGAGTCGGTGTTTCCGGTTCGGGATTATTTTTCTTACAGGAAACAAACACCAACGTAAGGGGCAACACAACCCACTTGATTACTCTTATCTTTCTCTTCATAAAACTTTGTTTTGAACAAATTTAGGAGGAGTACAGCCGTGTGTCAATCAACCATTCGGCTCATTTTAAAGAAAGTTCAAGGGTGGAAAAGGTTCAAAAAGTTCCAACAGTTTAAGTGTTCAATTTGAACATTTGAATTATTTCCCGTAAAGCTTATTCACTGCTTCGGTCTTGTTTTGGACCTGCAATTTTTCGTAGATGTGATTCAAATGACGTTTTACCGTGCTTAATGTAATGTTCAGTTTATCCGCAATTTCTTTATAGAGATAGCCTTTACTCAATAAATCGAGTACTTCCCGCTCACGTTTGGAAATGAGCTGTAAAACCGGGTTTTCTGTTTTGCTGAACGATTGTAATACTTTCCGGGCTATTTTGGGCGACATAGGGCTTCCACCTTCGTGCAATTCAAGAATGGCTTCCACAATTTTTTCCGGAGCAGTGTTTTTGAGTATGTATCCGGTGGCTCCCGCTTTCAGCGCTTCAAAAACCTGGTCATTGTCTTCGTAGATGGTAAACATGATAAACTGGATTTCCGGATTCAGATTCTTCAGCTCGAATACGCATTCTATCCCGTTTTTACCAGGCAGATTGATATCTGTAATGACCACATCCGGTTTCAGTTTCGGAATCCATTCAATCGCTTCTTCTGCTGTTTCAAACGAACGAATCCATTGCAAACGTTCATCGCCTTCAATCACTGAACGCAATCCTTGTTGGATATCGACGATGTCTTCTATGATGCAAATTCCAATCATGTAACTACAAATAACGCATTTTGATAACGAAGGAACAATGAAACAAACGGTTGATTTTTTCGGAATTGCCCATTCATCCATTTCTAATTTTGAAGCGGGATCTCAAAATTCAATTCCACTCCGTTTTCGCTGTTCTTCAATTCCATTTTTCCTTTTAGGCGACGCGTGCGTTCCAGCATCGTCTTCATACCGTTTCCGCTCCGGTTTCTTTCTGCTTCGGGTTTCATTCCTGTTCCGTAATCAATTATCCGAATGGATAATCGCTCTTTTACCCGAATACTGATCAATACACGTTCCGTTTGTGCATGCTTCACAATGTTGTGCAGCGCCTCTTTAAAAATCAAAAATACCTGCCTGCGAATCTCTCCGGATATCTGCCGGTCTTCCTCGAATTCTTCCAATTCCATTTGAACCGCAATCCGACTGGTTTCAAAGTATTCCATTGCGTAATGGCGCAAATAACTCATCAAATCGGCCAACGAATCGTTTTCTACTTTCATGGCCCAGATCAATTCGCTCATATTTTTCACCAGTTCAACAGATGTTTCATTGATACGATCCAACTCTGCCCGGTTCGCATCTTTCCGTATAGCTTCCTTACTCAGGTAAGAAATTTTCGTCAAACCACTTCCCAGGTCATCGTGCATGTCGTATGCAATGCGGTCTCTTTCATTTTGCACAGCTCGCTGCCTTTCCAAAATGGCACGTTGCTTCTCAATCTTTCGCTGGAAATAAATGCGGGTAACCAGGAAGATCAGAATTGCGCTCACCAAAATAACCACTGCTTTGAACCACCAGGAGCGGAACCAGGGAGTCGCAATCTCAAAACGGACCGGATCTTTCAGGTAAGACCATTTTTTGGTTCCCGGAATTTTTGCTCTTAAGTGAAATCGATATGTTCCGGAAGGAAGAGTCGGGAAAATAACACTGGAATTCGTTCCCAAAGAAATCCATTTCTCATCCGACCCCTCCAATAAATAACTGTATTCAATTTGTTGTTTTCCCAATGGGTTCAAGGTTGAGAATGTGAACTGGATTGTGTTTTGATCGGGGCGAAAGTCATACATTTTTTCACTATCCAACACCTGTTTTTGGTTTGAAACCAGGAATTCATCCAGGAAAATCTGCAGTTTGCGGTTCTCGGTCTTTAGCAGTTGATCGGGGAAAAAACGCAGCAAATAATTATCCGAAGCGATCCACAGCTTGCCCTCATCTGCATCGAACCAGGAACTTTGATCAAAATGTTCCGATGGAAAACCATTCGCTAATCCGAAATACTGAACGGTCTTCCTATCCGTGCCCAGGCATGCAAGTCCTTTTCGGGTGCCCACCCACAAACGTTGCCGGTCATCAAAAACCAGGTTATACACATAATTGGATGGAATTCCCTGCTTATTGGCATAAAAATCTGTTTTTCCGGATTGAACATGATAACACACCAGTCCCGTTCCTTCAAATCCGATCCAGATGTTTCCCTGTATATCAGCAGCCAACGATTGAATAATACTTTGATATTGCTTTTCGAAGATCTTCCCAAAGTCAATTTCTTCAAAGCGATCACTTGCTTTTATCCAATGTGTCAAAACCATTGTTTTATTGCTCGAAAACCAGATATCTCCATTCGGAGCTTCGGAACAACTGGTAAAATAGGAACCCGAAAATGATTTTTGGTTTCTTGAGAAGTGAACTACCTGCTTGGAAACCGGGTTGTATCTTACCAAACCGCCCCCCATATTTCCACTGAACCACCAATCTCCTGTACTGCTCACAAATCCCAAGCAAACCAGCTCGGATTGTTTGAAATAGGGTTTTAGAAAAGTCAAGTCACTTATATGATCTGAACGCAGATTTACCATTTTCAGTACCGTACCTCTTCCACCGTGAACAAGGCGATCTCCGTCTCTGAAAACAAACCAGGAGTCTTTTAATTCCTTCTCATGAAAAGGTTCAAAATGGGAACTCTTATCTGAAATCCGGTAAACGCCGGTTCCAAATTTCACAGCAAGCAATTCATGTTCAGAAATCCTGCACATAGACATCAGGGGGGCATCCGGGCTTGTTTGCAAATCCCATTCATCAATCAGGGTACTGTTCTTATTTAATACACTAACGCCTTTATAAGTTGTTGCCCATAAATTCTGATCGCGATCTACAAATAAACCGGTTACCGATCCACATGCAAGGGAAAACGGAATGATCGGATCGGGCCTGAATGCCGTTGCCTGCCTGGAAATTAAATTCAAATGGGCAATTCCATTATTTCCGGAAACCCAAACCATCTGTTTGTTATCGGGATCCGGAATTATCTGATTCAATAACCCGCACAAATCTTTCTGAAGCATTTGAGAATTCCAGTTGAACAACTGCTTTCCCTGATAATCGGTTTCGATTAATCCTTTGAAGAAATTCAGGAAATAGATCCGTTTATGAAGGCGATCCACGTATGACAACTCATATCCTGTATTGAATAATCCGTCTTGTGGCAATTCCGGCTTAAAAGATTGAAAATGACGGGTACGAAAATCAAAGATGAAAAACTCTTTAGGTGATGAAACCAAGTACCTGAAATTGTCCAGCATTTCCATGTGAATCCCAAACCCTTTTTGTTTCAGGGGTGGAACGATCGACTCCTCTACTTTCAAAGAAGCATCCAGGATAAAAACCGTATCGGTTGAAGAAACCAGGAATTGATTCTGCGGCATCCGTTTAATGTTCATACAGAAACGATCCTGTAAGCTTTTTACCGGGACAAACTCCTGTGAAATGCAATTCAGAATAAAAGCTTGTCCGTTACCCAACGTAACAAACATCCGATTCGGAGAAATCTCAAAGAAAACCCTGGAATTGTCCAATACTTGCTTGTCCCCGAGTAGTTCACTCGGATAGTAGGATTTAAAATGTGTTCCGTCGAACCGGCTGATCCCTCCCCGGGTTGAAATCCAGTAAAATCCGCGATTATCCTGGCTAATTCCACTGCAAATGGCTTCGCACAGGCCATCCTCTACTCCGTAGTTCATAAACTGACCAATACCGGATTGTCCGAAAACAATCGGAGGAAGGAACAAGGTAAAAAGAAGTATCCACCCTGGCAGACTTGAAGTACATTTGTTGATCAGCAAACCGCAGCTTTGATTGTGAGTGAACCAAAACTACGGTTTTAGCCGTTTATTTCAAAAATCTGTTAACAATCAATCGTTTCTCCGGGTCAGTTCCCGATCGCGTTCGTCCCGCAGGATCAGGCGCAAAGAAGTATCTCCCGTAACATACCTCCAGGCCCAATTGAAAAATACTGCGATTTTATTTCGAATACTTAGAATGAGCATCAGGTGAAGCACCATCCACACCATCCAGGCAAAATACCCCTGAAACTTAAAGTTCGGCAATTCCACCACTGCTTTGTGCTTTCCAACGGTTGCCATTGTTCCTTTGTCTTTGTACTCAAAGGGGGTCATTTTTCCTCCCGACCAGCGTGCACGAAGGTTTCTTGCCAGTGTTTTCCCTTGATTGATCGCTACATTTGCCAATTGAGGATGCCCTTGCGGATATTTCTCCGTTTCCATATAGGAAATATCTCCAATAGCGTACACATTGTCGTAACCTTTAATCAAAGAGTACCTGTCAACGGTGTAACGTGCTCTGACCATTGTTGCTTTCTCCAAGCCCGGCAGGACGTTTCCCTGAACACCAGCAGCCCAAATAACTGTTTGGGTTGGAATGACTTCTCCGTTCTTCAATGTGAGTTTGTGACCATCGTATGAAGAAACAACTGTTGAGGTCCTTACTTCCACGCCCATTTTTTCCAAATATCTCCTCGACCATGTTCTGGATTTGTCGCTCATAGCATTCAGGGTATTCGGACTTCCTTCCAGCAAGGTGATCTTCAGTTTGGAAAAATCATAGTGCGGATAATCGTGTGGAAGGACTTTGCTCTTCATTTCTGCAAAAGCACCTGAAAGCTCCACTCCTGTTGGTCCCGCCCCAACGATCACCAGGTTCATCAGTTCCTCTTTTTCCTTTTGACTGTTGACGAACATGATCTTTTCAAACTTGGCAAGGATGGTATTCCGGATGTGGATGGTTTGCTGGGTTGTTTTCATTGCCAGGGTATACTTTTCCAAATCCGCATCTCCGAAAAAATTTGTTTTGCATCCCGTTGCAATGATCAGTTCATCGTAACCGATGTCTCCCATAGAAGTTTCGATGACCTGTTTTTCCGGATGAATGTGATTTACCGTAGCATACCGGAAATCCACATTTTTCCTGCGCTTGAAAATGGCCCTGAACGGAAACGAAATATTAGAAGGCTCCAGGCGTGCACTTGCCACCTGGTAAAATAAGGGTTGAAACATGTGGTGGTTCTGTTTATCCACCAGGACAATTTCACAATCAGACTTTGCCAATTTCCGAGCGAGATTCAATCCCGCAAAACCACCACCTATGATGACTATTCTTTTGCCTTTCATGACATTGAATTTAACCAATTCCAGACAGAAAAGGAGCCTCTTCCCTGCTACTTTTTGTTAAAAAACAGTCTTTTTCCGACAGGGAAAACGGAACTTTTCAACTCACTTATTCAAGTGGGTCATATTCAAAGAATTGAATTTTCAATTCCCTGAACCGGATAACGTTTTTCCCGGTTATCAATCGGCAACTGATTGAATCAATCTCTTTCCAGCGATATTCAGGAACAAAATCTACTTTAATTTTTTCCCATTCACCCACATTTTGAGGCCTCCATCCAATCATGGTTCCCCTCTCTCCCAATAAACTGTCGCCTTTGAAATACTGGGTCAGCAAAGTTGGATTTTCATCCGGAGTATTCAAAAACACGTGCATAGATACCTGGACACCAACGAATGAAAGATCGTCTTTCCTGCTAAATCTTCTGCCCATTTCCGGAAGATTATCCATCGAAACCGGATGTGTTTTACTTCCATAAATAACAGCAGACGATAAAGGATTCCTGTTCAGTGAAAAACCCAAAGGCGGCGTGATTGCCCGTATATGCTCCGGAAGTGTGTCAATTTTGGAATAAAAGACCCAATTAAGCCGTTTGTCCTCTTTTAGGAATATTTTTTTCCAGACCGGATAATTCATGTAATCATAATGCATGATATTGAAATTATACTGACGCTCGTACACTTGGTAAACGTGTATACTGAATGCGCTAAAAACCACCAGGAAAATACTCCAAAAAGCAGATGCCCTCTGGATCAGGAATGCAATCGGGATAGCAAAAATCCCATAAAAATCGATCATTGAGCGCATTCCCAGTGCACCACCGTACCACCAGCACCACCAGGCAGAAATGACATAAGCAGAGATTAACGTAAACAAGAGAATTCCATACACCATCCGTCTTTGCGATTTCAGGAACATCACAATCAATCCCGGAATCATCAAAAGCAAAAAAGGTGCATAAATAAACATTCCTTTCCGGAAACCGAACAGAATTTGAAACATATATGGATCTTTCCAGTTGTCAAATCCTTCGTTCGAATACGCGTTCAGAAGCAATTTTCCGGTTTGTCCGTAACTGGTAAGAAGCTGGACCAAAATAGGAAGACTGAATACAAGGGCTGCAAATACAAGTGTTTTTAAGAACTTTCTATTGAAAACACCCTTTATAGCAGCAACGAACGCCAAATGATTTTCAAAAAAGAAAGGTAAAATAAACAGAATCAATCCATTGGTCGGACGAATCATCCCACTTAAACCAAATAAAAAGGCAAAGATCAGGAATGAACGCCCTCTTTTTTCCTGTATCCATTTTAGCCAGAACAAAAGGGCTCCGTTCACAACCGCAAACGAAAATACGTGAGCATACGGAATATCGCGATAGACATAAAAACACAGGTTTGTAGCCATTCCCAAACCAATAATGGTGAGGTAAATCGGAAAATAGTCTAATTTCAATCTTCTCAGCAGCAGGAATAGAAAACCAAATCCCAGCATGACATAAAAAAGCATCCCTACATTTAACCACAATTGATATGGCCAGCTATATCCATCTGCATCCTCTCCTGCCATTTGTGCGTGTGCATGCCCGATAAGAAAAAAGGGCGTAAGACATTGGGCGGTTCCGGTGTAATATTTATAGTAAAGTTTTCCGTTCTTCAGTGTGCTAAAATTATCTTTAAAGCCTGTTTTCGGATACTTTTCATTGATTTCTTTTATAAATTCAAAATCGGTCCCTTCGTAAATGAACCAATTGGGAAGAAACGCGTAATAACCCGCTCCATCGGAAACGATGGGAGTCGCGTCGCGTGATTCTTCATTCGTCCAACCGTATCTCCGGTCAGTCTTGGTTCCGAAAACATAGGTCAGCGAGGCAAAAAGCAGGAAAATCATCCATTTTTTTGCTAAAAATTTTTCCAGCCCCTGTTTCATTGACGATAACTGTTTTGGATCAAGTAGTAATCTAAGATCACCAATGCAGCCATTGCTTCTACAATCGGAACTGCTCTCGGAACAACACAGGGATCATGTCTTCCTTTTCCGCTCAGTGAAACCGGTTCAAATGATTCGTTGATCGTTTCCTGGCTTTGCATAATAGTGGCTACCGGTTTAAATGCTACTCTGAAATCAATGGGCATTCCATTTGAAATTCCTCCCTGGATACCACCGGAATAATTTGTTTTCGTTTTTCCATCGGATGTAAACAAATCGTTGTGTTCCGATCCTTTCATTGTAATGGAATCGAATCCGGAGCCGATCTCAAAACCTTTCACTGCATTAATTGATAGCATTGCTTTTCCTAATTCAGCATGTAATTTATCAAAAACGGGTTCTCCCAATCCAGCAGGAACTCCTTCAATCACGCAGCGGATCCTTCCACCAATGGTGTCACCTTCTTTTCTTACTTCGCGAATGAGTTCTTCCATTTTTCCTGCAAGTTCTAACGAGGGAACGCGTACAACGGTTGATTCACTAAGCTCTTTTAGCCCGGAATTCCATTCGCCCGTCCACTGAAGCGAACCGATCTGGTCTACGAACGCATCGATCCTGATTCCTTTCTGAGCTAAAATTTGTTTTGCGATTGCTCCGGCAACCACTCGTGAAACCGTTTCTCTGGCAGAAGAACGCCCTCCTCCGCGATGATCCCTGGCACCATATTTTTGGTGGTACGTAAAATCGGCATGTGATGGTCTGAAAGCCTTTTCCAGTTCACTGTAATCTGCTGATCTCTGATCTTCATTTTCAACCAGGAACCCAATGGGTGTCCCCAGCGTTTTCCCATCGAAAATTCCGGATAGGAATTGGACTTTATCGGATTCTTTTCGCTGAGTTACAATGGCGGATTGTCCTGGTCTTCTTCGATCCAGGTCTTTCTGTAATTCATCAAAATCAAGTGTAAACCCAGCAGGAATTCCTTCCAGGATGCCTCCGATCGCTTTTCCATGTGATTCTCCAAAGGTGCTTAAACGAATTAAAGTTCCAAAACCCGAGCCTGCCATATTTTATCGTTCCTATTGATGTTATCCAAAAATAGTCAATTCAACAGACACCCCGTCCAAATAAATGCTTCCCATTTTGAAAAACAAGCGTTCAATTTGAAACAACATTTCAGGTTGATGTGATTCCAAGTGATTGCATTTATAATTCTTAAACAGCCTGTTTCTCGATCAAACCCATTACCTGCCATTCCATTTTCACATCGTGGCAAGACTCTTGAACAGACTTTTTTGCAAATCATAAACACTAAGTCATGAAGCATTCAATGAGAATTACAGCCCGTCTTTTTTCGCTCTGTCTGGTGTTGAGCATCACCGGAAACTTGTATGCTCATCCTATTTTTTCGCAAGCTCCGAAAACACACCGGTATTATTATTACCCCAGACAAAATGTTTACTACGATCCTGTTGAAAATATTTATTTTGTTTGGGAACGGACTTATTGGAAGCCCGTATATTATATTCCGGGCCGATATGTTTCGATCACTTATTCCAATTCACCACGATTTGAATTATGGATTGCTTCGAAACATCCGTACTATTACAATCCGGAACATCGAAGAACTTATTACGAATACCGTGTTGTAAAACCGGCGCAGGCAAGAGTGGTGGTTGAAAGCAGACCTAAACCGAATGTCAGTTTTCACCTGGAAATCAACTCCGCTCCCCTACCTCAGCCCGTTTATGCTGAAAAGCACGTCGTCCTTGTAAAAGACCATCACGATAACGGCTATCATCACGGCCACGGGCATGGAAGAGAACACAGACATTAAACGGAAAACGTCCGCCAAAAGCGGACGTTTTTTAATTACAGATTGTTTGTTCGGTCACTTGGAGAATTTCCCTTACTTCTTCCAATGTGGGGGCTTCCGCATATGTTCTGAGAACAGGTTCTGTTCCTGATGCACGGATCATCATCCAGCGATCGTCGTCAAAGAAGAATTTCCACCCATCAACAGTTCCGACTTTACTTACTTTATATTTCCCGAATGCTTTGTATTCATTGTTGCTGCATTTCGCAATGATCGATTGTTTCAATTCTTCCGTAATGTGCAAATCATTCCGCTCAAACTTAAATTTTCCAACGATCGCGTATACTTCTTCTATCAGCTGATCCAATGTCTTACCGGATTTGGCCATGTATTCCCAGATGATCAGGCCCATCCAGATTCCATCGCGTTCAGGAATATGTCCTTTTACAGCGATTCCACCGGATTCTTCTCCTCCGATCAACACATCTTCATCCACCATAATACCGGCAATGTATTTGAATCCGATTTTTACTACCTGGTATTCCAAGCCGTAATATTCCGCCATTTTTTTTACGCGTGGAGTTGTACTGAAAGCCGTAACCACTTTTCCTGTCATTCTTTTGTTTGAAACCAAGTAATGCAATAGCAGCAAAATGATATGATGCGAGTCGATGAACTCACCCTTCCCATTGTACAATCCAATGCGATCTGCGTCACCATCCGTCGCCAGTGCACATTGAATGTTTCCTTTTGAGAGAATGTATTGCTCTAATTCCTGCAAATTTTTTTGAATCGGTTCAGGTGCCTGTCCCATGAAAGACGGGTTGTAATCGCAATGGAGTAATTGAACATCCGGTAAAATACGTCTGATCACGTTTTGTCCGGCACCGTACATGGCATCATACACCAAATTCAAGCCCGATTTGCGGATTGCCTCCAGGTCGAAGTTTTTCTCAATATGCTGAACATACCGGGTTTCAAAATCCACTATTTGCAGTTTCCCTGATTTTTCGAATTCACTCAAATCAACCGAAACAACATCAAACGGAAGTGAATCCGGGATAATGTCTTCGATTTCCTGAACCAATTCCGGCGTTAAAGGACCGCCGTAATGCGCTTTCAACTTGTATCCGTTATAAGACGGTGGATTGTGGCTAGCTGTGAGGATAACTCCTAATCCGCAATTCAATTGATTGGCAGCCAGGGAAATCATCGGAGTAGAAACGAATCCTTTGGACATCAATACCTCGATTCCTTCGTGCAAAAGTACTTTGGCAACCGTTTCGGCAAACAGTTCCCCCGCAAACCGGCAATCGTGACCCAATGCAATTTTCGAATTCCAATCGGATTTTTTAAGCCATTGAGCAGTAGCATAAGCTACTCTCGCTACATTCTCTACTGTAAATTCATCTGCGATGATTGCTCTCCAACCATCTGTTCCAAATTTTATTTTTGTTGCCAAATCTATTCTGTTTTAATTGCTCCAAATATAGTGAATGCAATGGATTCGGATTAGAAAATGAAGATATAAAAGTCTTTATCCTAACACTAAAACGATATTAATGACTTCCCTTTCCTCAGTCCTTACAGTTTTCACACTAACGTTTGTCACAGCGGTTTCTTCACCCGCAAAGCACTTGCTTATTCCTTGGTCCAGATCCGGGTATTGAGATTTAAATCTTCAATTATTCCGGTCATCAACTTCATCATATTGATAATGATTCTGTAATCTTCTTCTTTCAGCAAGGAACCAAAAACAGCAGGTTCGAATAAGTCCATATTATTGAAAACAGCGATATACACCTGATTGTTCCTGAATGAAATAGCTATCTTAAAATTGATTCGCTTACTCATTTCCAATAAGCGTTCCATCATGGAAGGTGTTAAAATATAGCGGCACTCCTGTTCATCGGTACTGTAAACGGCGAATTTCTTCTCAAACTCGGGGTTTTCCAACTTCACCAGATTTCCCGGTCTGCTTGGATTCCATTGTTGGAATTTACGGCCTAATTTCCCCAGATAACGTTCCATCGTATCGATATCGACCATTGTTTCGCCATGAAAATTCTTATGAAAATCACTTGCAAACAACATTCCCTTGAAGATTGTATGCCAATGTTCCTGTCGATTTCCCTTACTATCCGTTGATACGGTTTTATATTCCGTGTGGATTTCACCGAATGCAAAATCAGTTGATTCAAATTTCCCTGAGATCGTATCTTCCGCTCTATGACGGTCATATCGTTGTGTGAAAATGCGGCTTTCGGTATATTCCGTCATCAGACTTCTGTTCGGGTCGTAGTCCAAACGTTCATCTACGAATTTCACTATCGCGGGAACCACTTTTCCTTTGAATTGGGCTTTAAACTTCTTATAAAAGCGCTGATGTCTGACAATCATGAAGACTAAACCGATAATCAAAATCAAACCTCCTGCAATTGCGAAGGGGATAAAATTCCTGGATCCTGAAACAAGCCATGTCCCCAGAACCATTAAAAGCAATCCGAAACAACTAAAAAACCCGATCCAAAACTTTTTGATGTATGACTTTCTTTCCTGTTCCAAAAAACCTAAATCTCCGGCAATCAGTTCAGCCTGAAGTTGTGCAAAATTGATTTCCATAGCTTAATCGTTGAATTTCAGGTATTCTTTTTTAGTCATGTTGTTTCGTTTGGCAATCACAGAAGAAGGAAACTGGAGTACTGCATTATTGAAGATCTCGATCGACATGTTGTAGGTTCTCCTGGAAGCTGCCAGCTGCTCTTCCATTTCATTCATACTTCGCTGCAACATCATGAATTGATCACTTGCTTTTAAATCCGGATAAGCTTCCGCTTTGATCAAAAACTGACTGAATTGGTTCTTTAATTCATGGTTGCTTTGTGCCAACGCTTCCGTATCCCTGGAACCGGATCTTAAAGCAGTTAATTTTTCCAGTAGTTCTTTCTCATGGGTCATGTAACCACTCACGCAAGATGTTAATTGAGGAATCAGATCAAACCGTTTTTTCAGCATGACATCAACAGAGGCAAACGCATTTTCAACCTGGTTTTCTTTGGCAACCAGGCCATTCTTAATTACAATTACCGCAATGAGTGGAACCAGGACCAATGCAGCCACTAAAATAATGATCAATAGCATAGAGGTGTTTTTTTGCCGAAGATAATCAGAGTCCAAAAAAAATCCCCCGAAATTTCGGAGGATTTTAGAATTATTTTCATTTTTGGTATACCTGCTTCTTGGTCATTTTATTTTAACGGCAACGCGTGGTATACGCAACTTATCCTGTTTTTATTTTTGGAAATTCATAATGGTCTTCTCAATGATCGCAACACATTCCATCAATTGATCTTCGGTCATCACCAAAGGTGGCGCAAAACGGATGATGTTCCCATGTGTCGGTTTGGCCAATAAACCGTTGTTTTTCAATTCCACACACAGATTCCACGCTGTTTTGCTTTGTTCCGTATCGTTTACAATAATCGCATTCAACAATCCTTTCCCGCGTACTTTTACAATCAGGTCTGCCTTTTCGATGATCCGGTTCATTTCCGCACGGAATAATTTCCCTAATCGCTCCGAGTTCTCAGCTAGTTTTTCATCTGTTACGACTTCCAAAGCGGCAATTGCAACTTTTGCAGCCAACGGATTTCCACCAAAAGTAGATCCATGTTGTCCCGGTTTGATTACCATCATGATGTCGTCGTTTGCAAAAACAGCAGAAACAGGATATACCCCTCCTGAAATGGCTTTCCCCAGAATTAAAATATCCGGTTTCACATTTTCATGGTCAACTGCCAGTAGTTTTCCGGTCCGTGCAATTCCTGTCTGGACCTCATCTGCAATAAACAGTATATTATTTTTGGAACACAATTCTTTTGCTCCGGCCAGGTAACCATCATCCGGAACATATACTCCAGCTTCTCCCTGGATAGGTTCTACCAGGAACCCAATCACATTCGGTTGTTTTGCAGCTTCGGCAAGTGCATCCAGATCATTGTATGGAATACGGATAAATCCGGGAGTGAACGGTCCGAAATGTGTATTCGCATCCGGGTCACTTGAGAACGAAATAATAGTGGTTGTTCTACCGTGAAAGTTTTGTTCACACACGATTATCTGTGCCTGGTTCTCGGCAACTCCTTTCTTTTCGTATCCCCATTTACGCGCAATCTTAATCGCCGTTTCAACAGCTTCTGCTCCCGAATTCATTGGAAGTACCTTGTCGAAACCAAAATATTCGGTTACAAACTTTTCATAAACGCCCAAGGTATCGTTATAAAAAGCTCGGGATGTCAGTGTAAGCGTTTGCGCCTGATCTGTCAATGCTTTTACGATTTTCGGGTGGCAATGCCCCTGGTTAACAGCCGAATAAGCCGATAAAAAGTCGAAATACTTTTTCCCTTCGACATCCCAAACATACACTCCTTCTCCTTTAGCAAGAACAACCGGAAGCGGGTGATAATTGTGTGCTCCATAGCGATCTTCCAATTGCATCAATTCTTCCGATGACAATTTGTCTAGTGTTACCATAACAATCTTTTTTTTAGCTACTATCACTCGTCGCGGAGAGCAATCATCCTTTCCTCATTTGCAGTCGCAGGAGAGAAATCATCCCGGGAATTACAAAGATAAATAATTATTCAGGTTAAAAAAATAGAAATTGGATTCGAATGTAATTGATTGATCTGTCATTGAATTAATCCGGAACGAACGCTTTTATTTCGTAGCTTTGCTTTGAATTTTAAATAAGTGCCCTTTGAAAAAAGTTCAATTTTCCAAACCTCAAGGTGAGTTCTTCTGTACTTTGAGGAAATCCGTTCAGAATTATTTTGACGAAAATCAATTGGAAACTTCAGGAAACTGGAAATTATACCTGAAAGCGTTTATCATCATTACTACTTACATTGCAATCTATTGTTCAATTATAGTCCTTCCCATTCCGGGATACCTGGCATTGATCCTATCTGCATCGCTGGGTTTTGTTCAGGCCCTTGTGGGTTTCAATATTATGCACGATGCGTGTCACGAAGCTTTTTCGAAAAACAAGGCAGTAAACTATTTCTTCGGTTTGTCTATGAACGCTTTGGGAAGTGATGCTTTTATGTGGAGACAAAAACACAACCTGGTTCACCATACCTATACAAACATTGACGGGATTGATGACGATATTTCAAAGACGCCGTTTCTCCGTATGAGTGAAACTCAACCCCGCTATAAAGCACATCGTTTCCAACATATCTACTTACCATTATTATACGGCATCTCTACTATCTACTGGGTGTTGGTTAAGGATTTTGAAGATTACATTTTAGGCTCCCGGTTTAATGTGGAAGTCGGCAAAATGAAACCATTGGATCATGTGATGTTCTGGACCACCCGAATAATTTATTTCGGACTTTATTTGGTGCTTCCATCTTTTGTTTGGGGTATCGGATGGACAATCCTGGGTTTCACTCTGATGCACATGATGCTTGGATTGACGATGTCTTTCGTGTTTCAATTGGCGCATGTTGTAGAAAATGTAGAGTTTGAACATGCTGAGGACGAATCATTGATGATCGAAAATGAATGGGCGGTTCACCAACTGGCAACTACCAGTGATTTTGCTGTGGATAACAAAGTTGTCAGCTGGTTAGTCGGTGGATTGAATTTCCAGGTGGAACACCATTTATTCCCTCGGATTTCACATATTCACTATCCTGAAATCCAAAAGATCGTAGCAAAGACCTGTAAAGAATTTGATGTAACCTATTATTCTTATGACAGTACGGGAAAAGCACTGGCTTCGCATTTCAGGCATATGAAGCGTTTGGGACAAAAATAAGTTTTGAGCAATTTTAAACCGAAAACACACCCTGTTTTTCTGTTCTAGGGTTTATAACCCTAGAAGGGTCATTTCTACAGGAATTGTATATTGACGCGCGCACGAACTTCCTTATTCAGCAACCAGATTCCACAAAACTTGGAAATACTGTTTTCCGAACCACAATTCAAAAGCAGGATCCAAAAATTCATACACCCCCGATTCATCCTTAATGATCATATCACGTCCTTCCAGGATTGAGCGGTTCTTGGATACATTTCTGGGAGTACCCAACGCGTATACCCGCATAACCGCTGCAGCCGTTAATTGCTTTTCCTTTTGGTAAATCGCTTTTAACAAATTAATTTGCGTGGTGCTCATTCCTTCAATTTCCCGCTGGTACAATGGCTGATTGGCAAACAGGAGCTCCGACAGTGCATTTTGAATAATCTGTTTGTCCACCATACCTCCCGGACGACATTGATTCCAAACGTAATGTGAAAGCTGCTGCACGTACCATGAATGGTTTTTCATCAAGCGGGGAATGACGGTTGCTCCTTCCTTTGTAATCTGTTTCCCTGTCTTTCTAAAACTCGACTGGATGAATTTTACCCAGGCCCCTTCTTTGATCTTAGGAAGCATCATTAAATCGCCGAACCGGTAAAACGGTTTCGATGGGTTATTGAAAATGGCTTCCAGCATATTGCGCTTACTACCAAACAGACAGTAAGAAACCAGTTTCTGTCGTTGCCAGATTGCCCGCATTTTCTTTTCCAGCGGTTCGTATTCCACCAGGTTTGTCAGGTTCTGAAATTCGTCCAGACAAATGACCATCCGGATACCCTTTTCCTTGGCAATCCGTTCCGGAAGATTTAAAATTTCATCCGCAAATTCGCGCACTTTTTCGTGTTCGTATTTGATGGTAAAATCCAGGTGCGGATTCACTCCTACATGCACTGTCGGTACCAGGTGTGACAAAAAACTTTTCGTGTCACGTACCCAATCCTCCCATTTAGTTGATGTTGCTTTAATCACTTCACGTGTGAATAATTCGAAGAAATCAACCTCATTGTTCACTGTAAACAAATCGAGAAGGACCGTTTTGCATTTTTTATCCGATTTATTGATCTCAATCAATACACGCTCAACCAAAGAGGATTTTCCCCAACGGCGCGGTGAGATCAGGATGGTATTGATTCCGCCCAACAAATTTTGTTTCAGACGATGAGCTTCCTCTTCCCGATTGGTATATCCTTCGGTACTTACCGTATTTCCGAAAATGAATGGCGAATAAATTTCCTGCATGTCCTAAAGATACAAATTTTTACCAAAAGGTATAATACCAAAAGGTACAATTCTAAATAATTAATAAAAAAAGAGGGACACGATACATCACGCCCCTCTCATTCGTTAAAACAAGGTCGGTTGATCATCCGGATCGTCCGGATCCTTTGTCAGGTCCCATTCGATAGTCGGGTTATCGTCTCCACTTTCTGAAACCGGGTTGTCAGCATCAGCTTCTTCCGATTCATTGTCGATATCCAGTTCCAATGGCTCTTCATCCGGCCAAGGTTCCGAACCTTCTATTTCATGTGTCAGGACTACTTCCTTCACTTTCAGTTTGGTCAACTGGTTTCCTTGTGCTTTCATTCCTTTCACGTCAATGAAATCAGCCAGGGCAACCTCATTATCCGGCAGGTTCTTTGTTTCCTTCAACAACTTATTGTAAACGATTCGCACAACCGGATTGAATGCCGTAGAAACACAATCCAAATAAGATCCTTCTGTTTCTGAAATGTAGGAAACCCGTTTGTCGGTTGTAATTTCACAGGTAAAACGCTTCACATAATGCAGGTCTTTCTCTCCGTCGTAATAAACGGCTGAAATAGGTCTGTCCGGAACCCATTTTTCTATGTGGATCATGTCCTCATCAAAATGAGTAGCCAGGTCAAATGTTGACAAGCGGTAATCTCCGTTTTTATAGAGCGTCAAAATACGGTCTTCTCCTTTGAAAGATCCCAGGAATTTTCCTCTTCCTTCATCATTCAAGCGTCCGACTACGGTATCGTACCAGATCTTGCGGGCAGCGAGCGTAGAGCCCCCAACTTCCTTCTGGGTAATCTTCTGAACAATTTCTTTTGTCACGCGGTTTCCTGCCGACTGCCGACCTTTGATCAACAAATCTCCCAAATCGATGTCAAAGCGCAAACGTTTCAAATGCGGTCTCGGACGAAGCATCACTGTAACCACTTCGCGCTCACCATTCGGATGAACGGAGAAATACAGCAGTTTCGAACCTTTGATCCCACGGGTCAAATCGTACTCCGTGTCACGCGTTACCGAATTCACGAAGAATCGTTTCATCATCGTTGCACCACCGGCACCATCCTGGTACATCACATGGTAAATCGTGCGTTTATCGCCCTTCTTCCAAACATCGGCATGCACGATTCCTTTGCCTACAAACTTCTTCTCCGAAACCTTGGTGACAATAAATTTCCCGGTATCGAAGAACACGATAATGTCATCAATCTCCGAACAATCGTTGACTGCTTCTGTCTTTTTCAATCCCCAGCCAATGAATCCTTCTTCGATGTCTACATATAATTTGCGATTGGCAATAATTACTTTCGTAGCGGCAATGTTGTCAAAAACTTTCATTTCCGTACGACGTTCTTTCCCCGCACCGAATCGCTTTTTCAAATCTTTGAAGTACTCTATGGCGTATTCAACCAAGTTCTCCAAATTCTTTTTCACTTCTTCCATTTCAGCTTCCAGCTTCGCAATCAGCTCGTCTGCTTTATCAGAATCGAAACGCGTAATGCGGATCATTGGAATTTGTGTCAGGCGTTGTAAATCTTCATCTACAATTTCACGGATAAACTGCTTCTTGAATTTCTCAAAACGCTTATACATGTATTGAAATAAGTTCTCTTTGTCGGAGTATAGCTTAAAGTCGATATACATTTCTTCCCGGATGAAGATCTTCTCCAGGGTTGAAAAATGCCATTGTGCTTCCAGTTCCGACAGGCGAATTTCCAATTCCCTGCGAAGAAGTGTCAGCGTATTATCAGTGTTGACTTTCAGAATTTCAGATACCCCCATAAACCGTGGTGTATCACCGTCAATCACAGAAGCATTCGGGGAAATGGAAACTTCACAATCTGTAAATGCATACAATGCGTCGATGGTTTTATCCGGTGAAACACCCGGAGCCAAATGAATGACAATTTCCGCTTCTGCAGCCGTATTGTCCTCAATTTTCTTGACTTTTATCTTTCCCTTGTCGTTTGCCTTTATGATACTTTCAATCAATGAACTTGTCGTACATCCAAAAGGAATTTCATTGATCATCAAGGTTTTATTGTCAACCTTTTTAATCTTTGCTCGAACACGGACTTTTCCTCCCCGCAAACCATCGTTGTAATTGGTGAAATCTGCCATTCCTCCATTGAGGAAATCCGGAAAGATCTCGACCTTTTTTCCACGCAAATGATTAATCGATTGCTCGATCAGTTCATTGAAATTATGCGGCAGAATCTTACAAGCCATTCCCACGGCAATACCTTCTGCTCCTTGAGCCAAAAGGATCGGAAATTTAACCGGCAGGTTATCCGGCTCCTTGTTTCGTCCATCGTAACTTAAAAGCCAATTCGTAGTCTTCGGATTAAACACTACATGACTGGCAAATTTGGAGAGGCGGGCTTCGATGTAACGGGGAGCTGCTGCTCCATCACCTGTCAGTGTATTCCCCCAGTTTCCCTGGCAATCAATTAACAGTTCCTTTTGCCCCAGCTGAACCAAGGCATCTCCAATCGATGCATCTCCATGCGGGTGATATTTCATCGTATTCCCGATCACGTTCGCTACTTTGTTGTAACGACCATCATCCAATTCTTTCATGGAGTGCAGAATTCTTCGCTGAACCGGTTTAAATCCATCATGCAAAGACGGAACAGCCCGTTCCAGGATCACATAAGATGCATAATCCAGGAACCAATTTTCATACAATCCGCTGAGTGGAATAATATTTTCATCTATGTGTTTGTGATCATCCGAACCAAAGGAAGAGCTTTCCTCACCTCCTTCATTCTCCAAATCATCATTTTCCGGATCTACCGGTCCAATTTCGTCTTCACTCATAGTTTGAAGATTAATTTCATTTTAGTTTCCCACATATCAAATTGAGTTTCTGCCCTGTGTTCCCGATACTCCCGACTGAAAAGTCGGGATACCCGAACTGACATGGCAGAAGTATCAAGATCGACATTATTCATAGCTTAAGAAGCTTTTTCTATTGGTTCCGTATTTTCATCATCCGATTGGGAATCTTCCAGGCTAACACTCTTTTCATCGTCTTTTTCCACACGGAGGTTCTCGATAATAAAATCCTGGCGCTCCGGAGTATTTTTCCCCATGAAATAAGACAGGATCGAATCGATGGAAGCATTTTTCGTCAGGATAACCGGTTCCAAGCGGATGTCATCCCCGATAAAGTGTTTAAACTCATCGGGAGAAATCTCTCCTAACCCCTTAAACCGGGTAATTTCCGGGTTTTTTCCCAACTCTGAAATTGCAGCTCTTCGTTCTTCCTCTGAATAACAATAGATCGTTTTCTTCTTGTTCCGGACGCGAAATAAGGGTGTCTGAAGCACATAAACGTGGTTTCGTTTCACCAGGTCAGGGAAAAACTGCAAAAAGAAGGTGAGCAACAACAAACGGATGTGCATTCCGTCAACATCGGCATCGGTTGCGATCACAATGTTGTTGTAACGCAGGTTATCCATGTCTTCTTCGATATCCAAAGCTGCCTGAATCAGGTTGAATTCTTCGTTTTCGTAAACGACTTTTTTGGTCAGACCATAGCAATTCAACGGTTTACCCCGCAACGAGAACACAGCCTGTGTATTTACGTCCCGTGATTTCGTAATCGATCCGCTTGCAGAATCCCCCTCGGTAATGAACAAAGTAGTCATCTCGCGCTTTTCATCCTTGAGATCGGTCAAATGCGTTCTGCAATCGCGCAGCTTTTTATTGTGCAAACTCGCTTTCTTCGCTCTGTCACGCGCCAACTTCCGGATTCCGGATAATTCTTTTCGTTCGCGTTCGGACTGTTTGATCTTTTTCTCAAGCGTATCTGCCACATCCGGGTGACGATGCAGGTAATTATCCAATTTATCTTTCAGGAAATCGTTGATGAATGCGCGCATGGATTTTCCATCCGGTTCAATTTCCTGCGAACCCAATTTTGTCTTGGTTTGGGATTCAAATACCGGTTCGATTACTTTTACCGCAATTGCAGCAACGATCGATTGGCGAATATCCGAAGCATCGTAATCTTTCTTGTAGAAATCGCGGATCACTTTCGCGATCGATTCCCTGAACGCACTTTGATGTGTTCCTCCCTGAGTAGTATGTTGACCGTTTACGAAAGAGTAATAATCTTCCCCATACGTTTTCCCATGTGTAAATGCCACTTCAATATCTTCCCCCTCCAAATGGATGATCGGGTAAAGCGGATCTCCGTCCATGTTGTCTTCCAGCAAATCCTTCAATCCGTCTTTCGACTGGTATTTTTCTCCGTTGAAATAGATTGCTAATCCACGGTTCAAATAACAGTAATTCCAAAACATCTTGATCAGGTAAGGCATTTTGAAAGCAAATTTCTTAAAAATCGATTCATCGGGAATAAACTCGAAGTAGGTTCCGTTCACTTCCGTCGTTTTTTCCAGGGGTAAATCCTCAACCAATTCTCCTCGGGAAAAAACAGCTTGTTTCTTCTCGCCATCCCTCACGGAATACACCATAAAATACTCGCTCAGAGCATTCACCGCCTTGGTACCAACTCCATTTAATCCGACAGACTTCTTAAATGCTTTGGAATCGTATTTTCCTCCCGTATTGATTTGGGAAACACAATCAATTACTTTCCCCAAGGGAATTCCACGTCCGAAATCGCGAACAGAAACTTTCCCGTCTTTCACCTTGATATCAATCCGTTTTCCATTCCCCATGACAAACTCATCAATGGAATTGTCAACAATTTCCTTCACCAGAATATAGATCCCATCATCTGCGGAAGCCCCATCTCCCAATTTCCCGATATACATACCAGGTCGCAGGCGAATATGCTCCTTCCAGTCCAGAGATCGTATATTATCTTCAGTATATTGATTTTCAGCCATAATATCGGATTCTGATAAGTCCCCAAAGATACTAACGGAAAGCTTTATTTAAACCATGATTTGTTACGAGTTATGAACGATGCAAGGTTAATTTCGTTTCCGGGAATTATACCGTTTTTTGGGTATTGTTCAGAGTCGTTCTAACGAATAATTTTACTCAAAACAAATCGCATGTGTCAATACAAAACAATCAACAACAATTCCTTCGGATGCCTCATTCAATGTAAAAACTGTGAACAATTTCACCTGGGATTCGGTACGGTTGTCCTCTCCCTTTCTTACGATGAACTCATCCGGTTTTCCGATCGGGTAAACGAGATTCATTCAATGCATTACACGGAAAACAAAGAAACCAACGAGAAAATTTACATGCATACAGACCATTCCAAAATGACACTTGCCTTTACCTACAAGGAATGGCTGAAGCTCTGCCAACTGCTGGAAGAATCACGCTTCATGCTGTATGCCAGCGAATTAATCGGACAGGCTTAATTATTCCGTTTCAACCAGCCTCTTTTCCAAAAAACGAACACCAAAAAGGCTGTAATTAAAATCATTATTCCCCACACAATGAAATAGCCGTAATCTGATTTAAGCTCCGGCATATATTCAAAATTCATTCCGTAAACCCCAACAATAAACGTTAAAGGGATAAAAATCGCACTGGTTACTGTCAGGACCTTCATGATCTCATTCATGCGCTGCCCCTGAATAGCATAATATAAATTCGCAATTCCGTCCAGCATTTGCTTTTGGGACTCGATTTCATCAATGAGACTGTAACAGGTATCTTTTAACTCCCTGAAATAATGAATATTATCCTCGATAATCATTTCGTTTTCCACACGATCCAGCTGCCCCATCAATTCTTTCATCGGGAAGACAATTTTACGCAGATCGAGTAATTTCCGCTTTTCCCATTCTACTTTACGCAATACTTCACTTTTCGGATTCCGCAGTACTATTTTATCCAACTTTTCGATGTTGGTGGAGATTTCCTCCACAACTTCCGTGTAATTATCAATAATCGCTTCCAGCATGCGAAACAGTAAAAAATCAGGTCCTTTGTAACGCACCTTTCCCCGCTTGCATTCAATGCGGTCTCGAACGGTCGGAAAGTGGTCCGAAGGCTTTTCCTGGAAGGAGATCAGGTAATTATCCCCAATAACAAAACTAATGCGTTCTTTTTTCAGATCGTAATGATTCGATCCTTCCTTTGGTAGCGCTGAGATAATGCTGAAAAACACATAATCGGAGTATTCTTCCAAATGCGTACGTTTTGCTTCTGCAAATAAATCTTCCTGGAGCAGTTTATCGATGCACAACCTATCACACAACTTCCTGATCGCTTCCTTATTTTCCATCGAGTGGAAATTCAACCAGTAAGTCGAATTCATGTCTTCAAAGGGACTGAACGTTTCTGCAAAATGTTTTTCCGAATTCTTCTCAAGTGAAAAGACATCCAGGTTATACTTGTAAAGTTGCGCTACTTGTGACATGGAACGAAAATAACAATTTTAATTGCGAATCACGAATAATTCCATTCGTTAAAAAGTGCATTGCCAAACAGACATCACAGACTTCGTTTCCGAGGGAATATCAGCACCTAAAACCCTTATCAGCAAGACCGGTTCGCACTATCGCGAATTCGGAACAAGATCATCCTCAAGAAGAAAAAAAGAACTGAATGAATTGTCAAATCACACCTTTCACTCAATTGATCCGACCCCTGAAATTTTCCTTTGAACAGAAACCAACAAGAATTGTATCCTTAATCAAAAAAACATGAAACCATCAGTCATTTTCCTGTTACTCCTTCCCTTCACTTGTTTTTGCCAAACAGATACACTTGTTGTTGAAATTATTTACGGCTCAAAACCTATCACCCAAGAAGAGCGTCATTGGTTCGGCGGGAAACTCGGCGGACACATCGGACTGAAAATCGGAGAAGACAGCGTCATGCATTTTGTTCCGGGAGGAAGAGTCGCTGCCACTAACTTCAATTCGGACACCGGGAACTACCTGATCTCCAGTAAAAGAAGTTTTTACCGTACCTTTTATTGCGATACCACGAAAACTTGCCGCATTTTCATACCTGTTACCAGAGCTCAAAAACAAAAACTGGTAAAGGATTCCGCACCTTTCCTGAAAAAAGGACCTTACCCCTATGCTTTTTTCGGAATGCGTTGTGCCGCTGCATGCTATCACCTGCTATCACTTGCAGATGTCACAAAAGACCGTTCCAGGAGCAGTATGACCTGGAAATTCTTCTACCCACGCAAACTGCGCAAATTCCTTTTCAAGGAAGCAAAATCCAAAGACTGGACCATTACACAAACCCCGGGATCGTCGAAACGGAAATGGGACCACGATTAATATCAAATGATGAAACGCTTACGCCACCGCTAAAGCTATAGCAACACGCGGTCAGCGTAGGCGCATGTAAAATTCAAAATCCTCTGAAAACACAAAAATCTTTTGAATTTCAAATTAATTCAAGAGCTTTTGATAACGTGTAAATTCCTTCACATTTGAAGAGCGTCTAAGCGCTGCCAAAACCTTCAATTTCTCATGCTCGGTTAAGTGCCAGGAAAGACTAATCCGATCTTTTTGCAGTTCCCGTAAATTCAGATTTACCGTTTTAACCGGGACATCGTACTTTTCCAGAATCAAGCGCAGCAATTCATCCTGATCGTAATCCTGGATACGGGGAAAGTTCGTAAACACGTTCGAAATCGGCGCGGTAAACTTATCGAAGAGTCCGAAAGAATGCGTTTGTTCATTATACATGATGCGTTTATTGTCCCGAATCTGAAGAATGACAACTCCCCGTGTATTTTTGCTGATCCAGGATTCCAGCCTCATCAGCCACTGAATAGTGATTTTGGTCCCAAAATTATCCCGCGCACCCGCATCCATTAATTCGATCTCGGGAACAGTTGGCAGACTCGTCATCGGAAGCACATAAGGAAAGGATGCATTCATACGCAACGCAGAAGAGAGGCGCAACTTTTCAGATTGCTGCTTCTTCAACAGTAAATGAATATCGATATTCTCCTGGACATGGTTGGTTTCCGGTGCCGGAGAAGCGGAATCCATCAAAAAACTTAAACCAAGTGATGAAATCATAATCCTACGTGCATCATTTACCACTGAAGGAGTTAAAATCAGATTTGGAATGATTCCCTTCTTTTCAAACACCCGAAAATACCTCAAGGGCCTATTGAGCCGCTGCCCTGTATTTTCATTCAGATCAGACTCAAAAGCCATTGCCCGGTCATAGCTGTATTCCGAATCTTCAAAACTGGATTGGTACCGGAAGAAGAGGTCATTTGTAGAAGCTGCAAACGACAGCTTGTTTAGCAGATCCTCAGAGATTTCCTCAAAGTACTTCTTATCGTTGAAATTCACTTTTTTTGTTTGGTAGTTCTCAAGCAAAAGCGAACGGTAATAGGACGCACCGACCGTACCTCCCGAGGCACCTGTTATCATCGCAATGTGTTTGGAAGATTTAAAATCACTCAGCGAATCGCACACACGCAATACCTGGAAAACCCAGGAAGCACTGCGTGAACCTCCCCCCGAAGTATTCACGATGACCAGTAAAGGCTTTTCCTCCCCTGTTTGACTCTTCCAGTTCTCCAAATACGAAATATAATTAGTGTAATCGTCTTCCCGGACTTTCCCGTTTTTGCTCATTTCATAAATCGCAGAATCCGTATAAACAGCCGGCTGATCATATGACAATCCATAAGCCTGGGTTTGAAATTTGAACATGTCAACCGTTTTGGACAAATAATTCATCAGCAGAAAGCACAAGATAAGAACCGGATAAGCCCAGACCCGCAGCCAGGACTGCAAAGCGCTCAGCAACATCAGAATGATCGTCATGAGTAAAACCACACTCATTCCTGCAGGAACATCCAAAAAGGTTTTTCCTCCGAATAAGCCGATCAGGATAAAGGTGAAAATAGTTGTGATCTCAAAAACAGTCGTAGAAATCCTGTTCTGATCAAAAACGGATTGAAGCAGAGATTGAGCATAATGTTTGGTAGAACGGCATTGCTGCACCCGCAACCCTCTTCCTATATACCAGTAGAGCCGTTGCCGGTTGGCACTTTTCACCTTGATCCGGTTCCTTTTCCCAAAGCGCAGCCAGCGGGTAGCCCGCACAGATTTATCTTCATCGTATCGTTTCAATTCAAACAGATTCTTATTGATCGGAAAGAAATAGAGTAATGAAATTCCGACAAACAGAAAAAACCCAAGTAAAAAACCCGAAACAAACAGAAGTACATTCAACCAGGATTCAAATTCCTCCATCCGCTGAAAACCAATGATCCGAACCACAAAAAACACAAGAAAAACAGTCGGAATAATACTGTTGTTGATGCAAAATCTCACAAACGGCTTATTCACCATTGCCAGGAACGGAAAACGGGAAGCCAGACGCATATAGGAATAGGAATGAAAAGCCATGGTCAATCCGCCGAACGAAAACCCGATAAGCAGGAAGGAGAAAAAACTGGTGCTACCCTGGTATTCCGGAGACAAGAACAGGTATGACAATCCGAACCCATTCCCCACCTTATCCAGGATCAGGAAAAAGAAAAATACCCAATAAAAAAACGCCAGCAGGTTATGCTTCAAATGATGCGCCAACAGAACAAAAGGAAAAAAGACCCTTATAAATTGGAAAGCATTGCTGGTAATATCTCGGAGTGCAGCCACAATCCCAATATTACGAATTAATGATGGTATTTCTGATACTCTTTCACAAAATCCGTCACCAAATAGCTTAAAGTTTTCCCTACGATAAGCTCTTCCAATTCATTTTTAGGAGCCGCCTCAGGCAAATGCAGGTAACATACTTTCTCAAGAGTAGCCATTTTACGTATGTAAATTCGAGCCTGATCAACACTAATACCCGATGGGGTAAACGCACTCGAAGGCATATATGCTATGGAATCCATGTCCAACTCCACTCCCATCATGGTCTGAAAGTGCGAATCATAAACCTTATCTATATCAGCCTGAAACTTAAACGGTTTTTCCAGCCAGGACTCATAAAACGTAAAAAATGCATTCATCTGATGCAAATGATCCAGTATAAACTGGTTGTTATAGGATTCATGCAGCCCCAAAACGGAATAATGTCCCAAAAAACCATATTCATATGCATAGGAGAACGGGTTTCCCGAATGCCTCCCTTCCATTGCCCGCACATCTGCATGGGGATCCATGTTCACTACCGATATTGCAAGACTTTTTGATTCCGAAACTCCCTTGATAATAGGATATGCATTGTTGTGACCTCCTCCGATAACAATCGGGATCCCATTGCAATCCGCTACTTCCTTCACCCAATTGGAAACCAAATAATCCAAATCATCCACATGCATATGGGAAATGGCATCTATCGGGTCTTTTAGCTCTATAAATCCATGAATACAAATAGAATTCCCGTTTAAGAACTGGTTGGATTGTACGGCAAGAAAACGCAAAATAAAGGCTTCAAAAGCGCCGCCAGAACCTCCTTTACCAGCATTTAGACGCGGTCCGATATCCTCTTTTATGCCCAGAATATGAAATTTCTTCTCCTTCCAGCTGTCCGACTTGCCTCTGTACAATACATTCTGACCGATACGGATTTCACCGTCGCGTTCTGTCAGCCAAGCCTTCAAATGAGCTTCTTCCGGTAATTGCAGCTTAAAAAAAGTCGATTCAAGCATGGTGTTTTTCCATTAATTCAACAAATGCAGCAGGAGGCGCTATCGGCTTCATGTTCTCTTTTGAAACAAAAACCAGCGTTGTTTTTGCTTTGCTTAAACACTCCTGTTTTTCATTATAAAGTGTATACTCAAAAAACAAGCGCGGCCCTTTCAACTCCGTAATTGCCGTAACGATGGTCAGCTCATCATCATACAAAGCAGGCTTAAAGTAGTCTACTTCAAAATGACTGACAGGCAGCATCACCCCGCTTTCCTCCAATTCACGATAACTCATTCCCAGTGAACGCATCGCTTCCACTCTTCCCACTTCAAAATACGCCGCATAATTTCCATAATAGCAATACCCCATCTGGTCAGTTTCACCATATCTCACGCGTACTTTTGTGGGGAATTCAAATGAAGTTTTCATGAATTTCTAAGTTCTAAATAAAACGTGGTTAAATGTCGTAACTATTTTTCAGATTTTCTGTTAGAAATTAAAAGCGTTAAAAAGTATATTTCGGCTACATTAATTCAAGGTTATTGCAATCTAATTTTGTACCTTTGAGAAAGGGCGATTTTTTCCATTTAAATATTAAAATTTAACATTTAACTATAAAATCTGCATACTCATCGAACAATCAATAGGTTTTAAGATAATTCAAAGAAGATGTTAAAGGATTACTTCAATACAAAGCAAAACTTTTCAAATAATCAACCCCTAAACAACTTTTTTTTTCACTTTTTTATGAGAATATTTGCTCACTAAAAAATTCAGAGGCTTAACACTTAAGCTATGAATCTATTACGCTGATATTTTTTTTATTAACATAGTATTATAAACTTTTAAAATACCCTGCTAAATGAGTGCCAACCATGACGCTATTTGGAATTCCTGTCTGAAAGTTATCAAGGATAATTTACCGATTCAAGCTTACAAAACTTGGTTTGAACCGATTGTTCCCGTAAAACTTGAAAACAACATTCTGACAATACAAGTTCCATCTCACTTTTTTTACGAATGGTTGGAAGAGCATTACATTACTTTGTTGAAAAAAGTAATTAAGAAAGAGCTCGGTCAGGAAGGGCATTTGGAATACAGTATTGTGATGGAAAATTCTGCCAGTAATTCAAATCCTTACACCGTTAAGCTTCCTGCCTCCAATAAAAAAGCGGTGAAGAATGCGCCTGTTAACATGCCTTTGAATATCAGTGACAATCCGATCAAAAATCCGTTTATCATTCCAGGATTGAAGAAGGTGAACGTTGATTCCAACCTGAATCCTGCTTATTCGTTCGAGAATTTTGTAGAAGGTGATTGCAACCGATTGGCACGTTCTGCCGGTTATGCTGTAGCAAACAAACCGGGAGGAACAGCTTTTAACCCCTTGTTGATTTACGGAGGTGTTGGATTGGGTAAAACACATTTGGCACATTCGATTGGTATTGGTGTTAAAAACCAATTCCCAAATAAAACTGTATTATACGTCAGTTCTGAAAAGTTTGCCCATCAGTTCATTGATGCTGTGCGGAATCAAACAACCAATGACTTCATTCACTTCTATCAAATGATCGACGTGCTGATCATTGATGATGTTCAGTTTTTCTCGGGAAAAGAAAAGACTCAGGACGTGTTCTTCCATATCTTCAACCATTTACACCAAAATGGAAAACAAATCATTTTAACATCGGATAAACCGCCTGTTGAAATGCAGGGAATGGAGCAGCGCTTGTTATCCCGTTTTAAATGGGGATTGTCTGCAGATCTTTCTACTCCGGATTTAGAAACACGTATTGCAATCATGGAAAAGAAAATGTATGGCAGCGGAATCGAACTTCCTCGTGAAGTAGTTGAATACCTGGCATACAGTATCAATACAAACATTCGTGAAATGGAAGGCGCCATGACCTCTCTTCTTGCTCAAGCTTCATTGAACAAAAAAGCGATCACACTTGATTTGGCAAAACAAATGATCGATAAGTTTGTGAAAAATACTGCCCGCGAAGTTTCGATTGATTACATCCAGAAAGTAGTTTGTGATTACTTCGACCTGCCGATTGAGATGCTAAAGTCAAAGACACGTAAGCGTGAAGTGGTTCAGGCTCGTCAAATTTCAATGTATTTCTCCAAGAAAATGACAAAATCATCCTTAGCCAGTATCGGCGCACATTGCGGAGGAAAAGACCACGCAACAGTACTTCATGCTTGCAGAACGGTGATTAACCTTTCTGAAACAGACAAACAGTTCCGGGTTTACCTGGAAGATTTGGAAAAGAAATTAACTATTCAATAATAGCGGAATGGCTTTCAGAAATGGAAGCCATTTTTGTTTTGAGTAAACAATCATTAAAACACTCTTTGATTATTAGCTGTTCATTTTGAAACTTGGGGAATTCGGAAATTCGGGTGTTCCCAAAGATACGAACAGATTTTAGAATAATTCACTAATTATCAATTGTTTAGAAAACAAACCCTCCGTTATTTCACACGTTATTAATATTCATTTCGCCTTCACTCACATTCTTCATACCTTTGTACCGCATGTCGGAAAGCAAATTCAAAACCATTTCAGAACTCAGTGAAGGATTCTACAAAGAAAAAGGATCTAAGTTCCTTGCATTTGCCATTCCCTGCAAAACCGAAGACGAAATCAAAGAGCATATTCAGCGTCTTCGGAAGGAACATTACCAGGCCGTTCATGTTTGTTCTGCCTTTCGATTAGGAAGCGACAAGAAAAAATACCGTGCAAGTGATGACGGAGAACCTTCCAACTCTGCAGGCGCTCCGATTCTTGGACAGATTCAGTCGTTTGATCTGACAAATATCCTGATTGCTGTTGTCCGTTATTACGGCGGTATAAACCTCGGAGTTGGGGGATTGATCAATGCTTACAGAACGGCTTCAAAAGATGCATTGGAAAACGCCCAAATCATTGAACAGGAAGATGAAATACTGATCACTTTACAGTATGATTATAGTGAAATGCCACAGGTCATGTCTGTCTTGAAAAATAGTCCCGCAAAGATTATCGAACAGGATTTTCAACTATCTTGTAAACTAAGTATCCAAGTACCGGTTTCAGAAATGAATTTACTAGAGCAGTTTTCAGAATTAAATTTACTCTTACCGGAAGAAAAACATATCAGAATCGAAAATCATGGAATTATCCAATAGTCAATTACTCCAGGAGATCATCCGTATCCAGGGAGTCGCCAGCGATGAATCCCGCATCAAATCATTTATCAAAGATTACGTCCTTAAACACCAAGGGTACTGGAAATCAAAACCACACATCATTGACGGAACCGGGTTCCAGGATGCTTTGATCCTCGTTTTTGGAAATCCGCGAACGGCTGTATATGCACATATGGATACCATTGGTTATTCGGTAGGATACGAAAACGAATTGATTCGTGTGGGTGGTCCAAAAAATATAGACGGGACCATACTGGTTGGGAACGACTCCCATGGAGTTGTAGAGGGTGAATTGATGATTTTCGAGAACGAGTACAATCAGCAACGCTTGCAATTATCCTGCGAACGAGCTGTTGACCGGGGTACTTTGCTTTCGTTTAAGCCACATTTCAAAGAAACAAAGGAATATGTGCAATCACCTTACCTGGATAATCGCCTGGGAGTGTATGTAGCGCTTCAATTGGCTGAAACGATGGAAAACGGGGCAATTGTATTTTCAACTTATGAAGAACACGGAGGGAATTCCGTCGGTGCCTGTGCAAAATACCTGATGAATAATTACGAAGTATTTCAAGCACTGATCTGTGACATTACCTGGGTTACTTCCGGCGTTGTTCACAAAGGAGGAGTTGCAATTTCGATGCGCGACAGCATGCTTCCAAGAAGAAAATACCTAAATAAAATCCTGAAGATCGCAAATGATTCAGGGATTAAATTCCAGTTGGAAGTGGAATCTGCCGGAGGAAGTGACGGTTCTGTACTTCAAAAATCAGATCTGCCGATCGACTGGTGTTTTATCGGAGCTCCGGAAGACAATGTTCATACTCCGGCAGAAAAGGTTTACAAGAAGGACATCGAATCCATGATTGAATTATACCGTGTATTAATGGATCAGCTGTAATTAGCGGACAGCAAATGCTTCTTTGATCTCAATGACCTGAAATTCGGAACAAGTGGTCGCCTTTTCATCGAGAACTTTAAACTTTAGTTTCAGGCGCAATTTATCTACCTGGAATTTGGGATCTAAATTCACAGGAGAGAACTTACGTTTCGATTCACCGGATAAAACCCCGATAACGATTCCGCAATCCAGCATCTGCACTTCCCCCAAATAATACGTATCATTGGTTTCACCTGTTGTATGATGAGTTTCTTTGTCCGGGTCGGTCATTTCTTTAGGAGGATGACAAGAAGTCACGAATCCAAGAACGAATATGAATAGTATAATTTTAGTCATTATTTTACCTGTTTTCTAATACATTTTTCCCTGCAATGGCAGCAGTTGTCCAGGCAGCCTGGAAATTAAATCCGCCCGTTACTCCATCAATATCGAGGATTTCTCCCGCAAAAAAGAGTCCCGGAACTTTTTTCGACTCCATTGTTTGTACATTGATCTCGTTCAGGTCAACCCCGCCTGCAGTTACAAATTCTTCCTTGAAAGTTGTTTTCCCTTCCATGGAATATACATCATTTACCAGTATTTCCAGTAACTTATTCCGGTGTTTCAATGTCAGCTCCGAACATTTGAACTGATTTGGAATGCCTGCTTTATCCACAAGATACACCCATAATCTCGATTTGATGGTATAAAGAGGAGTATTTACAACTAATTTATTGGATTTTATAAATTCATTGATTACTCCCCGGACCGATTCCTGGTTTTCTTCTCCTGTCCAATTAACTGCTATTTGAGACTGGTATCCTTTCGATTCAAAAATTCGTGCTCCGAATGCGGATGATTTCAACACGGCCGGGCCACTCATTCCCCAATGGGTGATTAACAATGGTCCATTCGAAGCCCATTTTTCTCCGATTATTTTCACCAGGGCACTTTCCTGGACAATTCCCATTAACTCCTTAATCGGTTCATTTGGCATATTGAAGGTAAATAGGGATGGAACCGGAGGAACAATCTTTAGGTTAAATTCCTTCAGCAATTCAAATCCGGAAACCTTGGGTTGTCCACCGGTTGTAACGATTACTGTTTTGGAATAGTAAGTACCATCCGGAGTTTGGACTTCAAACAACCCGGAGTCTGTTTTCTTGATCAATTCAACGCGTTGGTTCAACAGCAATTGAACCTCCTTTTTCTTCAATTCGTTTAAAAAACAGTCAATGATGGTTTGGGAATCATTGCTTACAGGGAAATAACAGCCATCGGGGTATAATTTCAGAGGAACGTCCTTACTTTCCAGCCACGCTTTCATATCCGAACTGGTAAATTGGTAAAATGCCTTTTTCAAAAATCGCTCACCTCTCGGATAATGGGTTGATAATTCTCCGGGCTCGGAAATCACATTGGTCACATTGCATCTTCCACCTCCTGAAATCTTGACTTTCGCCAAAGGTTTGGAACTCCTTTCCAGAATGGCAATTCTTGCCTGTTTAAAGTTTTCAGAAGCTTTAATTGCTGAAAAACATCCCGCTGCTCCCGCACCGATCACCAAAACATCCCATTCTTTCATGGATCAAAAATAAGCACAAAAAAAGACCCTCCGAAACGGAAGGTCTTTTTAATGGGGATTCCGAACGAGTTTCAGTGCATAATTTGAATGTTTTTACGAACACTTTGTCCCTCCGAATAAATCTCAATGATATACGATCCTGCTTTTAACGAAGCGGTCTGAATTGTTTCGTGATTTCCGTTCAAAAATTGGTTCGTCCACACTACTTTTCCATCCAAACCAATAATCCGGATCGATTCTGCAGTTCCATTTGAAACAACAACCTGTAGTTCCTCATTTGCAGGATTCGGATAAACTGAAAACTCCATATTCAGATCCTCTATTCCCAAAGGTCCATTGGCAACCTGAACGGCATGCTGATACGTTGCATAATTCTGCTTCGTCGCAGTAACTATCAGGTAATCATTTGTTGTGAGTGTCGGAAAAGTGATCACTGCCTGCCCTCCGGATGAAATCGCTGATCCCAGAAGTACATTGTTCTGTGAAACGGCTACCAGGGCCCCATCTACATCACACGTTGCCGTAATTGAGGTGGTATTCATCGGAACATTTCCAGTGTGTGTCACCGTTATCGGCAGTGTTTGCTTATTCCGGAACATCGCGGAAGGATCTCCGAATAAAACCCAGGTTTGCATCACCTCCACTCCGCTCCCGGACGGATACTCTTCCAGCATGGACATTTGTGAATTATAGAATAATCCTCCCAGGGTTGTTTTATGGTTTCCCGGATAGGTTTCACCGATAATTGCCGCCATCTCATCCTGTGTTTGCATCGGCTCCGCCCAAGCCATTAAAATAGAAGATCCGGCAGCTCCGATTGCTCCCGAAGGAGTTCCGTTTTTAGTGGCTCGTGTCCAGGCCTCTGAAATACATGTTCCGGACGTAAAGGTCCCGTTATTGCATGCAACCGATATAACAAAAGGATATTTCCCGTTGTTTGTCGCTTGATTCACATGTGTACTTTGAAAATTTCCGGTCACGCACAAATTCACGTCACCATGGCCGGTGTAGTTGAACAAACCGACTCCATTGTTCACAGCCGGCAAAATGATTCCCGAATTGGGGCTGCCTGTTGCATCTGCTCCACCATGTGAGCCATCGTAAAATTCTGCCACTTCAGAATATCCGTAATCCATCAGGACCGTACGGATATTTCTCAAATGTTGCCAATCCGGTTCTCCATCGTCACCAATTCCGTCTCCTTCATTCGAGCCCAGGCCGATCGCTTTTTCCATCCAGTCACCAGCCATCGGATTCTTTTCATATTCGAGCGTTCGGTCAACCATTGTCGTAATGTTTGTTTCCGTACCGGAAAAACGCCCGACGAACAATTCCGGATAGTAGTCACTGCCTGCTAATTGTCCGTAGTAAGAATCGGAATACAGGTTTTCACCTCCCGACATTCCATAGGTATGAGCCGGGATATCGTCGTGGTCCCCAACCAATAAAACATACACCAGTTCCGGGTGTATTGAATAGTAGTTTTGAATGTAAGCCTGGATATCTGTATCAGTAGTCCCTGTTGCAGCAGTTGAGACCAAAACAGAACGGATTCCTTTCTGATTTTTCCAATTCACCAAAGGAGTAATTTCTTCTATCATGGCCGGAGCAGCGATGAAAAGCATACTTCCGCTTTCTTCCATCGGAACATATTTCTCCGATTTTGGGTTCAGAACAAACTTTTGTTGCACTGGCTGCATAACAGGATCAGTTTGCCCGCTCAATTCATTCACCCCATGGATTCCGGTGTTCTTTTTCACCTGAATATGAATCCCCTTGTAAACTACCAGTTTCTTAGTAACCGGATTGTATTGGTACGGAGAAACTTCTACAACAACACCTCGCATGGATCTCCAAATAAATGGAGTTTTCAGATTAACCGGCTCAGCAGGATAAAATGCATTTGAACTATATGCAGCTCCAAATGAATAAGCAACAGAAGATGGCGCTACATTTCTTTTCATACTCCCTTTTGAAGGTGCAACAAGCACATTGTCATAGATAATCACCTCATCAAAAGTCACTTCAATTTGCGGACTTCCATTATCCGGAAGCTGAACGGTGGTGTGGAACAAGGGAAGAGCAGGAGCACCTTTCTCTTGTGATAGCACACGAAAAGATTTGGAAAAATCGATCATCATTTGCCCATTAATTTCCTTGTAATCAAAGGATTTTTCTTCAAACTGCTGTACGAGCCTGATCGATTCCGAATCTTCTGATTTTAGCTGAAAATATTGGGCTTGGGAAATAAATGATCCAAGTAAAATGGAACATAATGAGAGGAGAGTTTTTTTCATTTTTTTGTTTTAGCTCTTCCAAGTTACTGATTCTTATGAAATATGATGAATAATTAACAAAAGAAAAAGGCCACTAGTCAACTGACTGATAGCCTCTTTCCCTTAACCTGTAGATGTTAATAATTGATCCGTTACATCTTTTAACGCCGGATGCGGGAAAAGGTTTCAAAAAAACTGAATTTTTATAAAAAGAGTGAAAAGTGACTTGAGTCACCTTTTCTTCGGGTTGGTGTTTCTAACTTTGTGTATTGTTAAAAATGAATGAAGCATGTTGTTTGGTAAAGGGTCAAAGTTGAATAGCATTTTTAAGATGAAATGCCCCAGATGTCAGGAAGGAGATTTTTTCATTTCTCACCCCTATTCCATGAAAAATATTGGAAAAACGTACACCTATTGCCCCAGTTGCGGCTTGAAGTATGAAAAAGAAATTGGGTTTTACTATGGCGCCATGTATGTTTCTTATGCCTTAGGAGTTGCGCTTTTCGTTACCTGCTGGGTCAGCATTAATTTGTTTTTTCCGGATTCAAATGTCTTTCTTCAGATCGGGGTCATTTCCGGGCTTTCTATTTTCCTTAGCCCTTACCTGTATGCCCTTTCAAAGATCATTTGGGCAAACATTTTCTTTTCATACGATCCGGAAGCGATTAGTAAATTCAAAGAAAGTTCAAAAAGTTAAAATGGAAAATGGTTCAATCTATATATTCAAAGTGTTTAAGCTTCATTTTGAACATTTGAACATTTGAACATTTGAACATTTGAACATTCTATACAAACAAAAAATCCCCCAGCCGGCAAACTGAGGGATCACATTCAAACTACAAAACAATTATTGAAGGATGACATTTCGATCTTTCGGATACTTAATCTTAAACGAGTAGGTAAATTTATCCGTGACTTTGGTTTTCAAATCAATTGTCCAGGTTAGTTTTCCCGTCGTTTTGTCATAATTTGCTTTACCCGTGTTGATCGCTTCTATAACGATTTCCCCATTACTGGTTACAGGGACCTGGTCTTCGATAACCAATTCGACCGTATTCGCTTTCAAATTCTTAACCGAGATTTCATATGCATACGTGCGTTCAATGTCATTGCCGATCACTTTTTCCTTGTAATCTTTTTTCAGCAGGATTCGTTTGGCAAGGATATTGGGATCTTTGCCCAAACTCAATTTCAGGGTATCGTTCATGGTCGTCGGATCAATATAGGTTTCCCCGATATAAGTTCCGTCAAAGAAAATATTTGCATTGGCAGGGACCAATTGTAAATCTTCCAGTTTCAATACTTCTGCCACCAGGAACACTCCCGGATCAATTTTAGGAACCGTATAGTAACGATAATTAGCCGTCAGATCCACATTTCGTACCAAAACCAAATGACTTTCATCGTTACTTTCAATCGTGTACGGCAAATCTATTTTGTATTCTGCTGACAATACCCGGTTGATTACAGTTGTGAAATTTGCCGCCGTCTCACTTTCCAAATCCATAGCTCCGACAGCATTACTAGTCGCTTTTTTCTCATAGGAGACGGAAGGCGCCGCAGTAAGACCGTAGCTGTTCATACGCCCATTAATAGCTTCAAAATTGTAATAATCTACATACCAAGGATGTAAATCAGGCTTGATCTTGTTTTGATACGGATCGTTCGTGGATAAAGTCAATTGTACATCATTCCATTCTTCACCCGTATTTTGCTGAATATTTGCCTTATACGCCAGGTTCACTTTCCCGGAGGTAATTTCACTTCGAATGTCATATGTCGGAATCCAGGAAGCGCCGGAAGCCAGGTAAGAAACAGCCAGCCGGCCTGCAACAACTTCTTTGGATTGGAGTGTTACAATGATCCGGTGAATCGGACCTGCCGGAACTTTTGGCGCGTTGGAAGACTGGTAATTCTGTAAGTCAACCATGCGGGCATTCATTTCCTGTAAAATGCCGTTTTTCGCTTTCAGTCGTTTGTTCAGCAGTTGTAACTTCTTATTGATCTCGTTCATTTTCAACTGGTAATAATCCATTGCTTGTTTCAACAGTTGAATGGAGTCGTTCACTTTCCCTTGCCCGCGGATTGCACCGTTATTCGTCAAAATGGTCTTGGAAGTATTCAACACATCGATCTCATCCTGGATTTCTTTGATGTCGAATTGGATAGTACTGATTGAATCCTGTAACAAGTTGATATCTTTGCGGATTTTTAATGGAAGCCCTTCCAATTTGATTTTTTCCGGCTCGGGGTAATAAACCTGGTACTTGGAATCAATCAGGACCACATTCCCGAAAGCTTTCACCTGTAAACTTTTCGGATCGATATTCGGACTCACACCTTCAATGATCAATTCCGTAATGCCGGGTTTTACATTGAAATTCGCCTTCCGGTAAATTTGTGCACCATTGGTGTAAACAGTTACTTCACTAATGGAAGATTTGATAATCTCTTTGTCGTTGGCTGCAAGTGAACCGAAACTTGGGAGAATGGCCAGGAGGACAATAACTACTCTTTTCATAGGAATCAATTTCCCTGCAGTACTTCCGGAAGGATAATTCGTTCAAAGGAATTTTAACAAAAAGAAAAGAAGTGGTGTTCAAAATAAATACATCTACTTGATTATCAGATTTATATATTTTTACTGCAAAGAGAAAAAGAAGCAAAGATTCACAACCCTAATACCTTTGCGATCTTTCATTCTTCGTGGTGAAATTAAATCAACGCCTTTATCTCTGAAATAATCCGGTCCGCCAAATCAGAAGCTGCCTGCGCGTCCTTGCTTTCCGTATAGACTCGAATGATTGGCTCGGTATTGCTCTTACGCAAATGAACCCATTCTTTCCCGATATAGATCTTCACTCCGTCAACAGTATCCACTTCTTCGTTTTTGTATTTGTCGGCCATTTTGAGCAAAATTCCATCCACATCGATCCCGGGAGTCAGGTCGATTTTCTTTTTCGCCATTTCGTAATTGGGATAAGAGGCACGAAGTTCGGTCATGCTCACTTTCTTATGTGCCAAATGGGATAAAAACAAGGCAATTCCAACCAATGAATCTCTTCCGTAATGCAATTCCGGGTAAATGATTCCTCCGTTCCCTTCACCACCGATCACTGCATTGGTTTCTTTCATTTTCACTACCACATTCACTTCTCCAACTGCCGAAGCATGGTAATCACAACCAACTTCTTCGGTAATATCTCTCAATGCCCGTGTAGAACTCAAATTGGAAACCGTTGCTCCCTTTCTTTTGGAAAGAATATACTCGGAAACAGCAACCAGCGTATATTCTTCACCAAACATGGAGCCGTCTTCATTGACCAAGGCCAACCGATCAACGTCCGGATCTACCGTAATTCCCAGATGAGCTCCTTCGGAAACCACTCGTGCAGATAATTCAACCAAATGTTCCTTTAATGGCTCGGGATTATGCGGAAAATGCCCCGTTGGATCACAATACATTTCAACGATATCGGTTACTCCTATTTTACGAAGCAATTGCGGAACGGAAATTCCGCCGGTTGAGTTCACTGCATCAACAACCACTTTGAAATTGGCATTTTTAATTGCCGGGATATCCACATCCGAAAGCGCGCAAATTGCGTCAATATGTCGTTCGATAGCCTGAGTATCTGAAGTTACTTTCCCGAGATCATCTACCTCAGCAAAGACAAAACTTCCTTCGGTTGCAATTTTCAACAACAATTCACCTTCCGCGCCGGAAATAAATTCCCCCTTGCTGTTTAACAATTTCAAAGCATTCCATTGTTTCGGGTTGTGAGAAGCCGTTAAAATAATTCCCCCGTTTGCCTGGTGATATGGAACGGCCATTTCAACCGTTGGCGTGGTTGACAAGCCCAGATCAACCACCTCAACTCCCAATCCAACCAAGGTCTGAATAACGAGTGCCGAAATCATTTCACCTGAAAGTCGTGCGTCTCTCCCTACAACAACTTTCAACTTTCCGTTATCTGAAACGGATTTCAACCAAGTCCCGTAAGCTGCTGCAAACTGCACCGCATCAATAGGTGTTAAATTGTCTCCCGGAAAACCTCCGATGGTTCCTCTGATTCCTGAAATGGATTTGATTAATGTCATGTCAATTAAAAATTCTTTTTAAGTTCGATCATGCGCAAAACAGTCACCGCTGCTTCCACACCCTTGTTTCCGTGTTTTCCTCCTGCCCTGTCAATGGATTGCTGCTCCGTGTTATCGGTTAACAAACAAAATCCGACCGGTTTGTTGTACTTTAAAGTCACATCAACGATTCCCTGGGTTGTTCCGGAACAGACAAAATCAAAATGCCTGGTTTCTCCCTGGATCACTACGCCAATGGCAATGACCCCGTCGATTTGGTCATTCTGTGCCAGCCATTGCGCTCCCAAAGGCAATTCAAATGCTCCCGGCACTTGTTTTACATGAATGTTTGATTGGTTCACTCCTGCATTCAAAAGAGTTTCCATCGCTCCTTCCAGCAATTTGGAAGTAATATGACCGTTCCATTCAGAAACAACAATGCCGATTGAAAAATCGGCACCGTTTGGAATTGTATCTTGATCGAACGCTGATAAGTTTTTTAAACTTGTAGCCACGTTTCTTGTTTATTTATTGGATACTCTGGCAATGTATTTGTCAATCGTTTTTTGTTGACCGAACATGTAGTAATCCTGATTTATTCTTTCGTAAAGTTCTTTCGCCTTGGCGTAGTCTTTAATTTCTTCCGCAACCTGACCCGCCTTGAACAAATAAGTCGGAGTTGTCCACTCGTTCTCATTTACTTCCGCTGCATCAATATACAGTTCCATCGCATCTTTGTACTTACCTAATTCACTGTAACAGTCCCCCTGTAAACCAAGTGCCATTGCAGGACCGTAAGTATCTTTCAGTTTCACACCTTCCAATAACTTCAAAGCTTTTTGGAAATCTCCTTTCGCCATATACTGACGAGCCAATGTAAATTCGGCAACTTCACCACCCTGATACCCGTCATTTTTCTTAACGAACGGTTCCAACTCCGCAATGGCTGCATCTACCGAGTCCTTTGCCGCCAGGTTCAACCCGCGGTAGTAACCTTCATTTGCTTTCTGGTTATTGGGAGCATAAACAAATTGTTTATAAAGAATGTATCCAAGAATTCCAACGATTAATCCAACCACTGCGAAAGTGATCATACGAAGTCTTTTATTCTCTTTGAATTGACGTTTAATATCATTAAAACTGGTAGTTCCTGCCATTTGAAAATTTATTTAAGCGTTGCAAAAATAATCTTTTTTTCGAATTAGAAATTGAAACTTATTAAAAGGTGAAAGTTAATTAGGAATTGAGAATAGAAAATTGAAAGATTTGAGAATGTTCAAAATAGTTCAATTTGAATTAAAAGGAAAGATCGCTCCTTTTCATCCCGATAATTATCGGGAGTCAATTTTACATTTTCCATTAAAAAAAGTATACCTTTGCCCCGTTTTAGGTTCGATTGTAAGTTTGCAAAAGACAATAGGGAATTCGGTGAGAATCCGAAACTGTATCTGCAGCTGTAACTCTTATCAAACGGTCTTCATAATATCCACTGTCAGCCGCGGTTGATGGGAAGGAGAAGTAACCGGAGAGAAGTCAGAATACCTGCCTGAAACGCGAATGAATGAAGACTTCAGATTAAAGTCGGGTTCGAAATGGGAGGTTCTTCTCCCAATTTGTTCTTATTCTCTGATTTTTTCATTTGCTTTTTTACTCACTTTTAAATGCTTAAAGGCAATGAAAAAAATGTTACTTGCAGTTAGTGTGTGCTGCATCCAATACACACAAGCCCAAACAGTCGTTACTTTTGACGACTTAACACTTGCTCCCAACACGCATTGGGATGGTTCAGATTCCACTTTAGGATTTACTTCCGGGGGAGTTTATTTCGAAAACTCGTATGATTTTGATTGGGATTACTGGTCCGGTGGATTCATCTACTCCAGTTCAACGGATGTAACTACAGCCGGTTATACCAATGACTTTTCCGCATATACCGGAACAGGTGGAAACAGCAGCCAGAATTATGCGATCAATTACGGTGGAACCGGGATTGATTTCGGAACGGAAAAAGTACTGAGCAGTATTCAACTAACGAATACGACTTATGCAGCTCTTTCCATGCGCGACGGCGACATGTTCGGAAAACAATTCGGTTCTGTGAACAATGCACAGGGAAATCCGGATGGTACGAACGGGGAAGACTGGTTTCGTCTTTTAATTATTGGGAAAGATGCTCAAAGTAATGTGACCGATACTGTTATTTTCTACCTGGCTGATTATCGTTTTGCCAACAACACGGAGGATTACATCGTAGATACCTGGCAAACTGTGGACTTAACTGCACTTGGTGGAGTCCAGTTTTTGGAATTCGAATTGGAATCATCCGACCACAACGCACAGGGAATCCTGACTCCAGCTTACTTCGCTTTGGACAATATTGTTTACGGAACAGCCGGAATGAACACTTTGAATCGTGTAAACCAGGAAGTTTATCCGAATCCGGGAACTGGTAAATTCACCGTAAAATCTCCAAACGGGCAAATCAATGTATACGCATTGTCGGGAGAATTGATCTTGTCTCAAACAACAAATGGAATCGGGGAAATTGATCTAAGTTCAGTTCAGTCCGGAACATACATCATTGAAACAAGTACTTCCGAAGGAATTGCAAGAACACACATCAGTAAGATCTAATTGTTCCTCAAACTTTACATACCGACCCTTTTGATTATAACCTCTTGTCCGGTATTCGGACAGGAGGTTAAACCTATTGAAGAAGTTGTTATTTCACCGGTTAACGAGAAGGAAAACAGTATCCGGATTGACTTGTCAAAGGACAAGATCCAAAACAAACTGGCCAATGACCTGGGGCAAATTCTCAGCTTGCTTCCTGGTCTTCAGGTCAAAAACTACGGAGATGTCGGCGGACTAAAAACCGTCAGTTTTCGAAGCTTGGGTGCAGCTCATACTGCATTGGTCCAGGATTACTCGCTGGTTTCAACCACGCAAAGCGGTCAGGCAGACCTCAGTTCATTTCCGGTCGATTTCATTGAAAAACTGGAACTAATCACACTTTCCCCTACCCGAACTGAAATTCCAATCCATGCCAAGCTGGCAGGTGTGGTTGTCAATGTGGAATCCGTTCATTCCTATGTGGGAACCAATCAGCGAAACCTCATCCTGGGCGCCCAGGCAGGTTCATTTGATCAATACGAGGGGTATTTGATGCTTCAGAAAAGATCGAAGAAATGGGCGGGAACTTTAACCGGTAAGATCCGGTCGTATGGAGGTGCTTATCCATATACGTACCTGAATGGAAATACAACGATTAAAGACCGGAGAGAAAATAATAGCTTGCAGGAATACTTCGGGACCGCATCGGTGCAGTTTTCACCCAGTCAAAACCACCGGTTTCAACTTCGAATCTCCGGGAATGACTACAAAAAAGACCTGGCAGGGGCTGTTATTTTCTATAACAGTAATGCTGCACAATATTTAAACGGTTACGGACTGAATGGAACGATAAATCATCAGTTCAAAAAAAATCGCTGGAATGTCTTCTCTTCACTGAATTATCAAAAAAACAACCTACAGTACCTGGATTCCACCTACCTGAACACACTTGGCTACCTCGATTCGCGTTATTATTCCCGGCAATTCGATCTGCAGTCACAAGCAGCTTATTCTATTACAGAAAAATGGGGCATCCTGATCGGAAGCTCACTGATATCGGAAGAATTGAAAGGAAAACTACTCGTTGGAAATCCCTATCGGAACACTTCAGAAAGTGTACTCGGAATCGAATGGAAAGCAATCGGGAAAATTTTGGCCCAAGTTGGCTTACAGGGCGTTTTCGAGAAACGCGATACTGTACTTAACAGCCAGTGGAACATACTGCCGGCTGTTTCCTGGAGTTTTGACCTTGGAAGCCGGAACAAAATAGGAATGGTATACCGCTATACCTGCAGGCAGCCTTCTTTCAATGAATTGTACTATCAACAAATCGGGAATACCAAACTCAAATCGGAAAAGGCACACATCGCTTCCGTGCGTTACGATCTGACACTTCCATTTAAAAGAGGAATCTTGCAAACAATGATCCAGCCGTTTTATGCATATGTTTACGATAAGATCCTCGCAATTCCAACCAAAAACCTGTTCATCTGGAGCATCCAAAACATTGGAATATCCGACGCAGCGGGAGTTGAATTTACGGAATTGATCCAAAAAAAAATGAAGCAGCATACGCTTGGAATGCGAATCAATTATACTTTCCAATACACGCAAGATATCAGTGATCCAAAAAGTCCGACTTACCGTCACATCTTAAGTTACGCTCCCTTACATTCAGGGAGTGTTGAACTGGATTACACCTGGAAAAAACTGAGTTTTTTCATTCTGACATCATACCTGGGGGAACGCTACGCATTGAATCAAAACATCCCTGCTAATTTACTGGAAGACTATTTGTTACTGGATGCAGGTGCTTCATACACTCAAAAATTAAATCAAAGCGAACTGACACTTCGTTTGACGGTCAATAACATAACCAACAAGCAATACAATTACATCAATTACTTTGTAATGCCGGGAACTCATTTCAATATCAGACTTCAATATGCGCTATAAAATTCTTCCCATCGTATTCATCGCTATCCTCGTTTTTTCCTGCAAAAAGAAAAAAGCAGGCGAACCGGATGCGCCGCAAACCCTTCATCATGGAATACTCGTTTTAAATGAAGGGCTTTTCCAGCAGAACAATGCCTCAATGGGATGGTTTAGTTTTTCGGATAATTCCTATACCGGTAATTTCTTTGAACAAAAAACAAACCGCTCATTGGGAGATACCGGCAATGACATGAAGAAGTACGGTGGAAAGATCTACGTTATCGTAAATGTTTCCAGCACAATTGAAGTATTGGATGCTTCAACCGGAAACAGCATCACTCAAATTTCGATGGTGGCCAATGGAACTCCGAAACAACCGCGCTACGTTGCATTTTACGGACCGAAGGCGTTTATCACTTGCTATGACGGTTACGTCGATGTACTGGATACCCTCTCTTTGAACATTACAAACCGCATTCCGGTCGGAGCAAATCCGGAAGGACTGGCAATAAGCAATGGAAAACTATTTGTAGCGAACTCGGGAGGTCTGAACTCCCCGAATGTTGACAGCACCGTATCCGTCATTGACCTGGGAAATTTGCAAGAGATTACGCGAATTACCGTGGGTAAAAACCCGGGATCCGTCCAAACGGATTTGAACGGTGATGTATATGTGATTTCGCGCGGTGATTACGCTTCTGTCCCGTCCCGTATGCACCGCATTGATGCCATCACGAATACATTGGTGCAATCCTTTCCATTCGATGCAAGCGGAATCTCCCCCTTCAATTCCAACTTCCTGATCTCGTATCATGATTTCAGTTCGGGAAGCAACCAAATTGCACTATTTGATCCCAATACCGAAACAATAATTGATCCTCAATACATTCCGACTTCAGGAATTCAAACGTTATACGGTGTCCAATATTCTGATATGACCAACAGGATCTACTGCCTGGATGCAAAAAATTATACCGTAACCGGGCAGGTTCATGTTTTTTCTCCAAACGGTGTTTTTGAAACAAGTTATAACGTAGGGTTAAACCCGGCAAGTATTTTAATTTATGAATAAGTTCATCCTCATCCTGGTTTTCGTTCCCGGATTTTTACATGCTCAAAGCTTTCATCCTGCTCCCGGAAATCCCGGTACCAATGCCATTGGAAAAGACAGTTCCTGTTTTGTTTCCTGGGCAAGCGGCGGAACTGTAACAAGGGGTTATCTCAATATTGCCGATACAACTATCGTGGCAAGTGGATCCAACAAGGCCAGTTACGGAAACCTGAATTTGGCATTGGGTCCAGCAACAGGATCTATTACCGATGTGCTTTCTTTGGGCGACAGTGGAGTTGCAACCTTGAGTTTCGATCAGTTTATTATGGATGGACCCGGGTATGATTTTGCGGTTTTTGAAAACGGATTTACGGATGATTATCTTGAAATGGCACACGTAGAAGTCAGTTCTGATGGAATTCACTTTTTCCGGTTTCCTTCCACCACTGAAATTCCGCTTACACCCCAATCATCCAATGCAAGCTATACCGATTGCAGAATGATCGATAACCTGGCAGGGAAATTCCGCCTGGGTTATGGAACTCCTTTTGATTTGAGCGATTTGCCAAACGATCCGGACCTGAATAAATCAGCAGTGACGCTGGTTCGCATTATTGACGTAATCGGCTCTATTTCAGGACACGTAACGACGGATCAGTACGGAACCGTAATCAATGATCCGTATCCGACCGCTTTCGAATCCGGAGGGTTCGACCTGGAAGCAATCGGGATCATCAATGGAACACTCGGATTAACCGAATTGGAATTATTGGAAGTACATGCATTTCCAAATCCCACAACCGATCAACTGCAGGTTACACTTGCCGGCCGGGCTTACTTAAATTTCTATTCTCCGGAAGGAAGACTGCTTCTTGCACTGGAACACACAGATTCAAGCCACATTTCCTTACACGAATTTGCTGCCGGTGTGTACCATTTACTGGTAACCCAAAACGGTAAGCAACGGCATTTGGACATTTTAAAGAAGTAGAAATCGGTAGCAGATTGACGGAAGAATCTGGAAATGAGTGGATCAACAAAAAAATATGTATTTTCAATTATTATTGAAAATATTGTATATATTTGATTCATGGAATTAGAGCAAGCCAAACAGCAATTCATTCAAACCTGGGGAAATTTTGGGACACAATGGGGGATCAACCGTTCCATGGCGCAGGTCCATGCACTGCTAATCGTGAGTGACAGTCCGCTTTGTACGGAAGACATTATGGAACGGTTATCTATTTCGAGAGGAAATGCCAATATGAATATTCGCGAACTGACAAACTGGAATTTAATTTACAAGGAAAGTATTGCCGGTGACCGAAAGGAATACTTCCGTGCAGAAAAAGATATGTGGGAAGTTGCAAAGCGCATTGTAAAAGAACGCAAACGAAGAGAGTTGGAACCTCTGCAGCAACATCTGGCAGAACTCAAAAAAGTGGAACAATCCTACGAATCAATTTCTTTCGTTGCAACCATTGAGAACATTGAACGTTTGGTCAGCAGACTGGATTCATTGTCGGGTACTTTAATGAAAGCAGACGAACACGTGTTCTTTGGAAAAATATTGAATTTATTCAAATAGAAGGAGCCAATTCCTTTTTTTTGAATCAAATTTTCAAAATATATTGAAACTTTTGAATTAACAATAAATAAAAACATCATGGAAAACATCTCTCTTCTTTACGACGAAGATTGCCCACTCTGCCGCTGGTATACCCGCATCTTCGTAAAATACAAACTCCTGGATGAAAATGGCAGAATTCCTTACGTAGAGTATATCTTACAGCACCCCGGAGAAGTAAACACAGACATCGCTCAAACAAAAATTGCCTGTGTAAATCACCAAAGTCATGAAATCCGTTACGGGATAGACGGATTACTCATGCTCCTTGGTCATCATTCACGGATTATAAAAGTTTTGGGGAATTTCAAACCCATTAACTTATTCTTAAAAGTTCTTTACCTGCTTTTTAGTTATAACCGGAGAATATTTGCTCCCGTCATGAGAAAAAGTGAATTTGAATGTAATTGTGAACCTCCCAGATCCATTTTATGGAGAACCAACTTTATTCTGCTGATGAGTTTTATCACTTATATAATTGTTAACTGGTATTTCCATCAATTCCTCAATGGGCACCTGACCAATACAGCACCAAACGATCTAATCCTGCTTGCAGCACAAATCGGGTTCCAATGGCTGGCCTTTCTTCTTCTCCATCAAAAAAACAGTTATGATTACATCGGACACTTGGTCTTTGTTTCTTTTTTAGGCGCTCTGCTGCTGCTTTTTTTCGGAATAGGAATCCAATTCGTAAATCTCTTCGGAATTGAAACCCATTTCCTCGCTGTTGCCTGTTACGGAATTACCCTTGCATTCATGTTCTTTGAACATAAGAGGCGTGTTGCACTGAAAGGATGGACCCGGACATTAAGCATCAGCTGGATCCTTTTCAGAGTTTGTATTTATCCGCTCGTTTTCCAACTTTAACGCTTCATATCATGAAAAAAATCATCCTCTTTGCTGCCAATGGATTTATCGGAGAATCTATTATTGATTATACAAAAACGAATCAAAAAGACTATCAAATCATTGCTGTTTCCCGAAAACCAATACCTCAATTACCCGAAGGATATAAACAGGTTCGATGGGACGGGAAAACATGCGGTCCCTGGACAAAAGAACTTGAAGGCGCTGATCTTGTAATCAATCTTGCCGGAAAATCAGTCAATTGTCGCTATACGAAAAAAAACAAAGCAGAAATTTTTGCTTCCAGGCTGGACAGCACACGGATTATCGGGGAAGCAATCCAGGATTGTAAGCAGAAACCAATCTGTTGGATCAATATAGCCAGTGCGACAATTTACGAGCATTCGCTGGAACGCCCCAACACCGAAGAGACGGGTCTGATCGGAAAAGGGTTCTCCGTCCATGTTTGCAGAGCCTGGGAAAAAGCTTTTTTTGCATTCAGAGATCTTCCTACCAAACAAATTCTTTTGCGGTCCACCATTGTTCTGGGCAAAAACGGTGGTGTTTATCCGGTATTAAAAAAACTCGCCCGGTTGGGTTTGGGAGGAAAAATGGGAAAAGGAAACCAACTGATCAGCTGGATCCATATTCACGATTTTTGCAGAGCACTCTTTTTTGTCTCCGAAAGTACTTCAAGTTCGTCCATTTACAATATCGGATCTCCCAATCCGGTCCGGAATGAGCTTTTTCAAAAAGAGTTGCGCAAAAGTCTTCATATCCCCTATTTTATCAATCAAACGCATTGGATGTTAAAAACCGGAGCACTTCTCATTGGGACAGAAACTGAGTTGATCTTAAAAAGCAGGTATGTTTTCCCACAGAATTTCATTGATCAGGGATTTCTGTTCAGGTTTCCCACTATTCAATCCTGTCTGGATGATCTAAATCATTAATGCTTAAACACGTGTTATTTCAATAGATTTTTTTAGACATCTAACAGCTTGAATCAAATTCATGATATTTTAACAGAAACACTTTGTTAAAACAATCATTTTTTCAAATTATGCATACCTTCACGCAACGATTGAATTAGTTATTTCGTTTTAAAAGCAACGAATCAAAATTGAGATTATGAGTAAAAAGAATGTTTTAGGTAAACTGACCCTGTTTTTTGTTGGGATAATGTTTTGTATGAGTACTGCATTCTCCCAGGAAAAGCTTCCAGTAGAATCGATTAAATCTGATTGGGTTTTGTTTAAAGAAGCCAAAGGAATTAAATTCTACGCAAAACAAGAAGTTATTGAAACAAATGACGGTAGAAAACCTGTAAGCTATGCAGTTGTTAAGCTGGAAAACACAACCAATAAAGAAGTGAAGCTTTTGTATAACCTGGAAGTGCATTACAATTTGGGATGTAATAACTGCAATCCTAATTCGGAAGCAAGACAACTGGTTACAATAGCTCCAAATAAAAGCATTGAAGGAAAATATACTGACGGAAACACGCCGTTATCGGTATTGCTTTTGAATGCAAACCTGAACAATGGTTGGATTCCTGAATATCTGATGATTGGTAACTTAATCATTAATTAAAACTACAGACTATGAAAAAGATTTTATCCTTTGTTTTAGTCGGGTTTTCTTCGGCTTTCAGTTATGGTCAAGGTAACTTTTGTACCATCAACGTTTCACCTTACGATACGACCATCTGTCCGGGATCACCGGTAACAATCGTTGCCAGTGCATCATTATTAAATGGTAACCAGGCATTTGATTTCAACAGTGCAACCTTTCCTTCCGGATGGTCAAGTAGCGGTACAACAGCTTTCTCATCCCCTTGCTTGCCAAGTTTGGACAATACACCCTATTATTGGGCAGGAACTTCCGGAACATCCGGATTCCCGAACATTACTACGGCTTCATTAGACGTGAGCTGTGGTGGTTTTATCACTTTTGAAATGATTTACTCCATCCAGGGAGGTGCGGTTCCTTGCGAAGGTCCGGATCAGGCAAATGAAGGAGTTGCATTGCAATACAGTACGGATGGCGGGGTAACATGGATTACCATCAATTACTACCAGCCGGACGGACAAATTTTGCCTACAATTACCACGTCAACAACTCCCGGAGTTACCGGTAACACACCATTTACAACCTGGAATACGTTCAACGTTCCTTTACCTTCCGGTGCTGTAACTACAAACACACAGTTCAGATGGATCCAGTTAAACTCATCCAGTTCTTGTTGTGATAACTGGGGATTAGATAACATTATCATTAATGCAATGGGTGGTAACTGTGCTGCTGCTGCAGACCTTGTTTGGAGCAACGGACTTACAGGTTCAACACAAACTTTATATCCTACGGCTGATTCCACATTCATCATCGATGTATACGATAGTCTTGGAGTATATCAGTGTAGCTCATCTCCTATTACCATTCAGGTATACGATGACAATTTAACTTACAACCTTCAGGATTATGCTTATTCTTACTGTCCAACTACCAATCCATCAGTTGCAGTAACAAATATTTCGGGGTCAATTCCTCCCTATACGGTAAACTGGACAGATATTCCAAGTACGAATAATCCGCAGACTCTGTCGACCGGTGGTGCCGAGCACGATTCGATTACCTACCATGTCACGATAACCGATGGATGTGGCTTTTTCAGGAACGACAGTGTGATACTTGTCGTCAATAAGAAACTCAACATTGACTCACTCGTTGCTTATAATGCCAGCGCATGTATTAACGATGGGGCTGTTGTAGCTTACGTTTCAGGACTTACAGCTGTTGTGAATCAACCGGTGTATAACTGGCATGGTCCGGGGGCAACAAATCCAAGCTTTATTAATTCGACTGTTTGGACAAACCGCTCTCCGGGATGGTATTATTTCACGGTTACCGATGATGTGTGTACGGATTCAGACAGTGTTCAGGTTGAAATTAAGAACCCTCCTGTTGCCATTATCGATGCTGATCCGTTAGCAGGTTGTGTACCATTTAACGTGACTTTCTCGAACAACAGCCAGAATGCAACACATTACCTGTGGGATTTCGGTGACGGTACTGTGATCAATGTAAACGACATGAACGATCAATACCATACTTATTCAGGTAATGCAGACATTATGTTGGTTGCTTATGATGCCAGTAACTGCTCGGATACCGCTTATGTAAGCGTTTCAGTTCAAACTTGCGGATGTACTGATCCGTTAGCTGTTAACTACGATCCGACTGCTGTTGCAAATGATGGATCATGTAGCTACCCTGAACCGATCTTTACTGTTCCGAATATCTTTACTCCAAACGGAGACGGAGACAATGACTTCTTTGAGTTTGTAGTAACAAACTACTCAAACGTTGATTTCCAAGTTGTCAATCGTTGGGGGAATCCGATCTTCCAGGGTTCAGGTTTGAATCCGAAATGGGACGGAAAAGTAGACGGGGCACTTTCAGCTGACGGTGTGTATTTCGTGACTTATAAAATTACAAGTGTGAAAGGAGATAAAGTCATCGAAGGACAAACCTTTGTCCATTTGATTCGCTAATAAAAACAATTTGTTTGGAAAGCCCCGGCATGTATGTCGGGGCTTTTTTCATATTTTTGATTATCCGAATTCATATCCAAAACGATGTTTTTTATTCTTTCAAAAATATTGCTCTTTACTATCAGCCCTTATACCTGGTTACTGATCGCTTTGTATTTTTCCTTCTTCTCCAAAAAACCCGTCAGGGTAAAAAGAGCAAAATACAGTGCTGTTTTTATTGCACTTTTTTTCAGCAATACATTTGTCTTTAAGGAGGTTTGCAGGCAATGGGAAGTATTCGGTACTCCTCCTGCATCTATTAAACATTATGATGTTGCCGTTGTCTTAACAGGAATGGCAGAATACAATAACGACCTGAAAGTGCTCAGTGCAAGAAGGGGAATTGATCGGATTTGGCAAACCATTTCACTTTATAAATCCGGGAAGATCGACCGCATTCTCATTACCGGAGACCATGGTTATCTTATTGACAAAGGGCTGCATGAGGCTTCTCAACTAAAAGAGGTACTGGTGCATTGGGGAATTCCTGAACATGTCATCATGACCGAAACAAAATCAAAGAACACTTACGAAAACGCAGTTGAATCGAAAAAAATACTGGACCGTTCATTCCCGAATTCAAAAGCAATCCTTTTAGTCACTTCGGGAAAACACATGCGTCGTGCAAAGGCCTGTTTCAGTAAAGTCGGTGTTCAATGTGATCCCTACTCAACCGATCTGTATACCGGCCCCAAACGCGCTTATTCCTTCGATGAAATGCTTATTCCTGATGTAAGCACAATGAACGACTGGCATGGTTTATTGAAAGAAATGTTCGGTTATCTTGCTTACGATATAACCGGGAAGATCTGATCTACCTGGGAATTGTCGGTGTCGAATCCAGGGCATTCAGCATTTCCCTCTGTTTCAATTGCACCTTATTGTATTTGGCTGCATTACACACTCCGATAATTGCGGGAGAAGGAAATACCAGCCACCCCGCATAATCGTACCATTTGGCCTTTACCTTCAGCGATTCAATTCGTTGCCTGTCAAGTGAATCACGGAAGTTCAGGTATTGGAATGTATTTTTACCGCTGATCTTTTTCACACCGATCGAATCCGGAAATGGATTGTATAAAAAATCCCATCCTTTTTTGTCATAGTATGCGGAATCGTTTTGAAATGCCGGATTGATCCGATTAAAATATAGAAAACCTTCGCGGTTACAATCTACTTCCACCGGATGCGCATCGTGGTCTCCTTTGCTCATAATGGCAGGAAGCCCAACGCGGATCAGATAAGCAAATCCCATGCGCTTGCTTTGAAGGTAATGTCCGTATTCGTGCTGAAAAATGCGATTATCGGGACTGGGAGTACAATTCTTTTTCGCCAGAATATAATTCCCGAAACAAATCCCCGTCCAACCCACATTCATATTTAGCAAAGTACTTCCATTCGGATAACTGACCGTATTTACTTTACAAAGAACCGTATTATAGAAATGTGCCATAAAAAATCCTATTCCTGTTTGCGGCCCCTGGTACGTCCATCTCGAAGTAACTTCCAGAAATCGCTTACCCGAACTGGAATTGGTGTCGGAAACAAATAGACCGCCCCAAATCCGTGCATCATTCTTTGCACTCAAATTCGCTCTTTTCCAGGCTGCCTTCCATCTTTTTTCCTTGGTTTTCGTCAAACCGGCAATAAACCCGCTCACCCAGGAATCAATAATAAAATAATGAGGGCTCTCAGATGAAACCGAAGCCGCTTTAGCAGGTAAGACAAAAAGTAAACACAGAAGTAGCGGAAATACTGTTTTAAAGTGATTTGTCAATCTTTTCATTTTCTATTCTAACGAATGAAGGGTTATTTTATGATCCCAAACTTAAAAATAATGTAATTTAGATTGATGTTTATCGCTTATCCAATGAAACAACTAGTATTCTGCTTCTCAATCTGCCTGCTGACAACAGCTTGTTCCGAAGGTTCGAAAAAAGAAGCCTCTGACAAAAGCAAACCGGCAAATGAAGTTGCGGCAGTCCAAACCGAAGAACAGCCAGCTGACACGGTCCCTCAGCGAAATCCGGTTGTACGTAAGCTAACACCTGACCAAATCGGGAAACTGAATAAGCTTCTTCCGAAAAAAACGGTTGAATCCATGATCTCTTACCTCGATTCGCTTTCATTTGTTCACACAGATAAGGATTTTGCCCGGGTATATCACAATGGCAAGAAAATTTTTGCTGACATTGAAAAAGCTGTTTCAACCAAATTTCCCGATGGCTATTCCGGAATGGAAGCCTTGAGTTTCATCAATAAATCATTTGCACTCCGGTCTTCCTGTGAAGCAGAATGCACTGAATTCGTCCTGGACTACAACTTCCTGGACCTTCAGAAGCTGGCTCAATACACCAAAGGGGAAGCCGATGACGATTTTATGGCGTTAAAAATCCTGGCTGAAGGTGAACAGGGAAGACACGAGCCAGGCTGGCTCAATTTTTTCGAACGTACCTGGGATTACGGAGGCGGTTCACTCCTCGGAGACAGTAACAATTACAAATTTCTCAGCGGATCGTTCCTGGTCATTCAAAAAAGCGATTTGTTCAAAAAAGATCTGCTGACCCTTCGCGGACGTGTAATCCGCGATATGGAACACCCCATTTACATGTTCCCAAAATCGGTAGTTCTTGCCGAAATAAACCGCATTCTAAAAACAAAAATAGTATCCTATCCGGAAGCTCACCGCATCCTGCTTCTCAAGCAATCCATTGAAAGGGATCAGGAAGAACCTGCCTTACAGTTTAACTGCTCAGACCCTGAATCCAATTGCAATTGGGGAGGTTAAATGATCAAAAAAAGTTTAACGGGTTCAAGTTGTTTAAGTAAATCTATATTGAACTATTGAACTCATCTATAACAACTCTTTTAGCTACTGTCTGACGTTTTTGCAGGGTAGTTGAAAACCCAATCCTCCCGTACCCATAAACTGGTCGAGCGGTCTTGCGTGCCAAGGATCTGTCTGATGAATGTACTGACATTCCAGGAAAAAATAGAAGAATTTATAAACATGATAGTTCACCCCTGCTTTAACCGCAAAAGCGGAATTATAAATGCGTTCACTTCTTTCATTGGTTTGAATGGCAGAAAAGCCTACCTGCAAGCCTACAAACGGATCTAAACGCTTGTACGGAAAATAACGCATAAATCCAGCTTGGACCTGCAGATGGTCATTAATATAGCCCGGTTTTGACTGAGCACCTATAAACTGATAGATGTCTCCTCTAAAACTGTATTTGTCGTCAAAATGATAGTTCATGTATCCACCGACGTACAAATTCAAGCCTTTTGAATTCAATTGCTGTGAAGGATAAATGCTTCCCGTTGTTTGCAGTAATCCGGCCCGGTCGCCATCCGCAAGGATCTGTGCGCCTGTGAAGTTTATACCGGTTAAGAAACAAAAAAACAGGATGCTTATTTTCTTTTTGATTTCCATAGGTCGCCTAATTTATAGTTTAACGTCAATGAAGTCAGCAAATGTCCTTCCAGAGAGCCTCCTTTATGCTTTTCGAATTCAACTCTTCCGTTTTCTTCCATATGCGAATGGATATCTGTTCCCAAATGGATCATGTATTGGCTGGAAAGTGAAATATCGAATCGCTGTGTCAAATTGAAATGAAGGCCCAATCCGCCTTGTACCGCACTGCTCCAACGTTCTATCTTATTGCTTCTGTCGGCCAATTCGGTTTGCAAAGTACGATCAAAACAATGTCCGGCAACAATATAGGGTTGTACTTTCGGTGTGGGATTGCTCAGGACGTAAAACATCACGCTCCAGCCAATGTGCAAATCATTTCTTCGAGTGTATTGATTGGTTACCGGCAAGTAGTCCATGAACCATTCGGTATTTACACGATCTGACAATTGAAGTCTCATTTGTCCTCCCAAACCAACAGCCGGACGCTCATGATCTCCGTTAAAAGTACTCAGTGTTGTTCGCTGTCCGAAGGAAAGAATCCCTCCTCTTCCACCTTTTATAGTCAGGTCCTGAGCAAATGCATGACACGAGAGGATCACAAACAGGAAGATGCATCTCTTTTTCATAGGTTCGTTTATTGAAGTAATGTCTTTTTTTAATAACGTTACTAAAGTAGTAATTAGTATAAACTATGTGGGGACGTGATACATCACGTCCCCACAGGTTTTCGTTCAATATTTTTAATCTCAGAGAATCAAATTCCCAACTTCTTCAGGATTGTGTCGCTTACTCCTGTTGTGGAATAACCACCATCGTGGAATAAATTCTGCATGGTCACCATTCTGGTCAAATCTGAGAACAATGAAATACAGTAATTCGCGCAATCTTCAGCACTTGCATTTCCCAATGGTGCAATCGCATCCGCATAATCGTAGAAATCTCCGAATCCTTTAATTCCAGAACCGGCAGTTGTTTTAGTCGGAGACTGGGAAACCGTATTGATACGCACTTTCTTCTCCAATCCATAATGATAACCAAAACTTCTTGCGATTGATTCCAACATCGCTTTGATGTCAGCCATATCTGTATAGAACGGGTAAGTTCTTTGAGCAGCCGCGTAAGTCAATGCAACTACACTCCCCCATTCATTGATTGCATCCATATTCTTTGCTACAGAAAGCATTTTATGTAAAGACAATGCAGAAACATCAATCCCTTTTTGGAAAAAGTCATAATTCAAATCCTGATACGGGATATTTTTACGAATGTTCACACTCATACCGATCGAGTGCAGTACGAAATCAATCTTACCACCTAAAATTTCCTGAGCGTCAGTGAAAAGCTTTTTTAAATCATCTGTATTTGTTGCATCAGCAGGAATAATCGTTGAATTTGTCTTTGCAGCCAATTCATTAATTTCTCCCATTCGCATTGCAATTGGAGCATTTGTTAAAACAAAAGTCGCGCCGTGTTCATGTGCTTTTTCAGCAACTTTCCAGGCAATTGAATTTTGATCCAATGCTCCGGTAATGATCCCACGTTTTCCTTCCAATAATTTTGACATAATTGTTTGATTTGGGGACAAATTTAGAATTTAATTTCAAGCTTACAAGGAATATTTCGGGCTATCATCCGAATTAAACCGAATTCCAAAAGATTCCCCCTTTCTGATGTTCTTGAAGGAAGCTCAGACAAATTCAAATTTCAGTCCGTCATAGGCAGCAAATACATTCGGAGGCAATTCCCGTTCAATTTCTTCATGTGTACCGAAAAGATGCGAAATGTGTGTCAGGTATGCTTTTTCAGGTTTCACCCGGTGAATAAAATCCAGCGCTTCTTTCAGGTTGAAATGAGAGATATGCGGCTCTTTTCTCAACGCATTCACGATCAATATTTTTACTCCTTTCAACTTTTCAATTTCGGCAGGAGCAACTGTTTTCGCATCGGTTATATAAGCAAAATCAGCTATTCGAAAGCCTAAAACGGGCATCACATAGTGCATGACTTCTACCGGAACAACCGGAATTTTACCCGACAGCTCGAATGGTTTATTTTCAATGTTTATGATATTCAACTGAGGAATCCCGGGGTATTTCTCATCTTCGAATGCGTAATGATATTCACGTCGCAATGCCGTTTCAACGGCTTTCGAACAATAAATATCCATATCCCGTTTTTCAATGAAATTAAATGCTCTCACATCATCCAAACCCGCCATGTGATCTTTGTGCTCATGTGTGAATAGCACGGCCTCGAGACTTTTTACCTGAAACCGGAGCATTTGCTGCCTGAAATCAGGTCCCGCATCAATTACATAGTTTTTTCCTTCAATTTCCAGGAGAACGGAACAACGCAGGCGGTCATCTTTCGGATCACTGGAAGTACAAACGTGACAACTGCATGCAATCACAGGAATTCCCTGAGAGGTGCCGGAGCCTAATATCGTTGCTGAAAACTTCATTAATTACGCGAGCGGATTACTTGGATTAAGAGAACTGTCCATCCGATGATCAGCAGCAATCCGCCAATCGGAGTTACCGGACCAAACGCTTTTGACAATACACCTCCGGCGTGAACTTTGGAATATGTCAGTCCATAAATACTTCCGGAAAAGAAAATCGTTCCAAGCAACAATAAATAAAAAACAGCCTTTCCATTAATCGAGAACCGAGTTGTTATGAACGGGACGGCTAAAAACCCCAATCCCTGGAAAAACTGATACTTTGTTGCAGTATCAAAAGCTGTCAAAATAGCTTCGTCCGAGGTTATTTTTTTCAACCCATGAGCTCCGAAAGCTCCAAAAATGATTGCAATGATGATCAGAATAAGACCTGTTATTACCCATTTTTTCTCCATAGATTTAAAGATAGGAGAAAAAAGACAATCAGGACTCTTTGATCTTTGAAATTATTTCTACCAATGTGTATTTGAACCTTTCGGAACCGGTCTTACCTTGCTGCATGTCGATTCTGACAATCAAATCATAGGTATAACCTTCTTCAAAGGTAAATCCTTCAATCGGCTGCTGAAGTACTTCCCAGGTTTCCATACCGATACTCGCACCTTTTTGCACGGAATAACACCACTTCACTACATCGGTATTCTGCTGACACTCTACGCGATGACCTTGTACACGCATTTTGATGACTTCTCCCGCATCCGAATGAATCAACTGCGGATCATGGTTCAACGCTTTTGAAGTAAAACTGATAGTAGCAAGCGAAAGGGTTATCAAAAGTACCTTAAACATAATTCGTGTATTTATTTAATAAAGATACGGAAAGAAAGTGGTAGGGTTGTTTATTTGTTAGAGAATTCACTTAAATTGAAAAATTAGAGTGCAGAAATGAAATAGCTTCGCACATTCTGCTTTCAAATTTTGCATTATTATTCACGCTAGCTATCGGGATTCAATTAATTGGATTGCGGAAGAACGTGCCAAATCTGTTACTTGTTCACCCGAGATCAGTTTGGCCAGCACTTCAATGCGTTCCGTATCGTCCAACAGGTGGATTTCCGAAATGGTCTGACTGTTTGCGTGGGATTTGGAAACCTCGAAATGGTAATCTCCTTTTGCTGCGACCTGTGGTAAATGTGTAATTGCAAAAACCTGGATGTGTTTCCCCATTTGTTTGAGTAATTTTCCCATTCTCAAGGCTACCTCACCGGAAACACCGGTATCAATTTCATCCAGGATCAGGGTCGGAAGGGATTTTTTCTCGCTCATGATTAACTGAATAGCTAACATAACACGCGACAATTCTCCTCCGCTCGCCGCTTTTTCGATCGGTTTCAAATCCAATCCTTTATTGGCTGAAAAAAGAATCTGTATGCCCATTCCCCCGTTGGAATCCAATTTTTCAGACCGGGTGAGCAGAATCCGGAACCGGGAATGCTCCATTTTCATTTCGGTAAGTAATTCCAATAAATACGTTTCCAGTTTCGGAATTACTTTGGACCGTTTCTCAAATAATTCTTCCGATCGCTGAAGCAATTCCTTTCCTTTCTCTTCAATCTCCTTTGTCAACTCGGCAATCCGCTCATCGGAAGAATCCGATTCGACCAGTTTACTTTCCAGCGTATCGAGATAAGCGCTCAATTCCTCCTGCGAAGAAAAGTGATGCTTTTTTAAGATCTTGTTGTATTCGTCGAGGGATTCTGTCAGGCGGAACAAGGCTTCGGGATCTCCTTCCAGTTGGTTCAATTGCCTGTCCGAATCCCTGGAAATGTCTTCCAATTCTGCAATAACATCCTGTAACCGAACAGAAATTGCATTCAGATCGGAATCTGCATGCTTCCATTTATCAATGTGCGCTTTCAATCTTCGAATCAGATCTGTTGCGCCGCTTTCCTGGTCCATGGCATTTATGATCGCCGAATATGCCTCTTTCAAATCGTCTAATTGAGACAATTTATTGAAATCGTTCTCCAATGCAGCATAATCTACCTGGTCCAAATTCAGTTGCTGAATTTCATTCAACTGAAAACGGATGTAATCCAGTTCCTGCAACTGACCGGACCTGGAAGTTTCCAATTGGACTTTCTCCGCTTTTAACCGATTGATCCGGCTATGTAAAACCGCGACCTGTTGTGCCAAATCGAGGCTATCGGCATAAGAATCCAGCAGATCAAACTGAAATTTCGTTTTTTTTATTTCCAGTGTTTCGTGTTGCGAGTGAATATAAACCAATTGCTCCGTCAGTTCTTTCAATTGATTTAATTGAACAGGAGTATCGTTAATAAACGAACGGGATTTTCCCTGGCTGGTAATCTCTCTCCTGATCACTGTTTCCGATTCCCAATCAATATCTTCCTGTAAGAACCAGTCCTTAAAACTTTCATTCAAATGGAATACTGCTTCGACTATGGTTTTCTTTTCAGGATTACGGATTACGGAAAAGTCGGAGCGTTCTCCGAGGATTAAGTTCAACGCACCCAATAGAATCGATTTTCCGGACCCAGTTTCACCTGTAATGACGTGCAACCCATCGTAAAACTGAAGGGAAACATGTTCAATTAAAGCAAAATTTTGAACAGAAAGAGAATGCAGCATTAGTTCAGAATTTCTTCGTATTTGGTCGAATTGGTAGGATCTATTTTCTTTAACACCGCAACGATCTGTGTTTTTTCTTCCGGTTTTGCAGTCGAATACAAATTTTTCAATTCATTCAATTTACAATACGCGAAATTGATGATGTTAATCGTATTGGGCCGGGCAGCCGAAACTTTAGACAATTTATCCAAAGCGGTGTAAATAGCCTTTTTCGCCTCATCCGGCTTGTCGTACATATGATCCATTCCCAAGCGGTGGTATTCATAATAACACTCTCTCAGAGGTTCAAATAGTTGCTGCAATGCATTTTCTACCAACCAGTAACGGTTCTTCTTTCCCTGCTCGTTTGATTTCCAACCTTTTCCGGTAGCAGTTTGTGCATTTGTAACGATCTGTTGTGCTTCCTGGAAATACTTTGTCCCGCCTTGTTTGGAAAACGAATCAAAATCCAGGGCGATGATATAGTAAGCATAGAATGCCAGGATAGAAGACAAATTGTCCCGGAACTGGTTCTTGGAATAAATCACCTGGCTGCTTCTTGTGTAAGTGAAATCCAGGTTGTCATCCTGGAAATTAAATAAGGTCGTGTTATAAGAACCATTGTAAACGGGTCTGCTGGACTGCACCTGGATGGACCCGGTAAATTCTCCGGCATTGATAGTATTGATCTGCAACTGCAGCTGACAATTGATACGTTCCTCCACTTTGAACTTTTCTTCCGTCCATTTGGTATTGTTCATCAAATCCGTGATCACCTGTTTCAATTGTTCGAACAATTCTTTTTCTGCCGACGTTACTTCGGTTTTGATATTGGTAATCAGCGAAACCTGGCAATTCAATTCCTGGGAATATCCTCTTACAATAAGCGTCAAAAAGACAAGGGTCAGAATTTTATTCATATAGATTATTCATCAATTCATTCAACAAAGAGAAAGCTAATTCTTGCTTTGATTGTAACTCAAAGCTACGCATTTTATTGCTTTTAAAGAGTAATTTAACGGAATTCGTATCGGTACCAAAACCTACTCCGGGATCCCCCATTTCATTCAATACGATCGCATCCAGCTTCTTTTTCTCGAGCTTTCCTTTAGCGTATTCCAGTCCGTTTTGAGTTTCCAGCGCAAAACCGACTACTTTTTGATTCGCTCCGGCAGGCCTGTTTGAAGCAGCCCACGATAAAATATCCGGATTTTTCTCCAGGCGGATCTCGAGTTCATCTGCGGTCTTTTTGATCTTCTGATTTTCCGCAACAGCTGGACGATAATCCGCCACTGCCGCAGCAAAAATCCCTAAATCTGTTTGCCCCCATTTTTGCTGCACCGCATCCAGCATTTCCAGCGCAGAAGTCACCCGAATCAATTCAATGTTTTTGTGTTTCACCTGCAGACTGCTCGGTCCACTGATCAATACCACTTTTCCTCCAAGCGAAGTAATCGCTTCAGCTAATGCAAATCCCATTTTACCTGAAGAATGATTTCCAATAAAACGAACCGGATCAATAGCCTCATAAGTCGGTCCGGCAGTCACCAAAAATTGTTTGTCTGAAAAACGGGGATCTGCATAAAAATGGTCCTGAAGGTATTGCAGCAGCACTTCCGGCTCGGCCATTCTACCCTGCCCTGTCAAACCACTTGCCAGGAAACCGCTTTCGGCAGGAATGATGGTGTAACCGAATGATTCCAGGCGAGCCAGATTATCTTTTATGGTTTGATGCTGATACATATCCAGGTCCATTGCCGGAGCAATAAAAACAGGACATTTCGCACTCAGATAGGTTGCCATCAAAAAATTATCAGAGAAACCATGAGCCATTTTTGCCAGTGAATTTGCCGTAACAGGTGCGAAAATCATGACATCTGCCCATAATGCCCATTCGACATGGTTTGTCCATTCCCCTGTTTTGGGATTGTAAAATTCGATTCCGACGGGAGATTCCGATAAGGTAGAGAGTGTGAGTGGTGTTATAAAATCAGAAGAGGCAGGAGTCATCATACATCTGACCTCTGCCCCTTGTTTTTTTAATAATCTTACGAAGGATGCAATTTTATAAGCTGCGATTCCGCCAGTGATACCAACCAGAATCTTTTTCCCTTCTAAAGACATCATGAGTTTAAATTACTCTTGCGTTTTTCTGGTATAAATTTGTCCTTCTTTCAACTCTTCAATTGCAACTGCAACCGGTTTCGGAAGTTTTTCATAAAAGCGGGAAATTTCAATTTGCTCACGGTTTTCGAAAATCTCTTCCAAATTATCTGTTGATGAAGCAAATTCCTGCAATTTAGCAGTCAATTCTTCTTTCATTGAAGAGCTAATTTGATTTGCCCTTTTAGACAATACTACAATTGATTCATAGATATTACCTGTTGTTTGCTCTAAATCTATTGTATCACGCGTTACAGTTGAACGCTCAGCATTGTTGTTTTTGAAGCTCATTTCTTCTATTTATTTACTTGTTAGATACGGGTATATCGATCTTTTTCAATTTCTCTATATACCCTTCGAATTCGCGAAGATAGTTCGAATTTGGGAATTCTACAAGAAAAATAGTGAATCGTTCTTTTGTTTTTTCTATCCGCTCTTCAATTTTTGAATCCACACTGTTATTTGCCAAATAGTAGGAATTCCTCATTAAAATTGCCCATGCTTCTTCCCGGTATACGGAGCGCGGATAATTATCCAGGAACTGTTCTCCGCTTACTACTGCGGCACGGTAATTTTCCGTTTTGGAATACAACCTTACGGTCATCATGTCTTTCGTTTCCAATTTGTAACGCAGCTTATCCATAATAGCATTGCAGGTATCCAGCAGTTCCGAATTCGGGAAACGCGTGACGAAATTCTGCAGTTCATTCAGAGCTACTTCTGTTTCGTGCTGATCCAGGGAAACTTCCGGACTGTTTTGAACGGCGCATACCGCGGCCAGGAACGTCGTTTCTTCTACTTTCGGAGAATAGGGAAATTTGGTTTGGAAAGCTGCCAGGTAATAGCTAGCCAAATACCAGTCTTCAACCGCAAAACACGCTTTCCCCAAGCGGTAAAATGCAACCTCGCCCTGCGGAGAACGCGGACTTCTTTGATAAACCTGTTCGTATAAAGCCACACATCTCTCATACTTTTCAGAATCGTACAGGCGGTTCGCTTCATTGAATTTGGCTTCGTAATCGTCCGATTTCAAAATACGGTTATACGAATTGCAGCTGCCAAGTGTTATGATGGTAAGAAGTAAGAAAATCCATTTCATGACGACAAAAATAGGAGAAATCACCTAACGGCAAACTTACAGGGAATATTGTTTCTGAAATGTTAACAAGATTTGTAAGATTCAAAGATGTTCAAAAGGTTCAAAAAAGTTCAATGAATTGAAAATGGAGAATGTACTAATTGAAAACATAAATCATCAATTAAATAAGGATCAAAGTCTATTCAATTTTGTTTAAAAGTATATTTGAACATTTAAACCAATTTCCCCGACTTGATTTCCATCAGTCGCAACAGACGGTCCATATTCGGAGCTTCGTCTTCAAAATAATTGCGCGTTTTTTCAATCTTCATCTCCATGGTATCATCACGTTCAAATTCAGGATCGAATCTGAAATAGTGCCATTTCTTATGTTGCCTCAGTTCCTCTTCAAACTGTATTTGCGCCTGCTCGGAGAATTGTTGTTCCAGATCCGCATCTTTGTGCTTTCCTGAGCCGATACTCACAATAACCACTGAATCATCCTGGTACAAACAATCGGCATAATGCATCGCTTGCAAAATCGGATTCGGGGCAAACTGACTGGCATTCATTAATCTTCTGTAACCCAATTTGATGAATTGCTGTTCATTCGGGTTTCCCATACACGCCTTCAATACCGAATCCAGTTTGATAGACTGTTGCGTAGGCCTGCTGTCGGAAAACTGGAACAATTCATCCGAATCTACATCATAGGTCATAAACAGGAAATGCTTTCTCAATGCAAACAAGGTATCATCTTCATCAAAAAGACGGGAAACCATTTCTTTGCTGTAGCCGTTGTTTTGGTAACGCAACAATTTCTCCAGCGCCCCCAACTCCTCAATCAGTGAAATTTCCTGTTTAGCCAGCAAACTAGCCAGTAAAACACTATCTCCTGAAGCTACTAATAAATCAATCCAGTTATAAAGAGATTTGTCGATATCGACCGCGTGAATACGACGTGATAATGCACTTAAACCGACTATCGGAACAAGCAAGGCATCTGAGCCCCCGTCTGTTACTAAAACGATTCTATAGTTGCACGACATAAGAGCAATTTAAGCAAACCGCTATTACCACGCAAATTTTTAACAGTAAATCTTAGTTGAACGACTAATCCGGGGGATTCGTCTTTATCTTACGCGTAATTGTCGACCAACCTGGAGAAGCGTTGTAGGTCTGATCCCATTCAGTTTACACAGCCTGGATACGGTTGTATTGCTTTTGGCAGCAATTTGAGATAAGGTGTCTCCCGGTCTGATCTTATAGTATTTTCTGGTAGCGGCTGCCTCTGTTCTTGCCTGAACAGCTGCAATGGACTCGCCTGAAATCTCTTCATCACTTGGTCTTGCTCCCGGTCGGAATAAACGCTTTTGAACCAGGAGATTCTCGTCTTTCAGCTCCTTCTTTTCAAAATCAATGACTTCTTCCGGGTTCATCGGCGCGTCGTAAAAACGCACTTCAAAATGCAGGTGTGCCCCGAATGAACGTCCGGTATTCCCACCCAATCCGATCGGCTCTCCTGCTTTCACTTCCTGGTCCGGCGCTACCAAATGCTTTGAAAGGTGTGCATAAAACGTTTCCAATCCATTGTGATGACGAATAATTACCAGATTACCGAATCCTCCGTCATTCCATTTAGCATATCTTACACGACCCGAAAAAGCTGCTTTAACCGTATCACCTGTTCGCAGGTTCAAATCAATTCCGTTGTGGTATCGTCCTTTTCTGTATCCGTAACGGGAGGTTACAATTCCCGGAACAGGAGCAACAAACTCATTGTGCAAATCATCTACCAAGCACAACCAAATAGTATCGTTCAATCGGGACATATCCGGTCTGTCGGAAGAAAAACAAACATCGTTGTTCCAGGTTTGAACCAAATTCAGATTCGTATCTGCCTGAATAATATTGAACAATGCTTCATTCATGATCCCGTCAAACTCTTCATCCAACAGGAATTTCCATGTTCGATTGGAGTAAATGACCATTTTACCTTTTTCAGTGTCTACGGTATCGATCGGAGCTTGAGCGAATCCCGAAAATGAAATAAAGAAGAAGAGGAAATAAAGAAACTTGTTCATAATTTAAAAGCATTGGTATGTTCTGGGTGTGGCAAAACTAACAAAAAAAAGCCAATTTTTACTTGCGAAAAAACGTTAATTCCAACATTTACAAGTTCATAACTCCATTTTGATCATTGAAAATCGCGTTTTGAAAAAATTCCCGAGTAGGGATCAGTCGCGATTAATCCCTACCGGATTGCATTTTATTTTTGATTTTTTTGTACGGATTTTCCATCCACATCCATAATGATCACGTCGTAAAACAAATCTTCATTCGGTTTCACCAGATCGACATAACCTCTTGCTCCATAGGCTTCTTTTGCCGGAACCAGAATGTAGAGTTTGTCATACATTTTGTTGTTCAGCATCGCTTTTCTCAACCCGGGAATGAGTGAATGATCGTTCATTCCGAAAGCAAACGGTGTATTTCTTTGGTACGAATTATCGTAACGCGGATTTGATTTCGTTCCTACAAAATAATGAATTGCCACATTGGAGTTTTCTCCGACAACCGCATCGGTCATTTCCGGATTTTCTTCCAATTTCCATACTTTCACCCCATCAATTACTTTTGTCGGTTTAATTTCTTTGCCGATTCGAAGCATAACGATATTAGGTGCATTGGGTGGAATAATTCCGGGAATTCCTTTTTTGCCACGGGCCAATTTGCCGGGAATAAAGATTTCCACAAAGTCACCTACTTTTAATTCTTTTATCGCCATATCAAAACCCGGTGTCTGCATTCCATATCCTACCAAAAAAGGAAGCATATCCCTTTGCAGTTTGTAATTTCCGTCAACGATCTCACCATTCTCCAACTTTGTTTTGAAATTGATCTCATAAACAGCCCCATCCCGAATCGGTGCTCCATCGTTTTTTTCAAACCATTGGATCCTGATCCCGTTGGGAAAACTTTTCTTATCAACGATCGTTTGCTTCGGTTCGATCTGTTTTTCTGCTTCGGATAATCCGTCTCCGGTGCTGCGGGTAGAAGGTGCTTCTTTCTTATCATCCACCTTTTCCACTCCTGTAGTACAGGCAGTAATTAACAGACCGATTGCTATATAGCTTAAATACTTCATTCTATTCCAATTAATTCAATGTCGACAACCAAAGGTGAAAGCGGTGGTATTTTCTGCAGGTCTCCGACCAATCCATGGGCCAAATGGCTGGGAAAGACCAATTTTGCTTTTTCTCCGACCCGCATCAATTTAATTCCTTCGTGAATTCCCGATTCCATTTCACTTTTATCGATGCGGAAGATGTCAACCTCATCGTCGGCTGTTTTATATACTTCGGTACCATCAAGAAGACTTATTTTATATTGGGTTTTGGCATCCATCCCGGGTTTCGGAATGGCTCCGTCGGTCTTTTTCAAAATCACATAACGCAAGCCTGTACCTGTTTGTTTTACTTCCCAATTTTCATGTTGGGCAAAATACAAATCGATATTGATACTTTCTTCAATAGCCAATTCCTTATTCATTTTCGTCGATTTTTCCATATTCCACTGAACAGGTTTCGGCTGCTCTTGCTCTTCCGTACAGGAACAGCAGATTAGCAAGCAGAAAAGAACTTCTTTTTTCATCATGTTTTAGGAATGAAATCTTTTACAAATGTTACAAATTTTCCGACTGTTTTCTCCAAACTTTCAGATGAAATTCCCCCGGAAGCATAGGCATGTCCACCTCCTTCAAAATGAGTTTTAGCCAATAGATTCACAAAATAATCTCCCTTCGCTCTGAAAGAAATTTTCACTTTACCATCTTTCTCAACGAACAATACCGCCATTTTGATTCCCTGAATCCCCAGGATCTGATTGACCAAGCCCTCCGTATCTCCTTTTTGGTAATTGTACCTCTTCAATTCTTCTTCGGAAAGGGATGCATAGGCTACATGTATGTCATTCAGACAAACCAATTTTTCAGACAAGGCAAACCCTCTCAATTTGATCCGGTCAACCGTGTTGGTATCGTAAACCGCCTCATGGATCAGGTAATGTTTTACTCCTCTCCGGATCAAATCCGCAATGATTTCGTGCGTCGAAGCAGTTACCGAGGGAAACCTGAATGATCCTGTATCGGTCATGATCCCCAAATAAATACACGTGCCTGAAGTTTCATCCAAATCATCCAAACGCTGAATATCACTTAGCCATTTGTATACCAATTCACAGGTAGAACAGGCAGCTGTCTCAGAAATGATTACCTGACAAAAATCTGTCGGATGCAAATGGTGGTCTATCATCACTTTTGCTGCACCCGAAGCAAGCAAATACGGTTGCATTTGGTCTCCCACACGAGACGGTTCATTGTAATCAAGACAAAAAATAAGGTCCGCGGTTTGAATTACGGAAATGGCTTGTTCCGCTTTTCTTTCAAAATCAATGATTTGCAGTTGTCCCGGAACCCAATGTAAAAATTCGGGAGCAGGATCGGGATGGACCACTTGTACATTTTTTCCCCACTTCTTCAATAGGTGATATAAAGCCAGGGAACTTCCAATGGAATCTCCGTCGGGGGATTTATGTGATGTAATAACAATTGATTGAGCCTGATCAACAAACTCCTTAATTTTTTGCGATGAATCCATATTCCAAAATTACGCATTGTTCCTTCCGAATTGCGAATTACGTACCGGAAATTATGCATTATTGATTGTGAATAGTACCGACACAAAATCAGTAGGGGCGCGATTAATCGCGCCCCTACTGATCATTTTATTTTTTTAACCGATTAAAATCCTGTTTTTTCAGTGCGTTTTGTTTCAATTAAAACTCCAACACAAGCCAGCTTCTTTTTATCACCACCGGTAATGGATACATTGATGAAAATTTTGCGCGACTTATCTGAAGTAAACTCCAATGCCTCAGCACTTCCGGATGAAGCCAATACTTTTTTCGTTCTTTTAAACGTTTCTTTTTCTCCTTCAGTTTTTTTCTCGACAACCAGTTCATAGATTTCGTAATTCAATGTGCCGGTACTTCCTTCGCCTAATACGGTCGTTAAACGATAATCCAGTCCGGCGTGAGCTATGAATGACATTTCGTACGATTCATCTGAAGCAACGGATCCTGATCGTGACTGAGAATTTAGACTATAGGTATCTTTTGTCTTTTTCTTTTTCATGAATGCCTCAGCAGGAGGACATTGCGCGAAACCAAATACAAAACCAAATAATAGGGCTAACGTTAATGTAACTTTCATATCCAAGAAGTTAAGCAGTTATAATTTTAGTACGAATTTCCATGATTTTTTTCGACAGGTTGTCAAAACATTTTTGAGTCATTTTACAGCTGTCTCCTCCCGAAAAAGTTAGTTTTCCATTGGAATTTTGCACCTGGGTTTCCCCTGAGTTGCAATCCAATTGCTCATAGACTTTCAAAATTTCTTCAATATCCGCTGAATACTCTTTTACTGATTCGTTGTCCTGGTAACTCACTAAAAATTCCAACAAGTTTTCAGCAACCAATTTCTGATCTGCCAGTGCCTGATCCAATTTCGGTGATTTTCCAAAACCTTTGGAACTTCCGATCATCAGGTGCATGGATTCGATCCAACCGCCAACAAGCATCAATGATAATTCATCGCCTTTATCAATCTCGATCAAACGCTGAAACGTCCGGTTGTACACATCATCACTCAATTTGAATAAAGAATCTGCATTTCCGTCCCATTTTTTCGCCAACTCACCCAATTCATTTCCAAAAACCTGAGCCACACCGATATCAGAACCTAACTTTTCCAATTTGCCGAAGTAACTCAAATACTTATTGGTTTCATTGAACGAAGTTAAATAAGCTACATCCGCAGTGTATACTCCAAAGTTTAATGCTTTTTGAGAAGAATTGGAATATTTGTCTGCCAAAGCCGGATCGTGCAGGATTTTCGTGTTTTTTACTGCATCCATCTTGGAGATCAAAGCAAACTGCTCGGATGGGGATGGAATGTTATAGTTTACGTTCGCAGCATCTACTGTCTCCTGTTCTTCAACCGTTGCAACTTCCCGTTTTTCTTCACCGGAACCACAAGCATAAGCGAATAGTAAAACGATACTACCTAAGATTAGTTTGTTTTTCATCATCAAGTAATTTCTTGCGAATCTATTAATTTTCAATCAATCCCGTGATTATTTGGTCAGTTTTTTTGTTTCTGCAACAATTTTTGCTTTTAGTCCTTCTGAGACCTGCACCAAAGGAAGACGCATAAACGGCTTCATCCACCCCAATTCTTCCAGAGCAATTTTTACTCCGCCCGGGTTTCCTTCAGCAAACATTAATTTGGTAACCGGCAACAAGTCGTAATGGAGTTTTCTTGCAGTTTCAAAATCTCCGTTCAAAGCACTGGTAACCATTTGACTGAATTGTGCGGGGAATGAGTTTGCCACTACAGAAATAACTCCGTCCGCACCAGCAGCGATCAAAGGAAGTGTAATCGCATCATCTCCCGAAAGCACTAAAAAGTTTTCGGGCTTGCAGCGAATGATCTCCATGATCTGCTCCATATTCCCGGATGCTTCTTTCATTGCCACAATGTTTTTGATCTCCGCCAGTTCGAGAGTAGTTTCAGCAAGTACGTTGGATCCTGTTCTTCCAGGAACATTGTATAAAATAATCGGTAAATCCGTAGCGGAAGCCAATGCTTTGTAGTGTGCGATATATCCAGCTTGTGTCGGTTTGTTATAATAAGGTGCAACGGATAAAATCCCATCTACACCTTTCGGAATATTTTTAAACGCTTCGATTACCGATAGGGTGTTGTTTCCACCCGCACCGTAAACGACCGGTAATTTGCCGTTATTCTCTTCCAGTACTGTTTCCAGCACCTTCTTTTTCTCATCACTGTTTAAAGTTGGGGATTCACCCGTGGTTCCCTGAACTACCAAGTAATTGGTACCTCCTGAGATTTGTTCCTGTACCAATCTGCGCAATGCCGGAAAATCAATAGACATGTCTGCATTGAATGGGGTAACCAATGCAACTCCGGCTCCTTTAAATAGATTCATTGTATTTATTTTTTAAACAGTAAAAAGTAAGCTCAAAATTACGAATATTATCAGCACGTAGATCTCGCAGATTAACGATTTTACCTGGTGGAATGAGTTATGAATCGTTTCATTCCCCATTTATTGTTGATACGGATTGGTTAATTTTATGATATGGCAACACAGCAATTCCCGTTCAAAGTCCTTTTTTATTTCGAAAATGAATCGAAACTGATCGTTGAAATCAAACGAACCGACATTCAGTCTGAGGATAAGAGCGTGATTTATAACTGGCTTATTATACAGAAAGAAATCCGTAGCGCCCAGTCGCGACAGAGCGCTACAATTTCTGTTCTTACGTTTCGATCTATGGCGCAAAATGGTGACGAGCAAATCCGCGAGTTTGCAGAGGGAATATTGAAATGGGATGAAACTGCGGCGCACTTCAATGGAGAAGCAATGACACAGATTGAGGCCGGTGAATTATCCGGTCAGTTATTCGAGTTGATCTCGGATTTTCTCGGCACGAGTTAGAGATTCGTGCCAACAAACTTAAGACTTTAATTTGTTGAGATCATCGCCAGGAAATCGTCTTCGGAGATGATCGGAATGCCCAGATTACTCGCTTTTTCCAGTTTTGCAGGCCCCATGTTTTCACCCGCTAAAACATAACTCGTTTTTGCAGAAATGGACCCTACGTTCTTTCCTCCGTTCTTTTCGATCAGGTCTTTGATCTCGTCACGGCTGAATTTTGAAAAGACTCCGGAAACCACGAAAGTTTTTCCTTCCAGCTCATTAGAATCAAGCGCCACTTCTTCCACCTCAAATTGAATTCCGGCAGCTTTCAGACGATCAATTGTATGAAGCGCACGCGGATCCTGGAAAAAATGTTGTACCGCAATTGCAATCTTCTCTCCAATCTCCTCTACTGCAATTAATTCATCATAGGTAGCGCTTGCAATGGCGTCGATATTCTTAAACGCATTAGCCAGTTTTTTTGCCACCGTTTCTCCAACAAACCGGATCCCTAATGCAAACAGTACCCGTTCGAACGGAACCTCTTTCGAGGTTTTAATACCGAGGATTAAATTATTTGCCGATTTATCCGCCATACGATCGAGATTCACAACCTGGTCAAACGTCAAATCGTATAAATCCGCTATACTTGTTGCTAAACCTTTCTTATATAAGAGGTCAATCGTTTCGGCCCCGAGCCCGTCAATATCCATTGCCTTCCTGGAAATGAAGTGTTCCATTCGTCCTTTGACTTGTGGCGGACAAACCAAATCATTCAAGCAATAATGCTGCGCTTCTCCTTCCCTGCGGTGCAATTCAGAACCACATTCCGGGCAATGTTCTATGAAAATCACTTTTTGTGCTGTCGACAAGCGGGAAGCCGTATTTACCCCCACAATTTTCGGGATGATCTCCCCCCCTTTTTCCACAAATACTTCGTCTCCCAAATACAAATCCAGCTTTTCTATTTGATCAGCGTTGTGCAAAGAAGCTCTTTTTACGACCGTTCCACCCAACAGAACCGGTTTCAGATTCGCAACCGGTGTAATAGCACCCGTTCTTCCCACCTGGTAAGTCACTTCTTCCAGGATAGTGGAGACACGTTCTGCTTTGAATTTGTAAGCGATTGCCCAACGTGGTGATTTTGCAGTGAAGCCCAAATCAGTTTGCTGTTCGTAATTATTCACTTTGATTACAATTCCATCAATATCGAATGGCAAGTTATAGCGTTCTTTATCCCAATAATGGATGAAGTCCATAATCCCGTCGATAGTGGAAGTTTTTGCAATGTACCTGTCCTTTTCAAGAGGTGTTTTAAATCCCCATTCGTGTGCCTTTCGGACACTTTCCAAATGGGATTCCAGATTCAGATCGTCGCCATAAACACCATAGAGGTAACAATCCAGTCCTCTTTCCGCTACCACTCTGGAATCCTGTGATTTGAGTGTTCCAGAAGCTGAATTCCGGGGATTTGCGAAAACAGGTTCTCCCAATTCCTCCCGTTGTTTGTTCATTGCTTCAAAATTGGCCCGCGGAAAAAAGATCTCGCCACGTACTTCGAAATCATCCGGGTAATCTCCTTTCAAGGTTAATGGAACGGCTCGGATTGTTTTCACATTTGCAGAAATATCTTCTCCTTTTGTTCCGTCTCCACGCGTAACCGCACGTGTAAACTTTCCATTGACATACCGAATTCCGATGGCAACACCGTCATATTTCAATTCACAGACGTACTCAATTGGTCCTGAAGCAAGCTTTTTTAACCGTTGTTCCCAATCGATAATTTCTTCTTCCGAATACGAATTAGACAAAGAAAGCATCGGGAACCGATGCACAACGGTTTCGAACTTCTTGGTAATGTCCCCACCAACCCGTTTTGTAGGACTCAATTCAGATGCAAACTGTGGAAATTCAGCTTCCAGGTCCTGAAGTTCTTTCAGCAGCACATCGAATTCATAATCAGAAATAGTTGGGTTGCTTTCCACATAATAGCTGTAATTATGCTGGGTTAGCTCCTGTGTTAACTGTTCGATTCTTTTTTGTGCTTCTGTTGGATTCATATTGAAAAATTCGTATTCAAAAATATTTAATAATTACGAATGCCGGGTTACAATCAGACTTCTTTGTTCAAAATTTCAACAGCGCAAAACTTTCTTTCTCCTACTTGAACTTAAGCTTTCGAACAACCAATCAATTCGGATCAATCCACGAAAAGCTCCATTCCCTTGTTTGCTGCGATTCTTCGTGTAAGGGGCAAAAGCCTTACCTCGTATACGTTTCAATGAAATTATACTTCGTCTTCATACGCTGTTGCGGATTCTTGCCTACTTTTTCGCTTTGAAAAAAGCAGGAGAAATCACGTGAATTCCGCGTCTACTTTAATCTTTACTGCTTCCTTGGTGATCGGATGTGTGAATTGCAGGAATTGTGCATGGAGGTGTAGCCGGTTCTCCTTTGATCCGTAAAGATCATCGCCAACAATGGGCGCATTCAGTCCAAGCATGTGTGCCGCATGAACACGCAATTGGTGAGTTCTTCCCGTGATCGGATAGAAATAAATCAGCGTTTGGCTATTTCTACGCTCCACTACTTCCCATTTGGTCACTGCCCGCTTCCCATGTTCATAACACACCAACTGGCGCGGCCTGTCGTCCAAATCCACGCGCAAGGGCAAATCGATTATTCCGGAATCTTTAACTACTATTCCATCTAATAATGCTACGTATCGTTTCTGCACATTCCGCTTGATGAATTGCTTTTGCAGGTGCATGTGCACTTGCTTATCTTTTGCAAGTACAAGAATACCTGAAGTCGACATATCCAAGCGGTGCACGATCAGCGGACCGGTTGCTTCCGGATATTTTTCCTTCATACGTGTATAGACCGAATCGGTAATGTTTTTGCCGGGAACAGAAAGAAATTCTGCCGGTTTATTGACAATCACCAGGTATTCGTCTTCAAAAACGATTTCGAGGTCTTTGTTTTCTGCCGGATTCTGAAGCATCGGGTTTTCGTCCGTTTCGATTCCTTCCAGCATATGTCCGAGAATGGGTTCGCATTTCCCTCGACAGGCCGGATAGACTTGTTTGTGTACACGCACCTCCGATTTGGGAGATGCTCCCCACCAAAACTCACCCAAACAGATTGGTTTCAACTCATTTTCAAATGCAAATTGCAATAACTTCGGCGCAGCACATTCCCCGGCACCTGCAGGAGGTTTGTGATCAATCGTATTTTGAAAAATACTTTGCAGACTTCTTTTCTCCTTTTCAGCATTCAGGAAATAATACGAATCAAAAATTTCACCCTGCAAGGTATTGGACATGTTTTTACGCTTTTCACGGAGCTCAGCCAATTGATTTTCAAAAGATTCAACCACCTCACTTAAAGAAGCGATCTGTTTCTTATTGGTTTCTGTAAAATCTTTCAAAAAGTATTGCTCCCTGATGGATTGTTTTCTCAGATCTTCCAAAAGCGCCTCCAATTCTTCCGGAATTAGATCCTTTGAATTTTCACGGATCAGTTTTCGTTCTGCTTTGGCAGTTTTGATCTCTATTTTGTATTTCTGAAGTTCTTTCAGGTAAGATTTACTGGCTTCTTCCAGTTTCCTTTTTGCATTCAGGTATGCTTCTTCTTTTTCAAGTTGGTCAATTTGTATCGTAACTTCATTAATAACCACTTCTTCTTTTCTGAAAAACCCTTTGGAATCGAGCAAATCAAAAACAGGTGGAACGAAGTAATCAAACTCATTGGAATCGGCCAGCTTCCCTGAAAAGGCAGCTAAAAATCCTAATTCTCCCTGTTTATCCTCTACAACAAGTACTCCGAACATCTTCCCGATTACCAATCCTTCCTGCCGGTCATCCAATCCGAAGTTATGCTCCCATTCGGTTTGAGTTTCGAGGTATTCCTGAACCTGGGACATTGCTATAACGGCCAACTCATGAGGTTCGTAGTAAAAGGGAAAGGTGAATTTATCCGGTCGCGGTATTTGCGACACGTCTGAGTGAAAGGAAATGAATTTGGAGTTTTTTACGGACATGTTCTTTACTGGTTGCAAAGATACGAAAATCAGCACTTATTTTCACCGCTAAGAGCACTAAGAAGCAAAGGAAAAAGAGTTGATGAAAATCATTTTTGCACACTATTTAAGAAAGCAAAGGGACAAGAAAAAAATGAACTCTCTTCGCACCTTTGCGGTAAATATTAATCTGTAAAACTGATTTTCACATGCGTTCCATCGCAATACGGTTTATTGGCTGAAGCCCCGCAGCGGCAAAACGCAGTTACCTTACTTTCTTTTAGTTCTTCCGAACCCTTGTGTTTTACCGTAATATTTCCATAAACCAGTAATGGCCCGTTCGGTAGCGTTTCCACCACATTCGATTGATGGATTTCTTTTTGTTCATCTTTCAAACGATAACTTAGTGCCCCGCTCGGGCATTTTTCGACCTGCCGGATGATTTCTTCCGTTGTTCCGCCCTCCAATTTGATCCAGGGTTTTGTTTGCGGTTGAAAAACGTTTGGAAGCCCGGTTGCTTTTTTCCAGCAAATGGTGGAATGGATACAATTTTCGGGTTTCCAAATGACAGTTACTTCTCCATTGGTATATTCTTTAATGATCGGTTTGTCAGACATGAGTACTCAATTCAAATAAATAAGACTAAAGGTACGAAATCGTTCGATTATCTCACCGTCCATTTTGCCTTCAGCATGCGTTCTTTCCCCTGTAAATCCTTCCGGACCTCAACGGGGTCAAATCCCAAACTTTCAACCATTGCTTTTGTTTCCAAGGAGTAATTTTCATGCAATTCGAAGAACAGGTATCCACCATTATTTAAATGTTGTACGGCATACTCAGCAATTGCACGATAGAATAACAACGGGTCTTCATCCGGAACAAACAAAGCCAGATCCGGTTCGAATCCCGTTACATTCATATGCATCTGTTCTTTTTCTATCCAGGGAATATATGGCGGATTTGAAACAATCAGATCTACAGACTTCCTTTCGTCTATATCAAGAGCATTGCCGAACTCAAATTCAATGTTTAAATTTAATTTTCTTGCATTCGAGCGGGCAATCAACAACGCTTCTTCAGAAACATCCAAACCGAAGATTTCAAAGTCCCTCCTGCGGTTTTTTATCGCCAGGGCGATGCATCCCGATCCGGTGCACCAATCTTCTACTTTCAAATTCGTGTGTTCCCGGGCCGATTCCATGATCCACGACACCAATTCTTCTGTTTCAGGCCGGGGAATTAACACTCCAGGGGCAACTTCGATCTTCAAGTCATCGAAATACGTAAAACCGATAAGGTATTGGACCGGTTCTCCTGTTTGCAGCCTGGAAGAGATTTGATCCAGCTGGTTCAACTGATCATCGGAAAGCGCTATTTCTTTCGAAACCAATAAAGCCGAACGATTGAATCCGAAAATATCTTCCAAAACGAGTAGAAGAATGTTTCTCACTTCTCTTTCCGAATAGAGATTGAATAGTTTATTCGTCCAAAGGGAAGTAAGCTGCTTGAGATTCTGCATGGAGCAAAGGTAATTACGATTGCCGAATTACGAATGCCGAATTGCGAATGATTGATCCATAGTTGGGATTGACTATAATTACCTGTTTAGCCAGCAATCAATCAAAACATGATATCGTTATATAACGAAGAAATATGTATTTCTTATTCATTTATGGTCTCTCCACCTGGATTAATCCGTCTAATAAACCATGTATTTGATGCTTTTTATCGAACATATCCGGCTTTTCAACAAACTTTTTTTTGAATTCCCACTGTAACTTGTTAAATTTAGGAACGTTTAAGGTACATAAAACAACAAAAGTGAGGGGGATCAAATTTATTTTTCTTAGTATTCTGATTAGCAGTCAGGCACTGTACGCGCAATCAGACAGCGAATCGGAAGTTGAAACACCTGATTCTATTGCTGTTGTTCCTTCAAAGAAAATCCTGGAAGTCCCTGTATTCCAAAAATATAATCCGGATACCATCCAGCTTGGAGAAAACGATTTCCTGGTTTCGGATTCATACACAGCCCAAGGGCAGCCTTATATCTATGACGCGCTGCATTCTTTCCACCGCAGAAGAATGGACGGATTCGGAGGCTTTTTAAACGATAAGATCAATGCCGGTTTAGCCGAAGTTCGCAGCCAAGGATTTAATTCCGATCTGAAGAAATTATACATTCAAATTGATCCTTCCACTTTGACTGTTTACTGGACTGCAGTAGTTGGACCAAGCCTTGACGGAAGATGTTACATGAGTGTTGACAGCCGTGGTTCAGCGGGAGGGGGATTGCCTGCCGTTCAAAAACAATGTCCGCGTATGCACCGGCTGCACTCCAACCTGGTCCCTGTTAAACTGCTTGAATTCAACGACAATGTATTGCAATGCTACAACTGGGAGGGGGAAAAATTAGATACTGTGACGCGTGCAATCAATATTCAACAACATTTCTACAAATATTACGATCCTCAAATTGGGAACGGTACAACGCTTGCTGAAGTGGTGCAGAAAGAAAAAGACGCAGAAATGACTTCTTTAATGGTTGTATCAAAACCTACAGCTCCGGCTGTGCATTATAGACGCTACACTGTAAAGTCGGGAGATACACTTTCTCAAATAGCTCAAAAACACAATACCACCGTATCTCGAATTGCCAAAGCGAATAACTTGAGATCTTACGTGATTCGTGTTGGACAAAACTTAAAAATTCCAAATTAATTACGGATACCGAATTATAAGTTTGGCAATTGATTCTGACTGCACTTTAGTGCTTTTATCTTACAATTTGTTTGATTAAAAATCCCTCCGCATCTCTTTAAATCCGGTTGGCTTTTGCGAATTTACGTGGAGTTCAGGTGTTGATCAAACTAAAAAAGCCTTCCAAAATCGGAAGACTTTTTAATTAGTATATCTAGCAATTTGAAGTTTCTTTCGCTGGAGCAGACAATCGAATCGAAAGCAGTGCTTTCTTTTATTTAATCACTTTCGGGAGCTTGTCCAAATCCTTTGAAGGATAAAACTGGATAGAACTCGTATTCACACAGTGCCTGGTATCCTTATCCGTAAATCCTTCGCCCGTAAAGACATGCCCCAAGTGTCCTTTGCAATTGGCGCAAATGATTTCTGTCCGCATTCCATCTGCATCCGGAACCCGGATCACGGAGCCTTCAATTTCATCATCAAAACTCGGCCAGCCGCAATGAGATTCAAATTTATCGTCTGATCTATACAACGGATTGTTACACTGTTTGCAGATGTAAATTCCTTTGTCCGTTTTCAGATAATAATCTCCTGTAAACGCCCGGTCAGTATTTTTACCGATTATTACACTTTCTTCCTGTGGAGTCAGTTTATTGTATTTTGTTTCCTTTTTGGTAGAATCGGTCTTGGTTGGTTCCTGGGAACAAGCAGTTAATCCAAAAAACAAGCTGCAAATAATCAAATAGTTTTTCATGTTCAATCGTTTTGAATCAGTTACGCAAGTTCAGCGGATTTGGATTTAAAACCAAGAAAAACAAGCTATAAAAAGTTAAAAAAACCTGGTATCACTGATCAAATAGACACATGTCTATCCGTATATTTTGCCGATCGAATTTAGAACAATTAGAACAAGAAGACTACTTTTTCTGCTTATCCAATTCCACATGCAGTCCAAGACCTCTCAAAGACTCTCCGGCGGCTACTATTTTCCCTTCGCCATCTACCAGGAAAGCACTTGGAATGAATTGCACATTATATGCTTTTCCGGCATCGTTTGCTTTGTCCCAAACATGACTTTTCCAAACCAAGCCATCTGCTTTAATTGCCTCTTTCCATTTGGCTTCGTCACGATCCAAAGAAACTGAAAACACTTCGAATCCTTTTGCATTCTTGAACTTCGCGTTTTTGTATTTCCCATAAGCTTCCACTACGTTCGGATTCTCTTTTCTGCAAGGTCCGCACCAGGAAGCCCAAAAATCGATCAGTACCATTTTTCCTTTTAAAGAAGAAAGTTTCACGACTTTTCCATCAACACCTGTCAGGGCAATTTCCGGTGCCTTGCTACCGACTCCGGGCAATGCTTTAAGCGTTTTAAAAGAAGACAAGCCAATACCTACCAGTAAAAGTGTCGAAAGAATGATTATTGAATTTTTCATCTGTATTTAGTTTACCCGACGGATGTCAGCACCCAGATTTCGCAAGCGAATATCGATATCCTGATAACCTCTGTCTATTTGTTCGATGTTGTGAATGACACTTTTCCCTTCCGCTGAAAGTGCCGCAATTAATAAGGAAACTCCCGCACGAATATCGGGAGACGTCATTTGGATCCCGCGCAGATTGTGTTGTCTTCCCAATCCGATAACAGTTGCTCTGTGCGGATCGCACAAAATAATTTGCGCTCCCATATCAATTAGTTTATCCGTAAAGAACAAACGGGACTCGAACATTTTCTGGTGAATCAGCACACTTCCCTTTGCCTGTGTTGCAACAACCAGGATAATGGATAACAAATCCGGAGTGAATCCAGGCCAAGGAGCATCGTAGATCGTTAGGATCGAACCATCGATAAAAGTATCTATTTCATACGATTCCTGGGCAGGAATATAAATATCATCTCCTCTTCTTTCCAGTTTGATTCCCAATCTTCTGAAGGTATTCGGAATCACTCCCAGGTTTTCCCAGCTTACATCCTTAATCGTAATTTCCGACTGCGTCATTGCTGCCAAACCGATGAAACTTCCGATTTCGATCATATCCGGTAAAATCCGGTGATAACAACCACCCAATTCTTTCACCCCTTCAATGGTCAGTAAGTTGGAGCTGATTCCGGAAATTTTTGCTCCCATGGAATTCAACATTTTACATAACTGCTGAATGTACGGTTCGCAAGCTGCATTGTAGAATGTAGTTGTTCCTTCTGCCAGAACCGCCGCCATAATAACATTTGCAGTTCCCGTAACGGAAGCTTCATCCAAATGGATATATGTTCCTTTTAATTTTTTTGCTTCAATGGAATAAAAATGCTCACCGGCATCGTAATTGAATTTTGCACCCAATAATGCAAACCCTTCGAAATGCGTATCCAATCTTCTGCGTCCGATCTTGTCACCACCCGGTTTTGGAATAAATCCCTTTCCGAAACGCGCCAGCAATGGGCCGACAATCATGATCGAACCTCTCAAAGATCCTGCTCTTTTTTTGAAATCTTCCGTTTCCAGGTAAGCCAAATCGATATCTTTTGCCTGAAACACGTAAGTACCGCGCTCCACTTTTTCAATTTTCACTCCCATTATTTGTAACAAGTCAATTAACTTATTTACATCAACGATATCCGGAATGTTTGAAATAGTAACTTTTTCAGAAGTTAGCAAAGGGGCACATAAAACTTGCAGTGCTTCATTTTTTGCGCCTTGAACAGTCAATTCGCCTTTTAGCTTCTTTCCTCCGTAAATTTCAAAAGATGACATACTGAATTACTTATTACGATTTTGGTTTTGATTTTTTCCTTTAAAGTTCTTTTGATTTTTCTGATTTTTTTTCGGACGCTTGTTCGGCTGAATTCCAAACGATTTCAGGATCAGGTTAGTATTCATCAATTCATCCGGGTTTTCCAGGATCAATTCCCCTTGCGAAAGATCTCTCAACTGGTTTGCAATCACGTGATTTTCCACCGCATCATTGTTATAAGCCAAATACTGCTTCTTCATGAAATTCGCCATGGTAATCTTTAAGTAATCACGCTCATCAGCTTCTGTGACGTTCTTCGCATCCTTTAAAATTTCCTGTGTGTATTTCCCGTAATGACCATATTTAATCCGGCCTTTCGGGTAAGTCATTTGTTCCGGTTTACTGGTCAGTGTCTCCGGCTTTGGAATTTCATAAGGAGAATCCACATCAAGTTTGAAATCAGACATCACAAACAAATGTGTCCATAACTTGTGTCGGAAATCATCTACATCACGTAAATGCGGATTCAATTGTCCCATGACCTCTATAATTGCTCTGGCTGCTTTATTACGCTCATCGCGATCTGCGATTTCCATCGCGTGAGAAATCATTTCTTGTACGTTTCTACCATACTCCGGAAGTAATAACTTCGGTCTCGTGGTGTTGTATTCCATAAATTTTCTTCGAAAGTTCAAAAATAAGCTTTTAAATCGAAATATCCAGCTAAGTTTCAACTCCAATTCAGGCAATTAAAAATCATTTCACCGGATTACGACAAAAAGGTTATTTTAGCTACGAATTAATGGCCTTATGAAAACACATGTCGCACTTTTTATCGGAGTAGCCGGTTTGCTGTTCAGTTCCTCCTGCTCCTCCGATCCTGTTGAGGATCAAACAACTGCTCTAACAGAAAAAACTTCTGCCGACTCCCTTGAAACCGATCTATGGTTCCCGGAAACGGATTTTGATACACTTTGCGGATTGTATACCGGTGATTTCGGAGATGGCTTCATCAATGTAGTCCTCACCTATGTGAACGACAAAAAAGCAATCGGCTACAACGTGCACAAAGGATTACAGCGAAACATCAGCGGTTCGGTTGTTCAGAAAGCGGACCGTTTCGAACTGACATTAAACGAGCCGGGCGATAATCCATACGACGGTATTTTCGTTTTGAACATTTCAAAAAAGGATGGTCATGTGGATGCAAGCTGGACAGCGAATGATCCAAAAATAAAGGCCAAAAAGTTTACCTTGAAAAAACAGCCTGTCAAACAAACAGATGCATCTAAAGATAAAACCTATTATGATGACGGCGAAATTACAGAAGACAATTTCATGGACTTGTTTTCTAATGCAAACCTGGGAGACGGCTATGTTGAATTCAAAGAAAACGGAATTCTCCGGTTTAGCTATTATCCGGAAGGACAGGAAAAAGAACAACAGGAAATAATTAAAGGGTCCTGGAAGTTTTCCGATCCGAAAACCCTGATTATCAACTGGTCGAAAAACACTCATTTCAAGCAACAAATCATGAAATTCAAGTTGTCACAAAACAAAGATGAAATGCCCAGTTTTGACGGACCTAATGAATTGAGTATTTACCCGGATTATTATTAATGCAGGCGGCTAAATGAAAAAAACGGCCTGGATCTTTTTCGTTATCGGAATTCTTTACGCTTCGTACTTGCTGCTTTTATTGTCGCTTCCTTATTTGGAAATGCGCCGTGGGATCGATTTTCTGAAAACCAAGCAATTCATCTACCACATCAAACATTGGAGGTACAGTTTTTATATTCACGTATTCACCAGCATTTTGATCATCACCAGTGGCCTGTTTCAGTTCAGTAAAACCATTTTGAGCAGCTATCCGAAGATCCACCGCATTTCCGGTTTCATTTATCTGACTGTAACCCTTTTGATTTCGGGACCTGCGGCTTTGGTCATGTCTTTTTATGCCAATGGCGGATACCCTGCTCAAACAAGTTTTGTCATCTTAAGCATTCTCTGGATCGGAAGTACTTTTTTGGCGTATCACTATGTGCGCAAAAAAGACTACGAACGACACGGGAAATGGATGGTACGCAGTTACGCACTGACCCTATCAGCAGTTTCTTTGAGGCTTTACTCCTATTTATTCGACGTATTCCATTTGAGAATGGACCCTACAGATCTGTACATCCTGCTTTCGTGGTTAAGCTGGACTCTCAATCTGGTTGCCGCTGAGATTTTTATCCGGCGCGGACTGGTGAAACGATTGCTGGCGAATCGTTAGGCAGCTGCTGCTTCTGCGAATGTTTTCCCATCGATATAGCGGATCTTCCCGGAAGAATCAATCCGGTATCTTTCCGTATCGATTTTCTTTTTGGAAACAATCGGATTGTCGTAGTAACCTTCTTCGTCCGGATCTTTCTGGAATGTGGTCTCGTAATTGGTAATCGTAAAGGTCAGATCTTTATTGATCGTGCACATTTTAAGCAATTCCGAGTAATCCTGCCGGCCCGCAATATCTTTTTTATCGATTAGTTTTCCTGTTTTTGTAAAAGTTACCAACTTATAGGTCAAAGGACTTTGGTCCCCGTTAAATTCTTCTCTTATCACATAGATCAACGCTACATAATTCGGTGTTTCTGCAACCTGAACGAAATGGTAGAATCCTTTGCTAACCTCCCTGGAAAAGCGTTCGTTACGCATTTCGGAGACAAAGCGTTCGTAATCGTAGGAAATCCTGTTTTTATCGTCGTAAACCATTTTTCCCTGCTCCAGATTCATGTTGATCGGGAAAGAGGCCTGAACAAACGTGCGTTTAAACTGGAGCCAGTGTAAATTTTCCAGGTCGGAAATACCGTTGAGAGCCAGTTCCATGTTCTTTTTGTACAAATAAGGTTCCTTTTCCCTGAGATTTGCCAAGTCTGGATCTTTCTCAATGTTATCGATATTCACGTATCCTGCCTGGATAGCAAATTGCAAATAATCCGCGCTCATGGGGAAATTCTTCAATTGAGAATATGCGCAAGCCACATTGAACATCACTTTTGAAAACGGTTCGTATCCCAGTTTCTCGGCCATGGAATAAGCATCCAGAGCTCCCTGGTAGTTTTTCATTTCCATACATACATTTCCCAATTCATAGTAGGATTTTGAATTCGGGTATGCTGCTATCGATGCCTTGAACCCTTCACTTGCAGCCCGCAGGTTCTTTTCATTCTTGAATTCATCCAGGGCATTCAGGAACAACTTATTGGATTCCTGGTTTGCTTTTGGATTCTGGTACAGGAACAAGCGTACTTTTTCACCGTTAAAAAGATCTGCCGCACTCAATCGGACAGGTTCTGTTTCATCAACAGCAACATTTCCTTCCGGACCTGTCCCGGAACCGGGAACAGCAGGATTTCCACACGAAGCAAGCATGGAAACTACAGCTAAAGAATAAAGGACGAATTTCATAGGCACAGCATTAAGTTTACTAATGTAAGAAATCTTTGATTTGAGATACACTTTCAGGCAAAAAAGGTTCACCGGAAGGAAGTGTTTTAAAATGTTAAATACTTGGATACCAATCCTGTTTGTCGTAATTTATAAACTCATTCAAATAGCAAAGTTATGTTCAGTAAATATCAACATTTCCGTTACGGAATTTATAGTTTTGTATGTATTGCAGCGCTATTTTTTATCATGAAATTATTCTCGTTGGAAAACAATGGGTACCTGCGTTTTTTAAACGTATTTATTGTGTTTTACTTTACAAACAGATTGGCCAAAAAGAATCGCCAGATCGATGACGACGATAATTTCCTGACTGCATTTGGTTCATTAATCGTATCGAACATGGTTACAGTAGCTTTAACAGTAGTCAGTTTCGTGATCTATGCCAAATTTATTCAACCGGATTTTATTAACCATTTTGATGGGGGAATTTTCTGGAACAATCATGTTACATTAGACCAGGCCGCATTTATCCTGTTCTTTGAAGGAACAGGAAGCGCATTGGCAGTATCATTTATCAACGTAATGTACTGGAATGAAAGAACTCCGGACAACAAATGTGTTCCTGTGGAACCCGCCAAAGAGTAAAACTCTTGACAAATCGGGAAATCGGATGGATTTAAACCCATCCGATTTTCTTTTTTTATTTTACTGATAATAAATGTATTACATAAAAATAAATTTGGATATCATTTTGTTTTCATGTAATTTCTAAACGCATTTAAATTCATATCTTTATGAACACTCGATCACTATCCGTCCGCTACGGACTTTATAGTTTTGCAGGAATTGTAATACTATTCTTACTGACCAAACTGCTTTCACTGGAACACATCACCTTTCTCCGCTTTTTAAACGTTTTTATTATTATTTATTTTACCAATCGCCTGGCAAAAAAGAATCATCAAAGCAATGCCGACAGCAATTACCTGAATGCCTGGCTTTCTCTAATTCTGGCCAACGTGGTCACCGTCGGATTATCTCTAATCGGCTTTGTAATCTATGCCATGTTCATTCAGCCCGATTACATCAGTAAATTTGAAGGAGGGATCTTATGGAACAATCACATTACCCTCGGTCAGGCTGCACTGACTCTCTTCACGGAAGGAATTGGCTGTGCCGTAGCTATTTCATTTATCATTATGCAATATTGGAATGAGAGCCCGAAAAGTAAGGTTCCTACTTCCGACAGCTAACAAGCAACACTTCGTATGAAACGGAATCGGGTGAGTTGAATTATTCATCCGATTTTCGTTTGTACCCAACCCAAATGAAAAAGACCTCGTTAGGTATCTATGAGCTCCGAAACAGACAAGATCTTAACATTATAAAACCTAAGCCTCCGGATGCAAAGGAGAGATCGGATGAACCCGGAAAATTCATCCGATTTTCTTTTCCCCAAAAAGTCATCCCGTAAAAAGCTTACGGCCTTCCTGTCGTAAATTCGTATCCTTAAAAGCAGCAAGCCAATTTATTAACATGTTAACAATCAGTCTAAACGATGCGTTTTTATAAAATTTGGTGCATCTTTATGACATATTTACTATTCACTCTATGACACTGGAAGATTTTATCAATTTTGAACGAAAATGGGAAGGCGGTCTCAGCAGACACACTTCCGACTCGGCAAGTAAAACACCCTGTCCAACTCCATACAAAGGCAAGACGGGTTGGCACACCAATGCAGGAATTACTTACTCCGTTTGGCGAAAGAAATTCGGGAAATTAAATGATCAGCGCTTCTTCGACATGTCGAATGCCGATTGGTTTGCTGTTTTCGATTCTTTGTATTATTCCAAAGTACGGGCTGCTTCTTTTAACTCGCTGTCGATCGGTTTCATGGTAACTACGATTGCCTGGGGTTCGGGAGCAAGACAAGCGGGATTGACATTGCAACGTGCAATCAACAAAAAAGGCGGTGCGGTATCTGTAGACGGAGTGATTGGAGCAAAAACGATTGCCGCCGCCAATGCCATTCCTCCCAAGGAATTATTCGATGAGCTGGTAAAACAACGCTCCGACTTCTTTCACCGCATTGCAAAAGGAAAGAACGCTGTTTTCTTAAAAGGATGGCTGAGCCGGTTGAATGCGTTTGTGAAGAAGTTTAAACCTACTTAATCACGGATGCTCGCGTCGTCTTTCCGATTCGATCTTCAATTGCTCATTCATCGCTTTAAATCCGTTCAGTGTACTTCCATCCAGCATCCCGGAAAGCATACGTACCAAAATTCCATTGAATCTTTCAGCCTGGATGAAGGTCGTTGTACCATTTCCGTTATCGATCAGTTCAAAGCGGTGTTCCCCGTCAAAAATTCCGGGCAAAAACAAACGACCGATCCATTTGAATTCTTTGTTTTGATCAAAAGTCAACACTTTCGGGGTGAAAGTCATTCCTTTTGCTCCGGGAGATTCCAGACGCACGATAATCTTCCCCCCCACTTTTACCTTGCCTTCCAGGGATTTGATAAAGGGATTCCAATCGGAATACCCTTTAAAATTGGTTAATACTTCCCAAACACGTTCCGGAGTTTCCTGAATGATAATCTCTGTTTTAATTTCTTTTTTCATCTGAACTGTTTTTTGATTCTTTGATGAAACAAAGTTCGATGAAAGAACGGAAGCTGCTCTTGACAAATATCAAGAAATGGAAGCGAGCTTTTTCCGCAATCTGCTGAAGGTTTCCGGAGTCATTCCCAACATGGAAGCCAGGTATTGGAGTGGGACCTGGTTGAACAATTCTTTATTTGCAGCCCACAATTGGGTATACCGTTCTTCAGCAGTCATGGAAATAAACGCCAGAATCCGATCGCTCATGGTAGCAAAACACTTTGCCATGAACAATTTCTCCACGGTATTCCAGGTCGGGATCGATTTTCCCATATTCCGGTAGTCTTCCTTACTGATGACCATCAATTCACAGTCAGTCAATGCCTGAAGAGAAGAAACGGCCGGTTTGTCAAACAAAAAACTGTTTAAATCGACAATGAAATAACCGGGTGTTGCAACCCACTTGGTCACTTCCTTATCCGGCAGATCGACCCATTCACGGAGTAAACCTGATTTCACAAATCCGAGTTGATTGGAATAACCATTCTCTTTGAAGAAGTATGCTCCTTTATTCAGGGAAATGGGTCGGAAATAAGAACTAATTGTTTTCAAATCATCCGATTTGACTTCAAAAAGTGCTGCAATGTTTTGTTCCAATTCGTTCATGATCCTTTTTTATGGAACACGAAAGATAGTGATTAACTTGCTTTCTTATTTTCTGATGTGAAGGAATCTGAATGTTTTCGCCCCATTGAATCAGGGTTATTATTTCTCCCAATCCCTCGCCCGGACCAGCCAGTTCGCAATATCGCAAACTTGCAACCTGATATATTTGCCCATGAGATTACCGAATCTGTCAGATGAACTGCAAGCGATTTTAAAAAAAATACATTTATATTTATAAATATAGTTGTATAATTAAAAAACTAATTATATCATTGCATTATGAAAAAGGAATTGACACGCGCAGAAGAACAAATCATGCAGGCAATCTGGTCTGTTGGAAAAGGGTTTGCAAAAGACATTCACGAGCAGCTGGAAGAACCGAGACCGGCTTACAATACGGTATTAACGGTTATTCGTGTATTGGTGCACAAAGGATTCGTGGATTATAAAACCTATGGAAAGTCTAATGAGTACTACCCCATGATCACCAAAGAAGCTTATTCTGCACAGCGTTTTCAATCCCTGAAAGAAAATTACTTCGGGAACTCGAATGCAAAATTGCTTTCATTTTTCATGAAAGAGAATAACCTGGACTTGAAGGATGTAAATGAATTACTTGAAATCATTAAAAAGGAACGTCATGACTAATTACTTATGGACCATTTTTGAAGTTAACGTAGTGATCTCTTTGCTGTTCTGCGTTTTTAAACTGATACAGCGTTTTCTTTCGTTTGGATGGCAACGTTTTTCATTGCTTTCGATTCCCATCATGTCCGGAATTGCCGTTTGGGTGAAGCAGGTGAGTATTACAGAGTCGTCGTGGAGTTATCACATCCCGGTCTTTGAGCTTGAAACGGTCACTATCTCTTCCAAAAAGACAATAATCCCGTACAGCATTGATTATTCGGCGATCTGGGACATCACTTACTGGCTGGGAGTTATCCTCCTTTCCGGGTGGATGCTTTTCAATGTTTATAAAGTCCTGAAAGTCTTTTCTGGCGCTAAACGAATAACCGAAGACGGCTTTACCCTGGTTGAATTGCCTGACGAAGCTCCTGCCTCCTTTTTCCGTTTTATTCAATTACCGGCCGGGCTTTCGGAATACGACCGGGAAATTATTCTCCAGCACGAGAAGGTGCACGCACAGAAATACCATTCGGCAGACCGTTTGTTCTTCGAAACGGCACATTGCCTTTCGTGGTTCAACCCGGTATTCCTGCTGATGAAGAAAGAATTGGTTCACATCCATGAATTTGAAGTGGACCGGATCATGTACAACAAATACCGCGTCGGTTATATGGAATTCCTGCTGGCGTATTCTCTCGGAACTAGTTCCTCAATATATTTATTCACCAATCAGTTTATGACCAAGCTCACACTGATTAAACGTATTAAAATCATGAAAAACACCTCAAAAAAAGTATTGATAGCGGCACTTGCCCTACCAATCATTGCAGGCGGACTGACTTTGATCTCATTCACAGCAGAAGGCGATCAGGTTCCGCAAAAACAAACACCCCAAACGCGTTCGGAATTTAAACGCGAAACACAGAAAGAAAGCCCTTCCAACCGAACCGTGAAACAGGTTGAGACAACACAGCAGAATCCGATTTCCAGGGAAGTTCCGAATGAAAAAATGGTTCAATTCATCCCTCCTGTGGAAAAAATGCCGGAAATCACGACTTCTTCCCTATCCACCAAGGCGATTGAGCAAGAAACAGAAGTGGACAAATTACCTGAATATCCCGGTGGAATGGAAGCTATGACCAACTACCTGGTTTCCAACATCCGTTACCCGGAGACTGCTGCCAAAGCCAAGACAACCGGAAAAGTGATCGTTTCTTTTGTTGTAACGAAGGAAGGAAAAGTAACAAAAGCCGCTGTTAAACGGGGCGTAAACAAGGAAATTGATGCAGAAGCTTTGCGCGTTGTCAATGGAATGCCGCAATGGATTCCCGGTGAAAAGGACGGTAAAAAGGTAGATGCTGAAATGGTATTGCCAATAGCATTTGCGTTGTAAGAATTGTTGTTTAATGACTCGATCAAGGCGTTTTCTGCGGGAGACGCCTTTTTGTTTATGATTCAAGCTTAGTTGCACTTAACTTGGGAGCTTTTATTTCCCCTGGCAGATTCCGGATGTAAACAGCATTTCCGGCGATCCATTCCTACTTCTTTTGCAGATCAGATCCGCCAGGCAAGGAATTTTATTCAGCAAATCAGCAACAAGCGAAGTTCCCCGGATTTTTCTTCCGGTGCCCGGTGAACACAAGGCGGAACCTGACTTCCGGGATGATCCACCGCCAATCGCCACAAATTCCCGAGACCCAAACTCACAATACGCGCACCCGGCTCAGCCTGATAGTGCAAATCAAAGAAATTTTCCTCCAGGAAAGATTCAAACCCTTCTTCTGATCCATGATATTGTTTTTTGAGTTCGTCGCGTATTTCAGGAATCAAGACTTTCTGCCTCACCTGTGCATTTGGTACGATCTCACTCGCTGCTCCGACATAAGTGCACAAAAAGGTGTCAACCGGGACAGGAGAGCGGTCGACGTGAAAGGAATACACGTCGGTTGGGAAAAACGAATCGTCCCGATCATAGGATCTAATCACGTTGAGAACCGGTGATGCCCCGCAATTTTTCAGCAGTTCCAGGTCGTTCAGCAGGATCTCACGAGCCAGTTGTCCTTGTTCGCTCAACTGGAGCTCAAGCAATTCTCCGGGCTCCACTTCCGTAATATTTCCGTTTAGTGCTATTTTTTCAACGATCTCGGAAAAATCTCCTGTCAGTTGGCGCCCCCAACACACGGCATTTATTTTACCTTGAAACGGCACGGAAACCAGGTCCCGGAAACCGGCAACTGTTTGAATTTGTGTTTCATCCGGGAATAAATTGCTCATTTGGAAAATGCTACGTGACAGATCGGTTGGTTTTACAAAGGTAAGTTATTTTAATATCATTGAGAACGGTGTGAGCGCGCGTATGGAGGGACAAAAAGAAAAAAGCCAAAATAACAAAAACGGAATCTACTCAATATACAACAACTGAAGGAGAATTGAGAGAATTTTATAAATTCACAGTATCTGGTATAAAAGATTTCAAATGGAATTCATTGAAAATTGGGGATGGCTGGTTCATGAAAAATAACGGCGGAAAAAATAATACTGAATTTAGATCGATTGATTTAGATGCACATACTCATAAACCTTGTAATGTTGGTGATTGGTAAAATTTTAGTTATGAAAATAGTTAGTATGTTATTGGTTTTTATCTTAGGCTCCTGTATTATGGGCACAGAAAACCCATTTGATGATTGTGGTAAAAGTAGACCTTTAAATAAAAAAGAAAAAACTCTTCAAAAAAAATTAAAACAGCAATTTAATGATGATGTATTTATATCAAGAGTATCTTATCAATACAGGCCGTTATATGCGGGTCTAAATTGTGAGGGGTTTGGAAAAGAATATGAAATAACCATGCTCAATTGGTCAAACGATCAAATTAATGATACTTTATTCAGAAGAAAAACGATTAAAGAGCTGGCTTTACATATTTACACATCTGTTTTGGAAGATTCTATAAAGAACTATATCGATGAGTTTAAATTTACAATAGGTAATTTTGACAGCCCGGATAGTTTAAGATTTAATCTGGATATTTTAATTAAAAAATCTGACATCGAAAAATTCTTGGGAGAAAAATTAATTGTAAAAAATAAGCAGTTCAAATTTGTAAAGATCACCAAAGAAAAGGATATTAAATTCACTGAAGTGGTTGATAAATAGCTCAACGTCTAAGTCAAGTTAATTTTAAAACCATAAAAACGGACAAGGGATAGTCCTTGTCCGTTTACCTTAAGCCCACATTCGCAATTATCTCACTATATTTGTATTCAGCAAATAACAACTCAACACATGCCAAAATCGACACTCATTCTTGCTTTCATCAGCACTATAGGATTCACTCTTCCCGCTGTAAACTTCCCTAAAAATGTAAACTTCCCTAAAAATGTAACCTTCCCCGTTTTGTAAACTTCCCTAAAAATGTAAACTTCCCTAAAAATCAGACAGTTTAAAAATATAGATTTAAATTGTCAGAATTATGAAAAAATCGAGATTTACAGAGGCTCAGATTGTAAGTATTTTAAAG
>NZ_VLPL01000010.1 GCF_007558725.1 Fluviicola chungangensis
CTTTAAAATACTTACAATCTGAGCCTCTGTAAATCTCGATTTTTTCATAATTCTGACAATTTAAATCTATATTTTTAAACTGTCTGATTTTTAGGGAAGTTTACATTTTTAGGGAAGTTTACATTTTTAGGGAAGTTTACAAAACGGGGAAGGTTACATTATCCTTGTACTGACTTAACAAATCAAACAATTTATATTGTGTGTTTATTATATAAACTTCACCATTAATCTTCTCGCAAACGATTTGATTTAAATTACCTGGAAAATCTATGAGCTTATGATGGCGAATGAAACTTTCTAACGAATAACGGGCGTCCTTCAGACAAAATAGCTTTTTCAATAATAAGACACCTGATGGAGTTGACCCACTAATAACAGCTTCACTGAATTCTAATTCAATTCCTAATTTTTCTTTTACTTTTTCTTTAAAAATCAATATGTTAAAGTTTAAATTATTAATATTTTAAAGTTCGGTATTTAGATTCTATTTAGAAAATATATTAGGTTTTTGATAATGTGAATCACTTCACTCACTCTCTATTCTCACACTGAGAAAAAAAGCGTTTGAGGAATGGGTGTGAGAGTGAGACCAGAGGGAAAGAAAAAAGCGTAACCACTTTCGTAATTACGCTTTTTTCTTTGTAGCGGGGACACGACTCGAACGTGCGACCTTCGGGTTATGAGCCCGACGAGCTACCAACTGCTCCACCCCGCAATATATCTTTTAGAATATTTCTTGCTATTTCACTAATTCAACAGACGTTCCTGTTAAATGTGGTGCAAAGATACACACTTTTTAGCGTTCTGCAAGTATTTTACGAAAGAAAACTGCTAAAATTCCCAAAAAAGCCTCGAAAAGCTCCTTTTTCAGTCAGTAACTTTCAAATCTTCAGCCACAGAACTGTTCCTCCCAATTGATCCGTCATGGTGGTGTCTTTGTCAATGGAAACACCGCATACCGGATCTTTCGCAAATGACTGGGCCATTTGATAACCCCGGCTTGGAATTGGCGGAACCTGGCTGAGCGACTTCCAGTAATGTTGGTATTTCAGGGAGCTGTACAATTGATCTCCATTGAGGATACAGGCAGCGCCTACGTAGATTCCGGGAATATAGCCCGCCGCAAAGACTGCGTCATACCACGCATTGGAATAAGCAATAACCGTTTGGGCAGAAGTTCCCGATGCAATTCCTTCCAGATCCATCCACAAGTTCATCCCGGTCGGTAATCCGATAGATGCCGCATTATAAGCCGCGTTCGTTCCGTATTCTGTTCCTAATAAGGCAGAGGGTGTCCAACCTTGCATGGAAACATGCTGTACGGCACCCAGCGCTAATCCCGATTCAAGAATCGTTTTGGCTTCCGTGTAACTCAGATCACCGGGTTGTTGCCCGTGTCCGCGCGACAGGTATCTGAAACAGAATGCATAGCCATTGGTTACAAAACAGGAAGCAGATGTGGCATTGAGTACGGTATTTGTATCAAATCCACTCAAACCCGGGGCGGCACTTTGCACGGAGCCCGGAAGAGTTGGTGTAGTCATGAATACTGGTTATTAAGTTACAATTAGCAGAAACAATCCATTTTCCTGCTACGGTAAATATACACTTTCCTTCCTAATACAAACACAGCAGTACGGAAAATCGCAACACACTCTGTTGAAGTATTGCTAAACCGTTTTACTAAATTGTTAGCGAAGTACATCTTTGTCTAAACTTTTAAAACTTAAAACGATGACTCAGAAACCTTCATTTGCATTTATTGCTGCCAGCTGGGTAGCCTTCGGAACGGGATTGATCGGATACTTCAGCGGCGTATTCGGGAACAAGGAACTTCAATTAACAGACAAAGGATATTACTTTACGGTGATTATGTTTGCCCTATTTGCGGTAATCAGTGTGCAAAAAAGTGTACGCGACCGCCTGGAAGGAATTCCGGTAACAGACATCTACTACGGGATCAGCTGGTTTTGTACCGTTCTTTCCATCGCTTTACTAATCATCGGTTTGTGGAACGCACAGATGTGGGGAAGCGAGAAAGGATTCTTTGCCTTTTCGTTTGTACTCGCCCTTTTCGGAGCAATTGCCATCCAGAAAAATACCCGCGATGCCATTTCCAAAGAGAAACCATTCTAAATCAATCATAAAATGAAATGAAACCTGTTTGTTGGGGCCGGCTGAATGAAGTCGGAGCCTGATAGACAGGTTTTTATGTTTTGAATAAACTCCTGATCGTCAATCGGAAATTTCAAATTATTAACGCAGGAATTCGCGCGTTTCGGCCATTTTTTAGAATAAGAAGCGTACCTTTGCACCAAATTTCTAAGATATGTCTCACAAATCAGCTTTCGTAAATATTGTCGGCAGCCCCAATGTTGGTAAATCGACGCTTATGAACGGATTGGTTGGTGAAAAGCTTTCCATCGTTACTTCCAAAGCACAAACTACGCGTCATCGTATTCACGGATTGGTGAACGGCGATGATTACCAGATCGTGTTTTCAGATACTCCCGGAGTAGTCAATGCTTCGTATAAGCTACATGAAGCGATGATGAGTTATGTGGAAAGTTCATTCAAAGATGCGGATATTTTGCTCTTCATTACGGACATGAGCGAAAATGAAATGAATCACAAAGAGACCCTGGAGCGCATTGTAAAATTGCGTATACCGGTTTTACTGATCCTGAATAAAATTGATTTGGGAGATCAAGCAAAACTGGAAGAGCGCGTGCAATACTGGAAAGAAAAAGTACCGAACGCGGAAATTATTCCAACTTCTGCCTTGCACAAATTCAATATTGACGTGATTTGGAACCGCATCCTGGAATTGGCGCCGGAAGGACCGGCTTACTTTGAAAAGGATGAATTATCCGATCGCCCGGTACGCTTTTTCGTTTCGGAGATGATCCGTGAAAAGATCTTTTTGCATTGCGACAAAGAAGTCCCGTACGCATGCCAGGTGGAAATTGAATCATATAAAGAAGCAGAGAACATCACGCATATTCGTGCCCTGATTATCGTAGAGCGTGATTCACAAAAAGGAATTATTATCGGGAAAAAAGGCGATATGCTGAAACGCATCGGCCGTGATGCCCGCCTGGATATGGAAGCTTTCTTAGGTCAAAAGGTATTCCTGGAGACTTTCGTAAAAGTGGATAAAGACTGGAGAGCCAGTGAACAAAAATTGAAAAAGTACGGGTATTAAGTCCCGGGATTATCTATAACGCAGTGCTGTGAAGTACGTCTAAAAAACAAAAAATGGGAAATATAATTGCCATCGTAGGACGCCCGAATGTAGGAAAGTCCACCCTGTTTAACCGCTTAACCGAAAGTTCTCACGCCATCGTCAAAGAAGTCAGTGGTGTGACCCGCGATCGGATTTATGGTCGTGGTGAATGGAACGGGATTCCCTTTTCGGTAATCGATACCGGAGGTTATGTCAAGGGTTCCGAAGATATTTTTGAAGGAGAAATCCGCAAACAGGTTGAAATTGCGATTGAAGAAGCAAATGTGATTCTGTTTGTCGTGGATGCTACAACCGGAATCGTGGATCTGGACGAAACGGTTGCAGGTATTTTGCGCAAATCCAAAAAGAAGGTACTGGTCATTGCCAATAAAGTAGACAACAATGACCGTGTCGGTATGTCAGCTGAGTTTTGGTCTTTCGGACTCGGTGAAGTGTTCGATCTATCAGCTGCAAACGGTTCCGGAACAGGAGAAATCCTGGATGAGGTCGTTCAGTATTTTGACAAGGAGGACCCGCGCGGAGAAGAAGAAGCCAATTTACCACGAATTGCAGTTGTGGGAAAACCCAATGTGGGAAAATCTTCCATGATCAATGCACTGACCGGCGAAGAACGGAATATTGTAACGAATATTTCCGGAACGACCCGGGATTCCATCGATACACGTTATAAAGCATTCGGTTTTGATTTCATGCTGATCGATACCGCGGGGATTCGCAAAAAGGCCAAAGTAACGGAAGATATCGAGTATTATTCTGTTTTGCGTTCCGTGCGCACCATTGAAGATTCGGATGTATGTATTTTCATGATCGATGCAACGGAAGGGATCCAAAAGCAGGATCTGACGATTTATTACATGATCGAAAAAAACCACAAGGGAGTGGTTGTGTTGGTCAATAAGTGGGATTTGGTAGAAAAAGATACCATGACTGCCGTAGAATACGAAAAGAAATTGAGAAATGATCTGGCACCTTATAACGATGTTCCGATCATTTTTACTTCTGCATTAACGAAACAACGTATTCATAAAGCGTTGGAAAAGGCTATGGATGTGTTTGAAAACCGCACCAGAAAGATCTCCACTTCCGAATTGAATGATGTTTTATTGCCGATCATCGACAGTAATCCACCTCCCTCTTTGAAAGGAAAATATGTGAAGATTAAATATGTGCAGCAGCTTCCAACGCATGCTCCTGCATTTGCATTCTTCTGTAATTTACCACAATATATTCCGGATTCGTATAAGCGTTTCCTGGAAAACCGTTTGCGTGAGATGTACAATTTTGAAGGAGTTCCGGTTCGGATTTACTTCCGTAAAAAATAATTACCATGGTAAGTGGTGGATAATCTTGCACTTATCCCAAAAAGAAAAAATCCCTCGCTTTGACGAGGGATTTCTGTTTTAATTTCCGTTTAAAACTGATGAATATAATTCGTCCGTTTCTCTTCTCCTATTGTTGTTGTTGGTCCATGCCCCGGGTACACTACCGTATTATCAGGCAACGTAAAGATCCGTTCAAAAATAGTTTTCTTCAAAACCTCCATAGACCCGCCGGGCAAATCCACTCTTCCGAAACTTCCTTTGAACAAAATATCTCCACCGATCAGCAAATGATCTGCTTCGCTGTAAAAAGCAACGTGTCCCACAGCATGTCCGGGACCAAAAATTACCTTTAATTCCAACTCGCCAAATTTTAAAACCTGCTTGTCTGTCAGATAATCCGTCGGTTCCGGAGAAGGTACATACGCCGTTAATCCGTACATCTGAGCCGATCGTTCTGCAAAACTCAGTGTAAACAACTCTTCTTTGTGCGCCATTAAAGGAATGTTAAAATGGTTTACAAAAAAGGCATTCCCGGTAACATGATCAATGTGGCAATGTGTATTCAATACTGCATGTACCTTCAGATTGTGTTCCCGGATGAAATCGATCCATTCCTGTTGTTCATAACGGTCATAGCAACTTGGGTCGATAATGACTGCATCACCCTGCTCATTATAAACGATCGACCCGTTCTGTTGAATGGGATTGCCTGTAAAAACTGCTACTTTCATTAACGCATCACATTGATATATCCGTTAAAGGTATACTTTTTATCGCTGATTAATTCCTTGGTTTCCAAAATCCAGTTGTACTGTCCGTTCGGAACAATTTTCCCCTGGTAGGTTCCATCCCACGCTCCTTTCGGATCATTGCTTTCCCAAACTATTTCTCCCCAGCGATTGAATACCTGTAAATTAAATTGTTGGATGTCAATTCCGTCAATATGAAGGAACCATGTCTGGTTGAACTCATCACCGTCCGGAGTAAAGGTATTTGGTGCATATAAAATCACATCACTGATTACCTGAGCAATTTTGGTTACGGAATCAATACATCCGTGCTCGTTTGTAACTGCCAGTGTTACTTCATAATTTCCAACAACTCCTTCAGGCAAATCAATACCCGGATTCTCAAAAGAAGACTGATTCGGTTCTGCTCCGGGAATGGACCAGCTGTATGACACTACATCTGTTGAGCTGGTGTTATTCAGTAAAATATGTGTTTCAAAAATTGTAGTCGGATTCGGTGAAATATTGAAATCCGCAACCGGTTTGTCGTACACTGTAATCATATCCGTGAACGTATTCGAATAGGTGCATCCTGTATCGGAAACAGAAACAATACTCACCGTATACACTCCCGGATACTCATAGGTATGCGAACAGGTGTCCAATGCGTTTGTAGTGATTACCGGTGATCCGTCACCAAAATCAATGGTATTCAAAAGTGGCGCTCCCGGGCCGGGAGTATCATTGGAGAAGATGACATGATGCGGATAACAACCGTCTGAATCATCCGGGGTAAGTACTAAATCCAATGGCTGAGGGACAATAATAGTCATACACGCACTATCGGGTGCAGACCCGCAAGCTTCTGTTAACACCACACAATATTGCATTGTTGCAACGGTATTCACGTTGATATTCGGGCCTGTTCCCAGGATTCCGGTATTTGTAACCCAGGTAAATGTATACGCCGTTGAACCTCCGGTTCCTGAAGCACTCAATGCTGAAGCATCACCCGAACACGTTACCAGGTCGGGTGTAATGGAAGTAATTGACAGGGCAGCCGGTTCGGTGATTACAAAATCAACCGTATCGGTGCAGCCACCAATATTGTAAACGATCACCTGGTAATTTCCGGCTGCGAGACCATTTACTACGAATGGAGTTGGGATCGGAGTATTCGGACCCCCATTTAATGAATATTCCGTAGCATTTGTAGCTGTTAATGCCGCCGATCCATTTGCTATTCCGTGGCAATTTGCCGCCGTAGGAATTGCGGCAACTGTCGGATTAATTTCTGTAACTGTAATGGTAGCCGAGGAAATGCAGCCATTTGAATCTACCTCATATTTATAAATTCCCGGATTCATTGTAATCGGATCATAAGGCATGGTAACTGTTGCTCCTGCCTGGTTTTTCCAGGTTCCATTCGGAGAAGCTCCAGGTCCAAGAAGCGGGAATAAATCCATTGGAGCTCCCTGAGCACAGATTGTCAATGTGTTGTTTGTTCCGGGAAACGCCGAAGCAGAAATATTGACATCTACCTGGTCTGTCGTCGCACACAATGGATGTCCTGTCGGATAAACTGTCAGGGTCAACGTAGTATTCGCGTTTACGGTAGCTATCGGATCTAAGATCGCCGGATTGGAAACAGCACCTGCCGGAGTCCATGCATAAGTTAGATTCCCCAGGCAGTTTCCGGTTAAATTATGTACCGTTGTAGAAGCATTTCCATTTGCACCGTCAGATAGAACAACCGTGCCGGAAGCATCCAATACTTCGTATGAACATTCATTGATAAACGAGCCGGCTCCATCAAATTGAACTGTAAATGCAGCTCCGTTAGGAATCGATAGGGTATATGAAGCGGTCAGTCCACCGGGAATTGTAAAGTTGGAAGTAACCCCATTTACCGTTACCAGCAGGTTGTTTCCGTTCCAGCCATCTCCCCAGGAATCCTCGAGATTAAATGTATAATCACAACTATTATTTCCACCAACGATATTTCCGTCCAACTGGATCGGTGTTCCGTTACAAATGGTGGCATCAGGACCTGCATCAGCCTGTGGATTATCATTAACCGTTACTGTTACTGTTGAATCATTCTGACAGCCATAATTGTCTAAAACCATGTAGGTATAAGTGTATGTTCCTGCTGCTGTCGGGTTAACAGTCAGCACATCGCCATTGGGAGAAACCGAAGCAAACGTTGCCGGCATTACCCAATAAGAGGAATCACTTCCCAACCCGATTTGAGGCTCAAAAACAGTTACCGGTGGATACAGGGAAGGATCCAGGTTGATATCGAAGGAGAACAAGGTCCCGTCATCAGCAGCCCAGTTATCAATGACGGTCAAGGTCCAGATTCCGTTTAGCGGACAGCCGATCAAATTCGTAAATGACTGAATCGGTGCATAATTCCCAGCCGGGATTGTACCCCCAAAACCATTGTTATTCGCCCAATCAACCCAGGTTTCCGTCGCCGTAGGAGTAAAACAATACGTATAAGGAATTCCTTGCGTTGACGGATCACTGCAATCTACATTGTCTAATGGATTCGGTTCACCGATTTGAGTACCGCCTCCACCTTGCTGGTGCAAAATCTGATTCTGACCATTCGGACACTCAACGATGATTACCAAATCTCCCATGAATGAATGCTCGAGACCCAAACATAAACTTTGAATATCACTCAATTGGGTAATCGTGGACCCTGCAGCAAATCCAGTCTGCATGATTTGTACATCCTGGGAAACACCCAATAATGTATCCGGTAAACATCCGTCATCAATTGTTTGAGAGCCCGGGAAACCATTCCAAAGAACTTCGTAAAAATCAGGATTTGCCGTAAATGTAACGTTCTCTCCCAAACACAAGGTTGTATCTCCCGGGAATCCGATAAACGATGGAATGGTTGCTACAAAAACCTGTAAATCGATTAAGTTGGTATTTCCGCAACCATTGTTATCGGTTACAAATAACTGCACCAAATATTGTCCGGGAGTGTCAAAAGCATGAGAAACCGTTGAACCTGTCGCTGTACTTCCGTCCATAAAGTCCCACTCATAATTTGCAAGGGTAAAACCCGGAGCAGCGGACGATGCGATACCAGAGAAATCAACAACATCTCCAACGCAAACACGTGTACTATCCAACGTTTCGCCATTCACAATAACTCCTGCAGCAGTTGGGGTTGCACAAGGTGTAGTACACGTAGCACTCGCTGTGAACATTCCTGTTCCAACCGTATTTGACCGGAATCGAAGGGTGATGCATCCTGTCGGATTTAGAGCAGTCGCCATGATCACCACTCCTTGCAATTGGTTCCCCGAGTAAGTCCCAAGAGTCGGTGCTGCAGTAGAGTTTCCATCATATACGTCCATGTAATCCACATTCGTAATGTTCGGAGCAGGGTTGTCATCTGTATTACTCAACTGAAATAAATTGAAAACAATCGAAATAATATCTCCCGGAGTATCGGGACATATCGTAATAACGATAGTTTCGTTATTTCCATACCCGGGACCTCCTTGTCCTCCGGAATCAATAATAAACCCGTTACAGGTGCTGAATGTCTGGTTATTGCTAGCCGGAGACATTGGAATATTCATCTGGGAAAATGCATTGCCAGCCAATGCCAGCATTAGCAGAATCAAAAAATTCTTCATAATTAATCAGGTCTATTTAGTATTTAGGGAACTTGTGGTAAAAGCCTTTGTAATTTCAGGAATGGCATAAAAAACCAGGACACGTTCTTTATCTATTTGCACGTATTGTCTTTCCGATTTGGATAACTTAATCCCTAAATCATAAAAGTTAAAGTTGGATGTGCCGAGATTCAGGATATCCGCATCTGTTAAATAAACGTCTTTTTTGATCAAATTACGCTGCTCCTTCGAAAGTGATTTTTTGGGAACAATTTCATAGGAATGGTCCAATTCAAATAAGAGGTAATTGTATGAATTCTTATTGTATTCATACATTTTTTCGGCTTCTTTGCCTTTGTTTTTGAGGATTCTTGAATCAATTGTCTGGGAGAAAGACACTGATACGGAAATAAGGAATCCTGCCAGGATAATTAGTTTCTTCAACGCGGTTTGTTTTTAGTTCTGTACCTGACAGACAACAAAAAGCTGGAAAGGTTGTCACCAGGTAAAACAAATTTAACAAAAAAGACCGTTTTCTGTCGGCTTACTTCACAACAAACAGCCTGATTCTTTAAATCCTAATAATACAGGAAGAAGAATTTGATTCCCAGCACGAGACCTGCAAAACCAATCGCAAATCCTGCCACCAGTTGAGTTAAGGAGTGTAATTTCAGGTACATCCTCGCTGACATAACCACTCCACTTGCAATGAAAGCAAGGATCAGAATCCACATTGGGAAAATGAGCATTTCACTATAATACATGTAGAGAAATCCTGTCAGAATACCCATACCTGCCGCATGAAGTGAGACTTTCCAACGGAAAGTAAGGACGGTACAAACAATCACTGCGATCAGCGAACCGAATGACAGTCCAAAAATAAAACGGGCCCCAGGAAGGCCTTCCGGAACTTTGAACAACAAGATTGCCAGTAGAGAAATTCCGAACAAAATTGTCATGATTGCCGGAATGATGCGTTCGGTTCTTTTTTCCATCATCACAGAAGTTACCGAACCGCGTGTTTGGAGAAACAAAACTGTTAACGCCGGTGCGAGAAATGAAAAGGAAGTAAACAGGTACAAGAAAAATTCCTTCGCACGCGGATCCAATGAAAACAAGCTCTCTTCCTGGTAAAAACCGGCTTCCCAATTTTCCACATACATGGCGATCACTACCGCATATACGGGCGCCAAAAGCGGCAGGAAAATCCACGAAAGAATCTTGGAGATGCTTTTCATTACAGTTCTTTTCTTAAACGCGCTACCGGAACATTCAATTGTTCCCTGTATTTTGCAATGGTTCGTCTGGCAATGTTGTATCCTTTATCATTAAGCAATTTTGCCAAGTGTTCGTCCGTTAGCGGTTTCTTTTTGTTTTCTGCTTCAATGGCATCGGTCAGGATTTTCTTTACTTCCCTGGTTGAAACCTCTTCACCCGAATCCGTTGAAAGTGATTCGGAGAAAAAATATTTCAGGGAATAAACCCCGTATGCCGTTTGGACGTATTTCGAATTTGCTACACGCGAAACCGTTGAAATATCGAGTCCTACGATTTCTGCAATATCCTTTAGGATCATCGGTTTCATATTTGTTTCATCACCGGTCAAAAAGAAGTCGTACTGATACATCATAATGGCATGCATCGTAGTATAAAGTGTTTGCTGGCGCTGACGAATCGCATCGATAAACCATTTTGCACCTTCCAGTTTCGTTTTGACAAACAACAAGGCGTCCTTGTCGGCTTTGGATGTTTTCGCCCCTTCACTATAACTTCTCAGCAACTGTTCGTATTCCTTCGAAACCTTTAAATCAGGTGTATTTCTGCCATTGATTGACAATTCAAGTTTTCCGTCAAATTCCGCGATCATAAAATCCGGGATCACCTGCTGAATACTTTTTGAATTATCTTTCAACGAACCTCCCGGCTTGGGATTCAGCCGGATAATCGCATCAATTGCCTCTTTCAGGTCTTCATCCTCAATTTCGAGTTTCTTCTGGATCTTATCGTAGTGTTTTTTGGTAAATTCTTCGAAATGATCCTCCAGGATTTTTTTGGCGGTAAACAAGGTAATGTTTCCTTCCTGGATGCGTTCGATCTGGAGCAACAGGCATTCTCTCAAATCACGTGCACCAATTCCTGCCGGATCCAATTCCTGAACAATTTTCAGGACGTGCTCTACTTCCTCCTCGGAAACCAGGATATTGGAAGAAAAGGCCAAATCATCCACAATTGCATCCAGTTCACGGTTCAAATAACCCGACTCATCCAGGTTTCCAATGATGGTATCTGCAATCTGAAATTGGGTATCATCCAGGTCTAACAGGTGTAATTGCTCTGTCAACTTATCCTGGAAAGAAGAATCAACGGAAAGCGGCACGCCACGTTCTTCATCGTCCTTGCTTTTATTGTTTACCTGCGTTTTGTAATCGGGTGTATCGTCATCGAAGTAATCACTGATGTCGAAATCGGTATCGAATTCGTTCTCGTCATCCTTGTAATCGTCCTCGGGATCGTTATCGTATTCGTCCACTTCTTCAGCTCCTTCGTCCAAAGCAGGATTTTCCTCTAATTCCTGTTTGATACGCTGGTCCAATTCCATCGTAGGGACCTGCAGCAATTTCATCAATTGAATCTGCTGTGGGGAAAGCCGTTGTTCCAGTTTTTGGGTGAGCTGTTGCCTAAGTGCCATGAATTATTTCTTCTCCTAAATATACGTCGTAATTCCCAATTACGAATTGTGGATTACGAATTTTGAACTGTTTTAACCTTTGAACTTATTTTAAAACTCCGCATTCTGCGGTGTTCTCGGGAACGGAATCACGTCACGGATATTTGTCATACCGGTTACGAACATCACCATTCTTTCGAAACCTAATCCGAAACCGGCATGCGGAACCGAACCAAAACGACGCGTATCCAGGTACCACCACAATTCTTCTTCGTGAATTCCGAAATCGGCACATTTTTTCTTCAATACTTCCAAACGCTCTTCACGCTGAGAACCACCGACCATTTCACCGATTCCAGGGAATAAAATATCCATCGCCGCAACGGTTTCTTTTCCCGGTTCGCAGCCGTCGTTGGCGCGCATGTAGAATGCTTTGAATGACGCAGGATAATCAGTAATGATCACCGGACGCTTGAATTCTTTTTCCACCAAATACCGTTCGTGCTCCGATTGTAAATCGGTTCCCCAGTTTACATCGTACTTGAATTTTTTCTTCTTGTAGTGGTTTGAATTCATCAATACATCGATCGCCTCTGTATAGGTAATGCGCTTGAAATCATTCGTTGTAACAAACTGCAGACGCTCGATCAGCCCGAGCTCATTGCGCTCGTTCTGCGGTTTCGACTGTTGTTCCTGTGCTTCCCGCTCATTGAGGAATTTCAGGTCATCCGCACAATTCTTCATCACGTATTCACAAATGTATTTCAGCATGTTTTCAGCCAAATCCATGTTGTCGTGAATATCGTTGAATGCCACTTCCGGTTCGATCATCCAGAATTCAGCCAGGTGGCGTGAAGTATTGGAATTTTCGGCACGGAAAGTCGGACCGAACGTATAGATCTGGCCCAAAGCCAAAGCCGCCAATTCCCCTTCCAACTGACCGGAAACGGTTAGGTTTACAGCTTTCCCAAAGAAATCCTCCGAGAAGTTTACAGAACCGTCTTCATTCAACGGCGGGTTTTTCGCATCCAGGTTGGTTACCCGGAACATCTCTCCTGCTCCTTCTGCATCCGAACCGGTAATAATCGGCGTGTGAATATAATAGAACCCACGATCATTAAAGAACTGGTGAATCGCATAACTCACGGCATGGCGCACTCTGAAAACCGCTCCGAACAGGTTGGTTCTGAAACGCAAATGTGCCTGTTCACGCAAGTATTCCAAACTGTGTTTTTTCGGCTGCATCACCGTTTTTTGAACTTCATCAGGATTCGCTTCACCGATGATCTCAATTTCTGAAACCTGCAATTCAACAGCTTGTCCGCTTCCTTGTGATTCAGTCAAAACACCGATTAACCCAACCGACGCCGCTGTGGTTATTTTTTTCAAAATTGCCTCGTCAAAATTAGCCGCTTCAACTACTGCTTGTAAATTATTAATGGTTGAACCGTCATTCAATTGAATAAAACGGTCGTTGCGAAATGATCGCACCCAACCCTTCACAAGGTACCTTTCCCCGACTTTCGGTTGACTTAATAAATCAGCAATTTTTATTCGTTTCATGTTGTTTTTCTATGAATTGCAAAAATAGGAAGAAAATTGAAAGCGAGTCGTGTGGAAGCGAGGTAGTTTACACAACTCCCTGCATTTTAATCTAATTTAGATAACGGATGAAAACCTACATTTTTTACAGTACAATCGAAGCAAATACCGCCAACGTAAAAAACGACATTTGATCCGTCACAGCAGCTATTGAAAGGTATTTTTCGCCATAATAAGCTGAAATTAACGGAAATCCAATGAAAGAAGTATTTCCCAAACCGGTAACGATCCAAAAAGCAGCTTTGGTTTTTCTATCGAAATGAAACCGTTTTGAAACCAATTCTGCAAGTAGCCAAGCCCCGATCCAACAAATCAACGGCGTAATTAACGGAATGATCAAATCAGTTGACCAAACAATAGTTGGAAGGTATTTGAGAGTTGCTGCTGGAAGTGCAACATAGATAATCCAACCGTTAATTCCGTGATGACTTCCTTTCGGGAGAACTCCAAATTTTCGAAGTACGAGGCCGGCAAGAAAACAAACTGCTATCAGAATAAAGTTGGACATTGCCCAATATTAGGGCTTATCGGCCAATCAGAATGAAAATAAATTGGTAAAATGGTATCGTTTTATTAACCTACTTCACTTTGGGACTGCTGCTCTTCAGAAGTCGAAATATTCAACAACTCCTTGACTTTTTCTGCGATGGATGTAGCATCAAAACCGCAATCAATATGCAACTCCTCCGGTGTTCCGTGATGGACATATTTATCCGGAATTCCCAATCGAACCACTTTTGAATGGTAGTCATTATCTGCCATGAATTCAACAATCGCAGAACCAAATCCGCCCATGATGCAACCGTCTTCGATCGTGATAACCTTGTCGAACTTGGTAAATATTTCATGTAATAAAGTCTCATCCAGTGGTTTCACGAAGCGCATGTCATAATGTGCCACAGACGCACCGGTTTCTTTCAGGGACAGAATGGCTTCCTGTGCAAAATTTCCCACGTGACCGATCGTAACCAATGCAATATCCTCTCCATTGCTTACTTTTCGTCCTTTACCGATCGGGATAGCTTTCATCGGTGTTTTCCATTCGGTCATGACACCGTTTCCACGTGGATAACGAATAGAAAATGGTCCGTGGTTTTCTGTCTGGGCGGTAAACATCAGGTTTCTGAGCTCCGCTTCATTCATTGGTGCTGAAACGATCATATTCGGAATGCTTCGCATGTATGCAATATCGTATGCCCCGTGATGCGTGGCTCCATCTGCACCTACCAATCCGCCACGGTCCAAACAGAACACAACAGGCAAATTTTGCAGCGCCACGTCATGCAATACCTGGTCGTAGGCTCGCTGCATGAACGAAGAGTAAATATTACAAAACGGTATCAATCCCTGAGTTGCCAATCCGGCAGAAAATGTGACTGCATGCTGTTCTGCGATTCCCACATCAAATGCGCGGTCCGGCATGGCATCCATCATGAATGTGAGTGAACATCCGGTAGGCATTGCCGGAGTAATTCCCATTATTTTTTCATTCTGTTCTGCCAACTCCACAATCGTATGTCCGAATACATCCTGGTATTTCGGAGGCTGTGGTGATTTGGGAACAATTTTGACAATTTCACCTGTTTCCTTATTGAAAACGCCCGGTGCATGCCACTTGGTCGGATTTCCTTCTTCAGAAAATTTATATCCGGCTCCTTTCCGGGTAATACAGTGCAGGATTTTCGGTCCGGGGATATCTTTCAAATCTTCCAATACTTTGGCCAAACCAATAGCGTCGTGCCCGTCTACCGGTCCGAAGTAACGGAAGTTCAATGATTCAAACATATTACTTTGCTTCAGGATAGATCCTTTCAAAGCACTGGATATTTTCGAAACAACAGATTGAGCATCCGGTCCGAACTTACTTACTTTTCCAAGCAATTTCCACACCTCATCCTTTACTTTATTATACGTATGAGACGTGGTGATGTCCGTCAAATATTCTTTCAAAGCACCCACATTGGGGTCAATAGACATGCAATTATCGTTCAAGACCACTAACAAATTAGCATCTTTTTCGAAACCCGCATGGTTCATTCCTTCGAACGCCATTCCTGCCGTCATCGCACCGTCACCAATCACGGCAATGTGCTGGCGGTCCTTTTCTCCCTTGTAACGGCTTGCAACAGCCATTCCTAAAGCAGCGGAAATGGAAGTGGATGAGTGTCCTACTCCAAAGGTATCGTACTCGCTTTCGGAGCGTTTCGGGAATCCGGAGATCCCGCCTTTTGTTCTGTTCGTATGAAAAACTTCCCGGCGACCTGTTAAGATCTTATGTCCGTAAGCCTGATGGCCAACGTCCCAAACCAACTGATCGTAAGGAGTATTGAATACATAATGCAGTGCAACAGTCAATTCCACCACTCCCAAACTGGCCCCGAAATGCGAGTTTCCAATTTCGGAAATCACATCAATGATGTATTGGCGCACTTCATCAGCAACTTGTGGCAATTGTTCCACAGTCATCTTATCCCTTAAGTCCTGAGGGATAATGATTTGTTCCAATAAGGGTCCTGCTTTATAAGGATGCATAAAATCAGTATTCGACATACAAATTTAAGTCTTCACATGTTGGTTAACAAACAAACGAAGGGTTTATTTCGTACTGATTTGAATTTAACGATTTTTTGGGAATTGGCGGACTATCAATTCTTAACAATTTTAAATACCTGGCTCTCATTCTCAGAATCCAAACGAATCAGATAGACTCCTTGAGGCCATGCAGATACATCCAGGTTATAAGTGGAATTTCCATTCAGATTTTGTGTTAAAATTAGTGTTCCAGATAAGGAATAAATAGAAGATTTATAGCTATCCGAAGGGTTCTCCGTTTTGATAGCAATTATCGAACTTGTTGGGTTCGGATAAAGGGTGATTTGTCCTTTTTGAACTTCTTCTAAACCAAGGTTTACTATATCAATGGTTTGTGACGAACTCGTGCAACCATCTGGGGTAGAAATTACCACGTAATAAGAACCACCTTCTGTTGGAGTAAAATATTGTTGATCTGCGCCAGGAATCGCTTCATTGGTTGATCCGTTTACCCATTGATAGTCAACTCCGCTAACTGATGCCGTCATTGTAACAAAATCCCAAAGAATGGAAACTTGCGGAGTAGAACACAACTGGTATTTGGCTATGAATCCATCGATATCATTATAACTTCTCACTGAATGTATATTCCCGGACGGATCCAGATCCATACTAATTGGGGCCACCTCACCTGTTACTCCAATTAAATCGTCTTTATAAGTTATACAAGTCAAATTCTCAGGTGACAATGTTCCAAATGAAAACACATTATTTATCTGTCCAGTCTCATTAAGATATACTAAAAAAATATCCCTAGATTCCTCAACAGATGTTCTATGAATATCCGGGTTCGCAGAAAATTGAATATCTCCCAGATACTGGCCACCAACCAAAATGTTATTCACACTGTCAATAATAAACGACTTGATTTCATTTACAGAGTATGTTTCGAAGGATTTTGCCCAAGTCAACTGTCCACTGCTGGTATATTTAGCTATAAAAGAATTATAACTATTTGATGTTAAATTATAAGTAGCAGAAGATGGGTCACAGTCTAATACTCCTTTGAAACTGCCTGCCAAAATAAGATTTCCTGTATTATCTTTTTTGAATTCATTGATATTAGGAGTATAAGTTGTGTTGAGAATTTTTACGTATCCAATATTTCCGGTATTAGAATATCGCGCAAAAAATGTGGCTTGAGGATTAATTGATGTATAGTTATTGACCCCTCCATTCAAATTCATATTAACAGTCCCGGAAAAAGAACCCGACAGATAAAAATTATTGGTTCCATCAGGTAGAATTTGAAATGAACGCTCAACACTTACTGATCCGAGTGAACGAATCCAAATCAATTCCCCATTTGCATCAACCCGAGCTACAAAGATATCTTCTGATGAGCCATTTGATACAAGCATCGATTCAACGCCCTGGAGATTAAAGAATATCGTGTCGGAGAATACCCCTGTCATGAAAATTTCATTATTTGTATTTAACTCAACATCCGTTACGCTTACAGAACCTGTTACTTCAGTGAAGATCTTTTTCGCCCAAATCAATCCTCCATTGTTGTCAAACTTAAAAAGTCCATGCTTGATACCTTGATCAGCAAGTGTGTCAGTATAATTATTCAGAGGAGTAGTGAATACCAAATTACCAATGTAAGAGATGGTCACAAGTACATTTTCATCTGAATCCAATACCGGTTCCAATGGGATGGCTGCAGTCACATTATTTCCTGAAAAACTGTGGGACCACATTAATTCATTCCATTGGTCATAATAAGATAAGTAAGCAGATCCTGTAGCAGATCCCGAATCTGAATATAATACATTGGTTGTCAGGTCCAAATCTACTTGTTGTCTATAATGACCTGTTACGAAACTACCACCCTGTCCATCAAAGACTATTCCGGTAGTTCTTTCACCTGAAGAAGTTATATCACCATTTGTTCCTATAAAAGAGCACCAATTAATTTCTCCAGTATTCAAAAAAGATGTTAAGAAATAGGTGTTTGTTTTTGGTGAATACAGTGTACTGCTGGTCTGATCCATATCAACCAAATTCCCGGCTTCACCAAGCACCACCAGATTTCCATCAGAACCGAAAGAAACTGCATAACCATATGATGAATTCTGGTTGGCGGGGTTCAGTCCTATTTCAAAGAAATATTCATGTTCCACGTTCCCAATTGAATCAAACTCCAAACGGCTCAGATCAGATTTGTTATCAAATGCTGGGCTGAAATGATTCAATGTATCATTTGCTGTATATATCGTGTGACTTTTTCTACTTAACATGTAACAATGTCCATTATCAGAAAGCACCACATCCCAAAAAGGCACATTATATGCCGAAGAAGTCATTTTGTTTACATAGACTAAATTACACATGTTGTCATACTTGACAACAAACACATTGTCTGTGGAGGATGCCGTAATCGTGTTTTGCCCTGATGTTACGGAAAAATCTCGAGTCCCTCCAAATTTACCCATTATGAGCATTTCTCCAGATTGATTCACCCTAAACTGCTGCAAATCTACCCAATCCAATCCAGTGCTCATCTTTGCCCAAGTAATTGACCCGTTCGCAGTATATTTACAGAAATAAATCCCAACATAATAAGAAGAAATCCCATAACTGGTATTTAACGGATATGACCCGGAATCAAAATCTGCATCTAAAACACCTGTAAAAACTCCGGATATACAAATATTCCCATTTGCATCACTCCCAATTCCACATACATTTAAGTCTGTGGGATAGTTGTAAGCAGTTGATTTCGCCCAAAGCACATTTCCATTGGTGGCAAATCTTGTCAAAAAGATATTATACGCGGAACCGTTAAGCAGGTACGGATTTCCAGGAGCTCCCAAGTCAATATTACCCTGAAAAGTTCCGGTAGCAATGACTTCATTGTTATTACTTAAGTTAAAGTGAAAATATTGTGCCCGAAAAGATTTGTGCCAAATTAGCGACCCGTTACTTGTATACTTGGCAAGGAATTTTGAATGCTGTCCACCCGAATGAATGATTTGATTTCCATTAAAGTCCAGATCAATAGAATCTGAGTATTCTCCACTTAAATACACATTTCCGCTTTGATCCGAATGAATATCCAATATGTCTGAATCTGTATCTAAAAATGTTGTTTTCTGCCATAATAACTGACCAGTCAATGAATATTTAGCAAGGAACACCTTCTCTTCTCCATCCAATGCCTGGATCAAATTTTCAGTTGACGAAGGATCCAAATCGATAATTCCATGAAATCCACCAGCTATATAATGATTCCCTAAAGAATCGGTTGTCATTTTCATATAGTGCATGGACCCATAATGATCCTTATTATGAAATGCTTCTGCAAAATCAAAACTTAATGAGTTCTGAGAAAAACTTACTGAGAATAAACCAGTAAAAAGAAGGAAGGTTATAATTTTCATAAATATATAGGTTGATATGATTTAAAAATAATCAATTATTTTTAAATCATATCCCAACCAGCCACAAAGATCGGTTTGGATCGCAATTCATCCATTTTTAGCGGGTTTTTGCGCAAAACAACCACATCCACAATCGGTTGCGGGGTCATTTTATGGAATAATCCCCAATCGACATAAGGGCGTGTCTCCCGCCAAAGAGCTTCTCTGCGGTCTACGAACCAAAGCATCATGTTTACTTTTTCTGCAGCCAGAATTCCTTCCAGCAATGCAGAAAGCACGCCCGGATCATTGTCTTTGACCCAAAGCGATTCCGGAACGAGAAAACTGTGATTCTTCGGCTTAACGATGCGGCGGATCCCCGGAGTGATCGTAATCAGTTTCGTAAAAATACCTCCCAGCATTCCGGGCAAACGTTCGATAACCCAATTGGCTTTCGTCACTTTAACGAATCCGGTTATTTCACCTGTATGATCAAAGTAACCGTAAAACGGGCCTTTTTTTGCGTGATGTTCAATAAAATATGCGTGCAAACCCGAAACTTTCTCCAGGCAGTTGTTGATCAGCTCCTGCGATTCTATCTCCCGCACATGGGCCACTGAACGCGGCTTGGTGCGGCTGAAGGACTGCGTAATTAACTGCGCTTCCGTGCGGAAGCCAAATTGTTCGGACATCCACTTACTTCGGTCATTTGCCGGATCAATATAGGCGTAAAATGCATCCGGGGCATCTCCCAGTTTCCCGTCAAAAATTTCATCAAAGAAACTCGCCATCTCCTTTTTTAAGCGCGAATTGCTTTTAGGTATGCGGTTCACATTTTTGGATGCTTGTTTTTGATTAGCGAAAGCAAAATAGCGCACATACCATTGCTTTCCACGGTCGCAAAGTGTCAGGTTTCCCTGGACTTTTCCATCTCTTTCCAACGAAATGAACAGCGGATTATCTGCTTCTAAAATGCGTGTCGGTGTATCTAAATGTTTGTAGCGTGCACCATTTGTTCCCAAAGTTGTTTGGGTTAATAAATCGATTAAAGCGGGTGATGCCTCTCTTCGGATTGTATATCTGTTTGAAAGTCCCATTATTTAAATAGCCTGGTTAACGATATACTCTGCTTCTTTCGGAGTTAAATCCTTATTTTCTCCTAATCCCAGCCAACCGCGTTGCACAAACCGGTCGTGAATGATTTTTGCCGTTTCGTGGTAATCGGAGGTGTATTCTGAAATACGCGTTTTTACACTCAGTTTATGGAAAAATTCTTCCGTTTTGGCAATTGCTTTACGTGCAACCTGGTCATCCGATCCTTCCAGGTTCCAAACGCGTTTTCCGTATTGTGCCAGTTTTGCTTTTTTACTTTCGAATTTTACTTCATACAATCTCGGGGCAATAATTGCCAGGGATTGTGCGTGATCAATTCCATGCAAAGCAGTTAATTCATGACCGATCATATGCGTAGCCCAGTCGGTAGTCACTCCGCAGCGCAACACTCCATTCAATGCCTGATTGGCACACCACATCAGGTTTGCAGCCAGATCGTAATCTGCAGGATTCTCCAACACCTTTTCACCGATCGCGATCAAGGTGGAAAGGATTCCTTCCGCATAGCGTTCCTGCAATAAATTTTCTCCTTTGAAAGTCAAATATTGCTCCATCGTATGGGTATATGCATCAATGACTCCATTCGCAATCTGGCGCTTCGGCAATGTTGCCACGAAAGTCGGGTCCAGCAGCGCAAATTTCGGAAAGAATAACGGTCCGCCCATTGTTCTTTTTTCCTTCAATTCCGAACGGCTGATTACAGCTCCCGAATTGGATTCTGATCCGGTTGCGGGAATCGTTAAAATACAACCGAATGGAACGGCAGAAGTAAATACTTTTCCGGGAACCTGGTCCAGTACTTCCCACGGATCACCGTCATAATTCACCGCTCCTGAAATAAACTTCGCTCCGTCGATTACAGAACCGCCTCCAACTGCAAGCATAAATCCAATCTTATTCTCACGAATGTACTCCACGGCCTTCATTAAAGTCGTATACTCCGGATTGGCTTCAATGCCTTTAAAAAAGTGCAATTCCAAATCACTTAATTCCGCTTTCAATCGGTCCAGGAAACCCGATCTTTCAATGGATCCGCCACCGTAAAGAATAATCACCTTTCCATCAACAGCTTGTGATTGAAGTAATTGAGCTATCCGAGGCAACTGATCCTTACCGAAAACCAGGGTTGTTGGAGTTGTTATTTCAAAGTTGTTCATGAACTACGATGATTTCTAATTTTGACTGTAAAGATAAAAAAATAGGAGGTGATTTTCATGAAACCGGTGTTTTTCATTGCAGGGATTTAAGAAGAATTTACAATTGTTCCAACTCCCTGTTTTACTGCAATCATAAAGAATAAATGCCTTTGATTACCAGTACGATACAGCTGGAAATTTTAATCGAAAAATAATCCGGAAATTTTGTTCCGATTACAGATTGTTTTTTATTTTTGATCTCACCGTTTATCGGAACGCATTTTCAAACCCACAAATTAGGTCCCGGCCTGCGATTATTCACTGCTATGAACTTTGCCGACAACAACATCCTGCTTATTCTCATTTCGCTCGTCTTTATTTACGCCGTTTTGAGCATTCTCGTATCTATCCTTACCGAATGGCTGAACTATTATTTCAAAGAACGGGGCATTTTCCTGAAAGATTCGATCTATAAACTACTGAAAGATCCCATAAATAAAGATTACGGTTACTTATTCTACAACCACGTGACCATTGCCGGATTAAAAAGCGCACCGGATAAACTACCTCAGTATGTTTCTTCCCGCATGTTTGCCGAAGTGCTGATCGATATTATTGCCCAGCAAGCAGTCCATAACCGAAAAATTCAGGTTTCCACCAGCAATGAAGGCGCCAAAAAATATAAACTCGAGCGAACGGAGATCCCGGAAAGCGTCATTGAACGCTTCCAGGTAGGAATCAATGAGATGAATACGAGCCAGTTTACCGATCTGATGCAGTCTTTTCTCGATAAATCTGAAAACAACTACGACAAACTAAAGGCACATATCGAACAATGGTTCAACGATTACATGGACCGTGTTTCAGGATGGTACAAAACCAAGCAACGCAAAAAATTCCTGGCTGTTGGATTCCTGGTTGCCATTTCACTAAATGTGGATAGCCTGCACTTATTGAAAGTCCTGAGCCTGGATGACAACCTGAAGAACCGATTGGTTGAAAGTGCCGAACATACGGTGGATAACCTGGAAAAGGACTCGACCATGCGCAGCAATATCAGCTTCCTGATTAAATCCACTTATGTTGCAAAGTCCAATGAAGGGGCAGGCAATTCACAACCAGATTCAAATACGATTGCACGTATCCACCACATCGTAAAGCAATTGGACAGTAACTCGCGGGTAAAGGATTCGATAGCAAGGATGGAGTTGAACCAACTGGATAGTGCCATGAGCCTGGTTTCCGAACTCAATATTCCAATTGGCTGGTCTAAAAATGCTGCTCCTTTATCCTGGTTCCAATGCAGAAAGCTCAGGGAAAGCAACCTGGAAGCGATGCATCCTTCCAAAACACCCGGACTCGTTTCATACTTGTTTACCCGCAATAACGACTGTAGTTTTGGAAACATTCTCAAATACCTTTTGGGGATCATTATTTCAGGAGTTTCGCTGAGCTTCGGAGCTCCATTCTGGTTCGAACTGTTGGCGAAATTTGTCAATATCCGGAGATCCGGGAAGATTCCTGAGGGAGACAAATCATCCAAATCTTAAACCCGGCTTATGAAACAGTACCCTTTTTCAAACATACATACACATGTCTTTAACAGCGAATGTGTTCCCGATAACTTTTTGCGTATCCTGCCCTCCAAATTTGTGCGGCGTGTGCCGCGGCTCATTAAACACATCCTGGATACGAAATGGGCCAGGAGAACAATAGCTTTCTTTGCCCGATTGGGCGCAAAAAAGGACAATAATAAACGGAAAGCTTTTGATAAGTACATTGGTTTTCTGGAAGTTGCCACCCAACGTAAACAACTCGATGTGTTTGAACTGGAATTTGAAGTTGGAAAACAATACGATTCAAGCGTTCGGATTGTCGGATTGACTATGAACATGGATTTTATGGACAATCGTCCGTCCAGGCATCAGATTACATTTGAAACCCAACTGGAGGCGGTCAAAGACATCAAACGTTACTATCCGACGAATTTCTTCCCGTTTTTGGGAATTGATCCGCGGCATAAATCCGGAACGGACCTGGTGAATTGGGCTAAATCCTATTTCGAAACGGGACTGGAGAAAAACGGGATCATTTTCCCCTACTTTTCCGGTATTAAACTCTATCCTGCACTGGGATTCTTTGCCTTCGATCCGCGCCTGGATGAGCTCTATGCTTACGCCGAAGCGAATCAACTACCAATCATTACACACGTCACGCGTGTCGGATCACAATACATCGGCAGTAAGATCACAGAACTGATCCCGCTGACCCCCAAATCGCTTTCCAACGGGAATGCGGAATCTGTTGCTGCAATGACGGAAATAACTAACCGGATCAGTGTTTATTATAACAAAAAATGGATCCTCGATAATAAACTGGGCGACAACGACAAAGCCTGCGACTTATTCAGTCATCCGCAGAATTACATCCCGATCCTGGAGAAATATCCCAATCTGAAGATCTGCCTGGCACATATGGGTGGGTCCAATGAGATCATTGACAGCAACAAAAAAGATTCCGACCTGAAACAAATTCGCCGGGTCGACAGCCAGTTGTGGTGCGACCGGATCCGCGACATGATGTTCCGCTATCCCAACCTGTATACCGATATCTCCTACACCCTAAGTGATTTGGATAATCAGCAGGTGAAAGCGGCGATCATTCAGTTTATGAATACTCCGGATGCCCAGGGACAGCTTTTGGCAAAAAGAGTCTTATTCGGGACCGATTTTTTCATGACCGAACAGGAAAAACGCGAAAGCGAATTGTTTAAATTGTCCCAGGTAGAACTTTCAGACTTTCACGACATCATCACGCGGGATAATCCGCAGGAATTTTTGAGACAACCGCTTTAGTAATTGCGAATTGCGAATGCCGAATTATTAGGTGTCATGTCGTTTCGACAACTATCGGAATACTTGAACTGACCAGGCTGAAGTATCGGGACAGTACGAATCAATTCACCTGCATTTAGATACAAATCACCGAATAAATAACTTTTTTTTACACTTCAATAGTTCTGAATTGAAATGAAGGTTGTAGTTTTGCAAAAAAGTTTAACCATTTAGTTAAACTTAATAATTAAACTATGGGATTAAAAGATGCAACAACGGAAGAAAAGATCTTAGAAGCAGCTAAGGATGTTTTTATGAAGTATGGTCTTTATGGTGCACGTATGCAGGATATTGCAGATACCGCAGGAATAAACAAAGCATTACTTCACTACTATTTCCGAAGCAAAGAGAAACTATTTGACGCTGTTTTTGACGGAGCACTGGAAAAATACTTTTCTCAAATGAGAGTGATCGGGGATACATCACTTCCAATCAAGGAACGTTTGATGCAATACGTAGACAACATGTTCGAGTTTTTCAGTGAATACCCCCAGATGTCGATGTTCATCATCAAAGAAATTTCCATTAACCCGGAGATGTTCCACGAAAAAGTGAAGCATATGAAAAACCAGCGGTCTTTGCTCATTCCAACTTTGGAAGCAGCTTTTGCCAATGGAGAAATCAAACCTTTTGACCCGGTCCTGTTCATGGTCAATCTGCATTCCATGTGCGCTTACCCGTTCCTGGCATCTCCGCTTTACAAAGTCATGCTGAAAAAACACGGTTACGACTGGGATGGCGATGCCAAAGACAAAATCAAACAATCCGTCAAAGATTTCATTTCCTTCAAATTTCAATAACACAAACAATTATGCGTAAATTACTTACAGTACTAAGTATTGCTGCTGCAGGGACCGGGTTTTCGCAAAACTCCATTTCCCTGGATTCATGCATTGCCTGGTCAAAGAAAAACTATCCATTGATCAAACAAAACGAAGTCACCCTGCAACAAACAGAACAAAATGAAAAAGCAATCCGTGAAAACTGGTTACCGAAACTGTCATTTATGGGACAGGCAACCTACAACACGGAAGTCGTTCAGTTCAACTTTCCCGGGATGGATATGAAATTCCCTCACGATGCTTATCTGACATCCTTAAGCCTGGAGCAGACAATCATCGATGGTGGATTAACGAAAACACAGCATAACGTTGAAAAGCTGAGCTCCGAATTGACAATCCAGCAAAACGAGGTAGAACTTTACAAATTGGTCGAACGGGTAAACCAACTTTACATCAATGTGCTCTTGGGCCGGGAAAACCTGAGAATTCTGGAATTGTACAAGGAAGACCTGACCAACCGCGCTAAAAACATGAAGGCCGGTGTAGATAACGGATTGGTCCTATCCAGTTCATTGGACGAATTGGAAGCTGAAATCCTGAAAACGGATCAAAACATCATTGAATCCACGTTTCAATTGGAAGGTTTATACAAAACACTGACACTTTATATCGGCAAACCGGTGGATAAAAACACAGTCCTTGCAGAAACTCCGATCGGAGGTACGGCCGCACGGATTGAAATTCAACGTCCCGAAATGAAAATCTTCGACCTTCAGGCGAAATTGTTGGATGCGCGGTTCAAACAGATCAACGTGAACGCGATTCCACGGGTAACAGTCGGAGCGGCAGGTAACTACGGTCGACCGGGTCCGAACTTCATTAATCAGGACCTGCGCTTCTTCGGGAGCGCGAACCTAACGGTCCGCTGGAACATCAGTTCGCTTTACGGACTGAAAAGAGAGAAAACTAAAGTGGAATTGAACAAAAGCCTGATCGATATTCAACGGGAAGCATTCCTGTTCAACATCGAATCTTCTTTGAATACACAAACGGCACAATTAAACGCGCTTGCTCAAATGATCGAAAAAGACGATGTGATCATTGAAAAAAGACACAACGTTACATCAACTGCAACATCACAAATGGAAAATGGCAAGATTACCGTTGTAAACTATTTGTCACAATTAAACGCTGAACTTCAGGCAAAACTCAATAAGAAAGTTCACGAAATCAAACAAATGAATGCCATTTCAACTATCAACGCAACTTCAGGTTCAATCAAATTTTAATTAAAACACTCATGGAAAAGGAAAACAAAACAGAAAAAAAGAAAAAGGGTTCTAAAATGAGATTCATCATTATTGGTATCGTAGCGGCAGTAGCTGCCGGGGTCATTATCTTCCTGATGGGTGGAAATACCGAATCTACAGACAACGCGCAATTGGATGCCAATATCATTCCAATCCGTTCTTCCATCACCGGTTATGTCAAAGAAGTCTTATTCGAAGACAACCAGGAAGTGAAAAAGGGACAATTGCTTGTCACCATTGATGACGTTGAATACAAAGCAAAAGTCGCTCAGGCCGAAGCCGCATTGGAAAATGCAAAAGCAAACCTGAATGCGGTAAAAAGCAACGCAGTTGCTTCCAACCAGAGTGCAAGTGCAGCCATGTTCTCCACGGAAACTACACAGGAAAGCATTAACTCTGCCAAAGCAAGGCTGAACAAAGCAAAAGAAGACAACAAACGCACAAAAAATATGTTCGCTGCAAAAGCTGCAACACAGGCAGAATTGGACAACAGCAATGCAGAACTGGAAGTGGCACAGGCAACGTATGATTCAGCGCTAAAACAATTGAAAGTCGCTCAATCCCAATCTGCCGGAGTAAAATCACAGGCTTTGGGACAGGTATCCATGATTTCTTTGGCTGAAGCACTCATCCGTCAGCGCGAGGCGGAATTGAAACTGGCATTGACCCAATTGGATTATGCTACGATCGAAGCTCCTTGTGATGGAATTGTTTCCAAACGAAGTGTGGAAGTCGGACAATATGTTTCCACGGGCCAGGCAGTATGTTCGGCAATCGATAATTCAAGCCTTTGGGTAACAGCAAACTTCAAAGAAACCCAATTGGAAAACATGAAAATCGGTCAGCCGGTTGAAATTAAAGTCGACGCCTATCCGCACATCAAATTATCCGGGAAATTGAATTCATTTGTCGGTGCTACGGGAGCAAAATTTTCCCTCCTGCCTCCGGACAATTCAACAGGAAACTTCGTGAAAATCGTACAACGTGTTCCTGTAAAAATTACCATTGATCATTTGACGAAAGAGGAAATGAAGATGCTTTTCCCGGGGTTAAGTGCATATGTATCTGTAAAAGTTAAATAATGTCGGGAGCTCCATCTTTAAAAATACCCATCGTTTACCCGACGGGAGCTGAAAAGTGGATCCTGGTTATCACAGCCATCAGTTGTGCCATTCTCGAGTTACTCGATACAACCATTGTAAACGTTTCGTTGCGTGAAATCAGTGGAAATGTAGGTGCAACCACAACAGAAATTGCCTGGGTTGTTACAGCTTATGCTATTTCAAACGTGATTATCATTCCGCTGACAAGTATGCTCAGCGATCTCTTTGGTCGCCGGAATTACTTTACCGGTTCCGTTATCGTGTTTACGGTCGCGTCCCTGATGTGTGGTCTTTCCACCAATTTGTGGACCCTCGTTTTCTGGCGTTTTGTGCAAGGTTTAGGTGGTGGTGGTTTGCTTTCAACGGCCCAATCCATTATCATCGGCGCCTTCCCGCCTGAAAAAATCTCTACTGCGAATGCAATCTTCGGGATGGGTTTGATCCTCGGACCAACGTTCGGGCCAACTCTTGGAGGTTACATTACGGATAATTTCTCCTGGCATTGGATTTTCTTCGTGAACATTCCAATCGGTATCGTTGCAACAATCTTAAGTTACCGCTATGTAACCAATCGACCCGGGGCCGTCAGGCCCAAGAAAATCGACTGGTGGGGAATCTTGTTCCTGGTGATTTCCGTCGGTTCGATCCAATATGTACTCGAAGAAGGAACGGCAGAAGACTGGTTTGAAAGTCATGAGATCACGGCAATGACCATTATTGGTATCGCTAGTTTGGCTGCATTCATCATCCGGGAATTGCGCATCGATTATCCGGCTGTCAATATCCGCTTGTACAAAAACTACAACATGATCATGGGTTCCATTATGAACTTTCTGCTCGGGTTAATGCTTTTCGGAACGGTATTTATCTTCCCGCTTTTCGTACAAATTTCCCTGGGTTGGACAGCCACTCAAACCGGTATGTTCATGATTCCGGGCGCCTTGTGTACGGCCGTCGCCATGCCTTTGGTAGGTCGCTTGCTGGGAGGTGGTATGAACCCGAAAACGGTCATTCTGTTCGGAATTGCCATGACCTTCAGCTTCGTGATGCTTTTGTCATTCTCATCACCGGACTCTTCGGAGGGCAATTTCTATCTTCCGTTCGTCTTGCGTGGTTTCGGAATGGCATTTATGATGTCACCGATCCTTTCTTTGGCCGTCCAGGGATTGAATCCGAAGGATATGCCGCAAGCGATCGGGTTGGCAAACATGATCCGTCAGTTGGGTGGATCTGTAGGAATTGCTTTGATCAATGTGTATCTTACGAATACCAATGCACTGGTGCGCGGCAACATGGTCGGTTACATCAATCAGTACAGTGATGCGGTGAACGAACGGCTTCAGTTACTGGGTCAGAATTTCCTGTCAAAAGGTTACGATGCGGTGCAAGCTGCGGAAATGGCCAATCGGCAAATGGAAGGTTTAATGACTCGGCAACAAATGCTGGTGAGTTACAACCACGGATTCTTCATGGTTGCTTGTTTGATCCTCATCTGTGTTCCGGTGGTATTCCTGATTCGCTACAAAAAAGGTGCAAAAGCTGTTGTAGCCGATGGACATTAAGATAATACACCCCTGATAATAAAAAAAGAAACCTTTCTTCGGGTTAAACCGGAGGGAGGTTTTTGTACTCTCTTTTAGGTCACTTCTCGATACATCCCGTTTGCGTCAGTTCGAGTGTTCCGACATTTCAGTCGGAACGTATCGAGAACAAGCGATGGGATACTCGAAGTGACAATAACATATTTTTAATTCGAATCCTTTTATTACTTTTACACCTCCTGTTGAAACAACCATTCAAACTCATTGATTTATATCAAACACATTCATTCACCAGGTAAAAAATTCATATTTTATTACACATGAAAATACTCGTATCCTATTTAAAACGTTACAAAGGACTTGTGTTCCTTTCTATGATACTCGCCAGTATCAACCAGGTTTTCTCACTATTGGATCCTTACATCTTCGGAAGAATCCTGGACAAATTTGCAAATCATAAAGACGATTTCGCCCAGACAGATTTTTTGATTGGAGTGGGTTCATTTATCGGACTCGCAATCGGCGCTGCCATGGTGAGCCGTATCGCAAAAGCATTCCAGGATTATACCGTGAACCTGGCCATCCAAAAAGTCGGTGCAGACATTTACACGGATGGATTGAAACACACCCTGCAAATCCCGTTTAATGAATTTGAAGACAAACGAAGCGGTGAAACCCTGAACATTCTTCAAAAAGTCAGAACCGACAACGAACGGTTCATCATGAACTTCGTAAACATCCTTTTTACTTCCCTTGTCGGATTGGTTTTCGTGATCGTTTATGCATTAAGTGTTCATCCCGGACTGATCCTCATCTACCTGGGGTCTGCCTTGCTGTTGAGTTTTATCACGAACAAATTGTCCAAACGGATCAAGAAAGTACAAACCACGATTGTCCGGGAAACCAACCAATTGGCAGGAAGTACCACTGAGAGTTTGCGCAATATCGAGCTGGTAAAAAGCTTGGGATTGGCAACGCAGGAAACGGAGCGCTTGAATGACACGACCCGCAAGATCTTGCAGCTTGAGTTGAAAAAGGTGCGCCAGATCCGGAGTATTTCCTTCATCCAGGGGACTTTTGTGAACTTCATGCGCCAGTCCATCATGTTCTTTTTGATGTATTTATTATTCAGGGATGTATTGACCTTAGGACAAATCATGACCTTGCAATTCTATTCATTCTTCATTTTCGGTCCTCTGCAGGAAGTCGGGAATGTAATTATCTCTTATCGCGAGGCGGAGGCATCGTTGAACAACTTCGAGCAGATTATCAATACGCCGGTAGAAGTCAAACCTTCGAAACCAACCCGATTGAATGCGATTGAAAAACTGGCCTTCAGCAACGTCGGATTCCGTCACAAAAGTGCTGCCTACGATGCCTTGAACAACATTTCCTTCGAGGTCAATAAAGGCGAAACGATTGCTTTCGTGGGCCCAAGCGGTTCGGGGAAAAGTACACTTGTGAAATTGCTCGTAGGACTTTACAGTGCTCCTACGGGGGATATTACATATAACGGAGTCAGCAGCACGGAGATCGACAAAGAAGAATTGCAGCAGCAGTTGGGCTTCGTAACGCAAGACACCCAATTATTTTCCGGTACTATCAAAGAAAACCTCTTGTTCGTAAAACCGGATGCAACGGATGATGAGATCCATGAAGCCTTGCGCAAAGCATCGTGCCTGAACCTTATCGCGCGCAGTGAAAACGGAATTGACACCGTGATCGGTGAAGGCGGAATGAAACTCAGCGGTGGTGAAAAACAGCGTTTGTCGATTGCACGTGCATTACTGCGTCATCCGAGACTGATGGTATTTGACGAGGCAACATCGGCATTGGATTCCATTACGGAAGAAGCGATCTCGAATACGATTCGCGAGATCACGGATCAAAAAGAGCACATTACCGTTCTGATTGCTCACCGTTTATCGACCATCATGCATGCAGACCGCATTTTCGTACTCGAAAAAGGTGTCATCATCGAAACCGGGAAACACCACGAATTGCTCGACGAAAAAGGATTGTACTATGCCATGTGGAGACAACAGATCGGAGAACGCCGGGAGGTGGTTTCGGAGTAACATAATACGATAGAATAAACCCAGAAGGTGCGCGATTAATCGCACACCTTCTGGGTTTTGCAAGATTTAGTTTTAGTCATTATCATTTGGCATATTTTAGTGTTTCCTGCAAGCAACGGTTACAACAGTTATAACGACAATGATGAAGGCCCGATCGGTAGATTGGCACCACCACCTAATCCGACCAAATTATTTCCTTCCCAACTTCTTTAGCATTTTAACATGTCCCCGAAGGGCTTTCCAAAATGTAGGTTCTACATGGTATATGACACCAAATTCACCGGCAGTTTTCTTGACTATTGGAGCGAGATTAGGATAATGAACGTGGCAAATCCCTGTAAATAAATGATGTTCGATCTGATAATTCAGACCGCCGATAAACCATGTCAGAAAACCTTTTCCAGGAGCAAAATCAGTGGTGTTCTCTACTTCGTGAATAGCCCATGAATCTTCCATTTCTCTACTTCCGATCTCTGACTCGACCGGTAATTCAAAAGTTGAAGTTTCTACTATGTGAGATGGCTGAAAAATACAGGAGAGTACTAAACCTGCTACCATATGCATTAACAGGAATCCGCAAACAACAGCATACCACGGCATTCCTGAGAACAGGATAGGCAACACCATGATGTACCCATAATAAAATATCTTATAAAGCGTCACCCGGAATATGGCTTGTCCCATCGAAACTTTGTGGTTCACCAGCAGATTGTATTCCTTATACCGAACTATTTGAAGATAGTCCTTTGCGGTCATCCAAAACAGGGTCATCATTGAATAAAAGAACCAGGCATACAGGTATTGATATTTATGGAACCAATAATAAGGTTGACGCGGTGAGAATCGCAGGTATTTAATGCTGTCCAGGTCGTCATCCAAACCGGCAATATTCGTGTAAGTATGGTGCAGTTGGTTGTGCTGTATTTTCCATGTTACCGAGTAACCACCGATCACTTCAAGGATTGCTCCGATAAACCGGTTCACTTTCCGATTGGGGGAATAGGTTCCATGATTGGCATCATGCATAACGGAAGTCCCGATACCTATCATTCCCAACGCCATCAAAAACCAGAACCCGAAAAACAACCATCCGTTATTGGCACCAAAACCTGTTACCATAAATAGATACGGAACAAAATAAAGGGAAAGCATCACTGTTGTTTTAATCCACATTTTGGTGTTTGCATAAGGAGAAATGTGATTTACCTTGAAATATGCATTGGTGCGCTCAATAAGTGTGTCCTGAAAACTATTTCTCCCGCCAGGTGCAAATCGCACAGTCTGTAAATTTTCCGCCTCCATATCTTACTTTTTGGAATTCTCAAGTTAAGGATAAAATGGCCTTTCTAGTTTGAATAAAAGTTAAATATCACATATGAGTAAACACAGGTAAACCGTCAGATTTTCAGTTGAATTCCAAAATAATAAGTGCGCCCAGGTGATGGGTTATAATACCTTCCCCCAACTGCGTTCAAATCATTCCCTAAACTGTAAGATACATTCAGTATGTTTTCCGCCCCGACAAATAATTGAAAATTAACTTTGTTTTTGAGTGTGAATTCCCAGTTCAGTTTAGACCCAAATAACTGATAGGAAGAAGCAAAGGCGGAATTCCCGTCATTCAGTGGTATCCTGTCGGTGTAATTATAGGAAAGGAATAAATTAAACCGGTACGGAAAAAAGAATTTCAGGCTGCAGGTAGTTAAAAACTTCGGAACACCGGTTAATCTGTTTCCCGAGTAAGAAACCATCTCATTGGAATAATTCTTAAAGGTGAAATCAAAATAGGTAAAACTGTTCTGAACATCCAGCCCCCTTGTAAACCCTCGCAAACGGTGTTTAACAAGTACTCCGGAAAATTGAAATTCCAGGCCCATCTGGTTTGTGCCACCTGCATTTACAAAATATTCCGTTCCATCATCATTGACTCTTCTAACAATGGCCTGGTGCAGATCAAATTTAAATACCGCAATATCCGCATTCCATCGATGATCCAAACTGTTAAACCGAAAGCCGGTTTCATAATTCCAGCCATGTTCCGATTGCAGCCCGCTATAGATCGTGTTGTCCGACGGTCGGATTTCTGCCAGGGTAGGAGGAGAATATCCTTTACTGACCGACGTCCGCCAAACCAGGTCGCGGATGATGCGGTATGAAATTCCAATTCGAGGCATTAACTGCGGATTCAATTCTTTTCTCGTTAGTCCATCCTGGAAATCCGGAAATGTATTCTTGAAATGGTAGTGATACATATTCAGGCTGAGTGCAGCTTCAAGTTCCAGGCGACTGAACAGCAACATGGAAAACTGACTGAACACCACGTTTTGTGAAACCTTCAAGTCGTCTGAAGTTTGCAGTTCTCCCTTATTCCCCTGTTCGTTATCGTAATTGGCAACCCGGCTTTTTGTTTGTTGCCATTCAACTCCGATATCCCATTTCCAATTCAGGACAGTCAACTTCTTTCCCAATTCAAAATAGGTCCTGATCCCTGAAGATTTCTCTTTTCTCGTCTCGTAATTCGTAATGAATGGGTTCTTGAAATCGGTGTAACTTCCAAACAGGGTGAAAACATGCTTGAATAGGGGCGAAAAACGATATTCATTTGAAATTCCGGTATAACCGGTGACATTGTAAATACCAGCCTTTTGTTCCATAGCCCCCGGCAACGTTGCAGTTGCCAATCGTGCTTGACGAGGGTCTGATTCCGCTTGTAACAAAGTCAGCCCGCCTGGTGTTTCATAATGAAGTTGTGATCCCAGCAGTAATAACTTCACACTTCCCTTCTTGTAACTCCATTTTTGTATTGTCCGGAGGCAGTTTCGCCGCAATGCACTGTTTTCCCGATAACCCTCAGACTGTTGGTAGGATTGGTTGATGCTCAGGGAATAACGCTTCCATTTTTTATTGAAACTTACCTGCTCGTCGAACAATCCGTATGAACCGGTTCTTACTGATGCTACTACTAAGGTGGAATCAGATCTGTTTTCCGTATCAAGGAGGATCACACCGCCGGTATTTGCTCCGAACATGCTGCCATCAGGTCCTTTAATGATTTGAATAGAATGGATACTGCCTGCATTGATCAGGTTCAGATAGGTATTTCCCCCTGCATCTGTCAAAGGGAATTCATCCAGGTAAACTTTTATATTCCGGATACCAAACGGCGATCGCAATAAACTTCCTCTGATGGATAGGCGATAACTGCCCGGAGAACGTTCTTCCATCCGAACTCCAGGTACAGAATTCATTACCGGTACCAGCGATTGATTGGTATAATCACTCATCTGCTCCTGCCCGATAATTGACACACTGGATGCAACATGCAAAAGCAATGGCTTTGAAGGATATGCGTTGACAGTTACCTCCTGTAAGGTTGTTTGGATCGAATCTTCTTGTGCAAATTCCGTGCAAAGACAACTCATTGCAATAATGAATAAGATGCCTGCTTTTTTCATTCGTTCTGATTACTTAGCGCGAACTCTCCAGATCGTGTTTGTTACATCATCCGCTACCAGAAGTGAACCATCGGGCAACAGGGTTAATCCGACCGGTCTTCCATGTACCTCATTCTTGTCCAAATCAGCAATGAATCCGGTTAAAAAATCCTCCGGTTTTCCGGATGGTTTCCCTTTCGAAAACGGAATGAAAACAACCTTATATCCAGCTAACACCGAACGATTCCACGAACCATGCTGTGAAACAAATACACCACCGTGGTATTTTTTAGGGAATACCTGTGACGTATAAAAGGCCAGACCCAATGAAGCAGTATGAGAACCCAATGGAACATCCGGTACAATCGTCTTTTTCACCAATTCGGGTTGTGTCTCCTCCACCCTTGGATCAATATGTTGACCATAATAAGAATACGGCCATCCATAAAATCCACCTTTCTGAACACCGGTGAGATAATCGGGAACCAATTCGTCACCCAATTCATCCCGCTCATTGACAACGGTCCAAAGTGTCTTGGTGCCAGGTGCCCAACCCATTCCTACCGGATTTCTCAGCCCGGAGGCATATACTTTTAAGCCCGATCCGTCCGGGTTGATTTCCAAAATGTCTGCACGTAACAATTCATTCGCAATCCCATTCTCCGCAACATTACTTCCGGACCCGACAGCGATGTAAATTTTGGAATTGTCCGCATTCGCAATGATATTCCGTGTCCAGTGACGATTGTGGTCTCCGGCTGGAAGATCTATGATCTTTTCGGGCTGATCGGAAATTTTCGTTTGCCCGGCTTTATACGGATAACGGACCAATGCATCCGTGTTTCCAACATATAACCAATTTCCAATGACCAACATTCCAAAAGGCTGATTCAACTCTGTAAGCAAAGTATCTCTCTGGTCCGGAATACCATCCTTATTCGTATCACGCAACAATGAAATCCGGTCTGCACTATGCTTTAGATTGTTTGATTTATTTGCCCCTATGAGTGTTCCCCCAACCTGTTCAATAAACGAATGGTTGGCATTTGATTCCGCGACAAGCACATCACCATTCGGAGTTACATACATCCAACGTGGATTCTCAAATCCGTCCGCAAATTTTTCAACTACAAAACCGGTTGGTGCTGCAGGAGTTTGATTTTCCCATCCGATCACCTTGCAAAGGTTCCGCGTGGACTTAGTTGCATATGGAGCCGGTAAACTGTCTGCCTGCACTTGTTTTTTCGCTTGTGTGTATCCTGCTATCGGGAACAGGAGCAGCGCTAAAAAGAAAATCGTTTGTCGTCTCATCACCAAGTTATTTAAATACCAAAGATGAGTACCTTATTTGCTATAATTGTTATACAATTTTTGAATTCGCTTATGAAAATCACAGATTTTTTGAATCCCGGAATTAAAGAATCGGGATTTCCTTTTTTTTGAAAAAACATCTCTTGCATAATACCCATTTAAACCTTAATTTAACCTTACAAGGCTCAGTAACATGGATTACATTGATTATTACAAAATTTTAGGCGTCAACAAGAATGCATCTGCCGATGAGATCAAAAAAGCGTACCGGAAATTAGCCCGCAAACATCACCCGGACCTCAATCCCAACAACCCCGAAGCGGGAAAATTGTTTCAGCAAATCAATGAGGCAAACGAGGTATTAGGAGATCCTGAGAACCGGAAAAAATACGATCAATACGGAAAAGACTGGAAACATGCGGAGCAATTCGAACAAGCACGCAAGCAGCAAAAAGCATCCGGCACACGAGGCCAGGGAAATCCTTTCGGAAATTCCGATAATCCGTTTGGCGGAGGTGAATACTACACCTATGGGGATGAAAATGACTATTCGGATTTTTTCTCGTCCATGTTTGGGAACCGGGGCGGCCGACAGGCAAAATTTAAAGGCGGGGATTTTCGTGCCGTTGTTCAGCTTTCCTTAACGGAAGCCTACAAAACCCATCAGCAAACCTTTATGGTGAACGGGAAAAACATTCGTATCACCGTACCGGCAGGAATTGAGAACGGACAGGAAATCAAGTTGACCGGACACGGAGCTCCCGGGGCAAACGGCGGACCAAACGGCGACTTGTACATCACCTTTGAGATCAAAAACAACACTGCGTTTACCCGCAAGGGGAATGACCTGTATGCAACCGTTCCGCTGGATCTTTACAAAGCATTGTTGGGTGGTGAAGAATTCATCGATACCCTGGATGGGAAAGTAAAAATGAAGGTGGCTCCAGAAACCCAGAACGGCACCAAAGTGCGGCTAAAGGGGAAAGGATTCCCGGTCTACAAAAAGGAAGGGCAATTCGGGGATTTATATGTGACATACCAGATCCAATTGCCGACGAATCTTACTGCAAAAGAAAAAGAACTGATCGAACAACTTGCCCGCGAGCGTAAAATGAATTAACATGGAACAGACAAATCATATATCCATCGAACAATGCTGTGTCTATTACAACATTGAAGTTTCATTCGTACAACAACTGAATGAGCATGGTTTAATTGAGCTAAATTCTTCCGGTGAGACCTTTTTCATTGCTTTCGAACAGCTTACCGAGCTGGAAAAATACATGCATCTTCATTACGAACTCGAAATTAATATGGAAGGCCTGGAGACGATCAAACATTTATTGGACCGGGTTGATTCCCTTCAAAAAGAAGTAAACCGGCTGAAAAATCAGCAGTAGGAACAAAAAAATCCCAGGCGTTGTAAAGCCTGGGATCGTTCTGGCAGAGAGGAAGAGATTCGAACTCTCGATACAGTTACCCGTATACTACCTTTCCAGGGTAGCTCCTTCAACCACTCGGACACCTCTCTATTTTAGTGGAGTGCAAAAATACACTTTTTCTTTAATTAACCCAGTACTTTCATAAAAAACGTTTTTTGCATGTTGTTTAAATCAATTCATTTTCCCTTCTTCCCAAAAAAAAAATTCTGACCCCTGAATCAATAGGGAATCGGAATTTATCGTATTTTGGTACGCATTTTAACCGCTATTCTTATGGCTGACCAAGAAACTATCGTATATCCTTACGAATGTAATTTCACTTTAGCTGACAACGCTGCTGCTACTTTTGAAGTAGCGATTATTTCCTCTGCTACTACCGCAACTACCGATATTGCGACCCCAACCAACAACGACATCCCTACGCTCATAAACAACGCTTCACAGGGTTTAGGCAACGGAGCTTCCTTGCGTGGAACGACCTATGTCAGTTCCACACTCACATGTCCCGCAGGTGAAGTGGAACAAATCGAAGTTCATTTTAAAGTGAACGGAACGGTGATCGTAAATCATACGAATCCGACTTCCGTGCAGGACAGGGCCCAGGTAACAATCAAAATCAAATTTCCTGCGCCATGAGAATCCTGATTTTTTTACTTATTACCGGTTTAGCAAGCGGCACATTCGCCCAGGATGATACACAGGAAAAGCTGCAACGATTGACTGCTCCCACTTCACCTGCTTCCGCAATTACCGGGATGCAGCCAACAACCGTTTTGGCTCCAAAAACCTTGAACGCACTGGAAACCGCACTCTACAATAATTTTACGGATGCCGGAAGCATCGTCATTCCCAAGGATCTGGCAATTGAGTTCACTCCCTACTGGTCGAGAAATCCGCACATCAGTCTCAGCGAATACTTGTATCCGACGGCCTGGCAATCTTTTTTGCGCAATGCATCCTTTTCCGTTTCGTCTTCGCAAAGTTTTTTACTGGGCGACAGCACCAAATCCAATGCACTGGGTTTTGGTGCCAGGACTTCGATTTATTTCGGGGGAAAAAATGACCGGGACACGATTGAAAACTACCGGAAACAATTAAGATCTGCAGATATTCTTGAAAATAAATTTGCCCTTATCCGAATGCAGACCCTCGACAATCCGGCTGTGCAATCGATTACGGATTTTATGCAATCGATCAATCAACCGTTAAAAAAGCTCATCGGGAATCTCTCCTTTTTTGACTCGGCTGCAGAAATCAATCAATTCATGGAAGCTTTTTGTGCGGACACCCTGGAACTGCCGAAATTGACCGCAAGCAATCACGATGAATTCAGCAATGCCATTGCAGGCTTGTTTCGCAAGCACATTTTATCCGATCAGGTCTACGCCCATTTCAAGAAATACCTGGTCAACCGGCAAGGGTTTTCACTCGACTTGGCACTCGCCAGTTTGCTCAACTTCCCAACAAACAATTTCGAGTTTTCCTATGCTCCGAAAAATGCCCTTTGGATTACCCCGACTTACCGCTTTTTCGCCACTGAAAATCACGTACTGAAACTTCTGGCAGTGTACCGCTACGAATGGTATAATATTGATTATTACAAGCTCTATTTCCCGGGTTCCACCGTTTATCAGAACAACCACGATTACGGAATTTCACTGGCTGCAGAATTTAAAAAATGCTCAGTTCAAGCTGAATTGGTGGGTCGAAGCAGCAGTACGGAAACTCCTTTGGGAACGGATGCAGAAGGCAATAAGATTTATACCAAAAAGCGAAGCAACGATGTGCAATATTTGATGGTAGTCAATTACAGGCTGACAGATCAGGCCATTTTGACCTTCAATTTCGGGAATCAGTTCAATCCGGTAATAAACCCGAAGCGCACACTGGTTTCCACCCTTTCGGTCAATTTTGGTTTCGGTTCTCCGAAGAAATCGTCGGTGAATTTGGCGAAGTAAAATAACTGGCTTAAATCGTCACTTCCCCGCAAACGGATTGCTTCAAAATGGCTTTGGCAGCTTCCGTATTTCCCATGCTTTTACCCAAAGCATACATGGTTTTGGTGACTGCCGCTTCCGTTGTGAGATCGAAACCCGAAAGCACACCGTTCTTTTCGAAGAAGGAACTGGTTTCGTATTTCCCCTGCTCCACTCTTCCTGTAGAACATTGGGTAATGTTCAGTACAATTCCACCTGTCTGAAGGTAATTCAACAGCAATTCGTGGAATTTTGAATCGGAGGGAGCATTCCCGGAACCATAGGTTTCCAGGATAATCGCTTTGGTTTTCTGAAGGTCGAACAAGGACTCGTAAATATTCCAATTGATTCCCGGGAAGAATTTGATCAAGGCCACGGACGGATCAAAAGCAGTGAACAACTCCAATTCGTTCGAAGACGCAATCGTTTCACCGGTATAATCGATATGAACTCCCGCAACGGCTAAAGGTCTCAGGTTGGGTGAACGGAATGCTTCAAAGGAAGAAGCCGAAACTTTTGATGTGCGGTTTCCGCGATACAGGGAATATTCGAAATAGATCGCTACTTCCTGGATGCGTGGGGTTCCCGTTTCGTTTGTAGCTGCCGCAATTTCAATGGCTGTAATGAGGTTTTCTTTCCCATCTGTCCGGATCGTTCCGATAGGCAGTTGAGACCCCGTGAAAATGACCGGCTTTTTTAAACCCTGAAGCATGAAACTCAACGCAGAAGCCGAAAATGCCATCGTATCCGAACCATGCAGGATTACAAACCCGTCGAAATCGTTGTATTTATTGTAAACCAATTCGGCCATTTCCTTCCACCAGGACGGATTCATCTCGGAAGAATCGATCGGATGCGGAAAAGCATGAGTGGTTAATTGTACATTCAAACGCGCCAGTTCGGGAATGTGTTTGTAAACATCTCCAAAGTCAAAAGCGGTCAGTGAACCTGTTAAAGGATCATTCACCATTCCAATCGTTCCCCCGGTATAGATAACCAGTACTTGCGGCGCTGTTTTTTTCATGCTTTTATCACTTGAGTGGGACAAAGTTCACTGAAAATACCGAAAAAGCAAGTTTCCCGGAAGAAGTTTATTCCGGCGCCTTTGTATGATCACTCTTTGGCGCTTTCCAAAACAATTCGGGGTTATTGGTCACATATCTCGTAACAGTAAAATCCGTATCGTTGTTCGTATGGTCAGATTTTTGCGGAGTTTGATTGAGCCCGTCGAGCGGTAACAATTCAATATAAACTGTGTTCTTTCCAGGGGATTTCGTTTCGTAATCGTATTCGCTTGAAACCGGACATTCAAGCCGATACAGGTTCTTTGCCATGTAACTATGTAAGTAACCTTCAAGCCAAACGAACTGCTCGTTATTCCAGTTCGCATCCGGGTTCACAATGAGGGTACGACCGTCGATCAATCGTTGTCTCACTTCTTCGATACTTAAGAGCGTTCCCTTTTCATCCATTACATATGCGTTATTGGTCGGGTCCATATACACCCATTTTTGCAACCATTCCGAATACACCATATTAATCACATGGCAATCGTCAAACTCCAGTTCTTTCGGCATACAGGTAACGTAGCGCGATTTGAAGCCCATTGCCAGGTAACATTCATTGAGGGAAATAGCCAGTCCGCGACAATTCAATCCACGCGAACCGTCACTGCAGGCTTTGATCAGTTCATCCGCATTTTTGTTTTCCGGGTTTCCGTGCTGACCATCGTGTCTCACCAGGTTGTGGATCCAGTGCATCAGGTTGATTATCTGGTTAAACTCTCCGGCATCACCTGCAATGGAATCCAGGTTGTATTTTTCTCTCAATGCTTTCAGATGAGTATTACTTGAATCCTGGTAAGTAAATTCAGGAACGGTTCTCACATCAGCGGTATTGTATTTAGCCGCTTTCTTCAATTTACCGATATAATCCGGAACTTCGTAATACCTCACACGTGTCCAGCACGTATCTTTATGTTGATAGATTACGAGGAAATCGCAAACCGGGTGTTTTTTATCGACCTTAATAAAGGTGGAATCTACATCTGTGATAAATTGAATTTTTGTGTCTGATACAATAACACTATCCGGTTTTAAATCCGGAACAATGGTCCATGTCCGTTTGGTGATGGCGGGATCACTCGGGTATTTCATTCGAAAAGACTTCACGTTCGTATGAAGTACTTTTAGCTTTTTTTGTCCAAGTACGTACACCGTTAAAAGCAGGATCAGGATCGTTAAAATAAGGCGCATAAAAATGGAGTTAGGATTCGAAGATAGAATCTTTTTCCATAAAAACAATTGTAGAATTGGGGCACCTTAGGGATGAAACAGACCCATTGCGTTTTTGGTTGTTATCTCTTTCAATTTGTTCAAGGACAAACCTAACATTTCAGCTACCTTTTCAGCCGTATGTACCACATACGCACTTTCATTGCGTTTCCCGCGGAACGGAGTCGGTGCCAGGTAAGGCGCATCCGTTTCCAGCAATAATTTATCCAGCGGAATATGTTTCAGAGTTTCCGGCAGATCAGACTTTTTGTAAGTTACCACTCCCCCAATTCCAAACGAAAATCCCTGGTAATCGAGAATTTTTTGGACGTCTTGTTCGTTCCCGGTAAAACAATGAAAAATCCCTTTTAAGCGTTCGTCGTTTTCCTGGTCCAGTACTTCGTAAATCTCCGGAAAAGAGTCACGTGCATGGATTACAATCGGGATTTGGAGTTCTTTCGCCCAGTTGATTTGTGTCCGGAACACCTCTTTTTGCTCCTCTAGGAATGTCTTATCCCAATACAGGTCAATCCCGATCTCCCCGACCGCTACGTACGGTCTTTTTTCCAGGAACAATTTCATTTTTGCCAGGACCAATTCCCAATTTGCATCTACCGAACACGGGTGCAGCCCCATCATAGCGAAACAGTTTTCCGGGAACTGCTTTTCCAGTGCATGCATTCCTTCTATCGAATTCAGATCAATATTGGGCATATACATACGTTCCACTCCAGCCGCAATAGCGCGCTGAATCATAGCCGTACGGTCTTCGTCGAATTGTTCGGAGTAAAGATGTGTGTGCGTATCTATAAACATTGAGAGATCGCTTCGCTTTTAAACTAAAAACAAAAGACCAGAGACAAACCTGTCTTTGGTCTTCAGTCTGATGTCTTTAAGTCTTAATTAACAAAATTCTTCGTAAGCTGCTTCCAGGTTCTCAGCGATCATTGCTGCGGTAACCCCTTCGATATTGTGTCTTTCCAGGAAATGAACCAATTTTCCGTCCTTAAATAACGCCACGGATGGAGAAGACGGAGGAAATGGCAAAAAGTACTTGCGTGCCTGTTGGGTTGCTTCGGTGTCCACACCTGCAAAAACGGTCAACAGGTGATCCGGTTTCTTTCCGGCCTGTTCCAAAGACATTTTCACGCCCGGTCTTAAATTTCCTGCAGCACATCCGCATACGGAGTTTACAACTACCAGGGCAACGCCTTTACTGGTTGGAATGCTTGCATCTACTTCGGATGCTGATACGAGTTGTTGAAAGCCCACACGTGTAAGGTCTTCCTTCATTGGTTGTACGAGTTCTGGTGGGTACATAATCTTTAAATTTTTATGTTGCAAAGTTACGGATTCTTCTTGCTCGGGAAAACAAAATGCCGGTCCAATTTTAGCTAAATAAGTTTAAAACGATTCTAAATGACGAATTATTGAATTTTTTTCAATGGAAACGGAACTTATCAACAAATTATTTATTTACTTTGTCCTAATAAAAAAGAGAAAAGATGAATAGTTTTTGGTGGACACTCGGAAAAATTCTAAATGGTGCATGGTTTTATGACAACATTGGTGACATTGCAAACTGGACATTTATCATTTTGGGAGCTTTTGGAATGCTTTACTGGTTGAACTGGCAACGCAAATTCAACCAACAGGCGGAAAATGATCCGAATCAGATTAAGTAATTTCGTGATTTAATATAGTAAAAGGTCTTCCATGGAAGACCTTTTTTAGTTTCTGGGTGTCCGGCAGGTTTCCGATTCAATCTGTCCGTTTAAAATTCCGCCACATCCCATAAACAAAGAGCTGCTCACAATATCGCGAATTTGCAGCCCTTGCGAATTTCGGATACCTGTAATTTAGGACAAAACCTTATTTTTATACCTTGAGTAAGATTCATTTTCCAAAATGCCATCGGTTAAACTTCTTCACTCTTTCACCTTTTGAACTTGCTTTTATGCTGACATTCATTATTACTGCGGGAGGAATTGGACAACGAATGGGAGGTTCGGTCCCGAAACAATTTTTGTTACTGAATGGTAAACCCATCCTGATGCACACCATTGAGCATATATATGCTTTTGACCCATCCGCGGAACTAATTGTCACGCTTCCGGAAGATTACCTGAGCGATTGGGATGAAATGTGCCGAAAACACAACTTTACGATCAAACACGAAGTAGTTCCGGGTGGACGCGAACGTTTTGATTCGATCAAAAATGCACTGGGGAAAGCTACCGGGGATTGGATCGCTATTCACGATGGTGTTCGACCATTTGTGAATCAATCGGTTCTAAACCAACTGCTTGCAGAAGTTAAAAGTCACCGGGCCGTCATTCCGGTGATCCCTGTAAAAGAAACTCTTCGCATTGCAGATGGGGAAACCAATGCAACTGTGCCGCGGGACCAATACCGGATCGTGCAAACACCGCAGGTCTTTGAAGCCAAATTGATTAAGAAGGCGTATGAACAAAAGTATCTGACCAGTTTTACCGACGATGCAAGCGTGGTGGAAGCAATCGGAGCACGGATACACCTCATCCCGGGAAATGAGGAGAATATCAAGATTACGAATCCGTTCGATTTGAGCCTAGCAGCCCTCATATTAAAAAATTGGAACTAATCCGGATATCAATAGGTGTCTGATTCATTACAACCTACTGATAAACCAGCCGACTAAATCGATTATTTTAAGAAATCATCAACAACCTTTAAAAAAAAGGTTCAGATTCGGGGATCTGATTTATTTTAAATTCACAAATTTCATTTTTCCCCAACAAAATCTTACCACAAAAGTCATTCAATCCCGTCTTTCTGATTACATGCCAAGGTGAACTTTGCCGAAAGTTTATACAGCAATGAAAAAAACAGTACTCTTTATCGGGACGGTTTTGATGAGCATTTCCAGCTTTGCTCAAAATCCCGGACTCGTTATCTCAGAAATTTTACCAAATCCTAGTGGAACTGATTCTCCATTTGAATGGATCGAATTAGTCGCTACAAGCAATATCAACTTTGCAACAACTCCCTACACGGTTGTCTGTAATAACTCCGCCGCGACCCTAAACGGTTGGATCGAAGGAGGGACAATTACTTACGCTTTTCAACTAAACTCCGGGATTGTAAACCGCGGAGATGTGGTGTATGTAGGTGGAAGTTCCATGGCCCCGACCGGAACAAAAATCCGCGTGATCAATACAGCGACCACCGCAGGAGACGGATTCGGAACAGCAGCTTCAGGCGGTGTTGTCGGGAACGGAGGATCAAACGGAGATGGAATTGCCGTTTTCAATTTACCGGTTACCTCACTTACCAATTCAACGGTTCCTGTTGATGCTTTGTTTTACGGAACAGCGCTCGGAACAGCCGTATTAAACGGTGGTGCGGACGGGTATCAATTACCTGTTAACGATAGCTATTCGGGTGGAAAATTGCAGGCATCTTCTTTCTTGGCAGGAGATCCGGGAGGTGATCAAACCATTCGCGCTACAGGATCTTACAATACACAAACGGATGTATGGACTACCGCTCGAACCTGGTCGGTCGTAACACCAACTTTAGACAATCTCTCTAACCTGAGTTTACTTCCGGCTCCCGGAACATTCACCTTCTCAGCAGTTACTCAAAACTTTGCAGAAAATGCCGGAACTGTAAACATTGGGGTTAATTCCGCCTCTTCCAATATTTATCCGGCCAAAGTCATTTTGAGCTATTCGGTTTATACCGACGCAACGGAAGGAGTTGATTTTACTTTGGCGGAAGATACCATCGTGATCCCGGGAGGTTTCAACGGAATTCAAAACGTCGGTTTGACACTTGTAGACGATGCATTTGCTGAGCGAACAGAAAAAGTAATCCTTAAAATGAGTTCGTTGGAAAATGCAACTATCGGAACCAATTCGTTCCAGGTTGTTTACATCAAAGACAACGATTATCAAGCCCCGACTCCAAACAACGAATTGAAATTAAATTTACTTTCAAGCTTCTCCAACGGAGCGGAAGGAACGAACTCTGCTGAAATTGTTGCATTTGATCCTACAACAGATAAGTTATATATCGCCAATTCCGTTGGTGCAAAAATGGATATCGTAGACCTTTCGAATCCGTCCACTCCTGCTTTGCTCAATTCTATTTCAATCTCACCTTATGGAAATATCAATTCATTAACTGTTCATGACGGAGTGGTTGCCTGTGCGGTAGAAAATACCAATCCGCAGGCAAATGGAAATATTGTGTTCTTCGATGAGAACGGAACATTTATTTCCCAGGTGCCTGTTGGTGCCATGCCGGATATGGTCACTTTCAACAACGATTACACGAAAGTTTTGGTCGCTTGTGAAGGAGAGCCCAAATCAGATTATTCCGTTGATCCGGAAGGTTCCGTAGGAATTATAGATATAACGGGAGGTTATCCTTCATTAACTGCAGCCAATGTGACGATGGTGAATTTTCAATCGTTTAACGGACAAGAAGCTGCTTTGCGTTCACAGGGAATCCGCATCTTCGGACCGGGGAGTTCTGCAGCACAGGATTTCGAACCGGAATACATCACCCTTTCGGAAGATAACTCCACTGCTTATGTTTCCTTACAGGAAAACAACGCTATGGCCGTAATCAATATCACAGCCGGAACAGTAACTGAAATCCGCCCATTGGGGACAATGAATTATGCAAACGGGAACAACGGATTGGATGCTTCCGATCAAACTGCCGGAATTTTCATTGGCTCTGCTCCGATCAAGGGCTTGTTTATGCCGGATGCTTTAGCGCATGCTTCTATCGCAGGAACGGAATACATTTTCTCGGCAAACGAAGGAGACGCTCGTGAGTATAGCACTTTCTCAGAAATCGCGCGTTTATCCGCAACTCCGTTGGACGTTTCAATTCCGGACCAAAACATTTTGAAACACAACCAATTCCTGGGTCGCATCAATGTAACCAACGTAAGTGGTGATACGGACAACGACGGAGATATCGACGAAATTCACGTGTTCGGTACCCGCTCATTCTCTATCTGGGACGCACAATCTGGCGCACTGGTTTTCGATTCAAAAGATCTGATTGAACAAATTATTTCCAATCACCCGACTTTGAGCGGGTTATTCAATGCAAGTAACAGTTCAGGAGCTGCCGTTTCAAAAAATCGTTCGGATGATAAAGGTCCGGAGCCGGAAGGTGTTGCAACAGCATTCATTAACGGGAATCACTATTTGTTTGTTTCGTTGGAACGTGTGGGTGGAGTTATGTTGTTCAACGTAGATGTTCCAAATGCCCCGGTATATGTCGGATACTACAACAACCGATCCGTGGCAACTAACGGTCCTGACCGTGGAGCAGAGGGAATCATCGTGATTAAAAAAGAAGATTCCCCGACAGGAAATGACATCGTTATCTTAGCAAATGAGGTCAGTTCCACCCTTTCTATTTTTGACATCAATACCTGTGTGGACCTTGCCGGAGCTGCAATCACAGTACCAACAGATTCCATTTGTTCGGGAGATCAGGTTACTTTAACGATCCCGGGGAATGCTCAAAGCAGTATTCAGTGGCTGAAAGATGACCTGGTTATTCCAGGTGAAACCGGAAACTCATTAAACGTAACGGAAGCAGGTGATTACCGGGTATTCGTTTCAAACACCTCATTGGCTTGTGCCGATACAACCCTGTCAGAAACAATCCGGGTGTTGACATTACCAACCATCACTGCCGGACAAGACCTTGCAATTTGTATCGGGGATACGGTAAACTTACATGCAGTTTCTTCCGAAACCATTGCATGGAACAACAGTGTGCAGGATGGAATTGATTTCTTCCCGACCACCACCATGAGCTACATTGCAACTGCAACCGACACATACGGATGCGCAAATTCGGATACGCTGACAGTTATTGTAAATCTCCTTCCTACTATAGACGCAGGAACGGACCAATCTGTTTGCACGGGAACATCCGTTACCTTCAATGCAACAGGTGCTCCCAGCCTGCTTTGGAACAATGGTGTGACGAACGGAACTCCGTTCAACGCAACCATTGCCGGTCCATACATTGTAACCGGGACAGATGCAAACGGATGCGTGGATAGCGATACGCTGGTTTTGGCGTTGTTTGCCTTACCGAATATCAACCTGGGTGCCGATATGACTGTTTGTTCGAACCATTTCCCGGTTAACCTGAATGGTCCTGGTGGTTACCAGGCATACAACTGGAGCAATGGAGCAAGTACTCAGAACACTATAGGTGCGCAAGCAGGATCTTATATTCTGACCGTTACCAACAATAATGGCTGCCAGGATAAAGACACCATTATGATCTTTTCGGATCCATGTTTGGGATTGGATGAGAACCAGGTACCGGAATACACCATCTATCCGAACCCGGCTTCCAATACGGTATTCGTAGAGACTACCGCAACAAACTCAGAAGCGGTAATTTATGCGAGTAACGGGCAAGTGTTATTCACACAGCAAAATACAGGTGCTACTTTCACCCTGGATGTCTCCGGTTTAGCCGAAGGAATGTATTGGCTGAAAGTTTCATCAAGTGAAGGAAGTGTAACGAAACAACTGCTGATCAAGAAATAAAACCCCTACCAATACACTACACGTGAAAACCCTGATGCTCTTTGAACGGTGTCAGGGTTTTTTGGTTTAAGTATTATTTTAAGCCGCTCGTGAAAAACAGCTTTTCCTGTGTTTCAAGTCAAATGAGCAGATCAAAATCCTAAATCCCTTCGGGATGTTTAACAAAACGGAACAATCTGAAGAATCGTCGCTAACACGAACCATTCTCACAATCTTCCCGCTCTGTTTCAAGCGTCACGTGGTGAATATTTTGGTGCTCCAACAGGTGACGCAATTCGCGTTTGATCTGTGCTTCTTCTTCTCCTTTCACCGTTTCTTCCATTACCAAATGAGCCGTCATGGCATTTTCGGTGGAACTTAAGGGCCAAATGTGCACATGATGTACTTCCTTCACTCCTTTCGTCTGCCGAATTAAAGCCACAATCTCTTCCAAGCGGATCGCACTCGGTACTCCGTCTAAAGACAAGCGCAGGCTTTCCTTCATCAGCTTCCAGGTGCCGAACAGGATAATTGCAGCGATAATCAAGCTGAAAACCTGGTCCAGCCAATACAAATGGGTATAATATATGACAATCCCTCCGAGTACCAATCCGGCGGAGACCAATGCATCTGCCAGCAAATGCAGGTAGGCACTTTTTATGTTGATGTCCTTTTCCCTGTTCCGAAGGAACAGTAACGCCGTGGAAAAATTAATTGCTATTCCAATTCCCGCAATGATTGAAACCGCTAAACCCGGAATGATTTGCGGATGAAAAAAACGATCCACCGAGCCATAAACAATGGCACCGATGGTAAGCAATAACAGCATCGAATTGAACAGAGCAACCAAAATGGATGTTTTGCGATAACCGTAAGTGTATTGGTTGGTCGATTTGACTTTCATTAATTTAAAAGCCAGCAGGGAAAGCGCCAGTGTCCCGACATCCGCCAGGTTGTGTCCGGCATCCGACAAAACAGAAAGGGAATTGATGAGGATTCCGACAACCGCTTCGATAACCACAAATCCCAGATTGAGCATGATCCCGACAACAAAAGCCGTATTGACTTTCTTCCCTGTTATATCGTGGTGATGATGTGCATGATCGTGTCCCATTCTTAACCGTTCTTTCTTAAAGATAAGAAATCCATGGTATAAAAAAGCAGGGGTGCGTAAATCGCACCCCTGCTTTTATTTTCATCCGGAAGCCTTTAAGCTCTTCCCAGTTGTTTCAATAATCTCAAATGATTGAAGATCGCTGCGCCAAACGTTCGGTGATAATTGTACTGAATCCCGTATTCTTTGGCTGTTTTCTTTACAATTTTAGAAATTTTCGGGTAGTGAATGTGTGAAATATCCGGGAACAAATGGTGTTCAATCTGGTAATTCAATCCACCGACATACCAGGTCAGTAAGGGATTCCAATTCTCAAAATTAGCCGTTGTCATCATTTGATGCTTTGCCCAGGAAATCTCGTCGTTCTTGTGCGTATAGCAATCCTTCGTCATGAATTCCGTTTCCGGCATTACGTGCGCTACCTGGAAAACGAATGCCAGAATAATCCCACAAATGAAATGCATCACAACGAATCCGATAAGCACCTGCCACCAGGTGACGTCCATCACCAATAATGGAATTGCGATGATGTACACGTAATAAAGCAGTTTCGAGAAAATCAACTGGATCAGTGCTTTTCTGAATGTTGTATTTTGAGCTTGTAACAATCCTTCTTTACTGTAACGGCTCAATTGCATGAAATCTTTATTGGTCATCCACGACAAAGTCATTAACCCGTAAAAGAACCATGCATAATACACCTGGAAACGATGCACTTTTTTGTGCGGCATGTTGGGAGAGAAGCGAAGCAATCCGATTGAATCAATATCTTCATCCATGTCGTGTACATTCGTAAAGCTGTGGTGTAATACATTGTGCTGAATACGCCAGTTCAAATTAAATCCGCCGAGGATCTCCATGGAGAAACTCATGATCTTATTCAACCATTTGTATTTCGAGAACGCTCCATGATTTGCATCATGCATAATGGAAAGCCCGATTCCGGCCATTCCAACACCCATGATGATGGTCATGAAAAATTGTAACCAATGATTTTCTATCACTCCGAAAACCATTAAAAAGTATGGAAGTAAAAACAAGGAAAACATCAACGGAACTTTTAACAGGATCCGCCAATTACCATAACGCTTTAGATTATTTCTTTTCAGATATTCATCTACTTGTTGGGAAAGTTTCTTAGTAAAGTCGTCACTTCGTGTGAGTCTTATGTATTGCATAGTTTTTTGCGCAAATGGTATTTATTTGCACACACAAAGGTATAGATTGTTTCAATTCAAAATAGCCAAAAAAGGCGAATTGATAAGATTTTCCAGCCAAAAGAAGTTAACACACTGATAATGAGTGGCTATTTACCATTCCAATTTGTCATGGTTAATTGTATTCCTATAGAAGCAAAACTTTTCAAAAATTCCGTCGCTACACCGATCCGTTCGTTCAGTGTTTCACGCTCTTCCGCACTCCACTCACCCAACACATAATCAACCTGTTGTCCTTTGTGAAAATCAGCTCCGACACCAAACCGCAACCGGCAATATTCCGTGGTATTGAGTGTTGCCTGGATGTCTTTTAACCCATTGTGTCCCCCGTCGGACCCTTTTCCTTTCATGCGCAATTTTCCGAACGGAAGAGCCAGATCATCCGTCACAACGACCAAATTCTCTTTCGGAATTTTCTCCTGTTGCAAGTAATAATTCACTGCTTTCCCGGAAAGGTTCATATAGGTGGTCGGCTTTACCAAAACAAGGGTTCTTCCTTTGAATTTAACTTCTGCCACTTCCGCCGTTTTTTGCAGGGAAAATGTGCCTCCCAATTCCTTTGCCAAAGCTTCTACGACCTTAAATCCAATGTTGTGGCGCGTTTCCTCGTATTTCGAACCCGGGTTTCCTAAACCGACAAATAGATATTTCATGCTGACAAAATTAATCTAAAATAGAAAAGATCGAAGCGCAAAGAAGCAAAGAGCGTGAAGAGAATAACTATATTTGAAAGAAAAACTATGCGCATTTTAGGCATCATTCCTGCTCGTTACGCCTCTTCCCGCTTTCCGGGCAAACCACTCATTGACCTGAAAGGGAAAACCATGATCCAGCGGGTGGTGGAAGGGGCCGCAAAATCTGCTCTTTTGACTGATCTGATCGTTGCAACAGACGATGAACGGATCGAACAGACAGTTAACCGTTTTGGAGGAAAGGTGATGCTGACGGATTCCAAACATCCGACCGGGACAGATCGCTGCGCAGAAATTGTGAGAACACTTTCGGAACGATATGATGTGGTGATCAATATCCAGGGAGATGAACCATTGGTAGATGCCCGGCAATTGGATCAATTACTGCAGGCCTTTACAGATCCGGAGGTACAAATTGCTACGCTTGCTTCCAGGAAGATTGCCATGGAAGATATTCTGAATCCCAACCGGATCAAAGTTGTTGTGAATAAACACCACCGTGCTCTTTATTTTTCCCGCAGTGCCATCCCGAATTTTGCCAATGCAAAGGGTGAACCTTTGGAAATTTATCCGTTTCTGCGACACATCGGGTTGTATGCGTATCGCTCCGAGGTTTTGCTTCAATTGAGTGATTTGGCAGAAACTAAACTGGAGCAAATCGAATCTTTAGAACAATTACGTTGGTTATACAACGGATATTCGATCAAGGTCGTAGAAACAGAAATCGAAACACCGAATATCGATACTCCGGAAGATGTGGAGAAAGTGATCAATTTATTATGATCAGAAACACGTAGGCGAAAAATCTTTCACCTACCAATATTAATTTTCTGTATTTTCTTCGGTTGAAACCGAACTTGCAGTTGAGACTGCCTTTTTCTTATTTTCCTTCGGAAAGTATTTCCGTTGTCTGATAATGATCATGATAACCCCGATGCTGATTGAAGCATCCGCCACGTTCCAGATGGCAGGAAAAATTTGGTTGTCGCCATTTTCATCATACCACGGAACCCAGGATGGCCATTCCATATTGAATTGGAACATATCGACCACATTCCCAAGTAGAAACCCGGTATGCCGTGTTTCGTACTTTCCTACGATCCCACAATCCGTCCAAATGCCCGATCCTTCCAAATGGTTGAACCCGATGCACGGATCGTAATCAAAAATAAAATCGTAGAACATGGAATCGATCAGGTTGCCTGTTGCCCCGGCAAAAACCAGCCCGATTGCGATCAGGAATTCCGTTTTAGCACCTTTGCGCCATTGTTTAATGAAATAATACGTGATTCCCACGCTGGCAAAAATGCGGAAGATACTCAGTCCTAATTTGGCCCAAATGCTTGCTCCAAACGTGGTCCCGAATGCCATTCCCTGGTTCTCGATATATAACAAACGGAACCATGAACCGATCGCGTTGACCGGTGGATCGTAATAATTAAACGTGGTTTTAACCCAAATTTTGGTTACCTGATCAATGAGCAATATGCAGAATACCGCTATTAAAACGATATAGAGTTGTTTCTTCAACTTATTTGTTTTGCATGTTTTTAGCTTCGATGCTCAACGTAGCATGCGGTACCAGTTTCAACCGCTCTTTTTGGATCAGTTTACCCGTTACGCGGCAAATTCCATACGTTTTATTCTCAATACGCATCAAGGCATTTTTCAGGTTTTCGATGAACTTCTCCTGACGGGCTGCCAACTGAGCCACTTCTTCACGGGATAAAGTCTCTGATCCGTCTTCCATCATATTGAAGGTTCTGCCCGTATCATCTGTTCCATGGTTGTCATTCGACAAAGATGCTTTCAGCATATCGTAATCGACATTCGCCTCTTTCAACTTCTCGTTGATCAATTGACGGAATTCTTCCAATTCACTATCTGAGTATCTTGTTTTCTCTTGTGACATTGCAACGTAATTTTTGAAATTCGCACAAAAATAATCGAATTTTCAGAGGAGTAAAGCGAAAAGGATGAATGGTAACAATTACTTATTCACAGAATTCAGCTGTCAGGAGACCATTTTTGTTGGTAAACCCTTGAAAACACTGAAAAACGGGAGGATTCTCAGAAAATGTTAAAGTGAGCTAATATTCCGGCATCCGGCGATCCTTATTCCCCATTTTAGTAAAGAACACTTAAAAATCTTTTTGCAACGTGAATTTTATACGTTGGTCCGGTGTTTTTCCACCCAGTTCGTCAACTCAATAAACTCCTCTACACCCAGCCTTTCCGGGCGCAATTGGAGCATCGGGTTTTCTTCGTAGTTTTCGGGGAGCAATGCCTTAATGGAGTTCCGGATTGTTTTGCGCCGCTGATTAAAAGACATTTTAACCACTTGCTTGAACAATTTTTCATCGCAGGGCAATTTCTCCCTGCCGTTTCGTGTGCAACGGATCACTCCCGATTTTACTTTCGGTGGCGGATCAAAGACCTGTTCGTCTACGGTGAAACAATACTCGATGTCATAATATGCCTGCAATAACACGCTTAAAATTCCGTAGGTTTTTGTTCCCGGTTTTTCTGCAACACGCTGTGCTACCTCTTTCTGGAACATTCCCATGATTTCGGGAATCGAATCCTTGAGGTCAATGCACTTAAACAAAATCTGGGAAGAGATGTTGTAAGGGAAATTCCCCACAACGGCAAAGGGTTTGTCGCCAACAATGGTAAGCGGGTCAATCTTCAGGAAATCCCCGAAGGTGATCTTTCCTTCCAATTGGGGAAAATGCACTTTCAGGTATTCGATGGATTCTTCATCCAAGTCCATCACATACAACTCTGTTTCTTTGTCCTGCAGCAAATACTCTGTCAGGGCACCCATTCCGGGACCGATCTCAATCGCAGTTTTCACACCCTGATGGTGCTTAAACTGCTCCGCAATCCGTTTACAGATATTCTTGTCTTTCAGGAAATGCTGTCCTAAATGTTTTTTGGCTCTAACGCTCATGCCGGAAATGTTGAATAACGTTTAAGGTGCTTCTGAAAGCCGCAAAACGCCCTTCATATCTTGTCTTATGATCAATCTGTAAGGCCGCAGCGTGGTTGTTCTGATAGTCGTCCAAATGATCCTGGCTATATGCTATATAAGTCATGGCATACGTACATCCGCCTTCTTCCAGCTCATTCATTTTAGACATCCGGCTTTCCAAAAAACAGCCTGTTGCCATTACTGCCGGAATGTGGACTGTTCGCATCCAATTCACCCAATCCTGCTCAACAGCCGGATCCAGGCTTACCGTAACATTGTAAATAATGTGTTCCATTGATGCAAAGATACGAAATGGAGCATTTAAATAAGTAGGGGTGCGATTAATCGCACCCCTACTTATTATTTTTTGATTTCCTGATTAGTTTTTCACCCAGCGAACCAAAGCAGTTCCTGAAGCGGAAGTCAATCGAATGATGTACACTCCCGGAACCAATGAGTCCGTATTGAACTCTAATTCGTTTGCTGATTTCTGAACGGATGTCAACACTAATTCTTTTCCGTCAAGACTTGCAAAAGTTACCTGGAACCCGTTCCATCCGTTGTTCATGTTCAAAACTACCGAACTTGTTCCCGGGTTCGGGTATACATTTAAGTTAGCCAAAATCGATTCTTCGATTCCCAATACTCCGTCTACTCCGTCACAGTTCTCGTCAATCCCGTTTCCGGTATTGTCTGTTGCTCCCGGATTGATTGCTGCATTCGTATCATCACAATCGTCGGCGTTTGTAACATACCCTGCCGGCTGCGTACAATCTGTTATTGTAGATCCTGCGTCACCATAAGTATCGTTGTCTGCATCTTCGTAATACGTAATTTGTGTAAATCCTTCATCAATGTTTCCATCACAGTTGTTGTCAAAACCGTCACATACTTCTGTTGCTCCCGGATTCACCTGATCATCTGTATCGTCACAATCATCTGCGTTGGTTACAGACCCGGCAACCGGAGTACAGGAAGCAGTTCCCGCATCAGCTGCATCACCAAATCCATCTCCGTCTGCATCTACATAATACATTTCTTCTGCACCGATCTGATCGTCGTTGTCATTACAATCTGTATTATCAGCAACATGGTTTGCCGGTTGAAGGCAAGCTGTCTGGGAAGAACCTGCGTCACCCAATCCGTCACCATCCGCATCAGCATACCAAACCGCACCCGGGAATTCTTCTGCATTTGCGTCATTACAATCTGTGTTGTCAAGAACATATCCCACCGGAGCTGAACAATCGGTAACAGAAACCGAAGGATCTCCAAAACTATCACCATCTGCATCGGCATAGTAGGTTTGAGTTGGTAAGGCATTGATAGTACCAATCACAGTTACATTATCGTGACGGTAAGTAGACCCTGTTTGTCCGATTTCTGTAATATACCATCTGAATTCAATGGCAGAGGTAATATTGTCAAAAGCAGCACCTAAATTGATCGTATCTGTTTTATAACTGCTGTTCGGCAATTGTTTTGTTGCGATATCCGTTGCAAAATTATCCAGGCTTGAACGCAAGTGAGCAATTGGAGTTAATCCTGATCCACTTGTTTTGTGCGTAAAGATAATACGGTTCAAATCCATTTCATAACAATTTGAAGGAGTCACCGTGAAATTGAAATATTGCGTTAAATCAACAGTACCGGTTGTATTAAATCCGGAATAATTAAACACATTTGCTGCTGCTGCACAAACCAAAGTACTTCCGGTTGCACCGTAATTACCGAAACTTGCATTCGCCGGTTGAGTTGTTACACCAACTACCGGAGCCGCACAGTCATTTCCCTCGAATTGGTACATTCCCAATACCGTTCCCAATGTGTTCAAGTCAGAACCGTCACAATCTTCGTCAATTCCATTATTCGGAATTTCAGTTGCTCCCGGATAAACAGTGTTACTGTTATCGTTGCAATCTGTATTGTCCAATACGTAGTTTGCAGGAGGTGTACATGTTGTTTGAGAAACAGCAGGATTTCCATACATATCTCCGTCTAAGTCTTCGTAATACGTTTGTGCTGCTCCGATTGCGTTGTCTGAATCATCGCAGTCGTTGCCATTAGAAACATAATTTATTGGTGCAGAACAGGCAATTTGCGTAACTGCCGGGTTACCCAATCCATCTCCATCAAAATCTTCATAAAAAGTTGATCCGACAGTAATCGCACTGTTTGTATCGTCACAGTCATCAGCATTTGTAACATATCCCGGTATAGGTGCGCAACCTGGTTGGGAAACAGCGGGGTTTCCGAATCCGTCCGTATCAAAATCTTCGTAATAAGTAATGGATCCTGTGATCGTTAAGTTAATCGTAATGATGCTGTCACAGTTTGCTGCGTTGGGAATGGTATCCATATACGTTCCGGAAGTCATATACGTTTCATCATTTGACGGAACGGTATAAGATCCGCAAGCCACCGGAGAAATCGTTGCTGTTGTATTATTCTTGATAGTCAAGTTGATCGTAATGATACTGTCACAGTTTGCTGCGTTGGGAATGGTATCATGATACACTCCCGAAGTGTTATATGTTTCATCATTTGACGGAACCGTATACGATTCACAAGCAGAAACGCTGATAGTATTCGTGGTGTTACATGAAACCGCTCCGGTAGGAGTTACGTCAGCCCATGTTGACCCTGCGCGAATTTCATCGATTTCCAGGTTACCTGTATTGCCCCCCTCACGAAGATAAATTGTCGCAAAATTGGTAAATGATGTGGATGTTCCGCTATTGTTCGTTGCACTTGGTGTTGGTTCCGCTCCTCCGATTACCGGATTCACAAACAGGCTTGCCATATTCGGAGCAGTTGTATTATCATATTTCACAACCACCAAAACCGTTGTCCCAACAGGATATTCCGCTGTAACATAGGATTGTGTAGGAGTTCCTGAAGTAGTATTCTGGATTCCCAATTGAAACGTATTTGGGGCAACACCTGTTTTAATATAAGTTCTTGCCACTAACGGACTTGCTCCCGGACCTCCGAATCCAATAAAATAGTCCCCTCCGGTCGAAAGGTCATTCATATTTTGAACTTTCAACAGAAATGATAGATATCCAACACCGGTTATTCCGGAAATTGAATGGTTAATATCCTCCGTGTTCGCTTCATTTAAAGCTATTCTATTCCCACTTGAAGCAGCAAAACCAGAGTAACTCAAACTAGCCCCGTCATCAGAAGGTGTCGTTAAGGTTGTTATTTGACCGACAATTCCGCTATGGTTAGACCAGCCATTCGTAACCAATGTTCCGTTATATGTGAACTGATCCACAATCTGAGCATTTCCGAAGCATGCCAGAAATAAAATAGGTATTAGTAAAAGTCTTTTCATTTTTTGAAATTTTTTTGCCAAAGGTATGAAAAGAGGAAGGTATGATCCTAAAAATTTTCTAGTTGAAACTGATGCAGCTAAATTTTAGTAAAAAATTAAATACCTGATTGATAGCGATTTATAAAAACTAAATCGATTTAAGTTTAGGTATTATTAAATCATTAAGCTTTTTGTTGTTCCATTAAGCGGGCAACATATTTTCCAATAATATCAAATTCCAAATTGACTTTTGTACCCACTTCAAACCTATGGAAGTTGGTATGTTCCTGTGTATACGGAATAATGCAAACCGAAAACAATCCTTTTTCGGAATCTACGACTGTTAAACTCACTCCATTTACGGTAATGGATCCTTTTGCCACTGTCGGCTGGTCAAAATCATACCGGAAAGTGTACTTCCAGCTTCCGTTCAGATCTTCAATCGAAACACAAGTTGCTGTGGTATCCACATGTCCCTGTACAATGTGCCCGTCTAATCGTGCGCCAAGCAACATGCACCGTTCCAGGTTTACTTTCGATCCGACTTCCCAATCGCCCAGGTTGGTTTTATCCAAGGTTTCCTGAATTGCAGTCACCACATATGTGTCTCCTTCAATTTTGACAACTGTCAGGCAGCAACCATTATGTGCCACACTCTGATCTATTTTTAATTCGTGGGTAATGGCAGCTTCTACCGTAAAATGAACATTGCTCTGATCTTTTTCAATCGCAACAATGGTTCCAAGTGTTTCGATAATACCTGTAAACATGCGGAATTACTTTGATGATTGGCTTTGCATCGTATGCAAACGCGCTCTTAAGGCTATAAAGATAGCACACATTGCCCAAATAGGAACAGCTGCTTTATCTGTATCCAAAAAATTATTCAGGAACCCGTGAATAAAATAAGTCGACAAGGAAATGATGAAGCCCATTAGCAGGGTTTTGATCTCCCGGTCTTCAGCGGGCCATTGATTGTATAAGGTAATTCCTTCGTAAAAAATAGCTGCAACAATCGCGAGCATGCTCAGCATCCCGATCCACCCCATCTCTGCCAGTGGTCCCAGGTATTCACTGTGTGCATTTCCCATATTCCCGAAATTGGTTGAAATAATTGTCAGGTTCTCCGGTCGTTGAAAACGGGCGTATTCAAAAGAGTACATTCCCGGACCAAATCCAACCCAAGGACGTTCTTTGAACATGTCGATGGCACAATTCCAGCGATTGATCCGTTCCAGGTTGGAGGCATCCGTAGTCACATTGGTTGCACTTTGCAGGCGTTCACCGAATTCTTCGGTTGTATGTTCGTACTTGTTTCGGGCCAGGTCCTGCTGGATCGAATCCCAGGAAGCCCAGATATAAATCCCGACAACCAGCGTAATTCCTGCAATCCATGAAAACTTTACTTTGAAACGGATCAACAGCCAAATAACTACTCCCAAAAAAACGCTCAACCAGGCTGCGCGGGTGTAACTGAAATACAATCCCAATAAGGAAATCACCATGAAACCGATCAAAATAAATTGTAGCAAAGCACTGTGTTTGCGCGAAAAGTAAAAGGAGAAGATCAACGGTACAACCAACGCCACCAAGGCTCCATAAATGGTATGGTCCTTAAAGAAAGGCCACATCACCCAGTGACTTTCCTTTTCCCCGAAACGATATGACGCATGGACCAAAATCGTATAAGTAATTGCAACCACCATGGCGGAAAGAAACAACCACAGAAACCAGCGGATTTTCTTTGGTTCATAAAATACTGCACTGCCGTAAAACAACACCGGTACAATAAACCAGAGCCTGGCCAGGAGGAATTTCAGTGAAGTGACGGTATTTTCACTGGTGATCGATGTAAACAGGATCCAGACCAGGTAAAAAACAACGGTCCACACGATCGCGGAATTCCTTAAATAATTCGGAAAGACCGGGTACCGGAGGTGTTGGATCAACAGCAGGAGCATCGTCCCGAAAAGCAAGGGCTCCGTAGGAATGAACAACCCGAAACTGTCAGTATATTCTTCGATATTAATAGACAAGGGGGTGGCTGCGATAATAAAAAAGAACGTATACTCTGTGTAAAACAGTGCAACAAACAGAACAATCAGTGCATACGGAATGAGGGGAATGTATTCGTTATCGAACCAAAATCCGTAACCCAACAAACCGACAAATGCCAGTCCCAGGATCAACAACAAACTATTTTCCCGTAAAAAGGCCATGTTTACGCCAACTTGCGGATTTCCCTGATCTTATCCTGAATCAACAAGGCAAAAACCATGAATACAAAGGTTCCGAAAGTAGCCAGGATCATAATAATCAACCTTTTTGGTTTGTCCTTTTTATCCGCCATCACTGCACGTTCCACAATGAACTTGTGATTGAATTGGGTGTTTGCATCCGATTCTGCCTGTTCGTAAGATAGAGCAAAATCTGCCAATTTCATGATCTTTTCATTCCGCACATATTCCAATCCGTCAAATACTGCCCCGAATTCCAGGTTGATATCGATACGTCTTTTAAAATCTGCCTTATCTTCCGGATTTTTCGCTTCCACATAAGCTTGAAACAAATTTGCACGTCCTTCCAGCGGAACAACACCTAATGCCGCCAATGAATCCAGTTGATTCAAAACGGCTTCTTTGTCTCTTTCCAATTGTTCTTTCTTCCGCTTATTGATCTCAAAAGCGGGAACGGTGCGCTCCATCACCATTTCGTTCTTCACGGTATCGATCAGGTCAACGATTTTATTCGCCATGTCGGCAGCCAATTGCGGATCTCTGTCCAAGACATCGATCTGGATAGAACCATAACGGGTGCGGACAAATAAAATGTGGCTGTTGTATTCCTTTACCAATTTATAGTGCTTGTTCGCATCATCCGCTTCGATCTCGTAATGCTTCATCAAATCGAATTGCTGTACCACCTTGTCACGCACTTTGGAAGATTGCAGGATCTGGATCAACTGTTCTGCCTGTTCTTCTTCCCCGAAGTCCATGGAAGACGCTTTGGCATTCCGCTGTTCCGAAAACGATACGGTACTTGTTGCTGCGGGGAATACGATGGCGGTAGACCGATACAAAGGGGTCATCAGAAAAGCGATAACGGTAGAAACTACCAATCCGGCAGAAGTAACAATGATCAATATTTTACGTTTAGCCCATAATGTGACGAATAAATTCATTCGTTGTTCCTGCATTACCTTGCTGCCTTCTTCCATATTCGATTCAATTAAGAGTTGCAAATTTATAGTTTGTGCCAGATTAACGTGTTTTTTATCGGAAAATTATCGCTGAACCAAAATTCACTACTTTTGTTTCACAATACAACTCATGATTTCATACAACCCTAAAAGCTGGCTGGCGCTCATCTTCCACTTAACCAAAAGCGATACGATCTCCATTCTCTGGAGGGAATTGGTATTCATTTTTATTTTCACCATGGGTCTTGCCCTGGCTGAAGATTTTTTCTTCCCGAAAGCGGTAGTGCTTGAAAAGTTGTTTTCCATTTATTCGATCCTTGGATTCGTTATTTCCCTGTTGCTGGCTTTCCGCACGAATACTGCTTACGACCGCTGGTGGGAAGGACGCAAAAAGTGGGGCGAGCTTGTAAACGATTCCCGCAACTTGGCTGTCAAATTAACATCCCTGGACTTGAGCCTGGAAGACAATCATTTCTTTGGAAGGCACATCGGGAACTTTACCTTATGTATCAAAGAACATTTGCGGGAAGGAACCAATTATGCACTTTTGGACATCACTTCCGAAGAACGCGCTTTTTTGGAAAGTCTGGACCACATTCCATCCGGAATCGTGGAATTGATGTACCGTCGTTTGAATGAACTCAAAAAAGCGGGTGTGATTTCGGAAGAAGACCTATTGCGTTTGGACCGGAACCTGAACGGTTTCCTGGATTGTGTCGGAGCATGTGAACGCATCAAGAACACACCTATTCCTTACTCCTATTCCATGTTCTTCAAGAAGTTTATTTTCAGCTACGTCATTACGCTTCCGTTTGCGTTTGTGGTAAATTTCGGTTATTGGTCAGCCATCATCGCGACTTTCATTTTCTACGTATTCGTCAGCATTGAGATCCTGGCCGAAGAAATCGAAGATCCGTTCGGAAATGATGACAACGACCTTCCTACGGATGAAATGGCACAGCGTATCCAGGGAATTGTGCATACGATTTTGGATAAGCGCTAATCAATTGTGGTTGAATTACTTTGAAGGAATGACCAAATAATGGATAGTTAGACCTTCTGTTCAAAAATAAAGGTGCTAAAAACAGAATATCTTTCAAAACACCCTAGTTTTGTACTTAATGATAACGTTTACCACCATGGGTTTTAAATTAATCAGCTTTTGTTTCATCAGTTTTTTCGGTGCATTTGTTTGTTTTTCTCAAACTGTGAACGATTCTCTGATTCTTTTCGCCAATCACCAACTCTATAAAGTCAATAAAAATAATAGCGGGGTCAGTCCTTATCTGAATATTACCAATTTTCCACCGGACGATCCGTTTAGCCTTGATTGGAGTGAGCCACATCAGTGCTATTACGGAATCCAGATCTCTTTGGGAAATTCCATCTTCAAGATCTCTGAAACGGGTCTTTATACGACATTAGGTCCTGTGAATGTTCCGGGGTATACCATTTCCACCATAGAAGGAATTGCCTTTAATCCGCAGGACAATCAACTGTATGCCTCAGTGAGTCTCAACGGCGGACCATCACAAGGTGATTATTGCTCAGAAACATTGATTCGGATAAACCTGGTAACCATGCAGGGACAGATTATCGGAGTTTTTAGTCATCCAACTACGAACGCCATTGAGTCGGAAGCAGATGCTATCGAATTCGACGAACAGGGAATACTGTACTATTTTGATTGTTCCGTAAACTCAGACAGCCGTATTTTCAAACAGGATCTGACTTTTGCAAATCCGCCGGTTTTATTGTGCCAGGCTCCCTATTATTCCATGTCGGATTTGACGGTCAAAGACGGTACCATTTTTATTTCCCGGGGAGTCGGGGCTTACATTATCAATAAATGTCCTGTCACCGGAGGACCTTTGCAGCAAATGAATGTTTCGCCTACCGTTCTTTTTAACGGAACTCTTTTTCGCGGAATAACCTGGAAACCAGAAGAATGCGATCAGACGCCGATCGCAAGCTTTACTGCGACCGATAACACTACCGGCTATCCCGGATTGACAGTGCATTTTTCCAATTCCAGCCAAGGTGCAACCTTCTTTCATTTTCAGTTTGCACCGAATTTGTCTACCAATACTGCTGATGTCACCGAAATGGTTTCATGCACTTTCAATCAACCGGGAATCTATCCAGTGGTGCTTACAGCAAGCAATGGCTCCTGTTCGGATACTGATACCATCTATGTGACGATTCTTGAACCGAATCCCGGCACTGGACCTGAGCCCGATCCGGATACCGTAAAACCAATTTTAGCCAACTCCTTTACTCCAAACGGCGATGGGATCAATGATGAATTTTTCTTGACATTTCCTGATGCCGTAAAGATACACATTGGTATTTTCAACCGCTGGGGAAATCAGATGACCGAATTAAATACGCTGACTGAAAAATGGGATGGAAAAGTAAATGGCATTGAAGTATCGGAGGGTGTATATTTCTACAACTATGAGGTAACTCTTGCAGATAACACCACGGTGACCGGTCAGGGTTTTTTAACCCTGGTTCGATAGTCTGATCTTTTCTTTTTAATTCCGAAGTGTTTCCCGCACGGAATTATCCCGAATATATCTGAAGAAAAAAGCATTATCTTTGCGCCATGAAGCATATCCGCAATTTTTGTATTATCGCGCACATCGACCACGGTAAGAGTACTTTGGCCGATCGTTTGCTGCAAACAACAGGGACCATTTCTGACCGGGAAATGCAAGCGCAGGCGCTTGACGATATGGACCTGGAACGTGAACGCGGAATTACAATTAAATCGCACGCCATTCAAATGAATTACACCTTTGAAGGGCAGGAATATGTGCTGAACCTGATCGATACTCCCGGACACGTGGATTTCTCTTACGAAGTTTCCCGTTCCATCGCCGCATGTGAAGGCGCATTGCTGATTGTAGATGCCTCACAGGGAATCGAAGCACAAACCATTTCCAACCTGTACCTGGCTTTGGAACACGACCTGGAAATCATCCCGATCCTGAACAAAATGGACCTTCCCGGTGCTATGCCGGAAGAAGTGACTGATCAAATTGTGGAATTGATCGGTTGCGACCCGAGTGACGTGATCCCGGCTTCAGGGAAAACTGGTTTGGGTGTCAACGACATCCTAAAAGCCATCATCGAACGCATTCCGGCACCGACGGGAGATGAAAATGCACCGCTTCAGGCCATGATTTTCGACTCGGTATTCAATTCATTCCGTGGGATTATTGCTTATTACCGTGTAAAAAACGGGGTAATTAAAAAAGGAGATAAGGTTCGTTTCTTAAATACCGGAAAAGATTACAACGCAGACGAAGTAGGAATCCTGAAAATGGATTTGAGCCCGAAAAAGGAAGTTCGAGCCGGAGACGTGGGGTATATTATTTCGGGAATCAAAACGGCAAAAGAAGTCAAAGTAGGAGATACGATCACTTTGGCAAACAATCCGACTACGGAGGCAATCAAAGGATTCGAAGACGTGAAACCAATGGTATTTGCCGGAATTTACCCGGTAGAAACAGACGAATACGAAGAATTGCGTTATTCCATGGAAAAACTGCAATTGAATGATTCCTCTTTGGTTTTCGAACCGGAATCATCTGCTGCACTTGGTTTCGGGTTCCGTTGTGGATTCCTTGGAATGCTGCACATGGAAATTATCCAGGAACGTTTGGAACGCGAATTCAATATGACGGTAATTACAACAGTACCGAACGTATCGTATTACTGTTACACGACCAAAAATCCGGATGACCGCTTTACGGTAAATAATCCATCCGAATTGCCGGATCCGTCTACGATCGACCGCATTGAAGAACCGTATATCAAAGCGCAGGTGATCACGAAAAGTGAATATATCGGCCAGATCATGACTTTGTGTATTGAAAAGCGCGGTGAATTGAGAAATCAGGTTTACCTGACGCAGGACCGTGTCGAGCTGACTTTCGAAATGCCATTAGCGGAGATTGTATTTGATTTCTATGACCGGTTGAAATCCGTTTCCCGTGGGTATGCTTCGTTCGATTATCACCCGATTGGCTACAAGGAATCCGATTTGATCCGTATGGACATGCTATTGAACGGAGAACAACTGGATGCGCTTTCGGCATTGGTTCACCGCAGCAACGCTTACGATCTTGGAAAGAAGATTTGTGTGAAGCTGAAAGAGCTGATCCCGAGACAACAGTTCGAAATTCCGATCCAGGCTGCGATCGGGGCAAAAATTATTGCCCGTGAAACCATCAAAGCTTTGCGTAAAGACGTTACTGCGAAATGTTATGGCGGGGATATTTCCCGTAAACGCAAATTGCTGGAAAAACAAAAAGAAGGGAAGAAACGTATGCGCCAGGTGGGGAAAGTAGAAGTTCCACAGGAGGCGTTTATGGCCGTTTTGAAATTGAATGATTAAATCTATTTGATAAAATAGGGTGTAAACCCATAAAAAACAGTAGGGCGCGATTAATCGCGCCCTACTGTTTTTTTTTAATATCTCTACGCCGAGCAGCCTTTCCAGGCAAACAATGCAACGGCTATCCATACAAGACCTTTGATCAGAAAGAACAAAAAACCGGCAATTCCGACCCGCTTAAGCCATTTTTTCCGCTTAAGCGCTTTCTCCTCACCTGTCCGCTGCTCCCGGTTCGATTCTGCTGTGTGTTGTTCTTCAATCATTGCATTAAAAACCCCGATCCCGTCAATACGGGTCGGGGTAGCTGTTTTTATTTAAAAGTCCTTAATCTTCGTCTTCGTCATCTCCTTCGTCCGGAGCATCGTCATACGAATCGTCGTCGTCATCATCAGCAACATCTTCTTCCTCGTCTCCTTTTGCATCTGCTGAATCGAAATCATCTTCGAAATCTTCGTCATCGTCATCATCAACAGACGGAGATTTCAGCGTTACTTTAGGAAGTTTTACCAGGTAAATGATCTCATCGGTTTCCCATAACAAGGAATCGAATACTTCACCTGTAATCGGGTTTGTCATTTTTGTTGTACTTCCGGAAAACCCTTCCGGAAATGCGATTAATAATTGTTTCTTCTGATCGATATTCAGCTTATCATAGCTAATGATTGACTTTTTTTTCGACATGCTATTATATTTCTAGTTTGATGATACGATGTGTTGGAATAAGAACATGTTGTTTTAATACGATTGCTACATCTGTTACTGCCCAGATAGTTGTATGCACAACCTTCTCCCCACTATCGTCTGCAAAGTAAATCTTTACTTTATAATGTTCCAAATTCCCAAGCGAAATAGCACGATTGACATCCGCTTTGCGAATGGCGATCAAATCCGTATCTTCCAAAACTTCCTCTTTCGGAAAATGCAGACCGGCTACTTCTTCTTTTTCAATTTGAACAAAATTAGTTGTGTCCATTTCCATTTTTGAGCAAAATTAAATGAATTGATGAATTGAAAACTGAGTTTTCGACTAAACTTATAAAAAAACATTTAAACGATGAAATGTTTAATACTTTTCAAAGAAAAAGACCCATGAATACATGAGTCTCTAATTAGTTTAGTAGTGTTTTAGTTTGTATGTCGCGTGCGAACAATCATTAAATGATGAAAATCAGGTTGTTTCTAAGTTTTTAAATCGGTCAAGTCTTTGACGGAGATAGAACTGTATACTCTTCAATAAAACTAGAAAATGAAAAAACTGCCTCTCCATTGCAGTATTTTTCCGTTTTAACTTCAACCTAACATAGAAAACAACCTGATTCCATTCTCCTTATTTCCTCTTCTAAGATAGCTATGTAATAGAAACAGCAGGTGGAAAATGAATAAATACCGGATTTGAATGAACATTTAGTAGAACTAATTTAACAGGCCCTATAAACTTTCCAGGATTTGAAAGAAAATATCGCGTTTTGCAGGCGATAAAGGGACCTCGGAGCCATCTTTCATAACAACTGCTCCACCGTTTCCCTTATCATACCTGTCTACGAAATTCAGGTTGATCAGGTGTGACTGCTGTACCCGCAAAAAATTGTGTCCTGATAACAGGGTTTCATAATCTTTCAGAGTTCTGGAAACCAAAATTTTCTTGCCTTCCGTGAGGAAGAATGAGGTGTAATTCCGGTCTGCTTCACAACGAATGATGTGGTCCAAATCTACAACGTGGACACTTTCCTGAGTTTTCAGTACCAATCTGCGCTTTTGGTTGGGCTGAATGTTGTTCTGCAGTGCTTCAAATTGCGGTTCCTGCTTGGTATCCGCTTCTTTCATGGATTCCAGTGCCCGTTCCAAAGCTCCTCTCAATTCTTCCGGGTCCACCGGTTTCAGAATGTAGTCCAACGCGGAGAATTTAATGGCTTTAATGGCAAATTCCTCATGAGCCGTGATGAAAATCACTTCGAAATTTTTCTCCGGAACCGATTTCAGTAAATCGAACCCCGTACCATCCGGCATTTGAATATCCAAAAACACTAAATCCGGTTGGATTTCTTTGATGGCTGCCAACCCCGATTGCACATTTTCACCAACCGGAAATGTTTGAATATCGAGGTCAAATGATTCGATCATTTTAGCAATCAATTCGCGTGTTCGTTGCTCATCATCAATGATTAATACTTTTTTCATCGTTTGTTGAAGGATTTATGCCGAAAGATAAACATTTAATGGAATTAAACGTTTTGTTGGGATGTTTATTGTTATACACAGGAGGTCAACTGCCCGAATCCCTGAGCTTCAGAGCTTCCCGGATAACTACCCTATTGATCCTTCCGTCCGGTAAGGAAGATAAATATTCACCAGTGTTCCGGTTTCTTTCTCTTTGTCGTAATCTTCCATTTCCATCCGGCCCAGGATTTTGTATTTGTAACTCAGGTTGTTGATCCGGTCCTGCGTAATCTTCATGGCCATACTTTTGTGTTCGGCGCTCTTCTTGCTGTTTTTCGAACCTTTTCTCCCGATTCCGTTGTCTTCGATCATCACGTGGAGCATTTCTTCATCCTTGGTGAAGCGCACGTGAATAAATCCGCCGTCGATCGTATGCAGCTGACCGTGTTCGATCGCATTTTCAATGAAAGGTTGGGTGATCATCGGTGGAATGACTGCTTCTTCGTCTAATAATTGCTGGTTTACACTGACTTCATACTCGAAGCGATCCCCGAAACGCAGTTTTTGTGTTTCCAGGTATTTATTCAAAATATCGATCTCTGTGGTTAGCGGAATAAACTCCTTGGAAGAATTTTCCAGGATCAGCCGCATCAGTTTAGAGAAATTGATCAGGAATTTCGTGGAGTTCTTCGTGTCATTCTCATAAATGTAACTCTGGATCACAGACATCGCGTTGAAGACAAAATGCGGGTTCATTTGCGAACGCAACAAGGTTTGATTCATTTCTGCTTCCCGCTGCAATTGCCGGATATTCCGCTGTTTCCAGCGGTTGTAAATGATGAATGCTCCAAGCGCCAGTAAGACGATAAAACCGATGATGATATACGTTTGGAAAATATTCCGCAATTCGGTGTTTTCCTTCTCTTTCCGCTGTAATTCGATGGAATCTGCCTGGATCGCGATCAGGCGTTCACGTTGTTCTGAACGGTACAACTCCGATAATTCGGCAATTTTTGCGCTCACTTCCACAATCCGGGCACTATCCGAATAATCCGAGTACATATCCAGGTACCGGTATGCCAGTTTCATATTGCCCGTCTTTTTATATACATCTGCAATTTCTTTGTACGAAGGATAAATTCCACCGATGTAACCGTATTGCGAACGGATATCAATAGACCGGTTCAGGTAATTCAGTGCATTTTTATATTTTCCCTGCTCGGCAAAAACAGTTCCCACCAAATGGTAAACACTGGCTATTTCAGACCGGTTCGAAGCCGATTCAAAATAAACCAGTGCCATGTTGTAATAACGCAAGGCCTCATTGTACTTTTTTTGTTCGTTGAAGGCATTTCCCAAATACTTGTGCGCCAATCCCAACCCATCCTGGTCGTTGTATGATTGGAGTGTGCGAACTACCCGTTTTAAGTCAGCAATGGCTTCATCATACTCCTTTTTTGCCAGTTTCACCAGGGCAATATCGGTCTCGGCCAGCCCAACCAACCGGAAATCCTGGATCTTCAATGCCGTTTCACGTGATTGTGTGAAGAAGTTATTGGCATTATCGTAGTTAAAAATCTGGTACTGTGATTCCCCTATCTCTCTTTGGTATTGGGCAATCTGGGGATAGTCACCCGCTTGTTTTGCCAGTTGAAGGGCAATGAAGTTCTTGGAAACCGACAACTCCACCTGTCCGAAGAAATTGTAGATCGCCGATTGCATGTTCACACATTTTGCGGTCAGTGATTTATCGGTTGAACGACGTGCATATTGAATGGAGGTTTCGGCAAATTCCAGTGAAGCGTCTCGCTTGTTTTGCTCCATGTTCAGCTTTGCCAGCAAGCGGTTTGTCTCTGCGATCAGTGCATAACTCCTTAGCTGTTTCGAAAAGCGCAGGGCCTCCTTCAAATAAATATCCGCTTGTTCGAACTCACGAAAAGCGATGTGGTATTCAGCCAGTAAATGAAAAATGTGGACCTGGTTCAGTTTGGAGTCCGTGCGCGACAAATACGGCTGCAACTGAAGGATTTTAGCATAATAAGCCGTTTTGTTTCCAAGCAATGCTTCGACCCGCAGATCAAAAATCAATGCCTGCAACTTGGCAGAATCCGATTCTGTGCGACTTGCATCAATAATCGCATAGCGGATCGAATCTGCCTTTTGTACGTTGTTTAACTGGTAGTATTTACCGAGTGCTACCTGCCGCCAAAATTTCTTGGTATTGTCTTTCTCGTTCAGGTAAGCTTTCCGGTAACTTGCCTCATCCCCATTACCTGCAAATGTCTTCTTTGGAGAACCAAAAAGACAAACGAACAGGATCGAAAAGGAGAGAATGAACCGAAACATGGACTAAAAATAGCTTTTTTCGCAAAGAAAGACTTATCATCCCAGCATTCGAAGGAAAAATAATTTTATCAGCACAGCGACCTATACACCCCTTGTGCCGAAAGCGTCAAAAAACAAACAACTGAATTCTACCAATTGTTATTACGTCTCACTGCTCATGGCCGGCTCTTAGCTTCATTCTTTTTGACAATAAAAAAGTAAGCTCTTATAAAAAAACCGGATCAATATGCGTCGCAATGGCGCTTTCTCGGTTTATGTTTTTTCGGTTTTCTTGGTCTGAAATCCTTTTTCTTGCCAAAAGAAGAAGCTTTCATTTCCAAAGCGGACGTGCTTTGATTAGTAACTTGCTCAGCAGCGTTTACTGAACCTGCAACTCCAAAAAGGAAACCCGCTGCTAAAAGAACGGAGGAAATACGGAAAGTCATAAGCTTTGATTTTAAGCAATATAACAACAAAAAATAAAATGGTTACACCTCAATCTTTTTTCATGCGGATAAAAATGTGTGATTGGCGGTAAGTGGCTCTATTTTGGTATCTTTGCGCCTTCGCCGGAGCTTCCGCGCAAGCGTTGCCCCGCTTTTTTAGTCAGTTAAAAGCATGGAATACAATTTTAATGAGATCGAGCGCAAATGGCGCAAATACTGGGCAGACCACAAAACGTTTGCTGCTGAAGACAATTCTGCCAAACCGAAATACTACGTATTGGATATGTTCCCTTATCCATCCGGGGCAGGTTTGCATGTGGGTCATCCGCTCGGTTACATTGCTTCCGATATCTATGCGCGTTACAAACGCCTGAGAGGTTACAACGTATTGCATCCGATGGGTTATGATTCATTCGGACTTCCGGCTGAGCAGTATGCCATCCAAACCGGACAGCATCCTGCTATTACGACAGAACAAAACATTGCACGTTACCGCGATCAATTGGATAAAATCGGTTTCTCCTTCGATTGGGACCGGGAAGTGCGTACCTCATCACCGGAATATTATAAATGGACCCAGTGGATCTTCAAACAGATCTTTAATTCGTGGTACAATACCCAAACAGATCAGGCTGAACCAATCGATTCGTTGATTGCGCTATTCGAACAGGAAGGTAATGCAAACGTTCAGGCTGTTAGCGAGTTTACTAACTTGTTTACAGCAAACGACTGGAAAAATTATTCTGAGAAAGAGCAATCGGACATCCTGATGGAATACCGCCTGGCTTACCTGGCTGATTCCTGGGTAAACTGGTGTCCGGCTTTGGGAACGGTTTTGGCAAATGACGAGGTCATCAACGGGCTTTCCGAGCGGGGCGGACATCCGGTGGAACAAAAACTGATGCGCCAGTGGTCCATGCGGATCAAAGCATACGCAGAGCGTTTATTGACAGGCCTGGAAACAGTTGACTGGACAGACGCGATCAAAGATATGCAGCGCAACTGGATCGGTAAATCGGTTGGAGCTTCGGTAAAGTTTAAATTGGACAAAAACCATCCCCCTTTGTCCCCCTTCAAAGGGGGAGAGGAATTGGATCCTTCGATAGAAGTTTTCACCACCCGCCCGGATACCATTTTCGGTGTTTCGTTCATGGTTCTTGCTCCGGAGCATCCGTTGGTAGATGAAATCACTACTGCGGAATACAAAGACGCTATTGAAGCTTACAAAACAGCTGCTTCTTTAAAATCAGAGCGCGACAGACAAGCAGATGTGAAAAATATCACCGGGCAGTTTACCGGAGCTTACGCCATTCATCCGTTCTCGGGAGAGAAAATCCCGGTTTGGATCGGTGATTATGTATTGGCTTCCTACGGAACAGGTGCTGTTATGGCCGTTCCTTGCGGAGATCAACGCGACTGGGATTTTGCGAAACATTTCGACATTCCGATCAAGAACATTTTTGAGAATGTGGATATTTCCCAAGGAGCTTACTCCGAGAAAGAAGGAACTATTGCGAACTCTGATTTCTTAAGCGGATTGCCGATCAAAAAAGCGATGGCAGTTGCGATTGCGAAAATTGAAGAATTAGGTCTTGGTTTAGGAAAAACGAACTACCGTTTGCGCGACGCGATTTTTTCCCGTCAACGTTATTGGGGTGAACCTTTCCCGGTTTACTATAAAAACGATATCCCGTATTTGGTCGACGATGCTCATCTGCCGATCGAATTGCCGGAAGTAGACAAGTATTTGCCGACAGAAGACGGTGAACCGCCATTGGCACGTGCTGAGAAAAGTGCGTGGAAATACTCCGAGGGCGACCGCATGGAATACAATACCATGCCGGGTTGGGCCGGAAGTTCTTTCTACTTCCTGCGCTACATGGATCCGCACAACGAGAACCAGATTGTTTCGAAAGAAAAAGCGGATTACTGGAACCAGGTGGATCTGTACATCGGAGGTTCGGAACACGCAACCGGTCACCTGTTGTATTCCCGTTTCTGGTGCAAGTTCCTGTACGACCGCGGTTACATTTCCTTTGATGAGCCGTTCAAGAAGATGATCAACCAGGGGATGATTTTGGGGAGAAGTAGTTTTGAACATAGGGTCCATCATGGTATTTTAACTTCGATCAAAACGGGCGAGCAATTAAAAAATAATGCTCCTTCTATTTATGTATCATATGATCTCATTGAAAAATTTACTGAGAAAGACTATTTAGAGTTATTGTCAAACATTAATCCTGATTTTACTTCAATTCCATTCCCGACTTTCAAAAAAGGGGAAATTAAATTTGTTCCTCATCACGTGGACATCAGATTTGTCGATAATGATTTCTTAGATCTTGAAACATTTCAAAAGGAATGGAACTTTGGGAATACTAATCCACATTGGGTAAAAAATTCAGAAAATAAGTTCTTGTGTAGCTCTGAGATCGAAAAAATGTCCAAGTCCAAGTTCAACGTCCAGACTCCGGATGAGCTGGTAGAGAAATTCGGGGCAGACACCCTGCGCATGTACGAAATGTTCCTAGGCCCATTGGAGCAAACGAAGCCGTGGGATACGAAGGGAATTTCGGGAGTGCACAACTTCCTGCGCAAACTGTGGCGCTTGTTCTACGAGAACGGCAATGTGATCGTAACGAATGAGCCTGCAAGCAAGGAGTCTTTGAAAACGCTTCACAAAACGATCAAGAAAGTAGAAGACGATTTGGAGCGTTTCTCGTTCAACACGAATGTTTCAAACCTGATGATTTGTGTGAATGAACTGACAGACCAAAAATGCCATTCGAAAGAAGTGCTGGAGCAATTGGTGATCCTATTGGCTCCTTACGCTCCGCATGCTGCAGAAGAATTGTGGTCGGAAGCATTGGGCAACCCTGCTGGAACCATTTCAACAGCTGCTTTCCCAAAATTTGATCCGGAAATGCTGGTAGAAGCAAATGTTTCTTATCCGGTTTCTTTCAACGGGAAAATGCGTATGAAAGTGGATCTGCCGACAGCATTTTCTGCAAAAGAAGTAGAAGAAGCGGTATTGGCGATGCCGGAAGCACAAAAATGGCTGGAAGGAAAAGCTCCGAAAAAAGTCATTGTAGTTCCGGGGAAGATCGTGAATATGGTAGTGTAAATTATTGTTTAGAATACATAAATGAAACGTGGGACGATTCATCGTCCCACGTTTTTTCTTTCCCGCAAATGCGCAAATTTCGAAGGCGCCTACCGGTCGCCTACATTCTAATAAACGTACTAATTTAAGTTGTTTTCAATGATCTTTTTGATTAACTTAAATAGAATGGAACACTACTTATTGAAAGAAGAATGCTACGAAATTATAGGATTTTGTATGGAAGTTCATTCTGAACTTGGAGCCGGATTTTCTGAAATTGTTTACAAAGATGCTTTGGAGTATGAATTCAAAAAGAATGGGATTCCTTTTGCAAGAGAAGTTCAGTATCGAGTAAAATACAAAGATACCGTTCTTCCCCATGAATTTTTTGCTGATTTCGTTGTTTTTGACACCATCATTGGAGGTAAAAGCAGTATCCGATTTCTGCAAAGAGCATTTTGAACAAACTATTAATTATTTGGCAGTTTCTGGTATGGAGGTTGGAGTACTGGTGAATTTCAGAAAATCTAAGCTTGAGTATAAAAGAGTTATTTTATCAGAACGATAATCTTTAAACCTCCAACAGCGAGACCCGTAGGCTCGCTTTCTATTTGCGCATTTGCGGGAAAAAGTCTTTAAGGATGTGACACATCCCCAAGATTAATACTCATAAACTAAAAAATCTTGCGTTTTCTGCCTTTATACATAAAGAAATAAAACACATAACAACCTGTTTTTCAATTAATAACATTTATTTTTTAACATAAAAAACTTGCAGGAGTCAATGCTTTCCTCGTAACTTTTCACCTCATATAAACACTATTCATTATGAGAACTCAATTTTATCAACTGGGGGCTGCGGCACTCATGGCTACCGGCCTGATCCTGGGTAGCAACTCACAAGCACAATTAGTCAATTTTCCAACCGGCAGTCTCTGCACATCTGGTAACGACTGGATTATTGACGGGACCAACGGCTCCGATAACCGATTGGGGCATCTTCAAAGCGGAACGTATGGAAATGCCAATGATCAATGGGCAAATATCGGTACGTGTGATATTGCCAGTTTCCCGCCTGCAAACTGTAATTATTATGGTTTCACTTCCAATTGGTCAACCGACAGAGCATTCTTCGGGTTGCGTTTCGATAATCCAAACGAAGCCAATGCGATTATCGCTTTTGGTGATAACGTAGACATGCAACCGGATATCAATCGCCTCATCTTCCAATTTGATTCCTGGATTCCGTCACAAAACCTGGAAATCGGGACGATGTGGGCAAACGGTAATTTCGGATTGCATACGGCTACGCCGACCGCTACTTTGCATGTAGATGCTGCTTTTAAACCACTCGATCCGGGAACCAACTCCAATGTGCGTTTTGAAAACCTGCAAACCGGCAAGGGAAACCTGTTGGTAATCAATCCTTCGAACGGGTATGTTTTCGACAGTAAAATCGGGATGGGTTCCGTGGCTATCAACACTTGCTTTTCCACCAACTTTGTTCCAAAATTCAATAGCGGAAGTTATACCTGTTCTCAAATCTATGACGATGGGGCCTCAGTTGGTATCGGAATGACGGGACCATTTCCGTTTACAGTCACTTTGACGAATAACGTTCAGCCCGGACCATGGACTTCGGTTACTTCCGGGACATTAAAATTGAAAATCAACGGGATCACGATGAGTGACGGTTACCTCATCACTTCCGATGCGCGTTACAAAAAAGACATTACTGCTTTGGAAGGTTCATTGGGGAAACTCTTAAAAATGCGTGGTGTAGCATATAATTGGGATAAAGCACGCAATCCGGATATGGGATTCGGCGACGAAAAACAGCTTGGATTCATTGCACAGGAGGTGGAAAAAGTGCTGCCAGAAATGGTTTACACCATGGAAAACGGGTACAAAGCAGTTAATTATACCGCTTTGATCCCTGTAATGGTAGAGGCGATTAAAGAACAGCAATCCACTATTGCGAAATTGCAGGATGAGTTGACACGCATCAGCGAGATCCAATCCGGAAACCTGGATCCGCTCAGTGCTTCCAGCGCCATGACCATTCGTCCGAATCCAAGCAATGATGTCGTTACGATCGGGTTTACAGGAATTGATCCGACAGTCCAATCATCCGTACTCATTTTTGACATGAACGGTAAATTGATCAAAACCATTGAGTTGACAACGCGCAATATGGACAAACTGGAATTGGCAAAAGGAACGTTGGATCCGGGAATGTACATCGTTTCGTTGATTTCCAACAACAAAGAATTGCACACACAGCGATTGATTATTCAGCAGTAATCTGGTCTTCTGTTTGATGTGAATCGAAATAAATTAGGCGAGCAATTAGGTGCTCGCCTAATTTATTTCGATTGAAAACTGATCGGGAGCGTGTAATTGGACGAAACTTTCTTTCCATTCATCGTTCCCGGTATAAAAGGGGGAAGCTGTTTTACAAGCCGAACTGCTTCTTCATCACATTCCGGGCAATTGGGAATTCCATTTTTCACTGTCACATTGGATACATTTCCTTTTTCATCTACAATGAAACGGATATAGACCTTTCCATCAATATTTTTATCATTCATCCCTTTCGGGAATATGATATTGTCATTGAAGAATTTACGCAATGCTACTGTACCTCCGGGAAAGGAAGGAGACACTTCAGGAGCAGCTAATATGTTTTGATTAAACACTTCTTTTTTATCTATCGGAACTGATTCTCGGCCGGATTGGTTATTCTCTACTGGTTTTTCCTTACTTAAACACGAATAAATCGTCGGCCGGACCGTATTCCGGAATTGCACGTTTTCTCTTCTTTTCTTTTGCACCGTGTAGTTTGCTTTCTCCTTGAAAAGCCAGCCGATTTCCGCTGTGGCCTGCTCCGAATAGACCCCCCGGTTTTTGTTTAATTCTTTCAAGCGCGCTTCAAACTGCTGTGCACTGACCGGTTTAAGTTGGATCGATCCCAGATCTCTTGCTCCCAGTTCCGGTATTTCAAAGAGGTAGAATCCTTTTTCATTCATCCCGAACGCAAGACCTGAATAACCAATAGCGGCGTTTAACGGGTAATTGAGTTTACCATTGACAAAATTCAATCGTTCGTAGCTGTTCAGTTGTTCCGGAAGCAGGTAAAAATACAACTGATCAAAGCTTTCAGGTGTCGCCACACTTGCTACAAAATCCGCATAGCGAATGCTTGCTTTTTTGCCTTTGTCCAAAGTAAAAACGTCCACAGATTTCCGTGATGAAAACAACTCTTTCGTTAAACGGTCAATATTTACAGCAATCGGAAGTTCTTGTTTCGCGGGTACTCCTGACCAGTTTCCGCGCACAGCCCGGTCTCTCGAAACTACCGTTTCGCTGGTAACAGCAAAACCAACTGTTTGTCCCAATTGATTCGAAACATGTGCCAGGTTGAAGTTGGCTTCGGCATCTGCATTTAATTTTGCCCTGACGCCCTGACGAAGCACTTCATTTTCCCGTTCTTCTATCACTTCATCATCCCATTGCTGTTCCTTCTTTAAAGCTGCTTCTACGTTTTTTCTACCGGTTTCACGGAGTGTTTCAATGGCTTTTTCATAAAAAGCATGGAGGTTTTTCTGATGCACATCATCCAATTTCAGAGTTCCCACCCGCTGGTCTGCAAAGCGCTGGAACTGCGGGTAACCAAGTTTTTCAACACGTTGATCCAATTCCCACAAAGGTGTATTCAGGTTCTTGGCATAGATGTCAAACACTTTTTCATTGCAGGTTTCGTGGATTTCCTTCATGCGGTCTTCGAAATCCTGCGTGGCGAGATTGGTGCCGTTGAATTTTTTGTTCCAAATGGCTAAAACTTTAGATGGTGGGATGTGAGTTGACTCTTTCAAATCTATGACTGCGCCATCTAACAGAACTGTAAAGGTTCCCTCAAACGGTGGAAGACAATAGGAATCGATTTTGCAAGTCTGGTACTTATAAGACCCATTCAGAGTAAACGGCTTTTTATTAATCAACCTGATCTTCTGTTTGAATTGAATAGTTCCAACATGATAAGCCAGATCTTCATCTGCTTGCTTGTCATAAACCATTATTGGTTTTGGTTCCGAAGGTTTCCCAAGCAATTCGAAATTCGAACTCGCTTTCAATTTTAAGTTGGTAGGAATTCCGAACGACCCTTTTGGCAAATTAAGCGCATTGATTTCCCATCCACGTTTGATTGTGGCTGTTGCAATCACCTCCGCCTCATTATTTCCCAACTGCTGCACATTAAAGTTCCATTTTACTTTATCTTCCGGGGTTTCAACCTGCATTTGTTTTCCTGCCTGAGTGCTTGGAGGTATCATCATCAAAACAGAAGCTACGTCTCCCTTATCTGGACTTTCTGAAATTCGTTTTGGAGATTCCATTTGGGGCTGACTGTACATTTGTATTTCATCGATTTCGTATGTTGTACTATCCGCTACCAAAATTTCTTCCTCAAAACTCAAATACAAACTATCGCGCTTGGCCTTTTCTTTAAACCACTTCAACTCGTTCAATTTCGCTTCGTAACGCGGCGGGAATAAGTCCATTTTTGCCATGTCTTTCGGTTTGGGTAGACGTTCCAGTTCCACCGGATTTTGCCAATCGATGTTTCCGTTCTTTTGTGGAACTCCGGTAAAGAGTTTCATGTCTTTTTTCAATTCGTCGACCGGGACCTGCACGTAAACTCCTTTGTCGGTCAATTGCAGTTTCTTTCCTTCAGGCGTAAATGCGTTGAGGCTGAACATTCCCTGGGTTTCCAGGAGTTCGTCTCCGGATTTGGTGCTCAATCCGGATTTTACGATATCTGCAGCTGTTTGCGCTTCTTGCCATTGCACGATTGCTTCGCCTTTGTAGGCTTTCCCGTCCAATAAAAAAGATTCATCGGTCAAACTCAGCAACACGCCGCTTTCCGACAAAAACACATCCGATTCTCCGGTGAATTGGAAATATTCCGGATCGATGTTCTCAAATGACAGATCCTTTTCCAATTTCTCCAGTAGGGATTGCTCGATTTGTTGTGGTTTGTCGTTGTTTGTCGCTTCATTTTTCCACGTTACGGCAAAATAAACAGCCGTCGCAATCGCTCCGGCAATCACCAACCCAAGTCCAGTGTTCACCAGCACTTTTTTCAGGTGAAACCATTTCCCGGATTTCTGCACCAGTGTGCGCAATGAATTTCGTTGGATGAGTTCCTGTGTCAGTTGATGCAGTTCAAATTCTTTTTGCAGCTCTGCATTTTGTTTCAATTCTGCCTCAAAAGCCATTTTTCCTTCTGCTGAAAGCTCGTTATTCAAATAACGCTCCATCAATTGGTTCCAATTTGTCTCCATGGTTTAAAATTGATTGGGTTCAACAGTTAACCGGGCCTCCTGAACCAGGTCTTTGGCCTTCTGCATGCAACGGTATTTCTGAGCTTTCGCAACTTTGTCATTGCGAAAATCGAGCTTTTTGGCAATATCCACCATGTTCCAGCCCAAGCCGTAGAACAGGTGCAGCAATTCCCTACATTGTTTCCCGATTTTCGTCAGAGCAGATTCCAATTGCTTGTACTGCAATTCCCTTTCCATCCACGGATCGGAAATGTCTTCCAGGTCGGTTTCCAGGCTTCGAGCACCCTGCTTTTGTTCTTTGCGGGACGCATTGAACCACAATAATTTACAGGTTTGCTTGATGAAATGGATCGGAGCCAGTTGAAACTCAAAATCGGGATCGTTTTTCTTACGCAGGTAGATAATCAATGCCTCCTGGAACAAGTCTTCTGCAGTTAGTGCGTCACAACCGAAGGTTCGCAGCAGGCGTTTGACCTCCGGAAAATGCTTATAGAGAACTGCAAGCTCTTTTTTGATTTCCAAAGGATCATATAGGGGTTTTTCCATCGCTGAATTTATCGGTTGTGTTCAGAAGTTGGAAAGGTAAACAAATCAATAATAAAATTCATTTCATCCGCAGGAAAATCCGTTCGAATTAGCACGGCGTGTGCTTATTCCGTTTTTACTGACTCATATGGGAACATCCTTTCAATCCATCTTCAAAATCACTCATCCAAAACCTCTTTTCGTTTAGTTATATCCACTGACTGAAATCATTTTCAATGGATTGCGGGCAATTGTGTTCGTTTTTCGCAACAGATTTTTACTTTTGCATCAAATTAGACCATCGATGGAACACGCTGACTCTCCAGTCCTACAACAAACTGAAACCATTAAAAAACCCAGAAGTAAATTCAGAAAATGGCTGCGCCGCGGTTATTTTGGCGTGATTCATTTACTGGCATTGTTCGCTATGGCATTGATCGGCGTTGCCTTAGCCGCCAAGTTCAAATGGACAAACGACAGTGGAAATGTGGATTTGAACAGCAGGTATTTCTCCGAGATGGCCGGCAAGTACAACCAGGGGTTCCAGACGGATAGTTTGACTTTTGCAAAACAGGAACGCCAGATGTACCAAAATGTCGGGCTTTTGGCAAAATATTATCCGCACAATGCGAAGATTATTCTGGATGCGTTCCAACGCTCGGGAGATGTCACCATTGCCTTGCGTATGCTGGATGCGGCAAATCTCCGCATGAAAAAACACAAGGGTTACCAGCAGGAATTAAAGCGCATTCAGTCCGAATCCAGCGAAGCTTCCCTTTCTGTTTATCCGTGGGCAAATTACCGTGAATGGAAGGAGTTTTGCCGGGTAGTGAGAGCGGATAGTGCTGCGATCGATTCCGTTTCGCGCATTACCGGTGTGGAGTCGCGCCTGATCGTCATGTGTTTGGTAGGAGAGCAAATCCGCATGTTCAACTCTTCGAGGGAACAATTCAAGAAGTATGTTGTTCCTTATAACCGCTTGATCCTTACAACGAATCGTGGCTACGGCGTAACGGGGATTCTTCAGAATACCGCATTGAAGATCGAGCGAAATTTATATGAAAAATGGAGCCCGTTCTACCCGGGAGATTATTACCAGAAATGTTTGAATGTCAAAGATTCTTTCCCGGAATTGGTGAATGACACGATTGAAGCACACAAACATTTGACCATTCAACGGTTGATGAAAGGCGGAGATCACTTCTATTCCTATTTATATACCGCATTTTTCCTGCGTCAATTCCAGTCTCATTGGGAAAAAGAAGGATACACTTTGGCTTACAGACCCGAAATTCTCGGGACTTTGTACAACCTGGGCTTCCAAAAAAGCAAGCCTAAGAAAAATCCGTCAGTGGGAGGTTCCACTTTCAAAGTCGGTGATAAAGAATACACCTTTGGAGGTTTGTGCTATGAGTTCTATTACAGCGGAGAATTAATGGATTTGTTTCCTTTAACGAGTCAGCCGTTTGTTCCTACCAATGTACTGGAGCGCACGATCGTTTTCCCCGAGCCTGAAGAAGAGGAAATTCCACTGCCACCGGTTGGCGGATAATCAAATGTTGATAATCTCATTGATCGTGATGGCGATCAGGATGGTATTGAAAAAAAACGCAAGCAGGGAATGGGCTAACGACAACCTGCGCAATCCTTTGGATTTGATCACCACATCCGACACCTGGAACGTCATCCCGATAGTGAAGGAATAATAAGCGAAATCAAAATAATCCGGGTGATCTTCTCCGGGAAAATCCAGTCCGCGTGCATGTTTGACGTATTTCTCATCTCCATAATACAAATGTGCATAACGGAATGTAAAGGAAAGATGCAGTACCATCCAGGCCAGTGTGACCGTAGCAATAAAGAAAATTTCGTGAATCGTGCTGTGTTTACTGAAATGAATCGTGTTGTCACTGTTCCAGAAAATAATGGCAATCAGCGCGGTGGAACAGGTCATAACCAATACAATGAATTGCATCCAAACTCCCAGGTCTTCTTCTTTTGCGCGCAACATAATGGATGCCGAAGGAATACGGACCATGGAAATGACACTCTCCAAAATGTATAATCCACCGAAGGTCAGCCACGAGAAAATGATACTTTCCTGAACCGACCATTTTAAGCCGTAAAAAACCGCTCCCACTAAAAAGGAGATTAAAAAAACCACAAGAATTTTAAAGCGGACGATTTTCATATATGAACTATTGACGATTCTAAATTAGTGTTTTTGACGGATTTTCTGCATTCGAAAAAACAGTTGGTTCTTCATTTCCAATCCCCTGAAATTTAATTTGCTATCCGTTTTTTTAATCGTAAATTGCATTCGCTAAACTATTACTTATGAAAAAGCTACTTGCACTATTGGCACTGATCCCGTTAGGTTTATTTGCCCAAACTGCGCATTTAAATTACCAGGACGGAAAAATCTGGTTCAAATTGGACAATACCGTACGGATCTCCCAACCACTCAAGGAAAACCCCGCTAAAATTCCGCTTCAATCCATTCCCGGACTGGAGCAAATTGCTTCCAAATATGGGTTTATTAATCTTTCCAAACCTTTTGCGGCAGCGAAAAATTCGGACATTTTGCAACGTACTTATTTGCTGGAATTTTCATCTATCCAGGATGTTGAAAGATGCATCAAAGAATTGGAAAACCTGAAAGGAATAGAATATGCCGAAAAGGTACCGCTCGATCGGATGTGCTTGACTCCGAACGATCCTTCTTACAGTTCCCAGTGGGGATTATCCAATATCAATGCTCCCGCAGCCTGGAATTATTTTTCCACGGGAAGTAACGTGGTTGTAGCAATTGTTGATGATGCCATTGAACGCACACACGCAGATCTTTCACCCAATTTATGGGTAAATCCCGGTGAAATTGCCGGAAACAATATCGATGACGACAATAACGGGTACATCGACGATATCAACGGGTACGATGTGGCCAGTAATGACAATAATCCCAATCCGCCGAGTGCATCTTTTGATCACGGAACACATGTTTCTGGAATTGTTTCCGCACGATCCAACAACGGTGTCGGCGTGGCTTCCATCGGTTTCAGCTGTAAACTCATGTGTGTAAAATCCACCACAACTGTGGGCCAGGTTACCAACGGATACGACGGAATTGTTTATGCTGCTGTAAGTGGTGCGGATGTGATCAATATGAGTTGGGGAGGACCAAGCTCATCAACCACCGCTCAAAATATCGTAAACTATGCGGCCGGTGAAGGCTGTATCCTGATCGCCGCTGCCGGGAACGACAATGTAAATACGCAATTTTACCCTGCAGCTTACAACAATGTGGTTTCTGTGGCTGCAACAACCAGTACGAATACGAAAGCAAGCTTTTCAAATTACGGAAACTGGATCGACGTGTCCGCTCCCGGAAATAACATTTACAGTACAACCGTCGGGAATACGTACGGAAATAAATCCGGTACTTCGATGGCTTCTCCCATGGTTGCAGGTTTGGCAGGTTTGATGAAATCACTCAATCCAACCATGCCGAACGCAGATTTAATCAATTGTTTGATTTCAACTGCTGCAAATATTGATGCTCAGAACCCTTCCTACATCGGTCAGCTTGGAAGCGGACGGATTGATGCCGCTGCTGCTATGGCTTGTGTGGCTGCTACTCTTAACAATCCGCCGGTTGCGGACTTCAGTGCCAATTTCACGGCAATCAGTGCAGGCGGATCTGTTCTTTTCACCAATTTAAGCACCTACAATCCAACTTCCTGGAGCTGGACTTTCACTGGCGGGACCCCGGCAACTTTCAACGGCCAGAATCCTCCGTCCATTACCTACAATACACCCGGAACTTATAACGTTTCATTGACAGTAACCAATGCGAACGGCACGGACACCGAAACCAAAACAGGATACATTGTAGTAAGTGCCGCCGCCGTTTGTGAGAAAATCAATTTGCCTACACCGGGCGCATGGACTCCTTCCAATTATTACACCGGTGCAACGGTTGGTGCGGACGGCTGGATCAACGGAATGAATGTCTATTTAGACAAACAAAAGGCCATGTACTTTGACGCCTCTGCTTCAGCAAATACGATCCTGAACAACGTTTGGGTCGCTTTCGGATTGGCGTATTCCGCAACACCAAGCAAAATTGTACCGATAAACGTTTATGACGGGACAAGTGGTACTCCGGGAGCGCTGTTGGGAAGTACCAACCTGACAATGGGCCAGATTATGAGCGATGTAAACGGTGGATTCTATACCGAAGCCAGTTTTGTCAATAATCCCATTACTTTACCCGCTTCCAAGAAATTTTTCGTTTCCGTAGGATTAACGAATTTACAATGGACCGCGGGCGTGAAAGATACCTTAAGCATTGTGAGTAATTCTGCCGGACAAACAACACCTTCTGCAATCTGGGAACAGCAATCGGATAATAACTGGTATCAATATACTACTGCGGGATCGTGGAATCTGAGCGCTTCATTATACGTTCACCCGTTCCTGACAAACACTCCGTCTCAGGCAGTCATTACTCCGAGTGCATTGACCATTTGTTCCGGAAACTCCATCAGTTTTGATGCTGCCGGAAGTACTTACCAGGATACTCTGTTGTGGTATTTCCCAGGGGGAACACCAACTGTACTTCCCTCTGCTCCGACGGCTTCCGTAACCTATGCAACACCGGGAACTTACGATGCCATTTTATATACCATCGGAGGCGGATGTTCCTTGTTTGACTCCGCATTCGTTTCGATTACGGTTAATCCGACACCAACCATTAGCGTAAGTGGAAACAATACCATTTGTAACGGAGCAAGTACTGCTTTAACCGCTTCGGGCGCAAGCTCGCTTACCTGGTCTCCGGCTACCGGATTGTCTGCTACAACGGGTAACAACGTAACGGCAAATCCAACTGCAACAACTACTTATGCAATTACCGGTACAAACGGAACGTGCAGCAATTCAACGACCATCACTATCAATGTGGATGATCCAAGTGTCGCTTCCATTGAATTCATTGATAGTACAATCGCCTGTCCGACCTCTGTCACATTTGACGGAAGTAATTCCTCACATGCGGACAGTTTCAGTTGGGCATTCCCGGGCGGAACACCGGCTACGTCGAACAGTTCCTCACCCACTGTTACTTTTGATACGGATGGAATGGCAAGCGTTCAATTAATTACGTCGAATTCCTGCGGAGCAGATACGGTAACATTCCCTATCCAGATCATGACAACTTGTGGCCTTGGCTTGGAAGATTTAAGTATTAATTACCTGGTTACCTACAATCCGGATCAAGGAATGATCCATATCCTGAGCGACCAGGGATTGACGCGGGGAACAGCAATCCAGTTGTACAATGGAGCCGGGCAGTTATTGGTGTCAAACACTTTGATTGATCAAATGAGTTCATACCAAATCCCCGTGTCTACATACGCCTCAGGAATGTACTTCATACGCATTGCCAACGAGGTTCAAGAAACGACTTCCAAAGTGATTAAGAACTAGAATAAATCTCTTTATGAAAAGCCCCGACGACAGATGTCGGGGCTTTTCATTTTATGTTTTTTGCCTCTATCACAAGAGATTATAATTCGGTCTTCAAAAGCTGCGCTTCTCCCAAATCATTTCCGCACTGACGTTTGTCATGATTCGGTCTTCAAAAGCTGCGCTTCTCCCAAATCATTTCCGCACTGACGTTTGTCATGATTCGGTCTTCAAAAGCTGCGCTTCTCCCAAATCATTTCCGCACTGACGTTTGTCATGATTTGGTCTTCAAAAGCTGCGCTTTTTCTTGTTACTTTTTCCAAAACCCGACATTGAGAATAAAAACAATGTTATGAAACTGATATACTCATGCTGTTTTGTATTTCTTTCTTTCGGAATACAGGCACAAGTCGTAAAAGCTCCTGTTAAAGTAAGTGTCAAAGGATTCAACGGGCTACCTTACCCGAACGATAAGGTTCTCTTTGTAGGTCAAAAATCCAAACAAACCCTTTCGGGAGTAACCAACCAGGCCGGGCAGTTCCTTATTCAACTTCCGAGTAATGAGATTTACGATATCCGTATCCAAAGTATCGGAGATGAAATCGAATACAACACGATGGAAATTCCGGCTGTAAAGCCCGGTGAATTTTTCGAAGAAGCGGAATTGGTGATTGAGTATGATCCGGGGACCACTTTTTCGTTTACCAATCTCCAGTTCGAACCGGCAAAAGCAGATTTGAAAGCTGTGAGCTATACCCATTTGAAAAACCTGGTAGAGATCATGAAGCGCAAAAAAGACCTCAAAATCCGCATTGACGGCCATACCGACAGCGATGGAGAAGAAAATGCCAATCAAATCCTGTCTCAAAAAAGAGCAGAATCCGTGAAGAATTACCTCATCAGCCAGGGAATTGATGCAAATCGAATGGTTGCCAAAGGTTTCGGGGAAAGTAATCCGGTAGCAGACAATTCCACACCACAAGGCAAAGCGCAGAACAGACGAACTGAAATACGAGTCTTGTAATTACGATTTTCGCGCTTACAAAGAGCGCAGGTAGGCAAGCAGATATCCGCGCTGAGTAGCCGGAAGTTTCTTGTATTTTTCCCTGCTCTTTTCAGCTTCTCCACCGTGCCATAAAATAGCTTCTTCTATGGATCTTGCTCTTCCGTCGTGGAGCAGATATGTATGTCCATTCACTAACGAGATCATACCTAACCCCCAAAGCGGCTGTGTTCTCCACTCGGAACCCGAAGCCAAATGATCCGGAACGTTATCTGCCAAACCTGGCCCCATATCGTGAAGCAGCAAGTCTGTATAAGGAGTTATTTTTTGGTTTTTCAATGGTGCAATATCACCTCCAAAACCGGTCGTATAATTCATTTTATGACAAGAGATACAGCCAAGCGACTTAAAGTATTGCGCTCCATACTTTACTTCTCCCCTGGTCACATCCCTTCTTTTGGGAACTGCCAAACTTCTTGCATACAAAATGACCGCATTTAAGTCATTGTCCTCTATTTCCGGGGTACCTCCACTCGGTAAACCGGCACAAGCGGGTTGGTTCGCCGTGTAATTTTCATTCGGGAAGTAAGAGCTTGTAATTCCGATATCTCCGTTGAAAGCACCGGCCACCTGGTGCGCAATGCTTCCCACATTTGCTTTCCACCCGAACCGACCGATTACCAGATTTCCGGAAACGGCGTCTGTTACATAATTCGCTACACCGGAAATCCCGTCTCCGTCTGCATCGTTTGGATCGGCATATGCCAAAATATCCGACTCGGAGATCAATTCCAGGAGACCCAATCCGATCATCTGCTGACCTACTCGCGGGGAAATACCGGTCGTCCCCTGCATCGCACCGTAACTTTGTCCGACAACGGTATAAACAGGCCGTCTCAAGGAATAGCTTGTTCCATCGGCATAATACCCGATTTCTTCCACATAGGTAATTCCCATACTTCCTTCCGGAGTTACGGAGTTGTGAGAAAAATCCTGCAATTGTCCACCGTAAATTGCATCCGGAGTATTATCGGAACCCGCTCCCAATCTGAATAAGAACCCGGAATTGGCCTGAGGCATTCCCCGGCCGTCCCTGAAATGGCAAGCCGAACAAGACCGCGCATTGAATAACGGACCAAGTCCATCCCTTGCCGTGGTAGAAGAAGGGGCCTGGACCCAACTTTGATTAAAAAAAGAATTCCCTACATAAAACATCAGTGACTGAGCTGAGGTCAATCCATTGATCTGGTAGGAAAAAGCATAGGAAGTTTGATCTCCCGTGCTGCACGTCCCGGCCAAATCCACCAATGTTGAATCGTCGCTATAAGCAGAAACAATAGCGGTCTCTTCCTTTTTACAGGAAAAAACCACTATCAGTAAAACGATTCCGATCAGGAATAACTGTTTCATTATTAAAAGGTTATTGCGAATACTGCAGCTGCAGCATCTAAATCTGCTTGTTCTTGTTGCAATGAAGTTACCACATCCAATACTTTAGGACGTTCAGCAGGTAAAACGATTGCCTGGTCAAACGGGTGGTACATTGCAGCGATGTATCCCATTGTAGCCGCAAAACGAGCAGTTACTGTTGTGTTTTTTGCAGCATCAATCGTACCAACCAAATCCTCCAAAGAGTATCCGTTTATGTTATTTCCAAAAGGAGAAGCGTAATTTCCCTTGTACAGATTTTCAACAGCCATGGCGTTCAAATAAATATCTCTGTGCGTGTTATCCGAGAAACAAGAATGTTCGTCCTCTTGGTTTTGATTTTCATATGCAACATAAATACGCTCTCCGGCCAATTCATCTCCCGCAAGTACACGCATGGAGTTGAACATTTTTCGCAATGCTGTTTGGTTATCCAATTCCTGGAAGGTGAAGTAATAACTTCCAGCTATTGCCGGATCCCAATCATTTTTTACCTGTGCCAAAGCCGAAACCAATAAATCAACTACTGTTTTCAAATAAGTTGCTCGACGTGCCTGGTTTGCGGCAGTTCCTCCGCCTCCGACCACGTAATCGGTATATGGTCTTTGTCCTGCAGAAGCAGCGCTTAAATCTTGACCCCATAACAGGAATTCAATCGCATGATACCCGGAAGAGATTTTTGTTTCGCCACCGAATTCATTCGCCTGAACGATCGTAGAAGCGTCGATAGCCGGATAATTTGCCACATCATTAATGATTCCCGCATTCGGTTCGCCAACTACATAATCCACATAGTTTTCATCCATTGGCCAAGCATTGATCAGACCTTCAGGTCCGTCATTTGTATTGTCAATCGGCCCGTCAACGAACCGAAAAACTTCCGTTAAGCCATAAATTTCACGTGCATCCAGCCAAGCTTGTTTCGCAGCATCCAGGTTTACTTGGGATGGATTGTCAGCAAAAGTATGACATGCTGTTTGCAAAGTTACTGCTGAGGTATAGGAATCCTTGTACACTGCAAAAGCCATATCGGCGTACGTTTTTTTAATATCCGTCTTTTGCTGCGCATATTGATCCGTCGAGGTTTCATCTTCCTTTTTATCTTTCTTACATGCCGTAAATGTGATTGAAGCAAGTACACATATCCCGAGTGCGGTCTTTTTCATAGGAATTAATTTGGTCACAAAAGTAAGTGCGACATTCATCTACCTCAATACCAGATTTCAGGTATTTTGATTCTTTCTAAAAAAATGTATCTTTTCACTGTAAATGAATTATTTACTAATAAAGGCCGAACCTGTAATCTTTGGCATTTAGTTTGTAGCTGGGTTTCCAACAATAGAATATTTAAGTTATGAAAACACGTTTGATCATTTCATCAGCAGTCCTTTTAGTAGTTGGATTGACGTGCAGCATGCAGGAAGTTGCATTGCCAACTGTTTCAAACAATTCATTCCAGACTGGAGAAAAATTGCGCTACCGCATCACATACGGATTTATCGATGCCGGAGAAGCTGTTCTTGAGGTCAAAGAAACCAGCAAAAAAGGAAACGGAACAAGGGAATTATATCACATCAAAGGAACCGGCCGGACATTGGGAGGATTCAATGCGGTTTATAAGGTAAATGATGTATACGAAAGTTACATTGACAAAAAAGGGATTTTTCCCTGGCAATTTGTTCGGCGCGTTGAAGAAGGCGGATATAAACTTTCCCAGGATTATGCATTCAAGCAAGACAAGCAAAAAGTACATAACGGTGAAAAGGACTTTTCCACCCCATCCGGAATACAGGATATGATTTCCTCCTTTTATTACGCCAGAACCCTGAACTTCAAATCTGCAAAAGTGGGTGATACTTTCGAATTCAAGTGCTTCATGGACGATGAGATCTGGCCTTTGAAAGTGAAATACCTTGGTGATGAAAAAGTTTCCATCCGCAAGGGGAAATTCAACTGTATGAAATTTGCTCCGGTGGTTCAAACAGGACGGGTATTCAAAAAGCAGGATGATTTAAATTTCTGGGTTACAAAAGATGAAAACCGCATTCCGATCCTGGTTAAAGCAAAAATTCCGGTAGGATCCGTTAAATTACACCTGGTTGAATGGTCCGGATTGAAGCATGATTTGGTAAAAGCAAAATAGTAAATCGATTGGCAGGCTAAATATTTAGTCAACAAAATGATGGGAAGGGTAAAATGTTCAAATATTAACGTTTTTGTTCATGATTAATACATTGCTTTCGCATATCTTTGCTACCTAAAATCTGGAAAAAGCTATGGAATTAACTCCTGAAATCTTAGAAAGAATTACTCTTCTTAAAGCGAAGTATGATGCACAAGGTCAGGATTTAGCGGCATACCTCGATAGTTTGCTGTATTCAAGAATGCCAAACTATTGGGATTATGTTCAAGTGGACACCTTGTTGTCCCTTCAAAAAACATATACCGATTTTCCGGATGAAGTTGTTTTTTTGATGTACCATCAGGTAACAGAATTGTATTTCAAACTATGCCTTCACGAATTCCAGCAGATTTCAGATCGCAAGAATCTGGACGCCTCTTTCTTCATAGAACATGTTCAACGAATCAATCGTTATTTTGAAGCTCTGACGAAAAGTTTTGAGATCATGGTTGACGGGATGCAACGCGAACAATTCCTAAAATTCAGATTGGCATTGGCTCCTGCATCCGGTTTCCAGTCGGCACAATACCGAAAAATTGAGATTCATTCTACGGATTTCCTCCAATTAGTCCACAAAGACCACCGTGCAAAATATACCGGGAAAGAACCGATTGCCGAGCTTTTTGAGAATATTTACTGGAAGGAGGGAGCGACCGATATTGAAACAGGTAAGAAAACGCTGACATTGACCCAATTTGAAGATCGCTACAGGGATGAATTTATCCAGATGGGTGAAAAGCTGCGGAATGACAATTTGTGGCAGTGTTATTTGCGTTTGCCTGCAGAGGACCAGGAACTCCCTGAAGTTATTCATGTGTTGAAACAGAATGACGTGAATGTTAACATTAACTGGCCCTTGGTTCATTACAAATCTGCTGTACGCTATTTACAGAAAGACAAAGGTGATATCGCTGCAACAGGTGGAACCAACTGGCAAAAATACCTTCCTCCGCGTTTCCAGAAACGCATTTTCTATCCACAATTGTGGTCTGAAGCTGAAACTGCGGAATGGGGTAAATCCTGGGTAGAAGCTGTTCTGAATTAAAATTCCGAGCTCGGAATATAGGTATATACCGATCTTCCTATTTTGCTACTTCAGTAAACTCCCTTCATTCTAACATTCTTCTTACTTTTGCACCATGCGAAAAGCTGTGCTCATACTGGCAACATTGGTTCTTGTTTCGGCAACGATACAAAAAACGAATCGTCTCCCGAAAGATTTGAAAGAAATATCAGGTTGGGTTTTTGTCAATGACAGCACCCTGATTGCACACAACGACGGTGGAAACGACCCCAAAATTTTCGTGTTGAACCTGGATGGAAGCATTCGTCACAAAATTACGGTTACAAACTCAGAAAATACCGATTGGGAAGACATCACAACCGATCAGAAAGGTCATTTATACCTCGGCGATTTTGGAAATAATAACAACACCCGAACCAATTTAAAAATCCTGAAAGTGAGTTTGAAAAAAGTGCTCGACAACCAGGACGTCGAGGCGAAATTCATCGAGTTCTCTTACCCGGAACAAAAAGATTTCCCTCCGAAATTGTCCGGAAAATACTTTGATTGTGAGGCCATGAGTTTTTACAATGATTCATTGTACCTGTTTACCAAATGCCGGGCAGAACCTTTTGACGGAAAATGTTTTGTGTATGCACTTCCTGCCAAACCGGGAACGTATAAAGCCAAAAAGAAGTATTACATGATCCTGGGAAAACGCGATTGGTTCAGAGATGCAGCTACTTCGGCCGACATCCAAAACAACAAACTATACCTGCTGACTTACAATCGTGTGATCATCCACAGTTTTGAAAACGGAAGAGCAAAATACGAATCCCACCAAACCCTGCTTCCGATTACCCAAAAAGAAGCTATTGCTGTCCATCCGAACGGGAAGATATACGTTGCGGATGAACGCCAGAAAATAGTGGGTGGAGGCAACATGTACATCATTAAACCGACGGAGAAGAAAAAATGAACCTAAGCAATTTTGACGGTGTGATCTATGACATGGACGGCGTTTTGACGGATTCCGAACCATTGTGGAAAATTGCCATGGAAGATGTATTCCGCAGCGTTGGTTGTCCGCTCACCCGGGAAGATTTTCAACGAACTGTCGGATTACGGATCGATGAAGTGACCGCATACTGGTACCATGTTTCTCCCTGGCCTGAGGTAAGCGTAAAAGAGGTAGAGAATGCCATTGTGCAGCGCATGATCGAATTATTGACCGAACGTGCAACTCCATTGCCGGGTGTTGTTGAATCCCTGGAATTTTTTGCCTCAAAAGGCCTGAAAATCGGATTGGCAACTTCTTCTTACGAAGTATTGATTAACTGTATTTTGGACACGCTTCACATCCGCCATTTCTTTCAAACCGTTCATTCTGCCGAATACGAATTATTCGGAAAACCTCATCCGGCAGTCTACCTGACAGCTGCAAAACAGCTAGATCTGGATCCACGACGCTGTTTGGTTATTGAAGATTCTTTAAACGGGATTATTTCCGGTAAAGCTGCACGAATGACTGTTTTTTGCGTTCCCGAAAAAACACACCACCCCGACCCTAGATTGATCCTTGCGGATGCTCAATTCACGAATTTAATTGAACTTGTCAATTCCTTTAAGTAACTTGTCTTATGATCGTAGCGATAGCTGATAAATTGATTTCCACGGAAGTATTCGACCGTAAATTTGTGTGCGACCTGAACGCCTGTAAGGGCGCCTGTTGTGTAGAAGGAGATGGCGGAGCTCCACTTACTTTTGAAGAGGTAGATATCCTGGAAGATATCCTGGATGATGTCGTCCCGTTCATGCGTCCTGAAGGAATTGAAGCCATACAAAAATCCGGGGTTTTTTATGTTGATGCCTGGAATGAACCGGCAACGACTTTAGTGGAGGGAAAGGAATGCGCGTTTGTTTATTTCGATGCTCAGGGTATTACCAAATGTGCCATCGAACAAGCGTATCTATCGGGGAAAACGACCTGGAAAAAACCGATCTCCTGTCATCTTTACCCGATCCGTGTGAAGAAGCTAAGCGAAGGTATTGCATTAAATTACGAAGAATGGGACATCTGCAAACCGGCATGTGCATGTGGAGAAAAACTGGACGTTCCGGTATATAAATTTTTGCGTGAACCGCTGATTCGGGCTTTCGGGGATGAATTTTATGCGGATTTGGAGGGGATCGATGAGGCGCTGAAGAACGAAGCGCGCTAATTTCCTGAACACAAATTAGCTTTGTAAGCAAGTTTACTAACAAGCTTACAGAAGCATGTAACGGATTCATTTACAATTTTTTAGTCTTGAAATTGAAGGTGGTTTAGCAAATTGCTTATCGAATTATTCACTCCAGGCCTCACCCAAAATCCATTTTCGAACCATTTCTTTATTCAAAATGCGGCCAACAACCCGGTAAGCTGATTTGGCGAATGGATTCTCACCGGTCAATTCCTCCGTTTGAACACCAATTTTCGGATCGTAGTAGCTGGCATGAGTAAAGGTCACCTCATCCCCATACTTGTAAACAAAACCCACATGACTATCCAGACCAACCACGAAAAGTCCATCCGTTTGTTTAAGGAAGTACGTTTTCATGCTTTCAGGCGTTTGATTGCTGAAGCGTTTTACTTCGGAAGTCATCCGGGTAATATAATACTCCGAAGCCTGTTGGGCCCATTTGGTTCTCGGAATTTTAAACCCGGCATCGGAAAGCACTGTGGTAATGAAGTAACCACAGGCAATTTTTCCTTTTCGCGGAGTACGTGTTGTTCCATTGAAATCCCATTCGGTTCCGTACCATTGGTCAAAAAAATCGCCGGTAATTTTCTCCAGAAGATAGGACCCCGCTTTTTCCTCTATTTCGCTTCGATCCGATTCATCCGATTCATTGTACGCTTTCTGAAAAACCAGGCGTTGCTTTTCCACAGATGCAATCAGTTCCTCATAAGCAGGTAAATTCAATTTGCCTTTAACTTGAGCTTTATTATCCAAACAGCCTGTTAACAGGAACGAAAGAATACAAAGCGTGGTGAATTTTAGTTGCATGATCCCCAGTTTTAGGATTAAAGTGCAATTTTTGCAAATGTTACAAAAAAGAAGGGTTTTTGTATTGAAATTCGATAATTCGATAGGTTTGTTAGCAAGTTTACTAACATGCTAACCAAATTTGTTTAATCGACTCATTCTCTGTAACATACCTTTTACTTGTAAGTAAGTTTACTAACTTGCTCGAAAAACGCCATTCCGGAATAGTTACGTATTATACTTTTCAATCAATTACAATACGCACAAAACTTCGAATCCTTATTGTGCTCAAACGGAACACTTCGATCCAGCATATCTGTAATGGTTTGCTTTAAAATCCGCTCCAGGAATTCAGGAATGTCCTCTTTACGAATGTCCTCCGGAAGTTTCAGGAAATGCGGGCTTTCTTTGATTGACCGGAATGAAAAAATACCGGCCTGGTCTGTCAAAATCCCCGTTTCTTTATAGTACAGATAACAGTAGATCAACAATTGAAGTACGTGTTTCTGCTGAGAATTCCCTTTTCGCCGGTTCGTTAAAATTGCTTCTTCGTAGCTTTCCTGGTTAGCCGTTTTTTTCAATTCCACTTTATCCTGGCTCACACTTCCCGATTTGTAATCAATAATGCGGTGAATGCCGTCAAACTGGTCTATTCTGTCACAAATACCGGAAAGCCGAACCTCAATCTGTTTGTTCGGATCAAATACATATCCAATCGGGACCACTGTTTCCAATCTTCGCTCCAAACCGAGTATGAACAATGCTTTTTGCGGATTTTCTTTCAAAATGGTCCGGTCTCTTCGAAGGACATTCTGAACCATTTCCTTGGCCACTTCAAAATTGATATGGTTGGTACCCGTTTGCCATGAATTCCGATCTTCCGAAAAATGCAATTCGAAACTTCTGCTCACCAGCAGTGGAACTTCCTTTTCCATTTGAAGCAAATCTTCTTCTGTCACCACTTTCCCGGAGATCTTTCTTCCATTCTCATCAAACCGATCAATAAATGGCGCAAACAGGTTCTCCAATACATAATGAATAATCGTTCCAAGTGTACTGCTCTCAATATCTTCCTCCACCTTATTTTCTTCTCCGAAACGCAACACGTAGCGGTAATAGAAATCCAACGGACAACCCATAAATTTATCCAACATAGAGAAACTGATCCCGCTGCCAAGCACCTCGTATATCCGGTCGATGATCTCTTCTGTTTTTTCAATCGAAGTGGTGCCGACTTTTTCCTTGCTTCCGGCCGTATAGAACGATTTTTGAATCTGTATATTCGAATTGATCTGGGCCAATTCCAGTTCGATCTGTTGAATGTACCTGCTCGGTTCACTCGATCCAACCGATTCCGAAGCACTCGAATAGGTAATCAGCATTTCTTCAGCCTGGTGCAGCAAACGGTAAAAATGGTGTGCAAAAAGTCCCTGTTTCTCACGCGGAGTCGGTAATCCGAAGTACTTTCTTAAATCCATTGGAATAATGGTGTTGATGGCGTTCTGGGGAGGCATTGATCCTTCGTTCAATCCGAAAACAAAGATACGTTTGAAATCCAACCCACGCGTTTCCAATAATCCCATGATCTGCAAGCCTTCTAACGGATTTCCAAAATAAGCAATGGTTTCATTGCTCCAGTTTCCATTGAACAGGTTCCGGAACGAGGAAATACTCATCTGCGGAGATTGAGTACTCATGATATTCTGCAAAACTATGGTCGAATGAGCAAACCGGCGAACGATCGCGCGCTCCAGTTCATTCTTTTCTTCCAGCCACAAATCCAGTTTCTCATTCAGCTGTTGGATCACCTGAATTCCTCTCAGCCAGTCGTTTTTCCAGGGTTCAAAGATCAACCTGTTTAGCTCCGATAACCGCTCACTCAGATCCAGTTTCTTCCGGTCCAAAAAGTGCCAGTTGTGATTGATGATCCGCGATTCGATGTCCTGGATTTCTTTCTTTTCTGCTGCAGAAAGAACCCCTAAAATAAAAGGATGATGGGCAAATTGAATAAAATCCCTGTAATAAATACTTGTATTTCCTCTTCTCAAAAATGATTCCTGCAACCTGAAAATCAGATCTACCCAAGACCGCAAAGATGTTTGCCGCAAAGGCAAACCTACCGTAATATTCGCCTGTCCGATTTCTGCCGGAAGGTGTTTCAAAATGGAACTCAGTAAACTTTCATCGGCTAACAAAACCAGGGTTTCATTCAATTGCCGGGAATTCAATTTTTTCAGTTCACTCCCAACCACCTGAGCCTGTGAGGTAAATTGCGGACATTCCACCACCCGGATGTGCATCTCTTTCGTTCCGAGGTGATTTTCAATAAACGGCAGTGCTTTCAATTCCAGTCTCTTACACAAATCGCGCTGGAACTGGCCTGCTTCATGAATTGCATCATTGAAATAAAATTCATCTGAGTCCATAAGAATAGACGCCCTTCCCATAATGGAAAGCTGTTTCATGATCGAGATCTCAGACTCCGAAAGCGCATTAAATCCCGCAAATACAAACTGTATGTCTTTGTCGTTTGCAAAAGCCAGGTCGATGTTATTTGCCAGGTAGCGATACGCCTTTCCTTTGGTGGTCACCGATTTTGATTTCAATCGTTCCTCCAATGCAAAATAGTAGGGTTTTAACTTATCCCAAAAAGCCATGAACTGAATTTGCCCTTTTGAAAGCTCTTCCGAGTTAAAAGACCAGTTCTCAATTTCACGGATATCCCTTAAGTTTTTGAATAACTGATCAGCCGGAACCAGATACCGGTCTATTTCGTCGAAATCACTCAGCAATGTTTGTCCCCATGCCATAAAGGAATCAAAGGAATTCACCTCAATTTCCACCGGGTCTTTCCGGAACAGTTCGTACAATTCAAAAAGCAAACTGGTTTTATCAAGCACCGGAATCGGGTTGAGATCCTGGATCCACCGATCGATTGTGACAATTTTGGGTGACAGGATCGGTTGCTGGTAAAATTCAAAAAAAGCACGCTGTAAATAGGCAATCATCCGTTCCGAAGGAACAACAATACAGGCGGTCTGAAAACTCAGCGCGCGCTCGTGCATATGACTCACAATCCTGTTTACAAATGTTTCCATATTCATTCCTCCAATGAGGCGGTCCAAGGTCTAGTTCCTGTAAAATGTAAATTCGAAATCATCCAGCAAGACCACGTTCTTACTGGCATTGTGGATGTAGAAACTTAGTTTCTCATTCACTGATGATCTTTTCGGAAGGAACAGAATGAATTCTTTTTCCGTCCATTCATTTGCCTGCGATACAGACGTCAAGTCAATCGTTTGATAGAAAGCCAGTGTGTTTCCAGTAGAATACGCAACAATAATTCCTATTGGACGTTCATTTTTACGCAAGAATTTCCCGTTGATCTTAAGCACTCTTCCCTTTGTATCCGGACCCACTTCTTTTGTAAAGTCCTGTGCAAAACCATAGACTTCGTTCTCAACAACTACTCCAATCTGATTTTTGCTGTCTCGGGAATCTTTCTCAAACGCGAGGCCCGGTGATTTCTTTGAAGACTCAAAATTGAACCGGATCTTTTTATAAGGTGCTTTTACACCCATGAATTCCATGAGTGACTGTGGAATGGTATCCGTCTTCCGCTTGCATAAAATAAGGTTCTCATTCGTTGCAATGGGCTCCACTTTTTCAAGAATTTGCGGATAAATTGCATACACGTCCTCCATGAAGTAAGGTTTCTGAAAAACAACGTAATCCCATTTCCAGTTCAATCCTCTTTCAATATCATCCGGATTATGTCCTACTACAGCAAGGCCAATGCGGTTCATTTGTACAAAAGGAATATTCGGACCGTAGGCATGAATCACCAAAATCGTGTCTTCTCTCGCCACACCGGATTTACTCAGAAACTCATCGGACCCTTCAAAGTTCATCACCGTTCCCGTAAAATGGTCACCCGCCATGAAGAATCTTCTTTGCTGTTGAAAATCGCTCGTTTCCCGGAATGTCAGCATCCCGAAATAGATGACAAATAATGCCATGACAGTTTCCCCGAAATACCACTGAGGTTTTGGAAGGACTGATAAACACAAGGCAACGAAGAATACGATTGGCAGATAGAAGGTGTCCAGGAAATAATAATCGTGGGCGTAGAATTGTTTGGTCATTGCACCCCAGAACAAACATACCCCGATAATCCAAAACAAAAAGATGATCCACCAGGAGGAAAACACCTGGTATGAATTTCTTTCTTTGATAAGTAATGCAATGAATACCAGTACAATCAATAGGAAAAGCAGGAAATAGTGTTTCATAGACAGGTATCCCAACACCATCACTTCCCACATGTGTTCGAGAATACTTTTCATTTCTGCCCAGTTATCGGCAGGCAGTAACTGACTCAGGAAGTCGGAACCGTATGTGTCACGTAAGGTGCTGTTGTAATATTGAGCCGCAAAAATGACCAGGAAAGAAACTCCTACTGCCAACACATTTGGCCAGAACCTGGCCTTCTTTTGAAAGATCCGTATCAATTCGAAGCCCAAAACTGACAGGAAAGGAATGACAAAAGTAAATCGTGCAAGGGCAGCAAACGTAAAAAAGAACAAGGCCCATCTGAACCACTTCGTCTTGCCTCCCTCAAAATAAAGCGCATAGCAGTAAAGTGCTATGATCGTATTCGCAATGCTTGGAATAGTCGGCAAAAACCCGCCCTGGTAAAACGTATAAATCGGAGATGTAATGGCGAAAACAACGACCAAAGCCGCTTTCACTTCGGAACCGCATATTTTCTTTGACAGCAGGTAAAGAAAGAAAAATCCAACGATACTGTAGATCAAAATATAGGTGTGAAAGACCCATGGTTCATTGGTCCCGAAAGCTTTCATAAAGACTGCCGGAACATAATCGTGGATCGGGAATTCAACCGCTGTAATGGTTGAATAGCTCGGATCGGACCAATTTTTAGGAAACTGGTGATTGAGAATGTAATTCTGAGGTTTGAAAAAATTCAGCTCATTCCGAACGAACCCGTTCGCAAGTGCCAAACGATCATTTTGTGCCCAGGTATGAGTATACGCAGGAATCTCATTCAGATGCTTGAACTGGAGGATCACAGTGACCAATGTGATCAATAAAAATGCAATACCGTTTGTTATTTTCCGATTTTTCAAGATCACCAAATTAAATAGAATAATCAATTGATACAAATATCAAACTATTCCTGAGATAAACACCTATCTGCATTTACGGGAAACGGGTTTTCAATCTCAGAAATTGCATCCATCCAATCTCTAAATTATTTGCTGAAAACGAATTTTTATTAACTGAAAGGAAATGTGTAATTTTCCACTCTATACCATCCTTAAACAATTTAAAGTAAAAAATACTAACCGCATGAACAAAATTTTTAACCGGTTATCCAAGTATGAAAAATTTCTGTTTCTGGCAGTTTGTATAGCAAACCTGTTTCCCATTGTCTCGCATCGTTTTTTCCCAAGCTTGGATGGACCTGCACATCTTTACAATGCCAACCTGATCAATCACATGCTTCTGCATTCTGATTTAAATTCCTTTTTTCAATTCAATTCCGAAATCGTACCGAATTTAACCGGGCATGTATTCTTGTGCTTTTTCAAAACATTCCTTCCCGCGTACCTGGCAGAAAAGTTGTTGTTAATCACGTATTTCTTCGGGTTAGCTTATGCTTTCAGAAGACTGGTTAAATCCATCAATCCGGAATATCTGGGTCTTAGTTACCTGGTTTTCCCGATAAGCTACAATTTCCTTTTCTCCCTCGGATTTTACAATTTTTCGCTTGGATTGATCGGGTTGCTTTTAATCCTTTCCTTTTGGATCAGGCACCAACAAACACTTGCAGGTTCATGGAAAAAGATCACCCAGCTGAGCATTCTTTTCATGCTTACCTATTTTTCCCATATTTTGATGTTTAGCGTAGCAGGGCTGGCATGTGCTTGTTTCCTGTTCTCAAATTTCCTGAGCGAATTACTGAAAAAAAGAACATTCCGGGAAGTTTTTATCCGGGAGTTCAAAAAAGGACTTGCACTATTCGTCAGTTCACTGATTCCGCTTGTTTTGATGTTCTTTTATTTTTCCAACAGACCCGATACCGGCGTGAAAATTTATCTTCCATCGGAAGAGTTGACGAAATGGCTGAATTATTTCAACCCGATTATTTGTTACCATGAAGGAATTGAAAGCACACTTACAAGAAAACTGATCTATATCCTCTATGCTTTACTTATCGGTGGAATCAGCCTGCGAATAATCGACCACTTTTCGGGTGAAAAGAAAGCTTTCTTTCGCCTCAACGATACGTGGTTGCTTCTGACCGGGATCATGTTGTTGCTTTTATATAAATTGCCCGATAACAATGGAAGCGCAAGTATCATTTCTATGCGATTCGGCTTGTTGTTCTTTCTCTTTCTGCTCATCTGGATTTCCAGCATGAAACAGGCCAAATGGTTTATGTTCATCTGCTTCACACTGCTTCTCGCTACCCACTTCAAACGGGTCCGATACTTTGATTCCGTCGTTGATCAGTATAATACAACTGCTATCAATTGTGCCAAAGCATCTGATTATGTAAAGCCCGGAAGCGTAGTTGCTACTCTAAATTTCACTTACTGGTCCCAGGCACATTTTTCCAATTACCTTGGAATTGACAAATCGTTGGTTATCCTGGATAATTATGAAGCAACGATGAATTACTTTCCTTTGCTATGGAATATCCAAAACCTGCCGGATTTTCAATTCGGAGGAAAACCAATTACTGAAAACCCCTTATTTCTCACGACTCCTTCCAACAAACACAATCAGAAGAGAGAAATCGATTATCTTTTTGTACTGGGAAATTGGGACAGTACCAATGCCGATCATCTCAAAACATTGCAAACGATTTCAGCGAATTTTATTCGATCTTACAAAAATGAGCAGTGTACCGTATATCGCCGAAAAGGATTAGCTGAATAAAGGACAATTTTGCTACCTTCACTGCATGTTAAGTTCAGCTGAAATGGATGACCCGCATGACGGTGAAGAATTGTTCATACTTCGGGATTCCGGTTTTCATGAACTGAACTACGGCACCCTTCTGAAATATGCGGAAGCTTCTGCAATAAACGTGTTGAGCTTTAGCGGGAATTCCGTTCGCGCGATTGAACTTTCCATTAACAAAGGTGTTTTTTTGTGTCATTACGGATTTCGTGCCGAACACGAGGTTATCCTGACACAGGAAAATCAAATGGTTATTCTTGCCTGCAGCTGTGGCGGGAATGGAAAAAAACTCTGTGATCATCAGGCAATTGTGCTTTACCGGGTAATGGAACTGGCAGACTTCCGGGTTTTTTTCGACGAAACAGACCGTAAAAAACGTATTTCGGAGGTCGCGCTTTCTTATGGAATTTCAGACGAGGCAAAATGGGACGGACTTTTTCAGGTTAGCTATGAAAACAGGCAGGTTAAAGTTGCCTCGAAAAATCCGGAACTGATTCGTCTGACTCCGGATAAATTGGATGAATTGAACCGCAAACTGGCTCCTGTTTCTTTTTCCCCGGAAAAATTACACGCTTCATTACCGAACCGCTATATTTTGTTTCGTGCTTTTTCAGATGAAAATCACTTCGAATTTGAGATCAACGAAAGTGCCCTGACCCAACAGGGTAAGATAAAATCACCGATCAAGGCGCTGAATGCTTTGGAATTGGCGCTTCAGGAAACAAATCCTGAAATGATCCAGGCGTATACTGCTTTGGGAATATTGGGAACGAAGCATCATTTATACCGGAACCTGGCAACTGATGAAGAAACATTTTTGAAAGTCGTCCGGGCGATCGGGATTGCGAAGCCGCTTTTTGAAGCGTTAGACGTAATCGAAGCCTGGAATACCAAACCGCCGAAAGACACCGATTTCATACTCCGCATCCATGACAAACCGATGCTTTTACATTTGGATGTCAACCAAAACCAGGAGTTTTATGAAATAACCGGTTTTATTGAATGCGATAATCACAAAATTGCCTTCGATCAAGTGAAAATGAAAAGTGAATTGTTTATCCGGCGCGGACAGGATTTGTACCTCATTAAAAACTGGAATTACCTCAGGACGTTGAGTTATTTCAGGAAAAACCACAACAAACTGATCATTCATCAATCGCAATTCGATGCCTTCCAGTCACGTTTCCTGGTCCCGCTTGAGAACGTGGTAAGCATCAATTATTCCTATGTCAAAAAGGCCACCCGCGCCCTTATCAAACAAACTCAACTGGCAACTGTTCAGGCGAAACGCATTTATCTGACAGATAGCGAACACTACATTCACATCACCCCGATTATCGAATATGGAAAGGTGGAAATTCCTATTCTCTCCAAACGCAAATTACTGACGATCGATCAAACCGGTAATTCCTTTGAAATTCCGCGCGATGAAAACCTGGAAGTGAACTTTTTGGGTCAGATTATTCGCCTCCACAAAGATTTCGAATACCAGCTTGGCGGGGACTTTTTCTATTTGCATAAAAGCCAGTTTTTGGAAAACGATTGGTTTTTGAATGCATTCGAATCCTGGAATGAAGCCGAACTCGAAATTCACGGTTTCCAGGAATTGACCAAACTGAAACTCGTTCCTAAGAGCATGAACGTTTCCGTGCAGATCATTAGCGGAATTGATTGGTTTGAAACAAAAACACATATTAAAGTGGGCGATAACCGGGTGCGACTAAAAGAAATTCAGCGCAGCATTATTCAGAAATCGCGGTATGTAAAATTGGGTGACGGGCAAATGGCCTTGCTTCCGCAACATTGGCTGGATCGATTCTCCGCATTTTTCAGGGAAGGAGAATTGGTGGACGACGTGATTCGCATTCCTAAAACATCCTACCAATTCATCGATGAATGGTTCAATGCGGAAGAAATTGACAGCACGGTTCGAACGCAGATAGAAGATCTGAAGGAGAAGATCACCCATTTTGAACGTATTCCCGAAATCGAACTTCCCAAAACGTTCCAAACGGAATTGAGACATTATCAGCGGGAAGGATATCACTGGCTGCACTTTTTGAATGATTTTGGTTTTGGTGGTATTCTTGCGGATGACATGGGACTTGGGAAAACCATTCAGTTATTGGCCTATCTTTCCAAAAAGCAGGAGGTCAAAAAAGGTGTGCATCTCATTGTAGTTCCAACTTCGCTCATATTCAACTGGAAAGATGAAGTCGCAAAATTTACTCCACATTTACGGGTTTTGGATCTTCACGGAGCAAAGCGCGCTCAATCGGCACATCGTTTTGAAGCATTTGATCTATTGCTGAGTTCGTATGGAACCTTGTTGTCAGACATTCGCCATTTAAAAGATGTTGTATTTGATACAGTTATTCTCGACGAAGGTCAGGCGATTAAGAATCCGGATTCCAAACGCTATAAAACCGTTCGTTTGCTTCAGTCCAAACAGCGTTTTGTACTCACAGGAACACCGATTGAAAATAATACACTTGACATCTATTCCATTTTGTCCTTTTGCAATCCGGGAATGTTCGGTTCATTGAAACAATTCAAAGACCATTTTGCCCTTCCCATTGACAAATTTCAGGACGGTCAGCGCGCAAAAGAATTGCAAAAACGCATTCATCCTTTCTTGTTGAGACGGACCAAAAAGCAGGTTGCGACGGAACTTCCCGAAAAAACCGAAATGGTCGTCTATTGCGAAATGGATCACGAGCAACGGCGTGTTTACGATGTGTACAAAACGGAATTGAAAGAATACCTGATGAGTGAGCCCGATTTCCAGGACGGGCAAAGCAGTATGCACGTGCTCGCCGGCCTGACCAAATTACGGCAGATCTGCAATTCTCCTGCACTGATTAATGACAATGGTGTTTCCTACGGAGATCAATCAGCCAAAATCCAGGAATTACTGGAGCAAATTGAAGACAAAAAGAAGCATCATAAAATCCTGGTATTCTCTCAGTTTGTCGGGATGCTCAACCTGATAGAGAAAGCATTGGAGGAACGAAAGATTCCCTATTCCCTATTGACAGGTCAGACCCGGAAACGCAAAGAAGTAGTAACTGCTTTCCAGGAAAACGAGGAAATCCGGGTCTTTTTAATCAGCCTCAAAGCCGGTGGAATGGGATTGAATTTAACGCAAGCCGACTATGTTTTCCTCATGGATCCCTGGTGGAATCCGGCGGTTGAAAACCAGGCAATTGATCGGGCCTATCGCATTGGTCAGGATAAAAAGGTGGTTGCCGTGCGTTTTATTACTCCGAATACGATCGAAGAAAAAATACTGGAATTGCAAAAACGCAAACAAGAGTTGGTCGGTGATTTGGTCCACACGGATGTGAGTACCCTGAAGCAGTTGAGTCGCAAGGACTTGTTGGATTTGTTGTGATCAGCGATCAAACTGTTAGCAAGTTTACTAACATAGTAACGATACGAGTATCAATATATATATACTGACGTTCAATTAATTAAACTCAACCTGTAAGTAAGTTTACTAACTTGCTAAAAAAACGAATCAATTAAGTAACGTGGCATTTCCTAACTTCAATAATGTTAAATCCCCCAACAAAAGCATCCACCTATCCGTTTCTTTTGTACTTTTACTCTCATGAAAAAACGCTTGTTTTTATTGGTAATCACACTGATTGTTGTGGATTTTGCTTTTGGACAAGGTTGTTCTCAATGCAAATTGTTGGCGCAGCAGGGAAGTGAGTTGGACGAAAATTCCTTCGGTTCTTCAATCAATTCCGGAATTTTATTCCTCATTGCAATCCCTTACCTGATTCTGATGTTTTTCTTCCGGAAACAGATTGCTCGTTTCTTTAAGAGCAAAAAGGCTTAACGGTAAAAATTCATCTCATCAATGTACTTGCGAACCGGATCGGTAAGCAGGTAACGCACGTCTTTTCCCTCTTTAATAGCATGCCGGACGAAACTTGATGACACTTTCATGACCGGTGCATCTTCGCACATGATAATGTTCGGGTGATTTTTAAATCCGTTTTCCGGGTGATGGCCAATTTCCTGGACTTCTTCTTCCTCCTGGATCGTTAGCACACGCGGATAAACATAAAATTTATAATTCGTCAATAAATGCTCATGGTTGTACCACTTGTGGAACGTTCTCAGGTTATCTTCTCCCATGATCAGTGAGAATTCATGCTTCGGGTATTTCTCCTTCAGGTAAGCCAGGGTAGTTGCTGTATAATTCGGTTGAGGTAATTTGAATTCAATATCCGATGCTTTCAAATTGATGTTATCCTGAATTGCTTCGTTGACAATTGCCAGGCGATGATAATCCGGCAACAAAGAGGATTTGAGTTTTAAGGGATTTTGAGGAGTAACAACCAACCAAACCTGGTCAATATCCGTATACTCGGCCATATAATTCGCAATGACTAAATGGCCGACATGAATGGGATTAAACGTTCCGAAATACAAACCTACTCTCATAATTCAGGAAATAAATGTGCGAACAACTGCTTCTGCTTCTTTACAGGCTCTCTGCAAATCATCATTCAGGAGAATATAATCAAATTCGGGAGCACGAGCCAATTCAATCTGTGCTTTGGCTAAACGCATCGTGATTTTTTCCTCCGTTTCCGTACTTCTGAACCTCAAGCGATCTTCCAGGGCTTCAAAAGAAGGTGGTTGCACAAAAATCGCCAAGGCGTTGTCTCCCATAATCTTTTTCAAATTCAACCCTCCGACAACGTCCACATCAAAAATGACGGTTTTTCCTGCTCCCCAGATTCGTTCCAATTCGGAAGCAAGTGTTCCGTAAAAGTTATTTGTGTAAACCTCTTCCCACTCTATAAACTCTCCCAAATCAATTTTTTGTTTGAATCCTTCGATTCCCAAAAAATAATAATGTTTTCCATGCTCTTCTTCTCCGCGCGGGTCGCGGCTGCATGCAGAAATGGAAAAAGCCAACTCGGGTAATTTCCCCAACAAGTACTGAACAATGGTGGTTTTTCCGGCACCCGAAGGAGCTGAAAAGATCACACACTTACCACCACTCGAATCAAATGCCATGTTACAGGGTATTTAAGACTTGTTCTTTGATCTTTTCCAGGTGATCTTTCATCTCAACGACCAATTTCTGCATTTCCACATGATAGGATTTACTTCCAAGGGTGTTGATCTCACGACCGATTTCCTGCGTGATGAATCCCAGTTTTTTTCCGCATAAAGGAATGTTCATGGTTTCCAAAAAGTAGTTCAGGTGATTTGAAAGACGCATTTTCTCTTCTGAAACGTCCATCTTCTCAATGTAGAAAATGATTTCCTGCTCCAAACGGTTCAGGTCAATGGATATATTGGTGATTTTTTCCAGGCCGGCTTTCATCCGTTCGCGAACAGCTTCGATACGTGCTGTTTCGTATTTCGGAACTTCAGCCAACAATTCATCTATGCGTTGGATATTTCCTTCAAAGTCTTTTCGCAACTGGTCTCCCTCCTGCTTCCGGAACTCGTTGAGATGCATGCAGGCTTCCCTTACCAAGCTTTGTACAAAAGTCGATTCCTCATCCGAAAGTGCTTCCTTTTCATTGGAATAGATCTCCGGCATTCTCAACACCATAGATAAAATATCATCCGCAGGTTCACCCAATAATTCAGCTGTTTCCTTGATGTCTTTGTAATAAGCCTGGGCGAGGTCACGATTGATCACGTAATTCTTCGTATCCCCGGAATTCTCCAAAGAAATAGATAGTTCTACTTTCCCCCTGTCCAATAATTCGGCAACTATCGAACGGTTTTCCAATTCAATCTCGCGATACAACGGAATTGCACGCATATTCAGATCTAAGCTTTTACTGTTTAAGGAACGGATCTCCACAACGATTTTCTTCCCCTGGAAGGAACCACTTGCTTTTCCGTAGCCGGTCATTGATAATACCATTTGCTTCAGTTTGGGCAAAAGTAAGGAAATATTGTCGAGAAGGTACTAAGTTTAAGTACATAGGTCTCACAGAAACTTAGAAAGGAGAATCCGACCAGGTTATTTCTCAATTAGGTCGGGATTGAAAATAGTGGTTTTTACTCTTATTGAGTTAACTCATGAATAACAAGCATGTGAACAGCTATGTATCTGTGTTTCTATATCCTTCAATGAGTGAGATTTCCAATACAAGTCCCGCAATTGCTCACGGGACTCATTGGAAACGATATGCAGTTAGTCCTGGTCTACCACCACCGGAGTGCCGGTAGCACCAAGAGCTTCTTTGATCTTTGCTTCTAATTCATCCATTAATTCCGGATTATCAGCAATCATATTTTTTACGGAGTCTCTTCCCTGTCCCAAACGCGTTTCCCCATAAGAGAACCAGGAACCGCTTTTCTTTAAGATGTTCAATTCCACTCCCAAATCGATGACCTCACCTACTTTGGAAATTCCTTCTCCATACATGATGTCGAATTCAGCTTTACGGAAAGGCGGAGCTACTTTATTCTTTACCACTTTTACTTTCACGCGGTTACCGATTACATCTTCTCCTTCCTTGATTTGGCTTGCTCTGCGGATATCAATACGCATAGAAGCGTAGAATTTCAAAGCATTTCCTCCCGTTGTTGTTTCCGGGTTACCGAACATCACACCGATTTTATCGCGCAATTGGTTGATGAAAATACAGCAGCATTTTGCCTTGTTGATCGATCCGGTCAATTTACGCAATGCCTTGGACATCAAACGAGCCTGCAATCCCATTTGGGAATCACCCATCTCGCCTTCGATCTCTGCCTTCGGAGTCAATGCTGCTACGGAGTCAATAACCAATAAGTCTACCGCTCCCGAACGGATCAGACTATCTGCAATCTCCAGTGCCTGTTCACCGTTATCGGGCTGAGAGATTAATAGGTTCTCTACATCCACGCCTAATTTTTGCGCGTAAAACTGATCAAATGCATGTTCCGCATCAATGATCGCAGCAATACCTCCTTGCTTTTGCACTTCTGCAATGGCATGAATTGCCAGGGTCGTTTTACCGGAAGACTCCGGCCCATAAATTTCAACGATCCTCCCTTTCGGATAACCGTTTACTCCAAGAGCCAAATCCAAGGTAATTGAACCGGAAGGAATCACCTCCACTTCTTCAATTGCATTGTCTCCCAATTTCATTACAGATCCTTTTCCGAAAGTCTTATCCAACTTTTCCATAGTTAGCTGAAGTGCTTTCAATTTTTCCGGGTTAACTTCTTTAACTGCCATATCGCTTAATTTTAAATCGTTTTGTTATCGTTTCTGCAAATGTATGACCAGTAGGTCGTAAACTACTTACGATGTACGGATCAATCTAAATTTAATAGCTCCTCACCGTGAATTTTCGTTTTTGGTTTCTCTATTATATGTGTAATTATTCCTTTTTCATTTATTACAAACGTCGTCCGGTGGATTCCATCGTACTCACGTCCCATAAACTTCTTCAGTCCCCAAACTTTAAACGCATCGATCATTTTCCGTTCGGTATCTGCTATCAATGAAAAAGGTAAACTAAACTTTTCAATAAACCGGGTATGCATCTTTTCCGTGTCCATACTTACTCCCAAAATAGCATACCCCTTTTGCTGCAATGCCTGGTACGAATCTCTTAAACTGCATGCCTGATTCGTGCAAGCCGGCGTATTGTCTTTCGGATAGAAATAGATCACCAATTTTTTATTGGCAAAATCACGGTTCGATATTTCTTTTCCATTTTGATCTTTTCCCTGAAAATCAGGCATCCGATCACCTACTTTTAATCCGGTCATTTAATTGTTGAGTATTTAAACATTTATTTGACGAATATGTAATCAAAAGTACAACTTATTTTTTAACCGACAAGTTTGGGTTGTATTTTTTGCTTAATTTTTCGTCATTTGATTCTTTTTCTACGATTTTAATCCGCTGATCTCCTTTTCTAATCCGGGAAATAGACACTTTGACCTGTCTCCTGCTCCAACAAGAATTTGTCGCGGATAACTTCCTGAACGGTCCGTTTTTCGATCTTGCACTCCAGCCACGAAATGATGTCCAGGTATAGGAAGGGGCGTTTTTCATAAGGCAATTTGGACAACTTTACCAGCTTTCCATGCAAAATGCGGAATGCCCGCATCAGGGAGCGGTCATCTGCAAAAGGAAGCTGTCGGAGAAAATTCAGGATCTCCTGCTGTACCCCGTGCAAATCACCCATATTCCGGAGGAAACGGTAAACGGACTTGATCTGGTAATCCAACAAACGATCATCCGTGTCCAATTCAAAATGCGCAATCAGGTTCAGGATCCGTGCAAAAGCCTGGATATCTTCCCGCAAGGAAACATCTTTCAGTTGAATGATCTGGTTCAGGTACTTGATCGCCATTTTATTGTCCCCGTTTCCGAAATACAAACAAGCCACTTTGTAGTATAAGATCATGATCCGGTGATTATCCAAACGGTCTTCGTGGTCGGAGATAAACTGTTCGACTTTCGGCACAATTTCCAACCCCTCCGAAAACGTCCCGCACAGGTAATAATAATTGATCTTCGCCGTGAGCCAGTACATGCGATGCAGCAAGGCAATGTTCTCGTTTTCCCGGTCTCCCAGGTCCGCACTTTCCAGCTTTTCGATGGATTCGAGCAAACGTTTGTGATTTCTCAGGTTAAATAAAGCATTCTGTAAATTATACAGTCCTTTCAGGTACATTTCGCGGTAATGGTCTTTCACATGCGAATGATCTTCAAACAATTTTACCCACAAACTGGCATATTTGAAGCACATCAGGAATTCCTGCGTAATGTAGTGGTACCAGACGTACGCATTATACAAATGCATCTTTTCTTCGAAGCTCAGCTCTGAAATATGGTATTCAGGTAAGCGCTTGGCAAAAAATTCCTTGACGAAACGGTAATCCTTCTCGTCCCGCACAAAACCGACCTTTACATTCAGGGCGTAAAGCTGCAAGGACAGGTTCGAGAATTGGATGCTTCCCTGCACATGTTTGCTCAAAACCCGGCTTTCAGCTGTCAATTCGTCTGCGCGCGAGGAAACACTTCGTGTAATGTGCTGCGACTCAATGAATTTCTCAAAATCCAGGATTTCCAGGTGCAAAATGGTCGATTGGATTTTGATCGCGTGCTGTTTGGCTTTTTCCAGTAATTTCAATGCCTGGTTGTAAAATCCTTTCTCATACAGGATCAGGGCATGGTCCATCGATTCACGGATTTCAATAGTGGGCAAATGAGCTGCATGCTGAAGCCTCAGACTTGTCAGCAGTTGCTTATACAGATGGGCTTTAATATTTGAAAGCTGGCTCTTTTTTAACCCAGCAACCTTGGAAATCGCCAATTCGTCGGAATAGTTCTCTGTCTTGTCAATAAAATCAAACAACTGCAGGTACTTGATCTCTTCCGGAGAAGAAGAATTCCGATTCGCATAAAGCTTAAAACTTCGTTTCTCTGCCTTTGACAGGGAAGAAATTAAACGAACTAAACTATCTGTTGATCCTGTGGACATTGTAATTTTTTACTTAAATTAATGTTTTCAATCTTTTGATTTACAGTCAATTAAGCATCTTCGATTCGAGCTTGGGTATCGTAAATATTAAAAATATTGATTTCGAATAATCAAGCTCTTGTTTCATCTTTGTTTCGTTCGAATGATTTTCATAGTCATTCCTTTTAAAAAGTACTCATTTGAGTAACAGGAGTAGGGGTGCTCTTGTTTTTTCGATTAATAGCAAAAAAATCCTTTGTCGATGACAAAGGGTTTTTTGTTTATCCAAAAATACGTTGAATTGTTGAATTAAGATTTCCATGCAGGAAAGAAAATCCTTCGGAATGAATTTTCTCGTTGGAGACTTGATTTCCATGCAGCAGCATCAGGGCCATCTTTCCAAACAAAAGCCGGACTGCAAAAGCCGGAACAGCAGGTAACAATCTTTTTTTCAGGGTTCTGGCGATCAGTTTTGTGAGTTCCTTATTGGTCGTATTCCCGGCAGAAGCATGATAAACTCCTTCCAGTTTATGGGCAATTACCCATTCAAATACCCGGTAAAGATCTTCGCTGTAGATCCATGGAATGGCCTGCTCCCCGGAGGACAAAACGGCTCCGAATCCTTTTTTGACAGGATTGGCCAATTTTTGCAGAGCACCGCCGGATTCACTCAGCACAACCGCAATCCTGATTTTTGAAACGGTACAGACAGAAGCAAACTGATCGGCTGCTTTTTCCCATTTCCGTGTAATGTCTGAAATGATATCTTTCCCGAAGGAATCCGATTCTTTATAGATTTTTTCCGGGTGTTCAAATCCGTAAGCAACCGCCCCGGACGCAGATACATACTGCTTCAAATCGGCCGAGTCTTTAAACGATTCAAATAGGAAATTGGTTGTTTCCACCCGGGAAGAATACAATTCTCTGATCCGGGATTTCGTCCACCTTTTGGCCGCTAATTCTGCTCCGCACAGATTGATCAGGACCGTGGTTTTCGTTATCGCGTCGGGATCAATCGACCCGGTTTTCGGATCCCAGTTCAGGAAACCGTCCAGCCCGGAAGGTTTGCGTGAAAGGACCCAAACCTCGTGCCCCGCCTTTCGTAAATGATTTGCCAATCCTGTTCCGATTAGTCCTGAACCTCCTGCAATGACGATCTTTTCCATACTCCGAATTGTTTTCCGGGTCTAATTTAAGCGAAAAAAAGAGTGTCATTTGTTATAAACCTGTTACTTTTACATGTCACGTCATTTTGAATGAAACAAACGCTATGAAAAAGTATATTTTCCCTTTATTGCTTATCGGATTAGTATCCTGTGGTTCGGATAATTCCGGTGAGAAAAAAACCGAAGAGAAAAAAACCATCGTCAAACAGTTCAAAAATGAAGCTGAAATGGACCGGCAGGTGCTGGAACTGAAAAAAATAACGGAATCTTCGGGAATCACTGCCAATTCGTTGCATTACGAAAAAAGCGACGGAGAAATGATTGAAGTGATCGGGCATTTGGATACGACGAATGTGCTTCAGATCATCGAAGAACAATTTTCGGAAGGAAGTGGTAAAACGAACGGTACACGTTACTATTTCCTGAACAACGGGAAACCGTTTGTAATCCAGGAATTGATTGACCAGGTGAACGGAGGGAACGAAGCGGTTTTTATCGACCGGATTTCCTATTACAACGAAAAAGGAAAAATCATCAAAACCAAAGAGCGCAGTGCTTCCTTCCAGGATGATATCAACTCCATGAAATACAAGCCAGCCCCGCTGCATCCGCTCAGTTCGAAAAGAGCCATGGACGCCCTGAATTCCCAAAAAGAATTCGCAACTACTTTCCAGGGCTTTGTGAACCAGGATATGTTTAGCTACATCATTCTCGGACCGGATGATCCGAATGGATTTACGACCGCTTTGAGATTAGATTTCAAAGATCAACTGATCAATATCCTGGCGAGTGACCCTGAAAAATACATCGGTGTAAACGTGAAAGTAAACTTTGAGGTCCATAACGACCGCGGTTTTGAGTTCCAGGTTTACGCCGGAGGAAAATTCGTAGATTAATTGAAAATTGACAAATGGATAATTGAAACATTCGAAAAAGAAGGCTGAAGAACCCCCTCTTTCAATTATTCATTCTTCATTATTTGATTTTACTGAGCTCTGCTTTCAGGTAATCAATAATCTCAATTTCGATCGGATCACCATGCTTCAAGTCGGATAAATAAAGAGAGATCCAATCGATCAAATGGATCAGATAAATGCTCTTTTCAACCGGGGTTGCCCCTTTTGCTGAAATGACCTCTACTTTATCTGTTTTTGATTTGGTGCGTTCAACAGAGATATCAAACCGTTTTTGATTGCGCATGGACAAATCGTTGGTTTGGATAAACAAACATGCATAACGTTTGTCTCCTCCGCCCCATCCGACCAATTCATTGTGGTTCATTTCCGGGATGACATGCTGCCAGCACAATTCTTTGGAATTCTCATTGAATTGCTGTTTGGCGCGAATGGTGATCCCTTCGTATTCAGACCCCGCATATACGGCAACCGTTCTTTTTTGAAGTTCGTGTGCCACACGCATGGCTTCAGACTTAATCGCTGCCTGGTTGGAATCGATCAGGTTCTTCCCGTTCGAAATTTCATCCAGGATCGTGGATTGGGCATATCCCAATTGCAGGAAGATATTGCTCAATTGCACCAGAGAAAAAGCCAGGGCCGTTCTAGGCGGATTCCCACCCGGAACAACCACGTATTGGTAACCATGTGTTTTACAAAACTCGGCCAGCGACCCACCGGAACAAATCCCGATAATGGTGGCTCCTTTCGATTTTGCATCTTCCAGCGCAAACAGAGTTTCTTCCGTGTTTCCGGAATAAGACGACCCGATTACCAGGCTGTGTTTGTTTACAAAAGCCGGTAAAGAATAATCCTGGACGGACAATACCGGAACCGAACAGGTATTTTGAACCCATTGAGCCACAATTCTTCCACCGATCCCGGATCCTCCCATACCGCAAATGACGATATTCCGGATCTCCTGAGTTGGTTTGGTAAATGTTGCCCCAGCAGCGATTTTCAATGCTTCACTGATGTTGGACGAAAATTCCTGAATGAGTTTTTCCATAATGCTCTTTGAAGTTTGTAAATATAGTAAGGCTTTTTCTAACAGCGGAAATTTTTTGGATTCTAAGCGCATTCTTAATCTCCCCTCATGTTAAATTAATGTACTTTTACCGAAAAAAAGGAAAATGAAGCCTAGACTTGCATCAGAAACCCTGGCCATTACTACTAAAGTGGTGTTACCGAATGATACCAATACCCTGGGAAATTTATTCGGAGGTCAATTACTGGCCTGGATGGATGAAATAGCGAGTGTATCAGCTCACCGGCATTGTCACCGGGTGGTTGTTACCGCAAACGTCAACAATGTCAGTTTCAATTCCCCGATCAATCACGCATCCATTGTGACTTTGGAAGCAAAGGTTTCCCGTGCATTCAATTCTTCCATGGAAATTTTCGTAGATGTTTTCGTGGAAGACAACATTACCGGCAGACGGAGCAAATCAAATGAGGCGATTTATACCTTTGTAGCTGTTGACCAACATGGCGGACCGATCCAGGTCCCGGAACTGATTCCCGAAACGGAAGAGGAAGTCGACCGGTATGAAGGTGCTTTGAGAAGAAAACAACTCGCCCTGATCCTGGCGAAGAAGATGAGTCCGAAGGACGCAACGGAATTGCGGAAGCTGTTTATGGAATAGCGAATTAAATACTTGCTGTTTTCAAAATGTAATTCCGCGCTCTGAGACGGCGGATACATTCAAACCTTATAAGCCTGGGATTCTAAACATGTCTGTCCCGATACTTCCGCCTTGTCAGTTCGAGTATCCCGACATTTTCAGTCGGGACGTATCAAGAACACTTGGCGGACACTCGACATGACATGAAAACTATTTCATCAAATCTAATTTTATCTTCTCGGAATCCTGCAAATGCATACACTTAAAGTGCTTCTTCGGGCATTCCTTGTAACCGATCTTGGAACACGGCCTGCAGCTAAGTCCTTCCACTTCATGAATGGTGTACAATGACTTATTCTGGGGAGCATAGGTGTACATCCCAAAATCAGGCACCGTATTTCCCCATACGCTTACGATCGGTGTTTCGAAACAACTGGCAATGTGCATCAAACCGGTATCCCCGGTAAGCAATTTTGCACATTGCTTGGTCATAAATGCAGATTGACGCAAGGTTAATTTTCCGCACAGGTCCAACACGCGTTGGTTGGGAAGCTGTTCGATCAATTCTGCCGCCCGTTCCGAATCCATCGGCCCGCCCAACAAAACCACTGGCACATGAACTCCTTCCAGGATCTTTGCCATTAAGGAAACCGGCATTTGTTTCGTTGCATATTGCGCCCCCATTGCCACCCCGATGAATTTTTTCGGTGCAAGTGCGATGGCTTCCAGGTCTACGATATCCGCATCCGACAGGAAAAAGTCGCAGGGTTTGTGATCGTTTACAACTCCCAACCCTTTCACCGCTTCAAAATAGCGGTCCACCACATGCAGGTCCGGCATGCGATTGATCTTGAAAGTCGTGAGGAGTAACTTGGAAAAATTCTTCTTCGGAAAAGCGAAAGACCGCACTTTCAAGGCACGCTTCAGTCGCAAAGTACGAATGTTGTTGTGCAGGTCGATCACATAATCGTACTGCTCGTTTTTCAACAATTCCACCACCTCATCCACTGATTTTTCGATGGTAATGATGCGATCGATGTACGGATTCTGGTCCAATACGGACTGAAAGGCTTTTTTGGTAATGAAATGAATCCTGGCGTCTTTCACCTGTTGTTTCAAGCAGCGTACTACGGGTGTTGTTAACACCACATCGCCAATGGAACTAAAGCGGACAACCAAAATTTTCATGAGGATAAAGGTATAAAAAAGATGGGGTTTGGTTCATAGGTAGTTTCGGAGATGATATGAACCGTTTCTACATTTGTTAAAATTAATTTGCTCATTTGTGTAATCAAAAAGATTTTTTACATTTATCCCATTAAACTGAAACTTTAAACTATTCAAAGATGAAACCTACTGTTCAACAGGCATTTTTCGCCGCCATTTCAAGCATTTTTATTGCAACCACTTCATTTTCTCAAACCAATACGCTTCCCACTTCCGGGAATGTAGGAATCGGCACAACCTCTCCAAGCGCTAAATTACAGGTAAATGGGACCGCCAAAATTGATTCCATGCTCATTGTCAAAGATTCCCTGATCGTCAACAAAACGGCACGCATCCAAAGTGATCTGAAAGTAGTTGGTAATACTATCATCAAAAATGATTTGAAAGTTTCCGGGACTACTACATTGATTGGAAATACGATTATCAAGGAAGGAGACTTCAAGATTAAAGCATTGGGAGATTCTACCTTACCGGATGATGGTGTTTTAATGATTGATGCCAACGGAAAAGTAAAGAATGGTGGAGACTTGAAAAGTTTGGTGTATACTCAGGTGCCGGCAGCAATGCCCTGTGCCACAGATATGAATGGCGGATACATCCAAACAGCGCCTTTTTGGCAAGCATCTTCCAATCCGCAACGGATGTTTTTGATTAACACTCCTTGTTCTCCGGATCCGCGCTTGGGAGTTGGTGTGAAGCCGGATGCAAAAATGCATGTGCGTTTAATCAAGGATTCTGAATTGCATCCCTTGGTGATTGATAAGTTGGTGAGTAATAACCCAAGTGTTGCACCTTATAAATTGATGCAGTTGGATCATACGGGCTTACTTTATGCACGGGAGGTCAAAGTAAATTTAGATGATTGGGCAGATTATGTATTTGATGAAAAATATCCTTTGATGCCACTGAATGAGCTGCAACAGTTTATTCAGAAGAATAATCACTTACCGAATGTTCCGAGTGCAAAGGAAATGACGGAAAACGGATTAAATGTAGCACAAAGCAGCATCATGCTGATGGAAAAGGTGGAAGAATTGACCCTTTATGTTCTCCGGATCAATGAAAAGGTAGAAAAGCAGGAAGAGTTGTTGTTACAGCAACAGGAAACCATCCGTCTGCAACAGGAATTGATTCAAAAATTGGAACAACAAGTAAAACCTTAAATCATGAGAAAATTCATCACAGGAATGTTCCTGCTCATGGGATTACATGGGTGGGGACAAATTGACACGGTTTTTCTGAGCCGGGAAAAATTGGCAGATACGATTTATTCGGAATTAGAAACCAAGGCTCCCAGTGGATATCTTGCCAACAAATTATCACTATTGCTTTCTGATAGTTTGTTACTAAAAACAGATCTGTTCGAAGGAGATTCTACTATTTACAAATCAAATGCAGATAGAATGCTTCAATGGTTATATGAAATGAATCAAATAGCATTTGAAAAGAACAAGTTGCCACCTATGGATTCACTTTTCAATCAGGTTTACAGTTATGTCGGTGAAATGGATTTCGAGCAGGAAATTATTGTTGTTCCGCTTGGCATTTTTGAACTCACCTATAACCTGGTGGATGAACAAGCAGGTTTAAATAATGGCATTTTGGAGAAAGACGGTTCTATTTGGAAAGACCTGGATACTTCAGACAGTTCCATTGTTTCTACTGACACTTCTTTTCTGGCCGGACCCTTGTTCGATTATTTTTCAAGTGATGTCATGGGAATGGTTGTGAAAAGTGACTTTTTTGTCAGTAATATCCGGAAGATAAGCGATGTGCTTTCGTTGGAACTCGGTCGTGACGGAGATTGGAAAACAATTGCCTTCGACGAAATCAATTATTTTGCTCCGCATTACGATTCAATTCAATTTTTCCGGATCCGGATTACCTACCGGGATAGTACTTCAAAACTCATTGATTTCATACTGAACACTCCCGAAGTGATTACGAAAGACGATACGAAAAGTTTTTTCACTCCGGAAGACTGGGAAGGAGACGATGATGATTATGCCACCGGATGCAAAAAGGGTGATAAAAAAGATCCGGGCTGTACACGATGCGGCACGGTAGAAGATAATGGGAATAAACTGAAATGGTGTATGATTCCTGCGTGTGGAAGAACACGGCCGGAAAAACCATATATTCTGGTTACAGGGTATCGTCCGCCTATGTTCGGACAGGGATTTCGCAAGACTTGGACTATTTATAACGATTGGCACCAAAATTTGCTTGAAAACCTGATAGGACAGGAATACGATATTTTTCTGGTAAAATTCAATATCCAGTCGAAACCGTATCAGCATGGTATGCAGGAATCAGCCTCCTTGCTGGAAACCTTTCTAAACGATTTGAATCTAAACCTCAAATCGGGACAGTATTTTGAAAACATTATCCAAGGTAGCTCCATGGGAGAAGATATTGCCCGTCTTGCCTTGTTACGTATGGAACAAAAACACCTGGATTACAGCCAGAATAATCCACATCATCATTCCAGGCTCAATATTGCGTACGATGCTAATTTCTATGGGGCAAATATTCCGTTGGGGTACCAGTATCAGGTCTATAGTGCCAATTATTATAAAAGTAATGTGCTCGGGGGAAATGCTTTTGGAACTCCTACCCCTTTGGTAAACGGAGTTCATTATTTTTTGGCGACCTTTTTACTCGGAACAATTAATCAAAAAACGTTCAAAGAATTAGTGGCCTATCATGCTGCGAATTACAGTGACAATATTTTCCTGTCACCTGTTCAGGAAATCAATTATACTGAACCGTCCTATCATTGGAGACGCCAAAATTTCCTGGATGCTCTGAGCGCTGTTGACAATGGAGAACACATTTTCCCGATCCCTGTTGCTACGCGGAATATTGCCATTTCTTTAGGCAAAATCAGTGGTAAAAACAGCGATGGTACAGAACAATACAACAATGCCGGAGAATATTGGCAGAACATTTCATTCCTGGGTTATCGCTTCCGGATCGGTACCGCTAAGTACATGCCTTCCGGGCAAACCTTCCAGATCTTCAGAAGGCAATTACCTCCCTTATTCCTGAATCCCTTTCAAACCGTGTGCAGGCACGAAGTGAATGTATCCATGATGCAGGAGATTGACAATGTGGCTGGTTCAAACATGATAGAGATTGGGAATTTTATTTCGGTAGCCGACTGGACTTATTTCCCCATCACCCAAATCTGGAACGGGAAAGCTTTTTACAGTCACAAGTCTGTAGTAACGGCTCTGGGCATTAACCGCAATCTCTGGCCTTCGGATGGAAGTATGACGGTAAATGTGCAGGATCTTGGATTGATGAACATAGGTACACAATCGAATGGGGTGCTTATTCCATCCAGTCATTACGGATACCCGAATTTGGGTCGTCCTAACGATCATTTCCAGGTGACACCTTTTGAAGCCATTTACATTGACAATAAAATTGACCCACACATCAATTTAAGAGACAGCGATTTCGATGATGTGAAAGCCCTGAATGATTTCATTTTTGATGAAGCAGAACCCTGGTACCTGAAACTGCAAAACCAACGGGTCGGATTCCGCGCACGCTCCAATTATACTTACTATGTACGCCGCAGAGCCTTGAATATCATCACCGTGGGTCACCTGGTTACCCCGGCTACCGATCCCGGAGACTATGTTACGCAACCCAATGCAATGGTGGATTTGCGTGCCGGAGAGGAGATCAACCTGAAACCGGGTGTGCATTTCCAGTCCGGTTCTAAAGTACACCTGAAAATTGAATTTGAACAGTGCGAAGCAAGCAGTGATTTAACGGTATCGGGTACCAGAGAAAGTGTGGGTAATACAACTCCGGAAGAACGTTTGTTGCCTGAAATGGATAATTCACCACAGGAACGAAATATGGTGGTACTTTATCCCAACCCGACCAATGATGGTACCTTTTCTTTGAAAACTGCTCCGGAAGCTGTAATTTCAAGTATCCGAATTTACAGCATGTTCGGTACTATCATTGACGACATAAATACATTGGAAGAAACAGAATATGTGCATCGGAATCCTTTAAAAACAGGAACCTACCTCATTCGTGTAACTACGAATTCAAAAACAGAAACACATAAATTACTCGTGCTATGAAACCATATTATGCTTTTATCTTACTTTTTCTCTTTGTTGCCGGCTGCACCAAATTTGGTAAAAATGTCACCATCAAGGGACGTGTAATGAATCCCATTACCGGTCAAGGAATTGAAGGTGCAGAAATCTGGTTACAAAAAACCGCTGGAGGTTATGATGGTGGATGGAAAACGGTAAAGACAGCTACTTCTGGAAGTGATGGAACTTTTGAATTGAATAAATTAGGATTGGCTGGTTATTCTGCTGTTTGCGGAAAGTTCTCCGGAGACTATTACGAATTGGGTTGGACACAAGACGATGGAGTATCTTATACTGGTAACTTTAAGCTGGATGTGAAAAAGGGGAAAACCATGCACGCAGATTATTATGCGGTGCCATATGGAAGTCTAACGTTAAATATCAAAAACACATCCTGTTTTAATTCATTCGATAATATCAAGATCTATTTTGATGGAGGGCCTTATGATTCACGGACTTTTAACCCTGGATTAATGACATCATTGGATGGATGTATTGATATTCCAGGATCTCCGGTGAAAAGTTCTATGGGATACAAATATTTCCATTGGGAAGTAACCAAAAATTCAGTTACTACAACATATTATGATACGGTGTTTGTTAATGAAGGTCTAACTACAATATTAAATGTGAATTATTAGAATCTCATTATGAATCGTCTATTTTTAATCATTTTATTATTTTCAGTTTCCTGCACCAAATTCGGGAAGAATATGACCGTAAAAGGAAGAGTTTTAAATCCCATTACCGGAGAAGGGATTTCAAATGTGCCTGTTATTATACATCGTTCCACCCTGGATTACCCTAGCGGAAGTAAAAGGGTAAAAGAAACAACAACGGATTCAGATGGATATTTTGAAATCAGCAAAGCGAGTCTTTCCAAGTGTTACCTGACTTGTCATGTCACAGAAATTGGTGATTATTATCCCATTGGTTGGGAGAAGAAGGACAATGTTCCTTTGTTTGATGCTTTTACTATCAGCGTTAAAAAAGGTAAAACCATGCACGCGGATTATTATGCATTACCATATGGGCAATTACATTGGCATATTAAAAACATAAATTGCGAAGGATCAACAGATACCATGTGGTATAAAATAAAGCACCAATATGATAATGATTTTTTAAGTATTTGGTCTTCTCCTTTTGCAGGCTGTGTAGATATAGTTGGTAATGGTTCAGACAAAATGAAAATGGGAACTCACATTATATATATGAAGATCAGTCGGCCATCTGGAACTATTTACAAGTATGATACTGTTTTTGTTAATGAAAATGGTATTACGAATTTTGATCTTCTTTATTAATTGCTAATGAGGTTTCTACTACTGTTTTTCATGATAATCCTAATCTCTTCCTGCACCAAGTTTGGAAAAAACGTCACAATAAAAGGAAGAGTCGTGAATCCAATCACAGGAGAAGGAATTCCCAATGCTCCGGTTGTCATGTACCGCTCCACATTAGATTATCCGAGCGGAAGTAAGCGGGTGAAGGAAACAACAACGGATTCAGATGGTTATTTTGAAATCAGCAAAGCGAGTCTTTCCAAGTGTTACCTGACTTGTCATGTCACAGAAATTGGTGATTATTATCCCATTGGTTGGGAGAAGAAGGACAATGTTCCTTTGTTTGACGCTTTTACCATCAGCGTTAAAAAAGGAAAAACCATGCATGCAGATTATTATGCGGTGCCATATGCCTTTTTGCAACTTGATATCCATAATATTAGTTGTCAAGGATCTACTGATCATTTTGTATTATATGCAGAAGGTACTCAAGTGGATATGGGTAAATCTGGTCTTATGATAGATGAAATGGGATGTTATCAATTTACCGCTTCTGATCATTCAAAAGTACCTATGGGAGCAAGATACTATCGTTGGGAGGTGACTAAGAATGCAGTAACTACTATTTTTTACGATACAATTTATTTAGCAGAAGGTGAGTATAAAACTTATACTATTAACTACTGATGAAGTTTCTACTACAACTTTTCATTATTATCACAATTGTTTCCTGCACCAAATTCGGGAAGAACATGACCGTGAAAGGAAGGGTGTTGAATCCCATAACCGGAGAGGGTATTCCCAATGTACCTGTTATTATGTATCGTTCTACCCTGGACTACCCCAGCGGAAGTAAACGGGTGAAGGAAACAACAACAGATTCAGATGGGTATTTTGAAATCAGCAAAGCGAGTCTTTCCAAGTGTTACCTGACTTGTCATACAACCGACGTTGGAGACTATTATCCCATAGGTTGGGAAAAGAAGGACGATGTTCCTTTGTTTGACGCTTTTACCATCAGCGTAAAAAAAGGCAAAACCATGCACGCGGATTATTATGTATTGCCCTATGGTGAGATTAAAATCAGTATTCACAATATAAATTGCCAAGGTCCAAATGATACTTTGATTTATAAAAGAAGCTATGTTTCTTTAAATGGTATCTCGGTGTTTCAGCCTTTTACTTTAACAGGTTGCTATGATAATGATGGTGAATTTGCTAAAGTTCCAAGCGGAAATTATCTGGTTGAATGGACGGTCATAAGAAATGGAATTAGCAATTCCTATTCACATATTGTGACTGTACCAGAGAATGGGCAGGTAACGTATAATATCGATTATTAGTATGAGATTTGTCACTATTCTAATAGGAATATTTTTTGTCCTAGTTTCCTGCACCAAATTCGGGAAGAACATGACCGTAAAAGGAAGAGTTTTAAACCCCATTACCGGAGAGGGAATTTCCAATGTACCGGTGATTATGTACCGTTCTACCCTGGACTACCCTAGCGGAAGTAAACGGGTGAAGGAAACAACCACGGATTCAGATGGATATTTTGAAATCAGCAAAGCGAGTCTTTCCAAGTGTTACCTGACTTGTCATACAACCGACGTTGGAGACTATTATCCCATAGGTTGGGAAAAGAAGGACGATGTTCCTTTGTTTGATGCTTTTACTATCAGCGTTAAAAAAGGTAAAACCATGCACGCGGATTATTATGCGGTGCCATATGGAAGTCTAACGTTAAATATCAAAAACACATCCTGTTTTAATTCATTCGATAATATCAAGATCTATTTTGATGGAGGGCCTTATGATTCACGGACTTTTAACCCTGGATTAATGACATCATTGGATGGATGTATTGATATTCCAGGATCTCCGGTGAAAAGTTCTATGGGATACAAATATTTCCATTGGGAAGTAACCAAAAATTCAGTTACTACAACATATTATGATACGGTGTTTGTTAATGAAGGTCTAACTACAATATTAAATGTGAATTATTAGAATCTCATTATGAATCGTCTATTTTTAATCATTTTATTATTTTCAGTTTCCTGCACCAAATTCGGGAAGAATATGACCGTAAAAGGAAGAGTTTTAAATCCCATTACCGGAGAAGGGATTTCAAATGTGCCTGTTATTATATATCGTTCCACCCTGGATTACCCTAGCGGAAGTAAAAGGGTAAAAGAAACAACCACGGATTCCGATGGGTATTTTGAAATCAGCAAAGCGAGTCTTTCCAAGTGTTACCTGACTTGTCATGTCACAGAAGTGGGGGATTATTATCCTATTGGTTGGGAAAAGAAGGATGATGTTCCTTTGTTTGATGCTTTTACCATCAGTGTTAAAAAAGGAAAAACCATGCACGCAGATTATTATGCGGTTCCATATGGCAACTTACAAATCAATAACACTTCTTGTTTTGATTCAAATGATGAATTAAAAATTTATCGAACTCATTCTATTCCTAGTTTTTACGATGATGTCCCCAATCCTGCAATTTATTTAGGGTGCGTAAATCAAACCGGTAATATGAATAAAGCACCGATGGGGTGGTATAAGTATTCAGGAACTGTTACCAAAAATGGAATCGTAACCCCAAAAAAAGATAGCATTTACTTGAATGAGGGCGAAACGAAGGTTTGGAACATCAATTACTAGTTCAATGAGATTGTTTTTAATCCTGGTTTTGGCCTTGGTTTCCTGCACCAAATTCGGAAAGAACGTGACCGTGAAGGGTCGTGTCATGAATCCGGTCACCGGTCAAGGGATTGAAGGTGCAGAAGTGAAACTCTTGCGGGTCAAAGGAGGCTATGATTCCAATTATAAAACCATAAAATCGGTAGTAACGGATGCAAGCGGCAATTTTGAATTGGATAAATATACCTGGGCTTCTCCGGTTGCACGGTGTGAGACGGGTGATTTCTACAGACTGGGGTGGACGAAGGATGGAGGCCAAACTTTTATCGACAATTTTGAATTGGAAGTGAAGAAAGGGAAGGTAACAAATGCCGATTTTTATGCCATTCCTTATGGCAACTTACAAATCAATATCAATAACACTTCTTGTTTTGATTCAAATGATGAATTAAAAATTTATCGAACTCATTCTATTCCTGGCTTTTACGATGATGTCCCCAATCCTGCAATTTATTTAGGGTGCGTAAATCAAACCGGTAATATGAATAAAGCACCGATGGGGTGGTATAAGTATTCAGGAACTGTTACCAAAAATGGAATCGTAACCCCAAAAAAAGATAGCATTTACTTGAATGAGGGCGAAACGAAGGTTTGGAACATCAATTACTAGTTCAATGAGATTGTTTTTAATCCTGGTTTTGGCCTTGGTTTCCTGCACCAAATTCGGAAAGAACGTGACCGTGAAGGGTCGTGTCATGAATCCGGTCACCGGAGAGGGTATTCCCAATGTACCTGTTATTATGTATCGTTCTACCCTGGATTATCCAAGTGGAAGTAAGCGGGTAAAAGAAACAACAACAGATTCCGATGGGTATTTTGAAATCAGCAAAGCGAGTCTTTCCAAGTGTTACCTGACTTGTCATACAACCGACGTTGGAGACTATTATCCCATAGGTTGGGAAAAGAAGGACGATGTTCCTTTGTTTGACGCTTTTACCATCAGCGTAAAAAAAGGCAAAACCATGCACGCGGATTATTATGCGGTACCTCAAGGAAATTATAAAATAATCGTAAATAATATAAATTGCCAAGGGACAAATGATACGATTATTATTCGTAGAACAAATCAGGTTGGTAGTTTTTTGGCTGTTGATTGGATTTTGACAGGTTGTAGCGGATATAATTCTAATTTTTCACAAGCTCCAATGGGAACAGTTTACACCCATTATACTGTAATTAGAAATGGCGTTTCAAACGAATATGATGTCAATTTCGAGGTTCTTCCTAACCAGGATAATATTCAAACGATTAATTATTAATGAAGTTTCTGCTACAGCTTTTTATTATTATCACAATTGTTTCCTGCACCAAATTCGGGAAGAACGTGACCGTGAAGGGTCGTGTCATGAATCCGGTCACCGGTCAAGGGATTGAAGGTGCAGAAGCCGCTTGTTTTTAAATGATTTACGCATCTTTGTAAAGATTATATTCCAATGAAATCATTATTTACGTTATTACTGATCTTAATGCTAACTGCTTGTACCATTACCAAACGCCACTTTGGAGCGGGATATCACGTGGAATGGAAGAGAGCTTATTCCAAAGAAGAAAAAGAATCAGATAAGGTGAATATTGTGGAGAGAAAAGGTGAATTTTCAGCTATTCCCACTAATGATGAGGTTGTTTCTGAAAATGGATTTGCAGATTCTTTAAAAGCACGAGAATCAAACCTGTCCGAAACTCATGCAGACACGATTACAAAACAAACAACTGCCTTCGGAACACAAGTTGAACTTAAATCAAATTCAATTGTTTATGCGAAGGAAGTTGCGGACGACGAGGTTCCAATTGAACCCGAAAAAAGAAGGGTTGAGCCATTTACCTGGGCTGCATTGGGTTGTTTTGTTTTAGGAGGAATTTTGGGATTGTTGAGTATTGTTGTATCCATTCCGGAAATTACGCTCACTCTGACACTGGCTTGCGCAGTTACTTTTATTATTTTCTCGATGGTTTCTATCGCACATATACGCAGAAATCCCGGCGCATATAAAGCCAGGTGGCTCAGTTGGACCTTCTTCGGATTGAGCTCGGCCCTCATTGGATTAACCCTTTATGGAATGATCTCCAGTGTGCTTACACGTTTTTTCTAAAAACAAAAGTCGCCAATCCAAGACTGACGACTCTTTCATATTTTCGTTTTCCGGATTACTTAATCTTCTTCAACAAGCCTTGAGTTTCCTCCACTTTGGTAGTTTGGGTAGCAATTTCCCCTTCTTTCTTCTGGGTGGCGGCTTCATCGTCCTTGATCTTTTGCTCTGCTTCCGCAATTTTCTTCTTGTAATTCTCGATGTCTTTTTTGGAATCTTCGATGTCCTTCAACAGGTCTTCTTTCTCACCATTCAATTTCTTCAAGACCTTTGTTTCTACTTCGATCATCCCGTTTACACTTTCTTTGGAAGCGTTTTGAGCGAATTTTTTCGCCCGGTTCTCAATCGTTTTGTGCTGATCTTTATGCTCGTTGTGATTCATGTATGCACCACCCAAATCCACGGCAAATGCTACTTTGATCTCGGAACCGCTTTCAATGATTTTGGCGTAACCGTCGAAATACTTGTCGCCCATATCCTTCATCTTGGCCTCTTTTGCGGTATATTCACCCTTCGAACTGTTGTATTTTCCTCCCCAGTCTTTCATTTCGGATTTCAGTTCCTTTTCTACCACGTCTTTATTCGCATACGGAATGGTCACAACGATCGCGTCAAAGGACCCGTGAGAAAAACTTACTTTGTCATTGGAGATTTTTACTTCCTGGCTAAAAACGAGGGTGGTAAATAATGTGGCGGTCAAAAGTGTTATCTGTTTCATAGTATTTATTTTTGCAAAGGCAAGTTACAAATTATCTGCCAGTTTCGGCATAAAGCTTAACTTTACACTGTGCAATTCAATTCAATACCAGGGCAGGAGGAACTGAAATCTCATTTGATTGAAGAGGTCAAAGGAGGAAAGATCAGTCATGCCCAATTATTTGCCGGAAAAGCAGGACACGCCACATTGCCGATGGCTTTGGCTTTCGTTCAGTATCTATTTTGTGAGAACAAGCAGGAAAAAGACAGTTGCGGAACTTGCCCGTCCTGCAAAAAAGTATCCGACCTGCAACACCCGGATCTGCATTTCTCTTTCCCCACTGTCCAAACCATTTCCAAAACAACCAATCCACTCTTAGCTCTTTGGAGAACTCAAATCCAGGAACAACCGATTTTTGATCTCTACCATTGGACAAAACGCATGGACGACAAGGAGCGAAAACCGATCATCGGGACGGAAGAAAGTCTTGAGATTGTGAAAAAGCTTTCGCTGAAATCCTATGAAGGCGGATACAAAGTGATGCTGATCTGGATGGCAGAAGAAATGAATGCTACCTGTGCGAATAAATTGCTGAAAATTTTGGAGGAACCGCCGGCGAAAACCTTGTTTCTGCTGGTTACCGACAACCCGGATAAATTGCTTACAACCATTCTTTCCAGGACCCAGATCCTGCGCATTTCCTCCTACCCGATCGATATCATCCAACAGGTAGTGGAACGTAGTGGAATTGGCCGTCAATTGGCAGAAAGTATCGCTGCCAGAAGCAACGGCAACCTGATCGATGCACAACAAATCATGGGCGACCAATCCGAAGCGAACCTGTTCCGGGAACTGTTCATCCAACTGATGCGGGTGTGTTTCAAAAAGGATGTCAACGCCATGCTCGATTGGACCGATGCCATTTCTGCCCTTTCCCGTGAAGGACAAAAGCAGTTTGTTCAATATGCCCTGCACATGGTGCGTCAGAGTTTACTGAAAAATTACACTCAGGATATGCTGACACGTGTCTCACAGGAAGAAGCTGCTTTCCTGGCTAATTTTGCGCGTTTTATCTCCAACAACAATGCACTGGATTTCATGGAAATCTTCAACGATGCCCACTACCATTTAGACCGGAATGCCTTCGGAAAATTGTTGTTTACGCAGCTATGCTTTCAAGTCATGCGCTTTATTCACAGAGCTTAGACCTGTTTCTATTTTTTTAGGATCTTGAAATTGTGTTTTTGGGAGAACTTCTGCTGAACGGCATCCACTTTGTTGATCTCGATATCGTATTGTTTATCGATTTTTGCAGCGCTTGACTGAACCTCATTTACCAAGTCTGCCTGTTCTTCGAAGCTTGCTTTTTGGTACGTATCGATCAGTTTTAAAAGCTTTTTGATCTCTTTCTCGCCGTTGTTTCTCATAAACTGCGTGTATGCCAATGCCTGCATCGTCAATGAACTGTCACCTTCATAAGGCTGAATACCTTTAAATTCGGCTGTTGTTTTATCACACAAATCCACCAGCAGATCACATTTTTTCATACAAACATCAATCCCACTATCGGTTGCCAGGGCAAGAATATAGGCAGAATCCAATCCGTTGATATGATCTACAATGTAATCATTGTACTCCACCACATCATCAAATGATTTTCTGTTGTCCTTATTAAAATGACAAGATACCGTAAGCAAAACGGTTGCAGCTACTGAAAAGATAAATCCGAATTTCATTTGTAGACCGTGTTTTATTGTCTCCGAAAATACGTAATTTTTGGTTGCAGGAGCGAAAAATTTTTTCCCCCTGCAGCTATTCACAACAGGCTGTTGTCAAGTCGGATGACAAAATGCAAATCACAACTGTTAATTTTCGTATTTTTACATCAAATTCAAAAAACTATGGGATGTTCCTCGTGTAGCAGCGGAGGTGGTACACCACGCGGCTGTAAAAATAATGGGACCTGTAGTTCTGGTGGATGTAATAAACTAGGTGTATTCGATTGGTTGGCAAACATGCAGCTTCCAGCCGGTCAGGTACCTTACGATATACTTGAAATTCGCTTCAAAAACAGTCGCAAGACGTTTTACAGAAATGCGAAGAACCTCTCACTTCAAGTGGGTGATGTGGTAGCAGTTGAAGCAAGCCCGGGATACGATGTGGGCGTTGTTTCCGTGATAGGTGAATTAGCCAGAATTCAGGTCAAGAAAAAATCTCCGGGGTTAAAACCAATGGAGACGAAAAAGATTTTGCGGATTGCAAATCAGGAAGATATTGACAAGTGGGTACAGGCCCGCTCCCTGGAGTCGGAAGTCATGTTCCAGGCTCGTACACTAGCCGTAAATATCGGTCTGGAGATGAAAATATCCGACGTAGAATACCAGGGCGATTTAACCAAAGCAACGTTTTATTACACTGCTGAAGGACGTGTGGATTTTCGCCAGTTGATCAAAGACATGGCTGATAAATTCAAGATCCGGATTGAAATGCGCCAGATCGGTTCGCGCCAGGAAGCCCAACGTTTGGGTGGGATCGGTTCCTGCGGCCGGGAGTTATGCTGTTCCACCTGGTTGACGGATTTCCGTTCGGTTTCCACTTCTGCGGCACGTTATCAGCAATTATCCCTGAATCCGCAAAAATTAGCCGGGCAATGCGGAAAATTGAAATGCTGTCTGAACTACGAATTGGACATGTACTTAGATGCAATCAAATCTTTCCCGAGTACAGATGTCAAGTTGCAAACCGAAAAAGGAACGGCTTTCCATATCAAAACAGATGTCTTCAAAAGACAATTGTGGTATATGTATGAAGGCGAAGCTTCTATCGGCGTGGGATTGGTTGCATTAACGCCGGAACGCGTTCAGGACATTATCAAAATTAACAAAGCGGGAAAAAAACCGGCTGATCTGAAAGATTTCGATGCTCATGTCCAGATTGCGCGAAAAGAACCGGATTACGACAATGTAGTCGGACAGGATTCTTTGAACCGTTTCGACAATACGTTCAGCAAAAACAAAAAACGCAAGAAGAAAAAATCGAAAGGATCGGGCGCTCAGGCAGATCGCATGTCTCCAACAGCGACGGCACAAGGTGCGGTGGCAGCTCCGAGACCTCCAAAACAGGACAAGCCTCAGGGAAATAAACCGCAGCAAAAAAACCGGCCGCAACAGGCAAAACCGGCTGAACTCAGTGAAGGAAACGCACCTCAGGCCCAGGCAAATCCGAATAAAAAGAAAAATAATCGTCGCAGACCGCCACGCAAAAACAACGGAGGAAATGAAGGCACTGAAAAATAGTTGGATCCTGGCTTTATTGGTCTTGCTCTGCTCATGCGGAGAAACCCCACTTTACAACAAGTCGTATTCTTTCGCGAATAATTCGTGGGAACAGGACGTAAAACCGGTGTTTAAGGTCAATATCCCCGATACCAATTCTTTCTATACCATTCAGATTATCATCCGCACAACAACTGATTATGCTTACAATAACCTGTGGTTCTTTATTCATTCCAAAACTCCGCTCGGTCAGGTAGGAAGAGAACCGATTGAAATAAAAATCGCTAATCCGGACGGTTCCTGGATCGGTGAAACATCCGGGACTATTGTAGAAAATACAGTTTATTTCAGGCACCGTAAATTCCCGCAAAAAGGAACGTATACCTTTACTTTCGAACAGGGAATTACAGAACAAAGTGCAAAAAATGTCATGGATATCAGTTATTCCGTGACCAAAGATCCAAATCAGAAATAGTTCTATGGAAATCAAAGTCATCAATAAGTCAAACAACGAATTGCCGCATTATGCCACTGCAGATTCCGCAGGCTTGGATATCCGCGCTTTTTTGAATGAACCGGTTACTTTAAAACCCCTGGAACGCAAGTTGATCCCAACCGGTTTATTCCTTGAAATTCCAAGCGGGTTTGAAGTTCAAATCCGCCCGAGAAGCGGATTCGCATTTAAGCAGGGAGTAACTGTTTTGAATTCACCCGGAACCATTGATGCGGATTACCGCGGTGAAATCGGCGTATTATTGATTAACTTGTCGAACGAAGACGTGATCATCGAAAGCGGTGAACGCGTAGCGCAGATGGTTGTAGCACCATTTGTACAGGCACAATTAAAAGAAACCAATGCACTTTCTGAAACAAGCCGTGGAGACGGTGGTTTCGGAAGTACAGGAAAAAATTAAATTATACTATGAAAGTGATCGTTCCAATGGCGGGGCGTGGTAGCCGATTAAGACCACATACATTAACAGTTCCAAAACCATTGGTTCCTGTTGGCGGAAAACCGATTGTTCATCGTTTGGTGGAAGACATTGCCGCATTGTGCAGCGAACCGATCGATGAGATCGGATTTGTAATCGGTGATTTCGGCCCCGAAATTGAAGCTGAATTAATCAAAGTCGCTGAAAAATTAGGTGCAAAAGGAAGCATTTTTTACCAGGATAAACCACTTGGAACAGCACACGCCGTTCTATGTGCCGAAAAACTGCTGGAAGGCCCGGTGGTAGTCGCATTCGCGGATACATTGTTCCGTGCCAACTTCAAAATAGACCCCGAAGCCGACGGTATTTTGTGGGTAAAACAAATCGAAGATCCAAGCAACTTCGGTGTGGTTAAATTAAACGACAAAGGAGAGATCATTGACTTCGTTGAAAAACCGAAGGATTTTGTTTCGGATTTGGCCATGATCGGGATTTATTACTTCAAAGATGGCCTGGCTTTAAGAGACGAATTAAACTTTTTGGTGGAAAACGGCATCATAAAGAGCGGCGAGTATCAGCTCCCGGATGCATTGCGCAGACTGACGGAGAAAGGAAAGCGTTTTAAACCGGGAGAAGTGGACGAATGGCTCGATTGCGGAAACAAAGAAGTAACGGTTATCACGAATCAGCGTGTGCTGGAATACGACCAGGAAAAAGGAATCAACATGGTAGATGATTCTGCAAAAGTGTTGAATTCCATCATTATTCCTCCGTGCTTTATCGGGAAGGATGTGATCCTTGAAAACTCGGTTGTAGGGCCGCATGTTTCACTTGGAAAAGGTTCCATGGTAACGAACTCCATTATTAAAAACAGCATTCTGCAGCAGTGCTCCATCATTATCGATGCAAATTTGAAAGACTCCATGTTGGGTTCACATTCAAAATACAAAGGTTTGGCTCGGGATTTGAGCTTAAGCGACTATTCAATAATTAGCTGATGAAACAGTTTCTTTACTTCTGTGCATTCCTGCTTGTTCTCACCTCGTGCGGAACCAGGAAAATTGCTTCCGGAAAAACGAATTCTCAGGATGACCTGGCTTATATTCAAACATTCCACAATGCAATGCGCTACAAGGTAAAGGGACAATTAAACAATGCCATCCAGGCGTTTGATTCCTGTCTGCTGATCAGACCAACAGACGACGCGGCAGCTTACGGGTTGAGTCAGTGTTACTTACAACTCGACAATAAAAGTAAAGCGGCAGAATACACTGAAATGGCAAGCAAACTGGATCCGGATAATATTTGGTACACGCAGGAGCTGGGATACATGTATTACAACCAGGGAAAGTTCACGGAAGCGGAAAAATGCTTTGCCAAAATGGTCAAAATACAACCCAATAACGTGGATTGGTTATTTGCCCATTCAGAGATCCTGAAACGGTTGGGCCGGCAGAACGACGCAATCAATTCATTGAATAAAATGGAGGATCAGTTAGGCGTTCTCCCCGATTTATCCATTCAGAAATTCGAATTGTATGTTTCACTGAAGCAGGACGAAAAAGGAATTGCGGAAATCCAAAAAGCGCGAGACGTTTACCCGGACGATTTGGGGCTGATCGGCACGCTGGTAGATTACTATTTCTCAAAAAGAGAGATTTCCAAAGCGCAATCCATGCTGGTTGAACTGGTGAAAAATGATCCGTCAAATGCGCGGGCAAACCTGGCATTGGGCGATTTGTACTACCGGCAAATGAATAAACCGGAAGCTTACAAATATTTCAAAGCAGCTTTCCTGGGAACGGGCCTTGATATCGATACCAAAATGTCCGTTTTACTGGACATGTATGAAAAGCAGGTTGTCGTGGACAAAGAATTGATCGAACTGGCAGACCTGCTGATCGCAAGTTACCCGGATAACGCAAAAGGGTACTCGGTAAAAGGTGATTTAATGCTTCGGAACGGTCAGAAGGAAGAAGCGCTTGCCGCATATAAGAACGCCTTAAAATTTGAAGAGAACAAATTCCCGATCTGGAATCAGGTCCTCATGCTGGAATACGAATTGGTGAAGTTTGAAGATTTGTACAAAGATGCACGTGCGTGCAGTGCCCTTTTTCCTACCATCTCAAGTGTTCAGCTGTTATATACCATTGCGTGTGTTCAACTTGATCGTTTCCAGGAAGCCATTGATGCTGCTGATTTGGGAAAAGATCTGGTGGTAGACGATCCGGCAACGGAAGCTGAGTTCTATGCTCAAAAAGGAGATGCATTATTCGGTTTGAAACGATACAAGGAAGGTGCCGATGCGTACGACAAAGCCCTGGCGATTTTCCCTTCCAATTCCCTCACGAAGAATAATTACGCCATGCGCCTCGCGCTTGCAAATATGGACCTTCCGAAAGCAGAAAAGCTAATAGACGAAGTGCTTGAGGGCAAACCGAATCAGGCACCTTATATTGACACGAAAGGGATGATCTTATTCCGGCAGGGTAAGTTCAAACAGGCATTGGAACAATTTACTATAGCAGACGAATTGGATAAAGAAAACAAAAATTACATCGAGCACATGGGAGATGCCTTTTTCAAACTGGGAGACACAAACAAAGCGCTTGAATTATGGAAAAAAGCACTTTCACTTGGATCAAAGAATAAATTACTTACCAAAAAAATTCAGTCAAAAATATATGTCGATCCGGAATATTAACTGGTTGGGGCTCGCTTTGGTGGTTGTTCTGGGTGCTTGTGCAAGAAGGCCCGTTGCAGATAAACCGGTCAAGCTCGAAAAACGAAAAACAAGTGAATTGCTCTATGCAATGGATAGTCTTTCCACGGTTCGTCCGAATTCATTTTATACCAAAATCAAATGCCATTTCTCCGACACCAACCGGAGGGTAAGCTTTAAAACTTCTATTCGCGCAGTAAAAGACAGTGCCATCAATCCGATCATTACGTACGCCGGAATTCCTATTGTGAATTCGCTGATCCGGCACGATTCCCTGTTTATTTCCAATCGAAAAGATAAATGTGTCATCCGCACAACCATGAACTACATCAAAGAATCTTTTGGTGTGGATTTCGATTACCGCAACATTGAAGAATTACTGCTTGGATTGCCGGTTGCCTACGATACGGCACAAAAATATTTCCAGATTAACGATCCGTATAATTACATCATTTCTTCTCATCGCAAACGGGTCATCAAGAAGGAAAATAAGACCAAACACGACAAAGACAATAACATCAACCCCAGAAGGGATCGAAATGGGAACGAGGACGAAAATGAGGACAATGTCATGATCCGTTATTTTATTCATCCTTCCCTGAAAAGTGTCAGTCGTATGGTCATCGACAGCCCTGAAGACACAACTCATATCTCTGTCGATTATATTGGCCGGGACACATTAGATACTTATTTATTACCAAAAGAAGTAACCATTGATATTGTAACGGCCCGGAATCATATCGTTCTAACAATGGATTACGATAAAACAGAAGTAAACACACCTCAGGAAATTTATTTTGTAATTCCGGAAGAATATGGTAACTGTGATTCTGAAAAATAGCCTGTTTGTCCTGCTATTGATTAGTACGGGATTCGTTTGGTCACAAAAGAAAAGTGACCAGCTTCAGGCAGAACAAAATAAGCTGGAGAAAAAACTTTCCACTACGAAATCCTTGTTGGATAAAGTGAAAAAAGGAACGGAATCCTCCCTGAACGAATTGAAGCTGATCGAGAACCAGGTGAAAAACCGGGAATTACTGGTGCGGAACTTTGACAACCAGATCCGCAGTGCCGAGCTGACCATCTCTTCCAAATCAGACCAGATCAAGGAACTTCAAAAACGATTGGTGCGTTTGAAAGAGCAGTACAAAAAATTGCTTATTTATGCATACAAGCACCGCAACAAATCGGCAAAAATGATGTATATCTTTTCCTCTTCCAATTATTTCGAAGCGGTGAAAAGAACTGCATATTTGAAACGTCTTTCCGAGATTCAGCAAAAACAGTTCAAAGTCATTCTTCAAAATGAGAAAACAATTCACAAGGAGATCAATACGATCAAACAGGAGAAAGATCACAAAAAATTGTTGCTGGAGGAAAAAATAGTTGAAAAACAGCAAATAGAAAAGGATAAAACGGCCAAGCAGCTGGCATTGGAGAAATTGCGCAAAGATGAAAATGCGTTGATGGCAGAACTGAAAGAACAGGAGCGTCAAAAAGCAGAATTGAAACGCCGCATCAAACTGGCCATCGAGAAAGAAATCGCTGAGGCTGAAGCAAAAGCTAAAAAAGAAGCAGAGAAAAGGGCTTCGCTGGCATCGAAAAGCTCCGGCAGTTCGTCAGCCTCAAAAACAACCGCTTCTTCCTCAACAAAAGAAGTTACCTTTACGGATACCAAAGAGAACATTGCGCTTGGCAAAAGCTTCGAATCCAATCGCGGAAAATTACCCTGGCCGGTAGCAAAAGGTTCTATCACGGAAAATTATGGTAAGAACGCCCATCCGACTTTACCGAATGTGTATACCAACAACAACGGAATCGATATTGGAGCACCGAAAAATTCACAGGTAAGATCGGTGTTTGATGGTGAAGTTACCAGTGTTTTGAATATTCCCGGAGCAGGAAAAGTTGTTATTATCAAACATGGCGCCTACCGGACTGTATACAGCAACCTCCAGGAATCTTATGTTTCCGTTGGAGATAAAGTCAGTTCCAAACAGGCTATCGGGTCTTTGCTTGCCGATGAAGAAGGAAATCTTTCTACTTCGCATTTCGAAATCCACCAGGTGGTAGAAGGAACAGTGCAGCGTATCAATCCGACTCTCTGGCTGGCACAGTAAAATCAATAACGGTTCTTTATTGTTAAGACCACTTTTCAATCCGTTAATTCGGTTTACTTGCAACACTACTTACAGGACATTCGTTCCTAATAATCAATTAGTAAGCCGTGATTTATTTAACGTCTTTTTGAACGCTCAATCCGACTTTTACCCTTACCTTTGTTACTGCGTAAGAAACCACTATTCTGCAATAAATTTAATGAATCGTGTAATGAACAACTTATCCTCCCTGATTTTCCTGGGTATAATTTCTGTTTTTTCTTCTTTCGGGCAAACCGGCCCTGCAGGTGTAGGGAGTTCAGCTACTAATGTACTGTGGTTAAAAGCAGATGCAGGAACCAGTACTTCCACGAACAATGCTCCAGTCGCTTCCTGGACTGATCAATCTGGAAATGGGGTTGTATTGAGCCAAAGCACTGCTATTCAGCAACCTTTATACGTAAGTTCTCTGATGAATGGATTTCCCGCTATTGAATTCGACAACAATAATGGTACCGGACAGAATGATTTCTTTTCAGCTCCGGACAATCCTATTTTTGATAACACGAACGGGTACAGCTTCTTCACGGTCACACGTATGAAAGGATTTGGAAATGCCCAATCAATCATCAGCAAGCGAATCAATGTCGGAAATCAGGAGGCCTTCATGATTTTCTTTTACTCGGCAAATGAATTGACCATTGATATTGATGATGATAACAATCGCTTCGCGAACAATACTCCAAGTATCATTAACACCAATAAAATTTACGATGTCTTCTATGATGGGACATTAACTTCAACCCAACGAACGACGGTCTATGATCAGGAACAATTGCTGATCACTTCTGCGGAAAGCAGTGCCACAATAGCAGACAAAAACTCTCCGTTAATTGTAGGTGCCACTCACACAAATGATCCGAGAGCTTTTAACGGGTATATCTCCGAAATTATCATGTACCGCACAAAAGTAAATGATGCTCAGCGGACCATTATCAATAACCATCTGTCAGCGAAATATGATATCCCTTTAAGTTCAAACGATTTCTATGCAGGAGACAACCCCGCAAATGGGAATTATGACCGGAACATTTCAGGTATCGGAAAGGACGCATCAGGTGGTTCAAATCCCCAATTCGATCCATCTACTTGCGCAGGAATGGGAATTCAATCTGTTGCCGGTTTGGATAATATGGATTATATTCTTGCAGGGCACGCATTCCCTGCAAATAGTGAAATTACCACAGATGTAGCAGGGATAACAGGTATAAATGTTTCGCGATGGCAGCGTATTTGGTATATTGATGTAACAAATACGGGGGCGGCAAATACAACAACCATGACCTTCGATATGAGTGATGCCGGAATGGCTGGCGTCAACCTCGGAACGGTTTCAAATTACATCCTGATTTACCGTCCAGGGCAAACGGGAGCATGGACAGAAGTGGCAACAGCCAATTCAATTACCGGAGATCAGATCTTATTTGCAAACCAAAGTTTAACATTGGATGGTTATTATACCTTGGCTACGAAAGATTTTACCGTAAGTCCGCTTCCGGTTGAATTGGTTCATTTTGATGCAACCTTGGCAGACAGACAAGTGGCGCTTGGCTGGCAAACGGCAAGTGAATTGAACAGCAACTATTTTGATGTCCTTCGTTCCGGAGATGGTCAGAATTGGTCAAGTATCGGGACAGTTCCCGCAAAAGGATCATCCCAGTCATCCATTGATTACTCCCTTGCAGATGCAACTCCATTAACAGGTGTTTCCTACTATCGTTTAAAAGAAGTGGATCTGAACGGGTCATTTCACTTATCCGATATCCGGTCTATTAACAACAGCCCGAAGGAAAACCGGGTCAAAATTTATCCGAATCCAACAAGTAAAGGATGGGTAACCATTGTTTCCGACGAACCGATTTCAAGTCTTTTCGTTTATGACGCTCTTGGAAAGGTGGTTTTCGAAGCAACAATCAATTCCGATGATACTTACTTATTAGATGCTCAATCGTTTGAATCCGGAATGTACTGGATCAACCTGAACGGTGAGCATTACAAGCTGATTGTACGATAGAATTATCAAGAGGAGGATTCCGGATCCACCTCTTGATCATTTACAATTGATCATTTAAATGACCTTTATATTTTGATCCCAACCACACAAATATCATCTACCTGTTCCTGCTTCCCCTTCCAGTTATTGTAATGAAAAAGTAACTCGGCACGCTGTTCCCGCAGTTCAAAATCACAGATGGAAGTCAGCAAATTCCGGAAGCGCTGCCGGTTAAATTTTTTGACATTCTCACCTCCGAATTGGTCTGTGTATCCGTCCGAAAACAGGTAAAACTGATCTCCTTCCTGCAATCCGAAATGAATCGTTTCAAATTCCTTTATTTCTTTCGAGGCGTGACCGATTGAATCGGGACCTTTTTTAAATTCCACCAGGTTTCCTTCTCTAACCAGGAACAATGGTCTTCCGGCCCCGCAAAACGATCCATTCATTTGCGAAAGGTTGAACTTGCAAAAGACCAGGTCCATCCCATCCCGTGTGGCTCCTTCCGTCAGATGTTCATTGAACAAACTGGTCAGTTCACGATCCAACAACTCTACAATCTTTGCAGGATCGGAAAGCCCCTCCAGGCGGATAATTTGTCTTAGCAAGGCATTTCCTGCAATGTTTACCATCGCTCCCGGAACGCCGTGTCCCGTGCAGTCACCCACAGCGAAATAAACGTCATCGTGGTGCTGGAAGATCCAGTAAAAATCCCCGCTTACAATGTCTTTGGGTTGAAAGATCACGAAAGCATCGGAAAAAATGTTTTGGAAAATACGCTCATTGGGCAAAATACTTCGTTGCAAACTGCCGGCATAGCGCATACTTTCATGCAGGGATTCGGCCTGTTGTTCCAAATAAGCAATTCGATTGGCAAGTTCTACGGAAACCAAACTGGATTCGGTTAAAGGAACCTGCTCTTCCAAAACGAGCGTGTTCATCGTGTAAAAAATAAAATTGAAAAAATAGATTGTTTTGTTGAATAATCTTTAAGAGGTCCAACACCCTCTATAGCGAATCAGACCCTACAGAAACGGGAAATCATGCGCATGCGCCAAATGGAATGGCGCATAAAAATTCGATATGTTGAAATGAATTTCACGGGGTAAAACTAATCAATTTTTCAATGAACCCGTTTTTTGGGCAGAATAATTATTCTTTTCCCGAATTTCGGTTGAAAAAGTTTCATCCCGATAGAAATTGGGATCACTATATTGAAAGAATAGTGATCATCAATTAATTACATGGCTTTATGATGCCTTTAAAACTTCCCGAATGGTCTGTTCAAAATGTTCAATTGGCTGAGCACCCGAAATGGCATATTTTCGATCGAAAACGAAAAATGGAACTCCACGTACTCCAATTTGCTGCGCTTCCGAAATATCACTCCTCACAGCATCAGCAAATTTCGCTTCATCTTCCAATACTTCTTTTACATCCAGAGCATTCAATCCGACACCAACACCTAGTTCCATCAAGGTATTTTTATCGTTCAGATTCCTTCCTTCCGTGAAATAAGCCTTGAAAAACGTTTCTTCCATCGTATCCCCCAAACCTTTGGTTTTGGCCAGCTGAATGACACGATGTGCATCAAACGAATTGGAGACTACTGCTTTTTCGAAATGATAATCCAGTCCAACTTCTGCAGCGCGGGCAACCACTCCGGCATGCATCTCTTTGGATTCCTCTACTGACATTCCCTTTCGTTCAGCCAGGTATTCGTATACGTTCTTATCCGCCTGCGGAATGATGGTAGGATCCAACTGAAAACTCTTCCACTCAAGTTCAAAGGGTACATCCGGAAATTGGCTTAAAGCAGCTTCCAAATGCCGTTTCCCGATGTAGCAAAACGGGCACATAATGTCCGACCAAATTTCGATTTTCATGGAATAAAGTTACTCCAATTTATCTGTTCAATTGCGTGTTTAACAATTGTTGTACCAGTTCATCCAAGGGAACCTGGTTTATCGGATGCACCCAATCGGGGACTTCTTCAAAACTTGCGTTTCTGAGTAATTCCCGGACATGCTTCGTTTCCTCCTTTGTTACCATCACGTCTTTCTCACCAAGAAGTAAGAGAACCGGGATTTGGATGTGATGAAAATCGTAAGGTTTTAAAGAAGGTTTTTTTCCCAGTTCCAACATCATTTTTGCGGTGCGTTGAAGAACCATTTTCCATTCTGCTTCTCCATGGAGCGATTTTAAGTAGTTCGCAAATGCAGGGACTTTTTCTTCGATCTTTTCGGCATTCAACATCTTCGCCTCTTTTTCGGCACTTTCAGGATTCCAGTCGAATTTTGTACCTAAGGTAATGATCTGCTCAAAACTTCCGGGTTGCAAGCTTTCCAGTTTCAATGCCACGTAACCACCCATACTATATCCGAAGATCAGTGGTTTTTCCAGATTGTTTTCCTGCATGAAATTTTTTACGTTTTGCACAAAATGTTCTATTGAAAAGTCCATTTCGATACCCGACTTTGCTCCATGACCATCGAAATCGAGTGTATAAACATTAAAATGATCTGCCAATCGGGATTCCAATTGCTTAAATTGAGCTTTTGCACCCAATGCACCATGAAGTATTACCAGTTCTCTCATCCAATTACCGCTTTAAAAGGTACTCCATCCTCCACGTGATCTTCGATTCGTTTGGAGCATCCGTTTTTGTTTTGCGTCAAATTTAATACTACCATTTGAACAGGCATACCTTCGGATCAGTTTCCGATCAACTAATTCAATTAAAAAAGGGCTGTCTCCGATCAAGACAGCCCTTCATAAATTGCTTTATTCCTATTTTTTGAAAAAGGAGATGGTAGTCATCCCTGCATTCGTTTGCAAACGAATCAGGTACAAACCGGTTTCAAAATTGTTCAAATCAACCTGCTCATTCAAGCCCTGAGCTGTTCTTGAAAGCATTACTTTTCCTGTCAGATCAACTACTTCAATCTTTTGTAATTCATTATCAGAAATGATCTGAAGGAAAGTGCTTGCAGGATTCGGGAATACGTGAACGGAATTCTTATCCAGGGTTTCCAATCCCAAAGCCGAATTGACATTGTATGTAGTATTGGTGACAATCGGTTCATTCCAGTCAAAAAAGATGTGCGCTGTGTTTTTGATTTCTGATCCGATACCGTTGGTTGCCTTTTCACGAATACGGTAAACGACATGGCCATGACTCATCGGTTCGTTTGCAGATTCTTCGGGCAACCAGATTTGAGGGAAATCGAATCGTTTTACCCCATTGCCCATATCAATCAGCTGCATCGGATGGGAAGTTTCCAAAATTTCCAGTGTTGCCCAATCCAATTGAGCGCTCAAAGTATCCAGAATGTAAATATTTTGAGCAGGAGCTGTTCCCGTATTTTGGAAACGAATCGTATACGTTAAGGTTTCTACGGTTGCAGGATTAATCGCTGCTTCGTGGTCAACCGATTTGTCATTCGGGTCATAACTGCTTCCTACGAGTTGCAGCAAATTCCCGTTGTTGTTATTGGTGTTGCAATCCGTTGTATTATTTGTTGCGGCAATCTGTGAGGTGTAATAATGCGCAGTTCCGTTGGGAATCCCGCTTGGACAAATAAACTGAATGACGTCGGAATAAGAATATCCCGGGTAGGCATTTGTCAAATTCCAGGTAATCGTGTTTCCGGAAATAACGTAACCGGGTAAATTAATAGAAGAGGGAACCGGAGTCACACCGGCAGGGAAATTCATCGTAACAGTGTACGTGTAACCGGTTCCGGGACCATAGTTCCCGATGTTGAGCTTAATGTAATTGGTTTGTCCCTGGTAATAACCGATCCAAGGCGTAACAGTCGTCCACAAATCGGCACATTGTGAACCGGTACCGCCACAATTGACCCCATAATAACCGGTATTCGTTGTTCCGGCAGGTGAAGTTAAAACAGTCAGAAGGGTGTTATTGGAAGTGTATCCATGCTGCTGCAGCCATGATTGATTGATTTGAGCAAAAACATATTGATTTGGAAAATAATTCGAGCAATATTGTGCCAAACCGGAAGAATCGGTATAAACCACTGCTAATTGGTTCATGGTATTTATCATGAATTGAACCGGTGCATTTGCGATTGGTAATTCCCCGGAATCCATCACTCCGTTATTGTTTGCATCACAAAAAACATATACACTGACACACGATGTATTGGAACATGAATTATTACAATTAACCGGAATATTTAATGTGTCGGCGCCGTTACAAGCCGATGTTAAAATCGTTTGTGGACCCATTAACGTTGAGTAACCATTGACAGAAAGCCAATTCGGGTTGACCATAACAACTGCAGGTGTTCCGGAAGCTACATTCAGGCTTGTTTGGTAATATCCGCCCGCATCGGTATAAACTGTTTGTGTCATTCCACCCGCCTGAATAATAACAGGTGCGTTTAAAATCAGGATATCCGGCCAGGAAAGTACGCCATTGGTATCCTGATCACAAAATACGTACCCACTGACACAACTGGTATTTGGACCATTCACACAAGTTAAAGTAATGAGTGTAGTAAACGTCTGCATTCCCTGGTTTACAGTGATCAGATTCCCAAGAAATGAAAGAACCTGGTACCCGTTCTGAGCCAGCCATGTTGGATTAACCTGAATGGTATAAGTGCCTGAAGGTATGTTGTTGAAAACTGCCTGCTGGTTTTGCGTGGTGGCATAATATGTGTTTATACCGTCTGAAATAATCAGAGGAACACCGTTATTCAGTGTCGAATCCGTATTCCCGTCATTGTTACAATCCAGTTGGGTACTTGCAAATACAAACGCAGTGGTGCAGCTATTAATGTAATTAATCGTATCTACCACCGTTGAGTTATTCATCGGGTTTGTTACCTGGATAATTACCGTGTAACTTCCAATGCCTTGATAAGTGTGGCTCAAAGGTGGTGTCCAGCTGATTGCACTTCCGGCAGTAGAGGTTGAGCCGGTATGTGTGGAAGTCATTCCATCGCCCCACCAAACAACAGTCGTAAATTGGCTGGATGCAAAATTGTTTCCGTCCAATGTAAAATAGACGTCAGCGTTGGCCAGCGAATCTTCATACAATGCACTGACAGAAAGATTTAGAGTCGAATCACACGAAGTGTAGACAGGTGTCCCGGTGTTTAAAGATGTAAGTGTAAACCCCTGGCTAAAAGTCAGGCATGAAATAAACATCGTTCCGATGACAAATGCTAGTTTAGTTAACTGGTTCATTTTGAGTAGTTTTTTTCTGGTTTCTTCCTTTAAGACTTTCATTGCATTAAAAGGTTGCTTTACAAAACTGCGTCATCTCACAAATACCCGTATTTGTTCGCTTCCAAATAACTGCCAAACTAGAACTGCCTGTTATTAGTAAAACTAATAAATGCTAATTGGCTGTGTGATCTTTTGCCGATCGGAAAAGAAAGAATCCGTCTCCCCCCTGATCGGGAAGGAAGACGGATTCCATAAGTTTTTTAAAGCTTAATTATTGTTTCACCACACGCTGAACACGATGTCCTCGCGAATTCCTGAAATCAAAGAGGTAAACCCCCCGTTCAAAGTTCCGAAGTAAAATGATTTCGTGATTTTGGATTTTATCTTTCAATACCATTTTCCCCTGGACATCGTAAACTATCAATTCGGCATCTGCACCGGAGAAGTTGATGTGCACCCCATCGTTGGTTGGATTCGGGTACACTTCAAACAAATCAACTTCCACATCTGCTAATCCAACCGTGCTTACGTGCCCGTTCTGGAAGTATATCGCTTCCGTCACTGTGAAGTATTCGTTCACCGACTTGAACGGACAGAATACACTCAACTGAACCCAATAAACACCATTCCCGTTATTCAACACATAATTTGTTGTGATGAAATTCGACCCATTGGAATCAATGATATTCCAGGTCACATTCACAGTGTTTCCGTTTGCCCAGATCGAATCGATGTAAGCCGTATCAATGGAGTTGTAAAAGATATCACAATTCATTCCTGTTAATCCCAACGAATCCGCTGCCAATGAATCGATGAATGGGTTGTTGAACACAAAATTGGAATCGATCGGAATGACAACCGGAACTAAAAGCGTGTCTCCGCAATTTCCAGTTACATGCAAGTCATGGATTCCTGCACATAAATTCGTTACCAAACTATAGCCGTTTGAAGTCACGATTTGTGAACCATTATCGAAATCGAGTTCGAACGGCGCATTTCCGGAAAGATCGATCGCTGCTTCTCCTACGCACGCATTCGCATCCGATGGCATGGAGAAGGTATTTTCAATCACTAATGGAAGATTCTGTATAATTGTTAAGTTCAAGATAACAGTCGAATCACAACCTGCGGCATTTTGCAACACAAAAGTCGGTGTGTTTGTAGAAGAAGTGTATGTATTTCCATCAATCCAATCGTAGGAATCACAAGCAGTTTGAATATCCGTTCCCGTCGTCGAATGATTAATAGTTAGATTCAAAGTAACG
>NZ_VLPL01000011.1 GCF_007558725.1 Fluviicola chungangensis
TTACCGGCTTCGTATTCCTTTAAAATACTTACAATCTGAGCCTCTGTAAATCTCGATTTTTTCATAATTCTGACAATTTAAATCTATATTTTTAAACTGTCTGATTTTTAGGGAAGTTTACAGCCCAACTCTAGCTAGATAGTTATGTTTTTATTATACCGTTTTTTTTAGAATTAAAAATTAGTAGCCAATTTGTAGGTGGCAACTAATTTTTAATTAACCTCTTTTTGGGGAATTTTCGGAATAAAATGCTAGCTGCCCACGTAGAGGTGGGCAGCTAGCATTTTATTGTGTTTGTGAACTCTTGCGGGGAAACTTCTGACTTTTTGATAGAAGATTTGGAGCGTGTCTCACAACTAGAAACGTTAGACAATTTGCAATAATGGAAAAGGAGGTTTAATCAAATGATTTCACCTCCCTTTTTGTATGTAACTCAAAACTATTATCAAGATGTTATGTATCTCATAAACTCTTCTTTTCTTGTAGGATCAAGGAACTCACCCGAATATTCAGCAGTTATAGTACTACTGGAAATATCCTTGACACCACGCGAAGAAACGCACAAATGAGTTGCATCAATTACCACAGCCACACTTTCCGTTTTCAAGATCATTTTTAGTTCGTTTGCTATTTGTATAGTCAAACGCTCCTGTACCTGTGGTCTTTGCGAAAAATACTGTACAATCCTGTTTAGTTTGGATAATCCAATCACTTTTCCCGAAGAAATATAACCAATATGCGCTTTTCCAATAATTGGAACAAAGTGGTGTTCACAGTTAGAATACAGAACGATATTCTTTTCCACTAGCATTTGACTGTATTCGTACTTATTTTCAAAAAGTGCAATAGTTGGTTTATTGGAAGGATTCAGTCCGCTAAAAATCTCTTTGACATACATTTTCGCTACCCGCGAAGGTGTTCCATTCAAACTGTCGTCCTTCAGATCAAGACCAAGTGTGAGCATTATTTCCCTGAAATGCTCGGAAATGATAGCAATTTTCTCTGTATCGCTTAAATCAAACGCATCGGGTCGTATCGGTGTTTCAAGAGATGTTCCGATATGATTTTCTCCTAGTTCGTCTTTAAGAAGAATAGTATCATTCTCCGCTGTACTCGACGTAGTTCCGTTCTGTTTCATATAATATGATTGTTAACTTTTTATCCGTTTCTATTCGCCGTTGAAGGATTTCATAAATAACTGCTGCAATATGCTCAACGGTCGGATTCAGTTTCGAGAATGCTTTTGTGTCCAGATTGAGATTTTTGTGATCAAATTGTTCAATGACATCCTTTTCAACCCAATCTTTCAGGATTTTTGTGTCTATTACATATCCTGTTTCAAGGTTGACTTCTCCTGTTATTTTCACGATCAATTCATAATTGTGTCCGTGATAATTTGGGTTGTTACACTTCCCGAAAACCTCCTTGTTCTTTTCATCTGACCATTGCTCATTATGCAGCCGATGCGCTGAATTAAAATGAAACTTTCGAAATATTGCGGCTCTCATTGTTCAATAACAATCAGGGAATCAGGCACTCCCAAGTCTTTCAAATTACTAACAATGTCACTCGTAAACTGATCTGGTCCGCAGATATAATAATAGGATGCCAAATCTATATAATCACTCAACAGTTGTCTGTCAATTCGTTTTCCAGATATTGAACCCGAAGGATTGGAAATGATGTCAAGATAATGTTCTCCCAATAGATCGTTCAACTCTTGATGTAACACAATATCTTCTGTTGTTTTATTTCCAAATAACAAAGTATTACCTGAAAGTTTATCCTCTTCTTTAAGTTGCCTCAGAATAGCAATGAACGGAGTAATTCCAGCACCACCTGCAATAAAGACACCCGATCCTTTGTAACCGATTGTGCCGAATACTTCATGAAGAATCAATTCATCACCAATCTTCACATTCTCCAGTTTTTCAGTTATCCCATCATGTCCCTTATAAATTTTGATGATGAATTCAAGGTAATCGACTGTATTAAGACAAGTGAATGTGAATGGTCTTAATTCAGTTTCCAAACCAATTGAATTGATAGCCAAATCAGTTGCCTGCCCAGGAATAAAATAATACTCTGCTGGCTTTTCTACACGGAAACGTTTTACATTATGAGTAACGAAATCCGCAGCTAGAATTTTTACGATGTGTTTCTCCATTATTTGCCAGTTTTAATTTCAGGGATAGAAGAAAGACGTGCAAGTGAAAAAGCACCTATTGCCATTGCAATATCTCTCACTGCTACATCAATGAATTGACCACCAGGAAGTAATGTCAGTGCTATAAGAACTAACCATGCCCCCACAACAATAGCACCTTTCTGGGGTTTTATCAAAACAAGTATTCCTGCAATGATCTCAATAACCCCGACAATTATCATGAAGGTTTTTCCGCTAAAAGGCAATATTCCTTCCAAAGATGGATTCAGGTACTTTTGCCAGTCTGTTAGTAAATTTGTGAATTTGTCAAGTCCTGCAACAATGGGGATCAGGCCGTAGCTGAATTTTAATACTGTCTGAACTTGTTTAACTGTCTTAATTGTAGTTTCCATGAATTTTTGATTTATGTTTATTGGTTAGAGATAACCTGAGCGGGAAACGTTACAAAATTTATTTCATCCTATTTTGTAACGTTTTTAAAGCTGTAATACTCTAATTGATATAATAATTTGCTTCAATGAACTCAATAAGACCGATAGATTACGAATTACTAAAAGATGAAGAAATCATTGATTTGATTTTAAATGGAGAAACGACATTGTACGAACTACTGATTCGCAAATTCAATCTCCGTCTTTATCGAATAAGTATGTCGATTGTTAATGATGATATGGAGGCTGAAGATGTGATGCAAACGGCTTATATCAATGCTTACCTGCAACTGGCAAACTTTCAGAACAAATCCAGTTTCGGAACATGGTTGACGCGAATTGTAATCAATGAAAGTCTGCTCTATAAGAAAAAACAAGCAAAGCGTGAACAATTGATAATCAACAGTTCGGAAAAAGATCATCAGACAGAGAACAATCCATTAAAAGAACTTATGAATCAGGAATTGAAAACACTATTGGAAAAGGCGGTTTCCGATTTGCCAGAAAAGTACAGGCTTGTATTTGTAATGCGGGAAGTTGAAGAATTGAGTACACAGGAAACAATGGATATTCTTCAATTGAGCGAATCGAATGTAAAGGTCCGTTTGAACCGTGCTAAGGAAATGTTGCGTAATGATTTGAGTACCTATTATAAATCAGAACAAGTGTTCGCTTTCGATCTTGTCCGATGTGATCGAATTGTGAACTTTGTCATGAGCAAGATTGCCGATTATCATGGCAAAAAAAATCCGGGAATGCGCGGAACAATTTAAAAATCTAAGATTCAATAAATAATGACTGCCCATCATTTGGTGGGCAGTTATCTTTTTTTTTGTATTCGTGACCTTTTAAGGATTCAAATGTTAAAAGTTAGAAAAAGTTGGTTTTTTGGAGTACCCCAAACTTTTTTTATTTTTCTGTTCTTTCATATCCTTGTGCTAAACGGTTCAAATCAAGTGGAAACCGTTTAATTAAAAAAAGGAAATCAACTAATAAAACACCTTTAATCATGGAAACAGTGGTTAAACTCGCCATCGAAAGAATGAGTGAGGAAATTGAACGATTAAAACAAACCGTTAAAGATCAGCAGAAGCAGATTTCGGAACTGGAAAGAAACAAAAATCGAAACACAGTTGTTGAACCTGAAACACCTAAAATCGAAGATGAATTGCTCAACAACGAGCAAGTGAAAAGCATCTTAAAAATTGGTAAAAACTCCTTAATCAAATTAGTTCGTGAGGGTGTTCTTGTTGCTATTCGGATCAATGAACGAAGCGTTCGTTTTTCCCGTAGTGCAATCATGGAATACATTCGCCGAAAACAAGGAGCAAGCACATTTTAACTAATGCAAAAAGCGACCCCGATACGAGGTCGCTTTTTCTTATTTTTAATGAGCGATTAAACCAATTTAATTGGGAAATCATCCAGTTTATCTTCCGTATAGATTCGGAGTATCTTCACAAGCAACGCTGCATTATCGATTAACGAGATTTTATTGTACTTAAAAATCTCACTACTACCCAATCCTTTAAAATCCGATTCAATAGCTGAATTGGTGTGTCCAGTAATTTTGCTTAGTACAGTTATCGGAATGTAACTCATTAGATTCGTAACAAACGATCTTCGTCCGATATGTGAACTAATCAATTGAAACAGCTTTTTGGTTGTTAGTTCTTTCTTTCCAAAAGAGTTCGTATGAGAGAGGGTGATTTCTTCCTTTAATCCAACGCTTTCAGCAATATCGCGTGCAAGTGAGTTGAACTTTTGCATCGCCATAGGTTCAGCAGTTCCCCCATTAGCATCAAATGCTTCCTGTAATGGTTTTAAAATTGGTACAACGATCTCTGTATCGGTTTTCGTTGTTAAATAACGTGCGTAATGAAACGTTACGTTGTTTTTCGAATACGTGTATTCGGGTTTGATTTTATGAACGTCGGAATATCTGCATCCAGTAAAAAGAAGCGTGAGAAGAATGAGTTTTGCATTTGCTAAATCCTTCGTTTCGGGTTCATAAGCAATGATCTTTTCGATCTGTGCAAATTCGAGGTAAATTTTCTCTTCCGTAACCGATCTTAGCTTGTCCGTGGATCGAAGTTCTCTAGTTGGGTTGAACACATTCACTTTATACTTTCTTGCAATTCTATTCAATACTGCTTTGAATGCTTTGTAGTAATGTGTAACAGCATTAATCCGTGTACAACGTTCACGGATTGTATTCATGAAACTAACGTAAAGTTCTTCATTCAAATCACTACTATACAATTGCTTTCCGATTTTAGTTTCAAAATCAGTTAATCGATTCGATAGCACTTTGTAGCAGTTTTTTGTACCCTGTTTAATTCCATGCTCTTGCAGGATTTCATTTTCAATGAAATCAACTAATCGAACACGAGTTACAATTGCTTGATCCTCTTTCTTCTTGATCTTAACATCTAACTCTTGTTTCAAACGTTCGGGGGTTACAGTTTCCGTTGTGATCAGATAATTGAATATATCCGTTGCTTGTTTTTCGATTTGAAGAAGCGTTGCTCGCTTAGATTTATCCGTTGGAAGTTTTTCTATTTCATTCCAATCAGATTTCTTAACTTTAATTCCAGTATAGTAGCGAAGTGGTTTATACACATAAGTTTGTTTCAACGCATCGAACTCTTTGTACCCGAAGTTCATTATAGCTAATACAGGAATTTCTCCGTGAACTCCCGTTTTTAGTATGAAATTGATCTTTAATTTCATGGTGATTCATTTAATTGGTTGATTCAAACGTATAAGTAATAACTCACAGTTTGGGTACTAAAAAGGGTAGGAATATTGAGCTTCTGACCCGTAATTCCCCTATAATCCTGCTAGTTCCTTTATGTATAACGAAATCGCTGAATCCTTTATTGTAATTAGGATACAGGGATTCTAAAGGATTTTAAAGATTTTGGTTTTAGTTCCTATGTGTTTACACGATTCAAAAGCGAGTGCGGTAGCCGAGCTAAAAATTGCGCATTTGCGGTAAAAATTAAGTCTGGGTGTCAATTGTGATTAATTCGCGATTAATCGCGTACCCACGGATTTTAATTTTTCATCACTTTGATCCGGCTGATTGAAGTTCCTTCCTGGATTTCCACCCAATAAATCCCGCTGCTTAATGGGCTTGAAAATTGATTGAGTTTCACTTCGTTCATTCCATAAGCAGGTGATTTTTCCACAGAACCGATTTTACGTCCGTTCAAGTCGAATAATTTGATTTGTGTGTTGCTCATTCCGGTTGAGAACCAGGATATATGAAGTTCTTCATTGAACGGATTCGGATAAACGCTTAAGGAAGCAATTTCCTCTTCTACCAGTCCGAGGTGACATGTCCCCTGGATATGGTTATCAATCCACGTTGCACGATCCAATATCCATTGCTTGAATGCGGCAATTTCGCCGGGATAATCTGCCGGGATCGGACTTGGATTTGGCCAGGTGTAAATTCCCAAAAGCGGCCATTGTTCAAAATGACGGTCTTTTGCCTGGTCGATGTACTGCGCAATGGAATCGATTTTAGCATAAAGTGAGTCGTTGGAAAGGAACGTCTGGCGCAGGGTAGTCCAGCGGCATTTTAATTCATCCTGGAACCAGGGATCTTCCAGCATACGCGCCCACCAGGTTGGTGGTTGCCATCCGCCGGGACATGTGTTTGAAAAATCGTACTGCCAGCCTGTGTAATCGTTTCCGGCACAATAATCTGCATTCCACCATGCCAGGTTGAAGTCCCACATCGGTCCCATTCGCAATTTCCCGCCTTTGGAATCCTTTTCTTTATGAAAGAATGTACTTAAACGATATCCGTCCACATTTTTGCTGATCTCGTTCAAAATGAAGAAATCGATGAATGTTTCCGGAACGCTGTATTTTCTGTAACCGGTATTCGGGTTTGCAAAAGAAGGGCTTGCAAGAGCTGTTTCGAACGAATCGACATATGCCTGGATGTAGTCTTTTTGCTGCGGTTCAATGATGTCTGATTTAGGATAATGGTATAAGAAATTAATATCCGAATTATCTGCTGCTTGGTAATTGGATGTCCATCCATCATTATTTGATCCTGTAACTTTGTCAATTTTAATGATATATCCACCCGTCAGATCATCACCCACAATATCAGTCGGAAGTAATTTCGCAATATCCACCCTGTTCGGATCGCGTTTTATTTTTTCCATCAGGGTGTAGATTCCCTGGTATTGCCCGTTTAAGACCAACTCACACAGAATGGTGCGCGAAGCATAATGCTGCATTTTGTTTGCCAATTCATAAGTGAGAATATTGCGCATACAGCTCTTATCGTTGTAAGGAGCGTATAAGATCCAGTCATGCTCGGCCGGTAAACCCAATAAAACAGTATCTTTTTGTGTTCCGTTTATATCGCGTGTTTCAAAACCATAGGATTTTTGCGGAAAGGTTCCCGACGTGGAGCCTCTGCGCTCAATCCCGATTTTGTTGTTGTAAGCATTCGGAAAGTCGGTAACATAATTGATGTTGCCCGGTCCGTGATCAATCATTTTCATTTGTGCCTCGATTTTGGGCTCGTCAGGAATGCCCTGATTGTTGGTGTTCAGAATAACAATGGGTAAATTGCTGCTTACAAAAGGTTGGTAAGTTGCCGGATTGTTTCCAAAGGTGATCGACCACGAATCCAGGGTTCCTTCATCTCCGCTTGCTGAATCGTAAATGCGTAATTTCCAGGTTCCGTTCGGATTCTGATTGTTGTTTGCAACTCCAAGTGGATTCATGGGTTTAAAGATGCCGCTGAATGGCGCGCTTCCGCTAACAATGGAAATACTTGCATCTCCTCTGAAACAGGTTCCGTCGAAATCGTCATCGCTTCCTCCGATAGCTGAGAAGAGCATGATTTGAGTTCCGTCGGGAGCTTCAAGTGTTGCACTTACGTCTGCATCCCAGGTGTGTGTGATGGATAAGCAGACTTGTTCTAGTCCAAAAGTCGTTTGGTTAATGGTTGAAGGTAATCCACTGACATTCAATGATTTTACCAATTCCTGGTTGTCCTGGATGTTTCCGGACGTTCCGTTAAAAGTTTGGCCAAAGGAAAACACACTTGAGACAAACGCAAGAGAGGAGAGTATAGTTTTCATTCAATGTTATTGAAACATTAAATTACGATTAAATCTTTTTAGTAAATGATTAGTGTGAAATTTCTGACAATTCTGTCGGATTGTGTTTATGTTTGAATAAAACAGCAAACAGTACTGCTACCACTAAAGAATAAGTTGCAAAGACACTCCAGGCTCCCGACCAGTTTGTTTGACCATCCGGTAAAATAAAGTGTTTGTCAATCACCCAGCTGCTTGCAATGGTCCCAAAATAGGCACCGAAACCGTTGGTCATCATCATAAACAATCCCTGAGCACTGGAGCGGATAGAATGGTCCGTATTTGTTTCAATAAACATGGATCCGGAAATATTGAAAAAATCAAAAGCCATTCCGTAAACGATATTGGACAGAATGATTAGTATCCACCCTGCCGACGTATCTCCCAAAGCGAAGAAACCATATCGAATGACCCATGCCATCATTGCCATCATCATGACCTGTTTGATTCCGAAACGTTTAAGGAAAAACGGAATGGTAAGAATGAACAATGTTTCTGAAATTTGGGAGATGGATAAAATGACCCCGGAATAATCTCCAATAACGGATCCTTTCGGGAAACTGAACAGGTAAGACTCTCCATACATGTTGGATAGCTGTAATGCTGCTCCAAGCAACATGGAGAAAAGGAAGAACAGGGCCATTTTGTAATTGGCAAACAGTTTAAAAGCGTCCAGTCCAAGCAGGTTGATCAGTCCTTTTTTTTCCGAGTGAAGGTTTTCGGGTGTACAAGCGGGTAGGGTGAAGGAATAGATTCCGAGTAAAATTGCTCCGATCCCGGCAAATACAAACTGATTGGCGGTGATGTTACTTCCTGTCAGATTAGTAACCCACATGGCAACAATGAATCCGACAGTTCCCCAAACACGAATCGGGGGAAAGGTTTTTAATACATTGAACTCATTGGAAGTCAATACCCGGTAAGAAATAGAATTTGCAAGGGAAATAGTCGGCATATAGCAGATCATTGCAGCAAAAATGACGTAAAACAATTGATCGGGATTGTCGACGAACGGAACAAAGAACAAAATACCTCCGTAAGCCAGGTGGAGCAGCCCGTATAACCGTTCGGCCCGAATCCATTTGTCGGCTATAATTCCTGTGAGTGAAGGCATTAAAATGGAGGAAAGCGCCAATGTAGAGAAAATAGCCCCTACTTCCTGGTAAGACCAATGTTTTCCTTTTGTCCCGTAAGTGAAAATTGTTGTAAGCCAAGCTCCCCAAACGAAAAATTGGAGAAAACTCATGATGGTCAATCGGAATTTGATGGATTTCCCCATAGTAGTAGAATGAAATGAGGTTTACGCTCCGCGTTTATTGATTTCGTCGCGAATTTTGGATGCCAGCTCATAATCTTCATTATCGATGGCATTTTGAAGTTGCTCTTCCAGCTCTTCTTTGTTCATTTTAGTGAACTCGTTATCGTCTGTTTCAGCGATTTCCACTTCGTCGTCCTCTTCCAGGAATTCATCAGAGAGAATTCCGGCCGAAGATAAAATGGACTCAAATGTATAGATCGGACAGTCAAACCGAACAGCCAATGCAATGGCATCGGAAGTTCTGGCGTCAATATCTGAGAAAACCCCTTCTTTTTCGCAAACCAGTTTTGCAAAGAAAATTCCTTCCTGCAAATTGTAGATGACGACTTCTTTTAGTTGAATGGAAAAGGTTTGGGCAAGTGATTTAAACAAATCATGGGTAAGCGGTCTTGTGGGAGTCATTTTTTCCAATTCAATGGCGATGGCTTGTGCTTCAAAACCGCCAATGATGATCGGTAAACGACGCTTTCCGCCTGATTCTGCTAAAACCAAGGCATAAGCCCCGCTTTGAGTCTGACTGTACGACAGTCCAATGATATCTAGTTTAATCTTGTCCATTCGAACGTTTTCCTTACGAAGGGTTTAAATAATGAGGGAAGCATTGCAACGTGCTTCCCTCTAAGGTATTTCTTTCGTAAAAATAATTAATTTGATTAATCTTAGTGTGGTGTTGAGCGGAATTTTTTTACAGCTTCTGTTAATTTAGGAAGTACTTCAAAAGCATCTCCCACTACACCGTAATCAGCAGCCTTAAAGAAAGGTGCTTCCGGATCTGTATTTATTACCACAATTACCTTCGAACCGTTTACACCGGCTAAATGTTGAATTGCCCCGGAAATTCCAACTGCAATGTATAAATTCGGACGAATGGCAACACCTGTTTGTCCTACGTGTTCGTGATGAGGTCTCCAGCCGATATCTGCAACCGGGCGGGAACATGCTGTTGCAGCACCCAACGCTTTCGCTAAATCCTCTACAATTCCCCAGTTTTCAGGACCCTTTAGTCCGCGGCCTGCAGAAACGACCAATTCAGCTTCCGGCAGCGGAATTTCACCCTCCGGCATTTTTGTTTCAACCACTTTGATTGCAGAAGCTCCAGCTGCGCCGTCAAATGCTTCTACCGGGCAAACCGAACCTGTTTTTTCAGGCTGGAATGAATTCGGAAGCAGGGAAATAATTTTCTTTTCTGATTTTACTGCAACGAATCCGAATGCTTTTCCTGAGAATACATTCACTTTGACTTGTCCGCTTGCGTTCGGAACGTCAACTGCTCCGGAAACCAAACCTGCTTTCAGACGAACAGATAAGCGCGGGGCAACAGCCTTCGCTACCAGGTCGTGAGAGAAAATGATTAATTCAGCTCCGGTTGATTCCGCTGCTTTGGCGATTAAACGCGTCACTTGCTGAGAATCTTCAGTAGCAACCGAACGATCTACCAATACTTTTTGAGCACCGTATTCACCTAAAGTTCCTAATGTTGCATCAGCTACCGATCCGGTAGCCACAACTGTAATTGTTCCGCCAATTTTCTTTGCATAAGTAACTGCCTCAAGCGCACTTTTTGCCAAATGATCGGATGAATTGATATATACTAAAATATTCATGATTTCTGATTGTCTGTTAAATAACTTTAGCCTCGTTGTGCAACAAAGCAACTAATTCGTCCATGTTGTTCGGATCAATCATTTTTACTGCCGATTTCGGAGCAGGTAATCCGTATTCAACATATGCTGTCAGGTCTTCCACTGCCGAAGGAGCAACAACAGTCAGTGGTTTTGTGCGTGCAGCCATGATCCCGCGCATGTTGGGAATGCGTTGTTCAGCCATTCCTTTTGCACAGGAAACCACCAATGGAAGATTTGCTTCAACAACCTGAACACCTCCTACGATTTCCTGCTCCATGCGTGCAGTCGAGCCGTTAATGTCTAATTTTGTAGCCAAAGAGACGAAAGGAAGATCCATTGCTTCCGCGATCATTCCAGCTACCTGGGAACCATTGTAGTTAATGGTTTCTTTACCTGTAAGGATCAGATCAAATCCGTTTGATTTTGCGTATTCAGCAATTTGAATAGCTGTAAAATAGGCATCTTTCGGATCCGCATCAATACGAACTGCATCATCTGCACCGATTGCCAATGCTTTTCTGATAATCGCTTCGTCAGCAGCGTTACCTACAGTAATGATCGTCAGGTTTCCGCCGAGTGTTTCTTTCAATTCCAAACCACGAACAAGTGCATACCACTCATCGTATGGATTGACAATGTACTGAACCCCATTTTCATCGAATTGCTTGTTCCCGTCTGTGAACGCAATTTTCGAAGTTGTATCCGGAGATTTGCTGATACATACCAAAATTTTCATATCGTATTTTATTTAAACGTAAACTGCATTTTGCCTGGGCAGAAATTCCTGCAGTTATTTTGCTTTGTTAAACTTCTTTTCGGGAACAAAAATAATCAAATCATCGGATGAAATAAAATGGTATGCATACATAGTAAGTGTAGGTTTTGAACATTTTGTCCACTATTTGCTGAAAATGTATGTTCTTACTCCTTATTTTGATGCACCAGAAACGAATTTTGATTAATTTTGACCCTGCTTTAAGCGAAATAAAAATCAAGAAAAATGAAGACTGTTCAATTTAGAGAAGCCCTTCGTGAAGCTATGTCGGAAGAAATGCGCCGTGATAACGGAGTTTTCTTAATGGGTGAAGAAGTAGCTGAATACAATGGAGCCTACAAAGTATCCCAGGGAATGTTGGATGAATTTGGTCCGAAACGTGTCATTGATACACCGATTGCCGAGTTGGGATTTGCAGGTATTGCCGTCGGAGCTTCGATGAATGGCCTTCGTCCCATAGTGGAGTTCATGACGTGGAATTTCGCAATTCTGGCAGCCGATCAGATCATTAACTCTGCTGCAAAAATGTTGCAAATGTCGGGAGGTCAGTACGGATGTCCGATTGTTTTCAGAGGTGGTAACGGTACTGCGGGTCAGTTGGCTGCTACACATTCGCAAAGTTTTGAAGCGTTTTATTCGCATGTTCCCGGATTGAAAGTGATTACACCATCCACTCCATACGATGCGAAAGGGTTATTGAAAGCCGCCATTCGCGATAATGACCCGGTTGTTTTCCTGGAGTCGGAGAAAATGTACGGAGATAAAGGAGAAATTCCTGAAGGAGAATACATCATTCCAATCGGAGTGGGAGATATCAAACGCAAAGGATCCCACGTAACGGTTGTTTCTTTCGGTAAGATCATTAAAGTGGCTCACGAAGCTGCTGAAGTATTGGCAAAGGAAGGAATTGAACTGGAGATTATCGATTTGAGAACGATCCGCCCGATTGATTATGCATTAATCGTTGAATCAGTTAAGAAAACGAACCGCTGTGTGGTATTGGAGGAGTCCTGGCCGCTAGCTTCGATTTCATCCGAGATCGCTTATCATTTGCAGCGTTATGCGTTTGATTATTTGGATGCTCCGGTGATGCGTGTAACGCAAACGGATACTCCATTTGCATTTTCACCGACATTGATCGATGCTGCATTACCCAATGTAGAGCGATTGGTGAAAGCTGTGAAAAGTACTTTGTACAGAAATTAAGAAAAAGATACGTAGTTAATAGAAACAAGTAGGGGCGCGATTCATCGCGCCCCTACTTGTTTTATAGGATTTTTTAAATCTCGGCACTTGATGTAGGAAATGCGCGGTCTACTTTTTTGAAAAGTCCCTGTAATACTTTTCCGGGACCAACTTCGATCACTTCCGTTGCACCATCAGCAATCATTTGCTGCATGATTTGCGTCCAGCGCACCGGAGCTGTTAATTGATCAATCAAATTCTTTTTAATTTCATTCGGATCAGTTACAGCTTTTGCGATGGTATTTTGATAAACAGGACAAATCGGGTTGCTGAAAGTGGTTGACTCGATTGCCTTCGCCAATTCTTCTCTGGCAGGTTCCATCAATGGTGAATGGAAAGCCCCGCCAACCTGAAGGATCATGGCGCGTTTTGCTCCGGCTTCGGTCAATTTGGTGCACGCTTCTTCTACAGCCGGGATTGCTCCGGAAATAACCAATTGTCCCGGGCAGTTGTAGTTTGCCGCAACGACAATTCCGTTGATGGATTTACAGATATCTTCCACGACCTTGTCTTCCAGTCCCAGGATAGCTGCCATAGTGGATGGAACAGCTTCACAAGCAGCCTGCATAGCTAAGGCTCTTTTGTAAACCAGGCGCAAACCGTCTTCAAATGAAAGTGTTTTGTTTGCTACCAAAGAAGAAATTTCTCCCAAAGAATGTCCTGCAACCATATCCGGTTTGAAGCTATCGCCCAAACACGCTGCAAGAATAGTTGAATGCAGGAAGATGGCTGGTTGGGTTACCTTTGTTTGCTTTAATTCTTCGTCAGATCCTTCAAACATGATCTTTTGGATGTCAAATCCAAGGATTTCATTGGCCTGTGCAAAGAGTTTTTTTGCCAGTTCGGAGGAGTCGTACAGGTCTTTTCCCATTCCTGAGAATTGAGCACCTTGTCCGGGGAATACATATGCTTTCATAATTTGTTTTTTCGAGGTGGCAAATATAGCAAAAGTTGAAACGGATCAAAGGGATCAAAGGGATCAAAAGTTCAAATGATTCAAAGTAATCTTTCAGGATAGACCTGTATCAAAAGCATTTAACCTTTGAACGTTTAAACTTTTTAAACAAAAAAAATCCCCGTCTCGGCTTAGCCGAGACGGGGATTTCTAAATTATAATGAGTTATTAGTTCTTAACAACCATTTTCTTAGTAACAGTTCCTGCGCTTGTAGCAACATTTACTGTGTAAACTCCTGCAGAGAAGTTTGTTGTAGAGAAAGATACTTTAGAAGTTCCTTCTGCTACATTTGAAGAATAAACTACTTTACCGGCTAAATCAACAACTGAAATGGTAGAAGCAGTAGCACCGTTTACTTCGATTGTAGCTTCGCCAACAACCGGGTTCGGGTAAACTGCAACATTTACATTAGCAGCATTTTCTGTAACTGACAAAGAAGAGTTGAAGTTCATACGTACCATTGGAGTAGAAGTAGAGTAGTACCAAGTACCTGTATTCTCATTTCCATCCAAGTAGAATGTTGTTTGCGCTTCGGAAATACCGGAAGTTCCAACAACGAAATCATCTGTTGCTCCACCGTCACCGTAAGAACCAACTACCAACAGGTAAGAGTTACCCGCTAATAATGGGTACGAAGAAGTTAAAGGAAGCGTAATCATTGTTCCTAATTCTCCTGCAGTTACTGTGTGTAATGCTGTTGGAGCTGCATAAACGAAATTACCTGATCCATCAATGGTATATAACAAACCGTAGATTTGACAGTTTTCAGTTGAAGTAGAAGCAACCCATACGTCAACACCTGTTAATGTTTGGTTTGCAGTGATATCGAAAATGTTCCCCATTTCGTAACCTTGTCCCTGGTTGTAAGAACCGGCCTGAACTACCTGAGCATCACGTGCAAAAGTGGTTTGAGTTGTTTCAAAAGCTAAAGCAGGAGCTGCGTTATCCAATGGATTCGCATCTGTTTGACCTGAAGTAGTACCACCTGTTACAGTGAAACTTGCAACTGCAGCAGCAGGTTGGAAAGTAGCTGCAATATCAAATGTATCTGATTCATTTGGATTCAAAGCACCTTGCGGGCTTATTCCCGAGTAAGCAGCAGAAACAATTGCAGCATTGAATGTGACATCTGATTGAGCCATTGCACCGATGTTCTCAACGATTCCTGCGAAATGGATCGGGTTGATCTGAGCAATCGGAGTTTGGTAGTACGGTAAACGTGCTCCCCAAGTTCCTTCAACTCCCCAGTAGTATCCTGTCGCAGTTAAATCGTAGTTGTCAGTTTCAACCAGTTTTACGTCATCAACTGCCCAGAACCAGTCATAAGCACCTACGTAACGGAAACCAACTTTTACGTTTGCCTGGTTTGCTGCAACAGAGGAAATGTTCACCTGAGCAATAGCAGGGTTCGCAGAGTTCGTGTTTACAGCTTGAGATGTATTTACCTGGAAATCTGTCCATGTAGTTCCGCCGTCATTGGAAACAACTACATAATACAACTCCTGGTAATGACGAGTTGATTGTTCGAAAATCATTGAAACATTTGGTTTCATTGAACAGTCAATTGCAGCGGCAGTAACAATCATTGAGTTTTGGGTTTGTCCTGCGCCGGCCGCATCCGAGTTAATCAATGCATAACCATTTGCAGCAGTTGTGTGACCAGCCGGTTTCAATGCTGTTACCGGGATTGCATTCACGTCTGTAGTAATAGCCCAATCACCCATGGTATGAGGGGGCGTTCCTGCTGCTCCTGCATTGGAAATAACCCAATCAGAAGGAACATCAAAATGGTTTTGCCAGAAAGGAACTGCTTTTTCTAAATGATGCATTGCCTTTGCCGGAACTTCACCGATGTTTTGGATTTTTTGCGCACTGCGCAAGTTCTTGTTCATTAGCTGAGCTGAAGCTGAGCCCGCAATGATCAAAGTAAATAAGCCTAAGTATACTTTTTTCATAGTTTTTTATTTGACGTAAAAATAAAGAAACAGTAATGAAATAAAAAATTTAATTGCCTTATGAATGGCAAAATAACGGGATGACAGGTAAGTTTTTGATTTGAAGATTATTCTGAAAAGCCTGATTCCCCTAGTAAATTAGTGGATTTTTCGAAGCGTAAAAAAATATTGTAGAATAACGGATTAATGACATTTTATGAAAACAGGATAAAAACGCTTAATCGATATGGTAAAAAGCTTCCAGGAAACTTTCAAGACTGTTGTATACACTGTGATTCAGGTTGATGAACAGCTGATCATTTCCTTTCAGTTCTGTGTTTAGGGATTCGCAATACTTTTCATAGATGACTTCGGCTTTTGAAAGTCCGCGGATTACTTCTTCTAAAAACGGAATGTATTCGGCATAACCTGGATTTTGGAGCAATTCGCTTAAAGCAGCGATGGCTTTTGATGCATTGTTTGACAGAACACTGGCTGAAGTAAAGGTATTTAGCCTGGTTCGTTTGGCATGTTGAAAATAGCGGTCGATGTTTTGGATAATCTGTTCCATAGTTTAAGTGATTAAATCAGTATACGAAATTACAGGAGAAGGTCGTAAAGGTTTTACGGGGAAAGAAAAATCCCGAAGGTCTAAATACTCGCGGACTTAACTTTCCTGTATAAGGTGAATTCCGATAGTTATCGGGATGAACCCGGACAACCAGAGAGGTAATCAAAAAAGCCTCGACTTTCCGAAGAAAATCAAGGCTTAATCTCATGAGCTGGAAGCGCTCAATGTACTCGAAGCGGGACTTGAACCCGCACGACCAGATGGTCACAGGATTTTAAGTCCGGCGTGTCTACCAATTCCACCATTCGAGCATTTCTCGCACTGCGAGCGGACTTAAAAAAATAATCCCGGCTATAAACCGAGATCATTTCTTTGAGCGAGAGACGGGATTCGAACCCGCGACCCCGACCTTGGCAAGGTCGTGCTCTACCAACTGAGCTACTCTCGCATGATATTTCAATAACCGACACCTCTTTTGGAATCGGGTTGCAAATCTAATAATTCCTTTGTTCAATTTGCAAGGTTTCAAGGACTTTTTTTTATTTTTTTTCGATCTCAAAAATGAATTTCACAAGAACTTTCAGTTATCCACCCGTTAACTTCTTGATTTCGTTTAATTTCATCAGTGCTTCAACCGGTGTCAGGGTATTGATATCAATCGAGATCAATTGGTCGTGAATTTGCTCCAATACCGGGTCGTTCAACTGGAAAAAACTCAATTGCATATCGGAAGTATTTCCCGCATGTACCACCACATCTTTCACGGTTTTTACTTCGCTGGAGCGGTGGTTCAATTCCAGTTGTTCCAGCATGAGTTCCGCCCGTTGAATAACTTTATTGGGCATTCCGGCCAGTTTTGCAACGTGGATACCGAAGCTGTGTTCACTTCCGCCTTCGACCAATTTGCGCAGGAAGATGATTTTTTGTCCCACTTCTTTTACACTTACATTGTAATTGTGAATGCGAGAGAACTGTGCCGCCATTTCATTCAGTTCGTGGTAATGAGTGGCGAAAAGCGTTTTTCCTTTGGCCTGTGGAAATTCGTGAATGTATTCCGCAATGGCCCAGGCAATGGAAATTCCGTCATACGTACTCGTTCCACGGCCAATTTCGTCCAGCAGAATCAAACTCCTGTCCGACAGGTTGTTCAAAATACTGGAAGTTTCATTCATTTCGACCATGAAAGTCGATTCTCCGGAAGAAATATTATCGGATGCGCCGACACGGGTAAATACTTTGTCTACAATTCCAAGGATTGCAGCATCCGCCGGAACAAAACTTCCCATCTGGGCCATCAATACGATCAAAGCGGTTTGACGTAATAAGGCACTTTTACCTGACATATTCGGTCCGGTGATCATGATGATCTGTTGCTCCTCTTTGTCGAGGTAAACGTCGTTCGGAACATATTCTTCCCCCGGCTTTAATTGACCTTCAATAACCGGGTGCCGGCCGTTTTTAATATCGATTACGTAGCTGTCATTGACAGTTGGTTTGGTGTAATTTTTCCTGATTGCCAGTTCCGCAAAACCGGTCAGGCAATCCAGTTGTGCGATGAGGTAGGCATTGCGTTGGATCTGCCCCACAAAAGCGCTGAGTTTTTGAACCAATTCGAAGTACAGTTGGGCTTCAATGGCAGCAATTTTATCTTCTGCTCCCAGGATTTTCGTTTCGTATTCTTTCAGTTCAGGGGTGATGTACCGCTCTGCGCTTACCAGGGTCTGTTTCCGGATCCATTCTTCCGGGACTTTGTCTTTGTGTGTGTTGCGAACCTCCAAATAATATCCGAATACGTTGTTGAAAGCAATTTTCAGGCTGGGGATTCCTGTTTTTTCGGATTCCCGTTCCTGCATGGCTTCCAGGTAATCTTTTCCGCTTTCTGAAATGGCGCGTAATTCGTCCAGTTCCGGATGGACTCCACTCGCAATAACAGGTCCTTTTCCAAGCATCACAGCCGGGTCTTTCAACAAAAAGTGTTCAACCGATTGAATAAATTCTTCGCAAGGCTCAATACGTGTTGAAAGTTGCTTCAGCAGTTCGCTTTCACTGTGTGAACAAGCATCACGAAGCGGGGTCATGTGCTCCAGGATGCGCGAAAGTACCCGCAATTCTTTCGGGTGGATCCTTCCTACGGCAACTTTGGAAATCAGACGCTCCATGTCACCGATCTCACTTAATTCGTGTTCGATCTCCGCCCGTAAACTGCTTTTCTCGGTCAAATCTGCAACGGCATCTACACGCAGGTTGATTTGTTCCGGAAGTTTTAAGGGCATGACGATCCAGCGCTTCAGTAAGCGGTCTCCCATCGGGGTTTTGGTGCCGTTGACCACATCGAACAAGGTTTTTCCACCTTCGTTCAAGGGAGAGATCAATTCCAGGTTTCGAATGGTGAACCGGTCGAGCCAAACGAATTTTTCTTCTTCAATTCGCTGAATTTGCGTGATATGTCCGAGCTTGTCGTGTTGCGTTTCTCCCAGGTAGTGCAGGATTGCGCCGGCAGCAACGATTCCCTGTTCCAGATCATCAATCCCGAATCCTTTCATGGAATTGGTCTGGAAATGGTTTGTCAGGCGTTCTTTCCCGAAATCGGATGTAAAAACCCAATCATCCAGTCGAAATGTATAGTATTTCGTCCCGAATAATTCCTGAAAAAACGCGTGTTTATTCTTTTGATAGATGATCTCACTCGGTTCAAAGCCCTGGATCAGTTTATTGATGTATTCGGTATTTCCCTGTGCGGTAAAAAATTCTCCGGTGGTAACATCCAGGAAGGAGATTCCGTGAACGTCTTTACCGAAGTGAATCGCACCCAGGAAGTTATTGTGGTGGCCGTCCAGGATTTTATCGCTGAAAGCGATTCCGGGAGTGACTAATTCGGTAACGCCCCGTTTGACGATTGTTTTGGTCATTTTCGGGTCTTCCAGTTGATCGCAAATAGCCACGCGATGTCCGGCACGAACCAGTTTCGGAAGATAAGACTCCAGGGAATGATGCGGAAAACCGGCCAGTTCAATTTCAGATGGCGAACCGGCACCTCTTTTGGTTAAAACAATTCCAAGAGTTTTGGATGCAGTGATCGCATCTTCACCAAACGTTTCATAGAAATCCCCTACACGGAAAAGCAGCAAAGCCTGAGGGTGTTTTGCTTTGATCTCATTGTATTGCTTCATTAAGGGCGTTTCCGCCGGGTCTTTTTCTTTTTTAGACACGTGAATCTATTTGGTTCAGGCCAAAAATACGAAGCGAACTTTGAGTTTAGAGAATTTTGGTATGACTAGTTTTCAACATAACTTGAACAGATGCTGGTCTTATCAGGTTTTGATGAAGCGCTGAAACTGTCTCGTTCCGTTGTTAACCACTATCAACAGGTAATTTCCATTTTCAAGTTTTGAAATGTCAATGTGCGGGTTGTTTGAAGAAGGATGTATCAAAACAATTCTTCCGGCAGGATCTATAATTTCCAGTTGGTCGAATTGGAGATCATTTAATACCAATTCATTGCTTACCGGGTTGGAGTGAATGAGTTGATTGTTCTCAGAAGCGTTTTCGGTAAGTTCCCAGAAACAGGCAGAAACAGGCAGAATGGTAACAATATATTTAGCGGTATCTACCGGACAGTTGGTATCCGATATGTGGTAAAAATAGGTGTATTGTCCCGGAAATTGGAGTGAAATAATCGTATTCGTCATCGTATCACCCATCGGATTAATGAATATGCCAGTTGTATCGGCATCCAGGGATCTCAGGTTTGCAATATTGAAGACTTCGTTGGGACAATAGGTTGCTGCAGAATCCTGACCGGCAGTCGGGCATTGTGCAACTGACAAATTGCAGAAAGAGATGGATATTATTAGTATCAGGATGGTTTCCATACAGTGAAAATAAATGAATCGGATTACTTGTCCAAAAAAATGATGCAAATAGGTATTTTTGCCCTATGAACCGGAAATTGAAATTGTGGGAGCTGGAGCGTGTAGATGAACAGACTTTTAAAGGTCAGGAAAAATTCCCCCTGATCATTGTTTTGAACGATATTCGAAGCCTAAGCAATATCGGTTCTTTTTTTCGCACGGCAGATGCCTTCAATGTGGAAAAAATCTATTTGTGTGGGATTACTGCACAACCTCCGCATCGCGAAATTCATAAAACCGCACTGGGGGCAACCGATACCATCGATTGGGAATACCGGGAAGATATTAATGAACTGGTCTCTCAATTGAAAGGGGACGGAATTGCTGTTTGCAGCATTGAACAGGCAGAAAAAACCGTTTTGCTGCATGAGATTTCTGATTTAACGGATCGGAAGTTTGCTTTGGTATTTGGGAATGAAGTAGACGGCGTAGACCAATCCGTGATCGATTCCTCGGATTACATCATCGAGATTCCACAGTTCGGTACCAAACATAGTTTGAATGTTTCTGTTTGTGCCGGAATCGTTTTGTGGGAATTCGCGAAGAAATATATTTGAATTTCGAATCCCTGATTTTGGGCTTTTAATTTCGTTCTAGGGTTTACAACCCTAGAAGGGTGGTATCAAAAAAAATAAGTATATTAAAGTAGCGCGTGTACACGCAACTAAAATTTCGGAATCACTCTACGATCGGTTCATACAATCCATAAGTCAGCGGATTGTCTTTCCTGTAAATCACCCGGAAAGAAAGGATTTGCAACGGGTTTTTGTCCCGATTCCAAATAAAGGTGTTCAGAGTCGGATTTTCCAGTTTCTGATATTTCAGATCGATAAACTTGATGGATTGAACCAACGTGACCGTGCTGTCCTTTTGATTGATTGTATGCCTGGAAGCAGGTGTGCCCTGGAAAACAATGGTTGAATCGCCCGATTGAATAGTAAGAACCAAAAGGGGTTCTTGTTTAGGGTCTGAAAGTTTCAATTTGACCACCACATCTACTAAATCCGAAGGTCTTTTTACCAGTTTGCTCAATTCTTTGGAATAACCCGGACCCCATTCTTCGTCTTTCTCAAAGTGATATCCGCCATCGTACCATTTTCCCGGATTGTAGCCGTTAAACAGGTTTTTATTCTTAGTGATATCCGCAATCGGTTTTTCACTGGGTTTGCCTTTGGAAACAAGCAGGGTAGACGCGGAGAAATAGTTCTTCTGCCAGATAATGTGCGGATAAGTTTCAAGAATGATTGTTCTGTAAGAAGGGGGAAGGGAGGATGTTGCCCCTAAATAGATCTGATCATATCGCCCGGATAATTGATCTAATAATGCTTCCAGATCTTTCTCAGTAAATTCGGGGACAGTAATGAACTTGCATTGTTCTGGTCCCGGAATCCATAAATCGCCTCTTTCTTCATAAAACCGCGTTTTTGGCTCATCAGAGAAAATAATTGCAAAACCTGGTTCTTTGTATAAGTCTGCAACATCCAAAACCAATTGCTTAAAGGGGGTTTTGTAAAATACAGAGTAGTGTTTGCGCTGGAAAACAAGGACAAAACAGTTTAATAAAATAATGGCGGAAACAAGGATCAAATTTGTTTTTTTGTCTTGCTCCTTTGCCCATCCGAACAGGAATAAAAGCAGGAAGGGATAGGCAAAAATTAGAACGGAAGGCTGTAATACAGGGGCAACGTAAATGGAATAAAAATACCCGGTAAAGAAAACGGTAAAGAACAGAATGCCTGAAAAAAGAATGGCTTTTGAATTGCGTTTGACGTTTATTCCTGAAATGCGTGTCCAGACAATGATTCCAGAATAAAGTATAATCACGATAGTGGAAAACTGGAAAATATAATAGATGTAATGACTCAAAAAAGCAGGTTCCGGTTTACCCAACCAGCCGGACAACCCGCCCATTTTAAGCTGTGCGGCCAGAATGGTGAAATGCGGGGAGTATAAAATGATCGCTGCCAAACAAAGCACTAAATAGTTCCGGAGAAAATCCCTGGAAGTGTAAATAATTCCAAAAAGCCCGATCAATCCTGCAGTCAGCATACTGAAATGGTGATTGTATGCACAAAGTGCCGCCGCAACGGGAAACCAGATCAGGTGTTTCCGGGCATAGTTCTTAAAGAATACAATTTCTCCCCAATGATAAGCAAACCATAAGGTGAAGAAAAATCCGGAGGTGTAAGGTCGCGCAATCTGGCTGTACATCAACGGGTATTGGCTGGTTGCAATGATTGCAGCTACAATTAGTCCTACTGTAACATTCGACCAGCGTTTCCCTATTTTATAGGCGAAATAGACTCCACCGACCCCTGAAAAAATAAACGGAAGTTTAACAATCCATTCCGAAGTTCCGAATAATCCGGTCCAGTAATAGAGAAAGACTTGCACGAAAGCCGGATGACCATCCACTTTTACACCTTTCGCGATCAATTCATGGAAGGAACCGAAACGGGTACGCAGTAAGCCGCTGAGTTCATCGTGTGTGTAAGGAATGGAAAACAGGTCATAACATCTCAGAATGAGTGCCAGCAAAAGAATTCCAAGGATGATGGAATGTTCTTTTATAAAATCTGAAAACGACTTCTTTCCTGTTTTAACCACGCAACTGTTTTATTGTTTTTCATAAATGGGCAAATGTTAAAGGTGCCTGCTGAAGTCTGGTGAATCCGGCAGGTGAGCTATTCATTTGTGCATTTGTGGTAGTATAATATGCATATTCTATTTGGTAAAAGTAACAAAGCTTGATAAAACTCCGGAATTACGTGCTGATTCATTCCGGAAAACCTTTCTATATCGTCCTGTTTTTTAGTTCTGGACTAGGATAGTTTTACCATTTTTTAGTGATCTCTATCTGGGAAACAATCCGTATTTTTGCTGCACTTTTAACAGGAAAAATGATTGAAACAGACATAATTATCATCGGTGCGGGTCCGGTTGGGCTTTTCACCGTTTTTGAAGCCGGATTATTGAAATTACGCTGCCATTTAATAGATTCTTTGCCTCAGCCGGGCGGACAATGTTCTGAAATTTATCCGAAGAAACCGATTTACGATATTCCAGGATTCCCATCTGTTTTGGCGGGTGAGCTGATCGATAACCTGATGGAGCAGGCTGCACCTTTTAAACCGGGGTTTACACTGGGAGAAGCAGCAATGTCTATTGATAAAAAAGAAGACGGAAAATTCGTTGTAACCACGGTGAAAGGAACCAAACATGAAGCTCCGATCGTTATGATTGCAGGAGGGCTGGGGGTTTTCGAGCCACGAAAACCGCCGATCTCAAATATTGCAGATTTTGAGGACAAAGGAATCGAATACATCATCAAGGATCCGGAATTTTACAGAGGAAAACGTTGTGTGATAGCAGGTGGTGGAGATTCCGCTTTGGATTGGGCAATCTTTTTAGCGGAAAAGAAAATTGCGAAAGAAGTGGTGCTGGTTCATCGAAGTGCTTCTTTCCGCGGTCACCTGGATTCTGTTCAAAAAGTAATTGATATGGCCGGAAATGGTCAGATCAACCTGATTACGGAAGCTGAAGTTGTAGGGGTGGAAGGGAACGGTTCTTTGGAACGTGTAAAAATCCAGCACAATACGCAAGGTGAAATGACGCGTGAAACAGATCACTTTATTCCTCTGTTTGGTTTAAAACCATCTTTGGGACCAATTGCCGATTGGGGGGTGGAAATCGAAAAAAACGCGATCAAAGTGAATACCCTTGATTATTCAACAAATATTCCGGGAATTTATGCCATCGGTGATGTAAATACCTACGAAAATAAGTTGAAACTCATCTTGTGTGGTTTCCACGAAGGAACTTTGGCTGTTCAGTCTGCATTTGCACGAATCCATCCGGATAAGAAAAACATTTTGAAATACACCACGGTCAACGGGGTTCAGGGGTTTTAAAGATAACATATCATAGTCGGGGAGGCGATACATTGCGTCCCGACTTATTTTATGGAACAATTTTTGGAGTTTCGGGACGTTAAAGAGTAGGATTAAACCAGTTTGTCGGGTTGTTCCTCCAATACACTAGAATTAAAACACACAATATGAAAATCAGTATCGCCATTGCTTTAGTCATCAGCACGAGTTATTTGTCAAACGCCCAAACTTTGGGAAAAATCGTTTCCAAAGGGAAAGAAACATTAAGCACAGGAACATCCACATCGAAAAGTTCACTGACAAATGATGAGGTAGTAAGTGGTTTACGTGAAGCATTAACAACCGGCGCGAAAACGGCGGCAAATGCAGCAAGTGTAACAGATGGGTTTTACAAGAATCAGAAGATTTTTATTCCCTGGCCGGCAGAAGCGAAAAACATGAAAGACAAATTGGTGATGCTGGGAATGCAGAGTCAGGTGACTCAGTTTGAAGAATCGGTAAACCGGGCGGCTGAGGAAGCTGCCAAAAGCGCTTTTGATGTGTTTGCCGGAGCAGTGAAAGGAATGTCGGTTGGTGACGGTTTTGCTATTCTGAATGGAGGTGATACGGCAGCCACTCATTTTTTGCGTGAAAAAACAACTGCTTCGTTGACAGAGAAATTTAAACCGATCGTAAAAACAGCAATGGATAAAGTACGGGTTACGGAATATTGGAATCCGTTGGTGACGAAGTACAACAAAATTCCGGGAGTTACGAAACAGAATCCGGATTTGGAGGCATATGTAACGGCAAAAGCAATTGACGGTTTAATGGTTCTGATCAGTGAACAGGAGGCTAAAATAAGAAAAGACCCGGCAGCGCAGGTTACCGACTTATTGAAGAAAGTATTCGGTAAAAGCTAAAAAGTAGTTAAAGAGCTTGGGAATGAATAGTTTTTCGGGCTTATTAAGTAATTTTGTAGAGCGATCTTTTGGTCGCTTTACTGGTTTAATAAGTTCAAACAATTCCAAAATTTTAAACAAAGGAATATGTGATTCAACGATTGAGCCTTTTTAACCTTTGAACCTTTTATTTTTAATAAAGACATGAAAAGCATCACAGTTACAGAATTGAAAGCATGGAGAGACGGAAACGAAGATTTCCAATTGATTGACGTGCGTGAACCGTATGAAAATGAAATTTGTACGCTGGACGGGATTTTAATTCCGATGAATGATATTCCTGCTGAATTTGGTCAAATCGATAAAACCAAAAAAGTAGTGGTGCATTGCCGTTCGGGAAAAAGAAGTGCCAACGTGATTGCTTTTTTGGAGCAGCAACATGGATTTACGAACCTGTATAACCTGGAAGGTGGGATTTTAGCATGGATCGAAGAAGTGGACCCTTCTATGGAAGCATATTAATGTAAAATTGAAAATTGACAATTGAAAAGATGAGATAGCACTGCTTCGATAAGTCTGAAATCGCAGCTTCATGTGAACAACCTTTTCAATTATTCCATTTTTCATTATCAATTATCTTTTGAATCGCAAAACAATTAATACCGTTATTATCCTGGGGATACTCTCTTTGCTGAGTGTTCTGAGCATTCAATTGTTCTGGATCCATAAAACAAATGAAGCACAACGGCTGACTGTTCAGATCCAGGAAAGGGAAGACAGCCTGAACTTAAAGCAGTTCTCCGAACGGGCGCACATTGCCTTACGGGATGTACTCGAGCAAATCAATACCAAGGATGATATCAGCGCCAATTTGTACGGGGCGGTAAAACAAATCCGTCCGAATTACTTTTCAGTAGATATTGAAGAAGAATTGCATCCGTTTTACCTGGAGCAATTATTGAAACGGGAGTTTGATAATCAGAGCCTGAACCAGGACTTCGTTTATGGGATTTACGATTGTTATTCCGATTCGATCGTTTTCGGGAACCTGATCAAATACACCAAAGATTCATCTTACTCCGTAACAGACAATGATTCTGTGGGTAAAACTTCCAATCAATTGAAATGGAAGAATGACGGGCATTATTTTACCGTTCTTTTTCCGAATGTAAGTTCTACTTCTATTGAAGTGAATAAAACGGATTTTTATCCCTGGTTTTACCTGGTCGTTTTGTTGCTTCTTTTGTTCTTGTTCTTTGTTTTTACCCTGAATGTGATTCTGAAACAAAAGCGGCTTTCAGAAGTGAAGACCGATTTCATCAACAACATGACACACGAATTGAAAACGCCGATTTCTACTATCGGACTTTCCAGTGAATTGTTGCTGAGGGATGATTTTACAGGTGATCCGGATCGTTTGCACCGGTATGCTGAAATCATTTACAAGGAAAACAAACGTCTTGAAAACCAGGTGGAACGGGTGTTGAATGTGGCGAAGCTGGATCGCGAAAAGTTAACTCTGAAAAAGGAATCCTGCTCCATTCATGACCTGATCCTGGAAGCAAAGGAAAGTTTTGATATCAATCAGACAGACCAGGGAGGAGGAATCGAATTATTACTGGATGCCCAGAAAGATACGTTGATGATCGATGAGGTCCACATTACCAACGTGATCTATAATTTGCTGGATAATGCAGTGAAATATTGCAATACGGTTCCGTATATTGATATTCGTACCTGGGACGATGCGCAATTCTTTTACTTGTCAGTTACAGATAACGGGATCGGGATAAAACGGGAAGATCTGAAGATGATTTTCGATAAATTTTACCGGGTTCCGACAGGGAATTTGCACGATGTAAAAGGTTTTGGATTGGGGCTTTATTATGTGAAACTCATTGTGGAAGAGCATGGAGGAGCGATTCAGGTAAAGAGTCAACCCGGAAAAGGAACGACCTTTACTTTGAAACTTCCCTTGAAATAAGAACCAGCTGTAGCTGGTGAAGACTGAGGCTCCGTCTCGCAAGACGGAAAAGCCGAGGGATAGCTGTAGCTGGTGAAGACTGAGGCTCCGTCTCGCAAGACGGAAAAGCCGGGGAACAATTGCAGTTCGCTATGTTGGAGCTGCCTGGAAAGCCTGCAAGGCGTTTTCTGAAGAAAAAACAAGCTATCTTTGTTCTATGCAAGCGCTTATTGATCGCATTTTTTCTATTCAAACAGAGTCCGATTTCAATCTCTGCGCATTGGAAGTGTATCGTTTTCAAAAAGAACACGTTCCGGTTTACAAAACGTTTTTGGAATTGATCAATCGCCCTGAGCCGACACATTACTCTGAGATTCCCCATTTACCAATCGCTTTTTTCAAAACGCATCAAATCATTGCGGAAGGGCGTTCAGTTCAACAAATTTTTAAAAGCAGCGGAACAACCGGGATGGTTCGTAGCACCCATTATGTGGCAGATGTTTCTATTTATGAACGTTCATTTGTCCCGACCTACGGGCAGTTTTTGGGGAAATTGGAAGAGCAGATCATCTTTGCATTGTTGCCGAATTATGTTTCACAAGGTGAATCCAGTTTGGTTTATATGGTGGATAAACTGATTGAAAAAACAGGAGATTCCTTGTCCGGATATTACCTGGATAGCCCGGGAACTTTACTTGCTGCAATTTCCGAAGGAAGGAAAACCGGGAAGAAGCTGGTTTTATTTGGTGTTTCATATGCTTTATTGGATTTGGCAGAAATGCAACCGGATTTACATGACGTTACCGTTATTGAAACCGGGGGAATGAAGGGCAAGCGGAAAGAAATGACCAAAGATGAGATGCATCGGGAATTGGTTACCGGATTTGGCTGCGAGTATATTGCTTCGGAATATGGAATGTGTGAATTACTTTCCCAGGCTTATAGTGACCGAAACGGAGTGTTTGAGCTGCCTTCCTGGATGAAAATCTCATTGCGGGAGGTGAATGATCCGTTTGGATTGGTCGGACCGGACAAAACCGGAGGAGTCAATGTTATGGATTTAGCCAACATTTATTCCTGTGCATTTATTGAAACCCAGGACTTAGGAAGAATAGAACAGGGAAAACTGCGGTTGATGGGCCGTTTTGACCACTCGGATATTCGTGGATGTAATTTGCTGGTGGCAGAATAAAGAGGTTCAAAATGGTAGGACTTTTCTAAGATGATTTCAAATTTTCGATTGAACTCTTTGAACTTTTTTAACTCTGTGCCGATGCTAAAGCTTTAGCGCAAGCATTTTGAACCAATTGAACTCGATTGTCTTGTCTTCAACCAACTCGAATTTTTGTACCTTTGATTATCAGTCATACCAAAAGTAAATGGATTCAGCAATTCATCACATTATCCGAACACGCTCCAAAGAATTATTTGATAAAGTCAAAGGATACCGGGAGCACATGCATCGTTTCCCCGAATTATCGTATTCGGAATACAACACGATGAGCTTTGTTGCTGAGCAATTGGAAAAAATCGGAATTCCTTACCAAAAGGAAATTGCCGGGACCGGAATAGTGGGAATTATCCGTTCGGAAAAGCACAAAGAAACCGATTCGTGTATTGGTTTGCGTTCCGAACTGGATGCATTGCCAATCAGAGAGCAAAATAATTGTGCGTATAAATCTACTGTAGATGGTGTCATGCATGCTTGCGGACACGATGTACATACGGCTATTCTATTGGGTGCTGCGGAAATTTTGTGGGAAAACAAGAACCTGCTGAAACATCCGGTGAAATTGTTTTTCCAACCAGGTGAGGAAAAAAATCCGGGCGGGGCTTCTTTGATGATTGCGGATGGAGTGTTGCAGGATCCACCTGTTCATGAGTTGTTCGCTTTACATGTATTTCCGGAAATGAAGGTGGGTAATGTCGGATTCAGACCCGGTTTGTATATGGCTTCCTGCGATGAGATCTATCTGACCATCAATGGAAAAGGTGGTCATGGCGCTACTCCGCATCAGACCATTGATCCGATTATGATCGGAGCACATTTGTTGACCGGTTTACAGCAAATCGTCAGCAGAAAATGTGACCCGAAAGTTCCTTGTGTTTTATCCTTCGGGCATTTTGAAGCACTTGGAGCAACCAATATTATTCCGGAAAAAGCAGTTTTGAAAGGAACCTTTCGGACAATGAACGAGGCTTGGAGAAAAGAAGCTCTGGATATGATCGCCAATCACGTACATGCGACCTGTGAACAATTTGGTGCCACTGCCGACCTGGAAATATCAAAGGGATACCCATACCTGGAAAACGATCCGGTTTTGACAGAAAAAATGATAAAACGAAGTACTGCTTTTTTCGGGAAAGGGCATGTGGAAGAATTACCCATTCGCCTAACTTCGGAAGATTTTTCGTTTTATGCACAGGAAATCCCGGTGTGTTTTTTCCGTCTCGGGGTCCGGAACGAAGACTTAGGCATTATTTATGGAGTGCATCATCCGAAATTTGACATTGACAGTAAGGCATTAATTGTAGGGATGCAGGCGATGTGTATAGCTGCGTTTGAATCAGAGCTATGAGAAACGGGTTGTTTTTAAGTTTAATGGTATTGCTTCTCGGTTCCTGCGGAGAAGACAAGGAAGTGCATGAATCGGAGATTTACCGCATTCGTGCGATCGGGACGCTATCCACAACGGAATATACACTTGGAAAAATCATTCATTGGGATGACAAAGGAGAGTGGTATACTTACGGCGATCGAAAGATCCTGTTAAGTTGCAAAGCGACCGTGAAAGCGGGTGTAAACCTGAATGCGATCAAGGAATCCGATATTGAAGTAAAAGGCAATAAAATTATCATTCAGCTTCCGCCACCGGAAATCGTCTCGTTTGAAATGGATCCCGATTTGGTCCGCACGGAAATGACAGATGTGAATGGTTTCCGGTCTGATTTTTCGCAGTTGGATAAATCAAAGGTGTTGAAGAAGGGGGAGGAATCCATTCGGAAAGATTTGGAAAAACTCAACATTCTGGATGAAGCAGAACAGCATGCCAGGACCTTCATCATTGATTTTTATAAGAATTTAGGATTTGAACAAGTAATCGTACATGAAACTCCAAAAGATAAAAGAAATACGAACGTTGATCATTAGATTGGTTCTTGTTGGATTGATTGCCTTTGGTGGTTATTGGGTGTATCAATTGTTTTTCAAGGACAAATCGGAAGATGAAATTGTTTTGGAGGATACTCCATTGAAGGTCGAGCAAATTCGTTCGATCCTGGAATTAAACACCCTGAAGTTCCAGGATGAAGCTGTGGTTGATACCGTGGAATATTACAAATCGGAAAGTGAATTTTATTGGGGAACACTGGACAAGTTAACAGACCCGGACCAGTTTAAGCATGGTTTGCATCCAAGCGGTATTAAAAGACGTTTAACGTTGATTGTCAAAGGAGAATTGCTGTATGGAGTGGATTTGAAAAGAAAGGATTTCCAATTCATTCCAAAAGACGATACCTTAACAATTGTTATCCCGCAACCGGAATTGCTTTCCGTTTCACTGAATCCGAAAGGTACGGAAGTGTACTTGGAAAATGGTGAATGGAAGGATTACGAGCGTGCCGGGTTACAACGAAAAGCGCGCAATAAAATGATTGCTTCGGGAAACCGGCTGAAATTACCTGAACGGGCAAAAGTACCATTGGAGAAAGCATTGCGGGCTTTGATCAGAACTGATAAAATAGTGATTATTAAATTCGAAAAGTAAAATGAAACAACTTCTAAGTATTCTATTAATCATTTTCGGATTTGCAGTTTCGTTTGCCCAATCCGATTCTTCCCGCCTGAAATGTTTATTTGTAGGAGATATCATGCAGCACGGCGGACAAATTGCAGGAGCTTATAACGAAAAGAAAGATGCGTACGACTACCGTGATTGCTTTCAGTTTGTGAAACCAATTATTAAAAACGCGGATATTTCCATAGCAAACCTGGAAGTAACACATGCAGGAAAGCCATACAAAGGCTATCCGCAGTTTTCGGCACCGCCTGAATTATCTGAAAGTTTGGTGGACGTCGGCTTCAATGTCATTATTACAGCAAACAATCACAGTTGTGACGGTGGTTCAAAAGGTGTCGTTAAGACGCTGGATGTTTTGGACAGATTGATGGTAAAACATACCGGAACTTTTCGCAGCAAAGAAGAGCGGAACAAAAATTACCCTTTGTTGGTAGAGAAAAACGGGTTCAAAGTGGCCGTTTTGAATTATACCTATGGAACAAACGGACTGTCGGTTGCCGCTCCGTTGATTATCAATTATATCGACAGTGCGGTCATGGAAGCTGATTTCAAAAAGGCGCGTGAAATGAATGTCGATTTGATCGTTTGCACCTTGCATTGGGGGACGGAGTATCAATCCTTGCCGAATGCCTATCAGAAAAACTGGGAGAAATTCTGTTACGACCAGGGAGCAGACATGGTAATCGGAGGCCATCCGCATGTGCTGCAGCCGGTAGAAGTCAAAGAGATTAAGGGTGAAAAGAAACTGACGGCCTGGTCATTGGGGAATTTTGTTTCCAACCAGCGGGACCGTACCAAAGACGGTGGAATGATCCTGATGGCAGAAGTGAAAAAAGCGGATGGTAAAGCAGTCTTAGATAAAGTCGAATATGCATTTACGTGGGTTTATCCGCGCCAGGAAGCGGTGGTGAAACCTTTCTATATTTTACCGGATTTTGATTACAACAGTTGTCGTTCCGGGTTCCTGGATACGGAAGCTAAAACGAAATACGACATCTTTTTCTCCGATTCGAGAGCACTGTTCAAGGAGCATTCGAAAGGAACAACGGAATACCGGGTTTCTGATCCGGCAATGATAGATCAGTATGGTAAATTGCTGAAAGGGTATTATGCTTTGGACTATACATCTGTGAACATGACACTTACTGAATATGGCGAGATTGAGGATTTACTCCATGAACCATCACATAAGGTTCTCGGAGTGGATGGTGAATATCATTGGGTCATAGGATATTTTAAAAGTGAGGAAGAAGCATTGAAAACTCTGAAGGAGAAAAATATTAAAACAGTAGGAAATATTGTTTTTATTTCTCCTACCGAATATAAATAAAGTCATTCAATGAAAGTATCATTAATCGTTGCTATGGACAACGAACGCGGAATAGGAAAAAACAACGACCTGATGTGGCACTTGCCGGCAGATATGAAATTCTTTAAAGAAACATCGACCGGTCATATTGTAGTTACGGGTCGCAAGAATTACGATTCCATCCCGGAACGTTTCCGCCCGTTGCCAAACAGGGAAAACGCGGTTTTAACGCGCAATGCGGATTACAAAGCTCCGGGAGCGATTATTTTTCCGTCCCTGGAAGCATGCCTGGAACACTATCGAAATGAAACGGAGCGCACGGTGTATATTATCGGCGGAGGACAGATCTACAAAGAAGTGATGGACTTGGGTGTATTGGACGAAATGTTTATTACGCATGTGAATCATACCTACGGAGCAGATACCTTTTTTCCGAATTTTGATGAATCCGAATGGAACGTGGAACTTGTTTTTCAGCAGGAAGCAGACGAGAAGCATGCGGTGAGTTTTGAGGTAAAAAAGTACACGAAGAAGTAATGACGAGTGATCTTCAATTCGAATCATTTTTCGGAGTGAAATCAGGTGGATAAGAACACGTGGTAAGCTTCTAGGGGAAGAAGTGTAAGAAGAAATAAGTGCACCATTTCGTGATATAACGAAAACATGATATTGTGTTTTCATGTTGTCCCTATATCATGATTTCATCATATTGTAGAGTCATGATATGATGAATTTTTGTTGAAACATTTCCTCATTTTGTTCAAAACCACCTTGTCTCGCCTTTTGGCATTGACTAACTTTGTCTGTTATGAAATTGTGCATTGCCGAAAAGCCTTCCGTAGCTCGTGATATCGCAGAAGTTATTGGTGCAAAACAGCGCCACGATGGCTTTTATGAAGGAAACGGTTATTGGGTAACCTGGACGTTCGGGCATTTATGCACACTCAAAGAACCACACGACTACCACGAAAAATGGAAGTACTGGAAACTGGAGGACCTGCCGATCATTCCTGAGAAATTCGGGATTAAACTCATCGAGGATTCCGGGGTAAAGAAACAATTCTCCATCATTGAAAAATTAGTTTCTTCCTGCGAAGAAGTGATCAACTGCGGCGATGCCGGGCAGGAGGGGGAATTGATCCAACGCTGGGTTTTGTCGAAAGCCAAATGCATGGTGCCGATGAAACGTCTGTGGATTTCCTCGCTTACCGAAGAAGCTATTCGGGAAGGGTTCCAGGCATTGAAAACAGGTGAACAATACCAAAACCTATATGCCGCAGGAAGTGCCCGTGCAATCGGTGACTGGCTGCTGGGAATGAATGCAACCCGTTTGTTTACCAAAAAATTCGGTCAGGGAAAAGCAACCTTGTCTATTGGTCGGGTGCAGACTCCGACTTTGGCCATGATCGTTACGCGTCAAAAAGAAATTGACGCTTTTCGCTCGGAAGAATACTGGGAGTTGAAAACCCTTTACCGCGAAACGGAGTTTTCTGCCTCGATCGATCGCTTGAAAACCCAGGAAAAGGCAGACAAGGGGTTGGCTTACCTGAAAGAGCATCCGTTTGAGATTACTTCCTTCGAACAGAAAGAAGGAAAAGAAGGAAATCCGCGTTTGTTCGACTTAACCTCCCTGCAGGTTGAATCCAATAAGAAAATCGGCAATTCGGCAGAGGAGACTTTGAAGATCGTTCAGAGTCTGTATGAAAAGAAACTGGTTACTTATCCGCGGGTTGATACGACTTATTTGAGTGAAGATTTGCACCCGAAGATCGAAGGAATCATGAAGGGATTGATCCATTATTCCCGGTTTACCGAATCGGTTTTGGCAAAACCCATTCCGAAACTGAAAACCGTTTTCGACGATAAAAAGGTAACGGATCACCACGCGATTATTCCTACCGGTATTCAACCGAGTGGTTTGAGCCACCCCGAGCAACAGATTTATGATATGATCGTACGTCGTTTCATTGCTGCATTTTACCCGGAATGTAAAGTTTCCAATACCACCGTACTTGGAAAAGTTGGTCAGATCGAATTCAAGGCAACCGGGAAGCAAATCATTGAGCCTGGCTGGCGAGTGGTTTGGGAGGAAACGAAGGAATCGGACTCCGAAGGAAAAAAAGTGGTAGAAAAGCCGGAACAAACCATGCCTCATTTTGAGGAGGGAGAGAGCGGTCCGCATGAACCGTTCATTCATCAGGGGAAAACCAGTCCGCCAAAACCGTACACAGAAGCGACCTTACTGCGCGCTATGGAAACTGCCGGAAAAACGGTAGATGATGAGGAATTGCGCGATATGATGAAGGAAAATGGGATCGGAAGACCTGCAACCCGGGCAAATATCATTGAGACCTTGTTCAAACGCAAATACATCGAAAAGAAGCGCAAAAACCTGATAGCTACAAGTACAGGGGTAGGATTGATTGATACGATACAGAATGAACTACTGAAAAGTCCTGAGCTAACCGGGCAGTGGGAACGAAAATTACGGTTAATTGAAAAAGGAGAGTACGACCTGGAGCAATTCAAGCGGGAATTGATGATCATGGTCCGCGAACTGACAGATGAGGTAATTTTTTCACAGGCACCGGTAAGGATTCAGCTTCATACAGATCAACCGGTGGCAGTAGTGAAAGAAAAGAAAGAACGCAAGAAGGCCGAAAAACAAAGCATCGAGGAGCTGGATTGCCCGAAATGCAAAACACATAAATTGATGACCGGGAAACGGGGAGTTGGTTGCAGTAATTTTAAAATTTGCGGATTTATGGTCCCTTTTGAATTGCTTGGAAAGAAACTGACGGACAAACAACTGACCGATTTAATCTCCAAAGGAAAAACCGGTAAGATGAAAGGACTGCTTATTCCTGGATCTCACCAGGTTATTGAAGGTGCGATTGCTTTGGATGAAAGCTTCAATATCACGGTGGTGTAACCTTCCGGTTTCAATTTTCAATCGTCCGGAAGCAATCTTCAGATAAACTTATTCCATGTGCAAGCAAACTTATTGCATCTGAAACGAAACTTATTGCATGTGAAAACGAAATGATTCAAATTTTCATATTAACTGGAATAATAATAATCAAAATTAGTTTGGATTACAGATGGTTATTACTTTATTCTTTGGCAACCCATCCAATAGATAAATTGGGGTTACACAAACCGCTCGTTACCAAAAATAATATCATTATATAACAAAGAATGATCTTTTAGACATGCATCAAACGTTGCATCAATAAATCTTTTCGGGATTTGGATACCGGGATTTGCGATCCGTTATCCAAGATCAACATGTTGTATTCTTTCTGAAATTTCTTAATGTATTTCAGGTTCAGTAAAAAGGAATGATGCACACGCATGAATTTGGATTCCGGCAACATGGTTTCAAACACTTTTAAATTCTTTGAACTGGTGATGTGCTCATTGACCGTTTGGATCATGGTGTATTTGCCATCTGCTTTCAGGTAAACGATGTCATTTATTTTTAAGAAGATGATTGCATCAAGTCCTGTGATTCCGATCAGGTCGGATTGAATCAGGTTTTCTTCACTCTTATCCGAAGATTGGGAATGGGTTTCTGCAGTTTGGGCATCTACGTCCTGGATGCGCTGGATGCAATTCCTTAAATCGGAAGAATTAATCGGTTTCAGCAGGTAGTCAAAAGCGCCCTTCCGGATTGCAGCAATGGCATGCTCGTCATAAGCAGTAATGAATACTACTTTCGTTTCAAACGGAATTTCATCCACCAGGTCAAAGCTCGTCCCCGATTGCAGCTGGATATCCAAAAATGCCACATCAATGCTCATTTCATCGAAAACCTGTTTTGCCTCTTCCACGGTTGCAACACTGGCAACAATTTCAATATCCGGATTGATCTTATTGAGCAAAGTGGCCAACCCTTCTCTGCTGATGCGAATGTCGTCTAAAATGAGTGCTTTCACTGTTTTACGAATTAAATTTCCAGCATTTCTTCATTCATCAATGGAATTTTGAAAATGACGGTTGTTCCGTTATTATCCGGTTTATCAATTATTTCAAAGATAACGGAATATTGATATTTTGCCTTTAATAAATTGATCTTATCAAGGACCATATTCCACCCATGTGAAATATGATTTGCGCGATAAGTGTTGATGCGTTTTGCCTCTTGTCGTCCAATTCCATTATCGTCAATTTTCAGGATAATCGTATCGTCCTCCTGGTATCCTTCGATCACTAATTTTTTGTCCCCTTTTTTGTGGGCCAATCCATGTACGATGGCATTTTCCACAGTTGGCTGGATCAATAGGGTTGGAATCTTCAAATGAAGTAAGTTTTCCGGAATACTTACTTCTACTTCCAGGCTTTCCTCGAAACGAAAACGCTCAACTGAAATGTAGGATTTCAATAACTCCACTTCATCCCGGAGTGTAATGAATGAATTATCACTTTGCTGCAGGAATCTTCTGAGGAGGCCGGAAAAATCGCTTAGGGCATATTCAGCTTCTTCCTGTTTTCCCATTACAATGAGGTATTGAATATTGTTCAGGCAATTGAAAATGAAATGCGGATTCATTTTAGCCTGAATGGCTTTCAATTTTAATTCGAACATCGTGTTTCTGTGTTCACTGTCCTTTAACTCCTGGTCTTTTGAAATCTGTATCCGCTTATAGGTCAGCAGGAAGATAAGCAGGAAAACCAGCCCGAAAGCCAATAGTCTGAACCATAGGGTTTCGTATATGTGTTTCTCTATTTTAAAAGAATAAATGATTTCGTCGGGATTGTGATCGTTAAAACCGTCAATACCGCGCATGTATACTTTGTATTCTCCGGGAGGAAGCATTTTAAAGCTGATTTCTCCCTTTTTGGTTGGAACGCTCCATTCGTCTTTGATGTCCGGACCAACTAACTTGTATTGGTAGTGCAGGTTGTAGAATTGAGTGAAATTCGGGCAATAATATTGCAGGTTAATGGTATGGGTATTGCGCGGGAAGACGTGATTCGAAGGCTTTTGAATGTTATCATTAACGGATACCAGCTTCAAAAACGGGCGTAATTTCCGGTATTTGGGGACATGGAAAAAGCTGATCAGAACTCCTTGGATGGTTGGGAAATAAAAATGCTGATTATCGCTGGAGTAATAATTATTTTGGAATCCTCCATTGAATTCAGTATTTAGTATTCCGTCATCTTGTCCTAATCTGAATGGAATCAGGAAGTTGTTTTTATGCGAGAGGAAATCATCGATTTTCTGTTCACTGATTACATACAATCCGTGATTGGAAGAAATGTACAAATTCCCGTTTTTATCCGGTGCCAGGGTGAAAATATCGTCGTCGAGCAAACAATTCCGCATTCGGTTTATTGGACGCAGTTTTTTATGATCCCAGTAATACAAGCCGCCACCGTAAGTGCCAATGTAAAACGTCCCGTCTTTTTTTTCATAGAACGAGCGAACCTCCTTTCCTTTCAAACCGTTCCGGATCCCAAATTGTTTTTTCAGTTTTAGATCTTCGGAAAAAATAAAAAAACCGTCTTCACCTCCTACTAAAATATCTCCGTTCCTAAGTTGATAGAAACAAATCACCAATCCGATATGGAGCGCTTCGAATGCAGGTTTTAAATCCTTGGAGGTTTCACCGAATGAAATTCCATCTTCTTTTCCGACCCAAATCCGTTTTTTCCGGTCCTGAAAAAGTGCATGGATCGAATGCCCTGAGAGGTCTTTCGTAATGGACCGGACCAATTTGCCGTTTTTTAAAACAATTATTCCTGATCCCCATGTTCCGGCCCATACTTCTCCATTGATATTTGCAAGGCAGGCAAAATCCGTCTTTTTTTTATAATAGCTCGAAATAGATTTCTGATTGAATTTAAAAATGTTCTCATGTGTTCCCGAAACAATCAACTGATTGTTGGTCTTGATAATAGAACTGAGTGAAGATTCCTTCAGGAGTATTTCGTCGTAGATCGACGTACATTGTTTCACCTTGAGTTGAAGTAATCCTTTATCGGAGCTTCCTGCAAAAAGAAAATTTTCATCTGTGTTGTAGAACAGGGATAGAATTATTTTGCTTGGAAAATTGATGCTCTGAGATTCAAAAACGGCTTCACGGTTCTTTTTATAAAAGATTCCTTCGTGAGAAGCCAAAAACACTTCGTCATGCGGGCTGAATGCGATATCAGTGAAGTAGGTATCGTGTGTTGATTCTTTGAATTTTTGGGGCAGTAATTTCCCTTTGTAATAAATGGCGATTCCATTTAGGCCCAACAGGTAATTTTCTCCGGTATACGGATCTCTTTTGGAACGGGAATAGATTTCTTTTGAAAGTTTGACCCACTTGGATTTCTGTAAAAAATAGGTTCCGCTGGAATCTGAAAAAAAAGGAGTTCCGCCAATGATTCCGACTCCGGAGATGCCGGACTTGGGTTCCATCCGAGAAATTAAGCGACTTTTGGTTGATCCGAGTTTGGCAATTCGGACTTCTTTTTTCCGGTTAACATAAATGACCGAATCGTGATAGAAGGAAGCTCCGAGGTTGCGTTCCTTGATAAGAATTCTTGTAACCGGGGAAATTTGAAACAATTGTGACCTGTTATTTAAACCGTACAGGATATTCGTTTTGGGATCCAGGAACATTTTGATGCAAAGTACCTTTCGGCTTTCATCTGTGGGATTGATGTCTGTGAAAGTCTGGCCGTTAAATTGAACCAGTCCGTTTGCCGTACCGATTAGTAAATTTCCCGTTTTATCAGGAATCATTGCGGAAATTTGATGTTGCGGAATTCCATCTTCCGTTCCATAAACCCGAATCGTAAAAGGAGAGTTGGTACTTAAAGTCGATTCAATGAGTTTTCCCAGAGGCTGCGCATAAGCGGAATTACTTACAAATAAGAGCAGACAAAGGATACCCGAAAGCAAACGCCAAACTTCAGTTGTACGGTTCGGATATTTCGGTTTCAAACTCATTTTGCGAAGTTAATACTACTGAATCAATTATTGTCCTGAATTTCAAGGTAATGGATACCTGTTGGTTCCGTCAAAGTTGCCCGAATGAGTTTTTGGGCAACTTTTGATCCATGGATGCCTCTGTATTTGCGTGTTTTTCCAATCAGAAACGGACTGATTACTAAAGAAATACCCTGGATCAGTTTGTCTCCGAAGCTTTTTTCTTTTCGCGGACCGATGAGAAAAGAGGGGCGAATGAAAACGGTTGTTGGAATTCCCAATTGCGAAATGCCTTGTTCCATCTCACCTTTTGTGCGTAAATAGAAATTGGAGGATGCCGCATTTGCACCGATTGAAGAAACAATTCCTATTTTTTCTGCACCGGCCTTTTTACAAAATTTTCCAAAGGAAATGACATAATCCCGGTCGATTTCCTGCTGGCGGGCTTTGCTTCCTGCTTTTCGAAGGGTAGTTCCGAGTGCACAAAAAGCAACATCAATTTTTTCAGCAACTTCCAATTGGTCAAGTTGATCAAAGGGAACGATCACAACCTGCATTTTGGGATGTCCAAAACCCAGGGGATTTCTCGCGAGTACCAATACTTTTTCGGTTCCCGGATCATTCAATACCTGGATCAGGATTTCATTTCCAACCAATCCACTGGCCCCTGAGATACATATTGTCATAACTAAAGTTACTTTTTCGCAATGTAAATATCCACTTCAGATTCATCTCCGAGCCGGGAGCGTTCATCATACACCTCATAATCATAGGTGTAGCTGCGGTTCAATGTTTCGTCCTGGTCCCAAATAGATTTCCAGGTATCGACAATTGCTTCAGGCAGGCTGCCTTTTGCCAAAAAAGATTGGTAATTTCCACCGGGAAATTCCCGGCCAATCAAACCGGCAGGAACCGTGTCCAGAGAAGAAACTCTCAAACCAAGAATGCAAGTGTATTTCCCGGTATAATCACTTTCATAATCCGTATAAATGCAAACGATGTCAGAATTCAGTTGATTGGGGATTTTCTCCAGTAAATTTTCTGAAATGAATTGTCCCCAAAGTGCGCCGATAGCAGAAGCCGCCTCTCCGTTTAAGTTAGACGTTTCTGTTGAAATACCGATAACCTTGAACCCTTTTTGCTGTTTCATGAGATAATTTTGAAAAGATGAATTTAGTTAATCCAATGATTAGTCCTGCTTTTTATCCAGGAATTTTTCAATGAGAGGAACCACCAGGGTGCTTTCTCTGAAATTCGAATCAAGGGTTGTTATTTCCCCGATGTATTCTCCATGTCCTCCGGGAATAATAGCTAATTCGGAATTGGCGATTTGCCGATGCATTTCCAGAGCGTGTTCGGGTAAAATGATGTCCTTGTCTCCTATGATAATTAAAGTGGGGGCTTTGACAGATCGAATGTTTTCATCCGGAATATCTTTAAAATGAACCATTCTTTTGGCATCTCTATCGTGCATCGTTTGTAATGCTTCAGGATTCGGGGCAACCTGTTTATAGGCGGTTTTCAGTTGTTCCGGCATATTTTCCAATTTGGCTTGTTCCATAAAGTCCCAAAACCAATCCGGAACACCATTTCGTTTGGCAAGTGCGGACCCCAAAACAATTTTACGGACGATCTCCGGATGACGAATTGTAATTTGGAGGACCGTTGTTCCACCGTTACTGAATCCGAAAAAATCGGCTTTGTGAATATTCAGGTCTCTCAAAAGGGCAAAAACATCGTCAGCATCCTGTTCAAAAGATGAATCCTGGTTTCGGTCATTGGTTCTGCCATGTGCCTGCAATTCCACAGCGATTACTTTTCTGTTCTTTGCAAATAAAGGAATGACCTTTTCAAAGCTCGTTTGAATCGTAGATCCACCGCCATGGATGAGAACGATAGGATCTCCCTGTCCATAAATTTCGTAATACATGTTTAGGCCGTTGACCTCTGAATAACCACTTTTGAAAGCTGTTTTTATTTCCATCTGAACTGGTTTTATCGTTTTTTCACCACAGGAATTCGGCGGAGAGAACGAACAGGTAAATATGCATTGCCGGTTTTGCCAATGATTAATCGAATATAGTCAAAATCCATTAATTCAGGCAGAAGTCAATGTCCTGATTCGTTCCTTTTTTGAAAAAGTTTAAAATTATTTTTTTGAATTAAATTGTTGATAATCAATAATAAAAACGATTTCAATCAATTACAATCGAAAAATAATCGACAGTAATTAGTTAATAAGCGAATTCAATTTTTCCACTCCCGCAACTTTGCAGTATCAAATCGGTTGAAAGCCAATCGAATCAAATTTTTACAAACGTTTAAAACAAACAAGTATGAACACGCTAAAAAACAAAGTGAATTTAATCGGACGACTAGGAACAAAGCCGGTAGCGCAAACTTTTGACTCAGGGGCAAAAAAAATCCGCTTATCTGTGGCAACAAACGAGCGCTTCAAAAACAAAAAAGGCGAATGGGAAGAGAATACCCAATGGCATACTGTGATAGCATGGGGCAAACTGTGTGATCGTATCGAAAAAGTGTTGGACAAAGGTTCTGAAGTGGTGCTCGAAGGGAGAATCGTTAATCGATCCTACGAGACCAAAGAAGGAGAAAAACGCTTCTCAACGGAGATCGAGCTCAACGAGTTTGTGTTATTGAGTGGAAAAAAACAAGAAAACAATTAATTCGAAACACGATGAATACTACTATTAAACAGGATCAGATTCTGCATATGAATCATGTGAATATCATTGGAAAGATCAGTTCGGAACCCAAGGTAAGTATTTTACCGGGAGGAAGAAGGGTTGTGAATTTCTCACTAGCAACGAAAGAACACTATTTGGATAAAGATGGGAACCTGCAGGTAAAGCAGGATTGGCACAGGCTCACAGCTTTCGGAAGATGGGTAAACATCCTGGAAGAATTGTGTACGAAAGGAATCAATGTGGCGGTGGAAGGTAGGTTGGTTAGCCGCTTTTATAAAACGGAATCCGGAGAACGGAAAATGTTTTCGGAGATCGAAGTCAATGACTTAATTATTTTATAAAAGATGTTGCGAAATCAAGTTACGTTGGTGGGGCGTCTGGGATCAGACGCCACCATCACCACTTTTGAGAATGGATCTATGGTTGCCCGTTTTCAATTTGCAGTGGATAATCAATTAAAGAAAGTAGAGTCGGATTCAAAGGCCTTATACCGGATGTTTGCCTGGGGAAATACAGCCAGTTTTTTAACCAATTACTGTAAAAAAGGGAATCAACTCGCTGTTTCCGGGAGGTTGGTGAATCGAACGTATGTGGATAAAGAAGGAAAATCCCAACGGATTACAGAAGTGGAAGTAAGGCAAGTCGTTAAGTTTTAGGTGAGTGAATAGTGGTCGCTTAACGATGTGCAGTGGAACAGGAGTTCGCCAGGCGGGCTCCTGTTTTTTTGTGAATTCCGTTAAACTATTTTCTTAGCCACTTATACAGACCGTGTAACGTTTCATATATTTTTTATTAAATCCACGAAATTCCGTCTAATTTTGTATCATCAAATACTTGACACATTGAAAAAAATTGTACTTCTATTCTTCTTCTTTATATCGTATTTGGGTTACTCCCAAACAATGACGATTAAAGCAAATGTAGTCGACACAAATTCACAAACTGTTATAAGAAATGCAGTAGGTATCGTGAAACGTGTGAGAGACTCTGTTTTATTGGACTTCAAGCGATCCGATAAATATGGTAACATGCAGTTTACGCTTCCAATCGACACGGTAGAGTTTACAGTGGTTCATCCGGATTACGGTGTTTTCAGGGCTTTCTTTTTTGGCTCAACGGAAAACAACTCTTTCGTCATGGACACCCTGGCAATGCCGGATAAAAGCACTGCTTTGGATGAGGTTTTGATTTATGCGAATCGTAATCCGATTTATTATCGCGGGGATACACTGGTTTATGTTGCGGATTCATTTAAAGTGAAAGAAAACGCAGTTGTTGAGGATTTGATCCGGAAATTACCGGGGATGACAATTGACGAAAACGGAAAGATCAAAAATCAGGGGAAAGAAATTGGACAAGTACTTGTGGATGGAGATGAATTTTTCGGAAATGACCCGACGATCGCAACGAAGAACCTTGCAGCGAAAGGTGTTGAAACCGTTGAGGTTTACGAGAAAGATGCTGAAGACGGAAGCGATGAGAAAGTCCAGGTACTTGATCTGAAACTCAAGGATGAAGCCAAGAAGGGGTATTTTGGGAAGGTCAATTTGGCCGGTGGACTCGATAAATTCACAGCTCCCAATCGTGGATTCTATGAAGGGGAAATGCTCTTGAATTCATATAACAAGAATCAGAAACTGGCAGTTTATGCTTTGGGTTCCAATACACCAAAAACGAACCTGAACGGGAGAGATATGTTTAAGTTCGGTTTGTCAGAAGGCCGCGATTGGATGGCGGAAAACGATGATCTGCAATCATACAGTCAGAGTGGACAAAATGAGAATGAAGGTATTCCAAACACTTTTAAGGGAGGTTTCTATTTGGACCAGAAGTTTAAAAAAGGAGCAAAGGTAAGATTGAATTATTCCTTCGCGCAATATGGAGTAAAGTCCCAAACAAACAGTCGTTCTCAGTATCTGTTGACCGATACGTCTTACACAACTGACCTGAACAGCTATACGAAAGAGCAGTATTTGCAGCACCAGATTGGAATTAAGTATTCACAGCGGATTGATTCATTGACTCGTTTTGAATTGGAACCTAAATTCCAGTTGAATAATACTGATCAAAATACCTTATCACGAACTGATTTCTTGTCAGAGGATAGCGTATTGACACGCTTTACGACAATTGAAAACGGTAGTAAGGCAGCCGGTTCCAGTCTGAATACAACTTTCCGTTTCTTTAAAGATTTCAAGAAGAAAAACAGAAAGTTAATCGCCCGTTACAACTTTGTGGGTTCGGATAACAAATCGGATGGTGATTTACTTTCATCGGATACCAATGCCATTACGAATACTTCGAATGGTGGACTTCGTTTTGACCAAAGAAAAGAAATCAGAAGTAATTCGATGGCTCATACAGCCTATGCAGATTATTTTGAACCGCTTGGCAAACGATTTAAATTGGAGTTTGATTACGAATTCTATCAAAACAACAACGGACAGCGTAAAACTACGCTGAACCCGATCAATGGAGAGTATGTTGATGTAGACACCTTGTTTTCGAATAATTTCAAAACAGACAGACAGCAACACCGCGCCGGAGCATTCTTAATTTTTGAAAATGCGAAACTGAGAGTCTCTGTCGGATCCCGATTCAGAACGATTGCAATTGATAACAGGAACATGTTTACAGATTCCCTGATCAAACAGGATCTGAATAATGTATTGCCTCGGATCGTATTCAGATATAAGTTCAGTCAAACAACGCGCTTGATGATCCAATACAATACCAATTCCAGCTTACCTTCGATTGATCAGTTGCAGCCTGTTCTGAATAATACAAATCCGAACTTTATCCAGATCGGGAATTCTGCCCTGAAACCGAACTATACACACAGTATCAATGGTAACTTCAATACCTGGAAAGGATTGAGTGGTTTCTATATGTACTCCGGGTTTAGTTATTCACATATCAAGGATAACTTTAGTACCAATACCATGTTTGGCCCGAACGGAGGTTCGATCTCGCAGGCAATTAATGTGAAAAGTTCAGATTTCCTGTATTACTGGGCAGGTGCCGGAATTCCGATGAAAGGTGTAAAAGATCTGAACTTGCAGGTGAATGCGAATGGAAACTTCACATCGTCTAAAAACCAAATCAATTCCGTAGACAACGATACGAGAAATACGGGTGTCGGAACAGATTTGTCATTGAATTACAACGGAGACTCTTTGAGAACGGAATTGGGTGGCGGATTTGATTACAACGTTCCGTACAACTCTTTGTCAACGATGTCAAATCAACCGTATACAACGTATAATTTCAGAGCGGAAGTGGACTGGACGCTTCCATACCGCTGGTTCTTTAAAACGGATGCAACTTACAATATCAATACGGGGAGAACGAGCGGTTATAACGTAAATTACCTGATCTGGAACATGTCAATTCAGCGTTCATTCCTGAAAACAGGAAACTTATTGTTCGGAATCGAAGCTTATGATATCTTAAACCAGAATATCAGTAACTACAGAACGGTTAACAACAATGTGATCGTCGATCAGAAAACCAATATTATTCGCCGCTACTTTATGGCGAAGCTGACACTTAGATTCAATAACTTTAAAACAACAGAAAAAGATGGGGACGGCTGGTATTAGAATATTCATCCTTTTTGGATTTTTATTCCTGGGAGGATTGGTACAAGCTCAGGGACAACTTGTTCGTGAGGGGAAGATTACTTATGAACGAAGAACGAATTTATGGAAGATCTTTGATGATCAGCGCATGCGCGACTTTGTAGGGGAAAAGAATAAAATTAAAGTAGAGGAATTTACTCTTTATTTTAATGATACGGCGTCTTTATTTTCTTACGTCGCACCGGACCAGCCGGATCCTCAAAGCTTTTTGACCATGAAGAATACGGTTTATAACCTGTTTCCTAAGGGGCAACGCTTTGTATATATGGATATGATGGGAAATTCCATGACGGTTGGTGACAGTTTGGTCAAGCATACCTGGAAGATCACGGATAAGACACGGAAAATTGCTGGCTATGAGTGTACACGTGTGATCTGGCAGAAGGATGATACAACAAGAATCTATGCATGGTATACGACAGATATTATTGCAACGGTCGGACCTGAAAATATCCAGGGATTACCCGGAGCAGTACTTGGATTAGCAACCGAAGACGGAAGTATCGTTTATTTTGCCAAAAAAGTAGAGGTTATTACTCCTACAGCAGAGCAAATTGCGCAACCGAAGAAAAAGGGAAAGCAATATACTCAGGCAGAATTAATTGCTGATTTGACCGAAAAACTGAAAGGTCAACCTTATGGCGAACGAATTATCACCGGTATGTTCTATTGGTGATCTCAATCGGAAAAGATTTGTTAAGGGTATTTGTTACGACAGATACCCTTTTTTAATCAATGTCCAGGATTGTTAATTTCGCAAATTTCAAAAGGAGTGTTTTGGCTCCGGCATGTGGGAAAAAGATGGTCGCTTTCCGATCAACACCGCTTCCTTCCAGTTTCGTAACTTTTCCTTTTCCGAAACGTTCGTGTTCCACGTTATAGCCAACTTTGATATCAATATTGGAATCACCTGTGCCTGCTTTTGAATTTAATTCCGACATGCTTTTTAGACCTCTTGGAGTGAGCTGAGTACCTGTCGATCCGGGCATTCTGTTTAAACCACCGGTAAATGGTTTGTCAAATCCACCTCTTCCTGCATTTAAAGAGCGGCCTCCACCTTGAGGCGCGCCGTATGCGGTTTCAAAACTCAGGTAATCCGGATCGATCTCTGAAATAAACCGGCTTGGTTCGGATGTGATCAAATTTCCCCATTGGAAACGGGAAGCCGCGTAAGAAATAGTGCAATTCTTTTCGGCTCGCGTTACTGCTACATAAAACAACCTTCTTTCTTCTTCCAATTCTGTTCTGGAGTTGATCGAAAGTTGAGACGGGAACAGGTTCTCTTCCAGTCCAACCAAATAAACATGCTTGAATTCCAGTCCTTTGCTGGAGTGAATGGTCATCAAACTGATCTTGTTTTTGTCCTCTTCTTTTTCATTATCTGCATCAGTGAGAAGCGCCACGTCGATCATGAAGTCTGCCAGGGTTGCAGGATCTTCTTCGCCTCTTTGCACGGTAAATTCCTTGATCGCAGCCAATAATTCCTCGATGTTCTGGTAACGTTCTACTTCTTCCGGACCTTTGTCTTTTTCGGAATAGAGCTCTTTTAAAATTCCGGAACTTTTGGCAATGGTTTGTGCCAATTGATAGGCGTTCTGAGAATTCAACTGGGCAGTGAAGCTTTGGATCATGACCACAAATTCCGAGATCTTTTGTTTGGTTGCACCCGGAATAGAAACGGGGTATTTTCCAAATTCCGAAATCACGTCCCAAATAGCAACATTGTAATGATTTGCAGCAATGATAATATTTTCCCAGGAAGTTTTCCCGATCCCGCGTTTCGGATAATTGATGACGCGTTTCAAAGCCTCTTCATCTTTCTGGTTTGCAGTCAGACGAAAGTAGGCCAAAATATCCTTGATTTCTTTTCGCTGATAAAATGAAAGCCCTCCGTAAATTTTATAAGGAATATTCATTTTGCGCAAAGCTTCCTCAAATGCACGTGATTGACGGTTGGTTCGATAAAGGATTGCAAAATCGGTCCAGTCGCCACTTTCCTGGTGCTTGACGTCAAAGATCTTATTCGCAATGATCTTCCCTTCTTCGTTATCGGTCATGGCGCGAATTACGCGGATCAAGCTTCCTTTGTCATTATTGGTCCAAACGCTTTTTTTGATCTGCTCTTTGTTTTTGGAAATAACACTGTTAGCGGCATCCACAATATTTTGAGTACTGCGGTAGTTTTGTTCCAGCTTATACAAGTGATAGTCCGGATAATCATTCCTGAAATTCAGGATATTCTGAATGTTTGCTCCGCGAAAGGAATAAATACTTTGGGCATCGTCCCCGACCACGCAGATATTTTCATAAACGGCGGCAAGTTTTTTTACGATCAGGTATTGTGCGTAATTCGTATCCTGGTACTCATCGACCAGGATGTATTTGAATTTATGCTGATAGTACGAAAGAACGTCCGGAAAATCACGTAAAAGTACGTTGGTTTGGTACAGGAGATCATCAAAATCCATGGCTCCAGCTTTGAAGCAACGAACGGAATATGCCTTATAAATCCGCCCCAATTCAGGTCGTTGACTTTGCTTGTCTTCGTCCATGATTTCTGAATTTTGAAGGTAATCATCAGCGGAAAGCAAATTATTCTTTGCAGCGGAAATACGCCCGTAAACCATGCTTGGTTTGTAAATTTTGTCGTCCAGGTTTAATTCCTTGATAATGTCTTTCAGCAGACTTTTGGTATCCTGGGTATCATAAATGGTGAAATTTTGCGGATAACCCAACCGATCGGCATTAATCCGGAGAATGCGGGCAAAAACAGAGTGGAATGTTCCCATCGTGATGTTTTTTGCCTCTCCGGAACCAATTATGGAACCGATCCGCTCCGTCATTTCCTTTGCCGCTTTATTGGTGAAGGTCAGTGCCAGAATATTGAACGGATCAATGCCGTGATCGATCATGTAAGCAATCCGCATGGTAAGCACTCTTGTTTTCCCCGAGCCTGCTCCGGCAATGACCATGGTAGGTCCTTCAAAGTTCTCTACTGCAATGCGTTGACTTTCGTTTAATCCGTCTAAATAATTCATGATTACAAAGTTAGAACATTGCAGGATTTAAACGATGGTCCGGTTCGTGTAATTTCGGTAAAAGTTTAAATTTGATGCTAATCCAATAACGAATTATGAGATCCTTTCTTTTTAGTGCGCTTCTGTTTTCATTTTGTTCGTTCGGACAAAACTTAGGTATTCATCCGGTTTTCAATGATTATCAAAAACCAACAGACCCATTGGTTCTTCAAAAACTGGAAAAATGGCAGGACCGGAAATTCGGGATCATTATTCATTGGGGATTGTATGCTGTTCCGGGAATCATCGAATCGTGGTCTATCTGCTCGGAAGATTGGATCACCCGTGACAGTACTTCATCGTATGATGCGTACAAAAAATGGTATTTCGGTTTGAAAGATTCATTGAATCCGGTGAATTTCAATCCGCAGAGATGGGCCGAAATTTCCAAAAGAGCCGGAATGAAGTACTTGGTTTTTACGACCAAGCACCACGATGGTTTCTGTATGTTTGATACCAAACAAACGGATTTTAAGATTTCAGCCGGTCCATTTGCATCCAATCCGAAAGCAGATGTTTTGAAGCCTATTTTCTCGGCTTACCGGGATCAGGGATTTATGATTGGAGCCTATTTCTCTAAGCCCGACTGGCACAATGAGAATTATTGGTGGCCGTTGTATGCAACACCAAATCGGAATAATAACTACGATACACGCAAGTATCCCTGGCGCTGGCAGCAATTCCAGGATTATACTTTTAAGCAGATCCAGGAAATTGTAAGCGGTTATGGAAGTGTAGATATTTTATGGCTCGACGGTGGCTGGGTACGACCCAAAAACACGATCGATGAGGAGGTACTTTCCTGGGGAGCACCGATCCCCGAATGGAGCCAGGAGTTGGATATTGCCAAGATTGCACAAATGGCCAGGTCAAATCAGCCCGGAATGATTGTGGTCGACAGAACGGTGCAGGGACCGTATGAAAATTATCAGACTCCTGAACATTCGATTCCGGAAAAGAAAATTGATAATCCCTGGGAAACCTGTATGCCGCTTTGCAACAATTGGGGCTATGTTCCGAATGATGAAATGAAATCTGCGGAACGAATCATCAATACATTAGTAGAAGTCGTTGCGAAAGGAGGTAATTTGTTGTTAGGAGTCGGGCCGAAACCAGACGGGACTTTTCCTGCAGATGTGGAAGAAAGGCTGATCGAAATAGGGAAGTGGCTGGATGTGAACGGAGAAGCGATTTACAATACCAGAAGCATGGAACATTACCAGGAAAGTTATTGGTTTTTTACACAGTCAAAAGACAAGAAAACAGGGTATGTCCTGGTGCCAAGAGATACGATGTTAACACAGTTGCAATGGAGTGAGAACCTTCCTAAAAAAGGATCAAAATTGATTTTCGTTCCAACAGGGAAGAACATGCGTTATCGCATTCATGACGGACATGTTTACGTTGAGATGCCTCAAAGTATTAGATATGGACAGAAAGATAATCCGATGTGGGTCTTTAAGTTTGACCTGGCTACTGAATAGTCAGCGTTGTTTTTAAAGGGAGATCTCTTGAGGAAGAACCGATCATGATACGGAATTCTCCTGGTTCAACAATTGGTTTTAAGTCTTTATCCAACTGTTTCAGTAATTCGGATGAAATTTCGAAAGTAACTTCCTTTTCTTCACCTGCCTTGAGATGAATGCGTTGAAAACCTTTTAATTCCTGTACGGGACGTACAACGGAACTCAGAATATCTTTGACGTATAACTGAACTACTTCGTCACCATCGTATTTTCCGGTGTTTTTGAGTTTAAAACGAACCTTTGTCTTTTGCATTTTGGAAATGGTTGCTTGCTCCAAACGAATATCCGAATAGGAGAATTGAGTATAGCTCAACCCGAAACCAAAAGGGAAAAGCGGTTGTCCGCTCAAGTTGTTATAGTCGTTTCCACGTCCCGTGGGTTGATGATTGTAAACCAAGGGAAGCTGCGCTTCATTCAGGGGGAAGGTAATCGGTAGTTTGCCGCTGGGATTTATTTGCCCGAACAGGAAATCCGTAACGGCTCTTCCACCTTCTTGTCCTGGGTACCACAGCATAGCGATTGCTTCTGTTCCATCAATCCAGTTTTCCATCGTAACTGCACTTCCTCCAACAATCAACACAATAACAGGAGTTCCTGTTTTATTCAATGCTTGTATCAGCTCTTCCTGGTGTCCGGGAAGTTTGAGGGATGCTCTGTCGAGAAATTCGCCTTCCGTTATTCCGGCAACAACAATTGCCACATCTGCTTTTTTAGCTAATTTGACACTTTCGGGGATTTCTTTTTTCCAATCAGTTTTTACTGTTGTATTCCAAAGCAGTTTGATCTTTCCTTCACCTTGTGTTTCGTGGAATTCAACACGTATCGCATATTTCTTTCCTTTTTTGAAGGAATAATTTACCAGGTCCCGGTGATAAGATTGCTTGTTCCAGCGATCGATCACAATTTGATCATCCAGGTACAGGCGAAATCCATCGTTGCCCTCCAGCCCGATCTGGAATTCGCCGCTCTCGGGAGCGGTTAACTCTCCTGTCCAACGGACGCTGTAGTGATCAGCCTGTAATTTCTCATCAGGGGAATATAAGGTCCAATGAAAATCGATGGTTTGGTCTTGATTGGTGTAAACGGGTTCTCCGTTTAATTCCGTGTTGTCAAAATAGCTCGCCGTTAAACCAAGTTTCCCATTCGACATCAAATGAAATGCTGAAATGACTTCATAGGAATTATCGATCCGGCTCATTCCTTCCGAATAAAGGATTTCGGTCCTTTTGCCAACCTGATCTTGTAACCCTTTCAGGATGCTGACTTTCCCGAATCCCGGGCCACTGTATCCACCCAATCGTGCTTCTGCGGCATCTGTTCCGAAAAGGGCAATTCTTTCCACTGAAAGAGGTAGAGGAAGTGTTTGCTTTTGGTTTTTCAACAAGACAATGGACTCTTCTGCTACCTGGCGGGTAAGTAAAGCTCCTTTATGATGAAGATCTACTTCATTGATTTCTTCGGATACATAAGGATGTTCAAATAAGCCCAGTTCGAACTTGGCGCGAAGCACCCGGGAAACTGCATCGTTTAAGCGGTTTGTGTCTACCGTTCCGTTTTGAAAAGCTGGATAGAACAACCCAGCATGACTGATATCCGTTTGGAAAATGACATCCATCCCGGCATTGATGGCATGTGCTCCGCTTTCCGCATAGTCTTTGGCGGTTTTGTGAAGGACCAATTCGCCACCCACAGCATTTGCGTCGGAGATAACAAATCCGTTGAATTTCCATTCGTCTTTCAGCTTGTCGGTCAACAGCCATTTATTGGAAGAGCAGGCTGTTCCGTTCAGGGAATTGTAAGCGGTCATAATGGAACGGGCATTTCCCATGCGGATGGTTTGTTTGAAGGGCACGAAATGGGTTTCTTCCAAAAAGCGTTCACTCAGATGTATGGGATAACTGTCGCGTCCACCATCGCCCACATTGGCAATGAAGTGTTTTGGGGTGGTGATAATACCACGGGATTCGAATGCCCGGATAAAAGCAAGGCCCATTTGAGTGGTCAGAAAAGGATCTTCGCCATAGGTTTCTTCTGTACGACCCCAGCGAACATCCGTTGCCAAATTAATGACCGGAGAAAGGATCTGCCGGATTCCACGGATTTTACATTCTTCAGCAATGTGTCCGGCTGCCCGGCTAATTAAGCTGGTGTCCCAGGTTGCGGCCATTGCAATTGCTTGCGGGAAGCTTGCTGCATCATTTCGTACCAATCCGTGCAGTGCTTCATCAAAGGGGATCATGGGAATTCCCAGTCGGGTTTTTTCTACCAGGTAACGTTGAGTTGTATTGATCTTTCGAACAAGTGTCAGTGCGTTGTCGGAAGTATTGTAATTGAGCAGCTGTCCGCCCGCATCTCCCTGGGAACTTGCACTGAGCTGTAATCCGAAGATTCCGTGTTTGAGTTTTCCGTTAGCAGTATCACCATCAGATGGCACCATGAATACCTGCCAGAACTTTTCTTCGGTTGTCATTCGGTTTAAAAGATCTTTTACACGAATTTCAACCGCTTGGGTAGAATCTTTGTAAAGCTGTCCGAATGCACTTGTGATTGGAATCAGTAACAGAAAAGAGAGGAGGTACTTCATGTAACAAAATTACATTATTTGATTAATTTCATGATTGAAAGCTAATTGTCATCTATGATTCAAAAATCACATATGAAACGAACCCTTTTTATTACAGGAACGATTTTATTAGCGGCGTGTTCTTCGCCGTCTGCTGAAGAACCGTCAGAAGAAATGAAAACGGAAGTAAGAGAGAATGATCCGGCAGAAGTAAGGAATCTGCTTAAGGAGTATATCGAGTATTTGGGATCTCTAGATTCTACCAGTGAGAAATCGGTGAGTCTGGCAACTGCAAAATATGAGGAGTTGTTTTCGGAATCGGATCAAAAACTATGTGACAGTGCTTTTGTTGAGTTTCATCAATTGTATGAGAAGATAGAAGGCGTTTTGAATACAACCGTTTATACGGGTAATGAGGATTTACCTTGTGCTACTTATGATGAGGAGGGAAATGAACTTCCGAAGGACAAGCGATTGGTGGCGCTCGAAAAGCGTGTGAAGAAACATGGTTTCAGGATAGAGTGTTGGGAAGGATATCCGGGTATTGCCGGGGAAAGAGCTTACATCGCTAGTCATTTTTATAAGTATGTATCACCGGAAATGAAGGTTTTTTTGGAAGGACTTCGGAAGGAACGGGATCATTTGCTGAGTGTAGATGCAGGAATTTCGATGACGGAAGAGCAATATGCAGATCGGCTTGTTTGGTGGGAGAGCTTCAACAGGGAGCATCCTGATTTTATTTTGTCTAAAAGGGCTCGGGCAATTCAGCGGTATTTGTTTACTTATTTCCTTACGGGAATGGATAATACTCCGGCGATCAATTACCTGACAGATGATAATGGTATTGAGCGTATTGAGCTGGACAGCTATTTCGTCAAAGCATATGACTACCTCAATAAGAAATACCCGAATTCCGAATCCAACACATTGGTGAAGCCTTATAAGATGGCTGTCTTAAAGAATGATAATGCTAAACGGGAACGTTTGATCAATACTTACACGAAACGTGGTTTGATGATCGATTTTTCGAAGGATTGGGAGGAGATTTAATAATACGAATGACGTCCAATAGCATTGACGCTGCGGTCAAGGTTTTAAAACTTCGGGATGCTGTTTTTCAGAAGCTTTCATGTTACATATTTGAGAAATCCATGAACCTATGCTTCGAGTGGCTGTCAGAAATCGTAACTATCTGTTTTTTTGGATTGAAATGGCCTGAAATGTGCCAGAATTGCAAGTTAAAATTATAACATTTTCATACTCTATCCATACTTAACCTATACTTGATCCATGCTTGACCCATGCTTTAGCTTCGGGGGGTTGATTTTAACGCATTATTTTGATGAATAATGGCCTTTTTCAGGGGAGTGGTTTACGCATTTGTGGGAAATGTTGGTTTGCTTAAAGAGACTTAAAAAAATCTAAAAAAACCGGAACTGCATTAAATTGTTCTTAACTTTGAATTGAGCATCCCACTTCCGGTGGACAAATAATACCGATGATAATCGCTGCCCGGAAGCTTCTGTAATTATTTTAAGTAGTGTCCCAGAATATAGGTGATAAACAATTTTTGACGCGGATTACGCAGATAATATATAATCTGCGTGCTCAAGAAAAAATCACCTAAACTTTAGGACAATGCATTATTTTATTAAACGGTTTAACTGAAACATGAAAAGTGTAATTACAGGTGTCGGAAGATATATTCCAACAGTAATCAAAACAAATGCTGATTTTGCGCTTCATAAGTTTTATGATGAGCACCAGCAGTCTATTCCTTTAAGACCTGAGGTTATTGCCCAGAAATTTGAAACCATTACCGGGATTGTAGAACGGCGTTATGCGACCGAAGATTTGAATTGTTCAGATATGGCGACTATCGCTGCTGCCGATGCGATCCGGGACTGTAATTGTGATCGTGAGACCATTGACCAGATTATTGTGGCACATAATTTTGGTGATGTAATCAAACACACCATTCAAACGGATATGATTCCATCCATTGCTTCCCGGGTGAAACACAGCCTTGGAATTAAGAATCCGAATTGTGTTGCTTACGATTTAATCTTCGGATGTCCGGGGTGGCTGCAGGGATTGATTCAGGCGCACGCATTTATTCAGGCGGGAATGGCAAAGAAGTGCCTGGTAATCGGCGCGGAAGCATTGAGTCGTGTTCTGGATCAGCATGACCGGGATAGCATGATTTTTTCAGATGGTGCAGGAGCAACTATCCTGGAATTACAGGATTCCGATTCGGGAATCCTTTCGTTTAGTGCTCAAAGCCATTGTGAAGATGAGGTGACCTATTTGAATTTGGGAAAATCAAACTTCCCGGAATCGGATCCGAGAATTCGCTATGTGAAAATGAAAGGGCGGAAAGTGTATGAGTATGCGATCAAGAATGTACCGCTTGCCATGAAAGATTGTTTGGATAAAGCAGGAATTCGCATAACCGATGTGAAGAAGATTTTTATTCACCAGGCAAACGAAAAACTGGATGAGGCGATTGTCCGCGAATTATACAAACTGTATGGAGTTGCAGAAATCCCGGAACATGTCATGCCGATGAATATCCACAAGTTGGGAAATAGTTCGGTTGCTACCATTCCAACTTTATTAAGTATGGTGAAGCGGGAGGAACTGAACGGGTATAAAATTACGGAAGGCGATGTCGTTTTGTTTGCTTCGGTGGGTGCCGGAATGAATATCAATGCAGTGTGTTACCGGGTTTGATTTTCCAACTATTTTGAAATAGTGTATCTTATAAGCGTTAACCGTATAAATCATCAGTCGTGAAAAACAAATTATTGATCATTTTTGCTTTAATTGGCTTTACCGGATTTTCACAATCGACCAATTGGATCAAGGGCAATGCGATATGGCACTACAAGTTTTACAATTATAGTATGCCAGGTTCCGGTTACATTAAGGTATGGGACGATGGGGATACACTGATTCAAAACAAAGTTTGTACAAAACTAAAGGCGGTAAAGCATGATTTTGAGCCAATCAATGCTCAATGGGAACTTCAGGAGTTCATTTCCGACTATATTTCAGGTATTGTTTATTACTCGAATGACACGGTTTACCGATGGTATAATGACCAATTTGAGATTTTGTACGATTTTTCAGCGCAGGCAGGAGATTCATGGCTCCTGCTTACAGGCGTTTCCAATCCGCCCTTTAGTTGCAATGACACTTCGATCTGCGTAGTTGAATCCGTTGGAAGTATTCATTTGGGGGGAAATCCATATCCGGAGTTGCAGGTAAATTATTCGCCGGGATCATTTGAATATTTCCACGGAAAAATCAATTCGCGTTTCGGACCGACACAAGGTTATTTGTTCCCTATGAGCAGATGGTGTGATAGTTCGGTATTCATTGATATTGACCAAATCACCTTCATTTGTTTTGAAGATGATAGTTTGAATTATAATCCGACAGGGGAGTCCTGCGAGTATTATTTGGGTCTGAGTGAATCGGAATTAAGCAGTATTTCCATCTTTCCAAATCCTTCCGAAGGTAAGATAGAGCTTTTGTCCGATGTTCCCTTAAAGCGTATCCGGATTGTTAATCTGATGGGAGTTGTTTCAAAAGAGTTCCGGACCAACCTTACTTTAACTGAGATTGACCTTTCGGAATTGCCCCGGGGCACCTATTATCTGAATATTGAAAAAATGGATGGTGAGAGCATTGTGAAGAAGGTTGAACTTCTGAATAAGTAATAAGCGGCCAAATTATAAAGTAAAAGCAACTTCATGGAGTTGCTTTTTTATTTCTCAGGAAATTCCGTATTAATTGACCGGTAGTCGGATCACTTCAGAAAAACCGTTTCTGTAAGTAATGTGTATTAAACTAATTCCGGGACTTAAGTCCAGTTCAATATAATTTTTGGCTTCATTGATACCGAACGAACGGATCTCTTTTCCTTCGCAATTGTAAAAGGCTACGGCATCACCTTTTTTCAAGGCTTGTCCGAAGATTACGGTCCCATTATAATATCTTGCATATTGTTTCGAAGATCGCGTGTTAATAGCGATCATCCGGCTTCTTTCCTGCTTTCCGTCGCGGTCTGTCGATAATAACTGGTAGTAATTCATACCTGGTTCTGGGTCTGAATCAACTGCGGAATATTCTTTTCTGGAATCGGAATTTCCGTTGACATAAATGGTTTGTACTGTTTGTTCGGTTGAATTGATTGGATCAATCCGCAATACATCGAACTTGCCCAGATTTGTTTCCGACAGTGTGGTCCACGTCAGAAGTACATCGTTATCCATCATCGAAGCTTGCCAATTTATTAATTCAACTCCTAAAGGATAGACGCATGTTGGTTCCACCCGGTAAGTTGGATTTCCGGGATCGTCAAAATCAATGAAACTTCCGTTACCACCTAATAAACTCGGTTCATATGTAACGGATTCGGTTGTACCTGCAAAAATGGCATCCAGCGTTCGTGTTCCTGTGCCGCTATTTGCAAAACGACCTGATGTGCTGGTGTTATTGCAGAAAACTGCATAATATTGTTGTGTGGAAGGGCATTGGGGAGAGTAATCAAACACATAAGACGGAGTTTGTCCGGTGAACACAACAATGATAGCTCCGGCTGGGATTGGATCTGCATAAGTGAAAATGTTGCAGCCGGCCATTGCATTTAATTGGGCTATATAAGCCGGATTGTTTCCCAGTGTATTGGTCCCGCAACCGGAGTTGCAGTAAGTTCCTCCTGATGGAAATGCAAGGGAAATGTCATTTATTGAAAGAGCGTTCGCACCATTCTCTATAATCACCTGTTCATCCAATCCTTCCACACTGGAGCAGGCATCTGCCAGGATCGAACGGATTTGAGGAGTACTGCAATTAGATTGTGTTGTAAATGAATAAGTAGCAACTGATGTATTGAGGTAAGACTCATCACAGTTTGGATTGACTCCATTGTATTCAAATACTTTGAAATAATAAGTGGTTCCCGGAGAAAGGCCGATTACTGTAACCGTGTTTGCTGTCCCGTTCATCACAACGTAATTTCCGGTGCCAACCGATGCTCCAGATCCGTATGTGCTGTTTGCGGTGTAGTTGGTTCCGTTGACAGGTGTATCCGAAAAATTGGTCAGCGAGATTACCCCGATCCTGTTTGTCCCATTTCCAGGAGTAAAGTTAATTTGAGCACTTGTACAAAAATTTGTGGATGTGACGGAACTCGCATTTGTTGTTGGCGCAGTTCCGGGGGAACAAGGAGCTGTTATTGTTCCGATCAATTTCACATCGTCAACCGTCCAACGTTCCGCTGTTGTATTATTGATTGCACGAATTCGGATCCTTACCTGTGTGCATGAGTTCGGCAGATCCAGGTGAACGGTTGAGTAACCATCCGTCGTTTTATTACCTGTCGTTGACCCCGGGGCAAAAGTAGTTGGTGTATTGTTCCCATCATATACAGCAGTTGCCAACCCGGTACCGGTGGTATAATGCCAATATGCATTCAGGTTCCCGGTGACCTGGATTTCATTTGAATAAGTTGTTCCGCCGTCAAAGGAAATGTCCAGATTCACAGCGTCTGAAGTCTCAGCTCCGTTACCGGTTGATCCGAGCGACCAGGATGCCAAGCGAAACTCTATATATTTTGAAGTATAAGTACCCAGACCGCTTATATTTCCAAATGTTAATACCGAAGAGGTATTAACTGTCGCGAAAGAAGTGGTTGCGCTTGTATATACTGCAGATGAAGCAGGTCTGTCTCCGGCGGCGGAGTTCCCGGTCACAGTTGCGCCATTTGTATTGACGAAGCTCCAGGAAGGAGAGCCGCCGTCAAAATCCTGAACGGCGATAGTTGTTTGAGCTGATGTATAACCAATTATGAATAGTAAGGATGCGGAGAGAAATACCTTCATGTTGTAGCGAGTTTTTGGCTAAAATAAGGTTGTTGATGCTAAGTCAGGATTATGTTAAGATTAATTTTTTCAGACACAAGCTGCATAAAATCAAACTATTCAGATTTAAAACGATTTAGCACTGTTAATAAAAAATGAAGGTATGCAGAATCTTTTTTTAGGGTTTTCTGAAATTCGAAACAATTCTTTGTAAAAACCATTTCTCCGGATAGATCCGACTTTTAAAAAAAACAATTTTTTGATTCGAATGATGTATCGATCTAAAATGGTTTGTTTTGATTGGGTTTTTGTTTTTTGTTTTCCAAATGTTATTTCATCAACATTAATTTGTTCAAAAACAGCACTTTTTTAGCGAAAGGCTTGCATTGTAAGTTTTTCTATCTATCTTTGCACCCCTCAAAGTGTGTTCTTTGGGGAAAACTATATTTATTAATTAACAAAATTTGAGTACTGTATGCCAACTATACAACAGTTAGTGCGAAAGGGAAGGACTGCGGTAGTAAAGAAGTCAAAGTCAGCGGCTTTGGATTCTTGTCCGCAGCGCAAAGGAGTATGTGTACGTGTGTACACCACTACACCTAAGAAGCCGAACTCAGCGATGCGTAAAGTAGCGCGTGTTCGTCTTACCAACGGTAAAGAAGTGAATGCTTATATCGGAGGAGAAGGTCACAACTTGCAAGAACACTCTTTGGTTCTTGTGCGTGGTGGAAGGGTTAAAGATTTACCGGGGGTTCGTTACCACATCGTTCGTGGTGCGGAAGATACGGCAGGTGTTGAAGGCCGTTCACAACGTCGTTCTAAGTATGGAACAAAACGTCCAAAAGCTAAGAAATAATTAAATTTTTGAGAGATGAGAAGAAGAAAAGCGAAAAAGATTGCCATACTCCCGGATCCAAAGTTTAATGACGTTGTCGTAACGAAATTCGTTAACAACTTGATGTATTCTGGTAAAAAGAATTTGGCATTTAAAATTTTCTACGATGCATTAGAGATCGTGGATAAAAAATTAGAAGATCAGGAAGGATTGGAAGTGTTCAAAAAAGCATTGGAAAACGTTACTCCATCTGTGGAGGTTCGTTCCCGTCGTGTGGGTGGAGCTACTTTCCAAATCCCTACACCGGTTCGCGAAGGACGTAAACAATCATTGGCTATGAAATGGTTGATTGGTTACGCACGTAAACGTAACGAGAAATCTATGGCCGGTAAACTGGCTTCAGAAATTATTGCCGCTTCCAAAGAAGAAGGTGCTGCTTTCAAAAAGAAAGAAGATACACTGCGTATGGCTGAAGCTAATAAGGCATTTTCACATTTTAGATTCTAAGAAATGGCAAGAGATCTTAAATATACAAGAAACATTGGTATCGCAGCTCACATTGATGCTGGGAAAACAACTACAACTGAGCGTATTTTGTACTACTCAGGTGTAAACCACAAAATTGGTGAGGTTCACGACGGTGGTGCTACCATGGACTGGATGGAGCAAGAGCAAGAGCGTGGTATTACCATTACTTCTGCTGCTACAACAGTAAACTGGAACTACCGTGGTACAAAATACCACATCAACATTATTGATACTCCGGGACACGTTGACTTTACCGTAGAGGTAAACCGTTCATTGCGTGTATTGGATGGATTGGTGTTCTTATTCTCTGCAGTAGATGGAGTAGAGCCTCAATCTGAAACAAACTGGCGTTTGGCTAATAACTACAATGTTCCGCGTATCGGTTTCGTTAACAAAATGGACCGTCAGGGAGCAGATTTCTTAAACGTGTGTAAGCAAGTGAAAGAAATGTTGGGTAGCCACGCTTTGCCATTACAAATCAACATCGGTGATGAAGATAACTTCAGAGGAGTTGTTGATTTGATCAACTGGAAAGGAATCGTTTGGAACGATGCTGACCAGGGAATGACTTTCCAGGAAGTTGAAATTCCTGCAGATATCATTGACGATGCACGCAGATTGCGTTCTGAATTGTTGGAGGCGGTTGCCGAATTCGATGAGTCATTGATGGAGAAATTCTTCGAAGATGAAAACTCTTTAACTGAGCGTGAGATTCTGGATGCATTGCGTCAGGCTACGATCTCCGGAAAAGTAGTTCCGATGATGTGTGGTTCTTCTTTCAAAAACAAAGGAGTTCAGGCCATGTTGGATATGGTGATGGAAATTCTTCCTTCTCCATTGGATATCGAAGCGATTGAAGGAATCAATCCTAAAACAGATGAGCCGGCATTCCGCAAGCCTTCTTTTGATGAGCCGTTTGCAGCTTTGGCGTTTAAAATTGCAACTGATCCGTTTGTAGGTCGTTTGTGTTTTACACGTGCTTACTCCGGTAAATTGCCTGCAGGTTCTTACGTATTGAACACACGTACAAATAACAAAGAGCGTATTTCCCGTATCTTCCAGATGCACGCTAACAAGCAAAATCAAATTGATGAGCTTGGAGCAGGAGATATCGCAGCATTGGTTGGATTTAAAGATATCCGTACAGGAGATACTTTGTGTGCTGAGAATGCACCGATTATATTGGAGTCTATGAACTTCCCTGAGCCGGTAATCGGAATCGCAATTGAGCCTAAAACTCAAGCTGACCAGGATAAATTGGGTATCGGATTGAACAAATTGGCTGAAGAGGATCCAACATTCCGTGTAAACACGGACGAAGAGACTGGTCAAACAGTTATCTCCGGAATGGGTGAGTTACACTTGGATATCATTGTTGACCGTTTGCGTCGTGAGTTTAAAGTGGAAGTAAACCAGGGTGCTCCTCAGGTTTCTTACCGTGAAGATATTACTGCAGCTGTTGAACACCGTGAAGTGTACAAGAAGCAATCAGGTGGTCGTGGTAAGTTCGCGGATATTTATGTGAAGATTTCTCCACAGGATAACCAGGAAAAAACTGGTCTTGAATTCATCAACTCGATCAAAGGTGGTAACATTCCTCGTGAATTTATTCCTTCGGTAGAGAAAGGATTCAAAGAATCCATGAAAAATGGTGTAATGGCTGGGTACCCGGTTGAATCATTGAAAGTTGAATTGGTGGATGGTTCATTCCACGCTGTCGATTCAGATTCATTGTCATTCGAATTGGCTGCTAAAATGGCATACCGTGAAGCATTGAAAAAATGTCGTCCGATCTTGTTGGAACCGATCATGAAAATTGAAGTGGTTACTCCGGAAGAAAACATGGGGGATATCGTAGGTGACTTGAACCGTCGTCGTGCGATCGTTCGTGGAATGGATGATAAAGCAGGATCTAAAGTGGTTAAAGCTGACGTTCCTCTATCTGAAATGTTCGGTTACGTAACACAATTACGTACACTTTCTTCAGGTCGTGCAACATCTTCTATGGAATTCTCTCACTTTGCAGAGGCTCCTAAGAACGTAGCAGATGAAGTGATTGCAAAAAATAATGGAAAAGTTTCCGCTTAATACAAACGAGTAATGAGCCAAAAGATTAGAATTAAATTAAAGTCGTACGATCATAACCTGGTTGACAAATCGGCTGAGAAAATCGTTAAGACGGTTAAAGCAACAGGAGCAGTAGTTAGTGGTCCGATTCCACTTCCGACTCACAAACGTATTTACACGGTATTGCGTTCCCCACACGTTAACAAGAAAGCGCGTGAGCAATTCGAATTGTGTTCTTACAAGCGTTTGTTGGATATCTACAGTTCTTCTTCCAAGACTGTTGATGCGTTAATGAGATTAGAACTTCCTTCGGGAGTTGATGTAGAAATTAAAGTGTGATGAAATTTCTGTGTGAATGTGGGCTTGCGATTAATCGCAAGCTCCACTGATCACAGAAGAATACATCACTTTAATAATTTATAATTTATAATTAGTAAAGTATGCCTGGAATTATTGGTAAAAAAATCGGAATGACTAGCGTCTACAGTGCCGAGGGTAAGGCAACACCATGCACAGTAATAGAAGCTGGTCCTTGTGTAGTAACTCAGGTTAAAACACAAGATCGAGATGGGTACGAGGCAATTCAATTGGGATTTGGAGAGCGTAAAGAAAAAAACACTCCGAATGCATTGAAAGGTCATTTCAAAAAAGCAAAAACGACACCAAAATCTAAATTGGTTGAGTTTAAAGGTTTTGACGGACTTAATCTTGGGGATGTAGTTGACGCAACAATCTTTGAAGAAGGAGAATTTGTTGGAGTAGCTGGAACATCTAAAGGAAAAGGTTTTCAAGGGGTTGTAAAACGTCATGGTTTCGGTGGAGTTGGTCAATCAACACACGGTCAGCATAACCGTTTGCGTGCTCCCGGTTCAATTGGTGCTTGTTCATACCCTGCACGTGTATTCAAAGGAATGCGCATGGCTGGTCAGACAGGTAACAAACGCGTAACAGTAGAGAACTTAGAAGTATTGCGTGTTTTGGCTGACAAAAATTTAATCGTAGTAAAAGGTTCTATTCCAGGACCTAAAGGTTCAACCGTAACAATTGAGAAATAATGGAAGTAAAAGTAATTGATAGCAAAGGAAAGGCTACTTCCAAAAAGGTAACCTTATCGGAGACAATCTTTGGAATTGAGCCAAACGATCACGCAATTTATTTAGATGTGAAGCAACACTTGGCAAATCGTCGCCAGGGAACTCACAAATCAAAAGAGCGTAACGAAGTAGCAGGATCTACCAGAAAATTGAAAAAACAAAAAGGAACGGGTGGAGCTCGTGCCGGTAGTGTTAAATCTGGTACACGTGTAGGAGGTGGACGTATTTTCGGACCACGCCCGCGTAACTATCACTTCAAATTGAATATCAAATTAAAGCGTTTGGCACGTAAATCTGCTTTCGCATACAAAGCAAAATTGGATTCAATTGTCGTTTTAGAAGATGTAGCTCTAGCAACACCAAAAACAGCAGAATTCAAATCGATGTTATCGAACTTGAACTTGTTAAACGAGAAGGTGTTGATGATCGTAGGAGCAGGTAATGACAATGTTTACTTGTCTTCACGTAACTTACAACGCGTTAAAGTTGTATCTGCTGATTCCGTTAACACATACGATGTGTTGAACGCGAAGAAAGTCGTATTAACAGAAAGTTCAATCGAAGTAATCGAAAAGATTCTAAACTAATTGATGATGAGTACAATTATCAAAAAGCCAATCATTACAGAAAAAGCAACTGCCGCTAATGATAACGGTAGCTTCGCTTTCGAAGTAGATCGCAAGGCGAATAAATTGGAAATAAAAAGCGCTGTCGAAAAGATGTACGGAGTTCACGTAGTGAATGTACGCACACTCACTTATGGCGGTGGAAAATCCTCTACGAAATATACGAATAGAGGTGTCGTTGAGCAAAAAAGTCGCGTATGGAAAAAAGCCATCGTAACTGTTGCTGCAGGAGAAACGATTGATTTGTTTAATAATTTTTAAGTAAAAACTGATGGGTCTTAGAAAATTTCAGCCTATTACTCCAGGGCAAAGACACAAGATCAACAGTACGTATGCTGAAGTAACAACCAATGTTCCTGAAAAGAGCTTGGTTGCGAAAAAAAGCAAGTCTGGTGGTCGTAACAATGATGGTCGTATGACCATGCGCTACATCGGTGGTGGACACAAGCAAAAGTATCGTATCATTGACTTTAAACGCGATAAGCACGGAGTGCCTGCGGTAGTAAAGACAATTGAATACGATCCAAACAGAACTGCGCGTATCGCATTGCTTTACTATGTGGATGGAGAGAAACGTTATATCGTTGCTCCTGAAGGATTGAAAGTTGGTGATACAGTTGTATCTGGTGCGGGTGCTGCTCCAAATGTTGGAAACGCATTATTTTTATCCGATGTTCCTCTTGGATCTGTGATCCATAACATCGAGTTGCAGCCTGGAAAAGGTGGTGCAATTGCTCGTGGAGCAGGAACATATGCTCAATTGAACGCTCGTGATGGTCGCTTTGCGATTATCAAATTGCCTTCTGGTGAGACTCGTATGATTTTGACTACTTGTATGGCTACAATCGGAGCTGTATCGAATGGAGAACATTCATTAGTAGTTTCTGGGAAAGCTGGTCGCTCACGCTGGTTGGGTCGTCGTCCACGTGTACGTGGTGTTGTGATGAACCCGGTAGATCACCCGATGGGTGGTGGTGAAGGGCGTAACGCCGGTGGTCACCCTCGTTCTCGTAACGGTATGCCTGCTAAAGGATACAAAACGCGTTCGAAAAAGAAGTATTCAGATAAGTTTATCATCGAGAGAAGAAAGAAATAAGGTATGAGTCGTTCGTTGAAAAAACCACCTTTTGTACACTATAAGTTGACAAAACGAGTGGATGAAGCACAAGCAAGCGGAAGCAAAGCAGTTATCAAAACATGGTCACGCGCTTCCACAATCACTCCTGATATGGTCGGGTTGACGTTTGCAGTGCATAACGGGAATAAGTTTATTCCTGTGTTTGTAACAGAGAACATGGTTGGACACAAGTTGGGTGAATTTTCACCTACACGTAACTTCCGTGGGCATGGTGCTAACAAAAAGGATAAAAAAAGATAGTTTAAAATTCAAGTGACATGGGCGCTAGAAAGAAATTAAGAGCTGATAAAATTAAAGAAGAGAATAAGTCAATAGCTTTCGCAAAGTTGAACAATTCTCCGATTTCTCCTCGTAAAATGAGATTGGTTGCAGATCTTGTACGTGGAGTTGAAGTAAACAAAGCTCTAAACATATTGCAACACAATGCGAAAGACGCATCGTTGAGTTTATCCAAGTTATTGCGTTCTGCAATTGCTAACTGGGAAGCTAAAAACGAAGGTAAGAGCATTGAGGATGAAAAATTAGTGGTGAAATCTATCGAAGTAGGTAGTGCAGGTATGTTGAAGCGTATTCAAACTGCTCCTCAAGGTAGAGCTTACCGAGTTCGTAAAAGATCAAACCACGTGACTATCGTAGTTGATGGTTCAAAATAATTGTAAAGGAAATGGGACAAAAGACGAATCCAATTGGTAATAGACTAGGTTTCATCCACGGATGGGAATCTAACTGGTACGGTGGAGATAACTACCGCGATAAAATCGTTGAAGACGATCAGATCCGCAAGTATCTTCACGCTCGTTTATCCAGAGCAAGTATTTCGAAAATCATCATCGAGCGCACCCTCAAGCTCGTTACTGTAACAATCAACACGGCTCGTCCGGGTGTGATTATCGGTAAAGGTGGTCAAGAAGTAGACAAATTGAAAGAAGAGTTAAAGAAATTGACGAAAAAAGAGATTCAAATCAACATTTTCGAAGTGAAACGTCCGGAATTGGATGCTCGCTTGGTTGCTGATGGAATCGCTCGTCAGATTGAAGCTCGTATTTCATTCCGTCGCGCTATCAAGATGGCTATCGGTTCAACCATGAGAATGGGTGCCGAAGGTATCAAAGTGAAAATTTCAGGTCGTTTGAATGGAGCTGAAATGGCTCGTTCAGAAATGTACAAAGATGGACGTACTCCGTTACATACGTTCAGAGCTGATATCGATTATGCAGTAGGTGAGGCATTGACTACTTACGGTTTGATCGGGATCAAAGTATGGATCTGCAAAGGTGAAGTTTACGGTCGTCGTGATCTTTCTCCAAATGTTGGAATGGCTGCTCAGGGGGCTAAAGGTGGTGCGCCATCCGGAGACCGCGACAGAGGCAATCGCCGTCCGGCTGGAAAAGGTGGAAACCGTAAGAAGAAGTAAAAACACATTAAAATTTTCAGAAGATGTTATCTCCAAAGAGAACCAAATTTAGAAGAGTTCAAAAAGGTCGTAATCGTGGTGAAGCACAACGCGGATCAACAATTGCATTCGGATCTTTTGGACTGAAAACATTGGAGCCGGGATGGATTACATCACGCCAGATCGAAGCTTCCCGTATCGCAGTTACGCGTTACATGAAGCGTGAAGGTAAGGTGTGGATCCGAATCTTCCCTGACAAACCGATCACATCGAAGCCTGCAGAGGTACGTATGGGTAAAGGTAAGGGAGCTCCTAGCCACTGGGTGGCAGTTGTAAGACCAGGTCGTATTATGTTCGAAGCGGATGGAGTTCCTTATGAAGTTGCTAAGGAAGCATTGCGTTTGGCAGCTCAAAAGCTACCGGTAAAATGCAAGTTCATTGTTCGTAACGATTATGTTGTACCGGGTAAATAATTGAAGGCATGAAAAAGAAGGAAGATTTAAGTAAACTTTCAGTTGAAGATTTGCAAAAGCAAATTGTAAGTGCAACAGAAGCACAAGCAAAATTGAAGTTGGGACACAAAGTTACTCCATTGGAAAATCCAATCGTAATCCGTAACAACCGCAAAGCTATTGCTCGTTTGAATACTGAATTAACAAAACGTCAGAATCAAGCCTAGTGCTGGATTCGTTAAATAAGCTTCAAATGGAAAAGCGTAATTTAAGAAAAGAACGTATCGGGACTGTTACCAGTGATAAGATGGAAAAATCTATCGTGGTTTCTGTAGAAAGAAAAGTAAAACACCCGAAGTATGGTAAGTTCGTGAAAAAAACTACTAAATTTGTGGCCCACGATGAAAATAACGACTGTAACATTGGTGACACCGTTAAGATCATGGAGACCCGTCCCTTGTCTAAGAACAAGAATTGGAGATTAGTAGAAATTTTAGAAAGAGCTAAATAATAATTAGTTGCAATGATACAACAAGAATCAAGACTTGCAGTTGCAGATAACTCCGGAGCAAAAGAGGTGTTATGTATCCGCGTATTAGGTGGTACAAAACGTCGTTATGCTTCAGTAGGAGATAAAATCGTAGTAGCTGTTAAGAGCGCAATGCCCTCTGGAGCCGTAAAAAAAGGATCGGTTGCCAAGGCGGTTGTTGTAAGAACGCGTAAGGAGGTTCGCCGTCCGGATGGTTCTTACATTCGTTTCGATGATAACGCATGTGTTATCTTGAATCAGGCGGGGGAGATGAGAGGAACCCGTATTTTTGGACCAGTAGCTCGTGAGCTTCGTGAAAACAATTATATGAAAATTGTTTCACTTGCTCCCGAAGTACTTTAATCAGTAGTGAAGTCATGCAAAAGAAATTACACATCAAAGTAGGCGACACTGTTAAAGTATTAAGCGGTGAGTCTAGAGGTCAGGAAGGAACAGTATTGACCATTGACAGAAACAAAGAACGTGCTACCGTAGGAGGTGTGAATGTGGTAAAACGCCACACGAAGCCTAGCGCGTCTGAACCACAAGGCGGAATCGTCGAAAAAGAAGGAAGTATTCATATTTCCAACTTAATGGTGGTTGTTAAAGGACAAGCGAGTCGCATCGGACGTAAGGAAAATGCGAAAGGTAAGTTAGTTCGTTATTCTAAAAAATCAGGAGAGGAGATCAAGTAATGAGTTATTCACCAAGATTAAAAAAGCAGTACAAGGAGGAAATCGTTCCTGCATTGACTGAGAAATTTGGGTACAAAACCATTATGCGTGTACCTAAGTTACAAAAAATTGTAATCAGCCAGGGATTGGGTGATGCAGTTGCTGATAAGAAAATCGTTGACAATGCGGTTGCAGATGTTTCTCGCATCGCGGGTCAAAAAGCAGTAGCTACGATATCTAAAAAAGACGTTTCCAACTTTAAATTGCGTAAAGGAATGCCAATCGGTACAAAAGTTACTTTACGTGGTGATAAGATGTACGACTTCCTGGATCGTTTTATTGCTGTTGCTTTACCTCGTACACGTGACTTCCGTGGAGTGAATCCAAAAGGATTTGACGGACGCGGAAACTTCAATTTGGGAGTTAAGGAGCATATCATTTTCCCTGAGATCGATATCGATAAGGTAAGTAAGATTTTAGGTATGGATATCACTTTTGTTACAACAGCTGAAAGCGACGAAGAAGGAAGAGCTTTGCTAGATGCCTTCGGATTCCCATTCATCAAAAAATAAGACAATGGCTAAGGAATCAATGAAAGCGCGTGAGCGCAAAAGAGAAAAAATGGTAGCAAAATACGCAGCGAAAAGAGCTGAGTTGAAAGCTGCCGGAGATTGGGATGCATTGCAACAATTGCCAGCGAATTCTTCTAAGGTTCGTATGCACAATCGTTGTGGGTTGACTGGTCGTCCTCGTGGTTATATGCGTCAATTCGGTGTTTCACGTGTTACTTTCCGTGAAATGGCATTGGCTGGTAAAATCCCGGGAGTTAAAAAAGCAAGTTGGTAAAAGTCTTCGTCAGTTGACGAATTGAAACTCTACCGAGTAATTAATAAAAGAAAAAGGACATGTATACAGATCCTATTGCAGATTATCTGACACGCATTCGTAACGCGAATATGGCTCGTTTGAAGACAGTTGAAATTCCTGCTTCAAACACAAAAAAAGCAATTACAGCAATCTTGTTTGATCAAGGTTACATCGCGAATTACAAATTCGAAGAGGATGGAAAACAAGGTGTGATTAAAATCGCATTGAAATACAACCAGTCAACGAAGGTTCCTGCGATTACTAAAATCGAGCGTGCGTCTCGTCCAGGTCTTCGCAAGTACTCAGGTGCAGCAGAAATGCCACGTGTGTTGAATGGTTTGGGAATTGCTATCGTTTCCACTTCAAAAGGAGTGATCACAGATAAAGAAGCAAGAAAAGAAAATGTAGGCGGAGAAGTTCTTTGCTACGTTTATTAAAAAGCATAATTGGAAATTCAAAGAGGTGTCATTCTCGATACTTGCTAAGCAAACTCGAATTGACACTCTTTCCATTTTCAACTGTCAATTAGTAAAAACTAGAATGCAGATTTCTGATCGCTAGGTAAGCAAAAAGATATGGGTCTTGACTCGTATCTTTTATTGTTGTATCTTCGCGCTCGTTTTCGTAATTCGTAATTAAATAAATAATGTCAAGGATAGGTAAATCCCCAGTAACAATCCCGAGTGGAGTTGAAGTAAAGGTGGACGGATCAGTTATCTCCGTAAAAGGATCCAAAGGTACATTGACACAGGACTTCGATACAGAAGCTGTTTCAATCACTATCGAGGGATCTGTAATCACTTTAAGCCGCGCGTCTGATGCGCCGGACCATCGTTCTAAGCATGGTTTATACCGTGCATTGATTCAGAACATGGTTGTTGGTGTATCCGAAGGGTACAAGAAGGAATTAGAAGTAATCGGTGTAGGTTACCGTGCTACAGCAACAGGACAATCGTTGGAGTTAGCATTAGGTTATTCTCACCCGATCATTATCGAACTCCCGAAAGAAATTAAGGTATCTGCAGATACTCAAAAAGGTAAAGCTCCGGTAGTGACTTTAGAGTCATTCGACAAGCAACTTTTGGGCCAGGCTGCTGCCAAAATTCGTTCCCTTCGTAAACCGGAGCCGTATAAAGGAAAAGGTATTCGCTTCATGGGCGAAGAGATTAGAAGAAAAGCTGGTAAATCTGCAGGTAAAAAATAATTTTAGAAGTTATGGCATTTAGTAAATTAAACAGAAGAGCAAAAATTAAGAGAAGAATCAGAAAGAAAATTTCTGGTACTACTTCAGTGCCTCGTCTTTCTGTATTTCGTTCAAACAAGCAAATTTATGCTCAGTTGATCGATGATACAAAAGGAGTTACATTGGCTGCTGCTTCTTCTTACAAAAACAAAGCTGCTGATAAGAAAAACAAATCTGAGCAAGCAGCAGTTGTAGGAAAAGAGATCGCTTCAAAAGCGGTAAAAGCTGGTGTGGAATCAGTAGTATTTGACCGTAACGGGTACTTGTACCACGGTCGTGTTAAATCATTGGCTGATTCAGCTAGAGAAGGAGGACTTAAATTTTAATCATCATGGCAGCAATTATAGGAAATAGAGTAAAAGCCTCAGATATTGAGCTTAAAGATAAATTGGTAGCTGTGAACCGTGTGACTAAAGTAACAAAAGGTGGTCGTACGTTCAGTTTCTCAGCTATCGTAGTTGTTGGGGATGAAAACGGTATCGTTGGTCATGGTCTTGGTAAGGCAAAAGAAGTAACAGAAGCGATTACAAAAGGAATCGACGATGCGAAAAAGAACCTTATCAAAGTTCCGATCTTAAAAGGTACGGTTCCTCACGCTCAAAAAGGAAAATTCGGTGGAGCAGAAGTTTTATTGAAACCTGCAACAAATGGTACAGGAGTAATCGCCGGTGGTGCGATGCGTGCAGTATTGGAATCTGTAGGCGTTCACAACGTATTGGCAAAATCTCAAGGATCATCCAATCCGCACAACGTAGTTAAAGCAACGATCAATGCATTGGCGTCTATGCGCGATGCAGCAGCTGTTGCTCGTCAACGTGGAATCAGTATGGACAAAGTGTTTAACGGTTAATAAAAAGTAGTATGGCAACAATTAAAATAAAACAAGTTCGCAGTGCTATCAAACGTCCGGCTCGTCAAAAAGCGACAATCGAGGCGTTAGGATTTCGCCGTTTGAACCAGGTAATTGAGAAAGAGGCAACTCCGCAAATTCTTGGCATGATCAAGAAAGTAGCGCATATGGTAGAAGTTGTAGAATAATACTTTAAAACGAATTATCCATGAATTTAAATAATTTAACACCTGCTAAAGGATCCGTTCTATCTGATAAGAGAATCGGTCGCGGACACGGTTCCGGTGGTGGTGGTACTGCTACGCGCGGTCACAAAGGAGCGAAATCCCGTTCCGGTTATTCTAAGAAAATTGGATTCGAAGGAGGACAAATGCCGTTACAACGTCGTGTTCCTAAATTCGGATTCAAAAACATCAACAGAGTTGAATACAAAGCAATCAATTTGGATGCTATTCAATCGTTGGTTGAACGTAAGAATGTAACTGATATTACTATCGAAGTACTTCGTGAAAACGGTTTGATATCTCGCAATGACCTGGTAAAAATCCTGGGTCGTGGAGAGCTTAAATCTAAAGTAACAGTAAGTGCTCACAAGTTTTCTTCTTCTGCAAAAGCAGGAATTGAGGCTCAAGGTGGTAGTATTTCAGAAATCTAATTAACTTTGCCGACATTTTTTTTATGAAACGGTTTATACAAAACATAAAAAACATCTGGAAAGTAGAAGAGTTAAGAAAGCGTATCTTATTGACGCTTTTCTTAATTCTTGTATACCGTATCGGATCGTTTATCATGTTGCCTGGCGTGAATGCAGAAGCAGTACTTGCAAATGCTACACGCAAAGGAGGTGACAACGTACTTGAATCATTGTTGTCGATGTTCTCCGGTGGAGGGTTTACCAATGTGTCCATTATGGCGCTTGGTATCATGCCTTACATTAGTGCGTCGATCATTATGCAATTATTGGGAATGGCTGTTCCGGCTGTTCAGAAAATGCAGAATGAAGGTGAATCAGGGAGAAAACAAATCAATACGTATACTCGTATACTGACGATTATAATTTGTGCTGTTCAGGCACCAAGTTATATTTCATTGTATGCGGCTAGTATTAAAGGTGCGCTGCCTGCTGAACAATCGATGTTATGGTGGACAACAGCAGTGTCTTGTATGGTTGCCGGTTCAATGTTTGCTGTATGGTTGGGTGAACGCATTACAGATAAAGGAATTGGGAATGGTATTTCGTTATTGATTACCGTAGGGATTTTGTCCCGTCTCCCGTCTTCTTTCTTATCTGAAATGGCTGCTAACAAAGATTTCCCATTGAAAATTGTTTTGGAGATCATCGTATTCATGTTGATTGTACTTGGAACAATTCTGATTATTCAAGGTGTGCGGAAGGTTCCTTTAAACACGGCAAAACGTGTGGTAGGAGCAAGAGCGGTAGATGAGCAGGGAGCGAGAAACTATTTGCCTTTGAAGGTGAATGCTTCCGGTGTAATGCCAATCATCTTCGCGCAAGCGATTATGACGATCCCGGTAATGATCTTCTCTCAGCAAAAAGATGGGGGCGTGATTCAATATGCATTGGGAGATACACATGGTATTCCCTACAATGCATTGTTAGCACTTTTGATTATCGTATTTACGTACTTCTACACTGCTATTATGATCAACCCGCGTAAAATGGCGGATGATTTGAAGCGCAGTGGAGGATTTATCCCCGGAGTTCGTCCGGGAGATGAAACTGCTGAGTATATTGACTCGTTGGTGTCCCGCATTACATTGCCAGGATCTGTTTTCCTTGCATTGATTGCGATCTTGCCTTCGATTGCATATGCTTGTAATATTACTTCTGGTTTTGAGTATTTCTTCGGAGGGACTTCGTTGTTAATCATGGTAGGAGTAGTTTTAGATACCCTTCAGCAAATTGAATCTTATTTATTGAACCGTCACATGGATGGTTTAATGGAAGGATCACGTGTGAGAGGACGAAGAAGTATAAACGAAATGTCATCAGGTTTCTAGATTATGGCTAAACAGGCATCTATAGAACAAGACGGAACGATTATCGAAGCATTGTCCAATGCAATGTTTCGTGTCGAGTTGGAGAATGGACACGTTATTACGGCGCACATTTCAGGAAAAATGAGAATGTTTTACATTAAGATTTTGCCTGGTGACCGTGTGAAGGTGGAAATGTCTCCTTATGATTTAACTAAAGGACGTATTTCTTTCCGCTACAAGTAATTTGTAAGAAAGAACTCCGATAAAAAAAGCAAAAGATGAAAGTAAGAGCTTCAGTAAAAAAACGTTCTGCAGATTGCAAGATCGTTAAAAGAAAAGGAAGGGTTTACGTGATTAACAAGAAGAATCCTAAACTAAAACAAAGACAAGGGTAATTATGGCACGTATCGCAGGTATTGATCTACCAAAAAACAAGAGAGGTGTAATCGGTTTGACGTACATCTTTGGAATCGGTCGCAGCACCGCTAAGAAAGTGTTAACATCAAACGGAATTGATGAGAACATCAAAGTACAAGATTGGAATGACGATCAGATTGCTTTGATTCGTAACTCCATTTCCGAGATTAAGACAGAGGGACAGTTGCGTTCTGAGATCCAATTGAACATTAAGCGTTTGATGGATATCGGATGTACTCGTGGAATTCGTCATCGTGCTGGTCTTCCGTTGAGAGGTCAACGTACGAAAAACAATTCTCGTACTAGAAAAGGTAGAAGAAAAACAGTTGCTAACAAGAAGAAGGCAACTAAGTAATAGTTTGTCGCTTAAAGCGGTAGCTTAAAAGTTAAGAAAATGGCAAAAGCAAATCAAAAGAAGAAGAAACAAGTCAAAGTAGACGCAGCGGGTGAAGCGCATATTCAAGCTACCTTCAACAATGTGATTATTTCTTTGACAAACAACGCTGGTCAGGTTATTTCCTGGTCATCGGCTGGAAAAATGGGCTTCAAAGGTTCTAAAAAGAACACTCCTTATGCTGCACAAGTTGCTGCTGAGGATGCATCAAAAGAAGCACATGACTTCGGATTACGTAGAGTGCGTGTATTTGTGAAAGGACCAGGTGCTGGTCGTGAATCAGCTATCCGTGCAATTCACAATCATGGTATCGAAGTAATCGAAATCATCGATGTAACTCCACTTCCGCACAATGGTTGTCGTCCACCAAAAAGACGTCGCGTTTAATAATAGTAATTTAATCTAAAGGGGAAAAAATTGATTATCGAAGGAAAAGCCTTAATTCATAATCCCCCTTTTTACATTTTATAGTATGGCAAGATATACAGGCCCAAAATCGAAAATTGCCCGTCGTTTCCGCGACCCAATTTTCGGTCCGGATAAATCTCTGGACAAAAGACAGTATGGACCGGGACAACACGGACCAAACAAACGTAGAGGTGGAAAGCAGTCAGAGTACGCTATCCAACTTGGTGAAAAACAAAAAGCGAAATATACTTACGGTATCCTGGAGCGTCAATTCTCGAACTTGTTCAAGAAAGCGTCACGCATGAAAGGGATTACAGGTGAAGTATTGTTGCAATTGTGCGAAGCGCGTTTGGACAACACAGTATACCGTTTAGGAATTGCTCCTTCCCGTCGTGCTGCTCGTCAGTTGGTAACTCACAAACACATTGTGGTAAACGGAGAAGTGGTAAACATTCCTTCTTATACGTTACGTGTAGGTGATGTAGTAAGTGTTCGTGAAAAATCAAAGTCTTTGGAAGCTATCGGTGCTTCTTTGACAGCGTCAACAAACAAACGTTACGATTGGTTGGATTGGGATTCAGCTTCAAAATCAGGAAAGTTCCTAAGTGTTCCTTCCCGTGATATGATTCCTGAGAACATCAAAGAACAATTGATCGTCGAATTATACTCTAAGTAATAAGCCGATATTGGAGCCCTTTCGGGGCTCCATATTTAATTATTTAATCATTGAATTGCAGCCAAAGGGTTTGCTCGACTTTCTTCAATCGATCAGACCGCGCAACTGCAAGACAATTAAAAAGAAGAAAAACACATGGCAATTTTAGATTTTCAAAAACCTGACAAGGTAATTATGATCCAGTCGGACGAGCGTAAAGGACAATTTGAGTTCCGACCGCTTGAGCCAGGATATGGGATCACGGTAGGAAACGCATTACGTCGTATCTTGCTTTCTTCATTGGAAGGTTACGCTATTTCATCCGTGCGTATCGAGGGTGTAGACCACGAATTCGCAACATTGAAAGGTGTAGTTGAAGACGTCACTGAAATCGTTTTGAACTTGAAACAAGTTCGCTTTAAGCAACAAATCGAAGGAACGGATAACGAAACGGTCGTTGTTTCTATTTCCGGACAAGATAAATTAACTGCAGGTGATTTAGGGAAATTCACTTCCGGATTCCAGGTATTGAACCCGGATTTAGTGATCTGTAACATGGAAAGCTCCGTTAAACTGGAGATGGAATTGACAATCATTAAAGGACGTGGTTACCTTCCTGCTGAGGAAAACAAAACAGGGAACTCACCGTTTGGAACGATTTTCATCGATTCCATCTTTACACCGGTTGTGAACGTGAAATACACGATCGAAAACTACCGTGTAGAGCAAAAAACGGATTACGAAAAATTGGTTTTGGAATTGACAACAGACGGTTCTATTCATCCGAAAGATGCGTTGAAAGAAGCTGCAAAAATCTTGATCCACCACTTCATGTTGTTCTCAGATGAGCGTATCACTTTGGATAGTGAAGTAAAATCTGAAACAGAAGAGTTTGATGAGACATCATTGCATATGCGTCAATTGTTGAAAACAAAATTAGTGGACATGGACCTTTCCGTTCGTGCACTAAACTGTTTGAAAGCAGCAGACGTTGAAACATTGGGAGATCTTGTTTCTTACAACAAGAACGACTTATTGAAGTTCCGTAATTTCGGGAAGAAATCCCTTACTGAGTTGGAAGACCTGGTAGATTCCAAAGGATTGAACTTCGGAATGAACGTTGCCAAATACAAATTGGATAAAGACTAGTTATTTGGATATTAGGACATCAGGATTTTAAGATGTTAAGACGAAGCCGTCCTGAAATCTGAAAGTCCTAAAGTCTGAAAGTCCCAAGATATCGCAAATTAAAATTAATAATGTCGTAATAGGTGGCTGAGATGATGCGATAATAAGCTCAGCTAACCGTTACTTACGAAATTCAAAGTTATGAGACACGGAAAAAAACACAACCATCTCGGTAGAAAAACAGCTCATAGACACGCAATGTTGTCTAACATGGCTTGTTCATTGATTGAGCACAAAAAAATCTCTACTACAATCGCTAAAGCAAAAGCTTTGCGAGTGTATGTAGAACCGATTTTAACAAAATCAAAAGACGATTCAACTCACAACCGTCGTACAGCATTTTCTTATTTGAAAAGCAAAGAGGCAGTGACTGAATTGTTCCGTACAATTGCTCCGAAAATTGCTGACCGTCCGGGAGGATACACGCGTATCATCCGCACAGGTTACCGTTTAGGAGATAACGCGGAAATGTGTTTGATCGAGTTGGTTGATTTCAACGAAGTATACACTTCAGGAGAAAAGAAAACAACAACACGTCGTTCACGTCGTGGCGGATCAACAGCTAAGAAAGCGGACGCAGCTCCTGCAGCAGAAGTAGTTGAAGAAGCAGTAGTTGTTGAAGAAACTCCGACAGCAGAAGCTGAAGTGGTTGAGGAAGTAAAAGCAGAAGAAGCAGCACCAGAGGCTCCTGAAGCAGATGCAACTGAAGAAGAAAAGAAAGATGAAGAGTAATCAGATTCGTCTTTAAAAATAAGAAAAAGGGTATCCAGTTATTAACGGATACCCTTTTTTATGCACGATACTTTTGAAGTTGAAATAGAAATCCTAATTTTGCAAAAACATTTTAGTATATGGAAGAACGCAAGCCTGCGCTCCTGGTCCTAGAAGACGGAACAGTATTTTATGGCAAAGCAACCGGAAAGATTGGTACAACAACCGGGGAAATTGCCTTTAACACGGGAATGACCGGTTATCAAGAGGTATTTACTGATCCTTCTTATTACGGGCAAATACTGGTCATGACAACTTCCCATATCGGTAATTATGGTGTAAATCCGGAAGAAGTAGAATCCGAAACGGTAAAAATTGCCGGATTAGTGACCAAAAAATTTGCAGAGAATTTTTCAAGAACTTCTGCCGTATCTAATCTGAATGATTATTTGGTGGATAACGACAAAGTAGGTATCACAGATGTTGATACCCGTTCTTTGGTTCGTCATATCCGTCATAAAGGTGCTATGAATGCCATTATCTCTTCTGAGATTTTGGATGAGAAAGTGCTTCAGAAGCAGGTAAAGGAAGTACCATCCATGGATGGTTTGGAATTGTCTTCAAAAGTCGCAACAAAAACGGCCTACGAAGTCGGCGATCCGAACAGTTCCTTGCGGGTTGCACTCTTGGATTTCGGTGTGAAAAAGAATATTGTACGCTGTTTGGTGGATAGAGGATGTTTGGTGAAAGTGTTTCCGATGAATGCTACGATTGAAGAATTGAAAACATTTAAGCCTGATGGATATCTTTTATCAAACGGTCCCGGAGATCCATCAGCAATGCCGAATGAGATTGCTCTTGTACGAGATTTGGTAGAAATAGGTACACCGATATTCGGAATTTGCCTGGGACACCAGATCTTAGGCCTTAGTCAAGGGTTGAAGACAGAAAAGATGTTCAATGGTCACAGAGGAATCAATCACCCGGTTATGAACCTGATTACCGGAAAAGGAGAAATTACCTCGCAAAACCATGGATTCGTGATTGCAAAAGACAGTGTTGCTTCCAATCCGCGAATTAAAGTAACTCACAAGCACTTGAATGACCAGACAATTGCCGGGATCATGTTGACTGATAAGCCGGTCTTTTCAGTGCAGTACCACCCGGAGGCATCTGCGGGACCGCACGACTCCCGTTATTTATTCGATCAGTTCATAACGAATATGAAACTGGAGAAGCAAGGCGTTGAAAACAAACATTAGTACGGCCCAGATAAAGAACAATTAATTTTCAAATAAAGAGCATGACTTATATCGCACGCATTGTCGGAAGACAAGTTTTAGATTCAAGAGGTAATCCGACTGTAGAGGTGGATGTTTATACAACAAATGGCGCTGTGGGAAGAGCTGCGGTTCCATCCGGGGCTTCCACGGGAGTTCATGAAGCGGTTGAATTACGGGATGGCGATAAATCCGTTTACCTTGGAAAGGGGGTTTTAAAAGCAGTTGAAAATGTAAATTCAATTATTGCAGAAGAGCTGATCGGAATGGACATTTTCGATCAAAAGCTGGTTGACCGTGTTTTGTTGGAATTGGATGGTACACCGAACAAATCGAAATTGGGGGCAAATGCGATCCTGGGGACTTCTTTGGCAGTTGCTAAAGCTGCGGCTCAGGAAGCTGGGTTGAGCCTGTTTAAATACGTTGGCGGTGTTGGTGCGACCACCATGCCGGTCCCGATGATGAATATTTTAAATGGCGGTTCCCATGCAGATAACCTGATCGATATCCAGGAGTTTATGGTGATGCCATTCGGAGCTTCTTCTTTTTCAGAAGGATTGCGCTGGGGAACAGAAATTTTTCACCATTTGAAATCGGTTCTGAAGGACAAAGGAATGTCTACCAATGTGGGAGATGAAGGTGGATTTGCACCGAACCTTGGGTCCAATGAAGAAGCAATCCAGGTAGTGCTGCAGGCAATTGAAAAAGCAGGATTTAAACCCGGGTATGATGTCTATGTTGCTTTAGATGCCGCGTCTTCTGAGTTTTACAATGCGGAAAAAGGGTTGTATTTATTTGAATCAACAGGAGATTCCATGACCTCTTCCCAAATGGTTGACTTTTGGGCGGATTGGTGTAAAAAATACCCGATCGTGTCCATTGAGGACGGATTGGCTGAAGATGATTGGGCTGGTTGGAAAGAAGCTACGGATAAATTGGGAAATAAGGTTCAATTAGTCGGAGATGATTTATTTGTTACCAATACGAAACGTTTATCACAAGGAATTGAACAGGGAATTGCCAATTCCATTTTGGTGAAAGTAAACCAGATCGGTTCATTGAGCGAAACTATCGAAGCGGTTCAAATGGCAACCAGAAACAGCTATACTTCTGTGATGTCGCATAGAAGTGGTGAAACTGAAGATAATACGATTGCTGATCTGGCTGTTGCTTTGAATTGCGGACAAATTAAAACGGGTTCTGCTTCCAGAAGTGACCGTATGGCCAAATACAATCAATTGTTAAGAATTGAAGAAGAATTGGGAGAAACTGCTTACTATCCGGGAAAAAACTTCCGGTTCTTATAAAATAGAATTTTAAGTAAAATAATCGTAAAAGGGAGCTTCGGCTCCCTTTTTTTGGTTGTGTGTTTAATGATTTGATTTGCAGTTAATAATAAAAGTTTCTTACCTTATCACCGGAAATTAAAAATGCTTGAAAAATTAGTTCGTAAAGTGAAAATTACAGTTGGTTTTTTTAGAATGAATTAATTTTTAACAAAATGTTTAAAAGCAGTATGTTTTTATGAATTGAAAGCAACCAAATTGTTTTTAAATCGTTTAGAAATCAAAGTACTAATTATGAAGAATTTATTACTAGGTTTAGTTTTTGCAATGGGAACTTTTTGGGTAAACGCCCAAAATACTGCTTCTCAAACGAATACTCCTACTTTTTTTGCTCAATGTATGGTTAATGTGAGTAATCAAAATGATTTAACAACATTGGAAAACCAATTGCGCACCATACCTTATGTACAGGTAGTTCGCGTTGATGTTCCAACTCACAGATTATTCTTGATTACCAGAGATATCAGTTCGTTTACGGCAACTGAATTTGCGTCTTGGATGGGAACCTATTCTTCATCTTACAGCTGTCTTCAAATTGGTTTACAAGGAGTAGATCCGATTAATCCTTATCCATTTACTAATTGTCCTGAAAACTAATTCCAATGAAAGCACTTTTATATTCTTTAGCATTGTTTTGTTCATTTGGAGTTTGGGCTCAACAATTACCGGTAAACTGCAACCTGGCCGTTTCGGGTTGCTCTTCACCTCAATTTCCAATAGTTGGTACACAGCCATCTTATAATACACCTGATTTTGGTACGGGAACCATTTCTAATCCAAGTTCAAACCCTCAGGGAGTAAACAGCGGATGTTTGTTATCGGGAGAAACAGTTTCAACATTCATTACAATTAATGTGGTTACTTCCGGAACATTGCAATGGTCTTTGATCGGATTGAACGCAAGTGGAACGCCTTCCGGTTCGGGTTGTTTTGACTGGATTATGTGGGAGGATAGCCCAACAAGTTCTACGGATGGTTGTGCGGGAATTAATGGAAATACCTTATCTCCTGTTGCGTGTAACTGGAATGGGATGTGTAACGGAAATACGGGAATGTCTACACCGGCAAATTATCCTCCGGGAGCTTCCAGTACAAGTTACCAGCCGCCATTGACGGTAACAGCAGGACAAACATTCATTTTGTGTTTGTCAAATTATAGTTTCACGAACCAAAACGTGAATTTGAACTTCTTCGGTTCCGCTCAGGTTGTTTGTGGTGTTTCTGCAGCGGATCAAACCATTTGTTTAGGCAACTCAGCTTCCGTAACCATTGCAACTCCAGGATACACCAATCCGACGTTTAATTGGTTGGTAACAACAGGAGTAGCTAATCCTACAGCAGGAACCACAACCGTGAATCCTACTGTTACTACGACTTATTCTGTAGCGGTAACAGACGTTGGTAGTAATCCACTTATTCAGGATACAGCAACCTTTACAATTACAGTAGTGAATCCCCCTGCACCCAATGCGGGGCCGGATCAAACGGTTTGTCTCGGGCAAGTTATTCATCTGACAGGAAGTGTAGGGAGTCCTACGAATACTGCCAATTGGCAAGCTATTGTTCCGCCTGGTATGACACCGCCTGCAACGGCTTCTTTCTCTCCGAACTTTAGTTCCATGAATCCGAATGTGACGGTAAATCAACCGGGAGTTTATAAGTTTGTTTTGAGAGAGACAAGTAGCATTTGCGGGATTATCAGGGATACGGTTGTAGTCACGGTTTCACAATTACAAATTGCTACGACCACAACAGATCCGATTTGTTATGGTTCAAGTGATGGGACCATTACGATTACAAGTGCCGGTGCAAGTGAATACAGTTTCGATAATGGAGTAACCTGGCAAACATCCAATACCCTGGGAGGTTTTGCAGCAGGAACTTACAATGTGTGTGCAAGAAACACATTAGGATGTCAGAAATGTGCAACTGCAACTTTGACTAATCCATCTGCAATAGTAATGACAGTCTCGAACGACACAGTTATTTGTCAAAACGGTACAGCATCAATTTGGGCTTCTGCTACAGGAGGTGCAAGCTATTCCTATCATTGGGATCATAGTCCGGCACTGACGGCAATGACCCAGGTGAGCCCATTGGTAAATACGTATTATCCGGTTCAGGCTGAAAGCAATTTAGGGTGCTGGTCTAACAGAGATTCGATCTATGTGATGATGAATCCGGTCCTTTCTGCTGTAATGTCTGCAGACGCGTTTACTTGTCCGGGATACGAGGATTCATTGACAGTGTATGCTTCGGGTGGAATCGGTGCGCCTTATACCATTACATGGTCTACCGGGCAAACGGATGTCGGAACTCAAAGTACAATGCATGACTCCCCATTGGCAACAACCACTTACAGTGTTACCATTGATGATGTGTGTGAGACAACACCGGTAACGATATCCGGAATTATCAATGCGTATCCGGTTCCTGTGCCGCAAATTACGGTGGATTCATCAACCAAATGTGAACCTGCTGTATTTGTATTGGAGAATGCAACCGATCCGAACATGTCTGCAAGTACTATATGGAGAATCAGTAACGGAGATGAATTTTTGGACGTCGATTCATTAAGCACCTCTTCCACTTGGAATGGAACTTACGATGTACAGTTGATCGTAACTTCTCCTGACGGATGTATCGATTCGACAACTTGGGTGAACTACCTGACAGTTATGCAGACTCCGGTGGCAGATTTCAAATGGAGTCCTGATCCGATTACCATGTTTAATACGCAAGTATTATTTACCCAATATGCGTTATACGCAAACACTTATGAGTGGAGTTTTCCCGGAGCAACGCCGAACTCATCCACATATGAGGATCAAACAGTACTTTATCCGGATGGACAAACAGGAACATATTACGTTACTTTAATTGCTAAATCATACCTGGGTTGCGCAGATACGATCACGAAAGAAGTTGTTATCCTGCCTGAGGTGATTATCTATGCTCCGAATACATTTACTCCTGATGGCGATGAATTCAATCAAACCTGGAGAGTATACATTGAGGGGGTAGATGAATTTGATTTTGACTTGCAGATTTTTAACCGATGGGGTGAAGTTATTTGGGAATCACATGACATCAATGCATCATGGGACGGAACTTATAATGGCGAACCTGTGCCACAGGGGGCCTATACATGGATTATTCGTACAAGGGAATTGATATCCGATAAGAAATATGTCTGGAATGGACTAATAAATTTGATTAAATAACAGATAATTGATCTATTCTATAACGGGCTGTTCATCATACATGGACAGCCCGTTACTGTTTTTATCCAGAACTGATTAATAACCTTCCTGATTTGGGCTTCAAAGGAGTGGTTTTTTACTAAATTTTCCTTCGTTGAACCACACTAACACTTTGTTCTTCGCTTAAAGCAATCTGCCATTGCTTTGCACAGTCTTCATCAGCCACGGCTGATTATTATCAGAAACAATGCTTCTCCTAAATTATTTTCGCACTAACCCGTCAGCTGACGGATCATAATTTAGTCTTCAAAAGCTACGCTTTTTCTTCTTAATTTCGCAGCCTAAGCGATACTTTATGAATTTGAACGAATTTCAAGACGATATCACAACTGGGATCCCGGCTACACTTCCTGCAAAGAAAGCATACGAAACAGCGATTAATCATGCGCCTAAGCGGAAGGAAATCCTTTCACCGGAGGAAAAAATATTGGCATTAAAAAATGCATTGCGTTATTTCCCGAAAGACCAGCATGCAGAACTTGCACAAGAATTTTCCGATGAGTTGGAGAAACATGGACGAATCTACATGTATCGGTTCAGACCGGATTATAAAATGTATGCCCGTCCGATTAATGATTATCCCGGGAAATCTTTACAAGCGAAAGCTATTATGCTGATGATCCAGAATAACCTGGATTATGCAGTTGCTCAGCACCCCCACGAATTGATTACATACGGTGGAAATGGGGCCGTTTTTCAGAACTGGATCCAGTATCGGTTAACAATGAAGTATTTGTCCGAAATGGAGGATGATCAGACTTTGGTGATGTATTCCGGGCACCCGCTCGGACTTTTTCCGTCGCATAAAGATGCTCCAAGAGTTGTCGTAACCAATGGAATGATGATACCGAATTATTCCAAACCGGATGATTGGGAAAAGTTTAACGCATTGGGTGTTACGCAATACGGACAAATGACGGCCGGATCTTATATGTATATCGGGCCACAGGGAATTGTTCATGGAACGACAATTACTGTTTTGAACGGTTTCCGTAAAATTAAAAAGGATCCGAGGGGTTCTCTTTTTGTTACTTCCGGTTTAGGAGGAATGAGCGGTGCGCAGCCGAAAGCAGGAACTATTGCAGGTTGTGTGACAGTCTGTGCAGAGGTGAATCCAAAAATTACACGTATCCGTCATGAACAGGGGTGGGTAAACGAGGTATTTGGTAACCTGGACGAATTGGTAAAGCGCGTTCGCGAGGCACAATCCGGACAAGAGGCGGTATCCATCGCTTACTTGGGGAATGTGGTGGATGTTTGGGAGAAATTTGATAAAGAAAACCTGCATATTGACCTAGGATCTGATCAGACGTCGCTTCATAATCCATGGGCGGGTGGTTATTATCCTGTCGGAATTGATTTCGAGACAGCAAACAAACTAATGGCTTCCGATCCGGAAGAGTTTAGATCGAAAGTTCAGCAGACACTTGTAAGACATGCAGATGCAATCAATGCGCATACTGCGAAAGGAACTTACTTTTTTGATTACGGAAATGCCTTCTTATTGGAAGCATCACGTGCCGGGGCAGATGTGATGGCAGCCAACGGGATTGATTTTAAATACCCTTCCTACGTTCAGGATATTATGGGCCCGATGTGTTTCGATTATGGCTTTGGCCCTTTCCGATGGGTTTGTACTTCCGGAAAACCCGAGGACCTGGAAAAAACAGATGCAATTGCCTGTGCTGTTCTGGAAGAAATGAAACAGCGAAGCCCGGAGGAAATCCAACAGCAAATGGCAGATAATATTCAATGGATCAAAGGTGCCCAGGAAAATAAGTTGGTTGTTGGTTCCCAGGCACGAATCCTTTATGCTGATGCAGAAGGAAGAATGAAGATTGCGGCTGCCTTTAATGAAGCAATTTCAAAAGGAATTATCGGACCTGTAGTGCTTGGACGTGACCATCACGATGTTTCCGGTACAGATTCTCCTTATCGCGAAACATCCAATATTTATGATGGGTCGCGTTTCACGGCAGATATGGCGATTCAGAATGTCATCGGAGATTCTTTCCGCGGAGCAACCTGGGTTTCCATTCACAATGGTGGCGGAGTAGGTTGGGGAGAAGTGATTAATGGCGGTTTCGGAATGCTGCTGGACGGTTCTTCCGACGCAGATCGCAGATTGAAATCGATGCTTCATTGGGATGTCAATAATGGAATTGCGCGCAGAAACTGGGCTCGAAACGAAGGTGCTATTTTCGCCATTAAACGGGCTATGGAGGCAGAGCCGAAATTAAAGGTAACAATTCCTGAACTGGTGGATGAAGAGCTGTTAAAAGGCATTAAATAATTGAAAACGGAGAATTGAAAAGTTTTCTTCTTATTTTTCAATTCTCCATTTTGCATTTTCAATTTACAATACTTTAATCTCTACTCTGCGGTTACTTTGCTCTTCGGACGCGAATTTTGCATTGGGGAAGATCGGCATGGTATTTCCGTAACCGACAGTCGTTAAGCGGTTTTTATCAATCCCATTTTCAATCAGGTAATGATATACCCGCTTTGCACGTGCTTCAGAAAGTTTTTGTGCCTCAAAGGTGTTTTCACCATTAGAGTGTACATGTCCCTGAATCTCCACTTTTATTCCGGCATTGAGTGCCAGAAAATCCTTTAATCGTCTTAATTTAGGTTCGGCGCTTTGCAGAAATTCGGAAGATCCGGGGAAAAATTCGATCTCGTCGATTTGCATGCTTTTTCCTTCTCCCAGCGGTTCGATCCAAACCACAATTTCAGTCTCAGTGTTGGCTGATACCGGTTCTTCCCGGTCAACAAAGAAATAGCCTTCTGCATCGATTTTTAATTGGACTTTTCCTGACCGATCAATGGAGAACCGAAAATCGGAACCCTGATAGGCGGCTGTAATCCCTTTGATTCCCGTGATGGTAATATTGGCAATAACCGGTTTTCCCGTTTCGTAATCGCGTACCAGAATGGATAATCCCGATTCACTTTTGTCAGTTCTCAAATCCAGTAATTTCCCACCCTCAGCAGTTTCCTGCATTTCGCCTGTTATGGGTTCAAAAACAAAATTGACTTCCAAAAATTCTTTTGTTTTAGGAGGTGCAAGAAAACAAATAATAATTTCTTTTCCGGCAACCAAATCGATAGGATACAGGGTGTTTTCCGAAACGACCAGGTTTAGTCCTAATTCATGTGAAGGTTTTGAAATAATTCTTCTGATTTCAGCAGAACCTTTGGAGATTTCTTCGCACGGGTATTTGGTTTCTCCTTCAAAGATCACCATTTGAAGGAGTTGAGTACAGGATGCACTTAAAGTAAATCTGCCATTATAGGATGCTTTAAATGAGCAAAACAAGCTGTTTTTTTCTTCCAGATTGTTCAATGATCCATAAGCCTGGAAATCATTCACTTTCCCTCCTTTTCCTGAAAACTGCATGCGGTAAGCTCCTGTTTTAAGAACCGTTGTGGCCCCGGTGCAGTCAGATATCGCATCTGAACTTTCAAGAATTTGTTGTCCAAATACGCTTGTAAAAAGAATAAAATGAAGAAATATTAGGAGAGTGTATTTCATTGGGTGCAAAGATAGTGTTTTCATCAACTTCGAAAAAAAGCATTTTTCCTATTTCCTGAATGGATTGAATGAGCGTATTAACTGTATTCTTTGGTTATTGTTTAACATTCAATTGCGCTTTCAGACACGTACGGAGGTATAAATGATCAACGGTAGGGAAGATATGAACTACACTGACATCATGTGTTTTTCCTTGTAGTATGAGGTCACCGATTTTTCGTTGGAGGTTCTTGTCGATCGTTTTTTTTAGTTCATTAAACTGTGCAGAGAGATCCAGTTTTGTTGCTTTTTCAAGTTCGGAATAAATCCGGTTTGAAAAAAGCCATTTGGCACTTTTGAGCAAAACACTTTTTGTTTTTAAATCGAATTCAAGTTTACTGAGTTCCAGGATCTTGGTGTGGTTGTCAAAATACGGAATTCCCTGAAGGTATAAAATGCCTCTTTTTGTTCCGCTGAAAGAAATGGCAAGCAACAACCTGTTTTTATCCAATCCACTCACCTTTACAGCTTCAAACTCAAAGTGATTCTTATTGAAATCAATGGTCTTACCCTTTACTTGCTCGGTAAACAATTGAGAAATCGAATCGTAATCTAATTCAAAATCGGTAAACAGATCGAAAGTATCTTTTGGGGCACTCGGAATCGTATTCAATCCGGGAAGTTCACCCAATTCCTTTTTGGCCGGATTTTGATTCAGATAAGTTTTGCAATTCAGCACCAGTGTTGTAAATAATCGATTGTTTGCAAGACGGGGCTTTACCAATGAAAGCGAAACAGGCTCAAAATGAATGTATCCGAGGTATGGGATTTTAACTGACTGATTCATGTTTTTCCACAAATCATCCGCATCTTTCCGGAACGAAATACGCGCCAATTGTTTATCGGTTGCTATGCATTGTTTCTCCAATGTTTTACGTACTTCCCGGATGACTTCTTCTGTTGCATCAAATCTGAAAAGAGTTACTTCACACGGATTCAAAGCTTTTAATTCGTTGATTCCGGTACTGGTGCTCAGACCATAATTCTCATTGATATTCAGTTCCGTTTCAAAACGAATTCTCAAAGACGGTCTTTTTTCATTGATCCCACAGGAAAAAGGGACCAGCGGAGTGAGGCAAACGGGTTTTGCTACCAGTAAATCGGAACATGCAGCACAGTATTCCATTTTGATCCAATAAGAGCCAACCAATTCGGAAAGTAACCGGTTGTTGACTGTTGAAATATTAAATGAGTCCTTTTGGAACCGGTATTCGTATCGAATTCCGCTGCAAGGTTTGTCCGAACCGGCTGTAATATCCGGAACCGATTTGTTTGCATCTTTAAAATATCCGGTCAAATTGATTTCCACTGGGACCACAATGCTGTTTGTAACCGCATTTATTTCAGGAGGAGCAGTTGCCAACCAGGTATTTTCAGGTGCTTCAGGTTGAATAGAACGGCATGAGCCGGTGAGGATTAGAAACGCAAGAGCTCCAATTTTTAACTTTAAAACACGCACACTGACGGAAATTGAATAATTGATTTTCCAAAATTAGTATTAACTTCAATTTATGAAGCCAATTTTTTATTTTGTAATCTGTTTATGTGGACTTCTATCCTGTACGAAGTCAAGAACATGTACCTGCTCGGACGGGCAAAGTTATACTGTAAACACTTCAAAGAAAACAGCCGAAGCTGCGTGTGCAAAATATTCTGTCGGAGGAGTCGACTGTAAAATCAATTGAATCAACTGATTTTTTGGTTTTTGTAGTACCGGGTTAAAAAAAAAAGTTATATTCGCGGTGTTAATTTATTTTTATAACCTTCATCTCAATTAATTTGTATGAAAAAATTTGTATTATTCGTTGCTGCTGCTGCAACTTTAGGATTGACTTCTTGTAAAAAAGACTGGACTTGTTCTTGTACTTACGATGGTGAGACTACAACTTACAACATCGACGGGAAAACTAAGAAAGATGCTGAAGCACAGTGCGAAGGAAAAGCGTCTGTTGGTGGAATCACTGTATCTACAGGTTCTAACTGTACAACATCAAAAAGATAATAATTTTCGGATTATTTCGGGGGCATCAGCCCCCTTTTTTTTGCTCTAAATTTTGACTCTTTATTTGAATTTGTGAGAATAAAAAAGGCCTGACATTGTCAGGCCTTTTTGCATGGTATCGAAAAATGGATTTTTAAATGGAATCGATGATTTGATTAAAAGTTTCACTCGGTCTCATTGCTTTAGCAGTTAATTCAGCATTTGGCTTGTAATAGCCTCCAATATTTACCGGATGTCCCTGAGCACCGATCAGTTCACTATTGATTTTACTTTCATTATTGGTTAGTGCTTCTTTGATCGGTGTGAATTTTGCTTTCAATTCGGCATCGTTATTTTGAGCTGCCAGCGCCTGTGCCCAATAAAGGCTCAAAAAGAAATGGCTTCCGCGATTATCGATCTCACCCACCTTTCGGGCAGGGGATTTATCGTTTTCTAAGAACTTCTCCGTCGCGGAATCCAATGTTTCGGATAATACTTTCGCTTTTGCATTTCCGGTCGTGTTAAATAGGTGTTCAAGAGAAACTGCCAGTGCAAGGAATTCACCAAGCGAATCCCAGCGCAAGTAATCTTCTTCCAGGAATTGCTCAACATGTTTGGGGGCAGAACCTCCGGCTCCCGTTTCAAACAATCCGCCGCCATTCATTAAAGGAACGATTGAAAGCATTTTTGCGGAAGTGCCGACTTCCAGGATAGGGAATAAATCTGTTAAATAATCGCGCAGTACGTTTCCACTAACCGAAATGGTATCCAATCCTTTTACGATACGCTCCAGGGTAAACTGGGTTGCCTGATCGGGAGAAAGAATACGAATATCCAATCCGGATGTATCATGATCTTTTAAGTACAATTCTACTTTTGAAATTAATTCCGCGTCGTGTGCACGATTTTTATCCAACCAGAAAACGGCAGGAGTATTGCTCAAACGCGCTCTCGTAACAGCTAATTTCACCCAGTCACGAACCGGAGCGTCTTTGGTTTGACACATTCTCCAGATGTCACCTTCTTCTACTGTATGCTCTAACAGTACATTCCCGTTCGAATCGACAACACGAACTTTTCCATTTGCCGGGACCTGAAATGTTTTATCATGTGATCCGTATTCTTCGGCAGCCTGTGCCATTAATCCGACATTAGGTACAGACCCCATCGTTGTTGGATCAAACGCTCCGTGTTTTTTACAGAAATCGAGGACTGTTTGATAAACCCCTGCATACGATCTGTCAGGAATAATCATCAGGGTATCTTGTAGTTGTCCGTCTTTGTTCCACATTTTACCCGAAGTTCTGATCGCGGCAGGAACAGAAGCATCAACAATCACATCACTTGGTACATGCAGGTTGGTAATTCCTTTTTCGGAATTTACCATAGCAATTGCCGGATTTTTAGCATAAACAGCGTTGATATCTGCTTCGATCGCAGCTTTCTTGTCGGCAGGAAGTGATTCAATTTTTGCATATAAATCTCCCAAACCATTATTCGGGTTGATTCCTAAACTGGCAAACTCAGCAGCATGTTTTTCGAAAACATCTTTGAAATAAACTGAAACCACATTTCCGAAAATGATGGGGTCAGAAACTTTCATCATGGTTGCTTTCAAATGCACCGACAACAGTAGGTTTTTTGCTTTCGCCTCTTCAATCTCCGTGGCGATATATGAACGAAGTGCTCTTTGGTTCATTACCGAAGCATCGATGATTTCCCCTGCTTTCAGAGATGTTTTTTCCTTCAGTACTTTTGTAGTACCGTCGTTTTGCACCAATTCGATCTTTACATCCGTTGCGCTGGGAAGAACAACGGATTTCTCACTTCCGTAGAAATCACCGCTTGGCATACTTGCCACTTTTGTTTGTGAGTCTGCAGACCACGCTCCCATTGAATGAGGATGTTTTTTAGCGTAATTTTTAACAGCTCTCGGAGCACGGCGATCCGAGTTTCCTTCACGCAGTACCGGATTTACAGCACTTCCTTTGATTTTATCGTATTTCGCTTTGGCATTTTTCTCTTCTTCGGAGCTTGGTGTTTCGGTATAATCCGGAATATTGAAACCTAAAGATTGTAATTCAGCAATTGCATCTTTTAACTGAGGGATAGAAGCCGAAATATTCGGAAGTTTAATAATGTTTGCTTCAGGCGTTGTTGCCAATTTACCCAATTCCGATAATGCATCGGGGACTCGTTGCTCTGCTGTTAAAACTTCAGGGAAAGTAGCCAGGATACGTCCAGCGAGTGAAATATCTCTGGATTCTACATGAATTCCTGCAGTTGCAGCAAATGCTTTAACAATCGGTAGAAAAGAATACGTTGCCAAAGCCGGAGCCTCATCAGTTAAAGTATACAGAATAGTTGAATTTGAATCTGCCATAATTTGATTATTATATTGATTATTACTGGAAAGATTGATTCTTAACAGATGGTGGCAAATTTAATGGTTGAAGATTGGAATATCAATAAATAAGGGGCTTAATTTTGAAGAGTTTACAACAGTGGGAATGAGTTGTTAAACTTTAAAAATTAATCAATTCATTATCAGGTTTTTAGATTGTATTCTGTTCGTATCTTTGGGAACACCCGAATTCCCGAATTCCCGAATTTTCTTTATCCAATCCGCTTCAAATAAACCATCATTTTTTCTAGGGCCCGCGCACGATGACTCATTCCGTTTTTTTCATCAGAACTCATTTCAGCAAACGTTTTATCAGCTCCTTCCGGGGTGAAGATCGGATCATACCCAAAGCCATTGGTTCCACGTTTTTCTTTTCCGATCGAACCTTCGATTTTTCCCTCGAAAACATGCACTTTGTGATTGATGTACAATGCAATCACTGTGGAAAAATGAGCACTTCTGTCGGATTGCCCGTTTAGCTTTTCCAATACCAGGTTCATATTATCATCTGCATTTCGTTGCGGGCCGGCATAACGCGCCGAAAAGACGCCGGGTTCGCCGTTCAGACCAGGAATAATTAAACCGGTGTCATCGGCAAAACATGGAATGTGCATTTTTTCAGCTAAAAATGTCGCTTTTTGAATGGCGTTTCCTTCGATGGTATCAGCCGTTTCCGGGATGTCATCGTAAAAATGGATCTCTTTCAGGGAAATTAATTGGAAACCATGTGGTAAAATCGCTTTGATCTCGGCGATCTTATGCTCATTGGACGAAGCGAAAAGTAGTTTCATGTTTTTTTGAGGTAAGTTACATTTTTTTCAGGAATTCAAAACGGTTGAGGCGTTGTACCCGAAATAATTCTTAAATGCATTCGAAAAATGGGAAAAATTTTCGAACCCTACATGGAGGTAAACATCGGACGGCCTTAGTTTGGTTGTTTGAAGCAGTTTTTTTGCTTCATTCAATCGCTGCTGTTTCAACCATCTTTCCGGAGTTTCGTTGAATATCTTGGAAAAATCACGTTTGAAGGTTGACATGCTTCTGCCGGATAGACGGGCAAATTCGGCCATGGGGATATTGAACAAATAATTTTTCAGCATAAAAGCCTCCAGGTCGATTTTGTAAGGTTCACTGAAATCGAAAAGAAAACAGTAAAAGGTTTGGTCCAGTCGGAGCAGTAACTCAACCGCTTCTTCAGTTTTAAGGGCCGCAATTTTGGAGGTAAAGAAATCGGGCTTGTCAAAATAAGGAAGAAGTGACTGAAAAAAACCGTTTATGAATGATTCATCCGGGATTTCGTAGAGCGAATTACCCATAAAACGTTCCTGCACCGGAATAGTATTCTGTAAAGCGAATTGCTGTAAAAATGCTTCCGTCAGGAAAATGGTGAACGATTTAAAAGGTCGGCCGTCCGGAGCGGGGTGTTTACGGGTTTTCAATAAAGTGTTTTTACGCATGATCCCCATTTTACCCGCTTCAAAGAAACGCGACCCTTCCGGTGTAAAGATTTCCATTGTTCCGGATATTACAATACTTAATGCATGGTGCACGACTAATTGTTCGGTGCCGAAATGCTGTTCATGGACACATGAGAACAACATGTTTTCCTGGAATTGATCTGCCATTACTTGGGGAGTTGACTCAATAATACTTTATCCATAGTTCTGTCTCCAAGCCATTTTCGGAAAAACAAAGCCGGTTTCGCCATGTATCCTCCGACATAACGGGTTTTTGGTCTTTTAGCAGAAATGGCTTTAGAAACCAAACGAGAAATGACTTGTGGTTCCGCATTTTTTGCAATGGTTTTCTCAAAGGCCTGTTTGAATTTATCTGCCATGTCTTTGTAGGCAGTATTCTCAGTTGTTTTGATCAGGTTTTCGTAAGCAATTGTTGCCCATTCCGATTTAACACCTCCGGGTTCAATAACCACTACATCGATTCCAAATGGTGCAACTTCCAGGCGCAGACTATCACTCATTCCCTCTACTGCGAATTTGCTTGCGTGATACCAGGCACCGAAAGGCGTTGCGATTTTCCCTCCTATTGAAGAAATGTTGATAATCTTTCCGCTTTTTTGTTTGCGCATTCCGGGAAGTACCAACTGAGTCATACGGGCCAAACCAAATACATTCACATCCAATTGTCTTTTGGCTTCTTCCATGGAAACGTCTTCGATGGTACCGTAAGAACCATAGCCGGCATTGTTTACCAGTACATCGATCCGTCCTTCTTTTTCCAGGATCGTTTGTACACAAAATTTCATGGATTCATCGTCCGTTACATCCAAAGAAATGGTTTGGACACCTTGTTTGCTCAAATCATTTAATAAGTCCGTTCTTCTTGCCGCCCCGTAAACAATGTGTCCTTCTTTTGCCAAATCCTGAGCAAATACCTTCCCCATACCCGAAGAGGCGCCTGTGATTAAAATTACTTTTTTCATAAAAACAGAATTTTGATACTGCAAAGATCACTCAGATTAAAGCAAGTTATTTTGCTCATAAGCTCAAATTAATTTGCTCAGCGGTTCAATTTAGAAGGTGACAGAAAAAGACAAACAAAGTCTTCAATCTTTTTAGTCTATTTTTGGTTCTCGTTAAAGCTCATCATCCAGTTGATCCCGAACTTGTCTTGCCACATACCGAAGTAATCTCCCCAGAAAGTGGTGTCCATGGGCATTGTTACGTTTCCTCCTGCAGACAGTCCGTTAAACAAGCGATCTGCTTCCTCTTTACTGGAAGCATTGATTGAGATGGAGAAATTGTTTCCTTCTTTGAAGCTGGAAGCCCATTCTCCGCCGGTATCGCTTCCCATCAAACAGGTTTCTTTACTGATCGGTAATGAAACGTGCATGATCTTTTCTGCCAGAGCCGGGTCCATTTTATTGCCCCCTTCCTGTGGCATATCTTTGAATCTCCCGATGTAAGGAAATTCTCCTCCAAAAACCGATTGATAAAACAGAAATGCTTCTTCGCAATTTCCATTAAAGGTTAAATACGCGTTTACTGTTGCCATAATTTTCAAGTTTAATTAATCATCTAATTTTTTAATTCTCCGTAAGGGAATTTAAGTTCTTTACAAAAGGCAATGATTCCTTTTCGCCCCTTTTCGGAAAGTCCGCCATCAATTGCATTTATTTTGGGGTCATAGTTTAAATTGTTGCAATCCATACAAATTGAAATCTGTACAATGGAAGAATGATCCTTGTAAAGTACCAATGCAAGCCTGGGTTCAAAACATCCCGCTGAATAGGTGCCAAAGGTGTTTTTACGTGAAAGCAGTGACAGAATCGTATTTGCCTGTTTCTGAGTCAGACCGATCTGTTTATCAATGGTCCAGGAGTTTTCAATCAGGACTTGTTCATGTGATCCGTCATAGGAATAAGCAATCAACTTGTTGAAATCAAGTTTGTTGAAAAAAGCATTGCCGATCTTTTTCGGATCAATGACCGGTGCGTTCTTTACGACATTAAACATGCTAAATTTATTAAGCCGTCCGATACTGTCGCGTTCGCGTTCTGCTTTTTTCCGAGGATCAATAGATTCTTCTTTTTCCGGAGTTATATCCTTGAAAGTTCCCATTGTTTTCTTAGAGTTCGTTTGATTGCCATTACATGACCAAAGCATTGAGAACGCTAGAAATATCAAGATAGATTTCATAAAAAAGATTTATTTTTCACTTAATTCTTTTACTTTTTCCAGGCTAAGCGGAAATTTCTTCTTCATGAATTCGATGTGTGCATCCGTAACATCCACTTCCACTTCCAGCTCGGTGGTATTTTCGTTAATTTCCACCAGACGATAAACTTCAAAACATCCGGTCCAATGCCTGCTTTCATTGTCAATTTCCAGCTCTTCACAATTTCGGACATTCCCCACATGTCTGAAAACTACCAGCGAATGTTCCTTAAAGAAGATCACATCACTGTACACCCCGTTTCCTTCAGGTGTCAGAAAGTGAACCCTGGAATTGAGCGCAATATCCCCTTTGTAGGATGATCCCTCTCCAAATGGGGCCGTCCAGATTTTATAACTTTCCATGTCCCATAACGTTTTCCACACTTTCTCTTTCGTAGCGTTGATATTAATGGAAAAGTGAAGTTTCTCAATAAGATGCAAATAATTCCGTAAAGAGGTTTTGATAATGGAATCCCAACCTTTTTGATAATTTTCAGGAGTAAAATCCGGTCCTGCTTCTGAAAAAGACTCGACTCCTTCGTGGATTAAGGTTAACCTGGAATGGTGATCATCAATCGGTTCTACAAGCCAGGTAACAATGGATGAACCCTCCGATTGTTCGGGATGCTCCCAGCTGTGAACAAACTTCCTGCCTTTTTCCAATTCAAGTACTGTGCAATGGTGCAAGTACTTCCGGGCCTCTGATTCATAAAAGTCAAAACTTTCACCTACCGTGGTGGTGAAGTGAGGTATGTGGAAATACCATTTTTTAAAATGTGAAGGATTGGTAATGGCGTCCCACAAATCACGTGCAGGAACGTCAAACTCCATGGTAGTTTTTACTGCTGTATTCTTCAAATTCTCCATAATCCCGTTTTATTTCGTTTTTATTTCCCCCATTTTTCATACCACATCAGGTATGAGAGCAGATACCATATTTTTACTCCAAATTCTTTACGACCGGCTAAAAAGCTTCGTTTTAATTTTTCGATTTCTTTCCAGTTAAAGAATCCGGTTTCAGTAATTTTTTCTTCAGACAGGTAGGTTTCAAGTAAATCCCGTAATTCATTTTTCAACCAGGATTCAATAGGAATTGCAAATCCCATTTTAGGCCGGTCCATCACCCTTTGAGGAATGTATTGATGAACAATTTCTTTCAGAAGCCATTTTTTGGAACCATCCCGGAATTTTAGTTCATCCGGTAATTGAGCGACGTATTCGATAAGCCGGTGGTCCAATAAAGGTTCCCGGCTTTCCAAACTGACAGACATTGACGCACGGTCCACCTTTTGAAGGATGTCATCCAATAAGTAGGTTTGATAATCCATTGCTTGCGCAAAAGCAAGTGAACTGTAGTTTTTCAATTCCTTGCTGTCGAAATAAGTGCTCAACTTTTTAAACGGTATTCTACAGATTTGGTTGATCTGATCCTCAGTGAATAATTGACTCACACTGAGCATGATATTTTGATCACTGGTATTGCGCAGGATCGATTTGGTTTTTTCATAGCGCTGCGCAAAGTTGTACTTGTTTTTGAATACGGGAATGGAATCGGCCGATACGAGATCCATTACTCCGGCCATGCTCTTTCGCGCAAATTCCGGGATTTTGTTCAGTTTTTCTCCATATTTGAGGATCATCTCATACCGGTTGTACCCCGCAAAAACTTCGTCTCCACCATCTGCACTCAATGCAACTGTAACTTCCTGTTTGGCAATTTTCGAAACCAGGGTTGTTGGGATAGCGCTCGAATCGGCAAACGGTTCATCGTAGAAATAGGGAAGCTGTGCAATCAGGTCGATCGCATCTTGTGCCGTACATTCCGTTTCGGTATGATTTGTTTGTAACAGGTCTGCAATTTCTTTGGCATACGGAGCTTCGTTTAGCCCGATATCCGGTACAGAAATGGTGAAGGTGCGCAAGGCTTCTGTCCGGTCTTTTTGAAGCAAGGCAGTGACACAAGTACTGTCGTAACCACCGCTCAGAAATACACCTACCGGAACATCCGAAACCATCCGGTATTCACATGCCGATTTTAAAATATTTTCAGTCTCTTTTTTTGCTTCTTCCGGGGAAATGACCCGTTTCGGTTTATTGTAATAATCGTAAACATTCCAGTATTGTATCGGAGTATATTTGAAGTCTTTCAGGGAAGTTTGAATATAGTGGCCGGGTTGCAATTTGGAACAATATTCGAAAATACAATGTGGAGTAGGAACACTTCCATACTGCAAATAAGCCTGAACAGCAGATGGATTGATCTTTTTGACGAAATCCGCATGTTTATGAAAAGCCTTTAGTTCGGAAGCAAAGAGCACTAATCCGTTATGCTGATAAATAAATAATGGCTTTACTCCGGCACGATCCCGCGCGATAAAGAGTTCTTCTGTATTCGAATCATAAATCACAAAGGAAAACATCCCGATGAAGCGGTCCAGGCATTTTTCTTTCCATTCCCCATATGCGTGCAAAATCATTTCGGTATCCGACTCGGCTAAAAAAGTATGTCCCAATGCTTCAAGCTCGGTTTTAACCTCGGAGAAGTTGTAAATCTCGCCATTAAAAACAATGGTGAATTCATTCCAGGTCATGGGTTGTTTTCCCAGCCCGGAAAGTTCCAGGATGGACAACCTTCGGTGTCCCAAACCTATTTTGTAATCGGAAGTTCCCAAGATAAATGTACCGAATCCATCCGGTCCCCGATGCTCCAAAGCATGCGTCATATCTTCCAGGTCCTGCTCTGAAGAAGCTCCGTTGAAGTCAATAAATCCAGCGATTCCGCACATATTTTTTTCTTGTTTTATTCACTTTTGCGTAGCTAGTAAAGATAGGCAAAAACAAGTTGATTTAATAAGTCAATTTGTAGGATTTCGCCTCATTTTTTTGTAAATTAACGATTCGGATCACGGTACTGTTAAAAACTCTTTTCATAAATCGGGAAAGCACGGTGTTTATTGAGAGAGGGGATTCTCTAACTTTCAATTCTCATTTAAACCCTTCAAAAATGGAAAACAAACAAAAATTACAGGAAGAAATCGCGGTGCTGGAAGCACAGTTGACGGGTGACATGTTTACAGATATGGACATCAAAGACAAAATTCACAACCTGAAAATGCAGGTAGAAGGTGTACGTCCGATGGACAGCTACATTGAATGCGTTGGTTGCGGTTCTTAACAATTGAACATTAATTCATTGAGAATTGAAAATGAGAATGTATTAATTGAACAAGTCTTCTTTTCAATTTTACATTCTCAATTCTCCATTAAAGTAAGGTAGTTTTCTTTCCAGACCTCCACACTCCATTTTTGCTGGATGGATTTAAGAGCCTGCTGTCCCAATTCCATTCTCAGTGTTTCATTTTCCAGTAATATACGCAACCCATTTTCCCATTCTTCCGTTGTTTCTGCAATGAACCCGTTTATTCCGTGTTGAATCATTTGGGTATTTACTCCAACCGGTGAAACGATAGGAGCCATCCCCAGCGCCATGTATTGTAAGGCTTTAAATCCACATTTTCCTTCCGACCAGGCATCTAAAACCAAGGGCATGATCCCGATTTGAATTACTGCCAGGTCTTGCATTTCGGTTTCCTGTTTCCAGTCCTGGTAAACCAGGGATTTCAATTCGTAATCCGGTTTTTTGTTGGAAATCACTTTAAATTGGAAATTAAATTCGGTTTCCAGTTTTCGCAAAATAGGAACGATGAAATCCAGGTAGTGCATGGTAGAATGTGTTCCTGTCCAACCGATCACGACGGGTTTTTTGTGGTGATCAACCCGAGCCGTATGTTGATTTTGAGTATCAATGGTTGTCGGAATGACTTCGACTGCCGAATTGAATCGGCGGGCATAGGTTGCCAGGAAGTCATTTCCCGCGCTTACTTTCGAAGCCCATCGTATGAGGTAGGGAACTTTCCAGTAACATTTGAGTTTTTGAAAACGTGCATTGGCCGAACTGTAATTGGGAATCCAAATTGCATCATCGAAATCGTAGGTGTATTTTTTTCGCATAACCTTTACCAATACCCATTCAAAGACCGGTGGTCCCAAATGGGTCATTTCCCGGTGCATGAAAATATGTTTGGCTCCGATTAAACGAAAAAGCAGGATCCACCGACGCAAAAAATTATAGTTGAGATCGAAGAACTTCTGGAGAAAAAGTCCTTTTTTGTACAACCGGTTCCAACTTTTGTGCGTGTGAAACGAATGGTAGTGGATTTCAAAACCGTGCTCTTCCCAAAAAGGGATGTATTGTTCGAACCGGAAACGCTGTGAAGGCGCTTCTCCTCTTGGATAAGGAGCAATGATATGGAGTTTTTTCAATTTCACTAAGGCAAAAGTGGGCTTTTTTTCAATACGATCTGCAAAGGTTGATTAACCGATTAAGCGGTCATATATTATAAAATAAGATTGGACTCCCTGTTCCAAACCAAAATACTCCTTTGCTCCCTGCATGGTTTTTTCGCGGTTAAAACCAGGGAAGTCAACGGAAAACGAAGCCAAACTTTCGTCGCTGGTATCGTTTAGTACAAGACCTGCATGGTAACGCGATACGAGTTCATCGGTGTCTCCAACTCCTGCATTGCAAATAAGCGGAATACCCATGGCCATGATTTCACCTTGCTTGGTTGGAGAAGATGCTTTCTTTGAAAAGCTGGGCCGGATAAAAAAGATGGAACAATCAAAAAGTGAAATGAAGCAGGGCACTTTTTGATGTTGAACGGAAACGATACGTATGGAATCAAGATGGATGTCCAGATCTTTTGCTTCCATTTGTATGATAGAAGGGGATTCTTTTGTGACGAAAAGAAAAATAGCATTTGGTTTTATTTGAATGATATGCTTGAATGCCAGAAGCATTTCACGCAGCTGATACCAGGTTCCGATTGAACCGACATAACCGACAACGAACCGGTCGGTCAGATGGTATTCCATTTTTTTCTGGTACAAGATATCCGGATCAATTCTTTGCGGATCAAACAATTTCAAATCCACGCAACAGGGAATCACCTGTATTTTTTCAGGAGTAACGGCTCCCAGTTTCCAGGATAAAATTTCCTTTTTGCCGATTTCAGTCAAGCTGACAATTGCGTCACTTTCGTTGAAGTAGGTTCGTTCTTTCTTTTTAAAATAGGAATAGATAAACTTGAAAAGCGGGTTTTTCAGGTTCCAGATTTTTCCTTCCACGCGTTCATCCGCCCAAAAACCGCGCATATCGAAGAGGAATCTCACTCCTTTTTTTTGCTTCAGCTTCAATCCGATCAATGCACTGATGTAACTTCTGCAATGCACCAATTGAAATTGTTTTTCCCGATGAAGAAGGAAAGCAGTTTTTTGCATTTTTCGAATATCAAGGATAGTTGATACAACGGGCGGATTTTTCGTGTAGATCAATGGTTTCCAGTCGATATTGTGTTCAAAACACAAATTTTCGATCTTATTTTTTTCCTGAGAATAGCGGTCCGGTTTTTCAAAACTGATCAGTGTGAATTGAAACCCTTTTTTGCTCAATCCGATCAAATAAGGAAGTACCTGGCTTTGTCCCAAAGGATCAGTCATCCCGTCATAAGACAAGTAAAGTACATTCTTCATACTCAGGTTTCAGTTAAATGTGTGTGACTAATTAACTTCGAATCAAGTTACGGCTTATCTCAGATTATTCAAAATGATCTCAATACCTTTTTCAAGGCTGGTAAACGGTCTTCCCAGCAATTGGTCCATTTTTGCGATGTCCGGTTGTCTCCGGGTCATATCTCCTTCTTCCAGCGGAGGTAAATGAATGATCCTGGACTGAGAATTCGTTAAGCGGATAATGGTCCCGGCCAGTTCCATAATGGTTACAATGTCCCCGTTCCCGATATTTGCCACGTCGTTTACAATCAGATCTGATTCCATTGCTTTCATGCAGGCGTCCAAATTGTCATCAATGAAACAGAAGGTCCGCGTTTGGGAGCCGTCTCCATAAACGGGGATATCCTTATTTGCAAGGGCCAGCCGAATGAACCTGGACATGACAAAGTCCGTACTTTGTTTGGGTCCGTAAGTATTGAAAAAACGGAAAATAGTATAATCCAGCCCATATTCCTGCTGGTAAGAACGGAAGTATGATTCACCTACATTTTTCACGACGGCGTAAGGTAAACGTGAGTTCAAAGGTGTAATTGTTTCGTGCTGCGGTAAATGAACAGGTTCTCCATAAACTTCGGAAGAAGAGGCGTAAAATACGCGTTTAACACCCGTGCGTTTGGACAGATCGAGAATATTGCGGATTCCATAAATATCTTCTAATACCATAATCGGGTTTTCCAATGTTCTCTTTACGCCAACAACGGCGGCGTAATGGAAGACGTAATCGAAATTATACAAACTGAAAATCGGCGCGATATCGTCAAAATTATTGACATCCCCATGAATGAATTTACAGTTTGGATGTTGTGGAATATTTTCTTTCTTTCCGGTCAGGAAATTATCTACCAGAACAACGAAATAATCCGGATTTTCCAGAAATCTGTCTGCCAGGGAAGACGGAATAAAGCCGGCGCCTCCTGTAATTAGAATATTTTTTTTTGACTGAGTCATTACTATTTTTTTGGAAATAAGTAGCGATATACGTTGTACACGAAAGTAATTCGCTTTTTTGAATTTGGAAAATCTTTATACGTTAAAGGTGGTTGTTTGAGAATGGAATCAAATTCTTCAGAAGAGATTTGCAGTTTTTTGCAAATGAAATTTTTCTCTCTCCCGACCGTTTCGGGATTATAAGGCAGTGATTTAAGCTGCTCCAGGGCTTCATCCCGTGTAATCTGGTTGGAACATATCTGGGTGGAAAAAGTAGCCAAACGATAATCAAAACCATATTTTACGGGCATAATATACGATTGCCAAAAACTGGTGTAACGGGATTCGTGATGCTTTCTTTCCGGAAACTTACAGCCTAATTCCTTTTCAAGAAGCAAACGTGCTTCATCTTTATTGTAATCAATGAAATTTAGAGGATAGCAGGTTTTAATTCCTTTGATCATTTTATAGTAAAATTCTTTCCAAAGCCCGAATCCCGGTATTTTTTTTCGTTTTACTTTGCTGAACTTCCGGACAATGTAACGGTAGAGTTTCATATCTTTCATGACATGATACCCCCATTGAAGCGGTAAGATTCCTTCGGAAGAATAGTTCCCCCCGGAAAGAATGGTTTTGATGCCGTGTTTTTCTGCAATCTGGTGCAGGGCTGCAGGAATAGCCAAATCACTCGGAATTTCAATATCTACAATGGATGATCTCAAAAAAGCCAGTTGAATTTCCCGGAATTCAGACCAATCCAAAACCACCGTTTCCAGGTCAAGTTCCAATTTTTCGGCGACAGTCTGAATGTTTTGAACGGCCAATTCGGTGTCCCATCCATTATCCAAATGGACAAGCAAGGGATTTAAACCATTGATTTTTGCGTAATATGCTGTGTAGCAGCTATCGACACCGCCACTGATTCCAATAACCGAATCATACGCTTTTTGATTGCCTTTGGATTTGATCCGGTCAATCAGATCCCGAACACTTTCTTCATTTTTCTTCGGATCTGCAAACAGCGGATTGATCCTTAAAATATAATCTGTGCAATGATTGCATGTGCCATCATCATAGAACACAATATCCGGATCACTGGTATCCATTACGCACCTTACGCATTGTTGATATGGGGAATCAAGCATCTTACAAAATTAACAGCATCTCTTTACGAAGAGATGTTTTTTGACAGTAAAAAATAAGTGGGAGCAATGAATGAACATTTGACAAGATCAGGCGAACGTTTGGAATTTTTTAAAAAATCAAATGCTTTAATGTTGCCCAAAAGACGCGTTGAAAAAAAACTAATGGATGCTGTTTTGATGCTTTCCACACGTAAGTCACCGCCTTTTTTTTGTGTCGGTTATATGCCAGATCAACAGACAAAACAAGATAATTCCTCATGAGGAAATATTTTTTGGAGGACCCGATCATAAAGGTTGTTTCCGGATTCGAGAGTGCAAAATGAATTAGCGTGAGGAATCGTTTTTCCAAATCATGTTGTCCGGACATGGTACGAACACTTCTTCCTTTGTGTTCTACCAATAAATTTGTCACAGTGTCAACACAAGTAAATCGGTATTTGCTTACTAAACGCAGCCACAATTCATAATCTTCACTGGCGGACAAATTCCGGCATTCTTCAAAAGGATTCGACAGTGCAATATCGCGTTTGACGATAACAGATGCCGTTCCGAAACTATTGCCTTTCAAGATATCTGTTCGAATGTCTTTTTTATGCTTTATCCGTTTTCTTTTTTTTGTTATGGGATTATACAATTCATAATTCACACGTATAATATCCGGCAACTGTGCTGTTTGAGCTGCATCATGAATCGTTTCGCAATGATGAGGTAATGCCAAGTCGTCCGAATCGAACCAGTTGATGTATTTTCCAGTCGCTTTTTGCATGCCGAAATTTCGAGCTTTAGCGCGTTCACCATTGACGATTTTATAATACACTATCTTCGGACTTTGAAGTGAACACACGACCTCCTCCGTATTGTCGGTACTTCCGTCATCTACAACAATGATTTCGTAATCCTGAAATGATTGATCTAACAATGATATCAGTGTTTTTTTTATCAAATGTGCACGATTGTATGTGGGGACTATAATTGATAAAAAGGGCATTTTAGTAGCGTAAAGAATTGGTATTCTAAAATTAAACTTTTTTTTAAAACAGTATTCATTGAGTTGGAAATAAAACGCCTGCTCTAGTCCGGCTTGTATATTTTTAACAAGGAATCCAGGTACCTTTTCATGGAGAACATGTCGTTTATCTTAGCTTGGAGCTCGGGATCATTCACTTTTTTTGTGCTTGTTTGATTCAGCCAATAGGATATGCCTTGAAGAATTTCTTCTGCATTTTTAAAAGGAACTACATACGCGTTTTGTTTATGAATAACGATTTCAGGAGCTATTCCGGAGAGTGTAAAAACAGATGGTGTATTGCTCATAATTGCTTCCACATAAGTTTGTCCAAAGGCTTCACAGGAAGGATTTACAGGTACGTGAACATAGACATCGAATAAACTGTAAATGTCAAATACAGCCGGTTCAAAATCGATAATTTGTTTGTTTCGTTCAGGAATTTCACATAGCGTGTCCCATATGGAATCCATGGAAGTGTAATGTCCGCCGAAAAGACAAATTTTGGCGTTCGGATGAGATTTTAATAATTGGGTAAAAGCCTGTAGAGTGTAGTAGGTTCCTTTCCAAGGGACGTTTCTTGCAATGACACCAATCAAGGGATACTGGTTTTCCGGGTTGTATTTTTTTCGTAAATCAGCGATAATTTGGGGATCTGGATTTGCAAATCTGGTAGTATTAAAACCATGGTATATCAAATGAATTTTGGAAGCAGGTACTTTTTGTTCAAGTAAGAGGTGTTCGATATTCCTGGAAATAGCAATAATATCGGTTGCCAGTCGGTTTTGTGTAAAATCAATTATCGCTTCTTTCCAGTTCCATTGGAGCGGTTTTCCGGAATGCCGTGTGTAAATACGCTGTTTGATACCGCTTAAGCTTCCGGCGATTAATCCGGTCCAATTTGCATGAGCCAAATGGCAATGGATGCAGTCGGGTTTCATATTGCGGAGTATTCTCCGGATTTGCATTATCGAACGGGTAGATCGTAGGATTGAGGGACAGGAAATATGGTAGACTGGAATCTCCAGTGTTTTCAAAAAGGTAGACAGAGCACTGTTCTTGCTGTTAATCAAAATGAAAGAAAGTCCTACGTGTTTACACAGTTGTTTTGCTGTTAGTTCAAAAAAAACGGCTTTATCGATATCGGAAATAATATAACAAACCTTTTTTCGTATCATAGTAAAGCTATTTTTTGATGTAATAAGCTTTCAGTGTCATACCGGTATTGGTCCACGTAAAAAGTTTATTTAGAATCGTTTTTGTCATATGAAGGGGCCACTTCTTTCCGATGTTTTCCCGCAGCTTTTCATCCGCAGAAATTTCGTGTGTTTTGGCTACGTTTCCAAGTGATTGTTGAATCCGCGTGAGGCTGATTCCTGTTGATAAAAATTTCATTTTTCGGAAAGAGTGTCCGGAGATGGCCGCAGATAGCGTTTTTTTTGTATAATAAGTGAGATGCTCCGGGTACTCAATCACATTGTAATTTTCTTTCAGGTAGTAGCGCATGATCGAATTGAAATTCGGAGTAGTACAATAGAATAATCCACCGGTTCTCAGGAACGAACTTATGTGTGCTAAATCTTCCCTGGGATTGTTGATGTGTTCAATGACTTCAAAGGAAGTAACGACATCAAAATATCCGGATTCGAAAAGTGTGGCATTCAATTGACCGTGCTTCATATTGATCCCTTTTTTTTCACACAATTCAACCGCTGTCTCCGAATATTCGGTTCCATAGACTTCCCACCCGCGTTTTTTTGCTTCAATCAAAAACCAGCCCCTTCCACACCCTGTGTCAAGCAGACGGTTGCTGGATCGGAAAGGTTCTAATTCGTCTAACAGGTCGGAATAACTTTTCATAGTGGAAGGTGAAATACTTGCATGACTATCGTATGAATAAGCGGAATAGTGCCGATTGAGTTCTTCTGTACTGGGTATTTTTTCTGCAAAAACCAAGCTGCATTTTTTACATTTGACCAACGAATGACGCTCGTAATACCTTGTTAATGGCTTGAGAGCCGTGGAAGAACAAAGAATGCATTGTTTGTGAATATCCATTTTGGAAGTGCAAATTTCCTGTGAAAATAATCAAACTTATTGGTGACAGGTATTCTCTTTTGTGAAATATCGCCGGCAAACAGATATCCCGAAACCGATTATTTGTAAGTTTATGCCGAATTAACAAACGATGAAGGTAAGATATTACATAAACAGAATTGCATTGATTCTGAAGGAAGGTAAAAACTATGTGCGAAATTCCAGTTTTCCGGTCGGACATTATTATTCACCGATAGTTAATTTAGCGGAATACAAAGAGGCACTGGTTTATCAGGTTGAAACAGATGCTTTGAGAAATATAACATTCAATGAATCTGAACAACTGGTTCTGCTTGACCGTTTTTCTGTATTCAAAAATGAAATTCCGGCATGGGATGGAGCAGATGGGAACCGCTACAGATTAGACAACGGTTGGTATCCTTCTACTGATGGTATTATACTTTATTCTATGTTACGCGTATTCCAGCCAAAGCAAATCATTGAAGTGGGTTCGGGATATTCTTCGGCCCTGATGTTGGATGTAAATGATCGCTTTCAAAACCATGAAATCCGTTTTACATTTGTTGAACCGAATCCTGATCGCTTGCATTTGTTATTACGGGACAATGACTGCAAACATGTCCGGATTTTGGAACAAGGTGTACAGCGTGTTCCCTTAACAGATTTTGCAGCGTTGGAAGAGAATGATGTGTTGTTAATCGACAGTAGTCATGTGTCCAAAACAGGATCTGATGTAAATTATCTGTTCTTTCAGGTGTTACCGGTATTGAAGCCGGGAGTGATCATCCATTTGCACGATGTATTTTTTCCGTTCGAATATCCGGCTGATTGGATTCTTAGTGGACGCAATTGGAATGAAATTTACCTGTTACGGGCATTTTTGCAAAACAATAATGACTATGAAATTCTGTTTTTTACAGATTTCATGAAACAAACTCATGGCGATCTTTTTGCAGAAAAAACAGGGATTAAGTACCCACTGAACGGAAGCAGCATTTACCTTCGGAAAATTCATTGAACCGTTAATTTTCTGAATACCTTTTCACATACTTTCTCCAAATGATCGGAAGCAGCTGAGGTACTTGCCACAAACTTTTGATAAGTGCCGCCAGAATTTGCTTTTTAGAAAAGTTATGCAAATAAAATGAGGGGATAGAACCAATATCGAGCTGATGTTTTTTTAGTGCTGAAATAGTAGGACAAGTTGCCGTTTTATCATTTTGATAATGCACTGATAGATCAATGTAATTTGTGTATGAAGAATTTGCAGCCAAGGTTGAAATGTGTTGCATTGTGCGCAGGATATTCTGTTTTCTTTTAGCTTCGTTTACACCGCTGTATACTCCTGAATCGTGGATGCGGTAGGTACTGAAAACGTCCGAGAATACTTTAATATGCGCATCCGGATGACTCAGAAGCAGTATGATATAGATGGGCCAATCCAAATGGGGGGAATCCGAAAGTGAGGCAAACAGATCCATTCGCAGGCATTCGCGGCGAAACATCACAGTGCAAAATGACATACGGTTAGCGTGAATGAAATCAGGAAGGAAATAATATTGATTTTTTCGGTTATACCACTTCCTGTTTTCCCGGATGGTTTGTGTCAGTGTACGGATACCACCACCTGCAGCCACGCATAAAGGAGCGTTTTCCATGTATACGAATTGCTTGTAGAGTTTCTCTTCGTCTACCCAAAAATCATCACCTTCCAGTACAGCAATGTATTTTCCTGTAGCTCTGCGGAATACATCGTACAGGTTTTCGAACATCCCTTGCCGTTCGGTGTGAATAATTGCTTGAACCGAAAACCTTGAAATCTTTACAAATTGTTCAACCAGTTCAGCGGTGCGATCACTAGAAACATCCACGCCGATAATTAGTTCTACCGAACCGTTGAATTTCTGAAAATTAATTGATTCCAATGCCCTCCAAATATATGATTCGTGGTTATAAGTAATGACACAAATACTGATATCGGGAATCATTTTTTCGGGAATTGATAAAGTTTAAATAACAGATCGACATGCCTTTTAAGCGAAAATAAAGGTGCGATTTTTTTTGCATTTGCACCAATTTTTTGACGAATTTCCGGATGCTCCAGCAATTCCCTAAGCGCAAGTTCTATTTCGGTAACGGACCGGTAATTGACTACCCATGCATTTTCGTTTGCAACCACCACATCATTAGCAATTCCACTAAGGGTAATAATGGAAGGAACACCACTTCCCAATGCCTCGATATATACCAACCCGAATGATTCAGCTGTAGGACGAATCGGGCAATGTAAAAAGAGCGTCAAATGAGGATATACTGACATCATATTGTCTTCAAACTCAGTGCAAACAACCTGTGCCGGATCGAAATCGGAGAGCAATTGTTCAATTTCCGGTTTGAAATCACCTTTAGCATTGAATAAATAAATTTTCAGTGAGGGGTAGTCTCCAATAATACGGTGTAAGGCAGGAAGAATGTATTGAAGCCCTTTCAACTTGGTCCAGCGTGCATTGATGCCTATGGTAATTGTTTTTGTGTTGAATCCATACTTTTCAATGGTTCTCCGGTCTGTTTCGGGAGGAATTTCAAAAATGGAAGGGTCGATAAAATTAGGGATCAAAACTAGTTTTTTTTCCAGTTTCTCAACATCTCTCAGAAAAACATAATGTCCTTGTGACAAAGCAATGATGTGTTGGTGGAAAAAATGGATGAAACGATCATAAATTCGCCCTCGTTTGTTTTCGAAATGATGGGCGTCTGCATGATGGCGTGTATATATTCGGTTAGGAATTCGGGCTAACCAACCGGTTATTCCTCCAAGAAAGCCACCTTCAAGCAAATGAGTGTGAAGGTGTGAAGGTTTTTCATGTTTTAAACAACGATACATTTGAACGCACACTCTAATGATGGATTTTTTACCCGGATAGATGAACTCACTTACCGAAATTTTTTTGCGTTGTAAAGCTCTGAATAATTCGCTTGGCTCACGATTGATCAAAATCACGTGAAAATTGAGTCCCTCAATCAATAATTGCTCGAATAGTTGCTCGAAACCAACTGATTTATGGGTCAGTGAAATAACATAAACAACTTTCATGCGATTATTCTAACGGTTTTTCCGGATAGTAATAAATAAATCCGGCACTAATGTAATCATACAATTTAAATCGCAGGGGACGGTAGAGCCATTTAAAGAAGTTGCGATCTACCAGGCGCACCAAAAATACTTGTGTAAAGCAATAAAAAAGCAGTTTTTTGAACCGATTGGGAGCCACAGGTACGTATTTGTTGTTTTCAAGTAATTGCTGTTCTACCAATAGTTGATTGGCTTTTGCATATTGTCTGTTTCTTTGAATGAAGGATGTACAGGAAACAGGATCATTATGTGTCCCAATCAGGGTGCTGTTTACAATAATGGAAATGTTTTTTTTGCGTAATCGCCAACCGAATTCATAATCTTCGGCATCACTAAGACCTGCATGAAAACCACCTGTTTGCTCAAAAATTATTTTTGGAATGGAAAAGAAAGCGGCAGAGAAAGTAACGTCTGTGTTTTTTGAAGCTTCTTTGTTCCAGTGATATTCAAGTGACCGTTTGAAGTTGGAAAAATCATTATCCGATGTGATTGTGAGTGTCGGACATGTCAGGATTTTCCCCTGGTTTTTAAGATGGAATTCTGCGTGCGTTTCCAAAGTGTTTTCAGGAATGAGGATGTCGTCGTCCAAAAATAGAATCAGTTCATTTTTGGCAATCTGTGCGGCTGCATTACGTGCAGATGCGCGACCGATATTTTCAGAATAGCTAACCTTTAGTAAGTCCTGATATCGGAATCGTGCCAATTCAGCAAGGGTATGATCAGTAGATCCATCTATGAAAATAATAATTTCTTCAGGCAATACTGTATTTGCGGCAATGGCATCGAGTGTCTTCAAAATTTTGGAAGCACCATTGTATGTGGCGATGCAAATGGAAATATATGGGAGTATTGTTGACATATCACAAAACGGATAATAATCGGTTTATTTCTTTAAGAACCTGCTGTTCGCCGTATATCCGGTCAATTTCGATACGATTTTTCCGGGTAAATTCTTCTATCGAACCAGGCAATTCGATTAGCATTGCTTCCAGATCACTTTGTAGCGAAAAACAATGCATTCCCTGCTCTTTCATGAATTCATAAACCACTCCTTTCCGGTTTAGAATAACAGGTATTCCCATATAAGCAGCAGTCAGGATATTTCCCAACCCTTGTTGTATAATGGAATTGTTGATGTATATGTCACAGGTGTTGAGTAAGTTGAAATAACGTTCTTTTGTGAGGTATTCAGTGACTGGGATAAATCGTTCACCGAATAACGCGTTTCCTTTTTCAATAACTGCCTTTGCAAAATCGGTATCTCCATAACTTAGTGAACAGATGATCTCCCCATGGAAATTCAATGTCTTTAGTTGGGTTAATACATCGAGCTGATTGTTTTGAGCAAAAGCCGAGTGGCCGATAAAAATACGATTTACATGATGTGAAATGGGATGAGGAGTTACTCCTTCCATCAGGTATTCAATGGTTCCGATTGGAATGTGAATAAATGTGCCGGAAAATCCGTGTTTGATGAATGTTTTTTGTTCATTGGGTGTTATGGTATTGATGATGCTTATCCTGGGAAAATGTTTGTTTAGCAGGAAATTGGGCCACAACTCACCGGTTCGTTTCGCGTAGTAGTAGTAATATAATCGTGGAAATAACTTCTTGATAATGTTCCAGGATTCATGTTTCAATAATGATCCGATGGAAGGCTTGAAATATTCCTGGAAAGTAATCGGTTCATGGGCTTTACGGAAGATGGTCGAATGCCCCAGAGCAATATCGCCTCCCCAGGAAAACCAGCATATAGGGCGGGTGCTTTTTAATTGGTTTAGTACCAAAAGGTTTTGTGGGAACAGAGAGTGGAAAATAATTAAATCGGGGGCAAAAGCATTTTCAAAATTGTTTACTTCCATTAAGGAAATCTGCTCGATCATCGGGTTCTGAAATTTCAGGGGTTTATCGGACGACTTTACGACTACGTATTTGAACAGGTGATCGGGGACTTTTTCAAACAGATGAATAATAAAGTCCGAAAATTTTTCGTCCGTTAAGAAATGTAGAACCTTTGCCACTCTAAAAAGATTTTGCAGGATTTCCCTTCACTCTAGTACCGCTCTCCACATTTTTGGTTACAATACTTCCTGCTCCGATAACAACATGGTCTCCAATAATTATTCCCGGAAGGATGGTTGCATTGGCGCCAATGAACACATTGTTCCCGATGGTACATTTTCCTAAAACGGAACTATTCGGAGCTATTTCACAAAAATCCCCGATTTGGGTGTCATGGAACAATTTCGAAGAAGTGTTGACCAGGCACATACGTCCTATAATCACATTACTCTCAATGATGCAGTGTTCCAAAATCACAGATCCCGTTCCTATAGAAACGTTTTGTGAGCCGATTAATGCTGTTTGTGCTATGATTGTGCTGCATTCGATCCCTTTTGCCGCAAGAAGATCGTGGAATCCCATCTTTGCTTTTAAGGATGCCAAGGCCATTACTACTTCATTGCCGTGTTCCGGAAGTTCTGCACTAAACTCATCCCAATTCGTTAGGATACGGCAGCCGAATTTGGTTTCACCTGTTTCACGAACCGTTACATTATCGAAAAAGGCAAGCGGTTTTGCAGGGTGCAAACGCCGGATCACATCTGTCAATTGGGTTGCTAATCCCCCAGCACCAATTAAGATCATCGTAATGATTTTTTAACCGGAAATCCTATGTAAACACCTGCTTCCGGAATATTTTTGAGGACCATTCCTCCCATTCCCACAGTTACATGATCGGCAATGGTTATTTTTTCACGGACAGCGACTTGTGTACCCATGTATACGTGGGACCCGATGGTACAAGATCCGCTGATGTTTACACTTGGAGCAGTGGTGAAGAAATCACCGATTGAACAGTCGTGCCCGACAGTTGTATTGAGATTCAAATGGGTATGTTTTCCCAGATGTATGTTGCAGGTGAGTACCACATTTTGGCAAATAATTGACCCTGCACCAACTGAAACATTCAACCCCATGCTGACAGAAGGATGAATGAGGGTGCCGAAATGAAATGCATCCAATTGTCCGGCAATCCGACTCCTTACCTGTACATCTGCAATGCCGATTAAAATGGATTTATTGGTAAAATCGTATTCTGACAACCGATGCGGAATTTTCCCAAAAACAAGGTTTTCCGTGAAGTATTGGTCTTCAACCACAAAATCAACGGTAAAGTCAGTAATTTGATCTGCTTCCAGTCGCTGGAGTAAACAGTTGTAAACCTCCTGAGCAAAACCACCGGCCCCGATTATTGCATAATTAATTCTTTTCGACATACATGTTTGAATGAATGATTTCACAGATACGTTGTACGGTGGCTTCTCCGATATCAAAATAAATCGGAAGACATAGTATTCTCTCTGAAACGGATTCGCTTACAGGACATGATTGCTCAGTAACATAATTAAGCGAATTCAAACTTGGGTAGAAATAACGTCTGGTAAAGATGTTTTGTTCTTCCAAAGCCTTTTTGATGTGAAGCAGGGTTTGTTGGGATTCGAATAATAAAGGATAATAAGCGCAATTGTAACGGGTAGTTTGTGCTTGAATTTCCTGTTTTCGAATGGGTAACCCGGATAAATACTTGTCGTAATAGAGATGTGTCTGTTGCCTGTCATGGATTATAGCTTCGACATGAGGTAGATTGCACAAGCCCATTGCGGCATGAAATTCCGAATTTTTACCATTGATGCCTACCCCGTCAAAACGATCGAATCCGGCATGGCCGAAATTTCTTTTCAACGAAAAATCTGCAGCCAGGGTTTCGGACTTGCAAATCAACGCGCCTCCTTCAGTAGTATGAAACAACTTTGTAGCATGGAAACTGATCGAACTCACATCACCGTAACTCATTACTGATTTGTTTTTGTAGCTTGTACCAAAGCAATGAGCGGCATCGTAAATAACCAACAGGTCATGTTCCTTAGCGATTGTATCAATTGCATCGATATCACAAGGGTTTCCAAAAACATGAGTTGCTAAAATGGCCTTTGTTTTTGGAGTAATTTTTTTTCGGATTGATTCCGGATCAATATTGAAAGTTGTAGGAGAAATATCTGCAAAAACGGGAGTGCAGTTTTCCCATACGATACCTGATGTTGTGGCAACGTACGAAAAGGGAGTGGTAATGATTTCTGATCCACTTAAATTCAATGATTTAAGTGCTATTTGAATGGAAATGGTTCCGTTGGAGGTAAATAAAACATTCTCCGCATCGAAAAGTATTTTCAATGCTCCTTCAAGTTCCTGAACAAGCGGACCATTATTCGTCAGGTACTGTCTTTCCCAGATCCCTGTTACCAAACGATTGTAATCGGCAATGTTCGGAAGAAACGGCTTGGTAACAAAGATCATTCGTCCAATTTTTGAAAGGTTATACAATCTGGCCGGATTACGCCTTCAAATTTTCCGAACCAAACGCGCTCACTGTCGTCAATAACCTCAAAGGTAATGATATCATTGATCACTTCAATCGGGATGCTGGCATTATCCACCACAAATAAGTCCATTTTATAGGTTTCGTCGTTCAAAAAATTAGACGGAATTTCCATGCTGAACTCATGAATCCCTTCGTTTAGTTCGTAGACAGGGGTGAAGAGATTGCAAATCATCTGGTTCAAAATAGTTTTGAAATGAACACTTAGGTTATATTTTCCTCTCTCCAAAATATTCATGACGAACTTCAATCGGATAATTTGTGAACGATAAAAGGAAAAGGCATCTAATTCACCTGTAGATTCTCCTATAAAACTAATAGATTGGATTTTTGCGCGTTTATTTTTGAAAAGGTGAGAAAGATCATTAGCCAATTCACCGGATTTTTGACTCTGTATATAAAGTCCCGTAATTTCTTTGACATTTCCAAAGGCTTCCACTTTTCCTTCTTTTAAGTAAAGGGCTTTGTTGCAGAAACTTTGTACGGCTGAAATATTATGACTCACAAAGAGCACCGTTCGGTGTCCCTGTGAATTGATATCTTTCATTTTTCCCATGCATTTTTTCTGGAATTCTGCATCTCCCACGGCCAATACTTCATCGATGATTAAAATTTCGTTTTCCAGGAAAGCAGCTACGGCAAAGGCCAGACGTAATTGCATCCCACTACTGTAATGTTTGAGAGGGGTATCGATGAATTTTTCAACTCCGGAGAATTCTACAATATCTTTGAAATTTTTAATGATTTCTGTACGCTTCATTCCCAAAATGGAGCCGTTCATGAAAATATTTTCCCTTCCGGTTAATTCGGGGTGAAATCCTGTGCCTACTTCCAGCAAACTGGCTACGCGTCCGTTTCCGATAATATGCCCCTTGGTAGGAGGAGTAATTTTGGATAAAATCTTAAGAAGTGTGGATTTTCCGGCTCCGTTTTTTCCAATAATTCCAAGTGAATCGCCCGGCATGACATCGAAAGACACATCGTCAAGTGCCCAAAAAATTTCTTTTCTGCTTTTGGGTTTGAATATATTGGTAATAGAATCTCTTAAGCTTAAATACGGTTGTATCTCTTGATTGATTCGGAATTGCTTGCTGATATTTCGTACTTCTAAAATTGGCTTCATAACAACAGTTTACGCTAAATCCGCAAAAAAATTTTCGGTCTTCTTAAAATACAAAACTCCCAAAATAAACAGCAGGACCGATCCGCCAAAACTGATCAGTACATTCATAAAATTGACTTCATATCCAGTAAATCCACCTCGAAATAACTCAAAAGCTCCTGAAAGTGGATTCAATTTCAAAATGGTTTGAGCAAATGAATTATTGGTGATAGAAATCGGATAAATGACGGGGGAAATAAACATTAATCCCTGAACGAAAAAAGGAATAATGTATCTTACATCGCGGTATTTTACATTCATGGCAGCAAGCAACATACCGAATCCGGAAGTAGTGATACACACTATTATTGCAGCCAGGGGTATGTATAAAATTATGAGGGGAGAAATGGATACACGATAAATAAATAAGAGGAAGATAAAAATAATTAGAGCGAAAAGAAAATCAACCAATGATACCAAAATAGCAGAAAATGGGATGATCAATCGTGGGAAATAGATTTTTTTGATAATATTGGCGTTGCTCACCATGCTATTCGCCGCATTATTTACCCCGCTACTGAAAATATTCCACAAAAGCATACCGCTTAAAGCAAAGACAGGGTAGGGGATGCCAATTTTGGAGTTAACGGAAATAATATCTCCTAAAAACAAAGTAAACAACAAGGTCATGATAAGCGGTTGCAGGATTGTCCACAATAAACCCAAAACAGTTTGCTTATATTTCACTTTCAAATCACGCCAGGTGAAGTAGTAAAACAATTCTCTGTTTTTCCACAATTCAGCAAGGTTTAAACTGATTTTTCGTTGTGGTTCGATCTTGAAACGTATACTCATGTTAGAACGGACAATTTTATCAATAGTAAAAATAACGAATATATTAGGTTATCAGTTTTTCGTCGTCAATATCTTTCAAATCTTCCTTTTGATCCCTGCTAAAAAGCAACAAGAGGAAAAACGGAAGTGCAGGAGCTTTTAATCTGGCCAAAACCCCGAATAACCCGGAAGTAAAACCAACGAAATATCCAAAGATAAGAATGAATAACAACGCGAAGAGCAGGAGTTCTTTTTTGTATAGTATCGAGAGTGAAGCTACTCTGCGGTTCACCAGAAAGAAGCGGACCGTGAAATAAATAAAAAACAGGCTTTCAATCCCTATTATGAACATCAATGGTCCTTCAAATTCCCAGATAAAAGGCCGGTAGAGTGTAGCTATGACGGCTCCGGGAATGGCTAGTACCAAACTGGTTGGACTAAAATCATTGAGGCCTAAATCGTACCTTTTTCCGGTATACCGCTCATTGACCTTGAAATCACTATGAATAACTTTTGCCGTTTCTAAAATTTGATCGGAAGAGAATTCTCCCAACTCCGAGCTTCTGAGGTAAACAATTAAACAAACCAGTGCAAATAAGATTCCGGTTGTTCGGGTAAGGAATCTCACCAGTACAGGCTTGTCTTTATTTAACCGTAAAATAATCAATATAAAAAACGGAATGAATATCCCGATGAGTACGAAAGGCCGGGTAATAAACAAGAAGTAATTGGCAAGGACGAATGTGAATAATGTTCTGTAAAAGTGAATGTATTTCCGCTTAAAAAGTTTAAAAAAAGACATGATCGAGAGGAGAATCGCACACATTACAATGGTGTCTTTCATGAGGCCCGAGCACCAAAAACCTACCGATGGGATAAAGAGACAGGCGAGCGCCAGGTATCTTGTTTTTATGCGTGTATTGTTATCCAGAAAAATGAAAAACTTCCAGGATATCCAGGTAGAGATGACTCCAAAAAACAAGTTGAGCGTGAGGTAGCTTCCGAAGGAGAAGAAGGAGAAAAAGCTTGCAATTTTGCATACTACCCAGGAGTTGGCTTCGGGGTAAATCCATTCAGGTGGTCTTCCTGTGGCCTGGTTAAAATAGGAAGGAATGCTGGTTCTGCTTGGAGTAGATATGATTTCCTGTAAATAATCCAACGGGGATTCAAAAAACAGCCGGTTTAAAGTCACCGCACCTTGGTAGTAAGCTGTTGTATCTCCTCCGTTGTAATATAATGTGTATGTTAAGGCAAAGGCCACGCTTAGGATGATTTTCCAGTAGAAATGCGGAAGGAAATATTTGTAAGCTGATTTTTCCCTGTTTTGAATGAATATAAATTGGGCAATTATTATGAAAATTACCAGCCATCCAAGGAATGAAATAAAATCAACGATCCCAAAAAATTCAGTTTTCATACCTACTGATGGTGATAAGGTTCATTTCTCAAAATAGTCATTGCCCTGTACACTTGTTCAATAAAAAACAAACGGATCATTTGATGGGAAAAGGTCATCTGAGATAGGGAGATCTTTCCGTTGGAACGTTGATAAACGGCATCGCTGAAGCCATAAGGTCCGCCAACCACAAAACAAATTTGTTTTCCTCCGCGGTTAAACAGATCTTGCAGATAAGCAGAAAAATCAAGCGAACTGTATTCTTTCCCTTTTTCATCCAGCAAAATGAGGGTGTCTGTGGGAGTTACTTTTTCCAGGATTAACTCACCTTCCCGCTGTTTAATCTGGCCTTCAGATAAATTTTTAGCTTGCTTGATGTCAGGGATAATCTGTAGTTGGAATGGGATATAATGGCGAAGCCGCTTCAAATATTCCTGTTCTCCTTCTTCCAGGAATTTCTTCCCCGTTTTGCCAATACAAAGTAACGTTACCTGCATGCAACGAATATACAAAAATTGTAGTGATTGCTTCAAAATGAGTTTGGGAGACCCTTTTTTTGCCGGTGGGGCCGATTAAAGAGATAATCTATAAAAAAAGTAGAGAATGAGCGGGATTTCATTTTAGGCATTATATTTGTTGATAGAGGTTCAAATAACAATTGAAATATGGGCTTTATTTTATCATTAATAGCTTCTTTTATTTTATCGCTTCATACTGTCACGGATGCAAATTTCACTGCTGTGGAACAAGCATTTGCGAGAGAGGATGCAGCTAAAATCATTTCTTACGGTAAAGATAGGATATTGCTTCAGATTCAGGGAAAAGAGGGTGTTTATGCCCAGTCCCAGGCTACTCAATTGTTGAAAGATTTCTTTAACCGGAAACCTGTTTCCAGCTTTCGCTTTACATTCAAAGGAAAAGAGAGCGATGATTCTCCGCTTACAACTGGAATTTATCTTTCCAAAAGCGAATCTTTTCGCGTGACGATCAAGTGGAAGCACATCAATTCGGAGCTGAGGATCGAATCTTTATCCATCGAGTAATTCAAAAGAAAGTGTGCAAATTTCAAAGGGAATTGCTAAAAGTGGTGAACCCTTTGAATGCATCATTTTGCATTTTTGGATTAACTTTGACCCATGTTTGATGAAATTATAAAAAATGCTCTTCAGGAGGATTTGGGAGATGGTGACCACTCTTCATTGGCGTGTATTCCTGCAAATGCTTCCGGAACTGCAAAGTTATTAGTGAAAGATACCGGAATTCTTGCCGGTGTAGAAGTAGCCAGAAAAGTGTGTGAATTAGTGGATTCAAACCTGGTATTTGAAGAATTACTGACCGATGGAACTCCGGTGAAACCCGGTGATATTGCATTTTACTTAAAAGGAAATGCACGCTCCATATTAGCAGCTGAGCGTACCTTGTTGAATTTCATGCAGCGCATGTCCGGTATTGCCACCCAAACAAAAAGTTATGTCGATTTGCTGAAAGGGACACAAACCAACTTGCTGGATACCCGAAAAACCACTCCTGGAATTCGTTATATGGAAAAATGGGCCGTACGTATCGGAGGTGGAATGAACCATCGTTTCGCACTGTATGACATGATTATGCTGAAGGACAATCATGTGGATTTTGCAGGTGGCATCAAACAGGCAATTCAGCGAACACAGGAGTATCTGAGATCTACCGGAAAAACACTGAAGGTTGAAATAGAAGTCCGCAATTTGAAGGAACTGGATGAGGTGCTTGAAACAGGGATGGTAGACCGTATTATGCTGGACAATTTTACCCCGGAATTACTCAAAGAAGCGATTGATAAAATTGCCGGACGGTATGAAACGGAAGCTTCAGGTGGGATTACCCGTCAAACGATCCGTTCTTTCGCTGAAACAGGAGTTGATTTTATATCTGTGGGGGCACTGACACATAGTTTTGCCAGTCTGGATATGAGCTTAAAAGCAAGTTTTTAGTTCAAGTCGATCAGCATCATACAGATATCATCCAATTGTTCTTCGGTTCCCATCCATCGCAGCAGGTCTTGTTCGATTTTCTGAAGGTGGTTTGCCGGATTGGAGTCGTATTGTTCCAATACCATTTTTTTCAATCCCGGAGTTTTTAGTTTTTTCCCGCTTTTCTCACCGAACTGGTCAATACATCCGTCGGAAAACAACAGGATGCGTTGGTTTTTCCGGTAAGTCATTTCATGAAGTTCAAAGGGAAGACTGGATTCGGACTTTCCTACCGGTCTTTTCGTTGGAGGAATTACCTGGATTTCATGTTCATTTAAAATCCACAAAGGATTATTTGCTCCGCAAAAGCGCAGGATCTGCTTTTCAGAGTGATAGCATACGACTGAAATGTCCATTCCGTCGGAGAGTTCCATTCCGTCAGTCAACAGGTAATTTCTCAGGTAGGAACTTACGCGATTCAATAAGTCTGCAGGATCTGCATCTTCAAGTAAACGAGCAGATTCATTCAAAGCGTTCATGCACAGAACACTCATCATTGCTCCGGGAACACCATGTCCGGTACAATCTGCAACGGCTATGAATCTCCAGATATCTTCTCCGATGCGAATCCGTTTGATCCAATAAAAATCTCCTGCTACAATATCCTTAGGATAATAGAATACATTCAGATTGGGAATGAGATCAGAATAATAGGAACTGCTAGGAAGTAATGCGTTTTGGATTCGTTTTGCATAGAGAATACTGCTGGTGATTTCTTCGTTTTTTTGTTCCAGTTCATTGCGTTGTGCGATGACTTCCCTGGTTCTGAGTTCAACCTCTGCTTCCAGCTGGATATTCAGGTTTTCTTTCAATTCATTTGCTTCGGCAAGCACTGCAATAGAAGCGTCATTCATCAACTTGAAACGCTGCAGGATTCCGAATGTTAAAATGATCATTTCTACAGCAAACCCGATTTGCAATCCGTTGTCGGCCAGGAAACTGTTCGGAATAATACCGAAATTCCGCAATACGAATGCAAAAACCGAGATCTGTAAAATGGAGAATGCGATTAGATAGGATTTGGCAGTCTTTGAGCCGGTCCTAAGGGTCACAACCAGGGGATAAATAATGAATAGGTTTAAGATCAGGGTCATGGCATTGACCGTGATCGCTGAAATGTTCATAAAAGCCGTTCCCGGAATAAGACTCACAAACACATTGATAAGCAATACCACCTGAATAAACCGTACTATGGGTTTGATTTTAGGTGTGTTGATGTGTAATTCGAGGTAACGGTAAGTGAAATTCAGGAAAAATAAAACGCCTAATGACGCGAGTACCGGATTGGCCCTGTTGGAGATAAAATACTGGTCTGTCCAGAGCCAGGTTGTCCCGAATCCGAGCAAAGAGAGTTGGAGCAAGGTAAAGGAAGCTCCATATAAGGTATAAATGTATGCGATTCGCTGCCGGAATAAAATACCGATTGCCAGGTTGAGAATAATAATGAAGATCATTACCCCGAACAACAACCCATAAAAAACCTGTTTGTTTCCGTGTTTTACCTGGATGTAGGACCCTTTTTCAAGTGAACTTTGAAAGTAAAATTGTTCTCCGCCATTGTTTACCCGGAAAAGAAACCCGTTGGTACTGTGCGGATCAAGGCGCAAGGGGAAGATCAATTCACGGTTTCCGTTATAACGCCAGGCAAAGGGACGTTGATCACCTCCTTTTGAGACCGGAATAAAGGTGTTTTCCCCGATTCGTTTGTATACATCCACTTCATCAATGATCGGATTACTCAATTTAAGCATCCGGATTAGGCGCGAATCAGACAGGTTTTTCGTTTCAAAATAGAACCAAACGTCTTTTGTTTCAAAACCTAAATTCACCATTCGGGAATTAATTGGTTTGAATTCCTTCAGATGAGATTTTACTGTCCGGATGTTTGACTGGTCGTCGGGTGTAATCAAATAGGTTAGTTGATTCCCTTCTAATTTCAGAAAATCATCGTGTTGAGTGATTGGAACCTGGGAATCCGAAATGAAGCAAACAACAGAGAAAAGAAATACAAGAATATAATTTTTCACAATGAAGGTTTAGTGCAACGTTGCAGTAAATTAAATACGCAAAAGACCAATCAAATGGTTTTCACGCTAAATTAAAAATATTTTGAATAGTTGTTTGATGAAGATCAGTTATCTAACAGTTCGTCTTCTTCATCTTTGTCTTTCCTGAAAGGATTGACAAAAAATGAAAATCCGGTGATGGCAAAACCTGCAATTAGAATATAAGTAGCATACTTTAAATGGAGTGTTTGAACAACAAATCCTATGAATATAACCAATGATCCGATCCAAAACAACAGGTTGAAATCTTCCCATTTGTCTTCGGGGATAAAACGGAATTGCAATAGACTTAAGAGCAGGCCGGTTCCACCGAATACATAGAATCCGATCCGGATAGCACTTGAAATTCCGAATGTATTCTGGGTGTAAAGCAGGATAGCGCAGGCCATTCCGAGAATATAACAAATGTTGGAAATGGCTTTTAATTGTTTGGCTATCATACTTTTTATAATTCGGAAGTTTCGTAAAAGGTACAAATATCTTCGCAAAAAGATTCAAGTCTGTTATGGGTTCCTTCTGAAAAAATCAATTTCTGGCATTTGGGTAAACTTTCCGAAATCCTTCTTACTGCTTGAAGGATCAAGGGATCTTTACAAAGTGTTTCTGCCTGGTCAATGATCACCAAACTCAACTGATTGAGGTGGATTCCGTTCTGATTGTACAATTCCAGCAATCTTTTCGGGTTTCCGATAATGATCTCTGCTCCTTCAAAAATAGCGTTGCGCTGCTCGATTATTTTTCCCTTATCATCGGCAATTTCGATTGTTACGTCCGTTCGCTTCATCAAATGGTGAAAGGATTTCACTTTTTCACGCGCACTTTCCCAGGAAGGGGTGAACCACAAAACGCGTGGAGAACCTTCCAGCATTTCCGGTGCCCGCATAAAAGAAATGAAATGAAGCCCGTCAATTAATTCCTGGTCAATCGATGTGAAAATCAATTGGTTCTTTCCCTGTTTGGATAGTTTGATTAATTTCTCCTGTTTTTCGGTGTATCCTTCCCGTCCTGATTCTGTCAGTGTATTCTCCAGTCGGTTGTTTAATTCTTCAAACTTCATACTGCAAAATAAGGCAATTTATTTTGTTTTCGGGCGGCTGAGGGTGAAGACTCCGTCGTTTATTTTATAATCCCATCCGGTAAGGGTTTTAAATCGCTGTACATATCTTCGAAACAGGGTAGACCTTCTATTGGATAATTGGTGATTTTCCGAAACGGGAATAAATTCAATGCTTTGGCAATAGGGAGTCTGTTCTATAAAATCGAGCAGGATCGATACAACGGTTGCCATCACTCTGTATACATCCCCGGTGTTCATGGTTTGGTATTCATCCTGATCGTGGCTTTTGAGGCTCAGATCAACAATGTAATTCATGATGTGGTTGTTTTTCTGGACAAATTGAACGCTGTATTCATCCCCGTGCGAATTGATGAAGCTATATTCACGGATTCCTATGAATGCAGGTCTTTGAAAAGGATAAGGAGTAGCTAAAGTAACGCGCGGGCTCATACAGTGAAAATAGTAATTTCCAGGTGAATAGTGTTGCCGTTTGACATAAAAAAATCCCCGGCATGTATTGCCGGGGATTTTTTATATATAAGTTGAATCTGTATTAATAAACAACTACTCGGTGAGTAGATTTTGCAGCTCCTTGAACTGCATTCAGGATGTAACATCCTTTTGCAACATTCATCGGAATGTTAACCGTTTGAACTCCGGAAGAAGCAGGAACCTCAGTTGTTGAGATAATTGCACCTTTCAAATCCATTACGATTAATTTCATTCCAGCTTCAGAGTTAGGGATCTCAACAGATAAGTCTGATCCTGTAGCAACAGGGTTCGGAGCAATCGAAATCGTTGACACTATTCCGTTATCTTCGATTCCCAATGTTCCGGAAATGTTGAAGTTATCGAAGTAGAAGTTGGAAGAGAAATCAGACGAAATAAATTCAAATTTGAATTTCGTTTTGTTGTCCGCTGATGTAGGAGTGTGAGTAAAGCTGGCAGTTTTCCATTCCAAATCATTGTTTGGATTTGGAACATAATCTCCATTCTGGTAACCTGCAGTTACTAAGGTTGCACCGGAAATCGATGTTTTTTGAATCCATGTTTTACCACAATCTCTTGAATAATAAACAATTAGTTTTTCAGTGATGTCTGTGGTATTGGTTGCTCTTGTACCATAAGCATAGTCAAATGAGATCGTTACGTTTGAAGTATTTCTCAAGTCCATTGCAGGAGAGATCAAATAATCTTTGGCGTTTCCAAGACGATCGTAGTAATACCAATCATCTGTAAACATTTGAGCTGAAGAAACATCTTTGTAGTTATTCAATTTGAAACCTGCAGTACCCCATCTACCACCGTTTGTAGCACGGTTGAAAGACTGGTAATTGTTTTCAGGGTTTACGGAAATCCAGAAGTTCGCATTTTGGTTGAAATCTTCTGTTCTTGGTCCTGCATATTCCGCCCAATCACCCTGGATGTAAACCATGTGGTTGATTGTTTTTGTGTTTGAACCTGCAGTGTTTGAAACAGTTAGTGTTACGTCGTACCATCCCGGTGAAGCATATGTCACAGTAGGGTTTTGGTTTGTTGAAGCAGACGGGCTTCCTCCAGGGAAGCTCCATGACCACGATGTGACACCTGCTTTCCAGGAAGCATCTTTGAAAGCAATCGGGTCATTTACACAAGCTGACATAACGTTTGCGTTTGGACCTAAATTTCCGGAAGCACCGTTTACGTCAACGTAAAAATCTGCTATCGGAGTACATGTAACAGGAGTGATTGTGCTTGTTCCGGTTGTTACCAGGTTTTCAGCTGTATATAAGTTATTACGTCCACTTGTTTCCTGGTCCAATACATTGTTCATGAAATTGGTTTGACCTTTTGTAAACATCACCGAACAATAAGAATAGTCCATGTAGTTTTGAGCATTGTCAATCACATCAAACGGCCAATAATTTCCCGGAATAGTTGGTTCCGGACATGAGTTAGCTGAAAGTTGACAGCTTGTCATACCGATACAGTTTGGTGTATCACCAATACCGTCATCCTGGTTACAGCTGCTTGCGCTACCCGGATCATTGTCATTCCCCCAAGTATGTGCCAATCCAAGGTAGTGACCAATTTCGTGAGTCAATGCTCTTGAATGTCCTGGTGAACTGGTACCGATACTTCCGACATAATCGTGAAGGATAATGACCCCATCTCTAAAGAAACCAGTTCCAGTAACACCGGTCGGATAGTATGCATATCCTGCAACTCCTGCGGATCCGATCGTTTTGGTAAGCCAAACGTTCAGATACTTGTCTCTGTCCCATTGACTCAACTTGGAATAATCATCTCCCTGGTTGGTGTTGTGATTGTAAATGTGCTCGATCCCGTTTGTACAATTTCCGTAAGGGTCCAATGTAGCTAAACGGAATTCGATGTAGGCATCTCCGATGATTGTATCAAAAGGAGATACAACCACATTGGTATCTGCATTTAGTTTGCGGTAATCCTCGTTGAGGATGTCCATTTGATCCTGAATCTGCTGGTCAGATACGTTTTCCGAACCATATTCATGAACGATATGAAAAACAATCGGAATGACGCGTACTGTAATGGATTTTCCATTAACAATGCGGTTTTCCTTATACCTGTTTACCAATTTTTTGTAGTCTTCCTCCAATCCTGGATTCTCAGCATACAATTTTTTCATTTGTGTATGACTTCCGCAATTGAAGTGTGTTTCCTGAGCAAATGATTTCCCAGTTGAAATCACACCAATCAAAGAAAATACACCCAAAAGTAATTTTTTGCGCATGTTTAACAATTTAATAGATTCAACATTGTTTTTTTCAACTTAATTTACATTTCACGAAAAAATGCGAGTGTGCAAGCTGTTCCGAATTTGAGAGTTTTTTTGGCTTTGTTACTTAATTAATATGCTGATTATCAAAATGTTAGACATTGTTGAAGAGCATATAACTCCTAGTTTTCGTAGTTCACACTGGGTAAATATAATTCAATTATTTTTAACAGTAGGATTAAACAACTTCTCATTTAGTGAAGTGTGTTTGATGCTGATTAAACGGTGTCGATTTTTCTAACGGGCTCTAAATGAACTTTTTTGATAGGTCTCTATATCCAGCAGAAAATCAATGTTTTCTTCAATTTTATTTCCGATAACGATGACGTTTGCGCCGACATTTTTGTAGGCTTCAATTTGCTCTATGGAACGAATTCCTCCGCCAACAATAATTGGAGTGTCGATTTTTTTCTTTAACTCCTGAATTAGTTGAGGAGGGACAGACTGAACAGCGCCGCTTCCGGCATCGAAATAAGTGAGTTTTTGTCCCATTAAGTAACCGGCAATTCCCGTTTTTAACGAAATGGAATTGTTTTCTCTTGGTATAGGTGTTGTTTGGCTGACATAGGCTACAGAGGTCATTTTACCTCCGTCAATCAGGATATAGGATGTCGGGATAACTTCCAGATTCATTTCCAGTACTTCTTCCGCGCACGACACATGATGCCCGATCAGGAAATCCGGATTTCTGCCTGAAATCAGGTTTAAGAATAAAAGAGCGTCGGCCTGTTCTGATAGCTGATTGCTGGATCCCGGAAAGAGAACAATGGGAATTTCCGAGTTTTTCTTTAGTTTGGAAACCACCGACTCCACTTCCTTACGGGTAACGGTGCTGCCTCCGACAAAAAAGAAGTCAATGAGTGCAAATTCGGCTTTTTGGATTAACTCTAATAAATGCTCCTCATTTTTGGTCTTTTCGGGATCAATTAATAACGCCAATTGTCCGCTTTTCGATTGAATTTTATCCAGGATGTTCATTGTAGTAGTTTTCCTTTACTTGAATTGAAAGTTATTAAAATATTTTTAAAGTTTTCAACATGCAGTTCGTATTCGTAGATGCCATCGGTTTTTAAGATGCTGCCGTAATACTTGCCGCCCCTTTTGTTAACGAGGATGTCTCTTTGAAAAAGCAGCCGATTCCTGTCAGATAATTTATACAGGCATTCCTTAAATGACCAAAGCATCGACATGTCTTTTTCGCTGGTCTGATCAAGAAACTGTTTTTCATTATCCGTTATAAAACGGGGTGCTGTTATGACTGATTTTTGTCGAATCTCTTCTATGTCCACACCAATCAGGTGCTCTCTGCAGGTTGCAAGGACAACATGCGAGTCGCAATGCGAAAGGGAAATGAATCCTACTCCCGTTATTTCAGGTGATCCGCTTGAATTGTAAGTGATGTTTGCTTCGCCGAACAGGTGGTGTTTCAGGTATCTTGATGCCGCAAATTCAATCTTTTTTTCGGGGTGGTGAATAGCGTTGAGCCTTAATCTTTCCGTTTCATTTAAGGAGGATTTGTAGGTCTCAAAATAAGAAAAATCAATTTCCATTAAATAAATAGAAACCGCATTTAAATTAATAATAGAAATGTCAGACATAATGCAAAGGTATGTCAGAATCAATAAAAACGCATGATCGGTCTATTTAAAAATTAGTTACAAATCCCTAAAAATAAGGGCTTTTGCGGTTCTGAAAAGTTAACAAAAAGTTAACGGTGAATAATTTGTTACAAAACAGAAAAGTTTTTTAGGAAATGTTAACAAATCGAAAATTACTATATTTACACGCTTTGTTACAATAAAAATGATGTAAAATTAAACTGTACTTATGTTACGTAAACTCAACTTGTTATTTGCAAGTATCTTGTTGACAGTGACTTACGGTTATTCCCAGTCAGGTTTGGGAACGATCCGTGGTAGCGTTGTTGATAAGGACAGCAAGGAGGCTATATACGATTGTATTGTAGTCGTCAAGCAAAATGGAACAGTTAAGGGAAACACGACCACCGATACGGATGGAAAGTTTCAACTTAACTCGTTGTCACCAGGTTCCTATGACGTTGAGATCAGTAATCCGGGAGAAGGGTATCAGCCTACAGCAATTAAAGGTGTTGTTGTGAATGCTGATCGTATTACTTTCCTTGATAATACTGCTCTCGGACTTCCAACCGATATAAAAGCTATCGATGAAGTCGTGGTGGTGGCCTACAAAGTCCCATTAATTAATAAAGATGGTGGTCCTTCCGGGGCGACGATTACGCGTGAGGATATCTCACGACTACCGACTCGTTCTGCAGCAGGTGTTGCAAGCACGGTAGGTGGGGTAACAACCAACGAAGGAACAGGAGAGCTTTCAGTTCGTGGTTCCCGTTCGGATGGTACTTATTTCTTTATTGATGGTATCAAGGTGCGTGGGTCTTCCAACTTACCTAAATCAGCAATTGAAGAGGTTTCGGTAATTACCGGAGGTTTGCCTGCCAATTATGGTGATGCAACCGGTGGTATTATTGCTGTAACAACTCGCGGACCTTCCTCAAAATACTTCGGGTCATTGGAGGCAGTATCTTCTGGATTCTACTTTAAAGGAAAAGATCCGAATGGTTACGACGGAAAAGTAATCGGATTGGATAAATTCGGATACAACCTGGTTGAAGGATTAATTTCCGGACCGCTTTTGATGAGAAAGGATTCAACGGGTAAGAAGACAAAACCGATTTTAGGGTTCTTGCTTTCTGTCAACTACACCAATGAATTGGATAGTCGTCCTTTGAACGGTGGTTCATACCGTATTAAGAAGGAAGCGAGAGATTATTTGTTGGAAAATCCTGTTAGAGCAAGTGCTACCGGTAACGGTACTTTCCACAATGCAAACTATTTGAGAGAAAGTGATTTCGAGAAAACAAAGTGGAGAATGAATGCTGCCCGTTCCGTTATTTCAGCTTCTGCTAAAATTGATGTGAATACGGGACCATCCGTTAACTTGACGTTCGGTGGATCTTTGAACTACTCTTACGGAAGTAATTACGATTACAATAATTCCTTGTTGAACTTTACCAATTTTGGAGTTTTCAATCAATTGGATTACCGTGTTTACGGACGTTTCACTCAGCGATTTTCTAACAACAGAGAAGGATCTAGCTCGAAAGTGAAGTCGGCGTTCTACTCACTTATGGTGGATTACTCGAAAACAAAAACTGAAACTTACGATAAGCAGCACAAATACGATTTGTTCAGCTACGGACACGTTGGGAAATTTACAAGAAGTTTCCGTCCTACTTATGAGTTCGATGCAAAAACATCCGATTTATACCAGACAGCAGTTCCGGAGGAATACCTTGTTCAATTCGAGGCTTCTCAATCGAATGCTGCATTGGCTGCAATTACTCAGAATTATTTTGATTTATATGCAGGTGATCCTGTAGGTCATTATCAAACATTGTTGCAGGTTCAAAATGGACGTGCATTGAGAAATGGTGACGTTCCAACTTCTGTTTATGGAATCTGGAATAACATCGGGACACCAAATAACGGTTTCAGCAGATCAGAACAAGATCAGTTCCGTATTACCGGATCAGGATCTGTTAACGTTGGTGATCACTCCATTTCATTAGGTTTTGAATACGAACAGCGTTGGGATAGAGGTTGGTCAAGCGGAAATGCCGGACCAATTGAACTTTGGACAGTTGCTCGTTTGTATGCAAACAGTCACATTACCGAGTTGGACAAATCGAATCCTCATGTGGTGAACTTCGGTTCTTTCCAACAGTATAGCTACGATCGTTTGAATACAGGATATGCGTATACATCCGGAACAGGACAATACGGTGGCCAGGAAAACAACGATAAGCAATCTTTCTTTGATTATAATCTTCGTGAGAAACTTGGATTTAATCCGGCAGGAACAGATTATATCGTAATTGATCAATATGACCCGAGTACATTCTCTTTAGATATGTTCTCACCGGATGAGTTGTTCAACCAGGGAAATAACTTTATTAATTACTTCGGTTACGATCATACCGGTAAAAAAGTAAAAGGAAATACAGATATCAATAAGTATTTCAACGAATTCGACGAAAACGGAAACTACAAACGATTCATTGGTGCATTCCAACCGGTATACATCGCTGGTTATATCATGGATAAGTTTGCATTCAAAGACATCGTATTCAACGTTGGGGTCCGTGTAGATGTATTCGATGCGAATCAGCCGGTATTGAAAGATAAATACTTGGTATATACTGCAAACAATGTAGATGAGGCGAAATCATTGATCGCGAGTGATCCTACAAAATATGCAAACATGAGAATTCCTGAATCTATGGGAAGTGATTATGTTGTATACGTAGATGACGTAAACAGTCCGACAAGAATTAACGGATTTAGAAATGGTGATCAGTGGTACGATGCAAATGGTATTGCAATCGAGGATCCGAAATTGATTCGTGGTGTTACAGGTATTTCACCATGGTTGAAAGATCCTACTGCTGCAACCAATTCAAAAGTGAGTGCGGATGCATTTGAAGATTACAAGCCACAGATTAATGTGATGCCTCGTATCGCTTTCTCATTCCCTATTTCGGATGAAGCGTCATTCTTTGCACATTACGACATCTTGACGAAACGTCCTACAACAGGTAACCGTTTCAATCCGATTGATTATCAATTTATCGAAGCACGTACAAATACGATTAACAACCCGAATTTGAAGCCGGAACAAACAATCGATTATGAGATTGGTTTCCAACAGGTTTTATCCAAGACTTCATCTTTGAAAATCTCTGCATTTTACCGTGAACAACGTAACAACGTGCAGCTGATGAACGTATTTGAAGCGTACCCGAACACTTACCGCACATTTGGTAACCGCGACTTCGGTACGGTAAAAGGTTTGACAGTGTCTTATGACCTTCGCAGAACCGGAAACGTTCGTATGACTGCGGCGTATACCTTACAGTTTGCGGATGGTACAGGTTCCGATGCAACTTCTGCAGCGAGTTTGTTGACAGGTCTTCAAACAGCAGGTTTACCTAACTTGAGAAGTGTATTCCCTTATTCATATGACCAACGTCACACGTTTGCAATTACCTTCGATTACCGTTACGGTGAAGGAGCTGATTACAACGGTCCTATGATCGGAGATGCAAAAATTCTTGAGAATACCGGTTTGAACCTTATTACAAACATTTACTCAGGTTCTCCATACAGCTCACAAACAGGTGTTACCGGAGATGCATTGCTTAATCCGAATACTTCGGGTATAACAGGAACTGTGAACGGTTCAAGATTGCCTTGGCAGTACCGTTTGGATTTGCAGTTAGACCGCACATTTGGAATTGATTTTGGAAAAGATGGTAAGAAGAAATCAACTTATTTGAACGTTTATCTTCGCGTTACCAACCTTTTCAATACAATGAACGTTCTGGGTGTTTACAGAGCTACTGGTAACTGGAATGATGATGGCTATTTGGCAGCAGCTCAATACCAAACTTCAATCCAAAACCAGTTGGATGAGCAATCTTTCAGAGATTATTATGCAATGAAAGTGGCAAATCCATTTAATATCAGTGCGCCAAGAACTATTCGCTTAGGGGTTAAATTTGATTTCTAAGAAAGAAAAAAATTAAAGTATGAAACGAACATTTAAATACTTATCACTCGCAATCACGATGTGTTTCATTGGTCAGGCCAGTGCATACAATCATGATTTTGGGAAAGGGAAGTCGGGCGGAGATAAGCCGAAACCCACGGTAACGACAAAGGCTGCGAATTGTGCGCCTGCAAACTACCGTAAAACAATGGACTTTAATGATGTTAGTTGTCAGTTGGAAACAGGAGGATTATTATTCCTGGATCGCGCGAACGGACTAGCAACCTATACCGTTCCAAAAAAGAAAGGAAATGAAACAGCTGTAACAGTCATCTATGCCGGTGCGCTTTGGATGGGTGGAACAGACGTTAACGGTCAGTTAAAATTGGCAGCTGTTAAGTTCCGTCAGGATGGTAACGATTTCTGGCCCGGACCGCTTACGGTTCAATACGGTACAGGAAACTTTGATCCGTCTGTTCCACAAGGGGACACTGCAAGACGCGATTATGGTGATGGGACAATTGACCCGGATCAGTGTTTGTTGTATGACAACATTTTCACGATCACTAAAGCAGGAGTTATTTTGTTTATTACTTATAATAACTGTACAACAGGTGATTGTCCTTCTCCGACCAACGAAACATTGGCTCAGATCAATGCATGGCCGGGTAACGGAGATGTTGGTCGTGGACAAGATCAGTTCCTTGCACCATTCTATGACGTGAATAATGACATGTTCTACGAACCGGAAGAGGGAGATTACCCTTGGTATGATGATATCTTAGGTCGTGACGATATTCAATGTGGTGCTGACCGACGTGTAACGTTATTTGGTGACGTTACTAACTGGTGGGTATTCAACGATAAAGGAAATATCCATACAGAATCACAAGGTGAACCGATCGGAATGGAAATCCACGCGCAGGCATTTGCTTTTGCAACGGATGACGAGATCAACAAAATGACGTTCTATAACTACGAGTTAATTAACCGTGGTACTCAAACCTTGTTCGATACATATTTCTCTCAGTACATCGATGCGGATTTAGGGAATTACAACGATGACTATGCAGGATGTGATGTTACACGTGGATTGAGTTACATGTATAACGGGGATTTGAATGATGAACCAAACTCAGGACGCCCTGGATTCGGACAAAACCCGCCGTCTATTGGTGTTGACTTCTTCGAAGGTCCTTACCAGGATGCTGATGGGGCTGATAACCCTGGACCGGTTTTTGATACGATTACAAATCAATGGGTGGTTCCTACTGTGGCTAATGCAATTGCAAACAAAGGAATTGTTTACCGCGGTTTGGGTATCGGTTACGGAGATGGAATTGCGGATAATGAACGTTACGGGATGCGTAACTTTACGATCTATACAGGAACAAATGCTCCTGCAGGACAATCAGATCCTGCATCATCTTCTCAGTTCTATAACTACATGCAAGGTTTGTGGCAATTCGGTGATCAGTTGTACTACGGTGGAACTGGATTCCCTGGAGCGCCATGTGTTGGGGCGATTGAGACAAATTATATGTTCCCTGCAAATTCAGATACGTTGCATTGGGCAACTGCAGGTGTTAATCCTGGATTTGACTGGTCGGAATTCGAACCTTGTGGATCAGGATCTACTTCAAACCCTTCCGGTGACCGCCGTTTCGTGCAA
>NZ_VLPL01000012.1 GCF_007558725.1 Fluviicola chungangensis
TTTTTAACCTACTCTTTTTACCCCTTTTCAATTCCTCCGTTTCCGTAGCGCCTAGCGTTCTAAGCGGTGGCAAAGGTACTCACTTATTCCACTTTAACAAGCCTTTTTGAAGATTATTTTGTGAAAAAGTTTCTCCAAAACTGCTAACTCATTGAATCAACAGTTTTTAAAGTTTGAATTATTTTCAAAAATTTCCTTTAGTCAATAAGGATTTCAATAATTCAATACCGGAATCGTCTGTAGAAACGTTTCCCGTGGTTCCTTCTAAAATATTCCGACAGACCAAATCTCTCCCGATTTGACCGATCATCAGTGACTTTTTTCCTTCAATTAATAGGTCCACAGCCTTCACTCCCATTCTTGTCGCGAGAATCCGATCAAATGCAGATGGACTTCCACCCCGTTGAATATGACCTAAAACGGAATATCTTAACTCATACCCTTCCAAATAAGGTTTTACTTTTTCCATAATTTCTTTCGCTCCTCCCTCTTCATCACCTTCAGCTACTATGATAATAGAACTTCTGATTCCTTTATTCTGATTTTTTATTTCTTTCGCAAGCAATTGAATCTCGGTTAAAGTTTCCGGAATCAATACCGATTCTGCCCCACTCGCTATTGCACTATTCAATGCGATGTAACCGGAAGCTCTTCCCATTACTTCGACAAAAAACACCCGGTGATGACTGGAAGCCGTATCTCGTATTTTATCAACAGCCTCAACTACTGTATTCAAACAGGTATCATAACCGATTGTGAAGTCTGTGCCGTGAATATCATTATCTATTGTTCCGGGCAACCCAATAATGGGAATATCAAATTCTTTGGTTAAAGCCATTCCTCCCGCATAAGTTCCATCTCCTCCTATCAGAATCAACGCTTCTATTTCGTGCTTTTTCAAATTGGCAACTGCCTGCTCCCTACCTTCAAGTGTTCTAAAGGCTTCACTCCTGGCAGTTCCAAGAATAGTCCCCCCCAAATGAATAATGTTATTGACATCCATATAAGTCAACTGCCGGATTCTTCCTTCAATCATTCCCTTATATCCGTCTTCGATTCCGAATACATTTATTCCCTTTCCTATTCCGGCTTTCACCACCGCGCGAATACACGCATTCATCCCCGGTGAATCTCCTCCGGAAGTCAAAACCCCAATTCTTTTCAGCTTACTCATAACACGTGTAAATTTAAGTGCTTACTTTTATATATAGTATAACTATTTTATGGAATTATTTCATTTCATGCATCTCTTTGTCATTATGTTGTTTCAACGCGGACATAAGCGATATAGCAATTTGTCGGATCTTGATCTGATACAACTCTATAAACAGGAAGAAAACTTGTTTACCATACCTTTATTATATGAGCGTTACGGACATTTGGTACTTGGAACCTGCATCAAATACCTCAAACGCTATGAAGATGCCGAGGACACAACCATGAAAATTTTCGGAGAACTGAACCAAAAAATTGAGAAACATACCATACAACATTTCAAATCTTGGCTTTACCAGGTAACGAAAAATGAATGCCTGATTTACTTGCGCAAGCAAAAAACACATCAAACTCCCATTCACGAGAATTTACTGCAGGCAGAAAATCACGAAACGGAAGAACTAAACGAACGGGAATTGAAATTAACAAAACTGGAACAAGCTATTCAACATTTAAAAAATGAACAACGGATCTGCATCGAGTTATTCTATTTAAAGGATAAGAGTTATCAGGAAATTAGCAACGAATTGAATATTCCTTTAAATACAGTCAAGAGTTCAATTCAAAATGGAAAAAGAAATTTAAAAATCTGGATGGAAAGTCATGAAGAATAAAGATCATATATCCCGAAATGCATTTGAGAAACTCATTCACACTTTCTCTCAGGAAGACACCAATGAGCAATTAAGTGATTTCGATCGTGATGCATTGGAAGGATGGCAGCAATCCAATGTGCCGTTTTCAAAAATGAAGCAGCTGGATCAAAAAATGAACTTCCCGAAAGTCAATTTCACTCCTTATATATTAAGCCTTTCTGTTGTTGCAATTTTAGCGCTTACATTTTTCTTCTTGTCAAGAACTGCAGAATCTTCGCAAACGAGAGAACCCGTATTGGTTAAATTTGAGAATACAGATATCAATATCCCGGAAGAAATTGACACCTTGGAAGTTATTCCCCAAAAAGACCAAATCACGGTCAGTGAAATCAAAACTTCCCAAAATGAAATCAAGAATCTTCCGGCAGATGAAAAAAAGGAAGAGCTGACGAATATTCCATTTCCTGAACTGGTACTGGAACCTCTTCCACCGGTGATCGAACAAAAACCAGTAACTGTTTCAAAGCAAAAGGTGGCAAAAGAGATATATCTCCAGGACTTGAAAGCGATCGATTATTCACAATATCGAATTAAACCAACAGTACAGATAGAACAGATTATTCTGACAGGAATACCTGCCGACCGGGAAAACGAAGACGATCTGGTTTCAGAAGAACCTCAAGTAAAGCTGGTCAATATTCCATACATGGACTACCTGGAAAAATCGTTAAGCTATACAAACCGCGGGAAGTGGAAACTGGCTCTTTCCCGATTCAACGAAATCATCAAAAATTATCCGGATGACGTGAATGCGCGTTTCTATGCCGGTTGGTGTTATTACAATTTAGGGCAATACAATGAGGCATGTATTAACTTTTCAGCATGTCTTCAATTGGAATTTTCCAATTTCAATGATGAAGCAGAATGGTATTTGGCAGAAAGCCGACTCGCGAATGGTGATAAAAATAGCGCCAGGGAGTTATTTGTCAAAATCCGGAACCAAAAAGGATTCTACTCCAAACAAGCTGAAAAAGTATTGAAAACCTGGAAATAATGGAAATACAGAATTAATTCCATAAAAAAAGTCGGGGAATTTACCCCGACTCTATCTCTATTTCGCCAATCTCTTCAATAACGGATTTGGTCTGTACCTGTCTTCTCCGTATTCCAGGAACAAGTCTTCCAATCTTCCCAAAACGGTTTTCAAACCTATTTCTTCTGACCAGGCCAACAATCCTTTTGGATAATTCACTCCTTTTGTCATGGCAGTATCAATATCTTCCCGGCTGGCAACATTTAAAAACAAAGCATCGTACGCTTCGTTGATCAGCATCGCCAAAATACGATCTACGATCTGTTGCCCCAACCTTTCGTCTTTTTTAGGAGCCGGTAATTCAACTCCTTCGGAATAATCGTAATAGCCTCTTCCGGTCTTACGTCCAAGGAATCCGGCTTCCATATGTCTTTTTTGAGTAAACGACGGCTTGAAACGCGGATCAAAGTAAAATGCGGCAAATACCGTTTCAGTAACCGTATAATTGATATCGTTTCCAATGTAATCCATTAGTGTAAATGGTCCCATTCGGAATCCGGCCAATTCTGTCATCGCCCAATCAATGGTTGCAAAATCGGCAATTCCTTCTTCATAGATACGAAGTGCTTCTCCGTAAAACGGCCGTGCAACACGGTTTACGATAAATCCCGGAGTATCTTTACACACTACGGTCAGTTTTCCCCAGGAATCAACCATCGATTTGGCGGTCGCCAAAGTTTCATCACTTGTCTGAACAGCCGGAATAATTTCAACCAAAGGCATCAATGGTGCAGGATTAAAAAAATGAATCCCAATGACACGTGAGGGAAACTTCAATACAGATCCGATTGATGCGATAGATAAGGAAGAGGTATTCGAAGCAATAATACACTCGCCCCCAACAATTTCTTCAATTTCTTTGAAAACAGCGTGCTTTACTTCAATCTTTTCCACGATGGCTTCAATGACCAATCCACTGCCCCGAAAGTCAGATAATTGGCTAGAAAAATTCATCCTGTCCAACAAACCGCTTTTTCCGTTTTCGTCCAAAGTTCCTTTTTCGATCATGCGATCCAATACTTTGATCAAAGACAACTTCGCCTTATCCAATTGAATCGGGTTCACATCCACCAACACCACTTCATGCCCGGATTGAGCTGCTACCTGGGCAATCCCTGCCCCCATTGTTCCGGCACCTAATACACCTATTTTACTTTTCATTAATTATGAATGAGAGAATTATCAATTATCAAAGGGAAGTCCCCTCTTACTCAATCGATAATTCATAATTGATAATTTTTCTCCTACTTCCCTTTAAAAACCGGGCTTCTCTTTTCCATGAACGCCTTCACACCTTCCTCAAAATCTTCCGATTTTCCGGCCAGCGTTTGTAACTGCTCTTCCACAGCCAATTGTTCCGTCAGGTTATTGGTAAAACTGGCATTCATTGCCCGTTTCGTTAAACCTAAACCATATGTCGGCATAGAAGCCAGATTTTCAGCCAGTTTTGTTAATTCTTCTTCGAAAGATTCATCCGAAACCGCTTTATAGATCATGTTCATTGAAACAGCATCATTTGCTGATATTTTTTCACCGGTCATCATTAAAGCCATTGCTTTTTGCATCCCAATCAAACGGGGAAGGAAAAATGTTCCGCCCGAATCCGGGATTAAACCAATTTTTGAAAATGCCTGGATAAAGGAAGCCGAATTTTTTGCAATTGTTAAATCGCAAGCCAATGCAATATTTGCACCGGCCCCGGCCGCAACTCCATTCACTCCTGCAATAATCGGTTTTTCAATCTTCCTGATTCGCTCAATGATCGGATTGTAATGGTCTTTCACAATTGACTGCATTTCAGGCCCATTGGGATCGGTTGCTTCTGCCAGGTCTTGTCCTGCACAAAATGCTTTTCCTTCCCCCTTGATCACAATTGCACGAACAGACTCGTCTTTCTCACAATTATCCAGGGCGTTTTGCAAAGCCATCGCCATTTCCTTATTAAAACTATTGAAAACCTGCGGTCTGTTCAGTGTTAATGTACAAACCCCATTTTTGAATTCTTGAATCAGTGTCATGCTTGTTTTTCAACAAAGATAAAAAAAGCCTTTTCCCAAAAGGGAGGAATTCAGAGAATTCTTATTGATCGGCCAAATGTTAAAAGTCCAATTCAAAGTGTTAAAATTCAACTAACTGATTTAAAATAGTTTAACTTGCCGAAAACCATTATTTATTATTATTTATTCAGGTCATGTTGAAATCCACATTTCTCTCGTTCACATGCTACCTATTAATTGGTTCACAATCACTTTTTGCACAATGCACAGGTGTGGGATCCGATTTAGTAGCACCCTATGCAAACGACAACTCCAATGAAGGAGTTATGTTTGACATCTCTGCCACAAACACAGTTACCATTTACTGTTTTGATGCGAATCTGCCAGCCTCCTCTACTGAAGACTATGAAGTATACTATAAGGTCGGAAGTTATGTCGGATCTGAAAATACAGCAGGTAATTGGATTCTGATAGGAACTGCGAGTGCTGTTTCAAGCAACGGAACAGATATTCCTACATCTTTACCCATTCCTGTTAATCTGGTTATTCCTTCCGGAGAAATCATTGCTTTTTACATTACAGCATCAGCTCCGATTGTCACAAACGGGGTCTTAACCACAAGTAATGCAGGTTACTCAACCATTGCATCTAATGCAGACATGGCAATTATGGGAGGAATTTCAATTACCTATCCCTTCAATACCGTAACTGCTAACAGAAGTCTCAATGGAACGGTCCATTTTACACAAGGAGACGCCTTACCGGTTGAATTCACGGATTTCTCTGTTGTCAAAGTTAACGAGTATACACTTTTGGAATGGCAAACGGAATCCGAAAAAAACAGTGATTATTTTGAAGTCGAACGCTCATCCAACGGAACGGATTGGAACAGGCTCATGACTGTAAAAGCAGCGGGTGAAAGTAACACGCCGAAAGTATACCAGGAAATCGACAGCGATCCACTTGAGGGGATCAGTTATTACAGATTGAACCAGTACGACCTGGATGGTGCCGGGACCCATTTAAAAACAGTTTCATTTAACAATAAAATCTCGATCGGTGCCAATGAAATTCGTGTTTTTCCGAACCCTTTAACAGAGCGAATTCGGGTATTTGGAGATAAAATGGAACTGCAGGATTTGAAAATTTTCAATTCGATCGGTCAGGACATTTCCGGCGATTTAACAATCATGCACCACAACGGTTATTCGGAAGTTTATTTCAGTGACCAGGAAGAAGGGATCTTTGTTCTGAAGTCTAAAACAAATTCACAGATCCTGATCAAGAAATAGATCGATAGTTCTCTACCATTGCTTTAATACGGTCAACAATGTGGTTACGCAATAATTCAGGCTCCATTACAATAATTTCACCTCCGTAACTGAGAATACTCCGGATCAATTCTTCCGAGATGTAGACTTTCATTTCGAAGGTGGTTTTGTTCTTTCCTTCTTTGACAATTTTCTGGGATGCATGAAAAGGTTGCGACTCAATGTATTTTGCTGCAACATTGTCTGCTTTGAATACAACCGTTTCCGGTTTTCCGTTACTGGCGGTAATTCCGATAGCGTGCTCAAAAAACTGGTCCGGATTGAAAGAAATCGGCGAGCGGAATACTTCTTCCGATTCCTGGAGGTCATAGATCCGATCAAGACCGTAGGTTATAATACCTTCCTTGATCAAATCATAGCAAAGTAAATACCACCGATTCCGGTATTCTTTCAATAACAGGGGAAGTACTTTACGCGCTTTTCGTTTCTGCGTTTGAAAACTCTCATAATCAAAGTAGATTACTTTTCCGTCCTTGATTGCATTTAAGATCGGATTCAGAAATTCACTTCCACGGGAAGAGACCGGTGTCTCAAATTCTACGAACCGGTCGATAGATTTGTCGTTAATATCATTTGAAATGTTTACCCGGTCCACAATTTTGTCGATCGCAAATCCGAATTGCTTAAACATCCCGACATCTTTAAATTGACTTAACGTATTTGCAGCAAAGCGTATGGCTTCGATATCCGATTCATTTAACGGGATTTCATCCAGCGAAAACTCCGGATCACTGTAATAATAGCCATTGTACCTTTTGGAATATTTAATCGGAGCATCGTGTTCCATTTTCATGGCAAACATGTCTTTTTCGATCGTCGAATCGCAAATATTTGCCCCGTCAACACTGCCGAACAACGCTTCTTCACACGCCTCACGCAACATTGCTTTTGTCGGATAAGGCTTATAATTATTTCTCAGTGCGCGATCAATAATCCGAAATCTCAACAAGGCATTCTTAATATGAGGCATAACAAAACTTTCAATCTAAGGTATCAAAAAAAACTCAATTGAATTTAGAATGGCGTTCATCAATTCCAAATTGAATAAACAAACCGAACCCTTTTTCTCCATTTGTATAGGAGTAGCTGGCATCCAGTTGCTGTATAAAAGCACTGATAATCTCCACTCCCGTGGAAGACTGTTCCAAAAATTCGATTTCTCCGTTATACCCGACTCCATCATCTTTTACCAGAAGTTCGTAATTCAGGCTTTTTTCAGGATTGTTCTTCAACTCAATCTCAATCACCCCTTCCGTTCGATCGGAAAATGCATGCTTGTATGAGTTGGATAGCAACTCGCACATGATCAAACCGACAGGGACCGCATAATCAATTGCCAAATTGATCTTCTCCACATTTACTTTTACTTCAATGTGCTTGTTGTAACTGGAAAACGATTCTCCCATCTGGGAAATCAATTTATTTAAATAATTCCCCATTTCCACATATGCAGAATCATTATTTAAATGAAGCTGGTTATGAATCAGGGCAATGGCCCGGATCCGTTCTTTACCTTCTTCTAAAATGCGGAGTGCTTCCGGATCGCGTACATTCCGTGATTGAAGGTTTAAAATACTTGAAACGACCTGTAAATTGTTTTTTACCCGGTGATGGATCTCTTTCAAAAGGCTTTCCTTCATCGCCAGTGAATTCGAGATTTCTTTGTTCTTGTCGTCAATTTCCTCTTTTTGTAATTGAAGCACCCTGTTTGAATCACTTTTTTGACGAATAAACAAATACGAGATACTGATAATGACCACGATACTCATCAGGATCAGAATAAGGATCAGACGAAGCTGCTGGTTTTTACTGCGTTCCTCTTCCAATAAGTACTGGTTCGATTCTGTTTGAAAGTCCTTTTCCAATTCAAATACCAGGTTCTCACTTCGAAGGTTTTCCAGCAAATCGTCGACCTCGTTTCGTTTAATTGAAAAATAATAGGAGGAATCCTGTTTTTTTTTCAATTCGTAATAGTGCTCCAGGCATCCGTAAACCTGGAATAAATCCCGCAGTTCCGTCGCTTTTTCATTTTTTAGAATCGTATCGAAATAAGGTTTTGCAAGATCCAATTGATCCGTATACAGGTAAATCTCACCCAAACTGGCATTGGCATATTGTTCTGCATACTTCCAGTGATTGAATTGAGCCAGTTTTTTAGCAAATCGAAACTCCTGGAGTGCTTTTCCGATGTAGTTACTGAAAAAATAAACCTGTCCGGCCGAATTTGCAACCTGGAAACGATACGCGGCACTCATTTTCCCGGCTAATTTTTTCGCTTCCTCAATATGCATGAATGCTTTTCCAAACTCTCCTTTCTCGTTATAACAATTACAAAGTACCAGGTGGCATTGAAGTAAAAGGTATGTGTCAGATTTAGAAGATTCGTTCAGTATTTCGGATGCTTTTTTTACCAGGATATCATAATCGTGTCCCAAACTTTCATAAACAGCACTGTATAGATCCAGGTATAATTTATCCTGCTTTTTGACTTTAAAAAAAAACTGGAATCGTTTTGCTTTATTAATTTCAAACTTAACACGTGCATAATCTCCGTAAGAACTGAAGAACTTGATCTTTTTGATCGTCAGTCGATAGTTAATCTCAGCATTGTGAAAGTCTTTGTATTTGTGATCGAGGTAACGAAGTGATTCATTTGCCTTGGAGATGTCAACGATCATTTCCTCTTGCAATTTCTGAATTTCCCGGTTAAATTTTTTGTGATCATAATCCTTTTGCTGGGAAAATCCCAAACAGGAACAATGAATTAACAGAAAGGCTAAAATCCGGTGTTTTTGCTTAATTAAGAGTAGTCTTTCTGAAAATCGAACCATAAATATTGTGAATAGCAGCTTTCCAGACCAATGTAAGGAATAATTTTTCACCAAGTAAAATTTCTGCTAAATCTTTTAAGCTTCCCACCTAAAAAAGTCGTTAATTCACAAACAATCAAAAAACTTTAAATTATCAAACGTTTACTGTATCCTTTTTTTTGTCGTAACCAAAAAGTTCATAGTATTTAATCGCTTTCACCACATTTTCCGGAACATCCTGCTCCCAACTGATAATTCCCGCACGAATTTTTGAAAGCACGTCATCTGAAAGGATTTTCAGCGCTTGCGGGTCAAAATTAGAGATCCCCTCCAATTTGTTATTGTCTTTTAAGAACTGAACCAGTCCGCGCAAATGGTTCGGAATTGTCAACTCATCCAAGGTATACAATTCACCGGTATCCACATTGAGTGCGGGATACACATACATTTTCACATTGTGACCGAACCCGATCCCAAAAGCTTCCAGTAAACCACCAGGCAAATTATCGTAATAACGCTCGTCAAAGATTGTATGCAGGTTATAAATTCCGGCTATTACTCCCATTTTCTGACCACGGGCAATGGTCGCCAGGTAATCCAGCATTTTGTAATGCTTCAAATAATTGGAAATCATCACAGTATAACCTAAGGATTCCAATAACTCCGCACGATCAATAAAGTCTTTATCCGAAATTTTTCCGTCCGCAGTCAAATCTTTCAGTGTTAATTCGAAGATCACAGATAAATTATCCTCCCGCACACCATCTTCTTTCAGGAACTGTTCCGTTCCATGGGCAATCATATCCAAATGCACTTTCGTTACCGGTCTGAACCGGCCGCGCATTAACAAAATATTCTTTTTATACAAAGCTGCTGCCGGCTGAAGCACGGTTCCGCACAAGTCGAACATCGTGGCATCGGTCATTCCTCTTTTAACAAGGTTCAATGCAATAATCCGGTTGTCAACCAACCCTAAATCCGGTCCGGAAACACGCAACATATCCACTTCGACGCGGTCTCTTGGAATCCGATGTACCAGGTTTGTCAGGAATTCTTCCAAATCGTCCGTAGAAAAGTAAGCGGCATGAATCAGGTTTACCCCCAAAATACCCAGTGCTTCCTGCTGTGCCTTATGAGAATTATCGTGCATTTTAACGTGCAGGATAATGTCGTTGAATTCACCTCCCTGTTTTAATTGAAAACGCAGTCCGATCCAACCCTGTCCCTGATTTGTCTTGTGATAATTTAAAGATTCAACGGTATTACAAAATGCAAAAAAACGAGCTACTTCCTGTTTTTTGGGAAGACGTTCACACAAGGTATCGTATTCCGTCTGAAGCATGGTTATCAAGCGCTCTTCACAAACATACCTGGAAGCTGCGCCATACATTGCATCCGACACCTTCATATCATATGCCGACTGTGTATACGCAATGGTTCCGGAACTACCTCCAGCTTTAAAAAAGTTGGCTGCTACTTCCTGTCCCGCTCCAATTTCAGCGAAACAACCATAAATATCGCTTGTTAGATTAATTTTCAAGGCTTTCTCCTCGGTTGTTAATCTTCTTTCGTCTACCATTTCTTCCATATCACTTGTACAAAGGTACTAACAATTAGACTTACTTCCTTAAGGGTTTAACGGTTTAAAGTCCGGATTAGTTACAAAATTATAATCTGTTAACGTTAATAAAAAGGCTTTCAACTGATTGCGCTGTTCAGAGTTCAATTGGACCCCGCCAACACTTGCAAACTCGATCAGCGGGTCAATAGTTGCCGAGTGCTGAATTCCAGTGGAATAATGTTCAATAACATCATCCAGAGTTGCAAATCTTCCATCGTGCATATAAGGTGCAGAAAGCGCAATGTTTCTGAGTGTCGGGACCTTGAATTTTCCATTGTCATTTGGGTTCTGCGTAATTACACCTCTTCCCAAATCCGAAAAGACAGCATCCAATCCGTTGTTTGAAAATTTCTGGACCTGCATCAAGGTTCCGTTATGGCAATGGAAACAATCTGCTCCGTTCAAACTTTTAAACAAATCAAAACCTGCCCATTCTTCAGATGTAACGGAATTTTTAATCGCCAGCTCAGAAGAAGTCAGCGGAATATTGTTTGCAAACTTATACATCACATCGTATTTCGATTCCCCGGAAATCATCGTCCGCAAAAACTGAGCGAGTGCCTTCGCTACATGACTTGAATCAAATTCCACCACCCCAAAAGCTTTGAAAAATTGGTTCCGGTATACTCCATCGGTTTTTAAACGCGAAATCGCATCCTTCCATTGCAAGTGCATTTCAACCGGATTCGGGACCGGTTCCAAAATTTGTTCTTCCAGTGTATGCGCTCTTCCATCCCAAAAGAAACTGGTTTGCCATCCCAAATTAACCAACGCCATTGCATTTCTTGTACCTAAAGTTCCATTGACTCCCTGTGAGAATTGGTTCCCATCTGAAAAAGAGGCATCCGGTGCATGACAGGATCCGCAGGAAATGGTTTGATTCAATGACAATCGCTTTTCATAAAAAAGCATTCTTCCCAGTAAAACACCTTCTTCGGTCATCGGGTTATCTGCAGGAATGTTCATTTGAGGAAAATGGCTCGGGATTTTCAAGGTATACGGAGTTGGGTCGTAGCCGACCTTTTCCTTTGTGCACGCCAAAAAGAAAACCAATAAAAGCAATATCACAGCAAAGAACCGATTCATAGTGCGTTGATGGATGCAGCGAAATTTTGCCGCGCTTTTTCAGTTAAAACACTTTGAGAAGCCATGCTGTGTGTGGTAAATTCTGTTTTTACATCCATTTCGTTCCCGGAGTTTTCGAAGAAATTCTTCATATCAATCTTTAGCCAGGCTTCATTCAGGGTTGAATTTACCGCCAACCATGTGAGATTGGTAATAGTTTTAGTTGTGTAAAATGGATCCGTTCCGACATGGTACACCAGGTTGTGATCACAATTCGTGATTCCATCCACAATCGTATCCACTTTTGCTTCCACTTTAAAAAAGATGTATCCCGGATTCCAATCCCAGTGCATATCATTGGCAATGGCAATGTTCAAAGGATTATTCGAAGGAAAAAGACTTGGATCGTTGTGATTGACTGAACTGGGAACACCGATCCCAAATTGAATGGATGAAGGATTGGAAACAACCTGGTTTGCCTGGAAGATCAAAGTGCCCGTTTCCCTGAAATCGAATAATGCGGCATCTTTCAGAACATTTCCATTTGATTCGATTCCCGTGAAATAAGCTTTCAACTCAATAAACTCAATTTTATATCCATTACTCATCGTGTAAACAGAGTCCAAAACCAAATTTTCACTTCCAAACAGGGGTTTCATGGATAACTTGCTTTGCTGAACCGGAGGCGTATCAACAGCATCATCCTTCTTTTTTTTACAGGAGAACAAGACAATACAAATGAGCAACGCAAGAATCGGAAAATATTTCACTTCAGTTGTTTTCTCAAATTTAAAGGATTGAGCAGAGAAATCCTAAAAAATCAGAAAGTGTCCAGAGGATTTTCGGTAATTTCGGGAGATTATTGATTGATCGGTATGAATTCGGATGTAAGCAAGCCTTTTTTGATCGTAAACGCTTCTGCCGGAAGTGGTAAAACGTATAATTTGGTGCGCAATTATCTCCGTTTATTACTTTCTGAAAACGATGACCGGGCCGAGATCAGCCAGATTATGGCCATGACCTTTACCAACAAGGCGAGTATCGAAATGAAATCGCGGATCATGAGTGATCTGAATAAGCTTGCCAATGGAAAAGATGATACACACGCTTACCTGGAAGAAATTGCCGGTTTTGTAGGAACTACTTCCGCATCAATCCGCAAAAGAGCACGTATCGTACTTCGGAAAATCCTGCACCAATACGAGGATTTCAATGTCATGACCATTGATAAATTCAACCTCAAATTGATCCGTTCATTTGCACGGGACCTGGATTTACCTGAAAGTTTCGAAATTTCACTGGATGATACGTTGATCCTGGAGAAGGCAATCGATGAGCTTTTGAGCAATATCGACGCGAAGAACCAAACGAAATTGTATCAACTCGCTTTAAACTTTGCAAAATCCAACCTGGAAGAAGAAAATGATTGGAACCTGAAAAAAATTCTTTTATCCAGGGCTAAAGTTTTAACCAACGAAGGATATTTCCAGATTATCAAAACATTATCCAAAACGGACTTTAACAACGAACAACTGAACCTTTGGAAATTGCAGTTCAAGGCCGAAAAAGAAGAATTAGTGATCCGTTTGAACGCTTTGAATCGTCTGTTATTGGAAGCCGGGGCGGATGCAAATGCATTTGCAGGAAAAAGTGTTACGTTTAATGCCATTACATTCAACCTGAAACTAAGTCCGGAACCGATTTTATTTCTGAAAGAGAGCAAACGGACAGATGCCAATCTGAAAAACATTCTAAAAACAATTGAAGAAGGGAAGGAAACACAATTTTCATCAGCTTACCTGAAATTTCTGGAGTTCATTACAGAAAAAGGGCCTGCATGGATCGAGCTTGATTTTAAAATTCAACAATTTCATTTGCTATCTATTCTAAAAGAGCTGGCATTGAGCATGGATGACATCCGTAACAAGGAATCCATTATCCGCGTGAGTGAGTTCAACAAACTGGTTGCGGAACTGGTCCAAAATGAAGACGCCCCATTTATCTATGAACGTTTGGGATCACGCTTCAATCATTTTTTCCTGGATGAATTCCAGGATACTTCACGCTTACAATGGCTCAACATTGTTCCATTAATCCACAACTCTTTAGGAGGAAACTACTTCAATTTTATAGTCGGGGACCCCAAGCAATCCATTTACCGGTTCAAAAACGGAGTCGCTGAACAATTCATTGCTTTACCCGAAATTTACAATCCGGAAGAAGAGCCTTCCATCAAATTGCGTTCTCAGTTTTTTCAAAAAATGGGAACCGTTGAAGGATTGGAAGACAATTGGCGATCGGCAGAAGAAATTGTACACTTCAATAACCGCTTCTTCGAAGAGCTCATGCAATTCATGCCTGAGAGCGGACAGGAATTCTACAAACACCTGAAGCAACATCCGAAAGGAAAAAAAGGCGGGTATGTTGAACTGATACTGAATCCGCAAAAGGATTTGGACACGACTAAGTTTACGAATAGCCAATTACTCAAATGGGTTCAACAGTGTATAGCAGATGGCTACAAACCGCATGAAATTTGTGTCTTGGGCAGAAAAAAACGCGATTGCAACCAATATGCAAACTTTCTGAAATCCAGGGGATACCAAATCGTCTCTTCCGATTCCTTGTTGGTAAACAGTGATCAGTTCGTTCAATTAACGATCTGTTATTGCAAATGGAAGGTCAACCGGTTTGATTTTCAGCGCGCCATGCAGTTTGCCTACTTCTACTTTGAGATATTGGAAAAGAAAGATGCCTTTGAAACCTATGGGGCTTGTTTCCGGATCGATTCCGATTCCAAAGTTTATTTTTCAGAACAGCTTTTCTTTGAAAACAGCAGGTTGGATGCAGACTTTTTAGATGCCAGTTTTCAAAACATCTATTCGCTGCTGGTAGATTTCTTCATGCTCGTTGGATTGGATTCCATTGAAAACACATACTTGCAGCAACTATTGGATCTGGCTTATCAATTTGATATGTCAAATGGGCCCGATCTAATGGAATTCATCAACTACTATGAAAAGAACCGGAGCAAATTCAGTGTGCAGCTTTCCGAAAATGAACAGGCTATTCAAATTATGACCGCGCACAAATCAAAAGGACTGGAATTTCCAGTGGTGATTATTCCATCGTTCAATTTTTTCAATGAGGGAAACAACAACGATTCTTACCTGATGGAAATCAATGACCACATCATCGAAACAAAAATGAGCAAATTCGAAACAGCTATTCCCGCCATTCAAGTGGAGGCTGAAAAAGAAGATGCCGCTCAAAAAATGGATGCCATTAACTTATTATATGTTGCATTTACCCGGCCTCAGGATCGCTTATACGGTATTAATTTGAAAGGGACCCGAAACAGTTTTTACGACAAATTCAATACGGTTCTGACCCATCTCTTTCCGGATGCTTCCGAAGAAGGAATCCTTCACCTAAAATTCGGTAAAGCTCCTGAAATCAAACACCATTCGAGAAAAAACACCACCAATTACCATCCGCAATCGATCCGCAACTTTTTGTGGTTCCCGGAAATCAGTATCCAGTCTACCAGGGAACAGGAAGAAGACCGCTTAACAGCGGAACAGCGAATTGGGAAACAGTTCCATTTTATCATGGAAAAATCACATTCCGAAGAAACCGCATTCGCTGCGTTGAAAGTAGGGCTTCTAAAAGGAGAAATTGAACAGGATTTTGAAGCACTTTTAGTCGAACTGCTTAAAGAAGCCTTTGCAAACACCCTACTTGTTTCATTGTTTGAAGGTGGAAAGCATTTGAATGAGCGCACCCTGATCTTTGATTCCAAAACCCGGTTAAGACCTGACAAGCTGATTGTTTCGGACCGGCAAACGGTTGTTATTGATTTTAAAACCGGTGAAAAAAGTGCAAAACACGAAAAGCAGGTTCAGGGATATATGACCGTATTGGGCCAAATCGGGATGGCAAATATCAAAGGATATTTGTATTATAGCGGCGGATTGGGATTGGTGGAGGTAAAACCAATGAATTTACTTGATTTATAAGCTCTCTGCAGCAAATTTGAAATATTACGAACAGCCTGTCTGCTGTTTATAGACGTTTCCACCTCTTAAAACAACCCGATTTCTTCCTGAATAACTACTGCTGCTTATCCAAAAATACCACGCCTTCCGCTACCCGAAAAACGAGTGAATTATTATCGATATCCTCAACAAGCCAATCGATTTCAGTTTCCGAACCTTCCGTTACCTTAATCACATTCTTTTTGGTAATCCGGTACACTCCCTGAATGGTATCCTGACCATAAATAACAAAAGGGAAACCGGCATCATTGTCCTTGTCTCCCCCTGTAAATTCATAAACTTCCGAATGATATACGTACTCACCGTTGTTTTTCAACATTTTGGAATAGTTCCATCTTCCCTCCAACCGATTAATCATTCGCTGTTTTGCGCAGGAGAAAAGGACGAAAAGTGAAGTGATGAATAAAACGGTACGCATTTAGATTGTCATTATATCTTTTTCCTTCAGATCAACCAAATCATCCACTTTCTTAATGAAAACATTGGTGATATTCTGAATTTCAGTTTCTGCATCTTTGCTCATGTCTTCCGAAAGTCCATCCGCTTTCAGGCTTTTAACCATGTCCAAGGCATCTTTACGGTTATTTCGGATTCCTACTTTTGCATGTTCGCCATCAGCCTTTGCTTTCTTTACCAAATCGCGACGGCGCTCTTCTGTTAAAAGCGGAATTTGAATGATTAGTTGTTCCCCGTTATTTTGAGGATTCAATCCAAGATTCGCATTCATAATTCCTTTGGCGATCTCGTTCAGCATGGATTTTTCAAATGCCTGAACAGTCAGCGTGCGCGCATCCATGGAATTTACGTTCCCCACTTGTTGGAGCGGTGTCGGAGAACCATAATAATCCACCATGACTCCCGAAAGCATAGATGGTGTAGCTTTTCCAGCTCTGACTTTTGTTAATTCGTGTTCTAAATGATCTAATGATTTTGCATTCGATGACTTCAAATCATCGTAAATTAGTTCTAACTCTTCAGTCATAATTTATCTCAATTAAATCTATCCTATTAATTTTTTACAATGGTTCCCACTTGTTCACCTTCCATCAATCGTCTCAGATTTCCGGGAGTGTCCATATCGAAAACGATGATGGGCAAATCGTTCTCCATGCACAAGGTGAAAGCCGTCATATCCATTACTTTCAATCCCCTGCTGTAAGCATCCTCGAATGTAATCACATCAAACTTCGTTGCCGTCGGATCTTTTTCAGGATCTGCCGTATAAATTCCGTCCACGCGTGTTCCCTTCAAAATAACATCCGCATTGATCTCGATTGCTCGTAAAGATGCAGCCGAATCAGTTGTAAAATATGGATTTCCTGTTCCAGCACCGAAGATGACCACCCGGCCTTTCTCCAAATGTCTGACAGCCCTTCTTCTTACATATGGTTCAGAGATTTCCTTCATTTCAATAGCAGATTGAAGACGAGTTTGAAGACCTGCCGATTCCAATGCAGCCTGAAGAGCCATCGAATTGATCATGGTTGCCAACATTCCCATATAATCGCCATGCGTTCGGTCCATTCCACCTTCTTCCGCCTGAACTCCTCTGAAAATGTTTCCTCCACCGATCACAATCGCAACTTCTACACCCATATCATGAATTTCTTTGATTTGCTTTGCATAAACGCTAAGCCGTTGGTTATCAATTCCAAATTGTTTGTCTCCCATAAGAGATTCACCACTTAGTTTGAGCAGAATGCGACGGTATTTCATAATTATCGAAAGAAGTTGCGCAAATATAGTGGGAATCTTTGAAGTTCGGAAAGGGAAATAGGAATTCCAGGTGAATAATTCGCTAATTTAGAAGATAAAACCAATTCGAATGGGACTTCTCACTTTCAAAACATTTGACAATTCGATTGATGCTCACATTCTGAAAATCAAATTGGAAAGCGAAGGAATTACGTGCTTCCTTTTTGACGAGAACATCGTATCGGTAAATCCTCTGTATTCTCAATTGGTCGGCGGAATTAAACTGAAGATCAATGAAGAAGATCTGGCACATGCCAGGAATATTGTACTGGAGCTGGAACAAACTCCTTATACCACAGATGATGAACAGGTGATTTCCTGTCCGAAATGTGCGTCCGCCAACATTGAATCCGGTCACAAATCTATGAAGAGTGTTGGGGCCATCCTTTCTGCCATCGCCTCTTTTCTACTATTTATTTTCCCCATTTACCGGAAAGATGTTTACAAATGCCTGGATTGCGGGAATGAATTCGATTTTAGAAAAAAACAGTAGGCACGCAATTAATCACGTGCCTACTGTTTTTACCAACAAAAAATCCTGCCCACACGGACAGGATTTTTATATTTTCAATTTCCGATGAGGATTAGCTCAAAGAGAAACGTTTGAATTCAGTAACAGTCAAACCGTTTTCAGTAGAATCAAGGAATTGCTCTACAGTTACTTTGTTATCACGGATAAATTCCTGGCTCAACAAAGTGTTTTCTTTGAAGAATTTAGTCAAACGACCCTGAGCGATTTTCTCAGCCATTTCAGCCGGTTTTCCTTCTTGGATCGCCAACTCTTTACCAACTTCGATCTCACGCTCGATAGTACGTGCATCCACTCCGTCCTTGTTCAAAGCAATCGGGTTCATTGCAGCAACCTGCATCGCAACCTGGCGACCAGCTTCCGCAACAGTTTCACCGTTTTTGTTCAACGCAACCAAAGTAGCCAATTGATTTCCCGGGTGGTTGTAAGCAACAACCGTGTCACCTTTAACAACAGCATATCCGGACAAATCCAATTTCTCTCCGATAACACCAACCTGCTCAGTAATTTTCTCCTCAACAGTTAATTTATCGTCGTACTTCAACGCTTTCAATTCTTCGGAAGTCGCCGGCAAGTTTTTCATTGCGATATCAACCAAAGATTGTACGAAGTTGCGGTAAGTATCATTTTTCGCAACGAAATCTGTTTCACAGTTCAACGTTAACAATACACCTACCTTGTTATCTGCACTTGTTTGAGCGAAAACCAAACCTTCAGAAGCTTCGTTCTCCCCTCTTTTCGCAGCAACTTTTTGACCTTTTTTACGCAAGATATCTACAGCAGCTTCGAAATCGCCGTTTGCTTCTACCAATGCATTCTTACAGTCCATCATACCAGCACCTGTTTGCTGGCGTAATTTGTTTACATCTGACGCAGTAATTGCCATGATTATGAATTCTTTAAATGTTTGTACAAAGGTATGCCCCGACTGTTATGCCAGGGCTACTTTGCTATTATTCTTTTGTCTCTTCTACTTTAGCAGCTGCCTCTTCTGATGATGCAGGAGCTTCGTCTTTATCCTTCGTTGCAGTTGCTTTACGATCATCCAAACCTTCTTTGATTGAAGCGCAGATTGCATCCAGGATAATTGCAATTGATTTGGTAGCATCATCATTCGCAGGGATAGGGAAATCTACCAAACGAGGGTCAGAATTCGTATCTACCATTGCAAATGTAGGGATACCCAAACGTTTTGCTTCAGCCAATGCGATATGCTCTTTCAAGATATCAACGATAAAAATCGCTGCAGGTTGACGAGTCATGTCAGCAATTGAACCGAATGTTTTTTCCAGTTTGTCACGTTGACGGGTTTTGAATAAACGCTCACGCTTGTTCAATGTTTCCCAAGTACCATCCGTTTTCATTTTGTCGATAGACACCATTTTACGGATTGACTTACGTGTTGTTTGGAAATTTGTTAACATACCACCAGACCAACGCTCAGTTACGAATGGCATGTTGATCGCAGAAATACGATCTGTGATAATTTCTTTTGCTTGTTTTTTAGTAGCTACGAAAAGTACTTTTTTACCCGACTTAGCAATTTGTTTCATTGCCGCACAAGCCTGATCAAGATGTGCAATTGTCTTATTAAGGTCAATAATGTGGATACCTTTTTTCTCGTCAAAGATATACGGCGCCATTGCCGGGTTCCATTTTCTTTTTAAGTGTCCGAAGTGAACACCCGCTTCTAATAAACTATCAAAATTTACTTTAGACATACTGTTTTTTTTTAATTGTTTACGTTCCTTAGTAATCAGCTAAACAAAGGGTCCAGGCTTAGCCTAGAGGATACTTTGTGCTTGGATACTAAACAACCCTCTTCCGTCAGTTGACGAAAGAAAATAAAATTCAAATTAACGTTTAGAGAACTGGAATTTCTTACGTGCCTTCGGCTGTCCCGGTTTCTTACGCTCAACCATTCTTGGATCACGTGTCATTAAACCTTCTGCTTTCAACAATGTTTTAAAATCTCCTGATACCTCTACCAATGCACGTGAAATTCCCAAACGGATAGCCTCCGCTTGCCCGTTGATTCCTCCTCCTGCTACATTTACTTTGATGTCGTATTGACCCAATGTATCAGTCAAGTTGAACGGCTGCTCAACTTTCCCTTGTAAAATAGCTACCGGAAAGAACTCTTTGTAATCACGTTTATTAATTGTCATCTTGCCCGTACCTTTCATCAAGTACACACGAGCAACTGAAGTTTTTCTTCTTCCTAATGCGTTTACTACTTCCATATCCGTTATTTATTAGCTTTTAATAAGTTAATAGCCTCAGGTTTTTGAGCCTCTTGCTTGTGATCTGCTCCAGCGTAAACCTTTACATTTCTAAACAATTGACGACCCAAAGTATTCTTTGGCAACATCCCTTTAATCGCTTTTTCGATTACACGTTCAGGGCTGCGTTTCAATAATTCCTGCGCAGTCAATGAACGTTGTCCTCCTGGATATCCAGTGTATCGAACGTACTCTTTGTTCTCCAATTTTGTACCAGAGAACGACACTTTTGCTGCATTGATAACAATTACGTTATCTCCACAGTCAGCGTGCGGTGTAAAGTTTGGCTTGTGTTTTCCACGTACTAACTTCGCTACCTCACTTGCCAAACGACCAACCGTGTGGCCTTCAGCATCTACCAACAACCACTTCTTATCAGCGGTTTCCTTGTTAGCAGAAACAGTTTTGTAACTTAAAGTATTCACTACCTTCTATTTTTAAATAAGACAATATCCCCAAAATCCACTTTGAGGGGTGCAAAGATAGAAACTCTATTTTTTATTAACAAGGGAATTGTAAATAAATCTGAAGTAAATGCGTTTTAAAACCGTTCAAACCAACATTTCACACCCGATTGATCTTTTGAAGATGTGTACACAAAATTACACGAATGAGAACACACTTCCACACACCTGAAATCAAATCTTTGAAAAAAATTGCCGGACATGCAACCTTTCGTTTTTGGGTGTTGTATTAGCAACAGATTGCAATCGATTAAACCGAACTTAAAAAGTAAAAAATGAAAAACAATTCCTTTATACGATTCCTCATTGCAGGTCTGTTGATAATGTCAAGCCAGGTATATGCGCAATTGCCCGCAATCGACAGTTTGAAGCTCATCCCGGCCAATCCGAATGCAAACGACGCTTTAACGGTTATTTGCTACACCACTTTTCCTTACGGAGGATGCAGCATCAATACCATTCATTCGGAACAACAGGGAAATGACATTCTGCTAATGCTTGATTACAATGTCGGAATGGCCGCATATATTTGTCACAGTGTGGATACCATTTCGATACCAAATCCGGGAGCCGGTGACTTTCAGCTCATCACAACAATTACGCAACAAGAGGATATTCTTCTGGATCAAGATACGTTAGCATTCCACATTGATCCCTACCTGGGGCTTCCTGATTACACTTCAAACAATTTCCAGGTGTATCCGAACCCCGTTGAAAACGAATTGAAGTTCACAACAAACTTTGCGGTTGAAAAACTGGAAATCTATTCCACTTCCGGGCAACGAATTCAAATATTCGAACCACTTTCTGATAACTCCCATATCGATGTATCCAACCTTGAAAAAGGGATCTATCTCGTAACCGTAAGTAGTCGCAATCAAAACCAATTGACTCAGCGAATCATCAAACTTTAATCTGAAAAAGAATGAAAACAATCGGTTACTGCACCCTCATTCTATTTTTGAGTCTTAACTCATTGACTGCGTGCAAAAAAGAAATCAATCACACAACTAAAAGTGATACAACCAAAAATACCATTGATGGGAAATGGTCTCTCATGCGAATATACGGGGGAATTTCCGGGGCGAATGAAGTACATGCTATCAACGAGATAACTTGGACTTTCAACACACAAACTGCCACTTTAACCGTAAACAATAACACTGGTAATTCCACTTATTATTACTTACCTTCGGGAACATATCCATTTCAACAAGTAGCTGGTTCAACCGAAAACTACCTGGTAATTGACGCAAACGAACTGGGACAAATGACGTTCTCCGGAAATCAGTTACTCATTGATGAAAACAAAAAGTCGACCGGTGAAGGTGCCTGCGGGTTTTATTTAACACTTCAACGCTAGAAATCACCGAAAAATTCTGTAAAATATAGAATGGAAGAATACATAGAAGAATTTATCAAGGGCAATAAAAAAGCTTTTGACCGGGTGTATGAAAAATATGCCCCTTCTATGTTTGGTATCTGCATGCGTTATTCAAATTGCAGGGATGATGCCCAGGAAATCCTCCAGGAAACATTCATTAAAGTGTATGAAAACAGCGGAAAAGCAAATCCGGAATTACCACTCGGTCCTTGGATCAAGACCATTACCATTCGCACGGCCATTAACATATTGAAACGTCAGCGAAAGCTGATACTTAAAGACGACGAAAGCTTTTTTGAAGCCCCGGCAGAAACGGATACTGAAAAAAAATCAGAGGGAAAACAGCTGGAGTTACTCAAATTACTGAACAACATGCCAGCCGGTTACCGTACGATCTTCAATTTGTTTGTTTTGGACAACCTGACGCACAAAGAAATCGCAGAATACCTGGATATTTCGGAAGGAACTTCCAAGTCGCAATTAACAAGAGCCCGGGATTGGATTAAACACAACCTGGAAAAAAAAAGAACTGATGAAAGAGCATAACGAAATAGATTGGTTGTTTCAATCTGCATTCGATGGTTTGGAATTAACTCCTGATCCATCTGTGAAGAAAAACATTGATCAGGCCATTGCTTCCAAAAAGAAGCGCAGAAGGTTCTTGTTCATTTTCTTCCCCGTCCTTTTCGGTTTAAGCGGATTGGCGGCAACATTATTCGGCTATCCTTTCTCTGAAAAAACCGCATCAAACAAAACGTTAACCGTGCGAAAAACATTCGCGGGAAATAAACGATCAACAACGGTTCTTTCTGGCAAAAAAACTTCTGCCGAAAAAACTCCGCCATCTCTTTTATCTCATGCCTCATCCACTCTTCCCTCAAAAAACACTTCAAACTTTGTTCTAACCAATAATTCTGTTTCAACAGATGGAAAATTACCTCTGGAAAAACCAGGTCATGTATCAGAACAAACAGGAAGCAAGATTACAGCGAAACAGCATATGCCAACGGATTCTACCGAAAAAAACACAGACACGCTGAAACTTGCAGAAAATGCCAAAGACAGTATGTCGATTCCTGCAATAAACTTAACCTCCCTATTCCCGGATTCTGTTATTAAATTGCTGTCTGCAAATCAAAGTGTCGGAAGCAATAACAATTCCCGCAAATGGTCCTTAACCGTAATAACCTATTGGGAAGGCGAGAAAAAGAGAGCTATTCCTTCCGACAACGGGCCTTTTATAGCCAACCAGAAAGAAAACGCACGTATTCATTCTTCGACCTGCTACGGAAAAATAGAAATGAATCGCCTATTAACCAGCCATCTGGAAATACTCACAGGGCTCGGTTTTCGTTCTTCCAAAATCATTCAATACGGTTACCTGGAAAAAATAGAAATGCCAGTAAACGGTCTTACTTCAGGGGTTCCGCAACCGATTGTATTTCCTGACACCGTTCAATGGACGGAAACACAATCATTCCGGGTAAATTCCATTGTCCTGCCAATCGGTTTGGTCTACTCTTTTCCAATTGGAAATAAAATCCAATTACGCCTTTCCGGCGGCGGTGAATTTGCTTATGGGCAGTTTGCAAACAGGCAATTAAATCCAGTCTTAAGTGCTCCGAAAGTGAATCCGTTCGGCTTTTCTGTTTGGATACGCCCGGAGCTTCAGTATTCCTTCGGAAGAGCGCAATTAGTTGGCTTTGGAACGTTTAATCAATCCATTTCCCAACAACTGAGATGGGATTTTGAACCACGCCGGAACCCCGCTTTCGGCATCGGTATGGGACTGCGTTTTTCTCTCTAACTAAAACTGTAGAGTTAACTGCTTGTTTTGATCCGGATCATTGTCTTCTGTGTTGAGTTTTGAAAGAGAGATCCCGAGCAGTCGAACGGGTTTTTCTACCTCCAAATGATCCAACAGTCCTTCAACAAGCGGAAAAAAATCGGCCTTACTCCACATATAATCCGGAATCGTTTTCGCACGTGTTTGTGTTGTAAAATCCGAATATTTCACTTTGATGGAGACACATTTTCCGGCTATTGAACGTTTTTCCATTCTCCGCTCAAGGTCAAGGGCAATTTCTTCCAGTTTCTCCAATATCTGGCGTTTGGAATAGATATCGGAGAAATAAGTGTGTTCCACTGCAAACGACTTCCGGATCCGATCCGGCTTAACCTGGCTTCGGTGAATTCCGCGAACAATGTTGTAAAAATGCGTTCCCTGCTTTCCAAAATGCTGAACGAGAAAAGTCATGCTCTTTTTTTTCAGGTCTTTTCCGGATCTCACTCCCAACTCCTTCATCTTGGCCGCCGTCACCTTTCCGATCCCAAAAAACCGTTCAATCGGCAATTTCTCCAAAAAAGATTCTACTTCCGGTGGTGAAACCGTTAATTGTCCGTTGGGTTTATTGACATCCGAAGCAATTTTGGCCGTGAACTTGTTAATTGAAATTCCCGCACTGGCGGTCAGGCCGATTTCCTTCAAAATGCGCTCACGGATTTCTTTCGCCAATAAAGTTGCAGACGGAATGCCTTTCTTATTGGTCGTTACATCCAGGAATGCTTCGTCCAGGGAAAGCGGTTCCACCAAATCCGTATACTCATAAAAGATTGCTTTGATTTGTGCAGAGATTTCCTGGTATCGGTCAAAACGGGGACGAACAAAAATCAGTTCCGGGCACAAACGAGCCGCTGTCGAACTCGGCATTGCAGATTTTACACCAAATTTACGTGCTTCATAACTTGCAGCGGCTACGACACCCCGCAATTTGCTTCCGCCTACAGCAATGGGTTTCCCTTTCAGTTCCGGATGATCCATTTGTTCCACAGAAGCATAAAATGCATCCATATCGATGTGAATGATTTTTCGTTCTTCCGGCTGATTTTCCATGATTTCCATCTCCTTACAAGATTACAAAGTTACGCATCATTCAGCGCAAGAAAAATAATCCTACATTTGAAAAAATTCGCAAACCATGAAATACCTGATATTTGTCTTTCTTTTCATTTCGGAACTTAATTTCGCACAAGAAATTTCAAAAGCAGAGGCAAAAAGGTTACTGAGTTTGCCGCTGAAATGTGTTCTGAAAGAATACCCGAACAAATTGGGACAGGTTTTAAATGAAAAAAGCGACTTAAAATCCCCGGCCGAGCTTCACCCTGCTTTCTATGGCTGCTTTGATTGGCATTCATCTGTTCACGGTCACTGGCTCATGGTGAAATTGCTGAACAAATACCCGGAATTGATTACCGATTCCGTCGTAATGGTACTTCGCACGAACTTGAGCAAAGCCAACATCGAAAAAGAAATTGAATCCTTTGCAGTAAAAAACAACGGCTCTTTCGAACGAACATATGGCTGGAACTGGTTATTAAAACTTCAGCTCGAACTTGAAAGCTGGGATCATCCTGTGGGAAGGGAATTGAGTTCAAATCTGGCTCCATTAGCTGAATTATTTTGTAAAAAATACATTGAGTTTCTCCCCAAACTGAATTATGCAATCCGCTCAGGAGATCATATCAACACTGCTTTCGGGTTAACTTTTGCTTACGATTATGCCATTACTCATTCGAATGACAGTTTAAAAACCACTATTGAGAAACGCGCCCGTGATTTCTATTTCAATGACAAAGCTTATCCCTTGCACCTGGAACCAAGCGGTTATGACTTTCTCTCCGGCGGATTCGAGGAAATTGACATTATGCGGCGGATTCTAAGCAAAGAGGCATTTAAGAAGTGGCTGAAGCAATTCGCTCCGCAACTGTTCAGTAAAAAGTTTACATTGGAACCCGGAAAGGTTTCCGATCGTTCGGATGGTCATTTGGTACACTTAGACGGATTGAACTTCAGCAGAGCCTGGTGTTTGTACGGAATCGCCAAAACACTGCCTGAATTGAAACATTTAAACCGGGTTGCCGATCAGCACGTTCAGACTTCCTTACCGAATATCGTAGATGGAGATTACATGGGTGAGCATTGGCTGGCAAGTTTTGCATTGTTAGCCCTACTAAGTAAATAGGTTCTTTCTCCCGCTAATAGCGCAGATTCCGCGGATTCTTTTTGACTCTTTAAAGAATTATACTTGATATAATCTGCGCCTTCAGCGAAATCTGCGGGAAACTAAAAAAGGCCATCCAACCAGTGAATGACCTTTCAATTATTTTCTTGAAAAATTTACTTTTTCTTAAACGAATTGATCGCATTGACCGTGAAATCCGAAAGAACCAATGTTCCGCTGATTCCGGCACGATCCGACAACAACTGATCCCAATCTTCCGTTCCTTTCCAGAAGATTTTTTTCAATTCTGCCATTGCTTCCGGGCTTGATTTTGCCAAAACAGTTGCCAGACGTGTAATCTCTTCGTCCATTTCATCCTCCGTGTCAAACACATCTGCATACAAACCATTTAGCATCGCCCATTCAGCGGTTCTCCATTCGGTTGCATTGATTGACAGCTGAGACATGGCTGAAAGTCCCATTTTCCGTTCTACTGCCGGACCAACCACAAACGGCCCGATCCCAACAGCCAACTCAGAAAGCTTCACTTCTGCGAAACGCGTTGCATAACAATAATCAACAGCCGAAGCAATTCCTACTCCTCCACCAACTGCTTTCCCTTGCACACGGCCGATAATTAATTTCGGACATTTTCTGCATGCATTGATTACCTGCGCGAATCCGGAAAAGAATACTTTTCCTGTTTCCAAATCCCGGATGGCGATCAACTCGTCAAAACTAGCTCCGGCACAAAATGCTTTGTCTCCGGTAGATCTGAGAACAATTACTTTTACCGCCGGATCATTTCCCGCATCGGTAATTGTTTCGGCTAGTTTTCGAAGAATTTTCCCTGGTAATGAATTACTTAATGGATGTCCGAATTCGATAGTAGCAATACCGAATTCATCTACACGTATGTCTACGTGACCTTGATTGACAGCTTCTGACATGGATTAATTTAACTAGTTATCAAATTTTCTGCGTGGACGCATGGTACGTTCACCCGAACCTGATCCCGAACTTGAACCTGAATTGGAGTCTCCTCCTTCCCTCTTGTTGAAGCTTGAGTTACGGTCGTTGGGGTTGCGGTCATTTGATCTGTAAGATCCGCCACCACCACCATGACCTCCTTGGCGTGGTCCGTTGTTGTTGAACTTCTTTTGTCCTCCGAAACCTCCCTGCTTGTTACCGAACGATGGTTTTTTAGGTTTATCCTCCGGTTTCGGACGATTTGCTTTCGGGGAAGCAATTTTTACATCCAATTTACGGCCGTTTACCTCGAAACCATTTAACGCCTGAATCGCATTAATTGCTTCTTCTGCGCTTTCCATTTCGACATAACCAAAGCCTTTGGATTGTTTTGTCTTAGCATCAAACACTACGTGTGCCAAGTGAACCGCACCAAACGCTGAAAACGTTGCTTGCAAATCCTCCGATGTAATCTCCCAGTCGAGATTTGCGATAAAAATATTTGTCATTTACCTAACTTTAAAATTGGACTTCAGTCCGACTAATTTACCTAAAACGTTTCAACGTTTATTCCTTTTTAACAGTTAGCTCCGGAACTAAAAAATAATTCCGGAGCTATCATTTCTTTATTCTATTTACTTTAAGGTAAAGCTATCGGAACCGATAACCTGACCGTCACAGTAGATTTTAACTTTGTAATTTCCTTTCACCGGCTCTTCGCCATTGAAATCATAGAAGATCGTTACATCAACCGCTTTGTTGTTATATTGAATATCTCTTTTAGCAGAATAAACAAAATTCCCGCCATCAATGCTGCTTGCCGTACCTCCTGACCGACCTTGTAATGTTTTACCATCCGGATCAATAATCTGAAGATAAACCGTACGATCACCCGCAGTTGCAATGTTATTCTCTCCAATGGTAAACGTTGATTTCGCCTGAACACAATTTCGGGCTTTTGTTGTCGGTTCGGTCGTATCATTCAATTTCATTCGCAAACCGGTCGATGAGAAACCATACGCTGCCAATTTAGAACCTTTTCGAACCTGTTCGGCGCTTTGTTCAGCCTGACCTTTATACGTGTCACGTTCTGTCTGTGTTTCCGCCAATTGCGAAGAAGTTTCATCCAATTCAGAAGTTAACTTCAGGTTCATCGTATTCAATTGGTCGATCTGTTTCACATAACTGATCATAATCTGGCGCAATGTTTCATTTTCACGCTTCAATTTGGCAATCAGTGATGCAGTTACACGTCCATTCTTTTTTGCTGTTTCCAACTCAGTCATCAATCCCTGGATCTTGTCCTTCTGAGCGTTCAAGCTATCAGATTTAGATGCATCCTTTTTCATTAATGCATCATATGTATCCATCATATTAGTGAAATCCGACATCAAGTCGTTGGTGGTTTCACTCCCTAAGAACGGAGCCATCATTTTGTTCATTTCTTCGATGTCCGCTTGCAGTTCTTCATTTTTCTTCGTTGCTTCTTTCAAAGCACCGTTTTTTGAACTCCATAAATAAGTCATCGTTCCTAATAACACGACCAACAAAACAATAATCGCTGTTAGTGCCGGTGTCATGTTTTTCTTTGAGCCTGATTCTTCTGACATAATCTAAAATTTAAATACAAATATAACAATAGAACTAATGAACGATAGGGAATTCATCAGGACAAATAAAGTGTTTTTAATTCGACTCACCAATACGTTTATTCGTATTTTCCGTTAAGAAAATGTAAAAAAGTTTCGTTTTGATTGAATTCCATCCTTTTAGCACTAAAATCTTCTGAAAAGTTTTGAAAAGCAACAGGTCGCTGGAACCGTTTGATTGCATCCCAACCTACGGAAGTAAAGTATGAATTCAGGCTGCTGGGGAAAGGTCCGCCGTGCTGTTGGGCAAAGCTGACTTCTACTCCGGTTGGTACTCCGTTCAAAATAATTCGTCCGGATTTAGCAGTTAAATATGGCAGATATCCGGTGATTTCCGATTCCTCTTCCGAATACAGGCTGGTCGTAAGCTGCCCCTGCAACAGTTCCAGACATTGTTGTATCTCTGTTTCTCCCGCACATTTAATAAGAGTGAGGTATGAACCGAAAATTTCTTCTTGTATCCGGGGGTTCGCAAGAAACTGTGCAGCGGTTACTTCTGCTAAAGTAGGCTGGATAAAGTTTCCTTCGTACTTTCCCGCATAAACAACATCTACCAACGCAGCATGCTGTTTTACCCGTTCGAAATAGCGCTTTGAAATTCCGGGATGCAGCATACATTGGAGTTCGCTCTCAGAAAAAGATCGGGCGACCTCTTGCCTGAATGCATCGAAATTCGCAGATGTTTCTACAAACACTAAACCCGGAGATGTGCAAAACTGTCCGGCATTTAATAAAACCGACGCACTGATTTGTTTCGCAATGGCCGAAGCACGCTTTTCCAAGGCACTTTTAGTCAGTACAATCGGATTGGAACTTCCCATTTCAGCATACAATGAAATCGGTTCTTCCCGTTCATTGATCAATTTCTGCAAAGCCATTCCCCCACCGATGCTCCCGGTAAATCCAACCGCTTTTACGCGCGAGTCTTGAACCAATTGCTGGCCAACCGTAAAATCTTCCGCCAACAAATGACACAGGATTCCATCCGGCATACCGTGTTCTTTTGCGACGTCTAAAATCAGTTGAGCTGAAACGGAACTGGTGTGCGGATGCATGGCATGCGCTTTTACAATAACCGAACAACCGGCTGCAAGTGCGGAAGCCACATCGCCACCCAAAGTAGAATAAGCAAAGGGAAAATTACTGGCTCCGAAAACCACCACCGGTCCAACCGGAATATTGAGCTTGGTCAATGACGGTTTGGGATTCGGTTCTCTATCGGGATCTGCCGTATCCAGTTTTATTTCCAAGGCGTATCCGGTCTCAACCGCTTTCGCATAATACTCAAACTGGAAACAGGAACGTGCAAACTCTACTTCCGCCCGGTCTTTAGGCAAACCGCTTTCTGCGCAAAACCAATGAATCAGCATTTCCTTATTCGCTTTTAATTTTTTTGGAATTGCCTGTAGGAACTGAACACGTTTTTCTATCGGAATTAAACGATATGCTTCAAATGCCCCTTGCGATTTGGTAAGTGCCTCATCTACTTCTTCGGAGGAAGCCTGGTGGAAAGGTGTTTCAAATGGCTGGTTGTTTTTGGGGTCTACACCAAAAAAAACATGGTTACCAAGCCCACTTTCCTGATAACCAATGTGATTTTTACCTAAGGAATTCATGGCTTACGCCTCCTCTACTGTATACGAGTAACTTTCCATGATTTGGTTTGAAAGTAATTTCTTACAAGCCAACTCCACTTTCTCTGTTGCTGCATCTTTGGAAGGTGCATCTACAAAAAGACGTACGTGTCTTCCAACGCGTACACCCGTAATTTCAGGCAAACCGATTGTCGGCATACTGTTAGTAACTGCTTTTCCTTGAGGGTCTAACAATGCCTCTAATGGCATCACATCGATTTCAGCTTTGAATTTCATGCGTTCGATTTTTTTCGAAGAATGTGTTGAATAAATGATAATAACAGGTACAAAAGTACAATAATTGGAATGGACCAAATCAATAAAGTTGAAATAAGTATTCCACAACTTATTAAGAACACATAGCGCGTCCCGTTCCCTTTCCATTTGAAGTGCTTGAATTTCAAGGCGAACAGGGGTAATTCAGAAACCAAGAGCACCGACATGATCACAATAACCGGGATCAAAACGATTGGTTGGATCAACCATAGAATCAGATCGTGTTCCCAGCCGGTTGTTCCGCCGTATTGAGACAACAACAAAGGAAAAGCCATAAAAAAGATCGTATTTGCCGGAGTGGGCAAACCGATGAATGATTCCGACTGACGGGTATCAATGTTGAATTTTGCCAGGCGGAAGAGTGAGAAGAATGGGATGATTAAAGCCAGGAAAGGAAGTTTATTATCCCATTGCAAATTAAACAAATCATAGAGCTCCACATTCATAGCCATATTCAACAGTGCTGTTGACTGGAACAAATCAATGCCTTTATGCTGAATCACCATTAAAGCAAACATGATAATCCCCGGTGCCAACCCAAAAGAAATCATATCCGCCAACGAATCCAATTGTTTTCCCAATTCACCTTGTTGTTTTAGGATACGCGCCAAAAAACCATCGAAAAAGTCGAGCACAGCAGCAAGAAAAATAAAATACGGCGCAATATCGATTCTTCCGGCGAATGCCAGAATGATTGCGAAGACTCCGCAAAGCATGTTGCTGGCAGTGATCAGATTCGGTATATTGAACATTTTCATGGGGTGAATGAATATTTTGTTAGTTTAAATCCTTCAAAAAGCTGTAAATTTACATTTCGATTTTATGAATAAACCATCGGGATACACAATTTTTTATAAAAGATGCAGTTAAAGCATTCGTGAGGAACTTGTATACTATGAAATTTTACCTAATTGTTTGCATTACTGCTTGCTCTTTTTTGTCATTCGGACAAGGTTCGGTTGCGCCCAAATATTCCAATGAATTCTTAGCGATCGGTATCGGGGCGGATGCTCTTGGACTTTCCAATGCGGTTGTAGCTCAAACCAGTGGTGTAAACAGCGGTTACTGGAACCCGGCAGGTTTGGTTCGAACCAATAAATGGCTGGATATCGGGTTAATGCACTCGGAATATTTTGCCGGAATTGCCAAGTACGATTATTTGGGCCTGGCACACCAGATCGATGAAAAAAGTGCGGTTGGCCTGTCTGTGATCCGTTTTGCCGTGGATGACATCCCGAATACCACACAGCTTATTGATAACGAAGGTCGCATCGATTACGACAAGATCACCACCTTTACTGCTGCAGATTATGCATTTTTATTTTCATACGCCCGCAAAACAAAGGTTCCCGGATTGTCACTAGGCGGAAACTTTAAAGTGATTTACCGTAAAGTCGGGGATTTCGCCAAATCCTGGGGATTCGGTTTGGATGCCGGAGCAACGTATGAGAAAAACGAACGCCTGAAGTTTGGAGCGGTGCTTCGCGATGTTACTTCTACCTTCAACGCTTGGATCTTTACGCTGGACGATCAAACAAAGGAAGTTTTTACCCTGACAGGAAACGAAATTCCGCGAAACGGACTGGAATTGACACTTCCGCGGTTGATCTTGGGAACGTACTACAAGCAACCGCTTGGGAAAAAAGGAATTTATGTTTCCGGGGAATTGGACCTGGATATGACAACTGACGGTAAACGAAATACCATCCTGAAAACGAACGTCGTCAGCTTTGATCCGCATATCGGTATCGCCTTTGGATTTAAAGAATTGGTTACGCTTCGCGGCGGAATTTCCAATATGCAGTATATCAAGAACTTTGACGACTCCAAGAAATTAACCATTCAACCAAACATTGGCATCGGATTACATATTAAAGCCGTATATTTAGACTATGCATTTACGGATATTGGCGATGCTTCGACTGCATTATACTCGCATGTTATTTCATTACGCCTTGCATTGAACAAACCTAAAAATGCTATGAAAACAGATGAATAAGAAGAGCCTATGAAAAAACTCTGCTTAATACTACTTACACTTTTACCTGTCATTTTTGCGTGGAGTCAACCCTATGGGAATGAATGGATCGATTATTCCCAAAAATTTTACGGTTTTAAAATCGTACAAACCGGCCTCTATAAAATTGATTACACGACATTGAGTAATAACGGGGTGCCTGTTTCAGGAATATCTCCTTCCAGTTTTCAAATTTTCGGAAAAGACAAAGAAATCCCCCTTTACATGGTCGACAATGGAGACAATTCATTTGATCCGGGAGATTATTTTTTATTCTATGCCTACAAAAATGACGGCTGGCTGGATTCCCTCATGTATCCGAACCCTTCCCAGATGGCCAATCCGGGATACAGTTTGATCAACGACACAATTACCTACTTTTTTTCCTGGAAGAATTCAGGTTCCGGATTGCGATTTGCTTTGCAGCCAGACCAAAATTACTCCAATTACACTCCAAGCAATTTCGTCCGGTCCGAATTCAGGAGTCAATACAACAATGCGTATTGTGAAGGGCTGGTTCTTGATGAAGCTTCTGGCTCTATTTATTCGCGCGGGGAAGGATACGGTTTACCTGAAATTGCGGCCCAAACGTCTAATGTTTTGTCAGATATCCCGATCCCAACTCCCAATGTTTATACGGGTCCGGGAGGAATATCCGTTAAGCTGGAATGCCGGGTCTCCTCTAATTCGGAAGGTTTAGGAAGTACGCATCCGTTTCAACATAATCATCATACCAAATTATCATTCGGAACTGCCAATTTACCGATCATTGACACCACCTACAGTTCGTATTCGCAGGTAAAAAAAGTGATGACTTTCCAGGCAGGTGATCTGACGAACGGCAATACGAATGTGCACCACGAAATTATTGCTGATTTGAATGTAACCGTTGACAGGCAAATCTTTACCTATGCGATGCTTTCTTATCCGATGCTGCCAGTTAGTAATCACCAATTATCTCAGCGGTTCTTTGTTCAGAACGGAGCCGTGAAAAGCAGGGTCGATCTGACCAGTTTTATCGGATCAGCACCTTTAGTACTTAGTTTCGGGTCTGTTCCAAGGTATGAAGTATGTACCGTAAATGCAGGAGTGGTTCAATTCATCATTCCGAACAATACCTGGAGCAATGAAACAGAAGTGTTGGTGGTCGACATAAACGGCGCACTTCCTGTCGGTCCTTTAACACCTGTAAATGGAACGGGGACTTTTACAGACTTCAGTTCTATGAATACGGATTCAGCATTGATCTTTGTTTATCATCCTTCGCTTGCGAGCAGCAAGGATTCCTATGCCGCATATCGATCTTCTATGAGCGGCGGAGGCCACAATGTCCTTTCTGCAAATATTGAAGAATTATACCTGCAATTCTCCAGCGGGATCATTAAACACCCGCTTGCCATTCGTCGATTCGTCGATTTTATCAACGACAACAGCATCCAAAAACCGGAAGGTCTTTTGTTGATCGGAAAAGGGTTAACGATCGGTGAAACGCGCTACTCTCCTGCAGCTTTTGCAAATTGTCTGATTCCTCCAATGGGATATCCGGCAAGTGATATTGCTTTAACTTCCTGCCTGATCAGCAACAATGCCTGGGAACCTCTCGTTCCTACGGGAAGACTTTCCATGACTTCCAATACAGAAGTGGGAAATTACCTTTCTAAGATTGAACAGTACGAAGACGCACAAAACAATCCGGGAATTAACTTTGCTGAAACGAAAAACTGGCAGAAACAATTGCTTCACTTTGTAGGAGGGTCCAGCGCACAGCAGCAAACTATTTTTCAAGGATACATGAACGATATGAAACATATCGTGGAGGACACCCTATTTGCGGGAAATGTGACCAATTATTTTAAAACCTCCAGCAATCCGCTCGATCCGAATGTAGTGACAACGGTCACTCAAAAAATAGAGGATGGGGTTTCCATCATGAACTTCTTTGGTCATGCCGCTGCTTCCAATAATGGGTTTGAAATCAACATTGACGAACCGAGTAACTGGAATAATTTTGGAAAATATCCGATCGTGATCGGGAACTCCTGTTATAATGGGAACATTTTCAAATCCGGGAATTCCACTTCTGAAAACTTCGTCAATATTCCGAACGAAGGGGCCATTGCATTCCTCTCAACAATTTCAGTTGGTTATGACTCACCGCTTGCCATTTATTCTACCGAATTATACCGGCAGTTTTCCTATAAGAATTATGGAAAGACCTTTGGTTCTCAAATAAAAAGTACCATCCGGCACATGTATGATCAAGCCATAACCTTGACCAGCGGAGCTTTGTTTTATGAAACAGCCTGTACGCAAATGACCCTTCATGGAGATCCGATGCTTAAAGTCAATTACAGCACAGATCCTGAAATTGATATCCGGGCTTCGGATTTGAGCCTGAGCCCGAATAACGTGAATTTATCTGTTGACAGTGTCGAGCTGACATTCACTATTCGCAACCTCGGTAAGTCGATCAAAACGCCTGTTTACGTGGAGATCCGGAGAAACTTTCCAGGCAGCCCGGTTGATTCGATGAAAGTTATTTTTCTGCCCCGCCTGAATTACGATACGATTGTCAAACGAAAATTTCCTTTGCAACCTGAATTCAGTGCAGGTGTAAACACATTTACGGTTTCAGTGGATATTCCAAACGTGTACGACGAACAATTCGAGGAAATCTCCAATAACACGGCAAGTGCCAACTTTTTCCTCAATATCGACGGAATGTTGCCGATCTGGCCATATAATTACGCTGTAATCCCTTACGATACCATTACCGTAAAAGCATCTACCATCAACCCGATAGCCGGTATGAGAACTTATCGTTTCGAACTGGATACTACAGATACGTACGATAGTCCGCAACTCAGACGTTTTTCGGTTACAGGACTTGGTGGTGTAAAAAGTGTCAGACCGGACCAATGGTTATCCGCATTCGGTTCACCTTTCCCGCTGACATGTACGGACAGTACCGTTTATTTTTGGAGAGTTGCAGTTGACAGCACCACTCCGAATTGGGCTGAATATTCCTTTCAGTATATTCCGGGAAAACGCGGCTGGGGGCAAGATCACTTTTTCCAGTTTAAGAATAATTCCTTTTCCGGTCTAATTTATGATCGCACAAATAGAAAAAGAGACTTTATCCCAAGCGAATTGCATACTGTTACAATCGATGTGTTCGATTTCCATTCTGTCTACAACGCCTGGTCTCTTGACAATGATCTAGTAGAATACGCAACATGCGGCGTTACACCATATATATATGTTGGAGTCTTGGATCCGATAATCCTAGAGCCATGGAAAACACATTGTCCGGGATGTGGTGGTGGAAATCCAGCTACCAGCAATGATGACCCCTCAATGAATTTCGGCAATCTCAATAACAATGGAGGGTGCAGACCTCGTTTTGAAAAATGGTTTATGTTCGACCAAACAGATGCTTCATCTATGGCCAATTTCCAAAACATGATCGAAAATGGGATTCCGGACAGCAACTATGTTGTTATTTACACTCCGGCACAAACATATTATAGCTCTTGGGACGTAGTTGCACCTTCTGTATATACTCTTTTTCAAAACCTTGGATTTCCACAAATTAACAATACCAACCAGGAAAAACCGTTCGCAGTCTTTTTTAAAAAAGGAACAACTTCTTTCAATCAAGTAAAAATATGGCCCCAGGATATAGTTGTGATGACCGGAACCTCTGAAGACGGTCCCAGATTACAACTTAATGCGCATGTCTATAAACCTGATTATGCGGGTGTCGAAAAAACTCCTCAAATTGGTCCTGCCCTTCAATGGGAAACACTATACTGGAGAAGGGATTCATTGGAGTCCCCATCAACAGACAGTGTTCGCATCTTTATAGAGAAATACGACGTATTGAATCAATTGGTAGGAACTCTTGACACGATGTTCACACCGATAGATTCCATCATCAACCTGAATGGACTGGTTAATGCAACAACCTATCCCAAAATCCGAATCGGGATTTACAATTCAGATAAACCGAATCTAACACCGGCACAAATTGACCGCATTCATGTGCTTTATCAACCTGTTCCAGAAGCAGCCATCGACGGATCATCCGGATACTTCGCATCTGTGGGCGGTGATACTTTATATGAGGGACAAGGTTATAGTTTTGCAGTAGATGTCGTGAACGTCAGCGAATTTGATATGGACTCTCTGTTAATTGATTACTGGCTGGAAGATCAACAGCATGTCAAACACGTGATCCCTTATCCAAGACAGGATTCTTTGCGTATTCACCAGGTGCTGAGGGATACGATCCACTTTAATTCGATCGGACAACCAGGATACAACATCCTTTGGATGGAAATCAATCCGTATGTAAACGGTTCACTGGTTCAAACCGATCAGTTGGAACAATACCATTATAATAACATCCTGCAACTTCCCATTTTTGTAGTGGAAGATAATAAGAACCCGATCCTGGATGTCACGTTTAACGGGCAGCATATTTTAAATGGTGATATCATTGATCCGACCAGTGAAATCCTGATTACCTTAAAAGATGACAATCCTTTTTTGGTGATGGACAATGTCAACGACACCACCCTTTTCGGAATTTACCTGACCGGACCTGACGGAGTTCAGAAACGCATTCCTTTTGTTGATGCCAATGGAAATACTGTCATGCAATGGTATCCTGCAAACGGGCAGAACATGAAATTCAAGATCGTTTACCCAAAGGAATTTTTACAGGACGGAATGTATCAGCTCTTCGTACAGGGAACAGACCGCTCGGGGAATATTTCAGGGGACTATGAATACAAAGTTAGCTTTGAAGTCATCCGCGAATCATCGATTACGCAAATGATGAATTACCCGAACCCATTCTCTACCAGCACCCGGTTCGTATTTACCCTAACGGGAACCGAAGTACCGGATGATATTATTATTCGCATTATGACTGTTTCAGGACGCGTAATCCGGGAAATTACGGAAGATGAACTGGGGTTGATCCGCATCGGAAGAAACATTTCGGAATATGCATGGGATGGGAAGGATGAATTCGGAGATCAGTTGGCAAACGGTGTTTACCTGTACCAGGTAATGGCAAAGATCAATGGGGAAGACATCAAACAACGCGAATCGGGTGCTGATCAATACTTCAAAAAGAACTTTGGGAAAATGTATTTGATGCGATAAAGAAAGACCGCTTCTTTCAAAGCGGTCTTTCTTTCCATGATCCTATTTTATTCAATTATTCCTCAAACTCCACTTTGAACATCATATCGCTTTTTTTCTTGATATAAAGTTCTATCGCAAATGAATTATCCGATAACGCAGTTACGCGGTTCAAAGCATACTGGTAGACTGCAATTCCATCGATTTTTCTTGAGTCGAAAAGCGGCAGGTATTTTCTTTCTCCCGTTTTATTATCCACCCTGTGCGCAGTCACATAATCACCTCTTATTTCTCTATTCACTTCTCCATCTTCCGTCATTGTTGCATTTCTCAGCGGATCACGAAAGAGAACATAGGTAAATTTCTCCGAGACAAGCAATCTGAAAGATTCCGTTACGGACCGTTTAGGAAATTTCTCCATCCATCCCAATTCCCCATCTCCATTGATCTTAACAAGGATTACATCATCGAAATGATAGGTGTATGTTGTCCGACCGGTTTTTGGATCTGTTGTACTGGTAACATAATAGATCTCACCTCCAAGGACCACTCCTCCATCTTCCAATACCTGGATGTTGCGCATTTCCAGGTTGGTCATTGCCAAGCGGCCATTCTCATCTGCTTTCTCCATCCGCCCCTTCTGCTTCTCGGAAATTCTTTTATACTTTTTGATGAAGTCGAGTGAAAACTCATAAAATCTGGGAGCTCTCAGGTTCCCTTTGCTATCAAGTATGGAAACGAACGTTCCATCCATTCCATATGATTTCGGTTTGCGATAGTAACCCGCACAAATAATGTTTCCATCCTTATTTTCTTTCATGAAAACATCGTCTATGATGTATTCACCCAAGTTAAACTCCACTTCATTTAAGCTTCCTTCGGGATTTGCAATAAGAATTGCCAGACTTTGGTTGTCTGCGGATTCTCTGTTCTTACGGGTAACTTCTTCCTTGTATTTTCTGATCAAAAAGTAACCATTCCCATTGGAATCCAAGGTGAAATCCAGGTTATCCATCAAACTCTCTGTATAAGGCATTTGATACTCATTTCCCCAAACCTTATTCATTTCAGAGTCAAAAGCATACATCCCGATAACATCATTGTTATTGGAATCATCTTTTACTTTCGGTTTCTTTCTATAGCTAACAACCATCTTTGATCTGTCGCTCGAAAAGTCAAAAGAAAAGCGGGGAAAGGTTTGCTTGCTTAGAACAATTGCACCAAAAGGAACCTGGTTTTCAGGCTCTGTCATTGTCAGCAATTCTTTTTCATCATTCTCAAACATCAAAGTTGACGTATTTATTTCTTTCGAATAAAGGGTCACTTCTTGTGTTCCGGTCAATTTAGAGAACATGAAATAAAACGAGTCTCCCATTTTAAACGTACCTTCAATAGCCGTTCCTTTTTCGATCTTTAAAAGAGATTCTCCTTTTAATGTTTCGTTCAGATTTTCTCCGCTGAATTTTTGGACGATTAATCCTCCTTTTCGATTTAACTTAATTGCAAGGACTTCCCCATTTCCCAAAGGATAATATTCCTTCAAATAGGCATCTACAACCGGGTAAGGTTCACTTCTTACAATTTTCACCTCTGACGGAACTGGTATTTCATCCTGGGCAAATAAAGAAAGGTTTCCTAAGAAAAATAGGAGTGTTAAATTGATTATTTTCATAGTTACTTTTTTGTGCAAAGGTAGTAAAGACTCAGAAAAATCTACAGGAAAATATCGCTGTATCATCAACCAGTTTCCGGTTTCCACGCCATTCGTCCAGCTTGGAAAAAACGATGTTATTCATGTCCTCCATGCTTAGACGGTAAAAATTATGATAGATCTTTATCAAACGGTCCAATTCGAAATGACAATTTTTCTCGTCTTCCAACTCCACAACTCCATCCGTGTAAAGAATGAGTGTCGTATTGGGTTTCAGCACCTCCTTCCCCACCTGGATAAAGGGCATTTCGTCAAACATTCCCAAACCTACGCATCCGATATCAAGCAATTTCTTTTCTTTACCATTGGTGATGATCGGCTGGTTATGACCGGCATTCACGTAATCCAATTCCCTTGTTTCTGCATTATAAACGGCTATGAAAAAAGTGATGAATTTCTCCCCTTTCGCACTGGTCATTACTTTCTTATTGAGCTCTTCAATGAGGAACTCTAAAGAAAACGGACGGATTTGATGAACCGTCGAGTAAAACGTTCGGATAGTTGCTTGAAAATTAGCCATTAACATGGCTGCACTGATTCCTTTTCCGCTTACATCCGCGATGCAGATCACGTATTGATTATCTCCCAAAGGGATAAAATCGTAGTAATCTCCGCCCACTTCATGTCGTGGAATATACTTTGCGGAAATATCCATTTGCTTATTCGAAGGCAAATCGGACGGAAAGAGCAGTTTTTGCATTTCAGACGCAACTTCCAATTCCTTTTTCAGGCGTTCCCGCTTCAACTCTTCCCGCGCCATGCGTTTGTTTTCGATGGCCATTACAACCATGTTCGTAAGCGTTTGCACAAAGCGCATATCTGCCAGGGTTTCCGATTTCTTTATTCCCGATCCTTCAATTCCGGCAATCAGTAAATAAGCTAACGGTTTATCCTTATGAAATACGGGAACGATAATATCAAATTCGTCGATGATGGCAGAATAACTGGACTCGATTACAGTAATTTCGCGAAAACGGTATAATTCTTTTTCTACGGAAATATCCTTGAGCTTACTTTTCAGACCAACCTTTAAAAGAGGGCTCCAGTGATTCTCTTTGTTAAACAGCAAAAAGTGATCGAATCCCAATTGCTCCCGCATGACAAATTCAAACATGCGAACGATTTGTTCAATGCTTTGATTGGTAGCGATGGCACGGGTTAATTCCAGGAGTGAATTCAACCGGAATTCCCCTAATTCAACCTGTGATTCCAAATTCGCTATGCGGGTCTCTATTTTCATTTTTTACTACTCGATTCCGAAAGGTTTTTCAGAACAATCAGTTCACGCATTTTCAGTTTGGCTTCGTCGCAGGGACTTCCAAAATATACTTTCCCTGGTTCCAGGTCCTTACCTATACCTGATTGAGCCAATACCACCACATTGTCCCCAATTGTTATTCCCGAAGCACAACCAACTTGTCCCCACAGTGTGACATTATCACCGATTATACAGCACCCCGCAATTCCTACCTGGGAGGCGAAAAGGCAATTCTTTCCAATGATTGTATCGTGACCAACCTGGACCAGGTTATCAATTTTGGTTCCTTCACCGATTCTGGTAATGGCGCTCACTCCGGCATCAATTGTCGATCCGGCTCCGATCTCTACATTTTTCTCGATGTAAACAAATCCGCAACTATGCATGCGATCATATCCACCCGGTTTCTTTTTATAGTAAAAAGCATAATGCCCAATCACCGCATTGGGACCAATAATGACATTCTCTTCGATCACAGTTCCGTCTCCGATATACGCTCCAGGATGGATCGTCACATTTTCGCCGATAATTACGTCATGACCTATAAAACAATTAGGCGAAAGATGTGCGGAGTCCGCTATCCGGCAATTTTCCCCGGTCATCGACATTTGTGGTCTATATGGAGAAAATTTTTTAGTCAGCTTATTGTAATCATCGAATGGTACAGGAGAAATAATCAACGCCTTTCCTTCCGGTATCGGGACTTCGCGATCAATCAAAATAAAGGAGGCAGCTGAATTCAGGGCTTTATCGTAATATTTGGGATGATCTACAAAAACCAAATCACCTGGTTCAACCCGATGAATTTCATTGATCCCGGTAACAATCAAGGTATCATCACCAATGACTGCTCTACCCAAAAACTGCGCAATCGCGCCCACTGTATGTATGCTTCCGATTTTCATAGACTTTCTCCATATAAAAGTAAGACCTAATGGAATCGGTTTCTCTCCGGATTCAATTACTTATAAAAGCAAAAATGTTCACAAATTATGAATACACAGACATGCACAATAACATCCGGATAAGGATCTAAGCAACAGCAAGCAAAGTCCAGATCGGGATCATCACCCCCCCATCCAACAGACCTGTTTTCGTTGTAATCGCTCGGGTATCACCAGAACTCCAGCGGATGATTGGCTCAGGATTTAATACGTTAATAGTTTCTCAAGGGCTGTTTGTACTTTATCCGCATTCGGCAATAATTCAGCCTCTAATGTCGAATTCAATGGAATGGCGGGAGTATCGATTGCACCTACCAGGCCAATCGGCGCATCCAGTGACTGAAAGCAGTCTCTCTGAATTCGTCCTGCCAAACCAAGTGTAAAGGATGCTTCAACGGATTCTTCGGTAACCAGCAATACCTTTCCATGTTTTTCAACAGAAGCTGCAATCGCCTCCATATCCAATGGATTAATCGAGCGTAAATCCAGGATTTCAACCTTCCCTTCAAAGTGTTTTGAAGCCTCCAGGGCCCAGTAAACTCCCCGGCCATAAGTAACCACGACACAAGATTCCCCGTCTTTGATTGCAGAATCGGTTGCTTCCTTTACGATCCGTGCCTTACCGATCGGGATGATGTAATCTTCATCCGGCTCGATAGACATTGCTCCTTCCGTTCCTGGGATTTTTGACCAGTACAATCCTTTATGTTCCAGGATCACCACTGGATTCGGGTCATAATATGCCGCCTTCAGTAAGCCTTTTAAATCCGCACCTGTAGAAGGATACACGACTTTTATACCACGAATATTTGCCAGAACAGATTCCACACTGGAAGAATGGTAAGGACCTCCTGACCCGTAGGCTCCGATCGGAACACGGATCACACAGCTCACCGGCCATTTTCCGTTCGACAGGTAGTTGGATCGTGAAACTTCTGTAAATAACTGATTCAATCCCGGCCAAATATAATCCGCGAATTGAACTTCAACAAAAGGTTTCAAGCCAACAGCAGACATTCCAACAGTAGAGCCAATGATAAAGGCTTCCTGGATTGGAGTATTAAAAACACGGTCGTCCCCAAATGTTTGGGCAAGCGTTGCCGCTTCTCTGAAAACACCCCCCAGTCTTCCGCCAACATCCTGACCATAAAGCAATGCCTCCGGATGCTCGGACATGATCTCACGAACAGCAAATAACGCACTGTCAACCATGACCGTTTTTTTCTTTCCAGCGGGTTCGCGTTCCCCTTTTTCTTCCGTAACAGGTGTCGGTGCGAAAATAAAATCCGTCACACTTGCCGGAGCCGGGTCTTCTGCATTCAAAGCCCGTTCGTAATCTTCATCTACTAACTTACGGGTATCCGCTTCAATATTGATGATATCTGCTTCTCCTTCCAGTTCACGGATAATTTCTTTCAATTTCGGATAAGGATCACGAGTTGCCGCTTCTTCCAAATCATCCCGATACCATTCTTTCCGAACACCAGATGTATGATGTCCCAAAAGCGGAACCTTTGCATGAATAATAAAGGGTCTTCGCTCTTTTCTAACAATCTCGAAAACTTCCTGAACAGTCTGGAATGACAGGTCAAAGTCACTCCCATCGATTGTTCTTACTTCAATCCCTTTGAATCCCTGTGCATAATAGCTGATATCCTGTGCTCTCGTTTCAGCAGCATTTGCTGAAATATCCCATCCATTATCCTGGACCAGGTAAACAATTGGAAACTGCTTTAAGGCCGCCATTTGAAAAGCCTCGGAAACTTCTCCCTCAGTACAGGAGGCATCTCCCAAAGAACAAACCACGATCGGATTTTCACCGTTGAAATCCTCCGCTAGCCCTGTTTTCTCTTTGTACTGAATTCCCATTGCAATTCCGGTTGTAGGAATTGCCTGCATCCCTGTAGCAGAGGACTGGTGTGGAATTTTTGGCATATCATCCCGCTTCAATGAAGGATGAGAATAATAGGTTCTCCCTCCTGAAAACGGGTCATCTTTTTTGGCAAATACCTGTAGCATCAATTCATACGGAGTCATCCCTATTCCCAAAAGAATACTGTCATCTCGGTAGTAGGGAGAAACCCAATCCTGTGGCTTTAACTGCAAACCTACAGCTAATTGGATAGCCTCATGTCCTCTGGAAGTAGCATGAACATATTTCGCAGTGATTTCCTTATTCGCTTCATATTTCTCAGCTAATGTTTTTGCAGTAGCCATTAAACGAAAGGCTTTCAACAAAACATCCTTACTAGTCTTAATAGTAGATTTCATGGTCTTCGAAAGAGTATCTGCCATTTTGGGGATTTTTTTGTAACAAAGATAAGATTCAAAAAGGAAATGAACTGAATAACAAACAGAATAATCGGCACATTTCCTGACAAAAACAAATCTTATTTTAAAATTGAAAGATATCTTTCAAGGCTTTGCCTCTCAATTTCAGCAATAAAACGGATAAAAGAATCCTTGTTTCCGGAAGTTTGAACTTCGTCAAGAGCCTCATAATAATTGTAACGAGAAGTATTATCACCTTTGATATTTGCAATCACAAAACCATTTTGCAAAAGGATCATATTCATAATTAAGCGCGCGGTTCTGCCATTCCCATCAATAAATGGATGAATGGTAACCAACCGTTCATGCATTTCGGCCGCCAATACTACGGGATGCAAATTTGATCTGTTGCGTTCATACCAAATAAAGTAATCCTCCATTTGTTTTTCTACGAGATACGGTGGCGGAGGCATGTGGTTGCTTCCTTGAATCATCACCTGAATCCTTCGATATCTCCCTGCTTCATCCTGATTAATTCCACGAAGAATCAAATTATGGACTCCCAACAGTTCCCTGCCCGTAATAATCGTATTCCTGGAAATCAGGTCTTTAACATAATGAATTGCCTCTCCATGGTTTATTGCTTCCAAATGTTCCTGCATACTTTTCCCCGAAACAGTTAGCCCTTTATTAATTACCAGATCCGTTTCGCGAAGTGTCAAGGTATTTCCTTCTATGCGATTACTTTCAAAGGTATATTCTACCTCAAGTGCTTCAGTAATCCGATGATTCTCAAACGCCCTGATCTGATCCAGTTCATTTTTTAGATTGTCAATATCGTTCAATGTTTTCTCAATGGATAAATCAGCGAATTTGCGCTCGGGATAATAACTCGCCAGCTCTTCCTGAACCATCGTTAAAACTTCACCTGCAAAAGAGTATTGTTTTACATCTTCCAGAACTTTTTGTGTCAGCCACTCTTTCATTAACTCATCCGAATCAATAGAAAGAATATTGGAAAGTTGTATCAATTGGGTCTTAGTTGGAAGCCGCTTTCCGTTCTCGAATTTACTAACGAGGGATTGATCAACACCAAGAAGACTTGCGAGCTCTCTCGAGCGCATGCCTTTTGCTTTTCTGGCATTTTTTATGAACTTCCAAATCATGATTTTAAATTACATGACTAATTTAGTCATAATTTTAAGTTGTTCCAAAAAAAAGGAGATTTTACTCTCCTTTTCTTACTTATTGTGTTCAATAATGTATTCAAGTACTTTTTGCATCAAATGAACTCTGTCTTTTCCAAGTACATTGTGTTTGTGCATCGGGTAATGAAAAAAGTCAACCTGAATTCCCAAGTCAATGAATTTCTTAATAAGGGCATCGTTGTGTTGCGGAACAACAACATCGTCCACAGTTCCGTGAATCAACAACAAATCTCCTTTTAACTTACTTGCATGGGAAAACAAAGACGCCTCTTCGTATCCTTTTGCATTTTCTTCTGGACGGTCCATATAACGTTCTCCATACATTACTTCGTAATACTTCCAATCTGTAACCGGACCACCGGCAACACCTACTTTAAAGGTCTCTGCCTGCTTTAGCATCAGGGATGTGGTCATAAATCCGCCAAAGGACCAACCGTGAACCGCAAATCGGGACGTATCCACATACGCTAGCGATCTCAAATAATCAATTCCTTTCATTTGGTCTTTGATCTCTACAACCCCCAACTGCCTGTGAATCTGGCTTTCAAATGCGAAACCACGCTCACCTGAACCGCGGTTATCCAGTGTAAATACCAGGTAGCCTTGTTCCGCCATCCAATACATCCATAAATTTGCTCCGTCCAGCCAGGAGTTTGTGATCAGTTGTGCATGCGGTCCTCCGTAAACATATACCATTACAGGATATTTTTTATTGGGATCGAAATTGCTCGGTTTGATCAGTCGTGTATAGAGAACCGAACCATCTTCCGCTTTTATCTGACCGATATCAGCCGTTCCGATTTGAACTTCTGCTAATTTATTCTTGGAAACAGCCAATGTTTTTGTAATCTTCCCGGTAATCGTTTTCAACTCCACTTTTCCTGGGACCGAATGGGAAGAGTATTGGTCAATAATGTACGTACCAGATTCGTTGATTGCAATTCCGTGGGTTCCCTCTTCCAATGTTAAGCACCGTTGTTTCCCATTCAGATCAACCGCATAAAACAAAGTGTTCAGAGGACTTGTTCCTGTTGCAGCAAATACAATTTCCTTTCCTTTATTGATTGATTGCAGAATTTCCTTTACAACAAATTTATTTGCGGTCAATTGTTTGATCAACGCTCCGTCCAATGTATAGTAATACAAATTGTTAAACCCATTTTTCTCAGAAATCCACACAAAATTATTGGAATTTGCCATCGGGAAGAATGCCGGATGTTCCGGTTCTACCCATTTTTCATTCTGCTCTTCTAACACGGTTTTAACAAAGGCTCCGGTTTTTGCATCGTACTGGTTCAACCACATATGGTTTTGCTCGCGGTTTACTTCAGCAATTAACACAAATTTTTCATCCGGCGTCCAGCTCAGGTTTGTCAGGTAACTGTCCGCAGCCCCTTTTGGTGAAATAAATACTGATTTACCTGCAGAAACGGAATAGATTCCTACTTTCGGTTTTTCAGAACCCTGACCCGCCATCGGGTATTTGATATTCATCAATTCGGCAGGAACTTTTGTAATATCCACCAACGGATATTCCTTTACGTTTGTTTCGTCTTTTTGGTAGAACGCCAGGTAAGAACCTTTTCCGGACCAAAAAATACCATCCGTAATTCCAAACTCACTTCGCGCAAAAGTTTGCCCCGAAACGATATTTTTATCCGTGTTACTTGTTACAGCAATTTTTTCTCCTTTGGAATTGACAATCCATAGATTATTCTCCAGTGTGTAAGCAACACTTCCTGTGGTCATTTCATATTCGGCACCGGCCCCTCCTTCGACCACAGAAACCAGCTTAGAACCTGTTTTTGATTTCAGGTTCAATAAGTAGTAATTGTTCCCCTCATTCACGATTAACTCATCTGTACTTTTAAATGAAAATCCGAAAAAGTTATACAATTGGGACCCCAATATCGTATTCACCTCCTGAATCGTGAAAAGCTGTTCAGGTTCGGTTCTTTTCACGGAAGCCTGGTACATGATCTGATAATTATTGCTTACATACACATACGAATCCGTTCCGGGAATCCATGTAATTGCATTGCATTGTTCATCTCTGAATGCTCGATTTTGCTGCAGTACAGCATCTGAAAGGGATAACTGCTTCTTTTGAGCAAGAGCACCCAATCCAAGGATCACAAACAATGTTAGTCCAAAATACTTATTCATAAATTAAGGTCTTTGAATGAATTTATTAAAAAACGTTTCAAGCGGTAAACCAACCTGAAAACAATGATCCAGCGTTTCCATCAAATGATCCTGCAGAATTAATTCCGCATCGAATTTTGTAAAGAAATACCACTGTTTATTTAAAATGTAAGGCTGTTTCTCTGCCTCTTCCTTAAATTCTTTAGGTGCAATTTTATTTCGTTCACCCCGAACTTCACCGAATACGTTCACAAATTCTTTATCGGTTATCAACGCATTGAACTCCTCCGGGTTGTGCGCTATCCCTTCACGCACCAAAAACAAATCCTCTTTTTCGATCTCGTAAACACCGCCGTAAACACGCACTTCTTCCGGACCGAATTCAAAGTAAACACCATGAATACTTTTGGATTTCTTCCCATTGGGCGCAACCACAGCCGAACACATTAATTTATAAGGGGTTTTATCTTTCGAGAAACGGATATCCCTGTTGATTCGAAAAATACACTCGGACGCTTTCAGATCCTTAAAAGAAGGATGCGACTTCGCCAAATGGTCGATAAATAACTGAACAAAATCTGCAAAAGGTTTTTTTACCGAATATTCGTAGCGCTTCCTGTTGAGATCAAACCAATCCTTATTGTTGTTTGCAGCCAATTCAATAAAGAAATCGAGATAGTCTTTTGTAAAATATGCCATGCGCCAAAGATACTATTTATCTAATTCGCAAAGTTGTTGATTTTATCCTTATTCGTTAAGCGGAACAATCCAGGTTCCACTAAAGTCAATCAAGCCGTATTGTTCCTGCTTTCTGACCATCAATAAGTCCCAATCCAAAAAATAAACCTCGTCATAAATTGGTATTCAAATCATCCGGACCTGGATTATCGGTGGTCAATTTATCTATTCCGTTATTGCACGAAAACAACAAAACTGCCATTAGGATAGGTAAGAATCTCATAAGGATTGCTTTAGTTCCGGTAAATGTACAAATCAATTAAAACTCACACCCCTTTTTAACTTTTTTTCGATGTGATCTTGCAATATCCTTTTCGTTATGAATTCCATATCTGTCATAAATAGTAACTTTACGAAAAAAAAACACATGGCACAAGTCTCCATAGGACACATTGAAGCAGCTATCGAAAAAGTAGATAGCCTGGACGATAATGCATTGGATAGATTATCGGAAGCACAAACAACTGCACAACCTGTCCTTTTGGGATATATTATGTCAGCAGCGCAAGAGTACCAAAACGAAGGACTGGAGAGCTTATTGATTTATTATTTCACCGTTGTACTGGAAGCTTATTCTCTGGCAGGATTACATCCGAAAACGGTAACAGACGAGCAAATCGATGCCTTTGAAGAACCGTATTTTCAATTGCTGGATGAATATTTTGAAAACGAAGACGAATCCATTTTGGAAGAATTTTCAGACCAGCCTGACCTGGTAAAATTCATGGCAATGGAAATCGGAATGGAAGATGCTGAAGGGGTAACTTTGGATGACGAAACTGCCACGCAGCTATTCATTGTCATTTTGGCAATGATTTCATTACTTTCCAGATCATTGGATTAAAACAGGAATGAAAACACCCCAGGATATTGTCAATGAAATGATGAGCAAGGATGCCTTTTCTCACTGGTTAGGCATCCGAATTCTTGAAATCGAACCCGGATATTGTAAATTATCCATGAAAGTTCGTCCGGAAATGGTGAACGGACATCAAACAGCACATGGAGGAATTTCCTATTCCATATCAGATTCTGCATTAGCTTTTGCTTCAAACAGCCGCGGGCAAAAAGCGGTAAGTATCGAAACTTCTATCGCACACATAGCACCTGTTGCAGTAAACGATGAACTTCTTGTGATTTGTAAGGAAATCAACTGTGGAAAAACAATTGGACGCTATGAGTCAATTGTTTATAACCAAAATCAAAAAATTATTGCTAGATTTAACGGAACTGTATTCCGTCATCCCGATCTCTGGTAATTTCTTAAAAAAAGTATTTTTTTACTATGCACACATAATATTATTTTGTATATTCGTGACAAGTTCACTTTATGCAAAATAAGCCCCAATACCTCATCGACTTAGATGTTCGATTAACATGGCACAAAATGTCGCGCATGTATAACCAACGAGCAAACAGCTATGGAATTAGTATGTCTGTTGGTTTTATACTCCTTCACATTGATCGGGAAGGAACTCCCAGCACACAGTTAGGTCCCCGAATGGGAATGGAACCCACCAGTCTTTCAAGGACGTTGAAGACCATGGAAGAGAAAGGATTCATTCGCAGAGAGGAAGACAAACTGGATAAGCGGATCGTACGCATTTTCCTAACGGAAGAAGGGTTAAAAGCCCGTTATATTGCGCGCGATGTAGTCTTTGAATTCAATAATAAAGTGATTGAACGGATTCCTAAAGAGCATATCGATATTTTCGAATCTGTTGTCAATCAGATCCAGGAAATTTTGGACGAGGAAAATTCAGGTACATCGGAATAAGAGAAAACGTATCTGCTGCTTTAAATGAATAATCTGCAAATCAGTTAAGCAAATTCAATAAAAAATCAATTATGAATAGACACATTAAAAAAGTGGCAATTTTAGGATCCGGAGTAATGGGTTCCAGAATTGCTTGTCACTTTGCCAATGTCGGATGTGAGGTATTGCTTCTGGACATTCTTCCAAAAGAGCCCAATGATACGGAAAAGTCAAAGGGTCTGACGCTTGAAAGCAAAGCGGTCAGGAACCGCATTGTCAATGAAGCCCTGCAATTTGCGCTCACTTCAAATCCTTCTCCGATTTATCGCAAGTCTTTCGCATCCCGGATTCAAACGGGAAACTTTGAAGACGACATGGCAAAAATTGCAGAAGTCGATTGGATCATCGAAGTGGTAATCGAACGGCTGGATATCAAACAGCAGGTGTTTGCAAATGTGGAGAAATTCCGTAAACCGGGAACCTTAATTTCTACAAATACTTCGGGAATCCCGATCCATTTGATGTTGGACGGAAGATCCGAGGATTTCAAAAAGCACTTTGCCGGTACACACTTTTTCAATCCTCCAAGGTATCTGCCTTTACTGGAAATCATTCCAACGAAAGAAACGGCTCCGGAGATCATTGATTTCTATATGTCATTCGGGTCCAAAATTCTTGGAAAGAAAACCGTTTTATGTAAAGATACGCCGGCATTCATTGCGAACCGGGTCGGTGTTTACAGCATTATGGCTTTGTTCCACACCGTGGAGGAAATGGATCTTACGATCGAAGAAGTCGATAAATTAACAGGTCCTGTTTTGGGAAGACCCAAATCGGCAACATTCCGCACTTGTGACGTGGTTGGACTGGACACCCTGGTTCATGTGGCGAACGGACTAAAAGAAAACTGCCCGAATGACGAAGAAAATGCATTATTCGAGGTTCCTTCCTTTGTGCAGAAAATGGTTGATAATAATTGGCTCGGAAGTAAGACCAAACAAGGTTTCTTCAAGAAAACCACTGATACCGATGGCAAAAAGGTTTACCTGGCTTTAAACCTGAAGACCATGGAATATGAACCAAGTAAAAAAGTTTCTTTCCCTACTTTGGAACTGACCAAAGCCATTGACGATTTGGAACAACGCACCAAAATGTTGTTCATGGGAATGGATAAAGCCGGAGAATTTTACCGTAAGACGTTCGGCGGCTTGTTTGCATACGTTACCAATCGGATTCCGGAAATCTCCGATGACCTGTATAAAATTGATGATGCGCTCAAAGCAGGATTCGGTTGGGAATTGGGTCCCTTTGAAACGTGGGACATCCTGGGCTTTAAACAAGGAAAAGAACTGGTTGAAAAAGCCGGAAAAAAATTACCTGCCTGGGTCGATGAAATGGAAGCATCCGGATTTACTGCTTTTTACAAAACGGAAAACGGAAAACGCCTGTATTACAATCAACAAAGCAAGTCCTACGAAATCATTCCGGGGACAGAAAATTTGGTCTCACTTCAGGCATTGCGAGCTTCCAATAAAGTTTGGGGAAATTCGGATACTACATTGGTAGATCTGGGAGACGGAATTCTCAACCTGGAATTCCATACTAAGATGAACACCATTGGCGGCGGCGTGATTGAGGGAATCAACAAATCCATCGAACTGGCTGAAAAAGAATACAAAGGCCTGGTCATTTCAAATACAGGTGCAAACTTTTCAGCCGGTGCGAACGTGGGAATGATCTTCATGATGGCAGCCGAACAGGATTATGACGAATTGAATTTTGCTGTAAAAACCTTCCAGGATACCATGATGCGTGTCCGGTATTCCAATATCCCGGTAATCGTTGCTCCCCACAACATGGCCTTAGGAGGAGGCTGTGAACTTTCCATGCATTCGGACAAAGTAGTTGCACATGCAGAGCTTTACATGGGCTTGGTTGAATTCGGTGTCGGCCTGATTCCAGGAGGAGGTGGTTCCAAAGAATTTGCAAAACGTTTTTCGGAGGAATTAAAAGAGGGGGATATCAAAATCAACCGTTTGCGTGAACGCTTCCTTTCTATTGGTCAGGCAAAGGTTTCCACCTCTGCTTACGAAGCGTTTGATTTGGGTTACCTGCGTACCGGAACTGATGAGGTGGTCGTTTCCCGCGAATATCAATTGACAAGGGCCAAAGCTGCAGCCTTGGAATTGGCAAACAAAGGATACATTGCGCCAAAAAGAGAAAAGAACATCACCGTTCTCGGACAAGAAGGACTCGGGATTATTTATGTCGGGGCAAACTCTATGAAATCCGGACATTACATGTCTGAGCACGACCAGGTAATTTCAGAGAAACTGGGCTGGGTAATGTGTGGTGGCGACCTGAGTGAAAACACACTTGTTTCCGAACAATATTTACTGGACCTGGAACGAAAAGCATTCGTCGAATTGTGCCAGCAGCGCAAAACATTGGAACGATTGGAAAGCTTGGTGAAATCAGGAAAGATTTTGAGGAACTAAACGCTTCCCTCCTTTGAAGGGGGACCAAAGGGGGAGGTCACCCTCCTTTATCCTCCCTCAAGGGAGGAATTAGATTAATCAAAAAAGAAAACAACATGTCAAACAAAGCATATATCGTAGCGGGATTCCGCTCAGCAGTTGGAAAAGCAGGAAAGGGAGGATTTCGGTTCTTCCGTCCCGATGATTTAGCAACCCGAGTAATTGAACATTTGGTTGCCAGCGTTCCACAAGTAGAAAAAACACGTATCGATGACGTCATTGTCGGAAATGCAACTCCGGAAGCGGAGCAAGGATTAAATGTCGGGCGCTTGATCTCTTTAATGGGATTGAAGACGGATAAAGTTCCCGGGATGACGGTCAATCGCTATTGTTCTTCGGGTTTGGAGACCATTGCACTCGCCCAGGCGAAAATTGAAGCCGGAATGGCAGATTGCATCATCGCCGGTGGAGTAGAATCTATGTCTGTAATGCCCATGGGCGGATGGAGAATTGTTCCGAATCCGAAAGTAGGAAAAGAAAACCCGACCTGGTATTGGGGAATGGGACTGACTGCCGAAGCCGTCGCAACACAATTCAACGTAAGCCGGGAAGATCAGGATCTTTTCTCACTAAAATCACACGAAAAGGCCTTAAAAGCTATTGCAGAGGGAAAATTCAAGGAAGACATCGTCCCGATCGAAGTGGAGAATATCTTTTTGGATGAAAACGAAAAAAGACAGACTAAAAAGTTCCTTGTCGACACGGATGAGGGACCACGGGTTTCTACCATGGAGGGATTGGCAAAATTACGTCCCGTTTTTGATGCGATGGGAAGTGTAACAGCCGGTAACTCCTCTCAAACGTCCGACGGTGCAGCTTTCGTAATGGTGATGTCGGAGAAAATGGTGAAAGAATTAAACATTGAACCGATTGCCCGTTTGGTCAGTTATGCCGTTGTAGGTGTGGAACCGAGAATCATGGGAATCGGGCCGGTAGATGCCATCCCGAAAGCATTGAAGCAGGCCGGTATGAATCTGAATGACATCCATCTCTTTGAATTAAACGAGGCATTCGCATCCCAGTCTTTGGCAGTAATCCGTGAGGTGGGACTGAACCCGGATATCGTGAACGTAAACGGCGGAGCAATCGCTTTAGGTCACCCGCTGGGATGTACCGGAGCAAAATTGACTGTTCAGATCATGAATGAATTGCGCAGAAGAAAGCAAAAATATGGCGTGGTAACAATGTGTGTCGGAACCGGACAAGGAGCTGCAGGAGTGATTGAGCTATTGAAATAAGTTAACAAGTCATTAAAAAAACGCCATTTGTCCTTTGATGAATGGCGTTTTTCCTGTTATAATTTTTTAAAAACGCAAATGCAACTGGCTTTTTCTTAATTTCGAAAGAAATATGGACAATACGCCTCAGAAAATAGCGAAAGTACAAATGACCAGCCACGCGCTGATCATCGCTTCCATTCTGGTTATTATCCTGTATTTGGGACGAAGTCTGATCATCCCATTGATTTTCGGGATCATTTTATGGCTCCTGATGCGGAAGATCCGTTCGCTTTTTTACATCATCGGATTCGGTGACAGGTGGTTTCCCAAATGGTTAAAAACACTTCTGAGTTCAGCGATTCTTTTTTCATTGGTTTGGGTGATCGGCATGATCTTCGAACGCAACATCCAGGAACTCATCAAATATTCGGATATCTATGGGAAGAATTTTACCACGATTATCCGGGAATTCGACAGCTCTTCGGCTTATAAAATCGAAGATATTGCGAAAAGCTTCAATTCCAATGATCTGATCAATCAATACATGGCCTCGGTGATCGCTTCGCTTCAAACCATTATTTCGAACGTCATCATCGTCCTGATTTACATGTTGTTCATCATTATGGAGGAATCATCTTTCAAGCATAAAGTAAGAGCCCTATTCCCAAACCCGGCTGCATACGATGAACGCCTGCTGGTTATCAGACGCATTGAAAAAGCGATCACGAATTATTTGGGGATCAAATCACTCATTGCCCTGATCGCATCGACGATCTCCTATTCCATTTTTACGTTAACCGGGTTGAATGCTCCTTTCTTCTGGGCACTACTAGTTTTCATGTTCAGTTTTATTCCGTTTTTCGGAGTCCTGATCAGTTCATTCCTGCCCGCTTTGTTTGCCATCATTCAATTTGCCGGATACAGCGAATCGCTGATTATTCTATTCAGTGTGGGATCGATCCAGTTCATTGCCGGAAATATTATCGAACCGAAAATCATGGGAAACACCATGAACGTAAGTCCTCTTGTAGTCATCCTGTCTTTGGGATTTTGGGGATTCATCTGGGGATTGCCCGGAATGTTCCTGAGCGTTCCGATTACCGTGATCATGGTCATCGTTTTTTCGAAATTTCAATCGACGCGGGGAATCGCGATCATTCTTTCTGAACGAGGAGAAATTGAACATTAATGAAAACTGTTCTAATTACATATTTTACATTGTTTTCTTTGTTTTCAGTTGCTCAATTCGAAAATGAGAATGAGCAAAAAACCGTATTCGGCGGAACGTATGTGATTGCAAAAAATGCTGCCGGACAAGTCGGGATCAAATCGAAAGACGGAAAAGAAGTCGTACCATTAGTTTACAACAAGATTATTGAAAACAGCCTTGGATTATTCGTGTTTAAAGTCAACAAATCCAATGGTTACGAACGCTCCTATTCCCTGGGGTATTACAACAAACAGTTCAAGCAAATCCTTCCTTGTCAATACGGCAGCCTGTTTGCACTTGAGGGTGGATTGATCATCGCATCTCAGAATTCGGACAAGAAATTCGGATTAGTCGATACAATCGGCCGGATCATCATTCCTTTTGAATACGAAGAAATGTCAGCACCGAGTGAAGGATTATTTCTCACCAAGCTGGACGGAAAATTCGGATACATCAACAAGAAAAACAACATCGTTATTGATCACGAATTCACCTACGCCAGTCCATTTTCCCAAGGCCTGGCAGCAGCCAGTAAATCCAAATTAATCGGCTTCATCAACCGAAAGGGCGATTTTGTGATCAAAGAACGATTCACTTCCGCAGATGATTTCGCCTATGGTTATGCCCAGGTCTTTTTCTACAACCAAACCAGCGTGGTCAATTCGGACGGAGAAATTCTCTTTCCCTTCATTTTTAGAAGTATTCACTCGGTAGGCAACGGTCAGTTCGTATTTGAAGCAAATGAAAACCTCCGGAATACACTGGAGACCACACTTCCGAAATTGCAAATTGCGCAAAGACTGGAAGAACTTTCACAATACGACTCATTAATCACAACCATGGACTCAGAGATTGATTCGGAAATCCTGGAAGAGAAGTTTATGGGAGTTATGAATGCGATCGGGCAATTGATCGGTGGAAACGAATTTAAACAAGTGATTCATCTTCATTCGGAAGGAACACAGCAATTGTATGCGGTCCAAAAGAAATCAGATGCAGAAAACGAAAACAGCAACTACCATTTTGCCCTAATGGATGAAAACGGAAGAATCCTGACCGAATACCGCTTTTTTGACGTGAAACCGGATGAAAAAATAGTGATTGAAGAAACTGAAAAAGGATTTGTGAGCTATCATGTTGATCCGACCGGGAATCTAACCAAGGTGGAAGAGTAAATCGCGCTAATCTGCTGTTGCAGATCTTATCGAAAGCTCTGCTTTCTCTTATTTATTTCTTACACCGGGATCTTTCTTCTCTTCTACCATTTCTGAGGGAACTTTCCGCGGTTCCAGCAATTCTTGCCAGGTTTTCGGCCGAAGTAACGGGTTCCACTTAAATTCCTTCAGGAATTGTTCTTCAGGGTTGATCTTATCGATCGGATAAAATTTCCCGTCAGGTTGATTGATGTAGGTGATTCCAACCACTTCCCCGCTATCCAGGTAAACCTTCAGATCGGTTGAATAAATGCGGTTTAATCCCATACGTTTCACCACAACAGCAGAATCCGTCTTTTCTTCCTCTTCCGGGTAAAAAATGGTTTTCGCCTGACCGTTTACATCCGAACGTACCAACTCATTGTTCTTAAAATAGGACCAGATCTCTTTCCCGGACAATTGATTATAATACCTGCCGGAATCCAGTTCATTTGCAGCGAAAGCATGCGGATAAAGATGCGCTTTATCGATCAGTGTATCGTTTTTAATAAACACCCGGATCGTGTCGCCGATCAATTCGGAATTGTAACTCCAGAAATGCGCATTTCCCCACAAATCCATGATACTATCCGTTTTTTTATAATCCAGTGAATCAGCTACACCCTGAATCTTGTTTTGAAAGATCCGCACATCCCTTCCTCCACGAATTCGCAGCGTTTTTTCCAGTGTATCGCGCAAGTGAACCAAGGTATCAGCCCGCAGGAAAAGCGTGTCTTTTGATTTCATGATCCGGATCAGAGGATAATCTGTTAAAACATCCGTTAGTGTCTTTCCGTCAGAAGTAAAAAAGCCCGCATTGAATTGTACTTTTTGAGCCGTATCCAGCATCTGGACATTTCCCCTTCCTTCGGCAAATTTTCTTTTCGGAGCATAATACAAACTGTCCCCGGTAATCACCCTCGGTATCTGTTCGATTTTCGCATGACTGGTGAGCAATCCTTCTTCCGTTTCTACATGATACCAGCCCTTGTCGCAATAAAATTTCGCGTCTTTGGTAGTACCAACTGTAGGGCCGTAAAAAAACACTTTATGGACCAGGTAATTGTAATGCAATGTATCCGTGGTCAGTTTCAGCTCATCGCTTTTGTAAACGACATTTCCTTTAAAAAAGGCTTCTTCCGTATTGGGGTAAAAATAACCATACACACTTGTGAGCACCTCATTGGTAGTAATGTTTTCAAGGCGTCCTTTATTTCGGTAAATGGCTTTTGAGCTTCTTGCGTCGTAATCCAGAGAATCAGTCGTCAGTTTGTACTCCCTGTCACGAATCCGTACATGTCCCCACAATTTTGCCAGGCGTGTTTTTCCATTGTAATACATCGAATCGCAAAACAAATTCAGTGTATCGGCTTTGTTGATCTGTACCTTTCCGTAAGCCCACACTTCTCCCGTCCGTTCCTTGTAATGCGCCGAATCACAAAACATCACATTTCCCTGGTACTTAAAGTTCAGGAATCCGGTCAGACGCTGCTTTCCGGTTTTATCATCATAGGAAAGTTTTTTTGCGCCGGGTAACAATTCCAGCCAGGATCCCTGCCCATATGAAAACTGCGCGCACACAAAAATTGCGCTTAAAGAAAGCGCAATTCGATAAAGGTATGTATTGAATAATTTCAATTATCTCGTTGCCAAAGTTTGTTTGCGGTCCGGTCCTACCGAAACGGTTTTTACGGGCACTTGCAAATGTTGTTCCAAATAGTTGACATAATTTTTCAATGCTTCCGGAGCATCCGCAAACGAAGACAATCCTGTCAGGTCCTTATTCCATCCCGGGATATCCTCGTAAACAGGCTCAATCGTTACTCCGTCAATATCGTATGGCATGTAATCCTGCTCCACGCCGTCCACTTTGTATTTCGTACATGCACGGATCGTGTCAAAAGTATCGAGAACATCTGCTTTCATCATGGCCAATTCAGTCACTCCATTGATCATGATCGCGTATTTCATTGCCGGAAGATCGATCCATCCACAACGACGTGGTCTTCCCGTAGTGGAACCGAATTCTCTTCCTTCCTGGCGGATCTTTTCCCCCACTTCATCCTCCAATTCCGTTGGAAAAGGTCCTGAACCGACACGCGTACAATACGCTTTGAAAATCCCGATCACATCCCCGATTTTCGACGGTGCGATTCCCAACCCGGTACAGGTCCCTGCCGTCACCGTATTCGAAGAAGTAACAAAAGGATACGTTCCGAAGTCGATATCCAGCATAGTTCCCTGGGCTCCTTCCGCCAGGATCTTTTTGCCGGACTTCATGGCTTCGTTCAGGTATTGTTCGCTGTCCACAGCTGTTAATCCTTTCAGGATCTCTACACCTTCCATCCACGGACCTTCCAACTCGGCCAGGTTGTATTCAAATCCTTCATAATGTTTCAGCATATTCAGGTGTTTTTCAACCAGGGCCGCATATTTCTCTTTGAAAGAAGGCAGGAAAATATCTCCCACACGCAACCCGTTTCTACCGGTTTTATCCATGTAAGTAGGCCCGATCCCTTTCAGGGTGCTTCCGATCTTATTTTTTCCTTTGGAAGCTTCAGAAGCCGCATCCAGTAACTTATGGGTCGGTAAGATCAAATGTGCTTTCCGGGAAACGATCAGGCGCTTCTTAATATCGATGTTGAACGGAGCCAGTTTTTCCAATTCTTTTTGGAATACAACCGGGTCGATCACCACTCCGTTCCCAATTAAATTGATCACATTTTCATGAAAAATTCCGGAGGGAATGGTATGCAAGACATGTTTTACACCTTCGAACTCAAGTGTGTGACCGGCATTGGGCCCACCCTGAAAACGAGCAATAATATCGTATTGAGGAGTAAGAACATCTACAATTTTTCCTTTCCCCTCATCTCCCCATTGTAATCCTAAAAGAACATCTACTTTCATTTCTCTTTATTAAATTTTGCTTCAACTTCCTCTGTCGAATTGAAGCAGCTAAAAATTTCGTTTAATTTGGATATTTCGAACAACTTTTTGACCGTCGGCTGTAAATTCACCAATACACAATCCAATCCGGTCTTCCTTGCCCGGGTAAGGATCCGCACAAAGAAATTCAAACCGGTACTATTGCAATATTCCAATTTAGAACAATCGCACAAAACGGCTTTCAAATCTGCGGATACTGATTTTTCGATTTGATCAAGTGCATCTGACAAGCCTTCATCGGAAATAATTCTTCCTGAAATTTTGACCAATACAAAATTCGATGACTTCGTTATTTCAAAACGGGTACTCATTATTGATTTTGTTCATTCTCTTCGTTTCTGACTCCGTAGAAATAAAGTGAATGGTGTTGAATTTTAACCCCGAAGATTTCCTCGATTGTTGCTTTGATACTTTGTACTCTCGGGTCACAGAATTCAATGACTTCACCGGTATCGGTAAGGATCACATGATCGTGTTGTTTGGACCCGTGCGATTTTTCAAATTGTGCCAGGTTTTTACCGAACTGGTGCTTTCTAACTAAGTTACAAGCCAGTAACAATTCAATTGTATTGTACAATGTTGCTCTGGAAACGCGGTAATTTTGGTTCTTCATTTTGATATACAGGGATTCGATATCAAAATGCCCCTGATAGTTATAAATTTCAGCCAGGATAGCAAAGCGCTCGGGAGTTTTCCGGTGCCCGTTCTGCTCCAGGTATGCTGAAAAAATGTTCCTTACCGTTAACTGCAGATCTTGTTGTTGCATCTGACAAAGTTGAAAAGGCAAAAGTAGTCATTTTTTTCTTTTGAAGCACCATCATTCCGGCTCTTGACGAGAAGTTTTCAACGAATTATGAAGCTTTTTAACAGTATCGGGAAATCCGATGGAAACGGGCTGTTTTACCTTGTCTAAGAAATGTATGAAACTCTTAGAAACAAAGGGCTGTTCCCGCTATTGCGAATTCAGAACGAATCAGTCCTCTTTCGTGTCGTAGCGCTCTACCCGCTTCACTCCCTCCACCTGCTCAAACTTGCGCATCAGCGTATCCAAATGCTCCGTATCGTAAACCAATACATGGATCTTCCCTTCAAACAAGCCATCGTTTGCTTCAAATGAAATCGATTTCATGTTCACATTTAATTCTTTTGAAATGACTTCGGTGATCTTGTTCACAATCCCCACATCATCAATACCGATCAAGCGAATAGCCGCAACGCGTGCAACCAGGTCCTGGCTTCTCCAGCGCGCCTTGATACAGCGGTAAGCCATTTTGGATTGCAAATGCTCCGCATTCGGACAATTGTTCCGGTGAATTTTGATTCCTTCCGAAATGGTAATGAACCCGAATACGGGATCTCCCGGAATCGGATTGCAGCAACGGGCCATTTGGTATTGGATATTTTTGAAGTCCTCCCCGATAATGATCGTATCGTCCTTTTTATTGATTTTCGGATAAACGTCCAGTTCGTGTTTATCCTTATGCACCGCAGGTTTCTTTTCAAGTTGGATCAATCCGTTTACATTTTCCAACTCCCGCAATTTGGATAAATCCACTTTTCCTTTCGCAATGCGGATATAAAGATCGGTTGCAGAGGAAAACCCATAAAAACGCTCCAACACCGTAATGTTCTCGGATTTAAAACGAATGTGCAGCTGTTTGAACTTCCGTTCCAGGATTTCACGTCCGTCTGCAGCAATTTCTTTGCGCTCTTCGTTTAGTGCAGATTTGATTTTCTGGCGTGCTCTTGCCGTTCCCGCCAAACGCAGCCAGTCTTCAGATGGTTTTTGTTTCGACGAAGTGATGATTTCCAGCTGATCCCCGTTTTGCAATTGGTAACTCAACGGCACCAGGCGGTTATTCACTTTTGCCCCAATGCATTTATTCCCGATGTCGCTGTGGATGTCATAGGCAAAATCCAGGATGGTAGCTCCTACGGGAAGCACCCGCAAATCCCCTTTGGGAGTAAATACATAAATTTCTTCGTGGAACAGGTTCATTTTGAACTCTTCTACGAAATCCATTGCATTCACATCCGGGTTTTCCAGCAAATCGCGGATTTCCGAAATCCAGCGATCAAATTTACTGTCGTCCTTTTGGTTTTCTTTATACCGGTAATGCGCCGCGAGTCCTTTTTCTGCAATTTCATCCATCCGCTTGGTACGGATCTGTACCTCCACCCATTTCCCTTGCGGAGACATCACCGTTGTATGCAAAGATTCGTAACCATTTGCCCGGGGAGTGGAAATCCAATCTCTCAAGCGGTCCGGACTCGGCTGGTAAAAATCGGTCACGATCGAATACACCCTCCAGCAATCCGCCTTTTCCATCTCGATCGGTGTATCCAAAATGATGCGGATCGCAAAGAGGTCGAATACTTCTTCAAAGGGCAGGTCCTTGCTTTGCATTTTCCGCCAGATGGAGGAAATGGACTTGGTGCGCGCCTTGATATCGAAATGATATCCTTCCTTATTCAGTGCTTCGCGAATCGGGTTTACAAACCGGCGAATGAAACGGTTCCGGACATCTTCGGTAGACTTCAGCTTGAGTTGAATATCCCGGTAAATTTCTGTTTCCGTATACTTCATAGCCAAGTCTTCCAATTCCGTTTTAATGGAATAAAGACCCAGGCGATGCGCCAATGGAGCGTACAAAAATTTGGTTTCCGATGCGATCTTGATCTGCTGTTCGGAACTCATACTCTCCAAGGTACGCATGTTGTGAAGCCGGTCTGCCAGTTTGATGAGCACCACACGCAGGTCGTCCGAGATCGTTAGGATCATTTTCCGGAAGTTTTCCGCCTGAACCGAAGTATTCTGATCAAATACGTCCGGGATCTTGGTTAGTCCGTCAATAATTCTTCTGGCTTTTTCACCGAACAGATCTTCAATATCCTGCAGGGTAATGTGTGTATCTTCAACGGTATCGTGCAACAATGCACAAGCAATGGATGTGGCTCCCAATCCCATTTCTTCGGCACAAATGCGCGCCACGGCAATGGGGTGATAGATATAAGGCTCGCCCGATTTCCGGCGCATATCTTTGTGCGCTTCCACGGCAACATTAAAAGCTTTTCGAATGTAGGCTGTATCCTGGCGTGTTCTGTTCTTTGTTGCTCTTAAAAGTCCTTTAAAAGCACTTAGTATTTCTAATCGTTCTTTTTCTAAATCTATCTGGGCTTCCATATCCGTTGCGGAATCAATCTTTTAAGATACAAAAATAGCCGAAAATAACCAGTCTTTTCATCTCCTTTTAGGAAGTGTTAACATTAGGAAGTTAATTGAAAATGACGTCAGGATATTAGGACATCAGGATACCAGGACTTCGTTCACACGTTGCAATGTGAATTCCAGTCTTAACATCTTAAAATCCTGATTCTGATAGCTATCGGAACTTAAAATCAAAAAAAAAAATCAATTAACTTCGTATTTCAGTCGAATCGTAATATTGGCCGTTTTCTTCTTGGAACTGGTATTGAAATTCCCACCCCAGGAAAATTGCTCGGAAGAATTTTCTCCCGTAATCTGGAACACGCCCATATCTGCTGTCTTCAGTTTCCCTAAGCTGCCACCGGCGTTCAAAGCAATCTTCTCAGCCCTGTTCTTCGCGTCTTTTGTTGCCGACTCAATCATTTTCACTTTCAATTGCGCCAGTTTGGTATAATAATATTCCGGCGGAAAAGAATTCAGTTCCACTCCCGCATCGATCAATTCGGTCACTTCCCGGGAAATGTTCTCCACTCTATCCACATTTTTGGACTGTACCTTCAAATTTTGAGTCAATTGATAACCGTTGAAAACCGTATTGCGCAATTGTCCGTTCTGATCGTAATCATAGAAAAAATCCTTCTGGATATCTACCGCTTCAAAGATCAGCTCGTCCGATTCAATTCCTTTTGAAGACAAATATTTCCGGATTGCCTGCTGGTCCTTGTTCAGTTCACTGTATGCTGTTTTCAGATCGTAGTCTTTTTTGGAAAAACTCCCTCTCCAGACAATCAGGTCGCTGGTAAAATTCTCTTCCCCTGAACCCGTCACGCTAATCGCATCAGCAGTTTTGGATCGGTTCTTATAACCGTTTGCCAATAAAAATCCAGTGACAATAACCGCAAAAGCAATAATAATTGTATTCAAGTTTTGTTTCATAACCGCTTGGTGTTGATTTTAGCGAATATAAAAAAAGCCCGGTAAAAACCAGACTTCCAGACTATAAAACTCAAGATTTCTATTTCGATTTTTCGAAGGTTAGTGTATACACTTCTTTTTCGTCACCGAATTCTGTACTGATTTCAGTATATTCGATCTTCAGGGTCTTTTTTGACTCCTCTAAAATCTCCCAGATCGTTGTGCTTCCATTCTCCGTTAATGATAATTGCTTATCTGTATTCGTCCATGTTCCCACAGAAACCGATGCATCACCGTCTGCATTGAATGTCCATGTATAACTTCCTCCTTTCTTAAACTCAACAAATCCGGCATTTGTATAGTTTGTTGTGCCGTCTAAAACACCATTCTGATAATATTTATATTCATACAGCGTGTTGTTCCACTTTCCGCTTTTGGAATACAAGTGTTTTTCGATACTTTTTTCTTTGGAACAGCTGCTGAACCCAACTGCAAAAACAGACAATACAAGCAGTAATTTGGTTACGTTTTTCATAAATTGATTTTAATTTTTGCCAAATCTACGATTAAAAAAATAATCTCAAAATGATTAGAACTAACCATCCGGTTTATTCCCATAAGAACGAAACAAAAAAGCCCGGCTGGTATTGCCGGGCTTTTCATTCAGTCTCATCTGATTTCTTTCAATCAGCTCTTTCAAGATAATAGGTATATGTTTCTTTTTCTGCCGTGTCATTATAATAATCCGTTTCTTCCAGGGTCATTTTCCCTTTTTTCGGTCCATCCGTAATTTTCATAACCGTTGTTCCACCATCTGCAATAATGGTAATCTCGTCCTCTGAATTGGTCCAGGTCCCTCCAACAGTTTGAGGGGATCCGTTCAAGGTAATGACCATTACAAAAGACCCTTTTTTATCGAATTCAATGGTCCCGGCATTTGGGAAATTCATAGACGATTCCATCACGTTATTTTGATAGTATTTGTAATCGACCGAAGTAATTTTCCATTTACCATCTTTTTTGATCAATTGTTTTTCGATTCGTTTCTCTTTGGAACAGGCACTTAAACCGATCAATAAGACCAGAAACAAGGAAAGGATTTTAGCGTACATTTTCATGGAACTGTGGATTAAATTTTGGCACAAAAGTACGGTTCCGGTCAAACAAAAAAATCAACCTTTCGGTTGATTTTTGATTGGTATCGCTCCAAAAAAATCGCCGGTTGGTTTACCGACGATTCACTAATATCTTGATCAGAATTAATTCTTAGCAGGAAGAATTTTCCCCGAAACTTCGCCGAAACCGATGCGAACTCCATCTTTTAAAGAGAATCCACGCATGATTACGTTATCTCCATCCTGGATGAACTTACGCTCCGTACCGTCGTTCATTTTCAATGGTTTCGTTCCTTTCCAGGACAATTCCAGCATAGACCCGTAGGAATCAGGAGTAGGACCGGAGATCGTTCCGGAACCCAATAAATCTCCGCAACGGATATTACACCCGTTTACCGTATGGTGGGCCAATTGCTGCGCCATGTTCCAATACATGTATTTGAAATTGGAAGTACAAATTTTCGTTTCTTCTCCGTTTTCCGGTTCAATAAATACTTCCAGCTGAATATCGTAAGACAATTGTCCTTCGTATTTTAAATACGAAAGCACTTCCGGCTCCTGCTTCGGTCCGTCCACTTTAAATGGTTGCAATGCATCCAGTGTGACGATCCAAGGGGAAATCGAGGAAGCAAAGTTCTTCGCCAGGAATGGCCCGAGCGGAACGTATTCCCAGGTTTGGATATCGCGTGCCGACCAGTCATTGAGCAATACCATCCCGAAAATAAAATCTTCCGCCTCAGCAGTAGAAATGGACTCTCCGAGCGGTTTTCCGTCAAAGGTGATGAATGCCGTTTCCAATTCAAAATCCAGGTTGCGGCAAGCCGCAAAGATCGGTGGTTCTTCCGGGTTCGGCTTGATCTGGCCTTTTGGCCTGGTAACCGGTTCTCCTGAAATAATGATCGAACTGGACCTTCCGTGGTAACCAACAGGAAGCCACAACCAATTCGGAAGCAAGGCATTGGCAGGATCACGGAACATCATCCCCACATTCGTAGCGTGTTCCCTGCTCGAATAAAAATCCGTGTAATCACCGATTTGGACCGGCATACACATCTTTACATTTTCAACTGGGATCAATACCTGTACAACATGCTGTTCATTCTTTTGCAAATCGGGTTGATTGCTGTCAAACAATTTAGACAGGCGGTTTCTCAGATCGCGCACCGCTTTTTTCCCTTTCTTCATCATCGGGTTCAGCGAATCGGTATCAAAATCACTCAATTCGAAAGGCAGGTTTTCCAAATACCCCAGCACATGAAGTGTTTTCAGATCAATCACTTTATTTCCGATCCTGGAAGCCACATGCGGCGGCAAGTTTTCACTTTTCACCACGCCAAAAGGCAGGTTTTGTATGGGAAAATCCGAATTGGAAGGAACTTCTACCCACGATTTCAAAGCAGGATTATTTGCAGGAATTTGTGACATTTCTTTGATTTTTATTCGAAACAAAGATAAGACTTTAGAGACATGAGTCGAAAGACCAATGACAGCAGACTTGATTTTTTTTGCAAATTCAAGTCTATGGTCTTGCGTCTAATGTGGTTTGTCTTTCATCTTTCTCAGAATCTCCTCCACCCAAAGCGCATACATTTTTGCACTGGGATGCAGCCCGTCATCAGCTACCAAATCAGGTTCATTCAGTCCTCTCCGTGAAATTCCGGTAATATCCACATACTTCAATTTCAAAGAATCGGCAATCCGCCTATTGGAAGCATTAAATAAGTCGATCCGTTCCGAAATACGTTCCCGGTTAGGCTCACCGTAGGGTGTATACCCATAATCCGGAATTGAAATGATCCTTACCCGTTTCTTTTTATTGCCGGCCAGTTCAATGGACTTCATACATAACAACCTGAAATCGCGCTCGTATTCTTTCAGCGATCTTCCCTGGAATTCATTGTTCACGCCAATTAATAACGTTACCAGGTCGTATTCATTACTCAGATGAGCAGATTCAATGGCTTCTATCAGCTGATCGGTGCGCCAGCCTGTTCGGGCAATGATCACCGGACTTTCGTAAGCACTTCCTCTTTTTCCGATCGAATCGGCCAGTTGATAAGGAAAATTGCGATTCACAGGAACACTTTCCCCGATCGTATAAGAATCTCCCAAAGCCAGGTAGGAAACGCCCTTTTTAGAGGTTGCACAAGCCGTTAATGTTAACACCATCACGAATCCAGTAATATTTCCAGTCCATTTCATCATGCATTTACGTATCAAGTGGGCATTTGGATTCTCTTTTGATCTCAATCCCAAAATCTACCTCACCTTCGACTTCATAAACTTCTTAAAGTCAACCCAGCTTTTTTGATCTGCCGCTTCATTATACGAAATCGGCATAGAGAACTTCTTTCCTACTTCCGTGGAATGCGGATTGGTAAACGCGTGTGTGGCATCCGGGTAATCGATAAAGGTCATATCGGCCCCTGCTTCTGTCATTTGCTTTTTGAATTCCCGGATACTTTCATCAGACACAAACGAATCTGCCGCTCCATTACAGACCAAAATTGCCGCCTTTAGGTTGCTTTTATCAACCGGAATCCCGTCCAGGTTTCCGTGAAAGCTCACCACCGCATCCACCGGCGCCCCTTTTTTGGCAGCGTTCAATACCACCGAGCCACCGAAACAATACCCAATTGCGATCATCCTGGAAGAATCTACCCCCTCGATTTTTAGCGCCTGGTTGTAGCCGGCCATAAACCTCCCGTAAGAAAAATCCGGATCTTTATAGAACGGCATCGCTAACATCTGCGCATCTTTCGGGTTGACGGCCACTTTCCCTGTTCCATACATATCGATACAGAAACCAATATTCCCTTCCTTCGCAATCTGAAGCGCCCGCTCTTTGGGATAATTGTTCAATCCCCACCATTCATGAACGATCAGGACCGTTTTCATTTTTTTCGAAACGTTCAGGGGCTTGGCATAAAATGCCGTGAATTGCTGTCCGTTGATGGAATAATTTACGGAATCCAACACTTGTGAAAAAGTAGTTCCTGTAGTAAAGAGCAATGCTGTGAGAATGAGTTGTTTCATGAGTTGAGTTTGAATGTTGTACTTAAAGATAATTCAAAACCAATTATAAATTAGCACTGGTGAAATTATCCAATGGATTTCTTTTTATTTTGAACATTCGCTAAACCGGATTATTTCCGGGTGTATCGGTCTCGATACTTCGCTTGTCATAGAAATCGAGCGGACAAAACTATACCAGTTCTCGTTCATACTTTTTACCAAGGCTGAAAAAGTATGCAAAACATCCTTTTGTCAAGTGCCATTCAAAGCCGCTCGCGAAAAACATTTTTCCTTTGTTTTTAATCAAAAGTGCCAGATCAGGATCTGAAACCCCTGCGGGCTTTTGAAAAAACAAAACGGAAATGCTGTTTTTCTTTACTCGCTTCCTGAATGGCACTTTAACGCGAAATAGTTTGGGTAAAAGGAATCATCCGCAGAACGCGAGTCCACTTTGAGCATTCGCTAAACCGGATTATTTCCGGCTCCGAAAAAAAAACCGGCTCAACCGAAGGAGGATCTGGGTCTCATTCCCGGAAGAGCGCGTGAAAAAGGCCTGTGCCGTAGTTTTATCAAAAAGTGCTTGTCATTTGGATGGAGTGTAGCGCAATCCGTTCTTTTTGAACTAAAACCAGGTTAAAGGGCTTTTTAGCGATCGGCTTGGAATGAGACAAAGGACTTTTGGTTCTTTTTGTCCTTAAAAAGAACAGGGAATCATTCCTAGCGAAATTCCGATAACCATCAGAACGAGCGGACAAAACTATGCCAGCTCTCGTTCATACTTTTTACCAAGGCTGAAAAAGTATGCAAAACATCCTTTTGTCAAGTGCCATTCAAAGCCGCTCGCGAAAAACAGTTTTTCCTTTGTTTTTAATCAAAAGTGCCAGATCAGGATCTGAAACCCCTGCGGGCTTTTGAAAAAACAAAACGGAAATGCTGTTTTTCTTTACTCGCTTCCTGAATGGCACTTTAACGCGAAATAGTTTGGGTAAAAGGAATCATCCGCAGAACGCGAGTCCACTTTGAGCATTCGCTAAACCGGATTATTTCCGGCTCCGAAAAAAAAACCGGCTCAACCGAAGGAGGATCTGGGTCTCATTCCCGGAAGAGCGCGTGAAAAAGGCCTGTGCCGTAAGTTTTAGCAAAAAGTGCTTGTCATTTGGATGGAGTGTAGCGCAATCCGTTCTTTTTGAACTAAAACCAGGTTAAAGGGCTTTTTAGCGATCGGCTTGGAATGAGACAAAGGACTTTTGGTTCTTTTTGTCCTTAAAAAGAACGGGGAATCATTCCTGGCGAAATTCCGATAACCATCAGAACGACCGGACAAAACTATACCAGTTCTCGTTCATACTTTTTACCAAGGCTGAAAAAGTATGCAAAACATCCTTTTGTCAAGTGCCATTCAAAGCCGCTCGCGAAAAACAGTTTTTCCTTTGTTTTTAATCAAAAGTGCCAGATCAGGATCTGAAACCCCTGCGGGCTTTTGAAAAAACAAAACGGAAATGCTGTTTTTCTTTACTCGCTTCCTGAATGGCACTTTAACGCGAAATAGTTTGGGTAAAAGGAATCATCCGCAGAACGCGAGTCCACTTTGAGCATTCGCTAAACCGGATTATTTCCGGCTCCGAAGAAAAAACCGCTTCAACCGAAGGAGGATCTGGGTCTCATTCCCGGAAGAGCGCGTGAAAAAGGCCTGTGCCGTAAGTTTTAGCAAAAAGTGCTTGTCATTTGGATGGAGCGCAGCGCAATCCGTTCTTTTTGAACTAAAACCAGGTTAAAGGGCTTTTTAGCGATCGGCTTGGAATGAGACAAAGGACTTTTGGTTCTTTTTGTCCTTAAAAAGAACGGGGAATCATTCCTGGCGAAATTCCGATAACCATCAGAACGAGCGGACAAAACTATGCCAGCTCTCGTTCATACTTTTTACCAAGGCTGAAAAAGTATGCAAAACATCCTTTTGTCAAGTGCCATTCAAAGCCGCTCGCGAAAAACAGTTTTTCCTTTGTTTTTAATCAAAAGTGCCAGATCAGGATCTGAAACCCCTACGGGCTTTTGAAAAAACAAAACGGAAATGCTGTTTTTCTTTACTCGCTTCCTGAATGGCACTTTAACGCGAAATAGTTTGGGTAAAAGGAATCATCCGCAGAACGCGAGTCCACTTTGAGCATTCGCTAAACCGGATTATTTCCGGCTCCGAAGAAAAAACCGGCTCAACCGAAAGGGAATTACGTCTCATTTCGGGTGTATCGGTCTCGATACTTCGCTTGTCATAGAAATCGACCTGACAAAACTAGGCCAGCTCTCGTTCTTTCTCTCTGAACTCCTTCTCAGACTCCAGTGTGGAAGTTTTCATTTCGAAATCTTCGCGCAAAGCCACTTTGGTATCGTATGCACCGTAGGACATAAACAATTTACTGATGATCGGGATCAATTCGAATAAGGTCAAAATCACCATGAGCAAATAGTATTGGTTCTGTAGTCCGTGTGTTTTATCTTTGTCAAACAAGGATTGCAGTGCCTCTTTTTTGATCAGGAAGCCTTTTCCATCCAGGGTCTTTTCAAAATCTGCTACGCTTTTGGTTACTTTGGTATTGATCTCGTCCAATTCCTTGGTGATCTTTTCCAGTTCGGTTTTGGAAGCCTTTTCCGTTTTCTCCAGGTCTTCTTTTACCGTGAGGTAACTGTTTTGTTTTGCTTTTGCAATACCTGCAATCCCGAATTTCCCGGAACCGCCCGTTCCGTCGATCTCTTTCAGGTAATCGTTCTGTTTCTCGATCGTCAGGTCACTTTTCTCTTTCAGTTCTTCTTCCAGCTTCTTTTTATTGGCCAGCAATTCGTCTTTCCGCGATTGGTACACCTGCTCCACTTCGATTTTCTTTTCAGCCAATTTTTTGTCGAGCAAGATTGGGATCTCGCGGTCTACGTCCGAACTGAAAATGAATAAAATGATCGGCTGGGCCAAAAACGCCCCGATACACAAAGCCATGATCACCCGCAACCCGATTGCGGCAATGTTGGTGCGTTTTTTATTGATGGACGAAACCAGCACCCGGTCGATGGAAAGGACAAAACCGCCCATAAAAACCCCCAGCGTAACAAATAAAAACGGAGAATCGGAGTTCGTGCTCCAGAAATATCCCCATGCCAACGTTGCGTAGAGCCAGGTAAACAGCATCGCAGCTCCCAGGATCTTGTACCGGTTTCGGTCTACCGTACAATCCTTGATCAGTTCTTTGATTGCGGTGGCAAACCACCACAGAACCTCGGACAATTGATCTGACTCCGGTTCTTTTCCTTGTTTTTCCCGGGCACCTTCCGGGATTGAATTTTCTGCCATGCTGCCGTTTTATTCCAAATAAAGTCAGCAAACATAATTCAGTTACAAAAGCAAATCTTTTTTTTAGCGAATTTTGGGAGTTCATTTGACTTTCCATTATCCATACATACCCGCATCCACACACCCCTTACAGCCATCCCCAATCCGGAAAAACACACTCAAAAGAATGCGTTCGGTTATTCCTGTTTCGCCTTTATGGGTTCGGCCCCAACTTAAATTGCTATTTTTAGGGCTTTAAAAAAAAACAACTTATGAAATTTATTCTAACTTCTCTTGCGTGTATCTGCGGGTACCTTTCTCATGCTCAATGTTCTGTGACCTCCTCTACCAGTTCAACAAACTCAGCATGCGGGGCAGCAACAGGTTCTGCAACAGTCACACCATCCAGTGGCACCGCACCTTATACTTATTTATGGAGTAACGGATCAAACACACAAACTATTATGAATGTTGCTGTCGGAATTTACACTGTAGCGATTACCGATGCCAACGGCTGCACCGGAAGCAATACAGTAACTGTAGATAATCCCAATGCACCTACTGCATCCATTAGTTCCGTCATGCATGTGTACTGTTTCGGAAATGCATCAGGACAAACATCTGTAGCTGCTTCAGGCGGAACTGCTCCTTATACTTACATATGGAGTAACGGCATGACAACTTCCGGGATTACTGGTCTCGTGGCTGGATCTTACAGCGTTACAGTTACAGATGCAGCCGCTTGTGCCGATCAGGTTCAGGTTACGATCACACAACCAAGCCAACTTTCTGCTACATCCAGCTCCACGCCTGCAAGCTGTTATGGTGAAAGTGACGGTGCAATTGAAACTCAGGTTATGGGCGGAACTGCTCCGTATTTCTATTTCTGGTCCAATGCTGAAACAACCCAGGACATTTCTGACTTAGCACCAGGAACTTATACCTTGAATATAACTGATGTAAACAATTGCAACCTCCAGATCACTGCAACCGTAACGGAGCCAGATCTGATCCGTGATACCATAAGCAACTCTGCCTGTGGTTCGTATTTCTGGGAAGGACAAAATTACACGGTATCCGATTACTATGAGCACACGTACACTACGGCTAACGGGTGCGATTCAATAGTAACATTGAATTTAACCATTAATTCGCTGCCAGACAATGCCATTACCAGCTCAGGAGCTACTTTTACTGCTGCGGCTTCCGGCGCAACATACCAGTGGATCAACTGTTCGGACAATTCTGAAATTCAGGGGGCACAAAGCCAATCTTTTACAGCCACTCAAAACGGAAGTTATGCTGTGATCGTAAGCAATGGCACATGCTCAGATACCAGCAATTGTATCACTCTTTCTGATTTAGGTTTGACGGACAATAACCCGGACTTGATTTCTATTGCTCCAAACCCTACGAAAGGACAGGTCTCCATTTCGGTAACGGAAAACATGCATGTTCGCTTAACCAATTTAGTGGGTGAATCCATCCACACTTATTATTTGGAAACCGGAGTAAACAGTATCGACATCAGCGAATTGCCTGCAGGCACGTATCTGCTTGTTGGCAGCAGATCAAGCCACCGCATTGTAAAACAGTAAGATTTTAGCTATTCATATGGAAGCCCGGTTGTGCATGCATAGCCGGGCTTTGTTTTGTTCCATCGTGGATGTTTCAATCGGCCTTGGTCAATTTTGCTTCCAACTCCAAAACCAGTGGATGACCGGCCATCTGCGGATTGTTTCTTAACTCTTCCAGCATCCGGATAAGGGTTTCCCGGGACAGCTTTTCTTCCCGCACTACTTCAAAACTGGACTCCGGGGCAAGAGAGAAGAACAATTCATCCGTCCAGTCGTTCCGCACACCGTCGATCACCAAATGCACCCGGTCTTCTCTTCCGCGATTCGCCACCGAATGCACCAAATTCACATTCGTGTACCAGCATTCGCCGGGAAGCATGGTCAACCGTTCGCCATCCAAAATAAATTCAATCTCCGGGTTGGTCACAATGGGAATGTGCAGGCGGAACTGCCCGTCCTCATAGCCTAATTCGTGATCAGTATGCGGTTTGATCACTGCCCCCGCTTCCAGCCGCAGCAAGCGTACCGAAAGGACCGGAAATTGAAAATAGTCCAGCACTTCCCGGAAATAAGTACATTCCTTCATGAGCGGCGTTTCGGAAATAGCCGACTGGTCCTGCAAATGTGCGAAAATGTTTTGTTCGTTCCCATCGGCAGCATACAGGGAAACCGCTTTCCAGTTCCCGGTATATCCTCCCGTATTGAAATGCGGGACCCATTGTCCTTCCATGGCTTTGGCCAAATCCAGCACCAAACGCTGTTCATCGAACTGCACGGGAAATTTCAGGTATTTGGTAATTGCGTGTTTACTCATCTCAACCATTTAACCATGTGTGGAAAAGGCGCTACCCCCTCTTTTTCAAACGAATGGCAAAATCCCATCCATTCCAGCAAGGGAAGACCGATATAGTTCTCATTGGCAAATTGTTTGATCAGCCATTCGGACTCATTCTTATACCCTTCCGGGTGAAAAACCACTTCCGGCTCCAATTCCAGGTACCTGAGCGCGGCATACGACCACAGGATCGCCGCCAGCTCATCGCCATCACTTGGCCAACCGGGATCCATTTCTTCTGTTCCGATCAGAGGACGTAATTTTTCTTCGGTCACCGCCAAATGCCCGGCTTCGTGCAGCAAATCGCCTGGAAACTTCATACGTTGCGGATCCATCAGGATCGCATTCCGTTCGATAGCCAAACCCGGTAAAAAGCAGTTATCCGGCAATTCCGTTTCTATGACCGGTATTCCGATTTGTTGGAGGAAATGAATAATTTTTTGTTGAGGCATGTGAATATTGGTTTGGATAGGTGAATATAAAAAATATTTAGAAATCCTGGTAGGCACGCGATTAATCGCGTACCCACATGGTATCATATTAATGATATATTTTATTAAATTATATAGGAAAGATCAAAAAACATGTCCAATCACCCTATTCACAGAAGAAAAAGCCAACGGTTAAACGGTTATGATTATGCAAAGGAAGGTCTGTATTTCATTACTATAAAAACTGAAAACAATCGTCCATTATTTGGTGAAATCATCAATGGAATAATGAAATTAGATGAATCCGGATTAGTTGCCCAAAATTGTTGGTTGGATATTCCGAAACATTTTCCACATGCCGCATTGCACGAATTTGTAATCATGCCGGACCATGTTCATGGAATTATTGAAATTGTTTACAATCCAAATTATGTAGGGGCGAAAAATTTTTCGCCCCTACATAATGACCAACCCAATTTCAAATCGCCATCAAAAACAATCGGATCAATTATCCGTGGATTCAAAACCGGCGTTACCAAATGGATGCGGAATCACACAACCGTTCACGATGTATGGCAACGCAACTACCACGATCACATCATTCGAAATACAGAATCCTATGAACGCATCTGTCAATACATCCGGGATAACCCGAAAAAATGGCACCCGTAGGCACGCGATTAACCTGTCCCGACCAATTCGGGATCGCGTGCCTACGGGTGCGGAAAACCACATTTCCCCCATGTGGTAAATACTGAAAATGAACCCCAAAGCACCAACTAATTATCCCTTTCATTAGATTCGTACCGAAACCTTATTGTTACGAATGAAATTAATAGCTCTTGCGTTGCTGGTATTCGGCGCTACTACTGCTGCTTATGCTCAGGATCCCGTGGATTTGATCGAGTCTACCTTAAAACTTGGAATTTCGGAGGAAAAGGAATTCTTCTTTGGCTTTGCGGAAGGGGGATAAATTTTGTTTCATTAAAAGAAATAGTAAACGTGACAATTGCTTAAGTAATTACACATATGAACAAGTTATCGTAGATAAACCTTGTTGAAAAAGAAATAAAGTTATGCAAGACAAATGCCCTCTAACCGGTCGAGACATCGACTCAAAACATCTTACAAATCACATATATTATACATTAAATATAGCTGATCAAAAGGTTGATATTTTTATCTGTTATAACTGTAGACGTAAAATTGATTTTAATGTTCCCACTCACATTATTGAAGGTTTAATTGCGAATAAAAAATGGCCGGAAAGAATAGAAATTATTTCCGAGGACTGTAATCTTCCCTCCAAAATTACCGATGGAGAAACAGTTGTATTACAAGAGTTTTTGAGAACTGCTGATTACCCTAAATCACCAAAAGAAAAACTCGATAATTTGATTCTATTTTTATTCAATCTACAAAACTACGATGGAGAGTCTATGTGTCTTAACATAAGAGAAAACGACTTCGTTCTTAAAAATTACTTCAAGAATCCTGAGGAATGCGCATTTTATATTCATAGCTTGGCAGAGCAAGGTCTTATAAATTTGGTTAAAAACGCCACTGATGGAACAATTGTTACTCTCAATTTAACTCACTCTGGATTAAGCAGAACAATTGAACTTACAGAAGAGGGAGAAAAATCGAATAAATGTTTCATCGCAATGTCATTTAACCCGTCAACTAAACATACTCGAGAAGCTATTCGAAAGGCATTACATAACACAGGTTATGAAGCAGTTATAATAGATGAACAAATAATTGATAGTGAACGGACAATCAATGACGAAATTATTGCCTCACTCAAAAAATGTAAATTCTGTATCGCCGATTTTTCATTTCACAGCAATGGCGTATACTTTGAAAGCGGATTCGCTTTGGGTCAAGGTAAAAAAGTAATTTACACATGTAGCAAAGAAGAATTTGAAAATGCACATTTTGACATCAAACCATTGCAACATATTGTTTATGAAACTCCTGAACAATTAATAAAAGATTTAACATATAAAATCGAAGCGTTTATTAGCTAATATAAATTATACGAGCACCATCCGAGAAGAATAAGTAAACTAAAAATAAAATATGGAAAAAATCTGCTTTGTAATAATGGGATATGGAAAAAAAACCGATCCCACTTTAGGAAAAACTTTTGACTTAGATGTCACTTACAATAGTATTATTAAACCAGCGGTGGAAAAGTCTGGATTCACATGTATTAGAGGTGATGAGGTTTTAGAATCTGGAATTATCGACAAAAGTATGTACGCCCTTTTAATTCACGCAGATTTAGTGATTGCTGACATTACTACTTTCAATCCTAATGCTATTTACGAACTTGGTATAAGACACGCTGCGAAACCATTTTCTACAATAATTATGAAAGAGAAGGATGGTAATATACCATTTGATTTAAATCATAATAAGACTTTTACTTATTCTCATATGGGGGAAGATATCGGTGTCACAGAAACAGAGAGATGTGTCAAGGCATTAACCAATCTGATAATTGAAGTTGACAAAGCAAAAGAAACAGACAGTCCTTTATTTCATCATATTAGAGGAGTGCAACCATATGTCCTGCCACCAGAAGAATATGTTGAAATTATAAAAGAACTAGCCGACAAAGAGAAAAGCATTTTCGCTTTGTCGGAAAAAGCAAAAATTGAAATGGCAAATGGCAACTTTTCTGATGCTGCTAAATTTTGGAAAAAAGCTAGTGAAAAAGTTGAAAATGATAATTACTTCATCCAACAATTAGCATTATGTACTTACAAAGATAAAACAGTAAATCCAAATATCGCCTTAACCGACGCATTAGGAATAATAAGACAACTCGAACCTGAGGATAGAAATACAACCGATCCAGAAACATTAGGAATCACTGGAGCTATATATAAAAGGCTTTGGCTTCAAAATAAAGAAACCCCTGAATATTTGGATCGAGCAATTGAGTATTACAAAAGAGGATTTACAATAAATCAAGATTATTACACAGGAGAAAACTATGCTTTATGTCTAGATCTAAAAGCAGAAATTTCAACTGATTCGAATGAAAAGATTTATTATGGGTTTTCTGCAAAGAACACAAGAAAGGAAATTATTAACATCATTGAGAAACTTAAGGAAGACGAGGATTTTTATAAAAGAACTGATCTTAAATGGATTACTGCAACACTTTCAAATTGTTATTATGCAATCGGAAATGTGGAAGAACACAAAATTTATGATGAACAATTTTTAAAACTTAAACCTTTAGATTGGGAAATTGAAACATACCAAGATTCATTAAATCATATTAAAGGATTACTTAACTAATAAACTATGGCAAAACCGTTTAAAATTTTCGTTAGTCATGCATGGGACTATTCAAATGACCTTGAAGCGTTACAAAGGCTATTGAATGCAAGGGGTTATTTTAATGTGGAATTTTTAGAGGCGTCAAAAAAAATCCCTATTAACTCAGTAAACGCAAGTTATGTTAAAACAGTACTTAAAAATAGGATAACCGATTCAAACATTGTTCTTGCTCTAGCAGGTGTTTATGCTTCTTATAGCGACTGGATGATTTGGGAGATGGACATTGCATTAAAAAATTCGATACCAATCGTGGGAGTAGTTCCAAGAGGACAAATTAACGTTTCTCGGGAGGTTACATCTAGATCGAAAGAGAATGTTAATTGGTGGACAGAAAGTATAGTTGCTGCCATAAGAAAACATGCTCTATAAGTGGAGTTCTATTAGCTCTTGCAATAAAGAAATTCAAACAATGGATAAAGAGTAATCGAAAAGGTTTTGGTACACCTAATAAATAAATCATTATGATAGAATTTTTAACGAATTCCTGGACAATTGGAATTGGAGGTGGAGTTATAAGTGGACTTATCGTGTTCTTAATAACTAATAAAATTTTTACACGCAGAGAAGATAAAGAGTACACTCAGAAAATAGAAATGGCAAATAAGGAGCTATTATATTGCATTCGCCCATTGATTGTAGGTCAAAATCTGCCAAGTCAAGATTTGATTGACTCGGTAATCTTTTCAACAGCCAGAAAATATGGTGTTGAAATAAATGATCTTTATGAAAACGATGAATTGGCAGAAGATTTAACGAAAGAAATACTTGATACTCCTTTTTTAAATTCAGAAAGCAAACTCAAATATTGTGAGCTAACATCAAAATTAAAGGAATTAGATATAGTTGAAGAGCCGGATGATCAAAAAAGGGAAGTAATTTATATCGAAAAATCTAGACCAATTACGAAAGAATTCTTTAGTATTACTTTGGCAATAATGACAACTTTCACGGTTGCACTGGTTGCATTTATGACTTCAAAATTTGACTTGTCTATTTTGGATAAAGGAGAAGTATTTAAATGGCCTTTGATAATAATTCTGATAACGGTAATGCCAATAATAGCTCTGTTATTGACTAAAGCACTAAAATCTCTTAAACAATTAGATGAAATGAAAGGGATACGAAAAGAAACAAAGGAAAAGACCGATAAAAAGGAGGAAACTAAACAAGATGATTAATCTATATTGTCATTCCGGATATTATTAAACTACAATGCCCCACCCCTTCAACCGTCTCCGCCGCGATTACAAATACGGCGGTGCGCCGCACAAGCCGGTTCTGCTTTTAGCTATTTTAGAATTGATCCGCAAGGGCGAGATTCTCAACAACCGTATTGCTATTACTCCGGAGTTGGTATTGGAATTCAAATCCATTTGGAGCAGGCTGGTGGTTACTCCTCATATCCCGAACTTTGCCCTGCCCTTCTACCACATGAAGTCGGAGCCGTTTTGGAAACTGGTTACATCAGGCGGTATGGAAATTCCCGTTACCTCATCGAACAGCATCCGCAGCCTGAACGCCTTGAAAGAAAGTGTAGCTTTTGCCGAAATCGAACCGACAGTTTTTGCACAAATGCTCGATCCGCTTCACCGCACGGTACTTGAAGAAGCCCTGCTCGACCAATATTTCCCGGAAACCAAAGGCCGGTTCCGTTCCTTGGAAACGGATCTCTTTTCCCAACTGGAAACGGAAATCCTGCGGGAAGATCCGGTGATTTACCGCAAACGGATTGATGAACTGAAAGAAACGCTTTCCAAAGAAGAATTCGAGGAAGAAGTGTTTGTTCGGGGAGGCGTTTTCAAACGGGAAGTGCCGAAGATTTACAACTACCAATGCGCCATTTCCGGCATGCGGATCGAATCTTCTACCAACGCGCAGATGATCGATGCCTGCCACCTCATTCCGTTCGCGGTTTCCAAAGACGATACGATTACCAACGGAATTGCCTTGTCGCCCAACCTGCACCGGGCTTACGACCGCGGACTGATCACCATTACGGAAGATTATTTGGTAAAGATCTCACCGGCTGTTTCGGAAAACGATTCCCCATACTCCCTGGGCCAATTTAACGGAAAACAAATCCTGCTGCCCAAAAACACCGATTATTATCCTTCCGTAGAAAACTTACGCTGGCACCACCGGGAATGCTTTGTAGCTTGCTAAGCCTTCAACTCAACTCCCCCAACTTCCCATAAACTTCCTCCGCAAGTTCCATCAAGGCTTTAGGCGTTCGGTAATTCTCCAAATCATCCGCCTTTTCTATCAGTAATTGGTAGAACTCCTGGTTTGCTTCGGTGTTGCTGATTCCCATCAGCGAGAAGATCACCGTCACATTTCCCAAATAATAGCTGCCGGCTGAAATATCCAGGTTTTCCAATACACCGATCAAGCGGGAAATTTTGATGTCATCTTGTATGAGAAGGATGATATTCGTTTTCATATATCCATTTATACTCGCAATATAAATTGGAAGAATCATCTGATCTATATCCGATTGGATACAAAGTCAAACTATTTTCAATCCCCCAATCCTTCCCCGCAAAACCAATCAAAATCCCCCACACACAACCTATCCTTTTTAATCGAAACGGTAAAAGCTATACTAAATAGAATAAATCAGCGCGACTGGTAAGCGCGCTTAAAATCTGTGCATTTGCGGGAAAAGAAAAAGCACCGCAGGTGCCTGAAGCACTTACAATGTCTCCGCAAAGCCAATCGAAAGCGCACGTAACTCCTGCAAACACAACCGAAGCGCTTACAAAGACGCACACATCTGCTGCAAAGCGATCCGAAACGCTTGCAACGACCGCCGAAACAAAATCGAACGCGGGCTAAGTGCAATCGAAAGCGTCCGAAACAAAATCAAAGACAGCCGGAACAAAAGCGAAAGCCGCCGAAGTTCGTTCGAAAGCAGACAGGTGTCTTGCAAGAGTGGTTGACTAGTAATTAGCATAACACAATTTACGCGTTTGAAAGCAAGAATGATCTACATATAACACGGATCAAAAACGGCCCTTACGCTGAAAATCGTCGTAAACAAGCAAGTGAAGCGTAAAAAGCATTCGCTGTTTGAGTCCGACACGTAGTCGTCGGATGAGTTTTGAATGCTTTCGCGTAAAGCCGCGTAGTTTACAGATTTTTGAGTACAGGCCTAGCCTTTTTGCTTACTTTTTTGGCAATGAAAAAAGTAAGTGCTAATAAAATAGGAAATCGCCCTTGCAAACGCATCCGTTGGATAATCCAAATCCCGCAAAAAAAAGCGCAGAAGTACCTTTCAATCAACAAAACGCCTGATTAACAGCTGTTAACAATTCATTTTCAGGAGTTTGGCACGTATTTTCCAAGGCTCACAATAGAACTTTTAAATCTTGAAAGTCATGAATAAAACCACTTTAAACAAGCGCAGTATGTTCGGGAGTGTACATACGGTGCTGGAAGAAAATCAAACGATCTGGATCAGTGTCCCTGCTTTTGCAACGGCTGTTCAGCAATTCGAAAGTAAACTCTCGGTCCTGGATACGAAACTGAGCGAACAATCGGTAGCAACAACCGGCGTGACCCTGGAAAAACAAGAATCGATGCGGGAGTTGTTCGATGAGATGCTGCTGGTGCACCAGGCGCTCTACCTGCTTGGGAAAGACAGTGAAAACATGGGGTTGCGGGAACGCAACAAGGTCTCCAAATCGAAATTGGGTCGCCTCACCATCGGGAAAGCAAAGGTACACGCCGCCGATCTCAAAAACGACTTGCTGGCTCACGGTTCGTCACTGGAAACATACGGTATCACCCCGGCATTTACAACTGCATTGATCGCAAAGATGGACGAACTGCCGGAACTGGTGGAATCAACACGCATGGCACTGCTGCGCCGAAAAGGGATCACGCAGGCCATTGAAGAGGTACAGGCGAAAATAAGCGAGATCCTCCGCGACCGCATCGACCGGCTGATCAAAGTGTTTAAAAAAGACCATCCGGATTTTGTGCTGATCTATCAGCATGCACGGACCGCCCTCCCGCATTCTTCCCGGGACCGGGATAATGGAACTACCGCATAATACAGACATACATGGTGCGTGCCGTCTTCGACAGCCGCACCTTTTCTTTTTACCACTGATGCACAGATAAAAGGGAGGCGCCTACCGGTCGCCTCTTTCTTTTCCCTGGCAGTATTAGTCATTTGCTTCACTTATTGGACAAGGATTTCGTCTGGATAGCAGTAAAAGAAAAAAGCGCGACTGCCTGTCCCGAGTTACTCGGGGTAAGCGCTAAAAAATCTGTGCATCTGTGGGAAGAAAAAGCACCGCAGGTGCAAACTATTATTCCATGTAACCAATCCACAGGTTCAAAACACCCATATAAGCGCGATTGGTAAGCGCGCTAAAAAATCTGTGCATCAGTGGTAAAAAAATGCATCCCAGATGCAAACCATTATTCTATGTAACCATTCCACGCGTTCATAACACCCATATAAGCGCGACTGGTAAGCGCGCTAAAAAATCTGTGCATCAGTGGTAAAAAAATGCACCGCAGATGCAAACCATTATTCCATGTAACCAATCAGCACGTTCATGACACCAATCCCCCACCTCATGACAAAAAGCAATTTGCAGCTCCAAAAATTCCCTACATTCGGTTCACACTATTCACTCAAGCCTTTCAGACGGACGCGGCCGGTCCGGAAGAAGGAAAAAACGGTGAAGGTGGGCGGTTTCCGAAAAGCCTAAGAGTAGGAGCTAAATATTAAAACTATTCACTATGTCAGCAGGTATTGCAAACTCGTCGGGAACTATCCAATTGGGTAACGGCGCACAATTCTGGGTGTATTTATCCCCACAAAACGACACTTCAAAAATGATCACCAAATGGCAGGTCACTTTCTCCCAGGGAAACTGGAGTGCCAGCATTTCCAGCGATAACCCGACGGAGCAGATCCAAACACCGGGACTTTCCGGAACTTTTGATATCAAAGTTGAATTATGGAGCGGATCTACCAATTCATGGCGCCAGATTCCACCACAACAAGGAAGCTCCAACGAGATCGGTTGCAACAGCAATTGCGCTTCCATGGTAGGGATTGTGGCAGACAGTACCAACCCGATGCCGGGAGCCATCAACGCACATTTCTGGACAACCTGGGATGCCTTTTGCAAAAGAGCTTAAACCACATAAAAAAAACGAGTATGGGAGGTGATTAACCACTCATCATCTTCTCCCACAGACTCGCAGATAATCAGAGGTGCCCGCCACGGCGGGTTGCCTCTTTTTTTGTAACCCTACAAATCTTTGATATTCTTAAAATGCCTGTCCGGTTAATCGCGATTCGAACCGTTTTTAGCCATAAAGCGCTTTATTCTGCGTACCTTCGCAAAAAAGATGTATCATGGAACAGGCTGAATTCTTGGAACAAAAAGTATTTAATGATTTGAAAAACTTGAATGATGGGTTCGACGAGGCGGCCAATCTCCATTTCAACGAATGGGATTTCGCAATCGTATTGGACCGAGCAGAATACTTTGGGATCGGAATCTATGAAATTCAGGCATGGCTTGATGGTGTTTTATTCGATATTGAAGAGCATGAGCATTTCAAAAAGAAAGCCACTGATCCATCGTGGTATAAAAAAGTACTGATGACTTTTACCACACTACAAAAAGGGCTTACGTTTACGGCATCTTATAAAGTTTCCGCAAAGCTTTTGGCAAGGAAATTTGATGTTTAATTGATATTCAAACAAAACAAGAAAGGGCGGAAAATTTCCGTCCTTTCTTGTTTATACATATCATCTTTTTGGCTAAATTATATAGGGAATGCAAAAAAATGATTAAACGATGTACAGTTCAGCTATTCATAAACGCCAAAGCAGGAGATTAAACGGACACGATTATGCGAGTGCAGGTCTCTATTTTATCACGCTAAACACTGAAAACCGAAATAAATTATTCGGAGAAATAAAGAATGGGTTCATGCAATTAAATGAAGCTGGATTGATTGCTCAAAAATGCTGGTTAGAAATCCCGGAACATTTCCCACATGCTACATTGCTTGATTTTGTCATCATGCCTAATCATATTCATGGAATAATTGAGATTATTTACAATCCAGTAGGGGCGAAAAATTTTTCGCCCCTACTGGAACCTCAATCCGGATGTACTTCTCCAACAAAAACAATCGGATCGATTGTTCGGGGTTTTAAAATCGGTGTTACAAAATGGATTAGACAACACACAACAATTCATGAAGTTTGGCAAAGAAATTATTACGATCATATCATTCATGATACTGATTCATTTGAACGCATTTGCAAATATATCCGGGATAATCCAAAAAATTGGAATGAGAACGACCTATCCTAAAACACGTAGGGCTGCGATGAATCGCAGCCCCAGTTCATATCCATGTATCATTCTACCACGTAAACAACGGTCGTGCACTCATCAACGCATTCACTTCCGAACGCACGGATTTGAGCGTTTCTTCGTCACCGATATTCATCAATACGCGGTCGATCAGTTTCACGATCGTTGGGATCTCTGCTTCTTTGATTCCGCGTGAAGTGATTGCCGGTGTTCCTACACGTATACCGGAAGTCACGAACGGCGATTCGGTATCAAACGGAACCATGTTCTTATTTACCGTAATATCTGCCAAAACCAGGTTGTTCTCCGCATCTTTCCCGGTTACTCCCTTGGAGCGCAAATCAATCAGCATACTGTGATTGTCTGTTCCTCCTGAAATGATCTTATATCCCAATTTGGTGAATTCTTCCGCCATCAAAGCAGCGTTCTTTTTCACTTGCGCCATGTATGTTTTGTATCCGTCCGACAAAGCCTCGCCGAATGCCACTGCTTTCGCTGCAATCACGTGCTCCAATGGTCCGCCCTGGATTCCCGGGAATACCGCTGCATCCAGTAGCGCGCCCATCGATTTCGGGTTCCCGTTGTTCCATTTCAACCCGAACGGATTGTCAAAATTGTGACGCATCATAATCACCCCTCCGCGTGGTCCGCGCAAGGTTTTATGCGTCGTTGTAGTTACGATATGGCAGTGGTCCAAAGGATCGTTCAGTAATCCCGCAGCGATCAACCCTGCCGGGTGTGAAATATCTGCCAGGATCAATGCGCCTACTTCATCAGCTATCTTGCGGATGCGTGCATAATCCCAATCACGGGAATAAGCCGAAGCACCGCAAATGATCATTCTTGGTTTTTCGCGCTTCGCCACTTCTTCCATCATGTCGTAATCCACCAAACCGGTTTCTTTACTTACACCATAGAAATGCGGTTCGTACAATTTTCCGGAGAAGTTCACCGAAGAACCGTGTGTTAAGTGTCCTCCGTGGCTCAAATCGAAACCTAAGATCTTATCTCCGGGCTTCAAACATGCCAGGAAAACGGCGGCATTTGCCTGCGCTCCCGAATGCGGCTGCACGTTGGCCCAGGTAGCACCGAATAATTTACACAAACGATCAATTGCAAGCTGTTCTACTTTATCAACGACCTCACAACCTCCGTAGTAACGCTTTCCGGGAAGTCCTTCTGCATATTTATTAGTCAATACGGAACCCATTGCTTCCATCACCTCATCAGAGACAAAATTCTCAGAGGCAATTAGTTCGATTCCATGTTCCTGACGCTGTCTTTCTGCAGCAATTAAGTCAAATACTTCCTGATCGCGTTTCATGCTTATTTTAATTTATTGTTCTATTCCAATTTACTTTCTATCCTTAAAGATCAATCTTTTAAACCGCAGAAATCAGATATGATCTACTGCTGGTTTGAACCTTTTCAACCTTCGAAGCTCATAACGCTTATGCTGAAGCTTCAGCGAAGGCACAGAGCGAAGAAGATTTGACCCCTTTTAAGTCTGGCAAATATAGTTCGATTTCCTCAAAAAACGAGTCTTCTTACAATCGTTTGATCGAATGCAGTTTGTGTGAATGCACTTCATCAATTTTGCGCGTAATTCCTTTGGAACTAAAGTCGTCAATGCGGACATATCCGTGTGCATGAATGATCTCGTCTTTATTGATAAGCAATCCCACATGGTGAATATTCCCGGCATCTGAAATGAAAAAGGCCAAATCGCCGGCTTCGCGGTCCTCGAAATCAATTTCCTGTCCTACTTCCTGCTGCTGCGAAGAATTGCGGGGAAGCTGGTAATTGAAAACCCGGTGGATTTGCTGCATAAACCCGGAACAATCAATCCCGAACATGGTTTTTCCTCCCCACAGATACGGGGCATTCAAATACGTAAGCGCAAAGTCGATCAGGGAATCCGGATCAGCATCCGGTTCGTTCAAAAAGCGGTATTCGAATTTCCCAATTTGGAAAATACCCTCTCCATCTCCCGGACGGTAAAAACCTTTCGGTAAGACTTGTTTCCCTTCCGGTCCTTCTACGAAGCGGAATTCCGAATGCTCCACCACCAACCCGTCGAGCCAGCGGGAAACTTCTTTGTCACGCAAGTCCTGTACCTGTTTCGAGTCGATCCAGCCTTCGTAGCCATCCATAAACGAACGGATATGCAGCCATTGTTCTTTTACTTCCAATATTTCAACCAACTCACCGAAAAGAAGCTGTGTTACAATTTCAGCCCGGTCACTGGCATCTCCGCGAACGGGAGCAATGCTTGCTTTACAAAACGCATGTATTCTGCTCACTTTTTAGGGAATTGAGGATTTTTCGTCAGTTTGAGTGCCTGTTCCATGTGCCGGTCGTTGTGATAAGCCACAAATAACAAGGCATCACCCAATCGCAAACGCACCAGTTTCGAAATGGAGATCGGCACCTTGACTTTCTTCAACGAAACCGCCACCGATTTTTCAATAATCGACAGGAAATCGTTTTGCCCCTGCAGCAAGGTCTTGATCTCTTCGCCCGTCACCAAAGCAGGATTTACCGAAGGATTGTACTCGCCGGGTGCATTGAATTTTCGTTTCACATTGCGGGCGTTCCCGAGTTTCATCGACATCCAGGCAGATTTTCCAAGCGGAGAAGACGTATAATTGATCCGCGGAACCCGAAAACGGGTTTTGTCAATACGGTCATTTAAAGTTGTATGATAAAACCTGGCATAAGCATTCAAATGAGCAAAAATCTCAGCAACACTCCAGGTTGAAGGATTGGGCTTCCAATTCAATTGGTTTTCGGAATAGTTTGAAAACTTCGATTTTAAATGCTGGATATTTTTCTCCGTAATTGTTGCAACTTCGTTGAAGACCCATTGAGTTGTCATATGCTCGAATTTATATCAAATATAACCACAGCAATTTGATTGGCAAAAGTTATACTCAAAAATGCAACCTTTTTAAACATTTTCATATCTTTCAACTATGAAGCCGATTTTTGGAATCTTTTGTATCCTTGTTTTTTGCACGCGATTGTATGCTCAGGAAATCGTGCATCAGCATTCTACGCATTATGCATTGATTGAAAACAAAGGGCAATGGGCCGAAAAAGTACTGTTCCAGTCCAAATCCCAGGGAAACAACATCTGGGTGCAACAACACGGTTTCATTTATGATATCCGGGATTATTCCTCCCTGAAAAAGGCACATACCGAGCATTTTTCCGATGAATCGAGTTCACAGTTCAGAGGCACCCTCGTCGGAGTTGAATTTCTAAACTCTCAGGAAGTCTCCGAAATCAAAAAAGAGAAGCCGCTTTCATACTATTACAACTACTTCATCGGAAATGACCCTTCCAAATGGGCGAGCAACGTAAACAGCTACCAGGAAGCCACATTGCAGAACTTTTATCCGAATATTGATCTCAAAGTCATCGATGCTGCATCCGAATTCAAATACGAATTGTGGTGTGCCCCCGGAACGGATTACAAACAGATTCAACTGAAGATGAAAGGATTTTCAAACATCGTGCTTGACAAATCCGGAAACCTGATTCTCTCAACCGACCTCGGAAAGATTACCGAAAAAAAACCGATCGCATATCAAATGCTGAACGGAAAATTGAACTCCATTCCATGCAAATTCATTTTGAAAGAGGATATCGTTTCTTTCGAATTGGGAAAACACGATGAAAATGCCACGATCATTATCGATCCGGTATTAGTATTCGCGACCTATTCGGGTTCCCCGACTGACAATTTCGGGATGACCGCAACTTATGGTTACGATGGCTCAGCTTATTCGGGAGGAACCATTTTTGGAAATTCCTATCCGACTCCGGATCCTGCCGCTTTCGATGTCACTTCCAATTTTACCTTGACCTACAATGGTTTGAACACAACAGACGTCTTTATCTCCAAATACACACCGGACGGACAGGATATGATCTGGACCGCATTTTTAGGAGGAGGAAATACCGTTCAGGGAACAGAAACCGTTCACAGTTTAATTTGTGACCGCTTGAACAATATTTATGTGCTTGGCATTACAGCATCTACTGATTTCCCGATGCAAAATCCTTTCCAGAGCACACATGGCGGCGGCTCCACGATCAACGTCCAATTCAACGGCGCCAATTTCGGTAGCCAGGGAACTGATATCTATGTATCGAAAATCAGTGCAAACGGGCACAACCTCCTGGCTTCAACCTATGTGGGTGGTTCAGCAAATGACGGTATTAATTACAAGATTAGTTCGGGAAATTATTCTTCGGGAGCAGCTTACGATTCATTAACCACAAATTACGGAGACCAATTTCGTGGCGAGATCATGATCGATTCGGTTGGAAACTGCCTGGTTGCTTCGTGCACCCGTTCAGCAAACTTCCCCACAATGAACCCATTCCAGGCTGCCCTTGGCGGACAACAGGACGGGGTCGTATTCAAACTTTCCTCCGATTTGAGCACCATGCTTTGGGGGAGTTACTTCGGAGGGACTAACAACGATGCCTGCTACTCCGTCAAAATTGATTCCAGCTATAATGTGGTGTTTTCCGGAGGAACGTCCAGTTCCAATATTCCCGGAACGACCGGCGGACTGAACCCCAACTACCTTGGCGGAAAATCAGATGGATTTGTCGGGAAACTGACTCCAAACGGACAAACGCTGATACAAAGTACGTATATCGGGGCCAATCAGTACGATCAAGCCTTTTTCGTAGAAATCAACCGGAACGATGAGATTTTTGTTTTAGGACAATCTGCAGGTGGAAACTTTCCGGTGATCAACTCTCAAAGTTATCCCGGAAGCAGCCAGTTTATCGCAAAATTAAATCCTACACTGACTTCCATCGTCAATTCCACTGTTTTCGGGAACGGCGCTCCAAACATCAATATTTCACCTTCAGCTTTCCTGGTTGATATTTGCGGGAATATGTATGTTTCCGGTTGGGGAGGGAGTGTGTTGCCCGGCGGAATTGCTTTGGCCGGCATGCCCATCAGTTCGGATGCATTTCAAAGTACCCCGCCCAATGGTTTCGATTTTTACCTGTTTGTTTACAAACGGGATTTTTCCGGTTTGTTATACGGAAGTTACCTTGGCGGAAATGCAGCGGAAGAACATGTAGACGGCGGAACTTCCCGATTTGATAAAAACGGCGTGGTCTATCAATCTGTTTGTGGCGGATGCGGTGGGAACAGTGATTTCCCAACAACTCCTAATGCCTGGTCCAATCTCAATCTGAATACCGGCCCGGGAACCAACAACAACTGCAACAACCTCGTATTTAAATTTGATTTCCAGCTGTTGCCGAAGGCCGAATTCACCACCGACAATGTAAACGGTTGCGAAGATTTTACAGTGACATTTACCAATACCAGTCCTCCATCCGATGCGTATGAATGGGATTTTGGAAACGGCCAGGGAACATCCACAGAATATTCGCCAACCATCACCTATACCAATCCGGGAACGTATGTTGTGCGATTAATGGTGACTGACTCCGTTTGTTTGTTGACCGATACTGCAGAAATAACCGTTACCGTTCTGCCGGAAATACAACTGGCGGTTTCCAACGACACAATACTTTGTTCCCCCTTACCGCTTACTTTCACTGCAAATTCAACCGGTACGGCAGATTATTTTGTGTGGTCATCCAATCTGCAATTCACGGATACATTGAATCCAACGGTCGCTGATTCGGTCATTAACGTTACTCCGGGAGCAACCACAACCTATTACGTCAGGGCCGGAAATGCCTATTGTTCCAAAATAGACAGTGTCACGGTCTTTTTCATAGGCGGAAGCCTGAACATAACCGGAAATGATTCCATTTGCCTCAATGAGCCCACAACGCTCACCGCTTTGATCCAGGTTCCGGGAATTACCTTTAATTATACTTGGAGTCCTGCGAATATTCTCACTCCTACTCCGCAGCAAAATGTGGTGATTGCAAATCCGCCTGTCAGTCAATGGGTATATGTGGATGCAAGCGGCTCAAACGGTTGTTTTGACCGGGATTCCATATTTGTTACGGTTGGAAGTATTTCAGGAGCAGTTACTGCCCAGGCAAATCCGGAATACATTGTTCCGGGAGGCAGCAGTACCTTAACCGCTTCACCGGCAGGTTATTCCTATGTCTGGTTCCCGCAAACAGGCTTATCCAATCCGTACAGTCAAATCACCCAAGCCACTCCCGAACAAACAATGACTTACGTGGTAAGCATTACCGATGGGATCTGCACCAAGTCCGCTTCGGTAAAAGTGAATGTCCTGGAGGTGGTTTGTGACCGGACATATGTTTACGTTCCCAATGCATTTTCTCCGAACGGAGATCAGGAAAACGATGTCCTGTATGTCAGAAGTGCCATCGCGACCAAGATCCTGTTCCGGGTTTTTGACCGCTGGGGAGAAATGGTATTTGAAACAACCGATCAAAACATCGGATGGGACGGGACATTCAGGGATAAGCTTTTAAAACCGGATACCTACGACTATTACCTGGAGGCAACCTGTGTCCAGGGAGAACAAAAAATCATCAAGGGAAATGTGACCTTAATCCGTTAAACCTGGATTAATTTTTTGTTAACTCAAATTGATCATTCAGTCAGTCAAAGCCGTAAAATATTTATTCTTAATGCCTTGAGAGGAAATTGATCTTTAGCTTTATTCACTAACTAATTCAAGCATGATCAAATTACTACTGGCAATTCTTGCGTTTACTACTATTGGTTTTTCGGCATATTCTCAGCAAAGCGATCTTGATGGCTCCAAAAGGTACATCAAAATCATTATTGATTCGGAAGTCAGTTCGGAAGCCCAATCAGAAATAACCAACGCATTCAAACAAATTCCCGGAGTGAAAACTTCCCGGATGGACAATACAACCCACATCTTTTTGGGGATCTATGAGCCCAACGAAAATCTGTTGGAACAAACCTTCACAAACTGGTTCACCAACCACGGATATGAGATAGCATGTTACTACGATGCTGTTTATACCGAAGGCGCCATGATTAACCTATCCAAAAACAACTGCCGTTAACCATGAAAAAATTCATACTATTACTTGCTATTTGTCGGGTTGCAGCAACTTTTGGACAATCTGACAATTGCACCGGAACAGTTCCGTCTTTAACTGTGGGAACAACTTGTACTCCAACCTCGTACTCCATTCCGACTTCTTACTTTGATAACTTCAGCTCAGAACCTTCCTGTGGTTATGACGACGTAGACGGATTCTTCCAATTTACGGCAACTTCCACGTATACGACCGTAACGATTACCGATGCGACAGCAAATGGTCCCAACCCGGGATTAATGGTCGTATCCGGGACATGCGGCGGAACACTCACTTCCCTGGGATGTTCACAAAGTACCGCAACAAACGGAAACAATGAAAGCGTTAGTTTTAATACGGTAATCGGTCAGGTGTACCTCATCGTTATTTTTGCAACAAATGCAAGTAATACAGGTCCTCCCAATCAGGCAACCAACGGTACAGTCTGTGTTACGGAAAGTACTTATACCGGACCTGTTGTAGCATCCGAATGTGCAAACTATGTAAACATTTGCAGCAATGCAGGTTTTCAAATTGACCCGAACGGATACGGTTCGATCAACGAAATTCCTGCTTCCGGTTCTTACGGAAATCCGTTGTATGATCCGTTCTGGGGACCGGTGAGTCCATGGGGCGGTGGAAATATGGGTTGCCTTCAGGTAGGAGAAAACAACAGTACCTGGATGGTCATCAATGTCTACACTGCTGGAAACTTATCATTTTCATTCGGTGCAGGAGGAGCACAGGCCGGTTATTATGACTGGATCATGTATCCCTATTCAGGACCAAGTACCTGCAGTGCAATCTCGGGCAACAGCCTCGCCCCTGTCCGGTGCAACTGGAATGCCGTAAATTATGGCGGGACAGGTTTGGCTTCTACTTTGCCTTCCGGGGGAGATTGGGGGAATTATGAACCGCCATTGGCCGTTGCAGCCAATACACAGTACATCATTTGTTTCTCAAACTATAGTTCGGTTGCAACCACCGTGCCTATTGCATTTAGCGGAACTGCAACCGTGGGATGTTCCGCTTTGGGGTTAAATTCCACTAATTTCTCGGTCAATACATTCTGTGAAAGTGGTGACGCACTTATCTCCTGGGATGCTCCCTTAGGGACAACGAACACCTATGAAGTCCAGCGGAGTTATACGGGTGAGGCCTGGGAAATTATCGGAAAAGCAGTGTCTCCTTCCAGTACCGGTGAGGAAAATCAACAGTATACTTTCAGAGATGCATTAGAGCAGAACAAACTGGTTTTCTACAGGCTGAAAGAAATACATGCGGACCTGAGTTCGACCTATTCCGAATTAAAGTCCGTGATCTGCAAACCGGAAATAACCCCGAATACCTTGTCTCCTAATCCTTCATCGGATTTGACAAACCTGACCTATTATTCGAAACAAGCCGGAACATTATACATTTTTGATGCGGTCGGAAGACCCATGGAACAGATCCCGCTGGAGAATACCAACGGTAAAATCGTACTGAAGCCGATAGATGTTTCCGGGCTGCAGGCCGGAGCGTATCGTTTTGTGGTGGACCTGGGCACCGAAGTGACTCCTGTTCAGTTTATTAAGAAATAACTAAATCTGTTATAAGATTTCAATAATAAAAGAGAAAAAGGAATCCTTTTTCTCTTTTTCATTTAGTATCTTTAGAGATATTCTATACTCTTACTTATGAAAAAACAATTACTCACCCTTGGTTTCTTATCAAGTCTTGTAACATTTGGTCAAACATTTACCGATAATTTTGACTCGTATACTGCAGGCCAAAAACTGTGTCCGCAAAGCGGCGGTGCATGGACTACCTGGAGCAATGCTCCCGGGGGAACGGAAGATGTCCTGGTTTCAAATGCCGACGCAGTGTCCGGAAGCAATTCACTGTATTTCTCTACCTCTGCACAGGCAGGAGGACCAACGGATTTGGTACGCAATTTCGGAGTTTTGAATACCGGTCAGTTCGACATGGATTTCAATATCAAAGTTGAAACCGGAAAAGCGGGGTATTTTAACCTTCAGAAAAATGCAACCATCGGCCAGGTTTGGGCAATGGATTGTTTTTTCAATGACAACGGATCGCTTGTAATCAACAATCAGGACGGATTAAACTTTACCGGAGCTTCTTATCCTCAAAATACCTGGTTCAATTTCCACCTTTCGATCAATTTCAACACCAACAACTGGGAAGTTTTTATCGATAATGTTTCAGTGGGCTCCTTTTCAAACCCGGTAAACCAAATCGCATCGATCGATATCTATCCTACGGACCAAAACGCTCCGTATAGCTGCGGTTATTTCATCGATGATTTCCATACGGTGATTACTCCATACACCCTTCCGTCTGTGAACGGGGCAATAAACGGGTTATCTTTCGATCAGGGAACACTGGCCGGAAACGTAGTTACTCCGAAAGTGGTTGTTCGCAACCTGGGAACGACCCCAATCACTTCTTTTGAAATGGACGTGGACTATAACGGAAACAATGTTCACCAGGCCTTTACCGGATTGAATATTGCTTCACTGGCAACTACAACGGTTACATTGACCGGCACACTGACACTTGCAAGCGGGACAATGCCTATGATTGCTACCATAAGCAATGTAAATAATGCAGGAGCAGATATGGATGCGAATGACGATGTGCTTTCCATTAGTTTAAGTCCTTTAACACCGGCGGTCGGGAAAATGGTTGTAGGAGAAGAAGGAACGGGAACCTGGTGCCAGTGGTGTCCGAGAGGAGCTGTTTTCATGGATATGATGCAAACAAAGTACGATCAATATTGGGCTGGAATTGCCGTTCATAATGGAGACCCAATGGTTGTAACGGAATACGATGCAGGGATCGGCGGATTGGTTTCGGGATATCCTTCGGCTTTGGTTGACCGTATGAGTGTAATCGATCCTTCTGAAATGGAAGGCGATTTCCTGACACGTGTACAAGTGGCTCCAACAGCACTGATCACGAACGGTGCAACCTGGAATTCAACAACCCGTGAGTTAAAAGTGTCTACATCTGCCAACTTCCAGTCTTCAGCAACAAGTTCGTATAAATTAGGCATTGTTCTGACTGAAGATGAAGTAACGGGAACCAGCAGCAACTATAATCAAGCCAACGCCTATGCCGGAGGTGGTAATGGTGTAATGGGAGGATTTGAATCCCTTCCGAACCCGGTACCGGCTGCACAAATGGTTTACGATCATGTTGCAAGAGCAATCGAACCAAGTTTTACCGGTTATGCAAACAGTTTTCCTGCTACAGTCAACGCCGGCGAAACACACACAATTACAGCTACGTTTATTTTACCAGCAACCTGGGATGAGACAAAGATCCACATTGTCGGATTGCTGTTTAACCCTGCCGGAAAAATCGATAATGCCGGAAAAGCAACCATTACGGAAGCTGTCGCCAATGGATTCGTAAGCGGAACAGATGTAACAGCAGGATTAAACAACCTGAGTCAAATTGATGACCTGGTACAAGTTTACCCGAACCCGGCTACAACAGCTGTTTCCGTAAGCTTGCAAATGACAGAACAAAGTGAGGTTACTATTTCCGTTACGGACATTGCGGGTAAAGAAATTTCCAGCAAAAACTATGGTCAAATGAACGGCGCATCCGTAATTACAATCAATACGAATAATACACCTGCAGGTGTTTATTTCGTGAACGTAAAAATGAACAACGCAATCACTCAGAAAAAAGTGATTATTCAATAATTCATTCACAAAATAAAACGTAGGGGCGGAAAATTTTCCGCCCCTACGTTTTTCTGGTACCATCGTAGCTAAAAATTGTACTTTTGTTACATGAAATGGATTGGAAACAGGATCAGTTATCTCGACGACCAAAATAAAACAACATTTATTATAACCCCGGAACAAATTGGAGTTGTAAAAGCCTTAATGGGTGCTTGGTGTTTTATGTGGTTTGCAATCGGAGCAACTATTACCTGGTCTTATTTTGCTTTCAAATTCTCTCAACAGGAAAAACTGATCCTGGGGATTTTCATGGTTTTTTGGCTCTATTACTTTGTGCGGGTAGGAAGAACCTTCCTTTGGATCATGTATGGCCGGGAATACATCAAAGTGGATAAAATATCCCTGACCATTAAAACAAGTATCGGAACCTACGGAAAAGCAAAAGAATATTACCTGGAAAACATCAAAAAAGTACGCGTTTCCGTTCCAAAGGAAAATTCCTTCCAGGCTGCATGGGAAAATTCTCCCTGGATTCGCGGAGGTGAACGAATCGAGTTTGAGTATCTGGGAAAAACAATCCGCCTGGGAAGAAAATTAAACCAACAGGATTCCAAACAGCTTTTCCAGATTTTAACCAAACGCATAGAAGAAAAGCTGAAAAAGAAAAGCTGATTTCGGTACTAGATTACAATTTTCAACACTTCTTCCCGATCCATTCCTTTTCTTAAATGCTCCAGGATAATCGGGAATTTCTCGTCAATGCGTTCCGGTGTGAAACCCAATTCAACTCCCAACCTTCTCACCAATTTGGTCTCATTGGCATCCATATTCCCGTCAACAACCAAAAGCTGGATCAACTGAATAAACCGTTCATACCGTTCTTCCCTGGTAACCGGTGGTATAAATGGATAATCATCCGGATTTTCGCAAATTTCAGTTACCTGCTCTTCTGTCAAAGAAAGCTTGGTTGCAATTTTTTTCAATAATTGATTTTCCGCGAAACTGACATTCCCGTCAATTCGCGCCAACATAATCAGGTTTCTGAAATGGCTTTTTTGGCGTGCTTGTTCACCTGAATCAAAAAAATGCGACAATGAGCTCATGTTGATTGTGTTTTTAATTGGTTAAAGTTGTTCAAATAAAACCATTATTTCTTTGAACCACTTGAAACTTTTGTACTTTTTAAACTTGTCACTTACGGATCAAACTGAATGCCTTAATCTTTAAGGATTGAATGACCACTTCCTTTTGCCCCGGATTTTCAACATAAATCTGGATCTTATCATCCTGATGATTGACTCTCGGAAGATTGAAGCGCACAACCAGGGTATCTGTCTCTCCTGCATGCTTCTGAGTAACCAATGAGTAAGCTTTCCAGCTATAGGTATTGTATTTGCTGAATGTTTCGAAGTGAATGACTCCGGGATTCAAACTATCTCCGTTCACATACCGGATCTGCGCTTCCAGCAAGGTTTCATCCGTCTTTAACTTCGGAAAAAGAGATCTTTTATCGACCAGAGTCGGGATTTGAGCCGGTACTCTCACCAAGCCTTTGAAGCTAAAATCAATCGTATCAATCCGCCCGAAATGAAAGGTTTCTGCCTGGATTTTCGAAGGCCAGTCCGTATCCTCACGATCTATTTCCAAGCGGTTCATCGTATAATCCGGTATCGAATATTTCCCGAAGATATACCAGTAATGAGCTTTTGTCATTCTGTCCGGATGCAAATAACCGATTGAAAACTGTTCCGATTGAAAAACCGATAAACTCAGCGTGAAAAAAACGAACACCATCATTGAATAAGCAACCATCTTTGTTCTTCCCAAATAAACGATAGCGAAACCTAATGGAACGGCCAATAGCGGATACAAATCTACCATAGCTCTCGATCCGAATGAGGCCGCATACCACCAGCATTCCCAGGAAGCAAAAATCCAGATTGCCAGCAGAACAACACCGAAAACCGGCCAAAACAGGTCCTTTCGTCGCTTATAAAGCTGAATAAATCCCGGAATAAGCAATAAAAACACCGGAGAATACACAAGCCATCCCTTCTTATAGCTAACCAAAAAATCAACGATATGCGGATCCACAATTACCACTTCTTCCACGTGCATATTCAAAATAAACCAACTTCCGCCCAGGATTTTCCAATAAAGCATTTGTGGCAAATTGAATAGCAACCCTGCAAGGGGAAACAAAGAAATTGATTTCCAATAAGCCCATTTCGTCGGATAAACTTTTCGCAGCATCAGTAAAGGAAGTAGCCCCAACAAAACATGGGTCGGCCGAACCGAAGAAATCAATCCGAGCGTCAATGCAGCAACAAGGAAATATTTTTTACTTTTCAATTCCCTAAACTTCAACAGGCAATAGAAAAGCAGTCCGATCAATGTAAACAAATAAATATGCTGAAGCTGATAGGAGTGAATGGCTGTTATCCAAAAATTAGTCCCGAAATACACTATCAGCAACACCAGAGCACTCACCTGATCGGAGAAGAACAAGCGAAGAATTTTGTTCAGAAAATAAATCCCGAGCACAATAAACAGGAGTGCATTCAATAAGAATGTCACGTGATAAGGCTTGCTGAAACCGTCTTTGGGATACCCCATTATTTTAGCAAAGAAGTGTCCGACCGCATACGCAGGTAATTCCAGGTAGGCTTGTCCCATATGATAAATGTCCAGCGAGTTGCCGTTGTCCATTTCTTTCAGCTGATAAGCATACGTCCCATTGCAATACCTATTCTGGACGGCCTGAAGTTCACTTTGTTTGAAATCCAGGTTCCTGTGCTGGAAAAGCTGTGTAAGGTAGATGTAATATCCGTATCCGTCGTAGGAGCAGACACAGGTCGATTCTCCCTTGATAACATCGGTTATTTTCCCCGAAAATGTGAGGGTAAATACCCCCACAATCATCAGAATAGTAGTTCTTCGAATAGTTCTTCTTAGAAACTCAACCATTTAATTGGTGTTCAATGAAATCGATCAGTGTGTGAATTACCTTGATGTGAATTTCCTGCGCTCTATCCGCATAATCCGAATGAGGCGCCCGGATTTCAACATCACAAAGTCCGGCCATTTTTCCACCGTCTTTTCCTGTCAACCCCACAATTTTCATTCCCTTCGCTTTGGCCACTTCGATGGCACGAAGCACGTTCTTTGAATTTCCGGAGGTGGAAATCGCCAGGAGCACATCTCCATGCTGCCCGATTGCTTCCAGGTAACGGGAAAAAATAAAATCGTAGCCGTAGTCATTTCCAACACAACTGATATGTGACGGATCCGAAATACTCAAAGCCGGAATTGCTTTTCTGTCATCACGGTATCTGCCCGTCAGTTCTTCGGCGAAATGCATAGCATCACACATGGATCCTCCGTTTCCGCATGAAATGATCTTTCCTCCCGAACGAATCGCTGAGACCATGATATTTCCGGCATCCCCGATCAATTGATGATTCGTTGCGTTGTTAAATTTTTGCAAAATTTCCAGTGCTTCGTTAAAATGGTCTGCTATTTGTTTCATGCCTCTACAAATGGGATTGTTTGTCAAAAATAAATAATTATTGAGTGCAGTTACCATTTTAGATAAACTTGTTATATTTGAAAATCGGAGCTGGCTCCTTAACACAAAAACAACTATGAAAAATATTCTACTTGCCATTCTAACCTTAACTTTAGGATATAGCGCATCAGCACAAGATGACTGTTTTAAGAAATTAGAAGATGCTTTTGCAAAAAGAGGTTCTTATACGGTTGCTGATGATATGCATAGAAATGTTATCGTTAGTTTTTTTACACCTGAGGGCGTTGAATGTTTGACAGGTAAAGCGCGCGTTGAAAACGGATGCGTGGTTTCCGTTTTTCTTCAGTATGATGATGGAACTTACTATTTGCTGGAAAAGAAGTTTTTCAATTCAAAAAGAACCAACCCGGTAGTTACAAACGGTATTTCTGAAATGATCTTTACAGTAGACGGAGAAAAATTCAGAGTCGTATTTATAGACAAACTGAAACCGAAAGCAAAATCATACAAGCAGGCAGATTTGCCGGATGATTTATAAACCGGAATAAAAAATACGAGGATCCCCAACAGCGGATCCTTTTTTTATGCCAAAATATCTTTTTCCTCTAAGTTCAGGATTACCATGGTATAGGTTGTTCCGCATCCCTGCATGCAAACATCCTTTGTTCCTTCCAGTTGTTCAATCAGCGTATCGATCAGCACCAATCCAAAAGACGAATTTCCGATTTGCTGTTTCCAGACCCCATTGTCAGAATAGGTGATCCGTAAATAATTATCCTCTTCTCTTTGAATCTCGATCTGAATCCGCGCATCGGTTACATCTTCAAAGGCGTGTTTCAGCGAATTGGCAACCAGTTCATTGATCAGAAGCCCAACCGGGATCAATGTTTTTAACCCGATTTTTCCGACCTCCGTTTTGATTTCGTAATCTACCGTCTGTTCTGTAATACTGAGATTCATGATTTCCCGGATCAATTCATCCAAATAATCCCCGATACGGATCTGGGATAAATTGTCGTTTTGATAAAGTCTTTGATGGATGAGTGACATCGCCATGATGCGATTGATCGACTCCTGGAATAAAATTCTGAATTCCGGGTTATCCACTTCCTGGCTTTGCATTCGCAGAAGACTTACCACGATCTGCAGGTTGTTTTTTACGCGGTGGTGAATCTCCCGCACCAAGGTCGTTTTTTCTTCATTCTGAAGCAGAATCCGGGTGTTCTGTTCCTTCACCTGATCGTACGATTCCAGTAATTTTTTCTCCGAATAGCTGTTCAGCTCCAAAAACAAATAGAACAGGTAAAAGTTTAACGAAAAGGCGGCAATCAATTCGATCAGCAAAGATATCTTTTGATAAATCGTAAGCGCTTTCAATATCCGGATCTGGTGATCCAGGTGAAGAAAGATAAACAAGCCAATTACCATTATTGACAAAAACAAAAGGATATAACCCAATCTGCGTCCCAAAGTAAAAAACGCCAGGAATACAACAGTCATCAACCATAGCACATCCACCAAATGGATCCTGCTGTGGTAAACCATCAAGGAAAAAGCAACAATGATGTAACCGCATATTGAATAAATGTAGAAGACCAGTAAATAATTCCGGTCATTCGATTTCATGATGAGCAAACAGCATGCACTGATAATGGTTGCAACAGCCATCATGCTGAAGCTTTCCATTGATTCAAAATAACGTGTGTAGGAAAGAATACTGAAGATGCATAAGAACATCAGAGACATGCGAAAGGCAAGCTTCACACGAAGCTCCTCAAAGTACGCAATGACTTCGCCGGGAATAGAGTCAGATCCTAAATTTTTCAATCGATAGCAGTATGTAACTAATATACTAAGATTTTCTAATCTACCAAGAAAATTGCAACTCAAATTGAAATATGTATTTTCGTGCTACGATGAAACATGTAGCTTGGATTACGGGTGCTTCTTCCGGTATCGGGGAAGAAATCTGCAGACAATTGGCTCGAAAAGGCTTCAAACTGATCCTGTCGAGTCGCAGTGAAGAGAAATTGCTCGCATTGAAAAAGGAACTTCCGAACGCGGAGGAACATTTGATCGTACCGTTGGACCTGGAGCATTCCGATCACTTTGCCGAGTTGGTGAAACAAACTCTGGAACAGACAAAACGCATCGACTATTTATACAATTGCGGCGGATTAAGTCAGCGTGCAGAAGCCAGCGAAACGTCTCTGGAAGTAGATCGTCGGATTATGGAAATCAACTACTTTGGAACGATCGCGCTTACAAAAGCTGTTTTACCGTATATGCAGGCGCAAAAATCGGGACACATCATTGCTATTTCCAGTATTGCCGGGAAATTCGGCTTCTACCTGCGTTCGGCATACAGCGCAAGCAAACACGCTATTCAAGGATTTTTTGAAAGCTTGCTTTTAGAAGAAGCTAAGAATCATATTTTCGTGACTATCGCATTTCCGGGAAAGATCAACACTCCCATCTCCATGAGTGCGCTCGGGAAAGACGGCCAAGCTCACGGAGAAATGGACCACAACCAGGCAACAGGAATGCCCGTTGAAACCTGTGTATCTATTCTATTGAAAGCAGTTGAAAAGAAAAAAAAGGAAGTCCTGATCGGAAATAAAGAAATAAATGCTGTGACTCTGAAACGTTTCTTCCCACGTTTATTCTGGAAGATTGTAGCAAAGCAAAGCGCAACCTAGCAGGCACGCGATTAATCGCATGCCTGCTAGGTTGCTAAATAATCCCTTTCTCCGCCAAAAACACTGCAACATTGGTTTCAATGCGCTTGCTGATATTCGAGGTATCGCCTTTCTCAAACGATTTTCCCGTGATCTTCTCGTACAATTCAATGTATCGCTCGGTGATCGTATCTACGAACGAATCCGGCATATCAGGCATTACCTGTCCTTCCAGTCCCTGGAAATCGTGTTCAATCAGCCATTGGCGAACAAATTCTTTGGAAAGCTGACGTTGGTTCTCACCTTTTGCCTGACGTTCTTCGTACCCGTCAGCGTAAAAATATCGGGACGAATCCGGTGTATGGATCTCATCGATCAGGATTACTTCTCCGTTGAGGATCCCGAATTCGTATTTCGTATCCACCAGGATCAAACCTCTTTCTGCGGCCATTTCAGTTCCTCTTTGGAACAAGGCACGTGTATAAGCTTCCATCTTTTCGTAAATATCCTGCGGAACAATTCCCTTTTTCAGAATATCTTCCCTGGAAATATCTTCGTCATGGCCTTCGTCTGCTTTCGTAGCAGGTGTGATGATCGGTTCCGGGAAACGATCATTTTCTTTCATTCCTTCCGGAAGTGTAACACCGCACAATACGCGCTTACCCAATGCATATTCCCGCGCAGCATGCCCAGCCAAATACCCACGAATGACCATTTCAACCCGCACAGGATCACATGCATAACCAACCGCAACCGAAGGGTCCGGAGTTCCGATCAACCAATTTGGAACAATGTCGCGAGTAGCCTCTAAGAACATAGTTGCAACCTGGTTCAATACCTGACCTTTGAATGGAATTCCCTTCGGTAAAATGTGGTCGAATGCCGAAATCCGATCGGTAGCAACCATTACCATAATATCGTTATCAATGGTATATACTTCGCGGACCTTCCCTCTATACACATTTGTTTGTTTGGGGAATTTAAAGTTGGTACTCGTTATTGTTTCGTTCAACATATTATACAATTTGGAATTGTTTATTTTCTTCTCGGTTTTGATTTCGGCTCGTCCGTTGTTTTCAGCTTTTCAGATGAAGCTTCGGTCTTCAGAAGCCTCGCTTCTTCTTCTCTCTCAAATTTCTTCGCCTTTTCAATTGCTTCCGCTTTATCGAAGGCATCAATGATCCGTTTCACCAGTGAGTGCCGGATGACATCGCTCTGAGTCAGACGGATGATCTCAATTCCTTCCACATCATTCAGGATATCCAACGCATAAGCCAATCCGGATTTCTGACGATGCGGCAAATCCACCTGCGACATATCGCCCGTAATCACAAATTGTGCGGTCTGTCCCATACGTGTAAGGAACATTTTCATCTGCATTGTTGTTGCATTCTGAGCTTCATCCAGGATTACAAATGCTTTATCAAGCGTTCTACCACGCATAAATGCCAACGGTGCAATTTCAATGATCCCGAATTCGATCATATCGGCCAATTTTTCGGGTGGAATCATATCCCGCAACGCGTCATACAAAGGCATCAGGTACGGATCCAGTTTTTCTTTCAGATCCCCCGGAAGAAATCCTAAATTTTCACCCGCTTCCACAGCCGGTCTTGTTAAAACGATGCGTTTCACCTCTTTTGCTTTCAGTGCACGGACTGCGAGAGCAACAGCGGTATACGTTTTACCGGTTCCCGCCGGACCAACAGCGAACACCATGTCACTTTTGTTTACCGCCTGTACCAATTTTCGCTGATTCAGTGTTTTTGCCTTGATCTTCACTCCGCCGTTCCCATGAACGAGTGTTTCCGTGCCGTCGGAAGAGAGCATTGCATCACCTTCATCCAGCATGAGGTTATCGATATTATTCTCCGTTAAAATATTGTATTGGTTAAAATGTGCCAGGATCAATTCAAACTTGCGCTCAAATTCTTCCATCACTTCCGGATCACCGATAATGGTCAGTTCGTTTCCGCGTGAATTGATCTTTAATTTCGGAAAAAAAGACCGAATGTGCTTCAGGTTGGAATTGTTAACTCCAAATAGTTCAGCAACGTTGGTGCCGTTTATTTCAATTTTCTTCTCTGTCAATGTGAATAAATCTTTTGTTTGTAAGTCCCGGTTGTATTATTAACCCGTATTTTTGAAACAAATTTAATTAATTTTTCAACGGATACAGACCGATTTATCAAATGGGAATTATCACTTTGACAACTGATATGGGATTGACTGACTACTACGTAGCAGTTTTGAAGGGAAACTTATACAAATTGGCCCCTGATGTATCTATTGTTGATATCACTCACCAGGTCCGTCCGTTTGACATTGCAGACGCCAGTTATTATATCCAGGCATCTTTCCGGGAATTCCCCGAAGGAACGATCCACATCATCGGAGTCGACAGTGAACCGATCATCAATTCCAGCAACGGAGCTTATCCGAGCATTTTATTGTTCAAGGGACATTACTTTATTTCCAATGACAATGGAATTTTTGCCCTGATCCTGAAGGAAGAAAAACCGGAAGGCTTTTGGAGAATCGACAACGTACTCTCCAATCCGAAAGGACTTCGCTTCCCGGTAAAAAATATTTTTGTTCCGACAGCTGTGCGCATACTTTCGGGAGAGCCGGTGAGTAATATCGGTTCGGAAGAAACTTCCTGGCGTGTGGCACATACGGTAAATGCGGTTATTGAAGAAAACCTGATCAAAGGCTCCATTGTCCACATCGACCATTATGGAAATGCCATTACCAATATCACCAAAGAAATATTTGCCCGGTTCGAGGATGCCCCGTTCACAATCCTGTTCCGCAAACGCGAATATTACATTGATGAGATCTCAAGTACGTATAATGACGTTGCTCCGGGAGAACGCCTGGCATTCTTCAACGACAATAACCTGCTTGAAATCGCCATAAACAAAGGAGCAACGGGAAATGGCGGTGGAGCAGATTCCTTGTTCGGACTCCGGGTCCATGACCTGGTACGCATTGAGTTTACCCCGCGCGGATCTGCCAAAACGATTGATTCTTTGTTTTGACACCAAAACGAACTCAAAGAGTTAAGGTTCAATGAATTGAAGATGGAAAAACAAAGAATTGAAACGTATTTAAAAAAACATTTTGAACTTTTGAACTAAAAATATGCTCACACGTATTGTTAAACTGACATTCCAGGAAGAAAAGGTCAATGAATTCCTAGCATTCTTTGACACAATCAACACGCGGGTAAGTACCTTCGAAAATTGTTACGGAATGCGTTTAATGCAGGACATTCATCACCCGAATATTATTTTCACTTATAGTAACTGGAAGGATGAACAAGCGTTAAACAACTACCGGGATTCGGATTTGTTCGGTACTGTTTGGTCGACCATAAAACCCTGGTTCGGCGGAAAACCGGAAGCCTGGAGTGTGGACACGTATTTTGAAGATGGTTCCTTTGAACCCAACCATCTACCCGAATAATCGTTTATAGTTACTCCTAACGAGAGTCCGCCCCGACAGATGGTAGCGATTCACGGAAGTGAATTGAATTTAAACAGATTCTCAATATTGTTCTTATTTTTGCCGAAGTTAATTAGATATGAAAGCACTTTACTGGAAAGAGATCAGGAGTTTTTTAGGCTCGGTCATCGGATATATTTTCATTGTCATTTTCCTGGTGTTTACTGGAATAATGCTTTGGCTTGTCAGCGGCCCCTCCAATTTAATGGAAGGCGAAGAAGCCGATATGATCCCGTTTTTCAACATTGCTCCTTATGTGTTATGCGTGCTGATTCCAGCAATCACCATGCGGATGATCGCGGAAGAACGCAAAACGGGGACCATTGAATTGCTCTTTACACGCCCAATTACCGATTTCCAAATCATTGCTGCCAAATACCTTGCCGGCGTAACTTTATTATTGATCTCACTTCTTCCGACTTTGATTTATTACTACAGTATGGTCAGTTTGGGAGCAGATGCCTTTGATGAAAATGGTGTTGCAAAAACCGTTATTGATGAAGGAGCTACTTTTACTTCCTACCTCGGACTTGTTTTATTGGGCTCGTCTTTGATCGCAATCGGTATTTTTTCCTCTTCCATCACCAGTAATCAAATCGTTTCGTTTATCGTAGCCATGTTCTTGTGCTGGCTTTTTTACGACGGTTTTGAGCAATTGGGATCGTTCAACCTCATGGGAGATTTTGATATTGTATTTCAATATTTAGGACTTTGGTCCCATTATGCAAGTATCAAAAAAGGAGTGATCGACACAAGTGATCTTATTTATTTTTTCGGGATGATTGCAATTTTCCTGGCGGCAACCCTTACAGTTGTTAAATCTTTGAAACGTTAATCCGATGGCTGAAAGTACTAACAAACTAAAAAAGTTCTACAACTGGATCTTACTCGGAATCATTGTTGGAGTTGTCGTCTTCCTGAACATTATCGGAACATTCCTTTATTCGCGGATCGACATGACCGAAGACGAACGTTATTCGCTTTCATCCGGCTCCATCGGCTTTTTGGAAAAAATGAAAGAAGATGGCAAGAAAAACAATAAAGTCAACCGCTTATACCTGAAAATTTACCTCGAAGGAAAACTTCCCGCCGAGATCAAACGTTTCCGGAATGCCATTGAAGATAAACTAGCCGAGTTTAAAGAAATCGCGGGTGACCGGATTGAATACGAATTCATTGATCCCCTGGAAGGAACAGAAGCTGAACAGAAGAGTTTGTTCCAAATTCTTTACAATAAAGGAAACGGAATTATTCCATTGGAAATCGTTTACCAAAAAGACGGTTCCCAAACCCAAATGACCTTGTGGCCAGGAGCAGAAATCGAATACGAAGGATTTACAAAAAATTACGTGCAGCTACTGCCTGGTTCACCCCAGGGACAGCCGGCTCAATTGTCGAAAGAATTCTCTGAAACAACGATACAAAACTCGATCAACAACCTGGAATACATGTTGATCTCTGCTTTGAGAAGAACCATCCAGAAACAAAAACCACGGATTGCTTTCATTGGCGGACATGGAGAACTGCGTTTTGCAGAAACTCAGCGCGTCCGATCCCTGCTGGAACCGTATTATTCTGTCGAAGATGTCGTCATGAAGGATTCGTTAAAAGCACTGGACGGGTTTACCGGGGCGATTATTGCAAGACCCCGAACAGCTTATTCGGATAAAGACCTGTACATTTTAGACCAGTTTGTTATGCGCGGAGGAAGACTCATGTGCTTCTTCGACAAACTGACTTTTCCGCAGGATTCTCTGAACCGTACAGGAATGGTAAGCACCGTACGAACAGAACTTGGGCTGGATAAACTATTGTTTGATTACGGGATTAAAACGAACGACAATTATGTTATGGACGTTCGCTGCTCACCTATCCAGACACCATTTGCAAAGCAAAGCCTGCTACCCTGGTTCTTTTATGTCGCAGCAACTCCTACGAAACATCCGATCGCACGAAATATTGAACCGGTGATGCTTCGGTATGTGTCACAGATCCAATTGATTCCGGGTGAAAGCAGGTTGGTTTCACCGATTCTGACAAGCTCAACCAATTCCAGAGTAACCGGTATGGCACCACTCATAAGCCTGGCAATGCCGATGAATTACGGTAAAGTACCAATTTTGGCAGATAACCCGACATCCGAAAACAACAAAATTTGTCTTGCAGGAATGTCGGAAGGGAAATTTGATTCGCATTTCAAAAACCGTCTGACGGATGAATTTGCTAAAAATCCGGAATCCGGTTTCCTTGCAGGAAGTATGGAAGAAGGGAAAGTACTCGTTGTTGCAAACGGTTCTTTCATCGCCAATTATTACGATTCGATGCCAAGCAAAACCGGTCAGATGATGTATCGTCCGATTTCTTTCAACAACCTGCGCTACGATGAGGTCATGGCCCAAATGCGCATGCAGCCGTTGATCTACGGAAACCAGGAATTCTTCCAAAACATGGTCGATTATATGATGGGAGATATCTCGGTACTGGATATCCGAAGCAAACAGATCGATATCCATCCGATTGACAAAGAAAAGATCAAAGATCAGCGTACGAAGTACATGTTAATCAATATTGTTCTTCCTTCCCTGCTCATTATTTTATTAGCAATTTTATTATTCTACTTGCGTAAACGCCGTTACGCACGTTCTTAGTCATATGAAAAGAATTATCATCATTATTTTAGGAATCGCACTTCTTGTGGGATTAGGAATTTTCACTTCTCAATTAATCAGTAAAAAAGGGAAGTCTGATGAACAGCTCGCTGCTTTTAACTTCGAAATAAAAGACACCGCATCAGTCAATAAAATAATTATTACCGAACCAAACGGAATGGAAATGACTTTGGTCCGCAATGGAAGTACCTGGACAGACGACAAGGGACAATGCGTTCAGCCTGTGCTTGTCTTTAATATCCTTGAAGCACTTTACAATGTGCGTTTCAAAGGGTACATTCCTGAAAACTCGATGAAAACAGTCATCAACCGCATCTCCACACTTGGCATTAAGGTTCAGTATTTCCAAAATGACAACTGGAGTAAAACCTGGTATATCGGGGGATCCACTTCAGACCATCACGGAACTTACATGCTGATAGAATCCGCAGAAGCAGGAAAAAGTGACTTGCCTGTAATTGCCGAAATTAAAGGTATGAAGGGAATTATCGAACCGCGATTCTTTGCCGACCCCAGAAAGTGGCAGTGCTCCGGAATTTTTGCTTACCAGATGGAAGAAATCGCCGAAGTCAATGTAAAATTCACCGGGAGACCGGACAGAAGCTTCGAAGTACGAAAAATCAAGAAGGACTATTTGGTAAAATTCGGAGGGAAGTACCTGACCAGTCTGGATACCAACATGGTCTATCGTTACTTGTTGAATTTCAAGCGAATCAACTTCGAGAACCCGAATTACGAATTGAACGACAAACAATTGGACAGCCTGAAAAGATCCACTCCGTTTTGTGAACTGAAAATTCGTACAACCAAAGGTGAAAAGAAAAAATTACGCATGTTCCGAATCAAAGCGACCGGCGATCCGGAAGTGGATGATTTTGGAGATCAGGCGACTTACGATATTAACAGATTCTGGTGCGAACTACCCGACGGACAAGTCGTTAAATGCCAGTATTTCGTCTTTAACCCTTTAATCATGGGGCATATCTATTTCAATCCGAACAGGTACGCAACCACCCAATAGGTTAATATCTCGTTGAAAACTGTCAGGAAAGAGTTGGATTTTCAAAGATTCATCGCTTGAATAATTGGTATATTTGTTCTCGTAAATAACCAATCAGTATGAATTTTATCGTATCCAGTACGAATTTACTACGTCATCTTCAAAGCATCAGCGGTGTTTTAAGCACAAGTAATACGCTACCGATCCTTGACAATTTCTTGTTCAACATTTCGGACAGTCAATTGATTATTTCTGCTTCAGACCTCGAAACAACGATGCAGACGACCATGGAAGTAGAGGCAACCGATTCCGGCAAAGTAGCCATTCCGGCTAAAATGCTTTTGGACGTATTGAAAAACCTTCCGGACCAACCGTGTACATTCAAAATCGATCCGGCTTCTTTCGGAGTGGAGATCGTTTACGATAACGGTAAATCAAAAATGGTCGGATTCAATGGCGAAGAGTTCCCTAAAACTCCGGCGATTGAAAACAGCACCAGCATTCGTATCTCAGGCGAAATCATTTCAAGCGCCATTAACAAAACGCTTTTTGCGGCAGGAAATGATGATTTACGCCCGGTAATGAGCGGTATGTACTGTCAATTCAGTCCTTCGGATATCACGTTTGTCGCTACGGATGCTCACAAATTGGTTCGTTACCGCAGAACAGATGGTCAGGCTACAGGTGGTTCGGCATTCATTCTTCCGAAAAAACCGTTGAATTTGCTGAAGTCGAATTTACGCGGCGATGAAGAAGTTCAGGTAGAATACACGGACTCCAATGCAATTTTCACCTTCAACGATATCGTTTTGATGTGTCGTTTGATCGACGGAAAATACCCGAATTACGAAGCCGTAATTCCAAAAGAAAATCCAAACATTCTGATCGTTGATCGTTTGCAATTCTTAGGAGCTATCAAACGTGTTTCCATCTTTGCCAATAAAACAACGCACCAGGTGAAACTAAAAATTGCCGGAAGCGAATTGAATATTTCCGCAGAAGATTTGGATTTCTCGAACGAAGCAAACGAGCGATTAACCTGTAACTATGACGGAACGGACATTGAGATCGCATTCAACAGCAGGTTCTTAATGGAAATGCTGAATAACATCGATGCGCCGGAAGTGAAGATCGCTATGAGCGAACCAAGCAGAGCAGGTTTATTAATGCCGAATACATCCGACAATGAGCATGAGGACATTTTGATGCTGGTGATGCCCGTCATGATAAATAGATAGTAATCAATACATTATAAAACGCGAGGACGGAAAATTTTCCGTCCTCGTCTTTTTTGGCACGAATTTTATTATGCTCTAATTATAAAATTCAAAGTCATGAAAAAGATTTACTTCACATTCGCACTCGTACTTTTAACTTGTACACTCGCACATGCTTCTGAATTCATTTTGCGGGTGAACAGAAAAGGACAATTCATTGTTAGCGCCTCTAATCAAACGCAAACAAATAACATCAACACCTACCAATTTTATAATTTGTACGGCGGAAGCACACAAGTCAAAGTCGTTGACAAATGGAGCGGTCAGGTGATTTTCAAAAACTACCTGAACATCCCGGATAATACTCAACTGGTAGCAGAACTGGATAATTACGGAACACTTACCATTGTTGCCAGCAATCTGCTGGGGAATTCAACAGGCGGTTGGAGCGGAAACGGAAATGTCGGAACGGTAAACTATGGTAACAACGGAAACGGTTATTACGGCGGAGGCTATCAAAACAACCACTGCGGAACGTATACGAACTACCAGGGCGACGGGTATTACAATCAAGGTCAAAGCGCAAACAACCAATATTTCAGCCAATTCCTAAGCAGTTTGAAAGCTGAAAGCTTCGACAGTAACCGGTTGCAAAATGCGAAGGTATATGCATCCAAAATGAATTTGTCTGCGAACCAGATTAAAGACATTGCTGCAACCTTTACTTTCGACAGCAACCGGCTTGATTGGGCAAAAGCGGCATACGCCAGCTGTTATGACAAAGCAAACTACTTTCTGTTACGAGAAACATTTACATTTTCTTCGAACTACAGTGATTTACAAGATTATATAAGCGTTCAATAGAGCAACCCTGTTTTGATGAATTCATCAAAATTTAAATCCAAAACCAATCCGGAAATGTCGAACTTTTTAGGTTCGACATTTCTATTTTAGAGTGTCTTCTCAAAGCTTTTAATTTCCTGGCACACAGAAATTCTTCAAGAATAAAAGGAGCCTCCTCAACATAGCAATAAATTGACCAAAAATCACTATCTTTGACTCTCATAACTAGCTATATGAAAGAACATAATTTAGCCGATTTAGAGGCTGCGTTTAATGAAAAATTAAAGCAGGATATTCGCATTGAACCGAAGGACTGGATGCCGGATGCTTATCGAAAAACATTGATTCGTCAGATATCTCAGCATGCGCATTCTGAAATTGTCGGAATGCTCCCGGAAGGAAACTGGATCACGCGTGCTCCGAATTTGAGACGTAAAGCTGTTTTATTGGCGAAAGTTCAGGATGAAGCCGGTCATGGACAATATTTATACAGTGCAATGGAAACATTGGGTGCTTCCCGCGAGGAAAGCATCGATGATATGCACACCGGTAAAGCCAAATACTCTTCGATCTTTAATTATCCGACTTTAACCTGGGCCGACATGGGGGCAGTGGGTTGGTTGGTTGACGGAGCTGCTATTATGAACCAGGTTCCGCTATGCAGAACCTCTTATGGTCCGTATGCACGTGCAATGGTTCGTATCTGTAAAGAAGAATCGTTTCATCAACGACAGGGATATGAAATCATGTGTACCTTAATGAAGGGTTCCGAAGAGCAAAAAGCGATGGCCCAGGATGCATTGAACCGTTTTTGGTGGCCGGCACTGATGATGTTCGGACCAAGTGATGCGGATTCAACTCATACACAACAATCCATTGATTGGAAAATCAAAAGACATACAAACGATGAACTGCGTCAGATGTTTGTTGATGCCACAGTTCCGCAAGCTGAATTGATCGGGTTAACGATTCCTGATAAGGACTTGAAATGGAATGAAGAAAGAGGACATTATGACTTCGGCGAAATCAACTGGGATGAATTCTGGCAGGTGGTTAGCGGGAACGGGCCATGTAACGCCGAGCGGATTGCGACCCGGTTGAAAGCCAAAGAAGATGGTATGTGGGTCCGGGAAGCTGCAATGGCACATGCCGAAAAGAAAAAAGCAAAAAAAGCATCTTAAAAATATACACAATGGCAGGAAAAGATTGGCCTTTATGGGAGGTTTTTATTAGAAGTAAAGTAGGTTTGAACCACAAGCACGTAGGTAGTATTCACGCTGCAGATGCGGAAATGGCTGTTGAAAATGCACGTGATGTGTATACCAGACGCAGTGAAGGAATTTCGATTTGGGTAGTTGAGTCTTCCCAGATTTTTGCTTCGGATCCGGCAGATTCTGATGCATTATTCGAACCTGCAAACACTAAAATCTATCGTCATCCTACTTTTTATGAAGTTCCGGATGGTGTAGGACACATGTAAAATATTTAGACATAAGACTATAGACAAAAGGCTTCAGACCAAGCATTTGTCTTTCGTCTCAAGTCTTCTGTCTTAAGTCTTTAAAAAATGAAAAACAGCTTATTTACATATACCTTACGCATAGCTGATGACAGCTTGATTCTGGGACAGCGTCTTTCGGAATGGTGCGGTCACGGCCCAATTATTGAAGAAGATATCGCTCTAACCAATATTGCATTGGATTTGATCGGGCAGGCAACCAGTTTATTGGAATATGCAGCTCAGGTTGAGGGCAAAGGAAGAAATGCGGATGATTTGGCATTCCTGCGATTCGAAAACCAGTACTTCAACACCCAATTGGTCGAACAAAAAAACGGCGATTTTGCAGTAACCATGGTTCGTCAGTGGATTTTTGACACGTTCAGACTTCCATTTTATGAGGCCCTGCAGCATTCAGCAGACAAGCAACTTGCTGCTATTGCAGAAAAGTCCCTGAAAGAAACCAAGTACCACTGGAAACATTCATCCGAATGGATTATCCGAATGGGAGACGGAACGGAAGAATCAGCCAAACGCGTGAACGATGCATTACAGTTGCTTTGGAAATTCTCAGACGAATTGTTCTTTATGGATGATGTGGATCGGGAATTAATGTCCCAGGGGATAGCCATTGATTTGGAGTCACTTCGTCCGGCGTTCAATGAACGTATTCAATTTGTTTTACAGCAGGCAACGCTTCAATTACCAGACTCCAAGTGGAAACTAAACGGTGGAAGAGTTGGAAGACATACGGAGCATTTCGGTCATTTATTGGCAGAAATGCAATACATGCAGCGCGCTTATCCGAATATGGAATGGTAAGCGAAACTGCCATATGGAGTTATTTGGAAGAAGTACCGGACCCGGAAGTGCCGGTGCTTTCTGTTATTGATCTGGGGATTGTACGGGCTGTAAAAGTCATTTCGGATACGGAGGTTGAAGTAACTATTACCCCAACCTATTCAGGCTGTCCGGCGATGAATTATATTGAAAAGAATATCCGGGAAGTACTGATTGAAAAGGGAATGAAAACCGTTCGATTCCATACCGCACTTTCACCTGCCTGGACTACGGACTGGATGAGCGAAGCCGGTAAAAAGAAGTTGCTGGCTTATGGAATTGCTCCCCCAGTAAATGAAGCCGATAAACTGACATTGTTTGGGGAATCTCCGGTTGTCAAATGTCCTCAATGTGGTTCAGAAAACACGAAAATGCTAAGCCAATTCGGGAGTACCGCTTGTAAAGCACTTTATCAGTGCAACGATTGCCTGGAACCTTTCGACTATTTCAAATGTCTGAGATAATTTCAAAAATTAACCTCTTTTGACCAATGTGTTATTTGTAAGTTACGCTTAGTAGCTGACTGTATTCAACTAGTACATTATCAAATATTTATTCTCTTAAATGCGTATATTTGCGGCGATTGATTAATCGACTGCACATTTATGAAGAAAAGATGTCCCTTTATGCAAGTTATTGATTTGCTGCAGAGTGAGTTATCACAAGGCCATCTTTCAACGCGTTCAGATCTTCAATTCACCATCTCTTGCTCTTCACATTCTGAACTTAATTTTTTCAACTTATGATCAGATTAAGTTTCCTTTTATCTTTTGTATACTTATTTCTTAGTCATGAGTTATTTGCTCAGGTATCCGCAGTGCCACCTGCAGGAACCACTGTTACTCCAAGCTCCGGTGTTCCCTTTGCGTACGCTCTGACCGGAGGACTCAGTTATAACTATACCAATTCTTCCTGGCCAGCTTTCAATACCAATTGTTATGCCTTTACTGTAAATGACACTTTATTCAGTGCAATCAACGGTTTTAATCCGACACCTTCGGGAGGGGCATGTAGCGGAATGTCAAACCTGGTTTATAATTCAGGAATGTCGAACCTTGCTTCAGGAGTCATTGTATATACCGGGACAACCGCTTACCGCTACCGGAATATCTCGAATGCATATGTAGTGAACAATACCATCCCTGTACGGGCAACGATTACATTTTCAGGTCCTGTGATCTATTATTCGAACAATACATTTGTTTTGCCGGTTACCGGAAATTTTACCTATTCGGTTCTTTTTGAAAGTTTTTCTCCAACGGATGCACAATATACCAGCGGATCCGGGAATGTTTGGACCCCATCCAAAACCTTATTCAATAACCTGGTAACAGATCCGAACAACTCAATCTGTGTCAATTTTACTCCCGGAAGTTTCACACTGAATACCGTTACTGCAAGCACTGCTCCAAGCGGAATTATTTGCCAGGGAGGAAATATTCAATTGACAGGAGGCGGAACCGGAAATAATTTGACATTCAACTGGACGGGACCGAATAGCTTCAACAGTGCCGGTTCAAATGTTACGATCAACAATGCCAGTATAAGCAACTCCGGAAACTACTTCTTAACTGCTACGGACGATATCGGCTGCCCGAATACAGCCCAATCGGTCATCACTGTACAGCAGGCTCCTACTGCAACTGCAGGCGGAACCTCCCTGATCTGTGTCAATAATTCGGCAACGGTAAGTGGTGCCACGTCTTCAAACGGTACAATATCCTGGACACATAATGGAAGCGGATCGCTTTCGAACGGAAACACTTTAACACCCACTTATACTCCTTCTTCTTCTGATGCAGGAAATACAGTGGTATTAACATTGATAACCACAAGTAATAATTCATGTGCACCTGCGACAGCTCAAGCTTCGTATAATATAATTGTAGAAGGAAATCCAATTGCAACGGATGGTGTCACAAGTGCCGTTTGTTCCACTACCAATTTTACAGTCACCACCGCCAATGCCCAGTTCGGAACAATCAATTGGACGCATAATGGCAGCGGAACCCTAATCAACGCAAATACCGCTTCGCCAACTTATATTCCAAGTCCCCTGGATGATGGAAATACAGTTGTGCTGACACTTACCGTTACCAGTAACAATTTATGCGCTCCGGGAACGGCACAGGCATTTCATATATTGAATATTACACCACTTCCTCAAGCTGTTTCAGGTGGTGTTGCAACTGTTTGTCAAAATGGTTCGTTGACAGTTACAGGCGCTGTGGCAAATTATGGAACAATTAGCTGGAGCCACAACGGAAGCGGTTCATTAGCGAATCCGACAACCATTAATCCAACCTATACTCCAAATGCGGGTGATGTAGGGAACATTGTAACACTTACAATGACGGTATCCAGTAATAATGCGTGTGCACCGGCAATTGAAACTGCCGATTTCACCATCAGTGTTCAGGGCTTACCAACCATATCCATCACAAATTCTTCAACCATTTGTTCGAATTCAACAGCAACCGTTTCAGGAGTTTCAGCATCTAACGGGACTATTTTATGGACCCATAACGGGAGTGGAAGTCTCAGCAATTCGACAACCTTAACACCAACCTACACTCCTTCTACGCTGGATGCGGGAAATGCGGTGTCACTAACGATCACCGTTTCAAGCAACAATTCGTGCGCACCGGTATCCGCTTCGGCAATTTATACAGTGAATGTAAATCGTTTACCTGTAGCAGTAGCAGGAAATAGCGTTACTATTTGTGAAAGTAATCCATATACTGTAACTGGTGCTTCGTTTAATTACGGTACCGCCAATTGGGTGCATAATGGCTCAGGTTCAATCATCAACGGAACAACTAATTCTCCCTCATATATACCTGGGCCAACAGATGCAGGGAATGCAGTTACACTCACCTTGAACGTAACCAGCAACAATGCATGTGCACCTTATGTAAGCAGCAGTCAACTCTTTTTAAATATACAGCATGCTCCTATTGCTCTTGCGGGCGGAAGCACGACCGTTTGCGTTACGTCAACGGCACCGGTAACCGGAGCAACAGCAACGTACGGAACAATTAACTGGACTCACAATGGTGGTGGCACTTTGAGCAATCCCACTACACTAGGCCCGGTTTATACCCCTGTTACATCTGACGCCGGGAATTCTATTATTCTTACTTTGACAGTAACCAGTACAAATGGCTGCGCTCCACAAACAGCTTCAGCCACCTATACCATCCACATCGATCCGCTACCTTTAGCTGCTGCAGGTGGATCTGACACTATTTGTGCAACCGGAAGTGGAACGGTTTCTGGTGCAACAGCAGCAGCGGGAACGGCCTACTGGACCAGCAATGGCCTGGGTTCTGTTTCGGACCCTACCACTATAACACCGACGTACTTCCCCACTTCTGCAGAGAGTGGCAGTACAGTAACTTTAACCATGGAATTGCTGAGTAATAATAGTTGTTTTCCGGCAAGCAGTTATGCAACTTACACTTTCTTTATTGAAAGTCCTCCAAGTATCCAGGTTGCCAATCCAATGGATACGCTCTGTCCGGGAGCAACAAAACTGATAGAGGGTGTCACAATTTCATACGGAACTCCTTCCTGGACCCATAACGGCACGGGGACACTTGTTAATGGCAATACGAATTCTCCCAGCTATACAGCCGGTCCGGGTGATGTGGGAAATACCGTAAGTCTGACACTTACCGTTACAAGCAATAACAGTTGTGCTCCTCAAACCGCCGTGTCTGTGATCCAGGTTTATGTCGAAGCAAGTGCAAATATCCCCACTATCCATCTCATTGATCTAAATCATGTGTTATGCTACGGAGACCATACAGGAAGTGTTATCCTGGATGTTACCGGTGGAGCTCCTCCCTATACATATAACTGGAGTTCCGGTTCAACCAGTCAAAACCTAATCAATGCGCGCGAAGGGATTTATTACCTCAACGTAGCAGACAATCATGGCTGTTTTGCTTTGGATACATTCAAAATCAATCAACCAACCGAACTAGTTGATTTCCCCTGGATTAACCCCATTGATTGTTTCAATGAAACTGCCGGAAGTATTAGCGTTTCGGCTTCCGGAGGAGTTGGTCCGTATACCTATTTTTGGCCTGATCTCAACAGCAACCAACAAATTCTTTCGGGAGTTCCGACAGGTCATTACCATTTAACTATCAAGGACGCAAACGGTTGTGTTCTCAATGAAACTCTAACCTTGTCCACTACTGGTAATTTAACTGTTGAAGCGACCCCGGAAGTGATGAGCGTAAATATCGGGACAGAAATTCCGTTCTCGGTTACCGGCGCCACCACATATCTCTGGACACCGGCCCAGTATTTATCGTGTGATGAATGCGATAATCCGGTATGTGTTCCTTCCTCTACAAATAATTATGTCGTTGTCGGATCCAATCCGGATGGTTGTATTGGAACAGACACTGTACGCGTTACTGTTTATGTGGATTGCCACAATTTGACTTTACCAAATATCTTCTCACCGAATAATAGCGGACCGGAAATCAACAATACATTTGGATTGCTTGGAACTTTACCCTGCCTGGAAACATACCAATTATTGATTTTTAACCGCTGGGGAGAACAGGTTTTTGAAACGCAATCCACAGAATTGGTTTGGGATGGAACTTTTAAGGGAACGCCTCAAAATTCGGGAGTGTATTTTTACCGCCTGGATATGAAACTGGTGAATGGAGAAGTGATTAAAAAGGCCGGTAATCTTACGTTAGTCAGATAATTATGAAAAAGTTAACCCTTTACATCGTTCTTCTGACCCAGGTAATTGCCGGTGGCGCTTCGGCTCAGGATACGCATTTTGCACAAACAGAATATGCCCCCATGCTATTAAATCCGGCATTGGCAGGAGCCTTTTCACACTTGCAAATCATCGCAAACTACCGAAACCAATGGAACAGTGTTGCATCTCCTTATCAAACCATTGCAGCGTCTTTCGATGTAAGATTGCAACGAAAGGATGCAGATAACAATAGTTTTATTGCTTTGGGACTCAACTTTTTCAATGATGTTGCCGGGGATTTGAAAGTCACCACCAACCAGTTCAACCTCGATTTGGCTTACCACATAAAAATGGGTCGCTACAGCTTGCTGCGAATTGGAATTTACGGGGGAATGAACCAACGTGTACTGGATCCGAACAGGGGAAACTGGGCGAGCCAGTTTGACGGGAATACAATCAATACCGGAATCGGAAGCGGAGAAAATTTGGGTTCCTATAACCAAGTTTTTATGGATGCCGGTGCCGGAATTGTTTACTCTTTCAGAAAGATGAAGTATTCGGTAAACAACAACATCAATAATCACGTGAATTGCGGACTTGCCGTATACCATGCCAATCAGCCGGCTTCTTCTTTCATTTCCTTAGCCCAGGATAAATTGTACATGCGCATTTCAGGGTTCATTAACAGCTCTTTCAACATTCGGAACACTCCATTAGCCGTTCAGCCTGCAGTGTATGTACAATTACAGTCCAAATATTCCGAAATCATGTTTGGAACCTATTTACGCTACAACATCCGGGAAGCTTCCCATTTTACGGGATCGATTAAACCAGTAGCAGCTGCATTGGGTTTATTTAGCCGGTATAAAGATGCTTTCGTTGCAAAAGGTTATTTCCAATACCATCAGTTTTCTGTTGGTCTTGCTTATGATTTCAATCTTTCGCGCTTAACTCCTGTGTCTAAATCCCGTGGAGGTTTTGAGGTATTTCTGAGATTCAATTTGGATGACCGATTGAACAATCCTTCTCTTTGGTAAAATACTAACCACAAAGTTCGCATCGAATATTCTTTGAATGTATAGTTCAAAGGTGTCTATATTCAAAAAACAGGTGATTTATGGATCTATACGATTCAATAAAAAAGGGCATCCGTCAATTGACAGACACCCTTCTTCATGATTCTTTTTTCTTATCCTAAGAACGGGTATTTATAATCTGTCGGTGGAACGAATGTTTCTTTAATTGTTCTGGCGGAAACCCAACGCAACAAGTTCATTGCGGCACCCGCTTTGTCATTCGTCCCGGAACCTCTTGCTCCTCCAAATGGCTGCTGGCCAACAACAGCGCCCGTAGGTTTGTCATTGATATAGAAGTTTCCTGCAGCATTCTCCAATGCTTTTGTTGCCACTTGAATGGCATACCGGTCATTCGACATAATGGAACCTGTCAGAGCATATTCAGAGGTTTCATCCAATAATTTCAAGGTTTCCTCGAACTGATTTTCAGGATAAACATAAATGGTTAAAACCGGTCCGAAGATTTCTTCAACCAGGGTTCTGAACTTTGGATTCGTGGTAACGACAACAGTTGGTTCAATGAAGTATCCTTTTGATTTATCGTACGAACCACCGACGATGATTTCAGCATCCGATTGTGATTTCACATAATCGATATACCCCGAAATCTTATCAAAAGCACGCTCATCGATCACTGCATTGATAAAATTAGACGAATCTTCAGGAGATCCCATTTTAAATGACTTTACCTGGTTTACCAGGATTTCTTTAACGTCTGCCCACAAATTGGAAGGTATATAAGAACGTGAAGCAGCAGAACACTTTTGTCCCTGGAATTCGAATGCTCCCCTTGATAAAGCAGTCGCTACTTCAGCAGCATTGGCACTTTTGTGTACCATGACAAAATCTTTTCCACCCGTTTCACCAACGATACGCGGATATGCCTTGTAATTCTCGATATTGTTCCCGATTTCTTTCCATAAATGACGGAATACTCCTGTAGATCCGGTAAAATGTAATCCTGCCAAGTGTTTGTTTTTAAAGATCACATCTCCTGCTACAGGTCCGTCAACAGAAATCATATTGATTACTCCATCCGGAACACCCGCAGCGCGGAATACTTCCATAATCACTTGTGCCGAATACATTTGTGATTCAGCAGGTTTCCAAACAATTACGTTCCCCATCATCGCAGGAGCAGCACATAAGTTTGCAGCAATGGAAGTGAAGTTAAACGGTGTAAGAGCAAAAACGAATCCTTCCAACGGACGGTATTCCAGTCTGTTCCACATTCCCGGAAGGGATTCCGGCTGATCTTTGTAAATCTGTGTCAGGTATTGAACGTTGAAACGGAAAAAATCGATCAACTCACAGGCAGCATCAATTTCAGCCTGCATCACATTTTTAGATTGACCCAACATGGTTGCCGCATTCATTTTATTTCTGAAAGGGCCCGCCAATAAATCAGCTGCTTTCAAAAAGATCGCCGCACGCTGCTCCCAAGGTAAATTTGCCCATTGCTCACGTGCATTCATTGCAGCATCAATTGCCATAGAAACATGTGATGCATCGCCATAATTGAAATGCCCCAGCACTCTTTGATGATCGTGCGGAGGTGACATTGGCTTTTTATTGTTCGTCCGAACCAATTCAGAACCAATATACATCGGTACATCGATCGGTTCCTGGTCCAACATTCTTTTATATTCAGAGATCAAAGCTGTATGCTCGGCAGTTCCCGGAACATAAGCCTTTACCGGTTCATTGATTGCTTTGGGAACCGTAAATAACGCGTTTGACATAGTATACATTTTTGCAATACAAATGTACACATTCTGCTTTGAGTTCCCACATCGGATTGCAAGCATATTATTGAACTTCCATCGTTAATTCAAAAGATTGTTCTTATGTTTGGATTATTGTTATTTAAACACGCTTATGAAGACATTAGTAACCAGTATTCTTTTCATTGCATGTGCTTATTTTTTGTCATTCGCTCAATCCTACGACTCGGAAAAACAATGGAAATTACTCACCAACGGGAGTGAAAACGAACGCATTGAAGCTGCTAAAAAACTCAGTCTTTACTATCAGTCAGAATCCATCGACTCGTTAAGAATGGTTGGCGAAACGCTTTTCTTTTACGGAATAGACAATCATTATCAACCCGCAATTGAGTTCGGGAAAATCACCCTGGCTGAGTTCTATGTTATGAACGGGCGTATAAACGATGGGATCATTATGGCCAAAGCAACGCTCCCACCGTTGCAGGAACGAGGTGATATGGCCTTACTGAGCAATGTTTGCAGAATCATTGCATCCGGTTACCGAAAACTGGATGATGGGAACTCCTCTATGCTATGGGCCAAAAAAGCGATCGCATATACCAAAGACGACCGGGAATCATCCGATAAAACAGAGGGAATGATTTCTTTAGCCGAAGCTTATTTACTTCAAAACAAAGAAAAGTTGGCTATAGAAACCTATGACAGCTATATTTCCAAAGCTAAGCGGTCTAAAAATTATCGTGGTTTGAGCACTGCTTACGCTCGTTTGGGAGATATTTACCGCATTTCCGAAAAGTTTGATTTGGCGGAGAAATGCTTTAAACGCTCCTATTCAACGGCCCTGAAAACGAATTTAACTTCTCCCAAAGCACATGCTTTAAACAACCTGGCTATCGTTTATTTTGAAAAAGGAGACACAACAAACGCCCTTTTACATTTCCAAAAAGCGCTGAAATTACGAGAATCTGTGAATGACGTGAAGTCGATCTCCGAAAGCCTGTACAACATCGGCGATTACTATTTTTATATTGAACAGTATGCCAAGGCGCTGATATGGTATCAAAAATCAACAGATCTTGCTAAGAAAAACTCTTTATTAAAGGAAGAAAAGGATGGACTGCTTGCCCTGGCGCAAGTCTATAAGGAATTGAAGCAATTTGACGAATCTACCAAACATTTGGAGAAAGCGCTGGCAATTTCAAGCGATTTAAAATTGCAGCAAAGCGCAGATGATGAAGACCTGACCAACTTACAACACGAAATCTGGCGAACAGATTTTGAGGCATTCAAAACTGAAGAAATAAAAACGGAAACTTCCTTTTGGATTTATGTTCTTTTGATTGCCGTAGCAACCTTAACCCTAACGGTCATTTTCCTGGTTATCAGGCTTAACAGAAAAAAACAGTTTAATTCAATTTTCCCGGGAAATTCAACTGAAAAACAGGAATATCCACTTTGAAAAGCTGTCCCGTCTCCATGTTTTTAAACGTATAAAATCCATGCATGGAACCCATTTCCGATTTGAGTTCACATCCACTGGTATACTGGTACAATTCTCCCGATTCCAAAATAGGTTGTTGACCAACTACTCCTTCACCACTCACGTGAATCGTTGGATTTAAGGAATCAAAAATAAACCAATCACGGTGAAGCAATTGAACGGTAAATTGATTTTGGTTTTCAATATCAATCCGGTAGCTGAAAAAATAGCTTGAGTCGGTTGTTTGTGAAACATCTGCCCGAAACTGAGTCGAAACCCGAATCAAAACTCCTTCTGTAAGCGCGGTTATCTGTGTCATATTATTGCACTTGTGACGAAGAAAGTTAGTGACTTAAATTAAGACCGACAAATTTTTCACATTTTTTATTGAACTAATTTCACAAATACCAGCCGTTCAGCAGATTCCGGAATTTCATGGATAAAGTCCCAAAATGATGAAAGTCACCTGGAATATGTAGCCTTCAAGCCGAATTAAATTCTATTTTTGTATTCAAAAAATCAGAAATGACTCCGAAGTTTCATCCTTTAGTTGTCCAAGATGTTCGAAAGGAAACTGATGATACAGTTTCAATCGCTTTTGAAATCCCATCCGAACTGACAAACGATTACCAATTTGTTTCCGGTCAATACATTACCATTCGCAAAATAATGGATGGTGAAGAATTGAGAAGATCCTACTCGATTTGTGCAACTCCGCAAGACGGTGAATTACGGGTTGCTGTTAAACGGGTAGATGATGGTCGTTTTTCAACCTGGGCTACATCGGACTTGAAAACAGGAGAAATTTTGGATGTAATGACACCAAGCGGACATTTCCAGTTGGTACCGGAAATTTCTGCTGCGAGGAATTACGCACTTTTTGCGGCTGGAAGCGGAATAACTCCGATCATCTCGATTGCGAAAACAATCCTCATGAATGAACCAATGAGTACCGTTACCTTGGTTTATGGAAACAAGGGATTTTCCAGTATCATTTTCAGAGAAGAATTGGAAGCCTTAAAAAATAAATACATCAACCGTTTTCAGTTGATCCATGTTTTAAGCCGTGAAAGCCTGGGGAATCCACTGCAGAAAGGTCGTATTGACAAAGAAAAAGTAGAATTGATCGGAAGGACTTTATTGCGGGGAGAACACATCGATGCGGTTTACAGTTGCGGGCCGGAAGAAATGACCCATGCTGTGAAAAATGCCATGATGGAATCCGGAGTTCCTGAAAACAACATTCATTTTGAGTTATTCGGGACAAAAACAGCAGGTTCACAGGCAAAAATTATCGTTCCGAAAGATCAGGATGTCCTGGCAAAAGTGACCATTATTTTAGATGGTGACCGCATTGAAGTTGATCTGAATACCGCAGGAACATCTATCTTAGAAGCAGGTTATGCGGCGGGTGCAGATCTGCCTTTCGCTTGCAAAGGAGGTGTTTGTTGTACCTGCAAAGCAAAAATATTGGAAGGAAGTGCAGTAATGGATGTAAATTATGCCTTGGAGAAAGATGAAGTGGCGGCCGGGTATATTTTGACATGCCAGGCACATCCTACCTCCGAAAAATTAACAGTATCATTTGACGATTAATTATGGGTTTATTTTCCAAATTCAAGAAAGATTCCGGTTCAAAAAAATTGCGTTCAGGAATTGTTACAGTTGCGAATAACGAACGGATTACAGCGGTGGGAAGTCGTATCCATTTTGAGATCCCCGCTGATTTAAAAGACCTGTTTGTACACGAACCGGGACAATACGTAAATGTTCATGTAACCTTGAATGGGACAAAACACAGCCGTTCTTATTCTATTTGCAGCGGACCGAATGAACCGAATCTTGCAGTTGCTGTTAAAGCAATAGACAATGGACTGGTTTCCAATTACCTGGTCAACGAATTAAAAGCAGGAGATCAAATTGAGTTGGATTTTCCTTTGGGAAATTTTAAACTGGATACCAAAGCTCCAAATATTGTTTGTTTCGCTGCCGGAAGTGGAATTACACCGTTCATGTCATTCGCAAAATCATTGGGTGCAAACCAAAAAATGCGTCTGATCTACGGGAATTCAAAAATCGACACTACTTTCTTCATGAATGAAATCAAAGCATTTCCAAATGTGACGACTACTTTTTTCTTCAGCCAGGAGAAAAATGAGGGACACCAGGAAGGAAGACTGGACAAACAACATGTGAGCGAATTGATCAAAGCAGAACTGTCTCTTTTAAGAGCCGATGGATTTTATATCTGTGGCCCGGAAGAAATGATTATTAATATCCAGGAAGTTTTAAGTGTTTTCGGAATAGCAAAGGAAAAAATTCACTTTGAATTATTCACCACTCCTGTTCTGATGAAGCAGGAAGAAACGACCGTTGTCGGCACGTTTAAAGGTGTTTCCCAGGTAAGCGCCATCCTGGATGGGGAAGTCCAACGAATTGAGCTAGCTACCAACGGAAAAAGTATTCTGGACGCTTTGGATCAATCCGGAATGGATGTTCCATATTCCTGTAAAGGCGGTGTTTGTTGTACCTGCAAAGCAAAAATTGTTGAAGGAAGTGCACAAATGACCATCAACTACGCCTTGACGGATGAAGAAGTAAAGGAGGGATATATCTTAACGTGCCAGGCACATCCGACAAGTGAAATACTAAAATTGGATTTTGATGTCTAAAAATGTACTTGTCATCGGAGCCAGCCGCGGCATTGGTAAAGAATTGGTCAAACAATTTGCTGCCAAAGGCCTTGAAACAATTGGTTTTGCAAGAAGTTTAAAGAACAGCTCTGAAAATAAGATCCATTACATTCATTTGGATCTTTTGAGTCCGACTGTCAAATCGGATTTTGAGCAAGCCATTTCAGGCATTCATCAGATCGATTACCTGGTTCACAATGCCGGCTTTATTGCTGTAAAACCTTTTTTGGAACTTTCCAGGGAAGATATACAAAACTGTTACCAGGTAAATGTGATGTCCGTAATGGAAATTACTCAGGTTTGTATTCCCAAAATGAAGCCGGGAGGGCATATCGTTATGATTTCCTCCATTGGCGGTTTCCAGGGAAGCTCCAAATTTCCGGGCTTGGCTGCCTACTCTACTTCTAAGGCAGCCCTGGTTTCATTAACCGAATTACTTGCTGAAGAGTTCAAAAATTCAGGAATCTCCATTAATTGTCTCTGTTTAGGGGCTGTTCAAACAGAAATGATGGAGGAAGCATTTCCCGGATATAAGGCTCCTCATCAACCGGATGAAATTGCTGAATTCATTGTAGATTTCACTTTAAACCATGGAAAATACTTTCACGGGAAAATTATTCCTGTGAGTATCTCAAACCCCTAGAAATCTATGCAATTAGCCTTAGCGCCTTTGCAAACATATACCGATTATCACTTTCGAAATGCCCATATTGCTATATTCAAAGGGGTAGATAAATTCTACGCACCCTATTTGAAATTGAACAATGACGGAACAATCAAAAACGCTCCGAAAATGGATATTCTCCCGGAAAATAATCCGCAGATTGATGTCATTCCTCAACTCATGGCCTGCAGTGCACAAGAATTTTTCACCATGGCAGATTATATAGAAGAATTGGGGTATTCGGAACTGAATTGGAATATGGGTTGCCCTTATCCGATGGTGACAAACCGGAATCTTGGAGCAGGCATTTTAAACAAACCTTCCGAAATTTTTCACCTTTTTGACACGATATTTCCGAAGCTCACGATGGGATTAGGAATTAAAATGCGTATGGGACTTGAAAACACTTCTGAAATATTGGAGATTTTACCGCAGTTAAATGACTATCCGATAACAGAAATTATTATTCATGCACGTTATGCAAAACAATTATACAATGGAACGTGTGACCATGAGCGTTTTATGGAATGTCTTTCTTTAACGAAGCATCCATTAGTCTATAATGGTGATATTACCACAAAAGAAGAATTTGATTACCTGGATGGGAAATTTTCTTCTGTTCAATCCTGGATGATCGGTCGGGGTGCTATGAGTAACCCAAGTTTATTTGAAGAAATCAAGTTTGGAACTGTTGATTCGGGTGAACTATATCGTAGCAAACTTATGCAATTTTCAGAACTTTTAACGACAAGTCTTCTGGATTGCAATCCGGACAGAGGTTATGCATTAAGCAAGATGAAATCGTATTGGGAATACCTTAGTGAGAGTCTTTCGGATGGTAATCAGCTATACCGGAAGGTAAAAAAAGCGAAAGATATCAATGAATTAACGAATCATTTGCGGTACTTCTTACTCGATTGAGTAACCCTATCCTTATTTATTCCATGATTTTTTCAAAAAACAAAAACGCAAAAAAGCCGCTCCTTTTGGGAACGGCTTTACTAAAAGTGGCATCGACTTACTCTCCCACCCTCAAAAGGGCAGTACCATCAGCGCTAACGGGCTTAACTTCTCTGTTCGGAATGGGAAGAGGTGGACCTCGTTGCTATAGACACCTAAAATCAT
>NZ_VLPL01000013.1 GCF_007558725.1 Fluviicola chungangensis
AAATCATCCACACAAATCTTTAGCGGGGCAAAGCCCCTGGTTGTTTAAGGGAAGTAATAGATTGGAAAAAGTAAAACAGAATAATTATATTTAATCATTGTCTGAAAACGGGGAAGGTTACAAAGTCTCCGTGAGATTGACGTGGGTTTGCTTTCTACGAGGAAAGGTTCGTTGAATATTGACTTAAGTTCGTTTTCTACGAGCATAAGTTCGTTGGAGATTGGCGTAGGTTTGGTTTCTAAGAGTAAAAGTTTCCGTGAGATTGATGTGGGTTTGGTTTCTACGAGGAAAGGTTGGTTGGAGATTGCAACTCTTATTTCCTAGTTCTCTTTTCAATCAATTTATGTCTAATATTTTTAATCTTCTCAAGATCTTTTTTACTTAATCCGATTGTTCCATTCAAAATTTCAAAATCGTTCATATCAAGAATTTGATTTATATTATCCTTTTTATTAAATGCCTTGGCAAAGTCTTGAAATTTTTCATTGTTTATTTCTAAATATGGAAGAGGGAGTTTTTTAAACTCACTTGGAGTTAATTCCAAGACTCCCCCTCCGTAATATCTACCTTCTATTTCAGAAAATAATAAAGTGAAAGAGTTGTAAAAAGAGAATATAAAACTATTTAAATCAAAACCTTCTTTCATTTCAATTTTATAAGCTGAATCCGTAACTAAAGCTTGAGAGTCATTTTTCAAAAGTTTTGGATACATATGACTACGCTTAAAGAAAAATGCTTCAGGCACAGTCGAAATATTAGGTATCACATACCAATTATTTCTAATACGGGACTTGTATCTTTTAGGGATTTCTAATTCTTCTCCAATTAATAAATATTTTTTCAAGTCGGAAGATATCGTATCATCATTATTTAATTGAAGGAGCCTTGAAGGATAAGTTGAATTTTCTAGGTTTAGAAAATCCTTTTGACTGAATACTAGATTACCGTTTACAAACTGACCTTTTTGGACTATAGGTTTTGTGTACTTCGATAAATTATATTTTTCTTCTGTTTCTTTATTTATTATAAAAAATTTATTAGATGCTGTAACAATTCCGGGCTTAGATTCACAATAATGATTAACTAATTTCAACTTGGATTTTACTTCATCTAAAAAAACTAATTCATCGGAGGTCAAAAAATGATGTGTCCATTTAATTCTTGATGATACTAAATTATTATTAGAATTTAGTTTAAATGAGTCGTCTACTAATTCTTGTTTGTCTACAATGTTTGTAAAAAACTCTCCTTTATCTAGAGACTTTTTGTAAGCAAACAAAACTATTGTGTCCTGTCCCTTACATTCAAACATAAGATCATTAAATGTAAATATTTCAATTCTCTCAAATTGAGTTTTTAAATACTCTCTTATTTCTTCAGCGAACTTGACTTGAAGTAATTCAGAGGGCAAAATAAAAGCTAGAACGCCATCATTTTTCAATAAGGTATTAGACTTTATCAAGAATGTGGTCCAAATATTTTTAACAGAAATCTCAGAAAGATTCTCTTGCGAATGAATCTCTTTACTCAATTCAATTTGCTGAGTGCTTAATCTATTCTTTTTTACATAAGGCGGGTTTCCGATAATAGCTGTAAACTTAGTTCTTGTTGAGAAATTTAAATAATCAATATTTTTGAATGTTGCTTTCCCCTTACCCCACTTTTTAGAAGCAATTTTTAATTCATTTTCATTAATATCAATTGCTGTAAGTTTAAGCGAATTAATATCACAATTATTTAGAGACTCGATAAATGCCCCATCTCCTACGCTTGGTTCCAGTAAAGATAAATTTGATTTTGTCTCTATATAAGACAAAACTCTTCTCGACACGAAATCAGCCAGATATTTTGGAGTATAATATGACCCTGTATTTTTTCTATCCATTGTAAAATTCAATCAGTTCTTTATGATATAAAAAATACTCTAAACTATATTCTTGAGCTTTTGATTTAATAAGGTTATATCTACTTGATCCATTTATTTCTTTTGCTAGCAAAACTACTAAAGCTTCGATTGCAATACGAGTTTGATTTAAATTCCAAAGCAATTTAATTGAATAATCTCGCTCATCAAAGCCGAAAGCTTTAGTAGCCATCCATTCACCTAATTTAGTTTTCCACATAATCCCACCGTCAGATGTTCTGTAAAGATGAGTTGAATCATAAGCAATGTCACAAGGATCAACAAATCCCTCATCTCCCTTTGAGAAAACAGTTTCACTTTGACTTGGCCACTTATCTAATTTTTTATTATTACAAAATTTACAAGAATAGACTAAATTATCATATTGGCAATACCCAATCTTTCCCGATAACTCAAAAAAACTCTTTGGAATAAAATGATCCACTTCAAAATAAGTATGACGAAAACCATCATATGAACCACACCATCCGCAATGAGAATTGAAATCCTCCTTTAAATCTGGTTTATGCTCACTCCAGTTCTTACCAATTGGGTTTTTAGTTGGTGTTATTCTTCTAGTTGGTAATGGAATCCTTACAGTCATTTCTCTTCATTTTTTGAAATTAAAGACTTTAAAAACTCTTCAGCTTCTCTTCTTACTTTTGAAATATTTTCTAGCTGATCCAAAGAGATTAATTGTTCGGGAAGCTCATTATTTTTAGTTCTATCCAACCCCTGTAAATCTCTTTGATTTTTTAGAAGAAGATCTTTTTCTATTGATGTCAATCCTTCTCTTTCTCCTTTTTCAAGGAGTGTCTTGATTGTATCCTTTTTCTTTTGAATATGACTCTTATATTGTTCTATACTTTTTTTTAATGTAGTAACAAAACGTTGTAAACTATCATTGTCGCGTGTAACATCGTCCTTATCAAATATAATTTTCCAGTCTTCTACAAAATCTTCGGCATCAGGCACCCTACTTGTGAAAATAATATGTGGAAACAACGGTTTTTTCTCGTAAAACTCACTCTCAATTTTATCACCATTAAACGTTACGATTCCTTTATCACTAAGTTTATAATCTATCATTAATAAGTCAATTTCCGATTCGTAAATTTGATTCATTAAATTATCAAATTCAGTTCCTCTTGGAATTTTATATCCAATAACATTTAATCCATAGGGTTTAAGTCTTCTTTGAAAAAGCTGCACTTGCGCCTCATTTTCATCAACATAGCCAATAGTGTAAGTGGTATCCATAATTTATCGTTTTCTGAAAGGGAAATCAATTTTAACAGAGAACCCAATTTCGGGATCTAATATATCAATAGTTCCATTATTATCATCAATAGCTCCCTTGACTAAATACATTCCCAATCCTGTACCAATATCTTCACCCTTTTTGTTTTTCTTTGAGGTAGTAAAAGGAAGAAAAATTTCTTCTTTTTCCACAAAAACATCAGATAAACCTGTTCCATTGTCCGAATATAAAATTTCAATAGAGTTAGAAATATTTAAATAGATCTTTACTTTTCTATCTCTAATTTCATTCAAATTACTAAAGGCATCAAGAGAGTTATTTATTAAATTAGTGAAAATGGTATCCATATCCATTTCAAAGGCTCGAAATTTATAGTCTTCAGCAATTATACTTTCGCTAATTTCAAAATCAATGTTACGGTCTTTAAAAATTGCTTTCCAATTTTTGGATAATGATCTAAAATAATTTGAAAAATCTAACTGATTTCTTTTCCTTTTATCCTTCTTTACGGCCGTAAGCGAGTAATCTACCCAATGCCTTATTTTTTCACTGTCATCAATCAGCAATTTCATAATATTTGTCCCATCAACATAATCAGAAGACTTTTTAATATTATTTGGCACTACTCTTTTGAATATTTCTTCAAGAGATTTAATTTCAGTAGAATTATTCCTAACTTCTTTTAATTCATGTGCAAAAGATGAAACTATTAATCCTAAACTGGCTAAGGCCCTAACTTGAACATTATCTTCGTTATCCTTTTCTAATTGTTCTTCATCAATTTGTTTAAAGGTTTCCTTAAATGCTTCTTCATAAGTCTTTCTTTCTTCCTCCTCTTTATGTTCTGCAAATAAGTCCTTAGATTTCTCTTCACCATAAATCTTTTCTTCAACAACCTTTCTTTCTTGAATTATTTTATCAGCTAGAGCCTTTGCACGACGGTTAATTTCCTGTTCTTTTTTCTTTTCATCCTCTTCTTTTTTAAATAAGTAAAATGGATGCAAAATTCTAGATCTATCGGTCTCAAATTCGTTTATTATTCCAGTAATTATTTTTTTAAATGTATCAAAAGCATCATTTTCAACGAGGGCACCTCTATCAGATTTATCGATTAACTGAGGATTAGTCTTTCGAGAAATTGTTATAATTCCAGCTGTAGATTCAGGATTAACTCTCCAATCCCCAATTCTTTGTCCTACACCAGCAGGACTTTGCGCTCTTCTAACACCAAGACTCAACCAATCATTTCCAGAATCACCATAAGGTCGTACCCGAAATGAATCACGATATATTTTAACCCCTCCAAACCTAAATAAAACCTCCCTTCTTTCTTGAGTATTGATCGATTTATATGGATACTCTTCTTTTTTAGAAACCGAATATTTTACATAGTAAAATGAAACTTCAAACGAACCAACGTCTTTTAATAGCTTTAATGATTCTTCCGAAGATTTCCATTTTAAAACATTATGAACAGACTTAGAATAAGAAAACTCTTTCTGATTTAAAGTGGCTAAATCATATGGAGACTTTTTATCATTAAATAAAAAAGCATACTTTTTATTTACAAGCGGCAAATCAAGTTCATTCCGAACAATTGTAAAATCAATATTTAAACTTTTCGCATCATAACTAGCTACTATTTTATAATCATAGTCATTAAAGAAAGCTGTCTCTACTAATCCAAATTCTTTTGGCTTTTGAACATGAAATAAGTTTACATCAAATGGTACATTTAATTCTTTTGGTGGAATTAAAGCTTCCAAACTTTTAAAAACGTTTTTTATATCAGCGTCTGACCATTCATCCTTTAAATTCGAAATCCTAAGTATAGTACCATTTTCCCAATCAAGAATTGAACATATTTCTTCAACATTTGAATAAGGTAAATATCCTTTCAATAACGAATTGATATTAATCTTTTGAGGTTCTAAATCTGCATTTATATCTGATATTGATTTATCAGAATCATCAAACTCTTTCCAATCCATTCTCCAAGTGTATCCTCCTCTATCCTTTTCTGTCTTAGAAAGCGTCCACATTTCAGAGGTAAAACCTAGCCGATCCAGAGCAAATCTACCAATACCCTTAGCACCAGTTTTTATTCTATTATCGGTCGAAACATAATCTTGTTCTTTATTACCAGTTCCAATTTTCATCCACTGATTTTCAATGGTGTCTAGATCCATACCATCACCATTATCAATAATAAAAATTGAACTGTCAGTTTTTTTTATATCGAATACAACAATACATTTTTTAGCATCTGCATCATAGCAATTCTTCACAAGTTCAATGATTGCCCCTTCAGGATTGGAAAAGTTTTCTCTCCCTAATAGTTTCCCCGCTCTTGCAGATACTTTAAAAGCTATTTTGGTCATTAAATTTTTATTTAGAAGAAAAAAATCTTTTGTCGAAATTAACAATTTTGAGAACAATATCCTTAATTGCATATTTGCCCTTAATATAATCTACTTTCTTGTATTTTCGCAAATAACTTTCAAGTTAATTCCCCTACCTTTACCCCATCCAAAACTATTTGCTAAATTTATTCCATGAACGTTCGGTTAACCAAGGATCAGAAGATACAAATCGCCAATTCGGATGATGTGTTTGGCATCATGCAGCAGATTTTATTGCGTGAAAACAGGATCGGTAGGATCCAGGAGCACTTTTGGATCGTGGGGCTGGACAAAGCACACAAGATCCTGTTCATTGAATTGCTGGCTTTGGGTAACGATAACCGCGTGCACATCAAAGCTCCGCAGGTATTCCGAATGGCGATCTATAAAAATGCGCCGAAAGTGATCTTGGTTCACAACCATCCGAGCGGAGTCATGAAACCCGGCGAAGATGATTTGAAAACGACCGACCGCTTGCTGAAAGCCGGGGAAATCATTGAGATCGATGTGATTGATCACTTAATCATTTCGGAGAAAACTTATTTCGGATTCAACCAAGCCGGACTTATTGAAGAACTGCGAAACAACGGTGCTTACCGCATTGTGGAGCGCGACCGTGCCGAATTGGAGAAATGGCGTTTGGACCAGGAAAAGGAAAAAGGAGCGTTGGAAGAAAAGAAAACCCTCGCGAAGAAATTGCTTGCGCTCAATACCATGTCGGCAGAAGAAATCCGGAAACTAACGGGGTTGGGAATCCGGGAGATGAATAAGATTTTGAAAGAGCTGGAGAAATAACAGTTCTCGGTTCAATACGCCACGCCACCTCCCTCTTCACGAGCAGTGCTCGCTCTTCTCCTCAAGGAGGGAGATTCAATTCCCCCTTTGAAGGGGGATAAAGGGGGATGGCTTGTGTGGGCGTCCTACGCGAGATAGCCACCCCTCTCGGTCTCCCCTCAAGGGGAGAGGACTTGAGACCCTCCTTCTTTTAGCACTTATATTTTCAAAGGGGGAAACAATTCACAAACTATCCAAAAAATCCAGCAACACCACGTGTAATTTATCCAATTCCTCTTCTGAAATGCAATAAGGCGGATTTAAATACAGGATATTTCCCAATGGGCGGATCAAACACCCTTTCTCCAGGAAAAAATCATAGGCGCGGTCGCGGATGGAAGAGAAATAGTTGTTTCCCTCTCCTGTTTCCACTTCGAAACGAAGAATTGTTCCGCACAAACCGATCTCTTTCACTTTCGGATGTGTTTTCAAGGCTTCAATGAAATACCGGTGGCGCTCTTCGATCCATTCGATGGAATCCCAGGTTTCCGGCTGTTCAAACAAATCCAAACTGGCATTCGCTACCGCACAAGCCAAAGCACTTCCGGTAAACGAATGACCATGAAGCAAAGCCTTTGCTGTTTCGGGATGAAGGAACGCATTGTAAATTTCGTCTGTTGCAACAGTCAATCCCAAAGGAAGGATTCCTCCCGTCAAACCTTTCGACAAACAAATGATATCCGGTTGCTGCTCACAGAAATTATGGGCAAACAATTTACCAGTCCTTCCCCAGGCCGTCATCACTTCATCAAAAATGACCAGGGCATGGTATTTTCTTGCCAGGGAGACGAAGGCGTCCAGCCAGGCCGCATCGTACATGCGCATTCCAGCTGATCCCTGCACCAACGGTTCCACAATAATTGCAGCCACCTCGCCGGATTTCAGGATTTGCTCTGCTTGTATCAATGCCTGGCTTCTGGCATCGTCTTTGGGGAAATCAATGAAATCCACATCAAAGAACAAATGTTCGAAAGGTTTGTTAAAAGTTCCGCGCTGACCAATGGACATCGCTCCGAACGTATCTCCATGATAGGCACCATCCAATGCAATCACTCGTTTTTTGGATTCATTTTTATTGTACCAGTATTGAAATGCCATTTTCAAAGCCACTTCTACTGCCGTTGAACCGTCATCAGAAAAGAATACTTTTTCCAGCTTTGCAGGAAGCAGGGAACTGATGCGCTCAGCAAGTTTGATCGCCTGCGGATGAGTAGCTCCTGCAAAGATGACATGATCAAGTTGTGAAAACTGCTCATTCAGGGCCTGAGCCAGGTAAGGATGACCATGTCCGTGGACATTGACCCACCAGGACGAATTCGCATCAATGTATGTTCTTCCGTCCGAATCAAAGAGTGTAGTTGCTTCTGCCCGCACAATATGCAGCGGGTCTTTCGCTGTTTGCATTTGTGTAAAGGGATGCCAAACGTGTTTTTTGTCTTTTTCTAGTGCAGTTGTTCTATCCATAATTTGGCTGCTTGCTGTATGCTTTCTTTTGAAAATTCGTTGATTTCAGGAATCGTTGTAATGGAAAGATCCGGGAAGTGTGAATGATATATCCGCTCAGAAGCAGCATTGCTGTCTCCGTTAACAATTAAACCGGCAATACGGATCTCGCGTGACATCAATGCGTTTAAAGTCAATAAAGTATGATTGATACTTCCCAAATAATGCTTTGTTACCACGTAAACAGGAAGTTCCCACAGCTGGAACAGATCGATGTAGCACAATCCTGCATCATTCAATGGGACCATTACTCCTCCTGCGCCTTCAACAATGGTTTGTTTCAAAAAACGGGGCAGATCAAAATCCGCTTCGGTCAGTTCAATCCCGTCCAATCTCGCTGCTTCATGCGGCGACATCGCATGATTCAACAATTTATTTGCGGGAATAATAGTTGTTTCAGAAGTATTGGATTTAACAAAATCGCTGTCCAAAGCATGTAAATCTCCGGCCTGAACAGGTTTCCAGTAATCTGCTTTCAATGCTTCGCACAAAACAGCACTTACAACTGTTTTCCCCACTTCCGTTCCGATTCCGGTTACAACATATGATTTCATATTTACTTTCTTTCCGGGATGAATATTACTTAGAAATCAAATCCAAGACCGGTAGGCTTAAGATAAACCAATCACCACCAAGAACTATAACATCCGATTCACCAGTAACTTCTTTTACTTTTTCACCTACTTTGATCTCCATATCCACTCGCACCCAAAATCTTTGATTAGGTACAGTTGCTGTTTTTGAGACCAGGTTAAACTTAACAATTGTCACCTTTTCGTATTGGTCCAATTGGGCCTGCAACAAATCTCCACGCCAGTATTGGGACATAACAACCTTTTCCCATAACTTGTCTTTACGTATCTGTGAAGCAAAAAAGTAGTTCACAACTGACTCGGGCGTCCTTTCATAAATCCCTTCATACGTCATAAAGTTCTTCGCATTTTGCGGAGTGATAACAATTGGTTGTTCTATAGCTGTCCAAACAAGGTTATTTTGGGGAACCGAAACTTTCGCGGTTTGAGGTTCTTCTTTCACAGGCACTGGAGCTAGCTCAATGGTTTCTTCCTGGGAAAAAGAAAACGCCGACAAAGCAACAAGCATAATCGTAAGAAATATTCTCATCTGCATGTTTTTTTATTTTAAACTGCGCTAATCCGCCACGGCGGATTTCTATCGTCAGCCGCGGCTGACTCTTATCTCAACTCAGCCCCCAATTGTTTCTCCAGTTCCGCCCGGATCGAATTCATGATTCCATCAACCTGACTGTCTTTCAACGTTTGTTCCGCATCCTGGAACGTAAATGAAACGGCATAGGATTTCTTTCCTTCCGGCAGGTTCTTCCCTTCGTACACATCAAACAAACCAACCTTTTGAAGGATCTTTCTATCCACTTTTTTGGCGATTTGCTCGATCTCAGCGAAGCGGACTTTCGAATCCAATAGCAAAGAGAAATCGCGACGAACCTCGAATGTTTTCGGTAATTCTTTGTACTGCACTTTTGCCAGTTTCAAGGAATTCAAAATAGCATCCCAATCCAGATCAGCCACAAAAACATCTTGTTTCACGCCAAAATGCTTCTTCACTTTCGGAGTTGCCCAGCCCAAGGTTCCAACTACGTTTTTCAAAATGCGAATCTGGTAACCATCTGCCAACACGTTTTGGTCAGGCAATGCTTCTTCCTGAATGAACGAAGCCAAACCAAGACGCTCAAACACATTGGAAACCACTCCTTTTAAAGTAAACAAAGTCGATTTTTCTAATTTTTGAGCCCAGGATTCTTCTTGCTTATTTCCGGTCATACAGATCAATAAACGCTTGTTCTCCATGTAATTACCATCCTCAAATGAATAGGTCTTACCAAACTCAAACAAACGCAAATCCGGATTCTGACGGTTCTGATTGTGCGCAATTGTTTCCATTGCCTGGAACAACAAACTTTGACGCATCACCGCCAAATCCTGGCTCAAGGGGTTCAGCATACGCACAGCCTTCTCCACCGGAAACTGAGTTCCCCCAAGATTTTCGGCATATTGCGGACTGGTCAGTGAATTATTCATCATTTCATGGAAGCCCATTCCAGCCAAAACTTCTGCCAGGTTCACTCCCAAACGCTCCAGGTCCGGTTTTTCACTCACTACCAAAGAAGTATTTAACTTTTCCGGAAGCGGAATTTGGTTGAAACCGTAAATGCGCAACACTTCTTCGATTACGTCGACCTCGCGGTCCACATCGATGCGATAATTCGGTACGGAAAGCTCCAATGCTTCACTGGTTGAAGAAAGCACCTCGAAATCAAGAGAGATTAAAATGTTTCGGATCACTTCCGGGGCAATTACATGGCCCAAAAGCTGGTTAATCCGATTATAACGAAGTGTAACCGTTCTTTTCTGAATTGGATTCGGATACAGATCTACGACCTCCATTCCCACTTTTCCTCCGGCAACTTTCTGAATAAGCTGTACCGCTCGTTCCAAAGCATACGGAACTAAATCCACATCTACACCGCGTTCAAAACGGAAACTCGCATCAGTAGACAAGCCGTGTCTTTTCGCTGTTTTACGCACGGAAACCGGTTGAAAATAGGCCGCTTCTAAAAACACATCTGTTGTACTATCCGTAATTCCCGAATGATCTCCTCCAAAAACTCCCGCAATACACATCGCTTCTTTTTCGTTTGCGATCACCAGGTCTTTTTCGTTCAATTCACGCTCCACGCCATCCAGGGTAATCATCTTCTCTCCTGCTTTCGCAGTACGGACAATTACTTTTCCGTTCACAACAGAAGCATCAAATGCATGCAAAGGAGTTCCCAATTCACGCATCACGTAATTCGTTACGTCCACCACATTGTTGATCGGAGATAAACCAACGGCTCTCAGTTTATTTTGCAGCCACGCCGGAGAAGCTTTCACTTCTACTCCGCTGATGGTGATCCCCATGTAGCGCGGGCATTTCTCTGTATTTTCTACCGAAACGGAAACAGGCAATTCTGCTTCTTTCACCGGCTTTTTCGTTTCTTTTAATTGCAATTTTGCCGTACTTCCTTCGTGGCAAGCCATATACGCCAACACATCGCGTGCAACACCTATGTGTCCCATTGCATCCGCCCTGTTGGGAGTTAATCCGATCTCAATTTGCACATCGCTTTCCAACTCCAGGTATTCAGCAGCCGGTGTTCCCGGCTTTGCATTTGGATCCAAAACCAAAATTCCATCGTGACTTGTTCCCAAACCCAATTCATCTTCGGCACACAGCATTCCAAACGATTCCACATCACGGATTTTGGAAACTTTCATTTTTAACGGCTCATCCGGTTTCGGGTATAAAATGGCTCCAACCTGGGCCAGAATTACTTTCTGTCCAACGGCTACATTCGGTGCACCACAAACAACCTGGAGAATTTCTTTCCCATTGTTTACTTTGGTTACTTTTAGTCTGTCTGCATTCGGATGCTGCTCACATTCAATCACTTCGGCAACAACCACTCCTTCCAGACCACCTTTTACGCTCTCGATGGTTTCAAACCCTTCCACTTCCAAACCTGTGTCCGTTAAAAGCTGATCTAATTCTTCGGGAGATTTATGAACCGGTAAAAACTCGTGTAACCAAGCGGATGAAATTTTCATTGTCGTTTTTTTTTCGAAGCTCAAATTTAAGAAAAAGCACAGAAAGCGAGGTTTAATTTGACATAAAAGCGTTAAATTCGTTCACACTAATTTTTGAATGAAATCCCTTGTATTACAATTCTTGTTTCTATTGATTTTTTCCCTTTCCTGGGGACAGGAGAAAGCGACTATCAGTGGGTATATTCATGAAGAAAGTTCGGGAGAGCCCATTATCGGCGGACAGGTTTTTGTTCCTTCTATTCAGAAGGGGGCGGTTACCAATGAATTCGGGTTTTATTCCTTAACGCTTCCCAAAGGTGCGCACCAACTCATTTACCGTGGCGGCGGATTTCCGAACGATACCCTGCAAATCAACTTAATGCAGGACACTATGATCAGCACCGGCTTGGGTGAAACGATCAAAATCGATGAGGTAGAGATCAATGCAAAACGGGAAGATAACGTAAACTCAACGAAAATCGGCCAAATCGAACTGGACATTAAATTGATCAAAAAGTTACCTGCTTTCCTGGGTGAAGTAGACGTCCTGAAAACCATCCAGCTACTTCCCGGTGTTTCATCGGTTAGTGAAGGCGGACAAGGATTTTATGTACGTGGCGGCGGACCGGACCAAAACCTGGTCTTATTGGATCATGCGCAAGTCTACAACGCTTCCCACCTGTTTGGTTTCTTCTCGGTTTTCAACCCGGATGCCGTAAAAAGTGTCAACCTAATCAAAGGAAGTATGCCGGCGAGTTACGGAGGAAGACTTTCATCCGTTCTGGAAGTAAACATGAATGAAGGGAACAATAAAAAGTTCAAGGTAACAGGAGGATTGGGTTTAATTTCATCCCGTTTGACCCTGGAGGGACCGATCGTAAAAAACAAGGGATCATTCATTGTTTCTGCAAGAAGAACTTACGTTGATTTGTTTATGAAAGCATTTATCAAGAAATCGAGTTCCTTCTACGGATCAAGCTATTATTTCTATGATCTGAATGCCAAATTAAATTATCGCCTGGGGCCGAAAGACAAAATCTACCTCAGTGGATATTACGGAAAGGACCTGTTCAATTTCGGGAATAAAAAAGACGACTTCAGTGTCAAAATGCCCTGGGGAAATGGAATTGCTGCTTTGAGATGGAACCACCAATTCAGCAGTAAATTATTCATGAATACGACCGCAACGCTCACCGACTATCTTTTCAGTTTCGGGTCCGAGCAGGACCAGTTCAAATTTCAGCTAAAATCGGGAATCCGTGATTATGGGGGCAAGGTGGAGCTTTCCTATTTTCCGAACACGCGGCATTCTATCAAAATGGGAGTCGATTATTTATTTCACACCTTTACTCCTACCAGTGTTTCTGCTTCGCAGGACGATGTGGTTTTTGATACCGGTCTGGCCCAGAAACTCTACGGTCATGAATCTGGTATTTACATCCAGGATGAAGTGGACATTGCTTCCTGGTTGCGCGTGAATGCAGGAATTCGGGTAAGCATGTACCAATTTACAGGTCCTTTCACGCGCTACTACAAAGGAATAACCGGGCACACCGATTCCACAAAAACATATAAAAAGGGCGAAATCATTCAATCGTACTTTGGATTTGAACCACGCATTTCCGCGCGCTTTCTTTTAAAAGATAAAAGCTCCATCAAAGCAGGATTTACTTACAACAACCAGTATGTGCACCTGGCCAGCCTGAGCGCTGTTTCACTTCCGACAGACATTTGGTACCCGAGTACAGACAAAGCACATCCGCAAAAAGGATGGCAGGCAAGTTTGGGATATTTCCGCAATTTCAATGATAATAAATGGGAGACATCCGTGGAAGTTTACTACAAAAAGATGCAAAACGTCATTGAATTTAAACAAGGAGCTTTGCCTTCCGATAACGTCAATGACAATACCGATAACTTATTGGTTTACGGAACCGGATGGAGTTACGGCGCGGAATTTTTCATCAAACGAACATTTGGCAAATTAACCGGATGGATCGGATACACCCTGGCCAAATCGGACCGTTATTTCCCGGATATCCAGGACACCAAATACCCGGCGAAATACGACAGGCGGCATGATTTGACCTTAGTCGGAACTTACGAACTGAACAAACACTGGACGTTCGGATTTTCATTCATTTACGCCTCCGGAAACACCTTGACCCTTCCGAACAGCTGGTATTTCAACAACCAGGATTTGCTTTTCAATTACGGAAAACGAAATTCTACGCGCATGGCCCCTTATCACCGATTGGACCTTTCGGCAACCTGGTACGATAAACCTACCAAAACGAAAATCGATAAGAAGACGGGCGAAAAAACAGAGGTCGTGAAGAAATTCAGGCAAAATGTCGCTTTCTCGATCTACAACGTTTACAACCGCGCGAATCCTTATTTTTTGTATATTGATAACGATGGAAGTATTCAATCGAACGATTTTAAAATTTCGGTCAAACAAGTGTCTTTATTTCCAATTTTACCCAGTGTCACATGGAATTTCGAGTTTTAATTACCTTATGTAGTTTAATCCTGGTCCTTGGCAGTTGCACCAAGGAAGTCAAGATTGATATCCCGGGCTACGAAGAAAAAATAGTCATCGACGGACGCATTGAAACCGGTATGCCACCGATTGTTCTGATTTCCAAAACTCAGGATATTTATTCCCCCACAACCCTGGACGCCTTTTTAAACAGCTTTCAGTCGGGAGCAACTGTAACTGTTTCCGATGGCACAACGACGGTCGTCTTAGATCAGATTTGTTCCGACAATCTTCCACCCGGGACGGAAGCTATGGCCGCAGCTTTATTCGGAATCCCCGAAGATGAATTGGACAATTACCATTTATGTGCCTACTCTACTTTCAATACCGCCATTTGGGGACAAGTAGGAAAAACCTATTCATTAAAAGTAGAATTGAACGGCGAAGTTTTTACTTCCGTCACACAGATCGTTAATCCGACTCCACTGGATTCCGTTTTCTGGAAGCAAGATCCCGGAGCCAATCCCGGATATGGCTATTCCTGGGCAACTTTGACAGACCCTCCCGGATATGACGCCTACCTGTGGGAAGTCAAACGCATCAATATGGTTGACGGAAACACCAAAGACCCGGCATTTAAAGCAACGTTCAGCCCGGTAATTGACGATGAATTCTTTGGCGGACAAACCTTTGATTTTTATTATGAAAATCCGTTTACCTGGGACGATGAAACGGTTGCCGATAAAGACAAAGGATATTACAAAGCAGGAGATTCCGTTGTGATCAAGTTCTCTAAAATTGATGCCGCTGTTTACGAATTCCTGGAAAAGAAATACATGCAGCTTGGAACCGCTGGAAATCCATTTGCTTCACCCACGGTTATTCCATCCAATATCCAGGGCGGCGCGATTGGTCTGTGGGCAGGATACTCTCCGACCTTTGATACCTTGTATTGTGTACCGTAACGAATTAAAAAGACATGTTGAAGTTATTTATTATATCTATTTTCATATTTGTATCCGGAATACTACTAAGCTTCGCACAAACGAATCCATCTCATAAAATCTATCAATTTCATCAAAGTTTTAAAGAGCTGGAGGATTCTATCTCTCAAAAGATCAATTTAGAAAACAGTATCGTTTACAAAACTTGTGAGAATCATAGCTCCTTCTACTTGATTTTGGAGAACTCACATTGGAAGTGCTATTTTATCAGAAACCTGGTTAGTGACGAACAATTTATGCCTGATGAATTCTACGGCACTGAATTAATCGTATTTGATGCCGACAGTCTTGTGAAAACATTGTTGAATAACCACATTACAGACATCCAACAGTTAAGTGAAGAATCTATGTCGGAAAAACTGACCATTCGAAAAAAAAACAAGGTCATTAACCAAAACCTGCCACGTGCATCTCACGATTGCAATGGAACGGTTAGTATTTACGGACAAAAGAACATTTCTGCAACATACAGGGGAGCTTTGATTGAATCAGAAGAAATCCATGATAAAATACCGACTCTCAGAATATTTTATGTAACAAAACATTTATTGATTGATTCAGTTAGATCATACTCCCGTTAACAGGATAGTATTTATCTTCAATTTATACCTGATTTTTGTTTCCAGTCTAAACTCTTAGTTATTCACGCCTCGTTGTTATTTCATTTTAACAATTTTAACGTTGAACCAGCAGATAGATATTAACTTTGTGCCATGAAACAACAAGAAGATTTCATTAATGTCCGGAGATTGATCAAAAGTAAGAATCCACGTTTGATCAAATGGATTCCTGGTTTTATCATCCGTTACTTAGAGCGTATTCTTCATCAAAATCAAATCAACGAATTTCTGCGTACACACGATACTAAAAACCAGGATTTTTGTAGGGATGTATTGCAAGAAATCGGTGTGACTTATTCCATTTCAGGTATCGAGAATATTCCCAAAACCGGGAAATGTGTGATCGTTATGAATCACCCGCTTGGAGGAATGGATGCCATGGCCCTAGTCGATGGATTACGTGATCACCGCAGAGATATCAAGTTTATTGTAAATGACTTGCTTCTGAACCTGGAGCCTTTAAAGGACATTTTCGTCGGGATCAATAAGCACGGTAAGACAAAAAGCAGTTCGCTGCTCCAGGTAAACAGTTTGTTTTCTTCCGACCAATTGGTTTGTGTATTTCCCGCAGGTTTGGTCAGTCGTAAAAAAAAGGGGGTTGTAAAAGATTTGGAATGGAAAAAAGCATTCGTAAAGCAAGCCCGTTTAAATGATCAGTTAATCGTTCCGGTGCATATTGACGGAGAACTGTCGAACTTCTTTTACCGTTTGGCAAATTTTCGTAAATTTCTTGGAATAAAGGCAAATATTGAAATGCTTTACCTGGCAGATGAAATGTTTCGTCAAAAAGGAAAGCACATCCAATTTACAGTTGGCACACCCATTGAAGCCAAAACATTAGATACTAAGACTTCTGACGTAGAATGGGCCGAATGGTTCCGCAATTACGTCTATACCTTGAAACAAAACGTATGAAATCAATAATACCTGCTGTTGACAAAGAAATCCTGAAACGCGAACTGGCCCGGGTCGGACGAGCAAGAACTACCCGTAAAGGAGACAATGAAATTTACATTGTGAATATTCACAATGCGCCCAATGTTGTTCGGGAAATCGGCCGTTTGCGTGAAGTGACTTTCCGCTTTGCCGGCGGCGGAACCGGTGAAGAATTGGACCTGGATGAATTTGACACGCAGAAGATTTGCTACCACCAGTTAATTGTCTGGTCGCCAGAAGACGAAGAAATTATCGGCGGATACCGTTTTATTTTGTGTAAAGATGCCATTGATGAAAAGGGGGAGATTCATTTGTCTACTACCCATTATTTTGATTTTACGGACCGGTTCATCAAAGATTACCTCCCGACAACCTGCGAATTAGGCAGAAGCTGGGTTCAACCCAATTATCAGCCGGCACAAAACCCGCGAAAAGGATTATTTGCATTAGACAATATTTGGGACGGACTGGGTGCTTTGACCATCAGTTACCCGATGATCAAATATTTCTTCGGAAAAGTCACGATGTACCCGAATTACAACAAGGAAGCCAGGGATTTCCTCTTGCATTTCATGCACCATTATTTCCCGGATACAGAGAATCTGATGGTTCCTTATCATCCGCTGAAAACGGTATACGATACCACTTTTGTGGAGGAGCAGCTAAAAGGCCTGGATTTCAAAGACGGTTTTAAAGTGCTGAATACCTTTGTGCGTCAGCATGGAGAAAATGTTCCTCCTTTGGTGAATATCTACATGCATCTTTCTCCAACCATGAAAACCTTTGGAACAGCGGTCAACCCGGATTTCGGAAATGTAGAGGAAACAGGGATCCTGGTAACAATTGCAGATGTTTACCCCGATAAAAAAGAACGTCATTTAACCTATTAGAAAATGAATCACGAATTTGCACGCTGTTTTACAAAAGACCTGGATTCTTTAGCCAAAGAAGTAGCACTTTGCGACGAAACAATTTTATGGCATGTTCCACCCGGAATTACGAATTCCATCGGTAATCTGACTCAGCACCTGATCGGGAACCTGAACCATTTCATTGGTGCAACGCTGGGTGAAACAGGCTATGTAAGAAACCGGGAAGCGGAGTTTTCCGAACACTATTTAACCAAAACCGAAATGATTTCCGAGCTGAAAAAAACAGCTTTGATGTTGGAAAAAGTGCTTGGTTCATTAACCGATGAAGACCTGCGAAAAATATATCCGCTTGAGCCTTTCGGCTATCAAATGACTGCAAACCACATGATCATGAAGCTTGCAAACCATTTAGGTTACCATTTGGGGCAGATCAATTACTTGCGCAGAATTGCGCAAGGTCCAAAAAGTTAAAATGGTTCAAAGAGGTCAATGAATTGAAAATGGAAAATTTTAAAATTGAAAAGTTTTTTAAGTAATCCCTGTCTTATCAATTGTCCATTTTAAATTTTCAATTAAATCAAATACGTTTCTCCGTCTTCCACCACTCTTACGTTCTCAAACACCGGAATAGCTTCTTCCAGGTGTCTGGCACTGTTTTCGTAGCGTGCGCTCAGATGTCCCAATAGAAGTTTTCCCACTTCTGCCTGTTTGGCAATTGTAGCAGCCTGTTGCGCGGTGCTGTGAAAGGTTTGTTTTGCGCGGTCAAGCTTATCGTTTAAAAAAGTAGCTTCGTGATACAACACATTCACTCCTTTAATGTAAGAAACGATCCGTTCGTCAAAAATCGTATCGGAACAAAACGCATATGACTTACTGGGTTTTGCCGCATAGGTGTATTCATCTGCATATATCACTTCTCCGGATTCCAGCTCTACGTCCAAACCTTGTTTCAATTTTGGGATGAGTGTCAGGGAAAGTCCGGTTTCTTCAAACCGGTCTGCATTTAGTTTCCGTTCCTTCGGCTTTTCTTTAATCAGGAAACCGTTAGTGGGAATCCGGTGATTCAAAGGGAAGGTCCAGATTTCAATTAATTTATCTTCAAAAATTAACCGGTGCTCCTGTCCGTTTAGTTTCACAAAATGCAAATCAAACCCCAATTTTGCTCCACCTACTTCCAATTGTAAGCGGATGATCTGCTCCAATTCTTCCGGTCCGTAAATGGTCAATCCTTTGTCTCTTCCCAATAGATGCAAAGAGCTTAAAAGCCCCACCAATCCGAAAAAATGATCTCCGTGAAGGTGAGAAATTAAAATGTGATTGATTTTTTGAATATGCACATGGTACTTGCGCAACTGAACCTGTGTTCCCTCTCCGCAATCAATTAGGATATGCCGATCGTTACATTGAATATATTGAGCAGTCGGATTTCTATTTGAAGTTGGCAGTGCAGCACCGGAACCCAATATGGTTACTTCAAAATTCATGCGTTAAATCAGCACTGATTTCGCTTCAGCCAAGGTTTCGGAAATATTCAGGACTTTATCCAGTTGGGCAATTCGGATCATTTTTGCAACATTCTCTTGTAAACCGCACAATACAAATTGGCCGTTGGTGTCTTTGCACAAGCGATTTGCGGTCAGTACGGCCGACAAACCCGAAGAGTCACAATATCGCGTCTTGGAAAGGTCTAAAATAATCGTATTTACTCCATTTTTATTCAAAAGGAGCAATTCACTTTTCAGATCAGGAGCATTGGATGCATCCAGTTTTTCAACTGAAGACTGAATGACTGTAAAGTTGTTATCTTGCGCAATAATAAAATTCATGTTGCCACGGTGTTTATCAAATGTAACAAAATATTCTTTCTTAGACTCCGAAAACAGAAAGACTTTAACGTCCGATCTTAGCAGCGAGCAAATAAATAACAGCCATTCTGACCGCTACACCGTTTTCAACCTGCTGAAGAATAATGGATTGCCTGGAATCTGCCACATCAGAAGTAATTTCTACTCCCCGGTTAATCGGACCCGGATGCATGACAATAATCTCTTTATCCAAACTATCCAGGATTTCTTTATTCAGACCGTATTGCATGGAATATTCCCTCAAACTTGGGAAGTATTGAATATCCTGTCTTTCAAGCTGAATCCGCAGCATATTCGCTACGTCGCACCATTCCAAAGCTCTTCTGAGATTATGCTCTACCTTAATTCCTAAAGTATCTATGTATTTCGGGATCAAAGTAGTTGGTCCGCAAACCATCACTTCCGCTCCCAATTTCTGAAGCGTATAAATATTGGATAAAGCCACACGGGAGTGCAGAATATCTCCTACAATGACCACTTTCTTCCCTTCAACAGAACCCAATCGTTCGCGGATTGAAAAAGCATCCAGCAGACCTTGGGTCGGATGTTCGTGCGTGCCATCTCCGGCATTGATAACACAAGTATTTGTTCTTTCCGAAAGGAATTTTGCTGCTCCCGGATTCGGATGGCGCATCACCACCATATCCACTTTCATGGAGAGAATATTGTTGACTGTATCGATCAGGGTTTCACCTTTTTTTACGGAACTGGAGCTCGCTGAAAAATTAACCACGTCAGCAGACAAGCGTTTTTCGGCTAATTCAAATGAAAGCCTGGTCCGGGTAGAATTTTCAAAAAAGAGGTTGGCGATGGTAATATCTCGAAGTGAAGGAACTTTTTTGATCGGTCGATTAATAACTTCCTTAAAACTATCTGCAGTTTTAAAGATCAATTCGATATCCTGACGAGTCAAGTCACGAATTCCAACTAAATGATCAACACTTAAATGCTCCATTATTCGGGTGTATACAATACAATTTTATCTTTTCCTTCGCTATTCTTCCACTCTACGGTTACACGCTCGGAATCCAGCGTATCCACAGCTTTCCCAACATAATCCGCCTGGATTGGCAAATCCCGCTGGAATCTTCGGTCAATCAAAACCATCAATTCTACACGAAGCGGTCTTCCGAATGCCATCAAAGCATCCAATCCGGAGCGAATTGTACGACCTGTATAAAGTACATCATCGATTAAAACAACGTTTTTTCCTTCGATCGTAAAATCAATATTGGTGACGTTCGGGATCAGTGGTTTTTCTCTCCTTCTGAAATCATCCCGGTAAAAAGTAATATCCAACTGACCGCAGGTAACCTTTTCTCCCCTTACATTTTCGAGGATTTCTTTGAGCCTTTCGAGCACAAAAACTCCTCTTGGTTGTAAGCCAATCAGTACGGTATTTGAGAAATCATCGTGATTTTCGATTAATTGATAAGCAAGACGGTTCATAGTTAACTGAACCTGCTGTTCATCTAAAATGACTTGCTTTTCCATCGGAACAAATTTAGCAAAAGGATTCGATAAGTCAACCTTTTTTTCGATTTTCTACCTTCGAACTAAATCGTTTTTTGGCACATTCCTGCAGATTGAAGAGATTAAAAATCAATTTTTTACCATTTAATCAATAAAGTGAATATTTTACTCATTTTTTATGGATTTAAGAAAAACTTAATGTACTTTTGAAACAGGATCGAAAGAATTTTCACATTTTTCTATTTTGATATTTAATTTGGAATCTTAGATGTCGGAAGATATTTACTTTTTCATAGGGTTGGTTATTGGTTATAAATTTTGAAACGTAAATCCGGCATCTAGATTCCATTTTATCCTCCTTTTCGTTTGGTTTTGTATCCTTCTTTTGTCAACAAATCAATCACTTTGTCTCTGAAGGATCCCTGGATAATGATTTCCCCGTCTTTTGCAGTTCCACCGACTCCACACTTGGATTTCAATGTTTTTCCCAGTTCTTTCAAGTCCTCGTCAGAACCGATAAACCCTTCAATTAATGTTACTTCTTTTCCTCCTCGCTGCTTTTTGTCTAATGAAACATACAGCAATTGTTTAGAGGGTTCCAATGTTTCGGGTGCTTCATTTTCTTCAAAATCATACGAAAAATCCGGATTGGTCGAATACACAATATTTACCCGGTCTTTATTTTTTTTGCTCATTTGTACTTTTCTATTAGTGTTGCTTTAATGTCATCTGTCAATAAATAGTGTGGAATTTTCTCCAACGCAGATCGAATTCCATTCGGAGACCGAACATCGTAAATGATCACTTCCTTTCCAAGTGATTTCAGTGAATTTACGTCAGAAACCGCAATATCCGAATTTCTAAAAATGGCGCCATCAACTATAAAAGCTGTTGAGTAACTCCAAAATTGCAGCGCATTTACCACGTTATAATACACCCGGAATCCCAATCCTTTGATTGTCGGAATAAATCTTCGCGTATTGGTCACCAGTGCCAGATCTCCGTTGTAAAAATACTGCTTTGCTTCTTTCAATGCATCGATTAGCTTCGTTGAATCTATTAACCCGTTGTCCGTTCCATCGGATTCTTTTAAATCAATGATCAGACGAATTCCTTTCAAATCTGCCGGCAGATCAGACAAACGAATCACGCGTTCCTTTTCAAGAGAAGAATAGTTTATCCCGGAAAGGTAAGCATCGTTCTTTTGTGGAACCGCCCCCGTTCCGGTTGATTCCACATCCAGTTCCGCATCATGAAAAAGCCACAAAGTTCCGTCTAAAGACAATTGGGCATCTACCTCAATCAAAGCCAGCTGTTCAAAACTTCGGGCATATTTGTAGGCTTCCAGGCTATTGTCGTGATAATTGCTGCTTGAAATGTGTAACCCCGCACAAGCATGTCCGCCGATAGCAGTATCCGGATACAGATCTTTGTGCTTCTTACACGAAAAAAGAAACAAGACGACACATCCTATGATCAGTTTAAAATGCATGATAATAACCGATTTCCGCAAAATAACTCCAAAGGAAGAACTGATTTTGTCTTCCCTTGTAGGCATCGTATTTCCATTCAACCGCCGGACCAATTCCACTGGTAACAGCGATCCTGTTTTTTATCCCAAAATCCAACCTGCAGCCGAAAAAACTCTCCGTTAAATGAATATAAGGATGTTTTTGGGGAACTTTGGTACTTAAAAATGAATATGAAAGCCGGATTACCGGGGCAATGACAATCCAGTCAATGAGTTTGAAACGGTATGTCAGGTCGTAGCCGATATGAGGCTTGAGCTGTCCCTGGAGAATTGTATTGTTGATCCCGAATCCTAGAAATACTTCGTGTGAAAGTTTTTTTTTGATGAGCTGACCGCGGACATGGAAAAAGAAATCCTGCGGATGATATTGAATATCTGCTCCTACTGAATATCTGGCAGAGTCCTGCGTTCTTCCCAAAAAAGGAATCAGGAATAACATCCAAAAAGCAAGTTTTCGAAACATGCCTCAAAAATAACCGATTGCTTTAGCTAAAACTAAAGTTTCGGACACTTTTTACAGTGATATCCTTTTCTTTTATACTTCTTGCAACAATCTTTCTTTTTATCGCAAGAACAATTACTGCAGGTGAATAGAGGTAAAATCGTTTGCTGAGAGGAAACTTCTTTTTTAACCATTCTTATTTAGACTAATTCTAGACAAAGATACGCCTAGAAATCAGAATACCAAGAATTGTTCATAATTATTTTGTTAAAGAACAAGTTCAAAAATCGTTCAAATAATAATTAGAGACGATATTGAACATTTGACCATTTTTATTTTTTGAACCTCAATTTAGTTGGAAAACAACTGGTGTGCCAATCGAAAGACATGCATGTGGGCATTCACAATATCACGGACATCTTTACTATATCCGCCTCCCATGCTGCAAACAACCGGAATATTCTTTTCCTTTGCTCTGTGGAGTACCCACTCATCTCTCAAACGAATTCCATTTTGAGTGACTTTCAGTTTCCCCAATTTATCTGATTCAAGAATATCAACCCCACATTGATAAAAAATGAAATCGGGTTCGAATGATTCCATTACGGATCCCAATTCTCTGGTCAGGATATCGAGGTAAGCTTTATCGTCCAGGAAAGTTTCCAAAGCGACATCTTTATCTGATTTTTCTTTGTGTATGGGATAATTCGCAGCTCCATGCATACTGAAGGTAAAGACTTCCGCTACATTTTGAAAGATCTCCGCAGTTCCGTTTCCCTGGTGAACATCCAGGTCGACTATTAAAATCCGTTTGAATAATTGTTTGTCCAGCAGCCATCTTGCCGCAATTGCCTGGTCATTCAACAGACAGAAACCTTCTCCCCTGTCCGTAAATGCGTGATGTGTCCCGCCTGCAATATTCAGTGCTGCACCGCCGTTTTTAACCATTTCGGCACACAACCTGGTTCCTTCCATGATTCTCAATTCACGCAGGATCAATTCATTCGTATGAACAAATCCGCTAACACGCTGTTCCCTGGGAGAGCAATTCAGCTTCAACAATTTTTCCAGGTATGCTTCCGAATGAACCCTGCGAACAATCTCAAGATCTGCTAATTCGGGTTTTAGGAAATCTGCTTTTTCCAGCATGCCTTCATACTGCAATTGCTGGTATAACAAACCGTACTTTTCCATCGGAAAGCGATGTGTACTGGGAACCGAATGAATATAAGAAGGGTGATAAGCAACAAAAAAAGACATGCTATTGTGTTCTGTCTACATCTGTGGAAATTGTAAATAACATCAATTCATCATTAACCGGAATGAACTGGTAATTCAGCAGACTTTTTGATTTCATTCTCATGGTAATAAAACCAAGACCAGCTCCTCCTTTGTCCGAAATCAATCCGTTATTCAACGTTTCCAGGTAAAATTCCTTTACCTCCTCTTCGTTCATTCCATTCAGGCGATCCAGGTAAGATGCCAATTTTTCTTTTTCAGAAATTTCGGTGAGATTCCCCAAAGCAATTCGGTAGGCTTTATCATTGAATGCAACAATAATCAAGGCTTGCTGTTCATTCTCCCATTTTTTACCATGAAGAAGAATATTCTGTAAGCCCTCAATTAAAATCGAAAAAACACGCTTTACCAATGTTTTTTTATCCCCGGCAGAAATCATGAAATCCTCTGTCGTGAGGGTAAAACTATTTACCAGGTCTTGATTTAAAGGGCCAAAATGAGCTACTTGAACCGAATTGAAATGACTGTCCTTAACGTCTTGAATCCAAGAGGCCAATATCATTTTGGGTTCTATGTGAAGCGTACCAGGTTGCATCAACTGTTAACAGTCAGTAAATATAGCAAAGCAAAAAAGAACTTATCTTAATCAATGAGCAAATGAACATTTCCTTGCCACATTTTACCATCCGCAGTTATTAATTGGTAGAAATAAACACCATCTACCAATTTTTCTCCCGAAATGTCAATTCCTCCCCAATCGTTTTTGTAGTTATCTGATTCGAATACAACATTTCCCCAACGATTTTCAATAATCAATTTCGAATTCGGTTTCAAATTGGTAATATAAAATTCATCGTTTGTATGATCTCCGTTTGCCGTTACGATGTTCGGAATTTTAATTTCTCCCAGAATTTCGAACGGTTTGGTAATGGAGTCGATACACCCGTCAACTGTTTCCACGATCAACGTCATTTGGTAGGTGGTTTCAACCTGTGAACTGAATGTTGCAGAAGAACCGGTACCGATCAATCCTACTCCGGAAACCGTCCAGCTATAGTTTTGGAATGGCCCACCTGTACTTGTATTCGTGAAATCAATCGCTTCGCCAGGAGATGCAACCGGATTGGAAATCGTAAAATCAGCAACTGGCATTCCATCCGACCCGACAGTGATCGGCGTACCATTCGTAACACAACCGTTTCCGTCTGTCAATGTCAAAGTGTATACTCCCGCAGTCAGATTGGTGAGATTTAGGGATGTTAATGGAGTTCCCGTCCAGCTATAAGTAAACGGTGCATTTCCCGAAACCTGGATCCCGCTGATTGTTCCGTTATTTCCAACACAACTTTCATTGGTAACCACCACATTCGCCTGGTCAATTGTTGAAGGAGGTACAACTCCTACGAACAAGGTTGTTGAGGCCTGGCAACCGCTATTATCCGTAACCGTTAAAGTATAGTTTCCGGTGGCCAGGCTGGAAGCATTTAAAGTGTTTTGAACGGGTGAACTATTCCACGAATAAGAATACGGAACAGTACCTCCGGAAATCGTTATTCCGAAAATAGATCCCGATCCGACAGCACAATTATCGTTTGAAATAACTGCGTTGTTCGTATTGATGGTAAGCCCTGAAGTTGTTCCAACGTTAAAGGTTTGTTGAACAGAACAGTTTTGATCATCGCTTACCGTAATGGTATACGATCCGGCACCCAGATTGGAAATGTCAAGTGTTGTTGCACTTGTATTTGTCCAGGAAACTGTCGGGTTGATGCCTCCTGCAATTTGTAATCCGTTGATTGCACCTGTATTTCCCACACAACCTGTCGGTGTGATGACCAGCGAGCCTTGATTTAAGCTCAGCGGAACAACTGCATTCACAGTAAAAGGTCCGCCATTTACCGAACAACCGAAACCATCTGAAACGACAACATTGTAAGTTCCCGGTGCCAGATTTGTTTGATTTAGTGTCGGACTCGCAACACCGTTCCAGGTGTATGTAAGTCCTGTTCCTGTAGTTGTCAGGCCGGAGATTGTCCCGTCATTCAACGCACATGTTTCCGCAGTAACCTGCACATTAGTTGCATTCAACGTCGGGCCGGCAATAGCATTTACTGTAAACGGTCCCGCATTTGCCGTGCAGCCTAAATTATCCGTAACCTGCAGATTATATGTTCCAGCAGGAATATTCGAAAGGTTCAATGTATTGTATGCTCCGGCATTCCAGTTATAAGTATATGCCGGTTGACCTCCCGAAACTGATAGTCCCGAAATGGCACCGGTTGACTGCCCGCAATGAGCATCCGTAATAGCGATCGAAGCGGAGTTAATTACCGGGCTACTGGAAGCACCGATCGAAACTGGTCCAAAAGTAGAAGTACAATTGCCTGCATCAGTTACAACCAGAGTATAATTTCCCGATGCTAAATTGGTCTGATCCAGCGTTGCCGAACTGACACCGTTCCATTGATAGGTTAATCCTGTTCCGGTCGCTGTTATTCCGGTAATGCTTCCATTGTTTGCTCCGCAAGTTGTTCCGGTTACAACCATATTGGTTGTATTTATAGCAGGACCGGGAGATAACCCGACGTTAAAAGGCCCCGCAACAGCATTGCAGCCAAAAGCATCAGAAACTGCCAGGGCATAGGTGCCGCCTGCAAGATTTGTGTGATCTAAACTTGCACTTGGAACCAAATTCCAGTTATACGTTAATGTACCGGTTCCACTAGCTGTAATCCCGGTAATTGATCCGTCGTTCCCGGCACATGTTTCATCCGTTATGACGATGTTGCTTGTATTGATCACCGGACCAGCAATATCATTCACGGTAAAAGGACCGGCACTTGCTGTACAACCGAGGTTATCCGTAACTGTCAGATTATAATTTCCGGCAGGAATTGCATTCAGATTCAGTGTCGAATATGCTCCTGAATTCCAGTTATACGTATATGCAGGTTGCCCACCTGAAACGGATAATCCAGCAATTGCTCCGTTCGATTGTCCGCAATGGGCGTCCGTAATTACTAAAGCACCTGAATTGATAACCGGAGCAGTCGAAGCGCCGATTGCTATCGGTCCGACAGATGCCGTGCATCCGTTATTATCCGTAACCACCAAATTATAGTTTCCACTGGTCAAGCCTGTAATATCCAATGTGGAAAATGCCCCGGTATTCCAGTTGTATGTCAAACCGGTCCCGGTCGCTGAAATTCCTGTGATGCTTCCGTTGTTGGTTCCACAAGTTGTTCCGGTTACAACCATATTGGTCGTATTAATTACCGGTCCGGTATTTTGTCCCACATTAATCGGCCCCAAAGAAGCTGTACATCCATTATTGTCCGTAACGACCAGGTTGTAATTCCCTGTATTCAGTCCCGTAATATCCAAAGTCGAATAAGCTCCGGTATTCCAGTTGTAAGTCAAACCGGTTCCTGTTGCTGTAATCCCTGTAATCGAACCGCCACCGCCTAAACAGGAAGCGTTCGTTACCACCATGTTCGTAGAATTGATTGTCGGACCACCCGAACTTCCAATCACATACGGACCCGAAGTTGCCGTACAACCGATTCCATCCGTAACTGTTACGGTATAAGAGCCAGCAGCTGCATTGGTTAAATTCATAGTTGGTGCAGTCACACCATTCCAGGTAATAACCGGAGTAGGCGCACCTCCTGAAGTGGTTAAACCGGTAATGGAACCACCTGAAGAGCAGGTTGCATTTGTTACAGTCGCAGTACCTGAAATCGTTGGTCCGCCAACTGTAACCGTTACCGGAACCCTAAACGTTCCATTCGGACAAAAGCCAACGTAATAAGTTGTTGTTGCAGTCAATACAGGAGTTGTAAATGTTAGTCCTGTTCCAACAGAAGTATTTCCGGTATAAGTCGTATACCAGGTAATGTTTGCATTGGTAATCGGTGCAGGTAAAGTACCCTGAACAGTTACCGAAACGTTTGCAGTGTTTCCGCTGCAAATCGATGCATTATTCGCAATTAAGTTATAATATGTTTGAGGCAATGAGCTTTGCCCGTTTGCACCACCTGTTGCCCCGTTTGGAGGGAAATTTGCAACAATGTTCGTTGTTCCCACAACTGTTACCGTTCCATTAGCGCCACCGGCAACTGATTGAACGGGTGTACCGGAAGTATACGCAATCATACCGCCACCGCCACCGCCACCAGGACCGTCAGCTTCTACTCCGGATGCAAAAGAACCAAATGAAAGGGCATTATTTCCTCCGTTTCCTCCGATTGCGCTTAAAGTCAATGTAGCGGGAAGAGCTGTTCCATTGGAAATAATGATGGCACCGCCGCCGCCGGCTCCACCGGCTCCGTCAACCCCTAATTTAGCACTGGAAAAACTTCCGGGATTCGGGGCATTTGTCGGGTTCGAATTTTGTCCGTTTGCACCGTTTGCTTCAATAGTTCCGCTTCCTGTAATGCTTCCATAAGACTGGATAAAGACGATTCCACCACCAGCGCCACCGCTTCCTCCCTGATTTTGATCCATTTCTCCGGCACCGCCGCCGCCGCCCATGAATACACGGGTAGCATCATACGTTAATGGATGTCCTCCCAAACCACCTTCTTTTCTTCTGCTATCTCCGGACCACGCTGCATTATTGGGGCCAACAACTGATTCGTCCTGATTATTTTGAGATCCTGAATATCCACCACGTCCACCACCGGAGCTTGGAGTTGTCGCCATACCGGCTGTTTCCAAGTTCCAAAACGCATTGTAACCGGCAGTTGCAACTCCTTTTCCATTATACATACCGGTCCCAATGTTGGAACCACCTCCACCACCGGAGTTTTTGTAGTTTCCGCCACCACCGCCATTAGCGGGTGCTCCGCAGCCGTATCGGGAATATAGCGTGGTATATTCTGAAGCTGCGGCACCTCCAATACCTTCTCCTTTTTCAGATCCTTCTGAAGCAGCACTGTATCCGGGCTTTCCTATATCTCCGGCAGCCCCCGGACCACCTGATGTATTATCCGTTACTCCTCCTCTAAAACCATATCCGGAAGCAATGATCTTCGAATTCGTTCCGAAATTCAATGTTCCATTCACTTCCAAAGCAACAATCCCGCCCGTAGAACCATTCCATGCAGCAGGAACAATATTCGTACTCGCATTCAACGTCAAATTGCCAATTCTGGGAACACGAACAACCTGCACATGTCCCGAAGTGGTATATGCATTTTTCAACGCACATCTTACGTTAATTGTTCCGGCAGCAACCGAAAGCACTTCGGCATATTCATACTTCCCGGAATTATTGTAATTCGTAACAGTTCCCCAATCTTGCCGGTAGTTTCCCATATTCCCTAAATCCCCCATCGCTGAGCTGGAAAGGGTATAATTTCCTCCCCATCCTCCAGAAGCAGTAGGAACCGCCGGAGTTGTAACAATATCCATATCTGCTCCCTGCATCTGGATGATCAAAATAAGATCTCCCGCAGCCAGATTTGTACTAAAAAAACTATTGGTCAATGTATTGCTTGCCACTGAAATGGATGTCGCATTCACTGCAACGTTTGCCGTCACATTCGTATAGGCGTTTAACACCGTTCCGGCAGCTACAACGGTATAATCACCATCTTTGGCTTTTTGACTAAATCCGAAATTGCAGATTAGCAGTAGTAGTATGGAGAGAAGAATAGACCTCATGGTGTATATTTTGGATGTAAAGAGTTCTTTAAAGAGACGCCAAATTATACAAAAGGTTGTAATTTTTGTTATATTTTTTTAGATATTTCCTTCATAATATAACTCACTGCCGGACAAACTTCCATGTTCTTTCTGGTCAGATCCAAAATCTGGTACATATTCTTCCGGTCCGTATGTGGGTATTCCCGGCATGCCAAAGGTCTGTCCTCATAAACGGAACAGTAATTATCCGATCCTAAAAAAGGGCACGGAGCAGTTCGAAGTACATAATCCTGATCTTCATCCACTCTTAAGTAAGTCTCAATAAATTTGCTTTCGGCTATGCGCAAGCGTTTGGACAAGCGTTTGATATCCACATCCCTGAAAATGGGACTGGTCGTTTTGCAACAATTTGCACAGTCCAAACAATCTATTTTCCGGAATACTTCGTGATGCAAAACGTGGAATTGCTCATCCAAAGCACGGTTATTTGCCTTTTTGGCTTTTTTAATCCACTTCGTGTAAAATTCTTTCTCTGCCTTTCCGTAGTCGATCAATTCTTTCAAGTTCATCCGACAAAATTAATAGAAAGAGATGCTGAATTTTAAAGTATTGTTTAATTTAGTCCTGAAGACTTATGGAAAAATATGATTTAGTTGTCATCGGTGGTGGACCAGCCGGTTATGCAGCAGCAATGCGCGGAATCGATTACGGCAAGCGCGTTTGCCTGATTGAAAAGGATCGCGTTGGTGGTGCCGGTGTTTACAACGGTGCGTTATCATCGAAAACATTGTGGGAAATCTCCCAAAAAATTGCTTCTGTAAACGATACCATCGGTGGGAAGGGAAGAGAAAAATTTTACCTTTCCTGGGATGACGTAATGGCAACCGTGGATGAAGCTGTCTTTGAACGCAAATTTCAATATTCCTGCCATCTAAAGCTTTTGCAAACAGAAACGATGGATAAGTTGCTTCGTTACGAACGAGGCAGTGCAAGTTTTGTGAACGATCATGAAATAGAAATCGTTCAAAACGACGGACACCGAACCGTGGTTTATGGCGAAAACATCATCATTTCCAGTGGAAGCCGTCCACGTAAAATGAAGGATGTAAACGTTGACGAACAAACCATTCTAACAAGTGACGGCATCGAAAACCTGACCGATTATCCTAAAAGCCTGGTGATTGTGGGAGCCGGTGTAATCGGCTGTGAATATGCAACCATCTTTTCCAATTTTGGAAAAACAAAAGTATACCTGATTGATCGTGCTGATCGGATCCTGCCGTTTGAGGATACAGACATTTCAACCATCGTAAGCGAAAACCTGGAAGAAAAAGGAGTCACCATTCACCACAATGCCCAGTTGGAACGATTGGAGAACTTGGGCACGGAAGTCGAATACGAACTCAGTTATCCGGATGGATCAAGAGAAGTTATCCGCGTTGAAAAAGCATTGCTTTCCATTGGGCGGGTCCCGAACATCGAAAGTTTGAAAATGGAAAACGCCGGTGTGCTCATGTCAAAGCGCGGACAGCATATCGGCGATGACGACACGGTTACAAATGTACCTCATATCTACGCGGTTGGGGATGTCTCCGGGCGCATTGCATTGGTCAATATGGGTGAAATTGAAGCACGGCATGCGGTCGAAAGAGCATTCGGAACAATCCGTGAACGCTTAAGTTACGACAATGTCTGTACCATCATGTTTCTTCAACCTGAAGTTGCCGCTGTAGGAATCAATGAAATGCAATGCCTTGAGAAAAACATCCCGGTAAAAGTTGTAAAGATTGATTACTCGGTAATTGCACGGGCAATCGCCATGCGGAAAACGGAAGGATTCTTCAAAATTATCGTGACCAATGACAGCGACATGAAAGTTCTTGGAATGCGTGCCGTAGGAGAACACGCTTCCACTGCGATTCAAACAATCGGACTGATTATGAAACTCGGGCTTCCGATCCATGTAATCGCAGAATTGGTCCATCCGCATCCCTCCATTGCCGAAGGTATCCAGGAATGTGTGCGAATGCTGTTAAACAGGTCCTTATTCAAATCTTCCGTGTTCAAAGACAAACTAGCTTGTTACTCGCTGGTTAACGGAGTGAAAACGCCTTTGGAACGCCTATAAACAAGTAGGTACGCGATTAATCGGAATATATGTATTATTCGCACCCAAACCATTTTTTGATACAAAGCCAAGTGTAATTTTCCACAAATGCGCAAATGAATAGCTCGGCTACCGCACTCGCTTTTTTAGCAAAATCAAGAGTTTGGATATTTTAGAGGAAAAAGAGGCGACTGGTAAGCGCCTCCCAAAATTTGTGCATTTGTGGTAAAAAATAAAGTTGGGTGCTTATTGTGATTAATCGCGTACCTACTTGTTATTTTAATTATAATTATTTCCCCTTCAATTCCATCGCCTTCAAGGTATTGATCATCAAAGATGCAATGGTCATTGGTCCTACCCCACCCGGAACTGGTGTTATCGCAGCCGTTTTCGGAGCAACTTCCTTGAAATCAACATCACCCGCTAACCTCCAGCCTCTTTCTCTTGTTGCATCTTCGACACGAGTTGTTCCCACATCGATCACTACCGCACCTTCTTTTACCATATCAGCCGTGATAAATCCCGGAATCCCAACTGCCGCAACCAAAATATCGGCTTGAGAACAAATTTCTTTAATATTTTCTGATTTGGAATGAACCAATGTTACCGTACAATTTCCCGGATTTGTGTTCTTGCCCAATAATAAACTCAAAGGAGTTCCAACAATATTACTTCTTCCAACGACAACACAATTCTTTCCTGCAGTTTCAATCTTATAACGACGCATCAACTCAACAATTCCGGCAGGTGTTGCGGGAACAAATCCCGGAATATTCAGCATCATATTCCCCACATTTATCGGGTGAAAACCATCCACATCCTTTTTCGGATCAATGGTCAGTGTCACTTTCATTTCATCTATGTGGCTCGGAAGCGGAAGCTGAACAATAAATCCATCAATGCTTTTATCTTCATTCAGCGCTATTACCTTATTTAAAAGAACTTCTTCCGAAACAGAATCATCGTACCGGATCAAGGTACTTTCAAATCCAATCTCTTCGCATGACTTCAACTTGTTGTTTACATACGTTACCGAACCACCGTCATTTCCAACCAAAATGGCCGCCAAATGAGGGATTTTACGACCTGCAGCTTTTCGTTCTTTTACTTGAATAGCCAATTCCTTTTTGATTATTTCAGCTGTTTCTTTTCCGTTAAGTATCTGCATATCGATTTTTTTTGCAAATATAAGCCTTACATCGATTTAGTTGCATGATTCATTCAATTCAAATTCGAATCATTTGTGAAATTTTACAAACATTCATTGATTTAGCAATAAAATAATCACGCTAAATCCCATTTCAATCAACGAAATTAGGAGTTTAATCAACGACTTATCTTTAAATCCAACCATTTGTGCTGTCGGCCGTCTTATTAATGAAACGACAAAACAAAATGTCATGGAAAACAAACTCGCTAAGAAACGCTTTATTCAGACCTCTGCAATTCAGCAAATTAATGAAGCAACCATTGTTTTGAGGCATTTTATTGAATTGAGTGCCAAGTTATTGCCTTTTTTCAATGAATTATCTAAAAAGAATATCCTGCTGCCACAAGAGCAAAGTGATCGCGATAAGATTATTGAAGTTTACAGAAATTACGGTTTCGACACAAGTACTTCGGAAATATTGATGGAATCAGATATTTTGGAGATTATTCAACAAACATTCAAAGCCATTGAAAAACGGACTCCCGGAAAAGATTCTAATTCCGATAAGCTCATGACAATCTTTCAAAATAAACATCACCAATTGATCCGCGATTGGAGATTGACGGATATGAATTAACCAAAACAAGTAGGTATCCGGGGTGGCGGATACCTACTTGTTCAGAGAAGACCGGATCGCGATTGGAATAACTTTATTCTGAAAAGATTCGGTTTTTTTACCCATCATTTTTAATCCAGCCATAAATCCAGGTTGTTGAGAAATTCGCCGGATTTATCACCTTGTTTTCCTCCACAACCGGCGCTCCATGCATCACGACAAAGCTCCATTTGCCTTTTTCGGCCAAAACAGAATAAATGGTCGAATCGGGGTAATGTGCAATGATGTTTTTTTCGGTTCTTCTTGGCCAGGCTCCCTGATCTATCACTTCAGGCGACCAATAGAGGCTTGTCTTTGCTTTTGTATGGTAGAACTTGCCGGAAAAAACAGACTTTTCAGGAAAAAAATGCCCCTTCATCCCTCGATCTCTTCCAACAAAATACCGCATAACCAAGGTCATTCTATTATCGATTAAGCGCAAACGGTTTAAATTATGGGATGCATTTTCACAACAGGGATACTGATGATGGTATAAAAGGATTTCTTTTGTATTCGGATGAATTTTATACGCCAGCAAATGCCCTATTTTATTGTAAACAGGAACAAGTTCACCTTTTATCGTGGTAAAGATCTGCAGTTGTTCTTTTTCCCGTTCCTCCGTGCAGTAACCATTGAAAATAAGCTCCGGAATTTGATCATTGTTCAAATCGATCAACTGGTATAAGGGACCAAACTGTTTATAGTAATTTACAAACAATGCTGTAGGATCATACGCTTTCGTCCCTATATGATCAATCATATCATTATCAAAAAGAAAGGTGATCATTTTGACTTTAAGCGCCTCATTTTTTACCTGGATCTTCGTAAAGTCAGTTTCCGGATTTGCAATAAAGATCTTTGCATCCACACGCGTCATTTCCACATAGCCGAATGACCAGGCAGAAAAACCCAAAAACAGAACAATCAATTTTGATTTCATAACTCAAAGATAAAAAAGTAGGGGTGCGATTAATCGCACCCCTACTCTATTTAACAGATTTTTTTCAATCTATTTCTTTGCAGCTTTCGTCTTTCCTTTTTCAATGGAAATCTTCAAGCCTGTATTCGCTTCATCGATATCTAAAACGATCGTATCTCCTTCATGCAGATTTGCTTTTATGATCTCTTCTGCCAAGGGATCTTCAATGTATTTTTGAATGGCTCTTTTCAGAGGTCTTGCTCCAAACTTTTCATCGTAACCTTTGTCTACGATAAAATCTTTTGCTTTTTCCGTCATGGAAGCGTGGTACCCCAATACAGCGATCCGATCGAACAACTTCACCAATTCCAGGTCAATGATCTTGTGAATACTTTCTCTCGTTAACGAGTGGAAGATAATCATATCATCGATACGGTTCAGGAATTCCGGAGCAAATGCTTTTCTCAGTGCATTTTGGATTACAGTTTTCGCATTTTCATCACGCTGATCTGACTGGGATTTCGTTCCAAAACCAACACCGGTTCCAAAATCAGCCAATTGACGTGCACCAATATTGGAAGTCATGATCAAAATCGTGTTTTTGAAATCGATCTTACGTCCCAGCCCGTCAGTCATATGCCCGTCATCCAAAACCTGTAACAACAAATTGAATACATCCGGATGCGCTTTTTCGATCTCATCCAATAAGATGATCGAATACGGTTTACGTCTTACTTTTTCAGTCAGCTGTCCGCCTTCTTCATAACCAACATATCCCGGAGGCGCTCCGACCAAACGGGAAATTGAGAATTTTTCCATGTATTCCGACATGTCAATTCGGATTAACGCATCTTCTGTATCGAATAAGTATTTAGCCAATACCTTCGCAAGCTGTGTTTTACCGACACCTGTTGGTCCTAAGAAGAAGAACGAACCGATCGGTTTATTCGGATCTTTCAATCCGGCTCTGTTCCGCTGAATTGCTTTTACCACTTTTTCAACGGCTTCCTGCTGACCAATCACTTTCCCCTGCAGTTCTTCAGCCATGGTAGCCAATTTACCCATTTCGGTTTGCGCAACACGCGTTACAGGAATTCCACACATCATGGAAACAACTTCCGCAACATCTTCTTCAGTCACCACTACTCTTTTCGCTTTCGAATCTTCTTCCCAGCGTTTTTTAGCTTCTTCCAAACGATCCTGGAGCTTGCGTTCCGAATCGCGCAATTCTGCCGCCTTCTCGTATTGCTGCGATTTGATCACTTCGTTCTTTTGGTCTTTCAACTCTTCAATTTCCTGCTCGATATCAATAATATCCTGTGGAACATTGATGTTTGTTATATGCACACGGGATCCCACTTCGTCCAATGCATCAATCGCTTTGTCCGGCAAATGACGATCCGTAATATACCGTTCGGTCAATTTGACACAAGCAGCAAGCGCTTCGTCCGTATACGTCACCATGTGGTGATCTTCGTAACGTTCCTTGATATTGTTCAGTATCTGAATGGTTTCTTCAATACTGGTCGGTTCGATCAATACTTTCTGGAAACGACGCTCCAGTGCCCCGTCTTTTTCAATGTACTGTCTGTACTCGTCCAATGTCGTAGCACCGATTGCCTGCATTTCTCCACGTGCCAAAGCCGGCTTGAACATATTGGAAGCATCCAGCGAACCACTCGCTCCTCCGGCACCTATAATGGTGTGGATCTCATCAATAAACAAAATAATATCCGGGTTCTTTTCAATTTCGGACATCACCGCTTTCATTCGCTCTTCAAACTGGCCACGGTACTTGGTACCGGCAACCATAGAAGCCAAATCCAGGGAAATAATCCGTTTATTAAAAAGAACACGGGAAACTTTACGCTGTACAATACGCAATGCCAATCCTTCGGCGATGGCACTTTTTCCCACTCCGGGTTCTCCGATCAAAATCGGGTTATTCTTTTTTCTGCGTGACAAGATTTGAGAAACCCGCTCAATCTCCTTTTCACGTCCAACAATCGGATCCAACTTTCCGGCTTCCGCCATTTTTGTCAAGTCACGACCGAAATTATCCAAAACCGGTGTTTTGGACTTAGGGTCACTTGCTTTTCGTTGGCTTGCCCCAAATGTTTGATCATCATCCTCCGAAGAAGACATTTCTGCTCTTGGTAATTTATTTTCGTCGACCATATTTTCTAATTCCTCGTGAACTGTATTATAATTTACTCCGTAGCGGTTCAAAACCCTGCAAACTACGGAATCTTCATCCTTTAACATCGAAAGTAACAAATGTTCCGTTCCAATCATAGGGCTCTTGAACAATTTCGCTTCCAGATAGGTAATTTTTAACAAACGTTCCGCTTGTTTTACTAAAGGTATATTCGCACCAACAGGCGAATTCGATTTAGATGCCTCCAGCAATGGTTTTTCTAATTCTGCTTTTAACTTTTGAAGATCCAGGTTAAAACCCGTCAGGATCCGCACAGCGTTCCCTTCTCCTTCGCGCAAGATTCCAAGCAAGAAATGTTCTACCCCAATAAAGTCATTCCCCAAACGCAAAGCTTCTTCTCGACTAAAGCTAAGCACGTCTTTTACCCGGGGTGAAAATTTCGCTTCCATAACTATCTTAATTTAAGATTCAGGTACAACAAGTACACCATACAAATATACAAACACATTAAATGTTAATAAGTACATCGAAATAGCATTTTTTCACCACTTTTTGTTAGTAAAAATCCATTTACCCCTCTTTTTTGTAGCTATAAAAAAGCTAATTTCGAAACTTGCTTTTAGCACGCAAATTTCGTGCATAATTTAAAACTATGACAAGATGGCAGATGGAGAAAAGATAATCCAGATTAACATCGAAGATGAAATGAAATCGGCGTACATCGATTATTCGATGTCAGTGATTGTATCCCGGGCACTTCCTGATGTGCGTGACGGGTTTAAACCAGTACATCGCCGTGTACTATATGGTATGCAAGATTTGGGAGTTTATTCCAATCGACCATACAAAAAGTCAGCTCGTATTGTTGGAGAAGTATTAGGTAAGTATCACCCGCACGGTGACAGTTCTGTGTACGACACCATGGTACGGATGGCCCAATCCTGGTCTTTGCGTTATCCGCTGGTTGACGGACAGGGAAACTTCGGATCTGTAGATGGTGACAGTCCGGCAGCAATGCGTTATACCGAAGCCCGTTTGCGCAAGATTGCTGAAGAAATGCTGGACGATCTGGATAAAGAAACGGTTGATTTCGCACCCAACTTTGATGACTCGTTACAGGAACCAACTGTTTTACCTTCCAAAATTCCGAATTTATTGGTAAACGGAGCCAGTGGTATTGCTGTTGGTATGGCGACAAATATGGCGCCTCACAATTTAGGTGAAGTTGTCGACAGTATTATTGCATACGTTGACAATAAAGATATTGAAGACGAAGAATTATTGCATTATGTCAAAGCACCTGACTTCCCGACGGGAGGTATCATTTATGGTGTAGACGGAGCCCGTGAAGCATTACTGACAGGCCGTGGCCGTGTAGTTATTCGTGGAAAAGCAGAAATCGAAGAGTCGGGAGGAAGAGAGCAAATCATTGTGACGGAAATCCCTTACCAGGTGAACAAAGCAGAAATGATCAAGAAAACTGCTGAGTTGGTAAATGACAAAAAGATTGAAGGTATTTCCGACATTCGTGACGAATCTGACAGAAATGGTATGCGAATCGTTTTCGAACTGAAACGCGATGCGATTCCGAACGTCGTTTTAAATAAACTCTATAAATATACCGCTCTTCAAAGTTCTTTTTCCATCAATAACATTTGTTTGGTGGATGGAAGACCTCGTTTGCTGAACTTGAAGGAAATGATTGCTGAATTCGTGAAATTCAGACACGATGTGGTGGTTCGCAGAACGAAATATGAATTGCGAAAAGCAGAAGAGCGTGCACATATCCTGGAAGGGTTAATCATTGCTTCCGATAATATCGATGAAGTAATTGCAATGATCCGCTCATCCAAAAGTCCGGAAGAGGCTCGTGAGCGTTTGATGGAACGTTTTGCATTATCCGATATTCAATCCCGTGCAATCGTTGAAATGCGTTTACGTCAATTGACAGGACTGGAGCAGGATAAACTGCGTGGTGAATATGCTGATTTGATGGCATTAATTACTGATTTGAAAGATATTTTGGAGCGCGAGGAACGCAGAATGCAAATTATCAAAGACGAATTGATCGATGTTCGTTCTAAATACGGTGACGCACGCCGTTCCCGCATTGAGTATTCCGCTTCGGAAATGAAGATTGAGGATTTGATCCCGGATGAAGAAGTAGTCATCACTATTTCTCACGCGGGATATATTAAACGCACAAACCTGGATGAATTCAAGGTTCAAAGCCGTGGTGGAATGGGATCGAAAGGCTCCACTACCCGCGACAAGGATTTCCTGGAACACTTGTTTGTAGCTACCAATCACAATTATTTATTGATCTTCACGGAAAAAGGACGTTGTTTCTGGATGCGTGTATTTGAAATTCCGGAAGGAAACAAGACCGCAAAAGGAAGAGCAATCCAAAACTTGCTGAATATTGAGCAGGATGATAAGATCAAGGCATATGTGAAAGTCAAAGATCTGACCGATAAAGAATACGTTGAGAACAACTTCATTGTGATGTGTACCAAACAAGGTATCATCAAGAAAACTTCCCTGGAAGCTTATTCCCGTCCGAGAGCAAATGGTATCAACGCGATCACGATCCGTGAGAACGATGAATTATTGGAAGCTCGATTGACAGACGGAACAAATGAGATGGTGCTTGCAACGAAAGCAGGACGCGCCATTCGCTTCAACGAAGAAAAAGTACGTCCGATGGGAAGAAATGCTTCCGGTGTGCGTGCAGTAACGCTTCAGAACGCTACTGACGAAGTCGTTGGAATGATCTGTGTGAAAGACAATTCCGAGACCATCATGGTTGTTTCCGAGAAAGGTTACGGAAAACGATCCTTCCTGAATGATCCGGAAGATGGAGAACCGGTTTACCGTATCACCAACCGCGGAGGAAAAGGTGTTAAAACAATTTCGATCACAGATAAGACAGGTCCGCTTTTGGCAATCAAAACGGTTGCCGATGAGGATGATTTGATGATCATTACCAAGGCCGGGGTTACGATCCGCATGCATATTGATACCATCCGCGTGATGGGCAGAGCAGCTCAGGGTGTTCGCCTGATCAACTTAAAAGGTTCCGCAGCAATTGCAGCTGTAGCACGAGTTCCGCGTTCTGACGAGGATGAAGATGAGTTTGATGGTGAAGAAGGAACGATCATCGACGGGCCAACAGAAGAATTGTCTGATGAATCAGCAGAAACGAATTCCGAAGAATAAATTATGGAAAATAGTGGTCTTTTGCATCTTTAAACCGGAAATGGCATAAAAGTTGGAAACAAGATCACACAAATAATTAAATTATGAACTATTTGAACATGACTAAAGGAGCATTACTAGCGGGAATCTTACTGGTTTCTTCGTTTACTTTTGCTCAAAAAAAGATTGAAACGGATGCTGCTTTAGCATTCCAGGCATACGAAAAGGCTTATATATCCCAGGATGCTGCGGAAATGAAAAAGCAATTATTGAAAGCAAAAGAAGCTATCGACCAGGCTGCGGTTAACCCGGAAACAGAAAAAAGCCCGAAGACTTTGTTCTTAAGAGGTGAAATTTATGCTTCAATGTTTGCAAACCCTATGTTACTTACAGATGCAGAGTTTGTGAAAATGATTCCTGAAAATGCAAAAGAGGTAGCAATCAAGTCCTACAAGGAAGCATACGATTTGTCTAATAAATATGATTCCGATATTGAAAACAGCATCAAAATCATCAGAGGACAATTCTATGATATGGGAAAAATGGCATTTGATGCCAAAATGTTTAAGGTTGCTTCTGAAGTTTTCGTTGCTATCAATGATTTCAGTGGTGTTTTGAATCAAATGGATACATTAGCTATTGAATATGCTGGTATCGCAGCAGAAAATGATTCCAACTATGTTCAAGCTGCCGAATTCTATAAGAAATGTGCGGAAGTGAATTACAAATCAGGTGAAATGTACCGTGCAACTGCGATGGCGTACATCAAAGCCGGTCAAAATGACAAAGCAGTTGAGTTTCTAAAACAAGCAATTGCCAAGTCTCCGAAAGACAAGCACTTATACTTTGCCCTGGGAACCATTGCAATGGAAATGAACGATGACAAGATGGTATTGGAAAATTTGAACAAGGCCGTTGAAATCGATCCGCAATACGGGGATGCTTATTACAATTTGGGGAGTTATTTTTCCGGAAAAGGATTGGAACTGCGTCAAAAAGCAAGCAATTTGCCTCCGAATGCCAAAAAAGAATCGGATGAGCTACTTGCAAAAAGTTTAGAATTCTATGGTTTTGCAATGGATCCGCTTGAAAAATACATCGCTATCTCACCAAAGGATGTAGATGTTTTGAACAGCCTGGTTAAAATCGCAAGAGCTGTTAAGAATCCTGAAAAAGAAGCGAAATACAAGCAAATGCTTGATGCTGCGAAACAGTAATTCTTTCGAAGGATTTATATATAAAGCTGTCCAAACTGGGCAGCTTTTTTTATTTGCCCGCAGATGGCGCAGAAGAGCGCAGATTTTGATTCATGTTTCACTGGTTATCTGCGAGACTAGCGAAATCAGCGGGAGGAATAAATTAACCAAATCTTAAAAACCTACTTATTATAAAATCCCTATCTTAGCGACCCCAATAAAAACAACATGAAAAACATCCTTGTCGTAATTTGTTTCATTGCCGGACTGCAATCGCACGCACAGCTTAGTGCCGTAAGAGGAAAAACTTCTTACAATTTTTGGTTGAACCTTCCCGATTCAAGTACTTTAAACAACAATCCGCCGGTTTTAATTTTCCTTCATGGAAAGAGCCTGAGCGGAACGGATTTGAATCGCGTGAAAAAGTACGGGGTCATTCACGAAATCGAAAAAGGACGAAAAATTCCTGCTATTGTTATCGCTCCGCAAGTTGCATCCGGATCCTGGAACCCGGACAAAATCCTGGAAGTTTTGGAGTACGTTCAGAAACAATATAAAACAGACACCAATCGCGTATATGTTTGCGGAATGAGCCTGGGTGGTTATGGAACTATGCATTTTGCAGGAAAGCATGCAGACAAAATTACGGCTGCCGTGGCACTTTGCGGAGGCGGAAATCCAAAAGATGCCTGCAACCTGGCAAGTATCCCGATGTGGATTCAACATGGTAACCGGGATGAAGCTGTTCCTGTGCGCTATTCCAGGGAAATGGTCTCGGCAATTAAGAATTGTAATAACGGGAAAAACCTGATCTATACTGAAATTGCGGGAGCAAATCACGGAGCGTTGGAACGGATTTTCCGCTCGGACGAAATGTATGACTGGTTATTTGCCCAAGTGCGTGAGGCTGCCGGAGAAGTCGTCATGGTTGCTGTTCCCAAAAAAACAGAAACCGGAGATCAGGCAAAAACGCCGGAGGATAAAACGGCAACCGGAGCGGGATCTCATTGACTTTCCGCTTGCGGACAATGCGTTGATTTATTTAAAACGGATCGTCGAGTATTTAAAGCTGATGATCATTTCATTAAACTGTTTGATGAAATCTTGTCCGAGGTTCCCGTCAAAATCTGCATCCGTTTCTCCCACGCGATCTTTTCGGACCTGGACGTTGTGCAGGGTCGCCTCTGACTCCTCAATTGCAATGGTTAATTTGGGTAAAACGTACCCTTCAAACTCAACCAACCCTCCTGCTCCACCGGATTTCAAGGTTTTCTTTTTACCTTTTTTATCGACCTTCTTTTTGTATTTTGTGTAATAAGCACTATTCAACGAGGTTTCAACAGCACCTGTATCAAATGAAAACTGCAGAGTGTCCGAATCATGAAGAACCTGAACAATCGGCATAAATCCATTGAGGATCATATTGCTTTTTGCATACACTTCCGGCGTTTTGGGAATTATCAATTGATCGTCTTTGGTGATGCGAATCTCTTCCAGGCTGCGAATTACAGGAAATCCAATAATTCCCAGGATTGAATAATTCACTTCCGAAAAAGTAAGGTCTTTGTCATCAAAAACCAGGAACACCACGTTTTCACAGATGAGATCTCCCATTTTCAACTCCTTCACAACCGCCAAATCACTTTTCACTTTCGCTCCTGTAATAGCTGACACATCAAATTGCACGGGAATTATTTCGCACCCCATTTCAAGAGCAACAGAACGCTGGATAACGGAAAAATTCGCTCCCGTATCAAATACGAAATTTTTCGTTTTCCCGGATACCGTCACCGGTACATTGGCCAATCTCGCATTATCCCGCGACAGTTGAATTTTCACATCCACCGGACGGCGAATCAATTGTTTTCCCGAATTCTCCAGTCCTTTCCAGATCGTACCCGTGTTGGCCAGGTCTGCAAGTTCGTCTTCCGTGCAAACATGACTAAAATTATTCAAAATGTACTGGTTGGTTAAATACGCATCTTTGTACTCAAACAAATTCACTAAATTCAATTGTTTCACCATCAAAATCTCCTTGAAAAGGGAATCATTCTTCATAGCACCTGCCCCTTCCAGGAAATTTTCGATCGCTTCGTTTGATTCTTTGAAATTGGAAAAAGCGTTTTCAACCAAACTCCAATAGTAGAAATAAACTTCCTGATCGATTTGGGGTTTGTTGGCCATCAGCAGGTTTTTTACCTCAAAAAAGTTTTTCTTCTGAGCCAAAACCTCCAATTCCAAATAGAATTTACCTTCATCAAACGGTTGTTTTTTTTGAGCTTCCGAAAAGAAACTAAAGAAAATCAGGAGAATAACAAGTACGTTTTTCATAGGAATAACTTTCATTATTTGCGCTATTTCAGTTCAGACCACTTCTTTTGAACGATCTTTTTGAATTCCTCCTTCTTAAATGCACGTTCATTTATTCCATCGTATTCTTTTACGATGTTTCCGTTCCACAGGTAAAAAACTCCCGGAGTATCTTTCGTTCCACCTAAAACCGTCCAGAAAGAACCTACATCTAAAATCTTGAATGGATATTTTTTTCCGGCAAAGGCAAAAAAGTCCGGAATTAACTCCGCTTCTTCATCCATAAAAACAATTTTCATTTCAGGAAAATCCGGATCTTTTGAAGCCAATTCTGTCAGTGCTTTTGCGGTTTCTTTGCAGTGATCGCATCCCGGAGCAAAGAAGCACAAGATCTTTCTTCCTTTATCAATATCTCCGAATTGAGAGTTAAATCCGGATTTTTTAGCCTTCGGTTCATCAACAACCGGCTTTTCTTCTGCTTTCACATTTTCTGTTACAGCTTTTGGATCTTTCGCTTTTACATCTGCATCATTCTGTTTTCCAGGCGTTTCAATCTTCGGATCAGTAGACTCAATTGTTTTTACGGAAGATTCGTCCGTATTTTCATCCTCGTTCATTTCCTGCATCATTTCCTCGACCAATTCATCACTGGATTTACGCTGGATCGGCCCGACCATAAACACGGCAAGAATCGCGGCAAATGTTATTGCGGCAAGGAATGAAAAATTCAAACGGTCGTCTTGCTTCGCTGTTTTTTGATAAAGAATGACCAACAACCCCATTCCAATAATGTTCTTGATCAATGCCTGAACGGGAGTCATGGGCAACAAAGAGCCGAAGCATCCGCAGTTCCCGCTATTTCCGGTTGATGCAATTTCGTAACTCAAATGAACACTGAAAATAAAAAGCATCAAAAACGACATCGGGATTACCAACCGCTTCAGGTAATTCTTCTGAAGCAGCAAAATTCCCAAAGCCAATTCACATCCGATTAAAATCCGTGAAAAGTAAGCGGCGCCTGTTTCACTGAATCCCATCGGGATTAATTGCTTCACTTCAAAAGTCGGTAAAGCCAGGTTGGGAGAAGGATACAGTTTCGCCACCGCAGAAAGCAGGAACATCCCTGCCATTATGCCTTTGATGATCATCGGGAGTTGTTTGTTCACAAAACCTTGTTTCTCTATTCCGGTAGTTGTCATAACGCAATTTTACGCCTCTAAAATAATAGAAAGATGCGCGTATTCTCCCAATTTAGGAAAAGCTTAACAAATACTTTCCTGTTAAACGCGGTCAATGATATAATCTCCAAACCAGGATTTGTGGTCTGTGAAGCGATGTTTTACGGACAATGGGGACTGATCAATGATCTTTTTCAAAATCGAATCGTTGTATTTCCGGGATATTTCCGTGTGGATCCGTTCGTTCTCCTCAAATTCAAATTGCTTATTAATCGCCCCGATCTCCACTGTCTGTTTTTTTGTGCTTTTCAAAAAACTTTTGGCAATTCCTTCTGATTCATGGTATTCCGGATCATGCACAAAGCTGTTCAGGTCGAAATTTGCATGCAGCTCACGGTTCATCCGTTCCAATAGATTTAGGTTAAAATCGCGCGTAATACCCGCGGCATCATTATAGGCCGGAAGTACCACTTCTTTTTCTTTGATCAAATCGACTCCCAAAACGATCTTATCTCCTTTATTGAGGTTTTTGCTCAGAGAAGCGATAAATGATGTTGCCTGTTCATCCGACATATTCCCGATATTCGAACCGAGGAATAAAATGATTTTCCTATTCGGTGACTTCTTGAGGTCACTAAGCATTTGAAAATAATCCCCGTGAAGGCTGTTGATTGCCAATTCCGGGATTTCTTCTTTCATCCGGTGTTCCAAACCGATCAGCGCATTGGAAGAAATATCAATCGGAATATACTTAAATGTTACCCGCGCGCGAATTAATTCGAACAGCAAATGAATTGTTTTGGTTCCATCACCAGCTCCCAATTCCACCACTTCTATTTCCTCTCCTTTTTGGATATCAAAGCTGGAAATAATATCGGCCGATTGCTGCTGGAAGATTTCCATTTCCGAACGGGTCAGGTAATACTCCGGCATATTCATAATCTGCACAAATAGTTCATCTCCACGTTTATCATAAAAATACTTGGAAGGAATGTGTTTGGGTGTTTGAGAAAGCCCCAAATTTACGTCTTGTTTGAATTGTTCTAATATCATTTTACTTTGCTAGTCTGATTCCTGAATATTGCCATTGAAAATGTGGGTGGAAAAAGTTTCGGTAAGTTTTTCTGCTGTGGCCCGGTGCGGTTGCAACGGATGCTCCGCGCAGCACCATTTGGTTAATCATGAATTTTCCGTTGTATTCACCAACTGCGCCAGCTGCGGTTTTGAATCCCGGATAAGGCAAATAAGCACTGTTTGTCCATTCCCAACGTTTGCCCCAATCCAGTAATTCGGAGGCTGCTTCCCACTCAAATTCAGTAGGTAAACGCAGTCCTTTCCAGCTTGCATATGCCTGTGCCTCGTAATACGATACGTGACTCAAAATGGCATCCGGATCGACTTCTTTTAAGCCTGCAAGCGTGAAATAATACCATTTCCCATTGATTTGATGCCAATAAAGCGGATGCGAAATTTTATTTTCGTTCAACCAACTCCAGCCTTCATCCAGCCAGCAATCGAAACGGGAATATCCACCGGCTTCCATAAATTCCAGGTACTCGCCGTTGGTAACCAGTGCGTGGGATATTTCAAAGGCATGCAAATAAACCCGGTGTTTATTCAACTCATTGTCAAAACAAAAAGCACCTCCGTCATGCCCGATTTCGTAAATTCCCTCTTCCATGGCAAGCCAACCGAAAGACGGATTGGAATCTGCCAATAAATTGAATGATTCATCATAAACCGGAAAGGTTGGATTGTGTCCCAGAGTGTATTTTAAATCCGTAATCAATAATTCCTGGTGCTGCTGTTCGTGATTCAATCCCAACTCAATCAATTCTCTTAATTCCCCGGAAATTTCTTTTGATAACAACTCTGTCATTCCACGATCAACATAAGCACGGTATTCGTACACTTCCGAAACTCCGGGTCTTGTTATATTCCCGCGGTCTGCGCGAAACGTTCGCTCACCGATTGTGTTATAATAAGAATTGAATAAAAAGCCGAAATCCCGGTGAAACTCAGTGTACCCCGTAAGATTCTTCTTTAAGATCATCTCCTCAAAAAACCAGGTAGAATGCGCTAAATGCCATTTGGGAGGACTTGCGAACGGAACCGGTTGCGGAACGTAATCTTCCACGTGTAACGGTTTACATAAAGTTTCAGTTCTATTGCGTACTTGCAGGTATTTTTCTTTCAAATGCATACAAATCAATTAATCCTCAACTACTTGAACCCCTTTCCAAAAAGCAACTTTTCCCTCAATACTTTTAGCAAGCTCCGAAGCTTTCGGATAGTACCATGCAGAATCTTTATTGGTTTGACCATTGACTTCCAAGGTATAATAAGAAGCGATTCCCTTCCAGGGACAGGTTGTGTGCGTATCGGAATCTTTGAAATATTCTTTTTTGATTGTCTCTGCCGGGAAATAATGATTTCCTTCTATTACGACTGTTTTCTCACTTTCTGCAACGACCGTATTGTTCCAAATTGCTCTTTTCATTATTCAGTATTTAGTAATCTTTCATGGGGTGTTTCGTCCGTAATCCGAAAACTCACCTCTTTCAAGGTACGAAAAGAAAGTGAATTTAGATTTGAAGATCCCCAAATTTAATTCCCGGTTAATCCAAAATTAGTACACAGAGAAGAATGAACAGTCGGATAACAAGCTATGGAAAAGTCTTCTCATTTTGTTCGGAATAAGCTGATAAGTTCTTAAATTTAGAATTCCCTTTGCTAAAAAACATCCATATGTCAAACATTGAACTCATTATAGAAGAACGCGCAGCAGATATCGGGAATTTTTTAGTCGGCCGCTTATTGCCTTTCCGTCAGAAACGTTCTGTCGGTCCATTTGTGTTCATTGATCATATGGGTCCGGCGAAATTGAGCAACCACCAAAATTTGGATATCGGACCACACCCGCACATCGGTTTGTCCACACTTACTTACTTATTTGAAGGCGCCATGATGCACCGTGACAGTTTGGGCTCTGAGGTTGAAATTCAACCCGGTGCTGTCAATTGGATGACTTCCGGGAAAGGAGTCGTTCATTCGGAACGGACACCGGTATATTTGCGTCATTCGGAAAAAAACCTTCACGGATTGCAAATTTGGGTTGCACTTCCGAAAGAACTGGAAGAAATGGAACCATCGTTTACCCACATTGAAGCACATGAAATCCCGGAATGGGTTGAAGGGACTGTTCATTATAAATTGATTGCCGGAGAAGCTTTCGGAAAAAAATCTCCTGTTCCGGTCTATAGTCCGCTTTATTTCCTTGAGATCAAAAGCAAGGAAGCTGCCGAGATCCAACTCGGAAATCAATTGTTTGGTGAGAGTGCATTGTATATCCTGGAAGGAAGTGTTTCAGACGGGGAAGAAACCTTCGGTCCGAAACAGATCCTGATCGCAAAGAATACGGAAATTTGTACATTCCAAATGGCTGAAAATACAACCGTATATATTTTTGGAGGCGAAGCATTTCCGGAGGAACGTTTCATCTTTTGGAACTTTGTTTCATCGCGAAAGGAACGCATAGAAGAAGCAAAGCAGGCATGGATGGATCAAACCTTTCCTAAAATTGCTGGAGAAACAGGATTCGTTCCTTTACCCGGACCTAAATTTTAATTAAACACATTGAATTTGAATACTATGATAGAAGTAAACCAATTTGACAGAGAAACCAAAGGTTTTTTCAAAGCAACCGAAGATGGAAAAGAAGCCGGAAGAATGACGTATGCCTGGGTAAACGACGACCGGATTATTATTGATCACACAGAAGTGAACCCGGAATTCAGAGGCAGAAATGTTGGGAACTTAATGGTCCAGGCTGCGGTGGAATTCGCCCGAAAGGCAACCATTCAGATTGTCCCGCTTTGTCCGTTCGCAAAAAGTGTCTTTGATAAGACTCCTGAATACCACGATGTGCTCTGATTCAATCTGATTGCAAAATCAAAAGCCTTCTTCCTTTTGATTTTCGCATTTCGAATTACTTCTTAACAAATTGCGTAAGAATGTAAATGGATTGTCCGTCGATTTTTCCTTCGATAAGTGTCGGGTCGTCCTGAACCAAACGAATATTCCGTACAGCCGTTCCGCGTTTTGCGGTAATGGTAGAACCTTTCACATCCAGTTCTTTGATTAGAACCACGGTATCTCCGGCTTTCAAAACCGCACCATTGGAATCAATATGTTTTACTGCATCTTCGTCTTCCATTCCGGATTTTGCCCAAGAAAGCTCCTGGTCATCCAAATAAATCATTTCGAGTAAATCGTTTGGCCAGCCTTCTTCTTTCAATTTGTGCAACATCCGGTAAGCAATGACCTTAACGGCAGGAACTTCGCTCCACATGGCATCATTTAAACACCTCCAATCGTTGGCAACAGGCTCTTTTTTCCCTTCCAATTGGTCCTTTAAATTCTGAGTAATCAAGATGAAATCGTCAGCAGAATTCCCTTCAGAGGGCTGTACCTGATAGGCTTCTAAATGATCGATTGATCCGCTTAATTCACATTTTTCGCCACTGCGAAGATTCAATTGTTTTTCAAAATTCATGATGCAAAGGTAATAGAATCTGTTTAAGTGTGTAATCCTTAACAGGGTATTCCGATTATTAAAGCAAAAAGCCCCGACAACAATTGTCGGGGCTTCCTATTTATGTGTCTGTTAACTTATTGAATCACTACACGATATACTTTTTCAGCGTGCTCGTTTGAAAGTTTAAAGAAGTAAGTTCCTCTTTGAACGTTCTTCAGATCAACTGTATTGATTCCGTTCGTAATGGAGTTACTTCCTGTTTCAACTACACGTCCGTTGACATCTGTAATTACCAACTTGAATGATTCTGTGCTCAAAGTCGATTCAATGTAAACCAATCCCGTAGAAGGGTTTGGATACAAATTAACGGACTCCAATGCGTTTTCATCCACTGACAACCAGTCACAGGTTCCAATAACTGTAATCACTACGCTAGAACTATCATCCGGACAAACACCGTTTCCGGTAATGTATTTGTAATTAAAATTACCCGGGAATGTTCCGGTAATTATTTGAGAATTCGGCAGTAAATCATTGGTCGGATTATACCAATCTCCCCCCATGTTAACCGTACCGCCTAAACCTGAGTACAAATCAACCGGTTCATTTTTACAAGCAGTTATTGATCCGTCTGTTCCGGCAGTTGAAGGAGGATAAATGGTCACTAACACAGAAGCCGTATCAACTAAACATCCGTATGTTATATAATCCACACTTACAATCCCTGAAGGCACGAACTGAGGATTAAACATCGTATCGTTTACAATCGCAGCCGGGTTCCCGGAAAATGTCCAATTACCGTAAGAATCATTAATCGTAGCATGTTGATTCAAATCAACCAATCCATTAATCTGGCAAGCATCCACTGAGCTTCCTGTTCCGGCAGTGTTCGCACGTTCTACCAAATTGAAGTCGTCGAAAGACAATAAATAAGGACTGGAAGAACTGACCTTAACACCAAAAGTATAAATTCCGGATGTCATTGGTGTAAAACAGAAGAATGCTCTTTGATAATCATCGGAACTAATATCTGCCGGAGCAATAAACGGTGTTCCAAGTGGAACCGCTCCGGTAGCAGATTGAGTACTATTGACAACTACTGAACCAGCCCAGCCATCATTTCCATCACCAGCCCACATGAAACTAAATTCATATTTCTTCCCTGCAATCAACTGAAATTCAGGAGTCCATAAATGGTCAAAAGAACCGCCATAAATGGCCATGAAATTTGAAGGGGAATTCGCTATTCCTCCGGTATAATTTCCGTCATCTGAAATAAATTCACCATTCTCTGTTGCCCAGCAATAAGGAACCAAACCGTAATCCAAATCAGTCATTGCATCAAAATTTTCGGACCAAGGCACTGTATGAGGTGCACAAAGTGTTGTTCCACTTACCAATGTCCAATAAGAAGAATCGGTGGAGCTACAAGACGCCTGAACATAAACATCGTAATCAGTTGCTGAGGACAAACCGCCAATTGTAAATGACGCAGAAGAAGATTGTTGTGCAGAATCAATACCTGCTCCCGTTCCAGGAACAAATCCAGGAACTCCCCATTCGATATTCCAGTTTGTTTCACTGTCTCCAGGAGTCCAGGAAATATCCAGTGAATTAGCTGTTTCTCCATCAACATTCAAATCGGATACAGGCAAACAAGAAGGAATAGGAACAACAACGAACGTATAATCTTCCGCTTCTCCTTCTCCTGAATTCAAGGTACACGCATCTGTTGGCGAATCGTTATAGTAATCTGCAACGACACGCATTCTGTAACTTCCAACAGCTACCCCTACCGGAACTCCGAATGATCCTGAAAAGTTATCTTCATATCCGAAAGACTGGAACATTTGTTCACTCGGTTCAAAGACCATATTATTATTCCAATCTACCCAAATCCCCATTCCGAAGGTATACCAGTTTTGAGAACCGAAATTAGCCGTGAAATTGATATCCGGCCCACCTTCAAACTGAGAAACTGTCATTGCAGTAGCATCTTGATATCCTCCAGCGGAAATTCCGGAATTTAAATTCGAAATATTGGATGTGGCACCACCGGTTGTAGAGAAATTATTGATAAAGTAATCCGGGTCTGTTCCTACAAATTCACAGTATCCTGTGTAAGCCGTAATTGGTCCGATCCACATACTTTCGTCACCTCCACCGCAATTTGCTTGAACATAGAAATCATAGGATGTATTTGGAGTCAATGATCCTGCAGTAAATGCAGGTGTCACTGAAGCAGTCCCTGTCATTCCTGAACCTTGTGTAAAACCGCTTACTCCGTATTCAATGTTCCAATCGGTTTCTGAACCGGCAACCGTCCAGGAAATATCTGCCGAATTAGAAGTAGTTCCATCCAAAGTCAAATTCATGATCGGCAAACAAGATGGTGGTGGAGTAACTTCAAATGTATAATCTTCCGCTTCCCCCTGACCAAATGCTAAAGTACACGCATCTGTCGGAGTAGAATTATTATAGTCTGCCACTACGCGCATTCTGTAGTTTCCTACCGGTGTTCCGGAAGGAACTCCGAATGATCCTGAAAAATTTTCTTCATAAGAGGAAGACTGGAACATTTGTTCACTCGGATCGAAAATCAGGTTGTTGTCCCAATCTACCCAGATACCTAATCCATAGATATAACCAGGAAGACCAAAGTCTGCATAGAAGTTAATATTGGGTCCGCCGGCAAAATGAGAAACTACCATGGATGTCGCATCCTCATAACCGTTTGTTGAGTACCCGGAATTCAAGTTGGAAATATTGGAAATTCCGCTTGTTGTAGAGAAGTTATTAATGAAGTAATCTGACCCCAATCCTTCAAATTCACAGTAACCTGTATAAATTGTGATCGGACCAGTCCAGAAGCTTTGATCACCTCCGCCGCAATCTGCCTGTACATAAAAATCATAAAACGTATCGGGAGTTAATGATCCGGCTGAAAACACAGCTGTTCCGGAAGCAGTTCCCGTCATTCCTGATCCTTGAGTAAATCCACTAACACCATATTCGATATTCCAGTCCGTTTCAGAACCTCCTGCTGTCCAGGAAATATCCGCCGAGTTGAAAGTTACGATATCCGAAACCAAACCAGTTACAGGAGCACATGTAGCTTCTTCAAGAACAACATTGTCCACTATCCAATACCAGGAATAATTACCCGTGTATCTGAATCTGACTTTTGCGTTAACCGCACCATTTGCCAGGGAAGTAATATTGATGGAAGTATGTTCCGGATCCTGAGTATCATTATTATCGCTCAAGGCAACGACCCAAGCAGTTCCGTTCCAAACTTCTACAAAATACTCACCTCCGGCGCCGCCACTCCCACTATCGTCATAAAAAGTATGGTCAAAAGACAATAAAATAGTCCCTGTAATTACGCTTGCATCAAATGCCGGAGATTCCAAAGTAGCCTCTTCCGCAAAACCATTAGATCCATAGTAATCACTATCAAAGATAGCCGCCGGATCGGTAATGGGAGCATTTAACGTTTGACCTCCCGGGTTATCAAAAGCCCATACTTCACCGTTACCGGCAATATCTGTAGATGTCCATCCGCTTGGTGGCGTCGTACCCGTCGCTGTGCTAAAGTCTTCACTGAAGATGACTTGGGCTGATAAGTTGTTAGAGAGCTGCAAGAGCAAAATACAACCTAACAAAATGTAAATTTTCTTCATAATTCGTAATTCTTGTAAATTTTGTATAGATTATTTCGAGCATAATATTAAAAAATAAAACACTTCATTAAAGACGCTTATTCCTGCATTTTTGTTGCTTTAATGTATCAAAAGAATACTTTCTGTGATATTAGTCCGATCGATTACATCAATAATTGACAAAACAATTTACTTCTTATCTATTGACCTATCAGTGAAAAAACGCCTGACCTAAAAACCCCGGTTCAACTGAGAAATTTGAATACGTTTGTTATTCACAATGTTTAATTAATAACGGTTTTATCCTTTTTTAACACAAAAAATAAACCCGATCGTTTTGGATCGGGTTTTTTCATATTTTATCATTCAATGTAATTTACTGAATTACTACGCGATAGATCTTTTCAGTATGTTCGGTCGACAGTTTAAAGAAGTAAGTACCTTTTTGCACCTGACTCAAATTTACAGTATTCATTCCTGGCAGAACGGTGTTGCTTCCAACCTTGATCGTTCTTCCGTTCACATCTGTAATTTCCAGCTTGAAATTTCCTTCGGCAAATGAAGACTCGATATAAACCACCCCTGTTGATGGATTCGGGTATAAGCTTATTTCTTCCAACGCATTTTCATCTACGGATAACCAGTTGCAACTCGTAACCGTAACAACAACACTGGATGTATCATCCGGGCAAAAACCATTTCCTGTAATGTATTGGTAATTAAACTGCCCCGGGAAAGTTCCGGTGATTATCTGTGAACCCGGTACTAAATTATGGGTCGGGTCATACCAGTTCCCACCAAAATCAACTGTCCCTCCCAAACCTGACAACAAATCAACCGGCTCATTCTTACACGCTGTAATTCCTCCATCGATTCCCGCTGCTGACGACGGGTAAATTGTGATCATAGCCGAAGCAGTATCTTTTAAACATCCTGTTGTGATATAATTTACTGTGACAACTCCAGCGGGTACAAATTGAGGATTGAACATGGAATCATTTACAATAGCTGCAGGATTTGGAGAGAACGACCATTCACCGATCTCATCATCTTTTACAATTACGCTGTTCAAGTCTACCAATCCTTCTGTTTGACAAACGCTTACTGTTCCATCCGTTCCTGCTCCCGAACTTCTTTCAATTAAACTGAAATCATCTACCTGAAGGTAATACGAATTTCCATCTGAATTAATACTCAATCCGAATTTATATACTCCGGAAGTCGTTGGTGTGAAACACGTTAAATGACTTGTAAATTCGTCATTCGGAATTTCAGCAGGGGTAATGAATGTTCCGGTAGGTAACGTTTGAACAATTCCTGTTTGACTATCCAGAGAAACAACTTTTGCATCCCATCCGTCGGAGCCACCTTCCGTAGCGAAATAGAATTTGAATTCATAATTGGTTCCGGCAGTTAACTGGAATTCGGGAGTCCATAAAGTATCCGGAACATTCCAGGAGAACAATGCCATGTAGTTCATCCCTGAATATGCAGGAACTCCAAGTTGCCACGAACCGTCATAATCAGAGAACCACATGTCTTCCGAGGCTGACCAGCAGTTTTGAAAATACCCAAATCCGAGATCCGTCATTGTTTCAAAGTCTTCAGTCCACGGAAGACTTACGATCGGAGCACAATCAGTAGTCCCGGAAACCAATATCCAATAAGATTCGGTACTTCCGCAATTCGCACGCACATATACATCGTATGGCATTCCCGGATCCAATCCACTTAAAGTATACGGATTGGTTGTTACTGATTCGGAGCCCAATTCATTTCCTGTCCCAGGCGCAAAACCCGGCGCCCCATATTCAAGGTCCCACGCCGTTTCTGTTCCGTTAATTGTCCAGGAAAGATCAAATGAATTGGTTCCGGAATTATCGATCGTTAAATCTGAAACCGGTATACAGGTAACTTCTTCTACCAATACATTATCAACAATCCAATACATGGAATAATCTCCGATCCAGTGAAAACGAACTTGTCCATCGGAAGCCCCGTTCAAATCTGCCGTAATATCAATCAATATATGTTCCGGGTCATTCGCTGAGGTTACGAAAGAGGAATATACTTCTACCCACGTACTTCCGTTCCAAACTTCAACATATATTTGACCGCCAAAATCTGCATCAAAATATTGGTCAAAAGACAGGTAAATGGGATTAGAAGTAACACTTGCATCAAACAGAGGCGTTTCCAAAGCACAATCTTCCGGAAGTGCGTCGCTTCCATAGTTATCACTATCAAAGATCGCAGCCGGATCAGAAATAGGCATTGTTAAGTTTCTTCCACCGGGATTATCAAATTCCCATATGTTTCCTCCGCCGTCTAGGTCATTGTTGGTCCAGTTGACGGGTGGTGTTGTTCCTGTTGCGGAACTGAAATCTTCAAATAATAGTACTTGAGCTGAAAGATTGTTCGATAACTGCAATAGCAAAGAACAACCCAACAAGAGGTAAAATTTCTTCATAATCTTTGGCATGTTTAAATACAAACACAATGATAATTAATCTCACAATCAATTCCTTGTGTAATTTCTTAAGGAAACGTGGATTCCAATAACAAGCAAAAAATTCACTTTTTCCGAGCAAAGAGTTAAGTTTTCATTACTTGATCTATCAATAATTGAACGGTTCATTTTACCTGGAACATGCCGTATGTTGCCATTGAATCCAATATTCCTGCAAACCTTCTTTTGTTTTGAACAACCTGCTTATCCACAACCTTTTGTTTCGTACAATTTTGTTAGGACTGGAAAGCAAATCGAACTTTCTTTTTTTGAGCTCGGGTGTATGTCCCCAGCCGCCGCAATGATCAAAAGCCGTCATCGCCTGACTTTTAGGAACCCGTTTAAAAGGAATATACACTTTGTATTCCACGTAATTTGAATCGCCATTCATTCCTTTTGTAGAAATCCGGATGTGATTAAAATCGACTTTACTGTATAAACTGTCCCGATACAATTGTTTCAGTTTTTTTCCAACATACTCACAGATTTTGTTCGAATATTGATGTGCTACATCCGTACCGTTCAATTTCAATTGATCGATATACCGTTCCGGCACAAACTCTACTCCCCGATACATTCCACTGCAGGCCGAATCAGTGCAAAACGGGGTATCGATCACGCAAATAAAAGGCAGATTATGCGATGAGTCCAAAATAAGTTCCTCCTGATTTTCAGTCGCATAAATCTGCCTGTTTCCATTGCTTTCGCACGAAAGGACAAATGTCAACAAACCAGTATAAGCAATAATCAGGATGGACTTATTCATGGGAATTTAATTCACAACCGAAAATAGGAAATATTATAAAATAAGCGTGGCGCATGGAGTATTATCCGCATTAATCTCTCAGAATCTTCACCGGGTGTTTGTTTTCATCTATTGCAACGAAAGTAAACTCACCTGTTACCGCTTTTTCACGCACATCCGAATACATGTGTTCGATAAAGATCTCTACCCGGATTTTCAAGCTGGTACTTCCCAGGTAGGTGACTTTACCAATCAGTTCGACGATCGTACCGGAAGGAATCGGTTTTTTGAAATCTATTTTATCACTGCTCACAGTTACCATTCGCTGCCGGCTGAAACGGGTTGCAGCAATAAATGCTACTTCATCCATCAACTGCATGGCTGTTCCTCCGAAAAGGGTATCGTAGTGATTGGTTGTACCGGGGAAAACCGCTTTAAATATGCGCGTTTCTGCTTTTTGAATGCGTTCTTCTATGTTCATTTATTCTGATTGATTACTATTTTCGAGTGCTCACAGGTTCTTCTTAAACAGTGTAGAAATACTGGAAAACCGCTGTTCCAGTAATTTGGTGTTGTACTCCTTTTTCAACTCAAGCATACAGGCCGTACACAAACATTCTTCGTAATTGTCACAGATGTATTGACTTTCATCAACCGTTAGATTTACCAATGTACACTGACAGAGGGAAATGGACCCGACTTTACATTCGAAACCGGAATTACATCGTGGACAAACCACTTGTTCATGATTACTCATAAGCTCTTTCATTTGATGTTCTGCGCTCCGAAAAAAGAAGAAAATGGAAAGGAAGATTGATCCCCGGCAAAAAGGAAACAAACAACCTTGACATGAGCTTCAAATCGCGAAAGCTTGGTCAATTCTGCCCACTACCGAATTGGTAACAACAGATGAGAAAATGGCAGGTATCTGACTTCTCCGATGAAGCTCGGAATTACAGTTGCGCGACAGTTCGTGATTCACACACGATTCCCTATTATTCCGTTTGTGTTAGCGAAACAGAACCTTTTTCCGGATATTGATTACTTAAAGAACGTTTGGTAAATGTAAGGATAGTTTTTCACATCGTGATTACATTCACTTTTCATATCTTTGCCTTGTGAAAAAGGTGTTCGTAATCATTCTGTTACCCATTTTTATGTTTAACAGTGCTCTTGGAGAATTATTCAAGTTGCCCGACTTTCTCATTCATTTCTCAGAACACCGCACACAGGATAAAAGTATTGGAATTTGCGACTTCATTTATATGCATTATGTTGGTTCCGATCAAAACGATTCGGACCAGGACAAAGACATGCAATTACCTTTTAAAAAGGTGGAGGATCCTTTTTCCTTTCAAATAGCCGTTTTTTCAAATTCCAACTTCATTTCGGAGAATCAGTTAGAGTTCATTGACGCCTATTTACAAATCATTTTCAAGAATTCCCAACCTCAAACCCCTCCTTTGGCTGAATTATTCAGACCTCCCTGTTGCGCTTAATTAAGCCAGGTAACTATTATTCCATTTTTTTAATCTCAAACGCATTTATTGAGGGATGAATTCGCATTACTGACATTCCCCTATTCCGGTGTCTAATCATATTATGATGAAACAAATGCTTTTAATTTTTAGTTTGTGTTGCTCCATAGCTCCGGTATTCGGACAAAACTGGACAGGAGCAATCGATTCCGATTGGAATAATCCTTCCAATTGGTCCACTGCTCCTTCAAACGGAGACGATATCGTGATTGATCCGGCAAATTATACCGGTGCCATGGCTCAACCGATTATCAGCTCGAACTCCAATTTCACTCCTGCTGAAATGCTGGTCCAAAACGGAGCTCATCTGACCATTTCCGCAACATTAAACACTACTGATCGTGTAGAGGTCATCGGAAACGGAACCATGATCACACTCACAAACTCGGGAGCTTTTTCTTTAATTGGAGGCGGAAACAACGCCCGTCTGATCTTTGTGGATGATTCCCACGGTGTAGTCCTGAAATCACTTTACAGTAAAAAGTAAAGTTATGTCTTATCAATGGAACTCAAAATACAGTATTGAAACAGCAATTGAAGTTGCAAGAAAAATTGATAGTGGTGAATTATCATA
>NZ_VLPL01000014.1 GCF_007558725.1 Fluviicola chungangensis
ATCATCCACACAAATCTTTAGCGGGGCAAAGCCCCTGGTTGTTTAAGGGAAGTAATAGATTGGAAAAAGTAAAACAGAATAATTATATTTAATCATTGTCTGAAAACGGGGAAGGTTACAACTATAATTGGGTAAAAAAAAACCTAAAAGAATTTTATTTTATAGTTTTCGCATCAGTTGTAGGTTTTCTTTGCATTGCATTTTTGGCAAAAAAAGAAGTCTTGATTGCATTAGTTCCGATAGCTGCAATAACCTTACTTTATTCTCTACCTATTTTTGACAAAAAACGAACTATTTTCAGATTAAGAGAAATACCTTTTCTGAAAATATTTTTGATTGCGTTTGTTTGGTCTTCTTCAACGATACTTTTACCGATCATTCATTCTGGTAATTCGATATATAGGACATCTGTTATAGCAATGATAGTGGAACGATTCTTTTTTGTCTTTGCTATTACAATTCCTTTCGACATAAGAGATATGGAAGCTGATAGAAAGGCTGGTCTCAAAACGATCCCATTGCTAATTAGCGAAAAAAAATCAATAATAATTTCCTTCCTTTCTTTGTTTATCTTCTTTCTCATTTCATTTGTTCATTATCATCAGCTAAAATATTGGTACATCATTTTTCCTTTAGGTATTTCAACTTTAACAACCTTTATCTTTTTAAATTCCGAAAAAATTAGAAATTTGCCTTTCTATCATTACGGCATTTTAGACGGGACAATGTCTTTACAGGGATTGTTGGTTTTAGTGTTCTATTATGTTAAAATAATTTTCATCAAATAATGAGAAACAATCAAATATTAAATAACGGAATTCCGATTTCAATTTCACTAAACCCAGCATTAGAAAGAGAAAATTTCGAACCCAAAAAGCCATATAATAAAAAGCGCTTGTTTACAATTTCAGCTCTTGCAATTTTAATTGCACTTTTGGTAAGTTTAATAGCTAAATTATTGGTTTATCTTATAGATTTAATTACGAACATTGCCTTTTACGGTAATTTTTCAATTGAAAATTCAAGCCCAGCCGACAATACTTATGGATTATTTGTAATTGTTATTCCAGTAATTGGAGGACTTATAGTGGGGCTAATGGCTTTTTATGGTTCAAAAGCTATTCGGGGACACGGCATACCTGAAGCCATGGAACAAATATTAACCAATCAAAGTAAAATTAAGCCTGCTATTACCTATTTAAAGCCAATTTCTGCTGCTATATCTATTGGCACTGGTGGGCCTTTTGGAGCAGAGGGTCCTATTATTGCAACTGGTGGCGCATTGGGTTCTACGCTAGGACAGTTACTAAAAATAACACATAACGAACGCAAAATACTGCTTGCTGCGGGTGCAACAGCAGGTATGGCAGCTATTTTCGGAAGCCCAATTGCAGCAATTTTCTTAGCCATTGAATTGCTATTATTTGAATTCTCTCCGCGTTCAATTATTCCTGTTGCGTTGGCTTGCATAACAGGTGCTGCTGGACATCATTTGTTGTTTGAAGAGGGGGTGGTTTTTCCAATTAATAGTATAATTAAATCCCCATCAAATTCAGCAATCGGGTTTTACTCTATTATGGGTATTGTTATTGGTTTATTATCTGTTTTAGTTACAAAAGTTGTTTATTTAATCGAAGATGGCTTTGAGAAATTACCGATCCATTGGGCTTGGTGGCCTTCAATTGGGGGATTGGCCGTTGGTATTATCGGCTATTTTTTTCCACGTACACTTGGTGTTGGCTACAATAATATTACAGATGTACTTTCAGGAACAGTACCAATACAAATTTTATTTTCGCTTTGTTTAATGAAGTTTATGTCTTGGGCAATTTCATTAGGAAGTGGCACATCAGGTGGCACTCTTGCTCCACTTCTTACAATTGGTGGAGCAACTGGTGCATTACTTGGGAGCCTAATAATTTATTGGTTTCCTACATCTGGAATTACAATTCCATTAGCAGCATTAGTAGGGATGTCGGCTATGTTTGCTGGTGCTTCTCGAGCTTTCCTAACTTCAATTGTATTCGCATTGGAAACAACAGGACAATTCAATGCCTTATTACCATTATTGACCACCTGTACGACGTCTTATCTCATATCCTATTTTATTATGGAAAATACCATTATGACAGAAAAAATTGTACGTAGAGGTGTTAAAACTCCGGATTCTTATGAGCCTAACGTGTTAGAAAAATTGACAGTTGAACAAGTACTTACCGACAATGGAATGATAATAAGCGAAGAAAACAAGATAAAAGAAGTGCGGGAATGGTTGAGTCAAGAGCAGAACAATAAATCAAATTATTTTGTTATTTCCAGTAATGAAGGAGAATACAGAGGAATATTGAGTTCATCAAACCTACTTAGCAATCACCATTGTCAAGAAAATTTAATAGGAACCCTTATCAAACGAAATAACATTTATATACGATTAAATGATACGTTACTAGCTGCTGTTGAAACAATGGCGAAAGAAAATATTGATGTATTGCCAGTTGTTTCAATAGAAAACTTAACTATTATCGGTATTTTATCATATCACGATATTATTGCATCTTATAAGCATAGCATTGACGAACACGACAAAAAACAACCCCACATTTCATTAAAACGAAATGGATTAAAAATATTGTTACGTGGTCAAAAACTGGTAACAGTAATAAAAAGAAAAGGCAAATAACCGACGTAAATTTGGGTTTAACCTTAGTCGGATAATCGTACAAACTTAAACTGCATAGTTCTATTGAAGTTTTATGCTCCAATACTCGCTAGAACTCAAAGCCAGAAACAGTCACATTTTCTAAACTCCTCTTGAAAGGATCAAATATTCAGGTACTTGTCCAGTAAAAATTTCTTGCATTTATTATAAAAAGTTAGAGTTTGGTTTTTAGACAAACAGTCGTTATCTGTAATTTTACAAACAACGCATTTGCATTTAAACGATGAAAAACATACTTGTTATGCTTTTTTCTTTTCAGGGATGAGTGAGTTTTGAGCACGGAACAGTGCTTGAAGCCTAAACCGAGTTACATTATTTTAATTCCACATTGGCAAATTTGGTTTGTTTTCAAATCGTACAATGCTCACAGGAAACCTCAAAAGAGTGAATTATTTTCCCATTAAAATATTAGTGGACATTTTCATCCATTATTAAATTAATACTTATATTTGCTCAGTAAAAAGTAAAGAAATGTTTTCAAAAGCTTGTGAATATGGCATTAGAGCATCAATCTTCATTGCTGAGCAATCGCTTTTAGACAGAAAAGTGAGTTTAAAGGACGTTGCAGAAGCGATAGATTCGCCTGCAGCCTATACTTCCAAAATTTTACAAAAATTATCACGCAATAACATTATTAACTCTGATAAAGGTCCTACTGGTGGCTTCTCAATGGGTAAAAAGGAACTTGAAAAAGTTAAACTCAGTTCAATTGTATTCGCTATTGATGGAGAAAGTATTTACAATGGTTGTGGTTTAGGACTAAAAAAGTGTAATGAAAAAATGCCTTGTCCCGTACACAATCAATTTAAGATGATAAGAGATGAACTTAAAAAGATGCTTGAAACAACAACAGTTCTGTCGTTGGCAGTGGACTACGAAAAGGGATTTTCCTTTTTGAAACGATAAAAAAATTTAATTAAATAGTGGACAATTTTATCCAATATAAATAAAAATGGGAACAAAAAATATATTTAACGAATGGGGAATTATTATAACCCTATTGCTCATTGCCCTACCGATAATTGTGGCTTCTATTTTGGCAATTGTTAAAGCTAAGGCCATTATCAAAAATTACCTCGAAAAAAAAGAGCAGGAGAGGTTCAATAATTATGTAAAGGACTTAACTCCCATAGAAGTTGAAAAACTAGAACAAAGAAAAAGAGCACTTGAATTTGCTTTATCAAATAATGAACTATCAGGGGAAACTACACCTATTGATAATAAAGGTTTAATTGATAATGTTAGTGAAGTTGAAACGCTTCGGTTTATTGAACAAAAGAAAAAAAGTCAACCACGTCCTTATATTGAACCCGAACTCTCCAAACTCATTATATGGTATTTAGGCTGTGCTACATTTTGGTTACTATTTGGAACCACCGTAGGAGAATATTTAGGGATAAAATTTGTTGCTCCTGATGTTGATCATTACAGTTGGTTGAGTTTTGGAAGATTAAGACCTGTGCACACCAATGCTGTTTTTTGGGGATGGGCATCCCTGGCAATGATGGGCTTGGCTTACTATGTAATACCAAGAGTGAGCAATGTGCCAATAGCAAGTATAAGAACAGGATATCGTTCTCTTATACTAATTAATGTTTCCGTGGTATTGGGAAGTTTGTTTTTAATGGCTGGCATAAACAATGGCGGAGGTGAATACAGAGAGTACATTTGGCCCGTAATGGCATTGTTTGGTATTGGAGTCTTCATTTCTTTAAGAAACTTTTTCAAAACCATTGCCAAAAGAACAACCAAAGAAATTTATGTCTCTAACTGGTACATTATTTCAGCAATGATGTTTTTGCTGGTAATAGCAGTTGTTGCCTATTGGCCAAGCTGGCAAACTGGTCTGGGTGAAACCGTTGTACAAGGCTATTATATGCACCAAGGCGTGGGAATGTGGTTTATGCTTTTCAATCTTGGATTGATGTATTATTTTTTACCGCAGCAATTAAACAAGCCTATATATTCTTATAGCTTGGGTATTTTGGCGTTTTGGGCTCAAATTCTTTTCTATACTTTAATTGGGACACATCACTTTATTTTCAGCGCCATTCCCTGGTGGTTGCAAACAGTAGCAATTGTAGGGAGTGCAGGAATGATAATACCGGTTGTTGCAGGAACAACAAATTTCTTGATGACTTTTAAGGGGTCGTGGCATAAACTCTCTGGTAGTTATACGCTTCCGTTCTATTTGATTGGGATCATATTTTATTTCACAGGTTCATTACAAGGAACAGCCGAAGCCTTTCGCTTCACCAATCTTGTTTGGCATTTTACAGATTTTACCGTGGCACATTCACACTTAACAATGTATGGTATTATCTGTTTTATGTTGTGGGGATTTATTTACACCATAGTCCCAAGACTTACTGGTAAAGAACCGCCACAAATAACCGTTGGAGCTCATTTTTGGTTGGCATTAATTGGCTTATTGTTTTACACATTTCCATTAATGTATGGCTCAACTCTAAGGGGGTTGATGTGGATGGAAGGTACAAAATCATTTATTGAAAGTGTCGAACTGATGGCTCCTTATTGGCTATGGCGTGCTATTGGTGGTTCATTAATGTGGCTTTCCCATATTTTGTTTGCCTATAACTTCTATGTGATGGTGAAACGAAAAGATAAAATAACAGTACCGACATCACCAATCGATATTTTAAAGGCGAAACAAGAAATGGATACACAAGCACAAACTAATTAATATATACGAAATGGAATTTTTCGATAATCATAAAAAATTATTCAGAACGGCATTAGGTCTCTTTGTTGGGTTGACGTTAATTGTAGCAATTCGTCCTGCGATCAATAATCAGAATAATAATGCTCCACTGCCCAATTACGAACCACTAAGTGAACAAGCCTACTTGGGTAAAAAAAGTTTTATTGCCAACGGTTGTGTCGCCTGCCATACCCAACAAGTTCGAAATGTGGATATGGATAAAATATGGGGTAACAGACCCGGTATTGCTGCTGATTATGCTGGCATTACAAGAACGGATTTTTGGCGAAACACCGCCACATTAATGGGAACTGAAAGAACAGGCCCCGATTTGACCAATATCGGGGCACGACAACCAAGTATGGCGTGGAATTTATTGCACCTCTATCAACCAAGAGCAGTGGTAGGAAAATCCATAATGCCTGCCTATCCATGGCTGTTCCAGATTAAAAATAAAGTAGGTAAGGATGAAGTGGAAGTAGTTGTACCTGATGCATACAGAAAAGGTATCAATGGAAAAATAATTGCGAGCCAGGAAGCACTCAACTTAGTGGCATACATTCAAAGTCTTAAACAAACACAATTACCTAACGGAAAGGCACCAATGGAATTTTTGTACAAGAAAAAGGAATCACCAACAGGTAAAAAAGGAAGCACGTTAAACCTCCCTGATGGTAAATTATTGTACACTAACAATTGTATGAGTTGTCATCAAGCCAACGGTGAAGGATTAAAAGGCGCATTTCCTCCATTAAAAGGAAGCCCCATTGTGTTAGGTGATAATCTTGAGTTGTACGTGAATATTATAATGTTGGGATACGACCCAAGACCAGAATATGCCACAATGAACGCCGTTGGGACAGATAATAACCTAACACCTGAAGAAGTAACAGCCATTATCAATCACGAAAGAACAAGTTGGGGAAACAATGCAAAAAAGGTAACAACTGAAGAAGTGAAAAAAATAATGGATTTTATAAAAATAACAACTAAAAAATAGAGCAATGAAAGTAACGTCATTTTTAACACTCTTAATTGTATTGCTCTCACAAACCATTATGGCCTGTCCAGTATGCGAAAAACAGCAACCAAAAATCACACAAGGTTTAACCCATGGTGCAGGTCCACAAAGTAATTGGGATTGGGTAATAATAGCCGTCATTACAGTCATCGCGGTTTTAACCCTTATTTATTCAGTAAAATATTTGATTAAACCCGGAGAGAAGAATACCCAACACATTAAACAATCAATCTTAAGTAATTAATGATATGCAAGAAGATAAAAGTAAAATAATACTCTTTGTAGATGATAGTTTAGACCCAATTGCAGAATTAGTTGCACCCGTGCAATTTGAACTAGATACAAGAAAATTAACCGATGGTGAGCACACTTTGAAAATCGTCAGCAAATCACCAACAGGTCGAGAAGGAATTCGCAAGATTAAATTTATTGTTCGCAATGGGCCCGCTATTTCAATCGAAGGAATCAGCGAAAACAGCGTTGTTGATGGCACGGTTCCATTAATGATAAACGCTTACGATAAAGGCAATCAGAAGAAATTTATTATTGAAGGAAGTGAAACACCGCAAAGCGTACCTAATTGGTTGTGGATATTGCTAATTGCTTTTTTGGGATGGGCAGCCTTTTATTTGATTACAAATTTTAGTTTATAATGGAATGGCACTAAAAAACGATATAAAAAATATCAACGACATCAAATTAATGGTGGATACTTTCTATGGAAAAATTCGCAAAGACGAAAAGTTAAAAGATATTTTCAACAATAAAATTGAAGACCGTTGGACAGCACACCTGGAAAAGATGTATCGTTTTTGGCAAACTGTTTTGTTGAACGAACATACTTATTTCGGTAGTCCCTTTCTTCCCCATGCCAAACTTCCTGTAGATGCTACCCATTTTGAACAATGGTTACACATTTTCAATGAAACAGTAGATTCCCTGTTTGAAGGTGAAAAAGCTACAAGAGCCAAGTGGCAAGGACAGAGGATGGCAGAAATGTTCCATTCCAAAATTGAATACTACAGAAATAACTCTGCAACACCATTGATATGATTATTGTGAAAATGCCCATAGCTGTGATCGCAACCTTTCTTTGGATTGGATTTGTTTGTGCCATTAGCTTTATGGAAGCTTGGCTCAAATTTCGTGCACCCAGAATTACATTGCCATTGGGTTTAGGTATTGGACGATTGGTCTTTAACGCACTCAACAAAGTAGAATGGATTTTTGCCTTAGCTATCATCGTCAATATAATTTGGTCAGGCTCCACCGAGCTTTGGAAATGGCAGAATCTATTTATTATTATTCCTTTTACCCTGTTACTTATTCAAACTTTTTGGCTCTTACCCGCACTGGATGCGAGAGCAGAATTGTACATTCAAGGTCAGACCCCTCCATCTTCCAACTTGCATTTCTACTATGTTGGTATGGAGATCATTAAAACAATATGCCTTTCCACTTTTGGTTTAACACTTTTTAAAAACACAGCACTATGAATAAAGACAAATTAATCAATGATATTGATGAAAAATATCAGGAATTAGGAGAAAACTCCGAAACTTACTTGAAAGGATTGCTACACGCCAAACCCATAAATTATTGGGATTATATAGAAGTAGACACACTCTTTTCCTTACAAAAGCCGAGAACTAATTTTAAAGATGAAGAGATCTTCATTATGTATCATCAGGTAACAGAATTATTTCTAAAAATGATGGTTCATGAAATTAAACAACTCGTGTACGAACCTTTTGAAGAAAGAGTTTGGATAGAAAAATTAAATCGCTTGAACAGATACACCAATATGCTCATTTGTTCATTCGATGTAATGAAATACGGAATGGACTATGATGATTACAATACGTTTCGCAGCACCTTAACTCCTGCTAGCGGGTTTCAGTCAGTAACATTTCGTTTGATAGAGATTTATTGTACTCGTCTTGAAAATCTAATAAACGAAGAAGGTCGAAAAAGACTTTCAGACGTCCCTTCTACCGATGAATATTTTGAGCATATCTATTGGAAAGATGCAGGATTAAACAGGAAAACAGGTAAAAAATCGCTGACTCTCCGTCAATTTGAGGAAAAATATTTAGACCGGTTAATTGCTTTAGCAAACAAAACAAAGGGTAAGACAATAGAAGATCAGGTATTGAAAATGGGGAATTGCTCCGAAGCATTAAAAGCGAAACTGAAGGAGTTTGACTATCTGTACAATGTTGCCTGGCCGTTGGTTCATTTAGAAACTGCTCAACACTATCTCGATTTGAAAGGCGAAGGCAAGGCAGCTACAGGTGGAAGCGAATGGAAAAAGTACTTACATCCTAAGTTTCAACAGCGAAGATTTTTCCCAACACTCTGGAGTAATGAAGAAATAACCAATTGGGGGAACAAAATTTAAAAACACATCATTATGAATTTTCAAGAAAACAACATCATAGGAGAATTGGTAGCACAAGACTACCGCGCAGCAGCCGTTTTTAAAAAATATGGCATTGACTTTTGCTGTCAGGGAAACCGAACCATTGAAGACGCTTGCGTTGCTAAAAATTTAGACTCAAAATTGGTTGTAACAGATCTAAACTCCATTAATCAAGTATCCTCAGAGGAAACAACCGACTATAAATCATGGCCAATTGATTTATTGGTAGATTACATTGAGAAAAAACATCATCGTTATGTGGAAGAAAAAACGCAGGAAATAAAACCCTATCTCGATAAAATATGTCGGGTTCACGGAGAACATCATCCGGAATTGTTTGAAATCAATGAGCATTTTACTGCTGCCGCTGGTGAGTTGGCAACACACATGAAAAAAGAAGAGCTTGTTTTATTTCCTTTTGTAAGAAAAATGGCAAAAGCAAAACAAGAAAATACAATACTGGATACACCTCATTTTGGTACTGTAGGAAATCCAATTCAAATGATGATGCATGAACACACCACAGAAGGCGAAAGATTCAGAAAAATAGAAACACTAAGCAATAATTACACTCCACCACAAGATGCCTGCAACACCTATCGGGTAACTTTCGCATTGTTAAAAGAGTTCGAACAGGATCTACACCTACACATTCATTTGGAGAATAACATTCTGTTTCCTAAAGCTATTGAACTTGAAAAACAATTAACAAATGCCTGAACCTATTAAAAGGGAAGATGCACTAAAAGCATTAAGTCGTGATCATCATCACGGTTTATTGCTCTGCTGGAAAATCAGACAAGGTATCAAACGAAGCATTGCAACGGAACGGATAAAAAGTTATGTGGATTGGTTTTGGAACAATCATTTGAGACAACACTTTGAAATAGAAGAAAAACTACTTTTCCCCATTCTCGGCAACCAAAATGAACTAGTTAAGCAAACCCTTGCCGAACACAGAAGATTGAAACGACTTTTTGAAAATGGAAATGACATTCATAAATCCATTAATTTGATTGAAGAAGAACTGGAAAAGCATATTCGTTTTGAAGAACGGGTGTTGTTCAATGAAATTCAAAAAGCAGCAACCAAAGAACAATTGGAACAAATACAACTGTTTCATTCTGATAGCAAATTTGTCGATAATCTCACAGATCCTTTTTGGGAATGACAGGAGACCCTATAATATTCAAAGTAGCAGATAACGATTTATAAGCAACTATTGAAACCAACTCCTGTGACTTTATAAACTTAATGGAGAATCATCCACACCTAATTGTAATCTTTGATTTTACTCTTTTGTTTCGAATTAGTAAAGAGATTTATATGGTTTTAATTTTCATATCAGGTGTTGTGTTATCTGACGTTTCCAGTTGTAAAACATGCTATAAATCTTCTATCAAAAGGTTAGATTTTTCCCCGATTCAAGTCAGAAAAAGATAAGAAATAGCGATTATTCGAGTGTCTTTTTAACTTTTTCAATATCGAAATCAATCAAAGCTGTTGTGGAAACAGAACCTAAACTCTCGAAAAAGGATCGAATAACCAGTAGATTTTGAAGTGTTGCTTTTTCACTTGAAAATGTCAATGGGTGGAGTAGTTTTTTGTACAATTCCGAGTTCGTGATTTGAGTATATGGAATCCCCAAAAATGAATGAAGCGCATCGGCACATTTACTGACGTTCTTTTTGTGCTTCACACCAATTAACTGCGAAATGTAATAAGCAATCAAAACCTGTTGAGAACGGGTGAATTTGGGTGAGTAAGATTGCTGATCTATTGAAAGATTCTCGTCCGAAATTTGTTCTTCTGAACTTTCCTGCTTCTCAAAAAATTCTTTGGTTAGTTCCTTCGTTGCCTGATCCATTGCCAAAAGCAAAACAACCTTCTCATGGCTGTATTTCAACAATCTTTGTTCAGTGTCTATCAATTCTAAAATGGAAATGTTTTTCTCTTCGATCGCTTGAAGATATAGCCAATTCAATTGATATAGCCGGTCCGATATAGATAACTGAATAATCATCGTTTGCTCGATAATCGTTGCTGCCATTTCTTGAATTGTCGAAATACTAGCAAGAGTCAATTCTAAAGAGTTCGTTTCACCCAATTTTTGATGATGTCTGAACGTGGAAACCAATGAATGATAAAACACCGAATAACGTGGAATGTTTTGGTTTTCCAGGAACAACGTACGGGTCTTGTCCTGAAATAGCTTTACAAATTTGACTACTTAAACCTGAAATAACTTGACATTTCAAAATTAACCCTGAAATTGCTTTACACCAAATTTTTTCTTTGTGTAATCTTTCCATCTTT
>NZ_VLPL01000015.1:0-2124 GCF_007558725.1 Fluviicola chungangensis
GCGACGCAGCCTCAAAGTCTCCAACCTATCCTACACATGAATTACCCAATGTCAATGTGAAGCTATAGTAAAGGTTCACGGGGTCTTTTCGTCCCGTTGCGGGTAATCGGCATCTTCACCGATACTACAATTTCACCGAGCTCATGGCTGAGACAGTACCCAGATCGTTACACCATTCGTGCAGGTCGGAACTTACCCGACAAGGAATTTCGCTACCTTAGGACCGTTATAGTTACGGCCGCCGTTTACTGGGGCTTCAATTCAATGCTTCGCCGAAACTAACATCTCCTCTTAACCTTCCAGCACCGGGCAGGTGTCAGGCCTTATACTTCATCTTTCGATTTTGCAAAGCCATGTGTTTTTGATAAACAGTCGCCTGGGCCTATTCACTGCGGCCACATTGCTGTGGCGTCTCTTCTCCCGAAGTTACGAGACCATTTTGCCTAGTTCCTTAGCCATGAATCACTCGAGCACCTTAGGATTCTCTCCTCGACTACCTGTGTCGGTTTACGGTACGAGTTGCTTTAACCTGAAGCTTAGAGGTTTTTCTTGGAAGCTTTTAGGGACACTATCCACTTGGCCGAAGCCGCGCGGTACTATCGGTCTTTGCCATTCTGAACGCATTTAACTATCCAAAATATAGCTACAACCTTCAACGAACTATTCCGTCAGTTCGCGGTCCTTTCAATACTCCGTCACCCCATCGCAGTTAAAGCAAGTACGGGAATATTAACCCGTTTGCCATCCACTACCCCCTTCGGGTTCGCGTTAGGTCCCGACTAACCCTGGGACGATTAGCGTCGCCCAGGAAACCTTAGTCTTTCGGTGTGCAGGTTTCTCGCCTGCATTATCGTTACTTATTCCTACATTTGCTTTTCTAGCCGCTCCAGCACACATCACCATGCACCTTCTACGCTGACTAGAATGCTCCCCTACCAGTTGTATTACTACAAATCCATAGCTTCGGTAGTACACTTAATGCCCGCTTATTATCCACGCCCGATCGCTCGACTAGTGAGCTGTTACGCACTCTTTAAATGAATGGCTGCTTCCAAGCCAACATCCTAGCTGTCAATGCAACCGGACAACGTTTGATCAACTTAGTGTACATTTGGGGACCTTAGCTGATGGTCTGGGTTCTTTCCCTCTCGGACACGGACCTTAGCACCCGTGCCCTCACTGCTCAGTATATCTTATAGCATTCGGAGTTTGTCAGGATTTGGTAGGCGGTGAAGCCCCCTAGTCCAATCAGTAGCTCTACCTCTATAAGACTCAACCTGAACGCTGCACCTAAATGCATTTCGGGGAGTACGAGCTATTTCCCAGTTTGATTGGCCTTTCACCCCTACCCACAGGTCATCCGGAAACTTTTCAACGTTTATCGGTTCGGTCCTCCATTCCATGTTACTGGAACTTCAACCTGCCCATGGGTAGATCACAAGGTTTCGCGTCTACCCCCACTGACTAAAACGCCCTATTCAGACTCGCTTTCGCTTCGGCTCCGTGACTGAATCACTTAACCTTGCCAATGAGGAGTAACTCGTAGGATCATTATGCAAAAGGCACGCCGTCACCACGAATGGCTCCGACCGCTTGTAGGCACACGGTTTCAGGGTCTATTTCACTCCCTTGTTCAGGGTTCTTTTCACCTTTCCTTCACAGTACTCGTTCGCTATCGGTCTCTCAGGAGTATTTAGCCTTACCGGATGGTTCCGGTTGATTCAGACAGGATTCCACATGTCCCGCCCTACTCAGGGTACTGCTAGGTAATTATACTATTTCGAGTACAGGCCTTTCACCTTCTGCGGAGTGACTTTCCAAACACTTCCTCTATAATATAATAGTCCATATTGCAGCCCTACAACCCCAGCAATGCCGAAACATTACTGGTTTGGGCTTTTTCCATTTCGCTCGCCGCTACTCCGGAAATCACTATTGTTTTCTCTTCCTACGCCTACTTAGATGTTTCAGTTCAGCGCGTTCGCCTCCTTACGGATAACTGGTCTTCAACCAGCTAGGTTTCCCCATTCAGAAATCTACGGATCTATTCGTATTTGCCAATCCCCGTAGCTTATCGCAGCTTATCACGTCTTTCTTCGCCTCTGAGAGCCAAGGCATCCCCCG
>NZ_VLPL01000016.1 GCF_007558725.1 Fluviicola chungangensis
ACAATTGGGGTTCCGATTGCAAGTGGTGTCTATTTGATCCACGTAGAAGTTCCGGGAGTTGGTGAGCGTATTGTGAAGTTCTTCGGAGGAATGCGCCAGGTCGATCTGGAAACAATTTAATTCATTCTGTTAAGTAAAAACGTATGAAATCGATTAATAAAATTATAAGATATACAGCAATAGCTGGGGTAGTGATGAGCTACTCCAGTGCATTCGCTGGGAATGAAGATCGTGTTGGGTCTGCGGGTGCAACGGAGTTATTGATGAATCCATGGGCCAGAAGTATTGGTATCGGAGACGCAGGTATATCCCATGTCAATGGATTAGAAGCTACTTTCACCAATATCGCAGGTTTGGCATTTACGGATAAAACACAGATTAAGTTCAACCGTACAAACTGGATGGGAAATGCTGGGATTGCTTTGAACTCTGCGGGAATCGCTCAGCGAATTACTCCTTCAACAGTGATTGCAGTTTCTGTTCAGTCCATGAACTTTGGAGATATTGATAAGACAACGGTAGATTTACCTGAGCCTACTCAAGGAACATTTTCCCCTCGTATGAATGTGTTTAACGTTGGTTTTGCACATAGCTTCTCATCAAGCATTTACGGAGGTGTAAACTTCAAAGTAATTTCTGAAAGTATTTCTAACTTAAAAGCAAATGGTATTGCTTTTGATGCAGGTATCCGATACGTTACCGGTGAACAAGACCAAATTAAATTTGGGATTGCTCTTAAGAATGTAGGTCCTGTGATGAAATACAAAGGAGACGGTTTATCCGATCAGGTGAATTACCTGACAAACGGTAACCTTGCTACTTTGGAACAGCGATCTGCAACCTTTGAATTACCTTCTTTGTTGAATATCGGTGGGTCTTACGACTTCAATTTTAACGAGAAGAATAAATTAATTGTTGCTGCTGCATTTACAGCAAACTCTTTCCAAAAAGATCAATACCGTTTAGGTTTGGATTACGGATTGACAATTAACAAAGCTGCATTTAATATTCGTGCGGGATATGTTGTTGAGAAAGGAATTTTCAAAACAGAGAACCGTTCGAATGCATTAACTGGTTTTACAGCCGGTTTCTCTGCTGACGCTTTAGTTGGTAAAAAGAAATCTGCTTTAGGATTGGAATATGCTATGAGAATGGCTGGCCAGTTTGGAATCATCCATACATTTGGTGCTACGATCAGCTTGAAATAAGATTGTTGACTTTCTGAAAAGAAAATAAAACACTTCAAGAGTCCGCCCATGGCGGACTCTTTTTTTGTCCTTTTTTTAGCGGGAAAGCAGGTAATCAACTGGTTATTTACCGCTTTTTACATCAAGATATGTGAAGTTGACATTTCAGTTGGATTTAGTGATAATCCGCTTAAAATCACCAACCATTTTTCTGGGCAGCACGTTTTAACTTGTAATCCAAACAGGAAACTACCGATTCATTATCAGTTTACCGGGGGCTGTAATTAGTAGAAGCAAGTTTGATTTCTAAAAAACAAGTTATGAGACGAAAAATGAACTACTTATCATTCGTAGTCATGATGTGTTTTGTTGGTCAAGCCAATGCATACAATCATGAGCACGAAAAAACCGGGAAACAAAGCGGTAAACCGAAACCTACGGCAACGACAAAGGCTGCAAATTGTGCACCTGCAAACTACCGTAAAACGATGGACTTTAATGATGTTAGTTGTCAGTTGGAAACAGGAGGATTATTATTCCTGGATCGCGCGAACGGACTAGCAACCTATACCGTTCCAAAAAAGAAAGGAAGTGAAACCGTTGTAACAACTATCTATGCCGGAGCATTGTGGATGGGAGGAGTTGATACGAATGGTTTGCTGAAAATAGCAGCCGTAAAGTTTCGCGAAGGAAACGATTTCTGGCCTGGCCCCTTAAGTGTGGATTTCGGATCGGGAAATTTTGATCCGTCCATTCCGCAGGGCGATAATACGAAACGCGATTATGGTGCAGGAACAATTGACCCGGATCAGTGTTTGTTGTATGACAACATTTTCACAATTACCAAAGCAGGTGTCGTTCAATTTATTACCTGGATGGAATGTACAACAGGCGACTGTCCTCAGCCATCGAATGAAACAATGGCCCAAATCAATGCATGGCCGGGTAACGGAGATGTAGGTCGTGGACAAGATCAATTCCTGGCACCATTTCACGACAACGATAACGATATGTTCTACGAACCGGAGGATGGAGATTACCCTTGGTATGATGATATCTTAGGACGCAATGAAGTTCAATGTGGAGTAGACAGACGTGTAACATTATTTGGTGACATTACCAACTGGTGGGTATTCAACGATAAAGGAAATATTCATACAGAATCCCAGGGAGATCCTATCGGAATGGAAATCCACGCGCAGGCATTTGCTTTTGCAACGGATGACGAGATCAACAAAATGACGTTCTATAACTACGAATTGATCAACCGGGGAAATCAGACATTATTCAATACGTACTTCTCTCAGTACATCGATGCGGATTTAGGGAATTACAACGATGACTATGCAGGATGTGATGTTACACGTGGATTGAGTTACATGTATAACGGGGACTTGAATGATGAACCAAATTCGGGACGACCGGGATTCGGACAGAATCCGCCGGCAATCGGAGTTGACTTCTTTGAAGGGCCTTACCAGGATGTTGATGGACTAGATAACCCTGGGCCGGTTTTTGACTCTGTCACAAAAAAATGGAACATTCCAGAAGTTGCAGATGCGATTGCTAACAAGGGAATTGTTTACAAAGGTCTGGGGATCGGTTATGGAGATACGATCCCCGATAATGAGCGTTACGGGATGCGTAACTTTACGATTTATACAGGACAAAATGCACCAACCGGGCAAGCGGATCCGGAATCATCTACTCAATTCTATAATTACATGCGGGGATTGTGGCAGTTTGGAGATCAGTTGTACTATGGTGGAACAGGATTTCCTGGAGCACCTTGTGTAACGAGCATTCCGACCAATTATATGTTCCCGGCAAATTCAGATACGTTGCATTGGGCAACTGCAGGTGTTAATCCTGGATTTGACTGGTCGGAATTCGAACCTTGTGGATCAGGATCTACTTCAAACCCTTCCGGTGACCGCCGTTTCGTGCAA
>NZ_VLPL01000017.1 GCF_007558725.1 Fluviicola chungangensis
GGGTCTTGTCCTGAAATAGCTTTACAAATTTGACTACTTAAACCTGAAATAACTTGACATTTCAAAATTAACCCTGAAATTGCTTTACACCAAATTTTTTCTTTGTGTAATCTTTCCATCTTTTTTTGAATTTCGAAGTCGTTAAATGTGCTTCTGCTGGGGTGAGATAATCACAACTCGCGTGCGGTCGGATTTCATTGTACTTTTTGACTGCATTTTGAGCACTTTCTAAGGCACTTTGATGGGAATTGTATGTTTTTGACATCCCAAACTCCTGTTTTAAAATTCCATTAACTCTTTCTGCAATTGCGTTCTGTTGCGGTGATGCTCTATCGCTCATACTTATTTTTATTTTATTGTATTTCAAAAGGTTCGTGTACAGATTACTGCAATATTGAATACCTCTATCGGAATGATGGATCAACCCATCTATATTCGTCGAACTAGTGCTTAAAGCCATTTTTAAAGCTATTATACAACCGTCTGTGTGTAAGGTGGGATGTAAACAAAAACCTACTATTTTACGGGAATAAGCGTCTGTTATCAAACTCAAAAAGCTGAATGATGAACCGACTGGAATGTAGGTAATGTCGCTAACCCACAATTGATTGATGCCTGAAATGTTGAGATCCTTTGCAAGATTTACAAAAGGTATTACTTCGTTGTTTGATTTGGTGGTTAGGATACTTCGCTTACGTCTGCGTATCAACAATCCATGATCCCTCAGAAGGTTCAGGAACTTGTCACGACCAATTTTAATATTGGAAGCTTCGAAGCTTGGAGATAGCAGATATAAGAGCTTCTTGGCTCCCAACATAGGCAGTTCTTCTCTGATAAATAATACCATTTCGATTACCAGGCGTTGCTCCCGTTCACGTTTGGTGTAAGCATGCTGATGCAGATAATACGCCTGTCTACTTTTCCCAACTAATCGACAAAACACCTCTAATCCTGTATTGGGGTATCTCATTTTCATTTCTTGGACCGTTGGGTAAAATACTTTTTTCGCAGATCAATTTTAAGTTCTTTCTCTGCCTGATCAATTACCGTTTTAAGGGTTTCTACATGAAGGTTCGCTAACTTTAAGCTTTCCTCCGAAATCCTTAGTTTGTAAGCTAGTACCTCTGCGGTATCTTCTCCTGTATATTCCTGTAACATAGGAGGTAAAGTTAATTTACCGCTCCTATAATTCTTTACCCATTTCCAAACTGTTCCTTGGGCTTGAATTCCATATATTTGTTGTGCTTTGCGGTATGATAATTCACCACTATCAATTTTTCTTGCAACTTCAATTGCTGTTTCAATACTGTATTTTGAGTTCCATTGATAAGACATAACTTTACTTTTTACTGTAAAGTGATTTCAGGACTACACC
>NZ_VLPL01000018.1 GCF_007558725.1 Fluviicola chungangensis
TGTAAACTTCCCTAAAAATCAGACAGTTTAAAAATATAGATTTAAATTGTCAGAATTATGAAAAAATCGAGATTTACAGAGGCTCAGATTGTAAGTATTTTAAAGGAATACGAAGCCGGTAAGAAAACAACGGATATTTGCCGAGAACATGGAATTTCAGTTCCCACATTTTACCAATGGAAACGTAAGTATGGTGGAATGGATAATCAGCAGCTGAAAGAACTCAAAGCACTCCAGGAAGAAAACGCTCGTTTAAAACGGATGTTTGCTGATTTGAGTTTAGATCATCGAATCTTAAAAGAGATCATCGAAAAAAAGCTCTAAAGCTCTGTGAACGCAAAGCTCTTGTGGAAGGAATCCTAAAAGAGCAAGCACTCAGCGTAAACAGAGCTTGTCGTATCGTCTGTCTTACGAGAAGCATGTATTATTACGTTTGTAAAAAGGACGATGATGCACTAATAGAGAAGCTATCCGAACTTTCAGAGAAGTATCCCACACGTGGATTTGAGACCTATTATGGTAAGATCCGTCTACAAGGATTGAAATGGAATCGTAAACGTGTTTTGAGGGTTTATCGTAAACTGAACCTGAAAATGCGTCGTAAACGTAAACGCAGGATTCCTTCACGAGTGAGAGAGCCTTTGATTATTCCTACGATGCTTAATGACACCTGGTCAGTAGATTTTATGAGTGATTCATTGGAAAACGGTCGTAGGTTCAGAGTTTTGAATGTAATCGATGACTGCAATCGGGAAGCATTAATCAATGAAGCAGCATTCTCTATCCCTGCCGAACGCCTGGTAGATACCCTTAAACGGCTATTCTCAGACCGGGAAAAACCAAAGAAGATACGAGTAGATAATGGTCCGGAGTTTTTGTCGAAAGCATTTACTTCATTTTGTTCAAAACACAGTATAGAACTTTGTTATATCCAACCTGGAAAACCTTCACAAAACGCATACATTGAACGGTTTAACAGAACTTTTAGAGAAGATGTACTGGATGCTTATTTGTTTGGTTCCATTCAGGAAGTCAACGCGATGGCTTATGAATGGCAGATCGATTACAATGCAAATCATCCACACAAATCTTTAGCGGGGCAAAGCCCCTGGTTGTTTAAGGGAAGTAATAGATTGGAAAAAGTAAAACAGAATAATTATATTTAATCATTGTCTGAAAACGGGGAAGGTTACA
>NZ_VLPL01000019.1 GCF_007558725.1 Fluviicola chungangensis
GCAAATTCAGATACGTTGCATTGGGCAACTGCAGGTGTTAATCCTGGATTTGACTGGTCGGAATTCGAACCTTGTGGATCAGGATCTACTTCAAACCCTTCCGGTGACCGCCGTTTCGTGCAATCTGCAGGACCATTTACCCTGCGTCCGGGAGCGGTAAACAACATTACTGTCGGGATCGTTTATGCAAGAAGCTTTGAAGGAGAGATCTTCTCTTCCGTGAATGCTTTGAAAACTGCCGATACGAAAGCACAGGCGTTGTTTGACAACTGTTTCCGAATTTTGGAACCGCCAAGTGCTCCGGTAATGACTATCCAGGAAATGGGCAATGAGTTAATCCTGATGTTGGATAACCCTGTTAACTCGAATAACTATCAGGAACAATACAAAGAAATAGATAAGATCGGAATTATTGATCCGAACGGTGCAGGAGATACTACCTCAACCGGAAGTCCGATTATTTACGATAAATACTACCGTTTTGAAGGATACCAGATCTACCAGTTGAAAAACGCCCAGGTTGGTATTACCGATTTGGATGATCAAACCGTTGCTCGTTTGGTAGCGCAATGTGATGTTAAGAACGGAGTGAAGCGTTTGATCAACTTTGAATTCGACGAAGAATTGGGTTATTCTTTCCCGGTTGAAAAAGTGAAAGGTACGGATTTAGGTATTCAGCACACGTTCAGAGTGACGGAAGATTTATTTGCTTCGGGAGACCGCAAGCTGGTAAACTTCAAAACATACTATTATTTGGCTGTTGCTTACGGATACAATAACTATAAGCAATACGACCCTACTGATCCTGCACACTTGGATGGTCAGAAAAAACCATACCTGCGTTCACGTATCAATGCTGATGGTACTCCATTGGTAGGAATTGCAGCAATTCCGCACAATGTTTCTCCAGAATTAGGAGGTTCACAAGCGAATTCTGTTTACGGTCAAACCCCACGTATCACACGTTTGGATGGAATCGGTAACGGAGGAAGAGAATTGCAGCTGACAACGGCATCAGAGAATGCGATTGTAGCGAACGGATTCAAAGGAGAATTGGAATACGATTACAAC
>NZ_VLPL01000002.1 GCF_007558725.1 Fluviicola chungangensis
GTAGAAGAAGTGTATGTATTTCCATCAATCCAATCGTAGGAATCACAAGCAGTTTGAATATCCGTTCCCGTCGTCGAATGATTAATAGTTAGATTCAAAGTAACGGTGGAATCACAACCTGCGACATTTTGTAATACAAAAGTCGGTGTGTTTGTAGAAGAAGTGTATGTATTTCCATCAATCCAATCGTAGGAATCACAAGCAGTTTGAATATCCGTTCCCGTCGTCGAATGATTAATAGTTAGATTCAAAGTAACGGTGGAATCACAACCTGCGACATTTTGTAATACAAAAGTCGGTGTGTTTGTAGAAGAAGTGTATGTGTTTCCATCAATCCAATCGTAGGAATCACAAGCAGTTTGAACGTCCGTTCCTGTCGTAGAATGTGTAATCGTTAGATTCAAGGTAACTGTAGAATCACAACCTGCGGCATTTTGCAACACAAAAGTCGGTGTGTTCGTAGAAGAAGTGTATGTATTTCCATCAATCCAATCGTAGGAATCACAAGCAGTTTGAATATCCGTTCCTGTCGTAGAATGATTAATAGTTAGATTCAAGGTAACTGTAGAATCACAACCTGCGGCATTTTGCAATACAAAAGTCGGTGTGTTTGTAGAAGAAGTGTATGTATTTCCATCAATCCAATCGTAGGAATCACAAGCAGTTTGAACGTCCGTTCCTGTCGTAGAATGATTAATAGTTAGATTCAAGGTAACTGTAGAATCACAACCTGCGGCATTTTGCAACACAAAAGTCGGTGTGTTCGTAGAAGAAGTGTATGTATTTCCATCAATCCAATCGTAGGAATCACAAGCAGTTTGAATATCCGTTCCTGTCGTAGAATGATTAATAGTTAGATTCAAGGTAACTGTAGAATCACAACCTGCGGCATTTTGCAATACAAAAGTCGGTGTGTTTGTAGAAGATGTATACGTATTTCCATCAATCCAATCGTAGGAATCACAAGCAGTTTGAACGTCCGTTCCTGTCGTAGAATGATTAATAGTTAGATTCAAGGTAACTGTAGAATCACAACCTGCGGCATTTTGCAACACAAAAGTCGGTGTGTTCGTAGAAGAAGTGTATGTATTTCCATCAATCCAATCGTAGGAATCACAAGCAGTTTGAATATCCGTTCCCGTCGTCGAATGATTAATAGTTAGATTCAAAGTAACGGTGGAATCACAACCTGCGGCATTTTGCAATACAAAAGTCGGTGTGTTTGTAGAAGAAGTGTATGTGTTTCCATCAATCCAATCGTAGGAATCACAAGCAGTTTGAACGTCCGTTCCTGTCGTAGAATGTGTAATCGTTAGATTCAAGGTAACTGTAGAATCACAACCTGCGGCATTTTGCAATACAAAAGTCGGTGTGTTCGTAGAAGAAGTGTATGTATTTCCATCAATCCAATCGTAGGAATCACAAGCAGTTTGAGTATCTGTTCCACTATTCGGATGAGTAATCGTTAAATTCAATACAATGATCGAATCACAGCCAAATATATTCGTCAGGGTATCTGTATATTGACCGGAAGACGTATAAACAGTACCATTTTGAGGCCAAAGATAAGTCACACAGTTGCTAACTGTTTGAATCAAATTTGAGGGTGGATAAATCGTTAGGTTCAAGGTATAAACCGAATCGCACCCGTTTGCCAATGCTCCGCTAACAGTATGTGTGTAAACTCCGCTTGTGGTATAAGCCTGACCTGTTAAATTCCAGTGATAGGATGAACAAACTGCTTGATTCTCCAATGCTGTTTCCGGTTCACATACCCGTAATCGCGCAATGCGATTTCTTGGAATTCCGTTGTAATTCGTAAATGCGCCACTAATCACTATGCGGCCATCGGATTGGATATTTATTGCATTTATAGAAAGGTTTGTTCCTGTTTCAGTTTCAAAAACGGAATCTATCGAACCGTCCGGATTCAGTCTGATCAAACGGTTAACCGGTGTACCATTATAAGTTGTGAAATCTCCTCCGATCAGTAGCTTCCCATCCGTTTGAACGTTGATTGTTTCAACGGCGGCATTAAATCCGGATCCGGAATTAAAGGTCCCATCCATTGATCCATCCGAATTTAATCGGAGGATTTTAGCGGCTGCCATACCATTGTAAGTGGTAAAATCTCCACCAACCAGTAATTTCCCATCTGTTTGTAATTTAAGGTCCCTTACTTTTCCATTAGGACCGGCTCCAATCACAAATGAAGGATCCGGAATTCCTGTAGCTGTGAGTCTAAGCAGTTTATTTGCAGAGGATCCGTTGAAAGAATTGAAGTTTCCGCCTACCAAGATTTTTCCGTCCGGCTGCAAACTGATTGAAGTTACTGTTGTATCGAATCCCGAGCCGATGGAGAATGAATTGTCTATCGATCCATTTGTATTCGACCTAACAATTCGATTTACACTATTTCCATTGTAACTTGTAAAATCTCCGCCAAGAACAACTTTGCCATCAGACTGTGATACAATAGTTTGGATTGTTTTATTTGCTCCTATAAAAGAGTTATAGGACGAGTCCAGATCTCCATTTGTTGTTAATCGGGCAATTCTGTTAATTGACGATCCTTTATACGTAGTAAAATCCCCTCCAACGAGGAATTTACCATCACTTTGAACTGCAAGTGTTTTTACGGATGCATTCATACCGGAGCCAATATGGAACGATGTATCGAGTACTCCATCGTCTTTCAATCTGGCAATTTTACTATAAGGGATTCCATTATACCCGGTAAAATCTCCTCCAATCAGTATTTTGCCATCCGATAGAATTTCAGAAGCATTAATTGTAGAATTTGTACCTGATGAAGGATTAAATGTGAAATCCAGATGACCGTTGGAATCTAATCTGACAATTCTGGAAGTTAAGTAACCATTAAATACAGTGAAATCTCCAACAAGAATAATTTTGCCATTCGCCACCAATGCTGAACTATAGACCGTACCATTAAACCCTGTTCCTGCATCAAAGCCCGGATCTATCGTTCCATCAGAATTCAATCTTATTATCCTATTGGCAGTGGTTCCATTATACGTAGTGTAGATTCCTCCCAAGATTAACTTATTGTCAGATTGCTGGCTTATTGTATAAACATATCCGCCGCTAACTCCCGTTCCGGGGTTAAAACTATTGTCTAAGGTTCCATTCGCATTTAATCTTGCCAAACCTCTAATTGAAGTTCCATTATAGCTCAGGAATGAACCCTGTATCATAATTTGATCATTCGCTAAAAGGGCACTTGTTTCTATATAGGATGCTCCGCTACCGGAAAGGAATGTATTATCGATTGACCCGTTTGCATTCAACCTCGCAATACCGTTTCTACTATAGCCATTGCATACACTGAAATCGCCACATACAATGATTTTATCGTTTGATTGAACAGATATTGAATTAACCGGATCGTTTGTACCTTGACCCGGTCCTCCGAAAGAAGGATCTAGTGTTCCATTGGCATTCAATCTGGCAATAAAATTTCTTGTTGCTGTATTGATCCTGGTGAAATAGCCACCAATTATTATTTTTCCATCGGATTGACGTTGCATAGTATATATTAATCCTTGATTAAGGGCATTTCCACCAGGATAAGAAGGAGTGGACTGAGAGAAAAAGGATTGATCCATTGTTCCATTCGCATTCAATCTGAAAACTCCCAATGCCAGTATTCCGTTATAAGATGAAAAACCACCACCGGCAAGTACAATTTTCCCATCTGGCTGAAGTACCATGCAACGTAAATATCCTGCATTCAATCCGGTCCCTGTATGAAAAGAAGTATCCAATGTCCCATCCGGATTTAATCTTGCAATTCCATTAATTGGAATGCCATTATAAGTAGTATTGGCTCCCGAAGCAATAAGTATCTTTCCGTCCGGTTGAATGACAGTTACCCAGGTAAGATTACTAACTCCATCGCCCATCCCATTAACCAAGTTGGGTGGGCTAAATGTCGGATCGTTGCTACCTGGTTGTGCAAAGGCATTTTGTGTAATAAAAATTGCAAGAAGTAGTAAGAATGTGCAAAATTGATTCATCTGATTAAATTGATTCGACAAACATACAAAATCTATTTGCAGTTTCAAGATTAAGTCGCTCAAATTGTTGGTTTCAAGTGTTTCACTTCAACAAAAAAATCCGTCTCCCATCCTATGACAGGATGAAAGACGGATTCGGGCATTGGCTTGAGTTACAGCGCCCTTTCTTTTAGTAGGGTGGGTTATTGAGTTTCTTATTTCACGGTTACCACTATTTTGGAAATGTTGTCCCCGTCCCAGCTTACTTCCACTGATTCGTACCACAGTTCCGCAGAACAAACATACGTTCCATCTGCTTTGATGTTGGTAATTTGAAGTCCTTTCGTTGCAGGATCTCCAAACATTGGTTCTCCGTTTTCAGTAGTGATATCGTAAGGATTCACGCCACTTTTCACATAGTTCTTAGCTGCTTCCAAAATGCGACCACCTTCCGCAAATTCATTCAGGAATGCGTTCATCCGGTCACTCACTTTCACCGTTGCTTCATCTTTCAGCACTCCCACATTCAATGTTGCGGATGCATCCCCGAATGAATTGATTTCAATGGTGTACTTTCCATCTGCATCTACTAAGTACAAATTGCTTTTATCCGGACTTGTTGCAATATCCAAATCTCTAACAAAAGGTCCCGCTACCAGGAAATCCACTTGTTCGATTTCTTTATCTCCTTCTTTCAGGGAAAGGAAATAATTGCTGTTTTCAGCTTTTACATCCACTACGATGTAGATTTTACCTTCCGGTGCAATCAGTGTTTGTTGCTCTTCTTCGTTTACCAAAACAGAACTTGCTTTAAAATCAACTGTGATTTTTTGATCATCAAATTTGGTTTCAGTTCCTTTTTTGATCGATACAGGTGGTTCGGAGGTACAGGACCCAAGCAGTAATCCTACTGCTGCGATTGATACTAGAATTAATCTCATAATTTCTTTGTGTTTGGAAGCAAAAATATAGCAACCAAAGCTAGCGAAACAGCCTGTTTTGGTGTCCGGACAGGAACAATTGGTAAGTGTACCCTTTTTTCAAATAAGCGTTCCGGCTTTTGGTCAATTGTCCGAAGTTTTAATCAAAAAGCGTGTTGTATGGAATGGAGAAGACCACCCTTGTTCCTTCCATCGGGATGGAGCTGATTTCAAATTTGAAAGCCCCTTTCCATTTTTTGTTTAACAGTTGGATCCGCTTTTCAGTAATTTGAATGGCCATGGATTCGTGTTCTTTTTTCGTGTTCACGGGTCTATTTGTTGAAAACCCTCTTCCGTTATCCGTAATTGAAATCGCTACCTCTTTTCCTGTTTTCTTATAGGAAATGGTCAATTTTCCGGGTTTATCCAATTCTGAGAATCCATGCTCGATGGCATTCTCAATAAAGGGTTGAATAAGCATCGGTGGCAATAACAGGTTATCGGGTGATAATTGTTCGTCTATTTCAATGGTATAATCAAATGCATTGCTAAAGCGCAATTGTTGTAAACGCATGTAATCTTTCAACCATTTTAACTCTTCCTCCAGGGAAATATTATCGGTTGAAGAATGCTGTAGGATAGACCGCACCAATCGTGCAAATGAAGTAAGGAGTTTCCCGGATTCTTCCGTATCTTTTCTCAACATATAGGTATGAATGGCATTGAGTACATTGAAGATAAAATGCGGGTTCATTTGGCTTTGCAATAAACGCTGTTCCATTTCAACGGCAATTTTTCCAGCCTTCAATCGGTTATAGCGCACGGTCGTATAAGCAATGACACTAATAAGCAAAAGCAATAAAACGGACCCGTAGATGAAATAATTAAGTCGGTCTAACTTAATGTCTTTCAGCAGGTTTTGCTGTCTTAACTGCAAATTCTCCCGTTGCTTTTTTTCTGTTTCATACTGTTCCTTCATGCGGGAAATCCCATGTTGGATCTCCATACTGCTGTTATTGTCTTCCAGTTCTTTAGCCTCTTCAAAATATTCCAGCGCAACTTCCATTTTTCCCATGGTTTTGTAAACCCTGTAATAATGCCAAAGCATATCTGCTTCCAATTCAGAGTAATCGCGATTATTGCGTATCCAATTATGTTTTGAGTTCAAAACAGCAAGTGCTTTGTCGTACTGCTTTTGTTTCATATAGGCAATACATTGGTAAAAAGAAATTTTCACTGCATTCACTGTGTCTTTTTCTTCCAGATAAAATGCTTCACATTCTTTGACCAGCTCCAATGCTTTCCTGCTCCTTCCGGTTTCAGCATAAACATGGGCCAGATTCGCCTGAGCGGTTTTAATCACCCTTTCTTGTTGAAAATCTTTTTGCAGCCGCAAAGCTTCCAGCAAATATGGTTCTGCACTGGTGTATTGTTTTTGCTCCGCGAGCATCCCTCCCAGATTCAATGAAGCGATGGACTGTCCGCTAAAATCTTTGATCTCTTTCCGGATCCGAATCGACCGTTTATAATAATCCGCGGCTTCCTTGTACCGTTCGAGCTGTTGCAGTAAAATTGCTATTGCTCCCAACATCTTTGCTTCATCCGACTTGGGGCCGTTCTTTTCATGGTAATGGAGTATCTCCAGGTTAATTTGAAGTGCTTTTTTATAATCCCCTTGCAATTTGTAGTAATGTGCATATAATCCCTTACTGAACATTAATCGGGATTGCTCATTTCCTAACTTTCTGAAAATACTATCGGATTTCTGAAGATTGTACTTCATTTTATCCCAGTCGTTGAGTGACATATAGTAATTCCCGTAAGCCGCATAAGCGAGTCCTATTCCTTTGCTGTAATTGATCCTGCGTGACAGACGCTGAACACTGTCCATATAAGAACGGAACTGTGCTTTATCACTGTAGAAATAGCTAACCCCAATATCGTAATAGAGCTTTGCTTTAATCGAATCTTCCTGCTGGTAACGGACTTTGCGCAACAAACTGTCGAGCGGTGGCTGGGCATTAAACGAGTGCGTAAATGCACAAAAAAAACAAAGGATCAAACGGCGTCCGCGTTGCTGCGCACTGAAATGCTTTCGGAAGAACTCTTTCATTATTGATTTGCCTTAAAATGCGCCATTACTTCTTCCTTTTTGCGCGTAGATACCGGTATTTCGATTTCATTTGCTAAGATCAGGAATCCCCCGTTGCGTTTATCGAACTGAGTTACGTAGCGCATGTTTACCAGGTAACTCTGATGGGTCCGAATAAATTGGTTACTGTCGATAATGTTCTCGAAATGCGCAAGCGTTTTGGAAACCAGAATGGGTTTGCGGTCCGCAAAATGGAAATGGGTATATGCGCCATCTGCCAAGCAATAGGTAATATCGTTTAGGTCAATAATGTGCAGCACATCTGCCGTATTCAGCACAATACGCTTTGGTTCTGCAGGTTTGAATTGCTGGCGGAATACATCCAATTGTTCCAGGATCTTGTTATTCTGAATGCGGGTATGCGTTTTTAGCAACGCGGCACTCAAATCCGACGGATCAAAAGGTTTCAGCAGGTAATCCAATGCGGATACCTGGAATGCTTTCAAAGCGAAATCGTTATATGCAGTTATAAAAATGGTCGGAATATACCGTGGTGCGATGGTTTGAAGAATATCGAATCCGCTTTTATCATGCAATTGGATATCCAATAACAACAAATCGGGATTGAACTCGTCAATTTCTTTTAAAGCAGCGGGAACACTGTCTGCTTCGCGAACCACCAAGTTGTCAATACTGCTTCTGGACAGTACCATCTGACAATTTTCACGGGCCATTTTTTCGTCATCTATAATTAAGATTTTCATTCATGGAGGTAAATGGGAGCTTAAAAATACAAAATCCAGTTATCGATTGATAACCGGATCTTGAATATAGTTAGTAATAACGGATACTGTCACTGCTTCACCATCCGCTGAACGCTATGTCCCTGCGAATTGTTGAAATCGAATAAATACACTCCGCGTTCCATATGTTGCAAGGAAACGACTCCCTGGTTTTGGATTTTCTCTTTCAATACCACTTTCCCCTGAACATCATAAACCGTCAATTCGGCATCGGAGCCGGAGAAAGAAATATGAACCTGATCGTTGGTTGGGTTCGGATAAAGTTCAAAGAGATCCTTACCGTTATTGGTCAGGCCGGCCGTGCTCACATTTCCATTGTTGAAGTAGATTGCTTCCGTTACTGTGAAGTACTCTCCCAACGATTTATTCGGACAGAAGACGCTCAATTGCAGCCAGTAAACGCCATTTCCATTATTCAGAACATAACTGGTCGTGTCGAAATTAGATCCGTTGGAGTCTACAATATTCCAGATTACGTTTACGGTATTTCCGTTTGCCCAGATCGAATCAATGTAAGCCGTGTCAATTCCGGCGTAGTAAATGTCACAGTTAGTCATCGTGACGCCCAAAGAATCCTGCGCCAACGAATCGATGAACGGGTTATTGAAGACAAAGTTGGAGTCGACCGGAATGACGATCGTCGTGGAAAGGGTGTCTCCACAATTATCCGTTACATGCAGATCGTGAGTTCCGGGGCATAAGCCTGCGACCAAACTGTATCCGTTTGAAGTGATGATTTGTGAACCGCTGTCGAAATCGAGTTCGAACGGTGCGTTTCCTGAAAGATCAATTGCTGCTTCACCTATACAGGTATTTGCATCGGAAGGCAAGGAGAAGGAACTTTCGATTACTAACGGCAAGGCTGGAATAATTGTCAGATCTAATGTTATGATGGAATCGCAACCTGCTGCATTCGGAATGGTATCCACATATTGACCGGAAGCTGCATAGGTTTGACCATTAATCGGCCACGTGAAAGAACCGCAGGCAGTTTGGGTTTCGGTATTCGAACTTGAATTCAAAATCGTTAAGTCTAATGTAATGATCGAATCACAACCTACTGCGTTTGGAATGGTATCGATGTATTGACCGGATGCCATATAAGTTTGATTGTTGACCGACCAGGTAAAAGGACCACAGTAAGTTTGGCTTTGGCTACTACTAGTCGAGTTTAGAATAGTTAAGTTAAGGGTTATAATAGAATCACAGCCAGCTGAATTTGATATAGTGTCTAAATATTGACCCGAAAAAAAATATTGATTACCATTGAATAAATAACTATTACATTCAACCGTATTAATCGTGCTTGATGATGGATTACTTACAATAAGAGACAGGGTAATAATTGAATCACAACCATACATATTCGTAAATTGATGGGAATAAAACCCACTAGTTGAATAAGCTTGACCATACCAGTTATATACGTCACATGTTGAAACAAATAATGTATCGTTTGTATGTTGAATACTTAAGTTTAAAGTAATAATTGAGTCGCACCCTTGAGAATTAATTAATGTCTGGGTGTAAATCCCACTTGACGTATAATTTTGGCCATTCAGAGTATAATTGTTGCACGCCGAGGCAGTAATTGAACTAGTTGAAGGGTAACAATTCAATAACCGAGTCAACCGGTTTCTTGGATTACCATTATAATTGGAAAATCTTCCACCCACAAAAATTTTCTGATCCGCTTGTAGCAGTAACGAAAGTACTTCATCATCAAATCCGGTACCTGAAATAAATGTACCATCCAAACTGCCATCACTATTCAAGCGCACTATCCTGTTTCTACTAATTCCATTGTATGATGTGAAACTTCCTCCAATAATTATTTTACCATCGTCCTGAACAATAATCGTTTTCACATCCCCATTAAGTCCACTTCCTGTATTAAAAGTAGCATCCAAACTGCCATTACTATTCAAACGAACCAGTCGGTTTTTAGGTAAACCATTAAATGTTGTGAAATTACCCCCGACTAAAATTTTTCCATCCGCCTGAATAGCACTAGTATAAATACTATAATTTGGTCCGTTTCCTGAATTAAATGTAAGATCGATACCGCCATTTGTATTCAAACGCGTAATTTTATTTACACTATTTCCATTACAATAAGTAAAATCACCTACAACAACAATCTTTCCATCAGGTTGTATAATGGATGAGTATACCGGATTATTTGAATTCCAGATAAATGTTTGATCTTGGCTTCCGTCAGCATTTAATCGTATAAAATAGTTTTGAGTATTTCCATTAAACGATGTAAACGTTCCCCCTGCAAGTATTTTTCCATCACCTTGAACACATAAATTTCGAACATAGTTATTAAAACCACTTCCAGGATCAAATGTGGAATCCAAACTGCCATCAGGATTCAAGCGGGCTATTTTTAAACGACTTAAACCATTATACAACGAAAAATCACCTGCAACTAATATTTTATCATCATCTTGTATCCTTATTGTTGATACCGTATTGTTAAATCCTTCACCAATATCAAAGGTTGTATCTATATCGCCATTCGAATATATGCGTGTTATCTTATTTTGGATAATCCCATTGTATTTTGAAAAGTTTCCTCCTATTACTTGCTTCCCGTCTGCTTGAAAACCCATGCTGCCTGCAAATTCATTAAACCCGGAACCTTGATTAAAGGTCTCATCTAGATTCCCATCAACGTTTAATCGAAGCATGCTACCTGTTAGCGTCAAATTATAAGAGGAAAAAGATCCAAGTACAATTATTTTCCCGTCATTTTGTATACTAATGTCCTCAACTTGACTATTAAGCGCAGCACCCAAATTTGAACTAAAAACCGGTTCGACAGAGCCATTTGAATTGATTCGAACTAAATACGCACATAATGTTCCATTATAAGAATAATGGGTTCCGCCTACCATAATCGTTCCATCATTTTTTATTTTTACAGCTGTACAATACCCCGTATTAAATCCGCTTCCAATTACAAATGAAGCATCAATAGTACCATTGCTATTTAGTCTTGCTATTCGACTACTACTTTGACCATAAAATGATGTAAATCCACCAACAGCGACAATTTTTCCGTCTGTTTGTATATCCAAATCCCAAACTGTGCCATTAAAACCAGACCCTGGATTAAATGTTGCATCTAAACTACCATTTGTGGTTAATCTTGCTATCCCAAGTCTCGTGGTCCCGTTGTAACCTGAGAAACTTCCAACTGCTATCAGTTTACCATCTGGTTGAAGTTTAATTGAAGATACTCCACTATTACTTAATCCTGTAAAGCCAGTTCCGATAATATAACTTAAATCTATAGAACCATCTGTATTTAATCTAACTATGCGTGAACGAGAAAATCCATTGAAAGAATTAAAGTTTCCTGCTACAATTATTTTTCCGTCTGTCTGAACTGCAATTGATCCAATACTACTTCCAAAAGGAAAACCCATTCCAGGATTAAAAGTTGTATCCAAGCTCCCATCTGTATTTAAGCGTGCTATTCCATTTCTAGTAACACCATTACAAGTCGTAAATGGACCTCCTGCAATAATTTTACCGTCACTTTGAAGAGCAATCGCATTAGTCCAAGAATTGAATCCTGTGCCTAAATTAAAAGACAAATCTATACTTCCATCAGTATTAATCCTGGTTATTCCATAATGAGTAAACCCATTATAATGTAAAACAGGATGAGAATTGGCTCCTCCAACCAAAATTTTACCATCTGCTTGAATTAATGATGAATAACATACAGTTGATAAACCGTTACTATTGCCATAAAAGCCATTATCTGACGCATTGAAAGATGGATCATTTGTACCTGGTTGTGCTAGGGAAATTGTTGTTAATAAATAAAATATTGCTAGAATAGATTTAAATGGTTTCATAAACGTCAGTATTTAAAACAAAAATAAACAAAAAATCCGGCTCAATTTCTCAAGACGGATTTCCTTATTAATTATTCTGTTCCTAAGCCTCCACGTGCATGTAGCTCTCCACGCTCGGACAAGAACACACTAAGTTTCTGTCTCCGTATGCGTTGTCTACTCGGCGTACCGGAACCCAGTATTTCCACTCTTTCAAATAAGCAACCGGGTAAGCTGCTTCCTGCGGAGAGTATGGGTAGTTCCAGTCTTTGTTGATGATACAATCTGCAGTATGCGGAGCGTTTTTCAACAAGTTGTTTTCTTTATCGGCGTGGCCGTTCTCGATTTCTTTGATCTCTGCACGGATCTTGATCATGGCTTCGATGAAACGGTCCAGTTCTTCTTTGTCTTCGGACTCTGTTGGTTCAACCATTAAGGTTCCTGCTACCGGGAATGATACCGTTGGTGCGTGGAATCCGAAGTCGATCAAACGCTTCGCCATATCAGCTACTTCTACGTCTGCTGTTTTCTTGAAATCGCGGCAGTCTAAGATCATTTCGTGTGCTACGGTTCCGTTTTTCCCGGTGTACAATACGTTGTAATGTCCTTTCAATTTCGCTGCAATGTAGTTTGCGTTTAAAATTGCTGCTTCCGTTGATTGACGCAATCCTTCCGCTCCCAACATCTTGATGTACCCGTAAGAGATCAACAAGATCAAAGCACTTCCGTATGGTGCTGCAGAAACTGCGTGGATCGGGTTGCTTCCTCCAGCAGCAACAACCGGGTTGCTTGGCAGGAAAGGAGCCAAATGCGCAGCCACTCCGATTGGTCCCATTCCAGGGCCACCACCTCCGTGAGGAATTGCAAATGTTTTGTGTAAGTTCAAGTGACAAACGTCTGCACCGATATTTCCCGGATTGGTTAATCCGACCTGTGCATTCATGTTTGCACCGTCCATGTATACTTGTCCACCGTTTTCGTGGATGATCGATGTGATTTCACGGATTCCTTCTTCGTAAACACCGTGCGTTGACGGATAAGTGACCATCAAACCGGCCAATTCGTTCCCGATTTGGTTGGCTACCGTTCTTAATTCTTCGATGTTGATGTTCCCGTTTTCGTCACAACCGGTTACAACCACTTCCATTCCTGCCATCACTGCAGAAGCCGGGTTGGTTCCATGTGCGGAGGAAGGAATGATCATTTTTGTACGTTGCTTGTCGCCACGGCTTTCGTGGTATGCTTTGATCACCATCAATCCGGCATACTCACCCTGTGCCCCTGAATTTGGTTGTAAAGACATCGCGGCAAATCCGGTAGATTCACACAAATCTTTTTCCAACTGGCGGAACATGGCGTGGTAACCGGCTGCCTGCTCAACCGGAGCAAACGGGTGCATATTTGCGAACTGAGGATTCGTGATCGGAATCAACTCAGAAGCTGCGTTCAGTTTCATGGTACACGATCCCAACGGAATCATGGAATGAACCAATGAAAGGTCTTTGTTTTCCAAACGTTTCAGGTAACGCATCATTTTGGATTCCGAATGATGCTTGTTGAAGGTTGGATGAGTCAGGATCGCATCCATGCGCAATGCAGAAGAGGCGATGTTTGAATTATTGATGGTTCCTGCCTTGTTTGCCCCGAATACTTCCAATACGGCATTCACATCGTCCAACGTGTGTGGTTCCCCGAAACTGATTGTCAGTTCCGATTCATTGATGATGCGGAAATTCATTTCTTTCGCTTCAGCTGCAGCTTTAATCTTAGCAGTGTCTACTCCTTTTACCCAAATAGTGTCGAAGAAAGAATCCGAACCAACCTGGATTCCCGCTGTTTTCAATCCGCTTGCAGCTGTTGCAGCCAACTTGTTTACGTATTCTGCGATTTCTTTCACTCCTGCAGGACCGTGGTAAACGGCATACATGGAAGCCATAACTGCCAACAAGGCTTGTGCCGTACAGATATTCGATGTTGCCTTATCTCTTTTAATGTGTTGCTCACGTGTTTGCAAAGCCATGCGCAAAGCCAGGTTATCATCTGCATCTTTCGATACCCCGATGATGCGGCCAGGAATGGTGCGTTTATAATCTTCTTTTGTTGCGAAAAATGCAGCATGTGGTCCGCCATAGCCCATCGGGACCCCAAATCGCTGGGAAGAACCGAATACGACATCAGCTCCCAATGAACCCGGAGATTTCAACACGACCAATGAAAGAATGTCTGCAGCGACTGCCGTTTTCAATCCGTTATTGCGGCCGATAAACCCGGCTACATCCGTAATATTCCCGTAAACATCCGGGTATTGGATAATTGCTCCGAAATACGTACCGTCATTGGTGAACGTTGTTTCATCTCCTTCAACCAATTCAATTCCCAGGTTGATCGCTCTTCCCAGAACCACCTCTTTCGTTTGAGGAAATGCATTTTTGGAGATGAAAAACTTATTTACTCCATCTTTCACTTCCTGGCGTGAGCGGGAATTCCAAAACATGATCATAGCCTCCGAAGCAGCAGTTCCTTCATCCAGTAAAGACGCATTTGCTATTTCCATTCCAGTCAGATCCAATACCATGGTCTGGAAATTCAGTAAAGCCTCCAGGCGGCCCTGTGAAATTTCTGCCTGGTAAGGCGTATATGCAGTATACCATCCCGGATTTTCCAAAACATTCCGTAAGATCACGGAAGGCACAATGGTTTCATTATAACCCAATCCTATAAAAGACTTATATACTTTATTCTGAGCTCCAAGTGCCGTGATGTGCTGCAAATATTCCTGCTCGCTCAACGCGTGATCGATCTTTAATTCTCCGGATAAACGAATCGGTGAAGGGATCGTTTTGTCTACTAATTCTTGAATTGATTTGACACCAATAGCAGCTAACATCTCAGATTTCTCAGCTGAATCAGGTCCAATGTGACGGGATGAAAATGCACTCATAAAAATTTCACTCTTTTTTGAAACCTACCTTAACTGGTAAGCAGGTGCAAAGATAGCGATTTTCACGTTTTATTTTTTCGATTTAGTGTGGAATATTTGTTAACTCAAACCGGGAGTTTTCCATAGACATTCAAGAATGGAATTAAAATCTGGAAAGCTACTGATATTCAGACACAAATGATTATGGCTTTCTACTTGCAGCTTGCTTTTCTTTTCATCATTTCCGGACCACTCATTTGCTCAAATTCTTTGCACTTAGCCTTCTTCGTTTTGATGAGTTCTTTGACTTCTTTTTGCCCTTTGTTACTCAATGCTTTTGTTCGCAGCTCATCGTATTTAGCATTCAGTTCATCGCTTGCGCGGATACAATCACAAATGGAATCTTCCCCACAAGAGGTTAGTATCAAACCAAAAAATACCGGGAAAGCTAAAATACGGAGTTTCATCAAGTTCATTTTAAGTGAATTCCTGCTAAAATGTGCCTGTTTCGATACCATATAAGGCAGGAATGATTTACTTTGCTATTGCAAACAAATGTAATTCATGCAAACAAAACTTCCAAAAGTAGGAACCACCATCTTTACTACGATGAGCCAAATGGCAAACCAGTATCAGGCCATTAATCTTTCCCAGGGGTTTCCCAATTTTCCAATTGATCCCTTGATTGAAGACCTATTGGCAAAAAACAGCAAAGAAAATGTTCATCAATATGCGCCAATGGCAGGACTTCCCGTTTTATTGGAAGGAATTGCCCAAATGGTTCATCGGGTGTATCAAAGAGACATAAATCCATCGACTGAAATTTTGGTGACTTCCGGAGCAACCCAGGGAATTTTTGCAACTCTCCAGGCATTGGTTCATCGGGGCGATGAGGTAGTGATCCTCGATCCGGCATACGATTGCTACAGCCCGGCGGTACATTTGGCCGGTGGGAAGCCCGTTCACATTCCTATGCGGGAAGATTTTACGATTGATTGGCGCGAACTCAGACAAACCGTGAATCAAAAAACGCGGGTTCTAATCATCAACAACCCTCATAATCCGTCCGGTAAGATGATGGACAAGGAAGATTTTGATGCCTTGGTACAGGTGATGATTGATCACCCCAACCTGATTCTTTGCTCGGACGAAGTATATGAGTTCATTACCTTTGAAAAGAAGCATTTTTCCGCGCATAACCATGAAATTTTGCGAAACAGAAGTGTGATCGTTTCTTCATTCGGTAAAACATTTCACATAACCGGATGGAAGGTAGGTTACCTGATCGCTCCGGAATACATTTTAAAGGAAATTAAAAAAGTGCATCAGTACCTGGTTTTTTCCGTAAACAGTGTCGCTCAGAAAACCCTTGCAGATTATATTTCCGGGACAGACGTTACCACCCTTGGAAAATTTTACCAGGATAAACGGGACCGTTTCAAAGAACTGATGGCTAAAAGTAAATTCGAGTTTCTTCCAAGCGAGGGGACTTACTTTCAAACAGTGCGGTACAACACCATTTCAAATCTTCCCGACGTGGCTTTTTGCGAATGGATGGTAAAAGAAATGGGAGTAGCGGCTATTCCACTTTCCGTCTTTTACGAAGAGCGGAATGACTATCATACCATCCGGTTCTGTTTTGCAAAAACCGACGAAACACTCATTCAAGCAGCAGAAAGATTATGCAAGATTTAAGCATCACATTGATCCAGGCAAATCAGATTTGGGAAGACAAAGCTGTCAATTTGAAACACTATGAAGAGTTGCTGAAACCGGTCTCCGGAAGCAATCTCATTCTACTGCCGGAAATGTTTCAAACGGGATTTTCGATGAATACCCGCGCTCTGGCGGAAAAAATGGATTCCAGTTCCAGTATTTTGTGGCTGAAGCAACAAGCTAAGCAAAAGAATGCTGCTTTTTACACTTCCCTGATTATTGAGGAAGAAGGGAAATACTACAATCGCGGCGTTTTTGTAGAACCGGATGGGACCATTACCTGTTATGATAAACGCAAACTGTTCGGGATGGCGGAAGAATCCGTTCATTTTACAGCAGGCACAGCAGAAGTCATTGTGAATTATTTGGGGTGGAAAATCAATTTGCAGATTTGCTACGATCTCCGTTTCCCGGAAAATATCCGTAACGGGGAGATTGATGGAAGACCGGTTTATGATCTCTTACTCTATGTAGCTAACTGGCCTGAGAAAAGGATTCAGCATTGGTCAACATTATTACCGGCAAGGGCGATTGAAAATCAATGTTACGTTGCAGGTTTAAACAGGGTAGGGACCGATCATTCCGGGTTGTCTTATACAGGTCAAAGCAAATTAATTAATCTTTTGGGAGAAGAACTTTCCAACCTTTTGGATTCCGAAAACGTCATTACACGTAGTATTAGCTACCAGGAACAGACCGAATTACGTAGGAAATTACCCTTCCTAAGGGACAGTAATTACCGTTCGTTTCGTAATTAGTACCGTTTAATAAATAAATTGACCATTTATAGGTCAAATAACTAAATTTAAAACTTCGTAAATTAAAGAAAACATGAAAAAACAGATTACTTTGTTATCGGGATTGTTGTTAGTTACAGGTGCATTTGCTCAAAATGCAAAAGTGGCTGCTTCCCCTCGAATGGCACAAAAATTCAGCACAGAAAACCATAAAGCAACTCCGGTAGCTCCTGCAAAGGCCTTGGGTACAACTTTGTGGTCAAGTGACTTCTCAAATGCATCTGACTGGAATATTGATAATGACGGTCAAACTGGTGGTAACTTTGGTTGGAACATTAACGCAACGAAAGAAGGGTGGGCAAACAGTACTACTCAAGGAATTATCAACTCTACTTCACATGGTAATTTTGCCGAGTTAGGAAACGGAAACCCTACATTAACTCCTCCAACTCAAGCTTTAGATGTTGATTATTATTTGACTCAAGCTACTCCGATTACTATTTCATCTTCAAACCTGATCTTGTCATTCATGCAAAACGGTGCATTGTTCAATGACTTGCAAGAGTTCCAAATTTCAGTGAATGGCGGTTCAAGCTGGATTACTGTAGGTGACAACACGGATAAAGGAGTTTTGTCTCAATCCGGTGGTGATCCTTACGCTAACCCAACTCAGGAAACCATTAACTTAGCTTCTTACATCCCTGGAGGATCTACTTCGCTTATGGTTCGTTTCCATTGGACAACACGTTTCCCTCAATCTGCAACAAACCCGAACGTATGGATTACATACGGATGGAACATCGATGATGTAGCAATTTCTACTCCTGCAGATTACGATTTGGCAATCACAAATGATTACTGGGGTACTGAAGGTTTGGGATATTTCAAAATTCCTACAACTCAAATCGCTCCGATCGATTATACATTGAAAGTGAAAAACGAAGGTGCAGCTGATATGACAAACGTAGTTTACGGTGTTGATATTACAGGTGCAGGTACTTTTACAGGAACAAGCGCACCTGCAACCGTTGCAGTAGGAACAAGCGATAGCTTGGTTTTGACTACGCAATTTACTCCAAGTGCTGTTGGTACTTACAATGTTACAAGAACATTGACTGCTACAGATGTAGATGACGTTCCTACAAACAACATGTTGAACAACTTCTCTTTCGATGTAACAAATTACATTTATGCAAGAGATAACGGTGTTGCTAACGGATACACAACAAACCTGGCAGATCCGTTCGAAACAGGAAACTTGTACGATATCTGGGCTGCTCAAACAGTAAAAGGTGTTGACGTGAAATTTGCAACTGGTACACCGGTTGGATCTCAGGTTTATGTTCGAATCTACAAAAATGATGCAACTGCAACTGATCCTGTTTGGGTTGGTGAGTCTCCTGACTTTGAATTGACAGCTGCTCAAATTAACACAAACTTGACTGTTTACCTTGGGTCTGCAATTCCATTGGAAGCAAACACGACTTATTTTGTAATGGTTGGTTCTTACTCTCCGGATGTAAAAGTTGCTAACGCTGGTTCTTCAGTTGCGCAAACTTCCTTCTTGTTGGATGGAAACGACATCGCAAACAGCACATTGTACTACCAATTGGAAACTCCTTGGGTTCGTTTGAACTTTGATCCTTCATTGGGATTGGATGAATTGACTTCTGCAACAGATGTAACTGTTTATCCTAATCCATTTGCGGGAACAACAGAAGTTAAATTCAACTTGAAAGCTGACGCTAGTGTTTCTGCTGTAGTTACTGACCTTTCAGGACGCACAGTTGCAACAGTTCCTGCATCTCAAATGGCTGCTGGTTCTCAAACAATCGCTATCGACGGTAACAGCTTCGACGCTGGAGTTTACAACGTAACTCTTTCAGTTGGAAACGAAACTATGACAAAACGTATCGTTAAGAAATAATTCTTAATCCATCAGAAAATGGGGGCTTCGGTCCCCATTTTTTGTATCCGGAGGTTTGGCTATGATGATCGAATGGGGTTTAATCGGTTTGTTTGTGATGTGTTTTTTGGCATCAACCATTGTTCCGTTCCCTTCTGAAGCAACACTCCTCTTTTTCTTGAATTCCGGAACTTACTCTCCGGTTTCCGTTTTAATTGTAGCGAGCCTGGGAAATTGCCTGGGTGGTAGCACGAATTACCTGTTGGGATATTACGGCAGAAAAATACTAGGCAAAAAACAATTAGTAAGAAGCGAATCCCTGGTACAGCGTTACGGTTTTTGGACAGCGCTATTTTCCTGGTTGCCGGTTATCGGGGATCCCTTGTTGGTAGTGCTTGGAGTTTATCGTGTATCCTTTTGGAAAACCATGGGCTTGATGAGCCTGGGGAAAATCACTCGTTATCTAATTGTTTACTGGACTTACTTCACTTTCGCTTAAGTGCAAATTCGCGTGCCAAACGATCGGTTTCCACGTAATCTTCATACCCCGGCTTGGAGATAAACGGAGTCTGTATCATGGTGTGCTCATTGATTCGGGCAATATCCAAAAACCCGATTTTTTCTTCCAAAAAAAGTTGTACGGAAATTTCATTTGCCGCATTTAAAGCACACGCCGCTGTGCCGCCTTTTTCCAATGCGTCGTAAGCCAGTTGAAGGTTTCGGAATGTTGTTTTATCTGTCTTTTCAAAAGTCAGTTGAGGATAATCCAAAAAGTTGAAACGTGGAAATTCTGTTTTGAATCGGTCGGGATATGTCAAAGCAAACTGGATAGGCAACTTCATATCCGGAAGACCCATTTGGGCTTTCATGCTCCCGTCCTGGAATTGTACCAATGAATGAACAATGGATTGCGGGTGAACGATTACGTCTATTTGTTCCGTTTTCAGACCAAAAAGCCATTTCGCTTCAATAACTTCCAATCCTTTATTCATCATGGAAGCGGAATCAATGGTAATCTTCGCTCCCATCGACCAATTCGGGTGTTTTAATGCCTGAGCAGGCGTAACGGATTTCAATGCAGCTGCTTCCCAGCCTCTGAAAGGTCCTCCCGATGCCGTCAGGTAGATTTTTTCTATTGGATTATGAAATTCCCCTACCAAACATTGGAAAATGGCAGAATGTTCCGAATCAACCGGGTAAATATTGATTCCTTTGGTGCGCGCCCTGGTTGTTACCAGTTCGCCTGCCACGACCAAGGTTTCCTTATTCGCCAATGCAATGTCCTTTCCAGCTTCAATTGCCGCCAAGGTAGGTTTCAACCCTGCATAACCAACCAGCGCAGTCAATACCACATCTACTTCACGAAATTCAACGACCTGGCAAAGTGCCTGATCTCCGGCATACACATGAACATCTTCAGAAAAAAGCCCATCCTTCACTTCCTGGTATTTGCTTTCATCACCGATCACAACCGTGTTTGGCTGGAATCGTTTGGCCTGTTCAATCAATAGCTTCGCATTTGACTGAGCAGTAATGACTTGCAAATCAAATTTATCCGGATAGGCCTGAATCACTTCTAACGCCTGTGTCCCGATAGAACCAGTAGAACCTAGAATTGCAACTCCTTTTTTCTGCATGTAACAAAAGTACGGTTTTATGTAGATTTGGAGTGTAACCAACATGGTATTTCAACTTATGGGGTATAACTTAAAAAATAACTGCCTTATGAAAATGCTTTTACTTTCGATGATCTTGCTTCCGGGTGTCACTTTTGCCCGCTTCCCTCCGAATTCGGATGCTTACATGCTGAGTTCTCTTCGCTGGGCGGCGAAATATGAAGTGGGAATTGATTACCAGCAACACCTTTATTACGGAGCAAAGCCGGAGGTCATAAAACAAAACAAGGTGGGAGTTGTAAAATCATTCAATATCAATAAGCGTGGAAAGAAAAAGGAATGGTATGTTCGCACATACGATTTGTCGGGAAGATTAGTCCAAATGAAAACAATTTACGGTACAGTTAATTACACGTATAATGATACCTTGTTGAGTGAAATACACCGGATAAATAAAGCCCATTCATTCCACACAAAAATTACCTATGACGGGCAATTACGCATCGTGAAAATTCAATCTTCCAAAGACAACAAACCAACTGCCGAAACTGTTTATGTTTATTTCAGCGGTGAGCAAACTTCCCTGGTAGAACGAAAAATCTTCGGAAAGAAAGAAAAGACTTACAGGCTGGAAACCGATTATGACAACCTATTAAAAAAAGCCACAGAATCACGTTATACGATCAATGGTGAATTGCAAAAACGCTGGACATACAGTTGTGATGAAAAAGGAAAGATCCGGGAGGAAAAAGTAGATGAGGTAACTCATTGCCAGTATTATAGTTCCAATAACGACGGTTCGTACATCAGTTATACCCGGACAATTGAAAATGGCAAGGATTACCTGCAGGAATCTGTCTACACAAAAGATTCCGTATTGACCGAATACAATCGTTTCCTGCACGATTCCATTTTAGTGAATCACAATACCTATTCAACGAATAAAGATCTATTTGAAGGATATCGCAAAAACGGAAAACGCAGCTATAAACTGATCGAGGAAAAAGACGCGAAGGGAAATATCATCCGGCGCATTGATTGCTACAAGCCCACCGATAAATCATTAATTATCACCACTTTTTTGTATTCGGAAAACAACCTGATACAGGAAGTGACCTACAAGGACGGAACCAAAGTACGATTCGAATACACCTACCTGTAATGTAAGTAAGCTAAGCAACCTGGATGTGACTATGAATCAAAAACACCTGTTCTATATTACACTTACACTGAAAAGAACACTACCTTTGCGGCATGAAATACCGCATGTTGTCCGATGAAGAACTGCAGCACCTGGAAGGCGATTTAAAGGCGTTTCTGATTATTAACGGAGTCCATGGTGAAGAATGGGCAATGTTGAATCAGGAAGAACCTCAAAAGGCGCTGGAACTGGTTGAATTATTCTCCGATCAGGTATTGCAAACAGTTTATGAAAAGGTGAAATTTCTGGAGCACCGCACTCCGGATTCCTGCATCGTATTCCATTTTCAGGAAAGCGAACAGGAACTGATTGCTATTCAAAAGAACCCAGGATCTGCTGTCGACCTTTCCACCGTAGACGGAATTCATGAAGCTTTGACAAAGACCCCTCATGATCTCTCCTTTTTCACCAGTAAGAAACAGTATGCAAATTCGCGGGAAATGGAAATTCATCAATTAATTGCACAGGGGGCTGTTCTATCCGATGCCATTTTTTGGAATTCTTTGAAGGAAATTCTTTAGAATCATACCGAATGCTAGGAAAGCATAAGTAAATTGCACAGTCAAATCGGACAATTGCTCACTCAAAATTTGCTTAAATACAATCTGCAGAAAAAGTAGTTCATACTATACTCAGAAAGCTTAGTTTTACCCTAGCACCCCGGCTTAATTTATTATGAAGATTCGTTTTACTTACTTACTATTCGGACTGCTTTTTTTAGTCCTTTCTGCTTGTTCAAACTCTAACATTGATGACCGTCTTGTCAAAAAATGGACACTTGTTAAAGTAGACGGTTTCGGACCGGACAAAGACAAAATTTTGGGAATCAACAATATTTATTTTGATCTGAAAGATGACGAAACGTTTAAGGGTCGTTGGTATGATCAAAACAATATGACAGATTTTATTGAAATGGAGGGAAAATGGTTAAGCACCCAATACGACGATAAAATTGATTTATTCTTATTTTACGGTCCCAACCAAAAGAAGTCTATCATTTTCAACATTACAAAAGTTGAAGGAGATGATATGACGATGCGCATTTCAGAAATCGATCATTTCTTTAAAGCGAAGTAGCAATATAAACCAATAACCAATAAGGGGCTTCGGCCCCTTTTTTATTGATATACTTCCCGGACTTATAGGTAGAAGCAAAGCGGAAGCACTATATTTGTCACCATGGAACTATTAAAGGCATTTGAAAACCGTTTTGGAGCTCACCGCGTAAAATCTATCCAAAATCCGTTGCACAATGAACAGGAATTAATGATCCTGTTTCTTGAACTGGATGTTCCGGTAACAGTTATTATGACCGCTTCCCTTTCCGATTATAAAATGCCGGTCCTTGAAAAATGGGTTGGCAGAGAGTTTAATGAAATTTTTTTCTGTCTGCCCGCTTACTGGGATTTTGAAGATTATACCAACCCGAACTGTTCGTGGATCTATTCCTGGCTCTACAAGTTGGAGCGGTTCGTAAGAGATAAAAACACCTGGTTTGGCCCGGGACATACCATTCCGACAGGTAATCCGGAAGTTCCGATTTCCAATCTGATGAAACAGGAATATTTCATCTTTTTGGATCCCATTTTACTTCAAAAAGAATTGAGTCCCGTAATTATTTCCGGCAAAACCATTCAGTTCCTAAGTATCGTTCCGATTTTCGGTGACGAACTGGATTTTAAAATGGGTAAAGGAACGCAGAAATTCATTCGTCGGTTTATTCAACGTAACCAGGATGAGAAACTGGACGATTATCGCAGTTCCATTCTAAATAGTCGTTTGCGCTTTTTTTGAGGTGATCCGATAAAATAAATGAGAAATCCGGGTTAATTATTAGCAAGTTAGTAAACTTACTTACAAGCTTTGTTCAATTTGCGTTTTTCCAAACAATTACAATTCCATTGCGCACCATTTCCCTCGTTAACCCACCCATTAAAACATCACTTATTCTTAGCAAAAAATTCCCGGGCAGATTCCACCTCCTTCTTCGCATTTCCGATCCAAACATGCTCGTCATAAATAACAAAAGGCCGCTTTAAAAACGTGTATTCCTCCAACATGTATTTGCGGTAATCCGCTTCTGTCAAATTCATTTCATGTAATCCCTGAGAACGGAATTTCATCGCTCTTTTTGAAAACATTCCCTCATAAGAACCCACCTTTTCTTTTAACCAATCCAAAGTCTTGGCATCAATATTTGTTTGTTTGATATCAATCAGCTCCACATCTTTTGGTAAGTCCAGAGTCTTCATAATCTTTTGACAAGTGTCGCAAGAGCTTAAATAATAAAATTTTCTCATGGAATGCGCTATTAACGGTTTTGCATGTATTCGTCATTTCTTTTCCGGTCTTCCGGTGTTCCGGTGTTACAACCGTTCGATTTCTTAGTAAAATGATGAATCCAGCGAATTTGAAATTGGATGGGCCAGTAATTGCTTGAAAACCATTGAATCGTTGGGCGCGCTTTGTTCGGTTCGTAAATTCCAATGGCCGGAACCAAAAAGCCAAAGGTTAGATAATCACCCCGGCGAATCGTTCGGGTGAACCCTAAGTGCAAATGGAATTGCGCCATGAAATCCTGTTGGAACTTTACCGGAGCAATGGTAGGAACGTAAGGTGCTTTCGGTGCAGGAAGTGCATTAAACAAAAAGTTAAACCCCAATCCCGTTTCCAAATGCCAGCCATCTGCAATCTTGGTAAACCGATCGATTGTTACGCGTGCAGTTACATAACCATTGTAGAAGGACCCGGTACTCTCATCAAAGGAAGAAACACCTGAAGGATCGACCAATTCAAAACGTGTCCGCTCACTTCCACCGATGTAATTAAAGCCCAATCCCCAGTCCAGTCTATGAAATAAGTTCGCACCGATCCATTTTATTTCGCCTTTATCCCCACGTTTTTTATACCATGCGTCCAAAACACGCGACTTTTTCAAGCGGTAATGAGCCGCACCTATTTCAATAAATGCTCCCGGTTTTCCGATCGGATCAACTGATGCAGTAACCGGCCGGCCAGTCGCATCCGTTCCGGAATATTCGGTTATTTTCGGATTGGTAAACGTGAAATTCGGTCCCAGGGAAATTTGGATTCCATCCTTTGTCAATTGACGGTAATCACGTGCACCTCCAAAAAAATCCTTTCGGCTCTTCCCTCTCAAATTGCGGGATTGACCGAATGAAAATCCGGTAATGACAATCAACAAAATACAAACGACAAATTTCATGGTCTAATTTTATTTAAATATCTAAAGATTTCTGATTCGTTACGAAATAAGTTCCAACATTTTATCCATAACGAATGGTTCGTCCCATTTTTCATGGATGTTCTCAATCTTCAGAATTTCCTGCATCAAGGCGTCTTGTTTTCTTCCATTTTTCAATGCATCGCTGTAACGCGTATTACTAAACGTAACCTGTGAATAAAGTGGTGTCCATTTATCCGGATGTAATCGGGAGAATTTTCCCTCAATCTTCTTTTGCAACAGGAATTCAGGATCTGCCGTTTTATCGCGCATTTCCACGTAATTATCAAGCGCTAAATCCAGGATTGCATTCGCATCCGGAACCCGCTGATCAGAAAAACGACTCAACAGACCTGTCCAGTCTCCTTTACTCTCATCATACATCTCGTTGAAAACGGTACAATCTTCGAAACCGCAGTTCATTCCTTGTCCATAGAATGGAACAATGGCATGTGCAGCATCACCCAGGAGAACTATATTGTCCTTATAATTCCATGGCTCACAGCGAACCATGATTAATGAACTGGTTGGATTTTCGAAATAATCGTCCAGCAATGTCGGCATCATTCCTACGGCATCCGGGAATGTCTTGTCAAAAAAAGCAGCGACCTGCTCCCTCGTTTTCAGCGTCTCAAACGAAGTTTCTCCTTCCATCGGGAAGAAAAGGGTACACGTAAAGCTTCCGTCGAGGTTTGCCAGGGCGATCATCATAAATTCACCTCTGGGCCAAATGTGCAGGCAATTTTTATCCAATTTGTGGCTTCCGTCCGCATTTGCCGGGATCACCAGTTCCTTATATCCATGATCCAGGTATTTTTGTGAATAATTGAAGGTCATGGACTTTTGCATCCGCATACGAACTGCCGAATAGGCTCCGTCAGTAGCAAAGATCTTATCCGATTCGAACTGCTCCAGCTCTTTTGTTTGTTCATTTTGAAATGAAAGTGTATTTGTTTTCAAATTCACATCCAAACATTTCCGATCAAAGAAGTATTCAATATTCGGATAATTATCAGCCAGGTTCATCAACTTCTGGTTCAATCCTCCGCGCGAAACAGAATAAATTGCCTCATTGTTTACACCGTACGGCTGGTAAGTCAGCGTCCCGTCCAAAGCATGCATACAGCGGTTGTACATCGGAATGGCGATCTGGCGAATATCTTCGGCAATGCCGGCAATTTCCAAAGCTTTCCAGCCACGGTCAGAAAGCGCCAGGTTAATAGACTTTCCACCTATCAATGTTGCTTTTCTCAGATCAGGTCTTCGTTCAAATACGGAAACGTGGTATCCTTTCTGTGCCAGTAAAATGGCTTGCAAACTTCCTACAAGTCCTGCCCCTACTACTGCTATTTTTTTCATAATCCTAATTTCAGTTTATAATTGAAAAGCGGGTTATCTTACTTTTCAATTGACCAATTTTCCATTTTCAATTCCCGTTAATTGCTTCCTCCAAATACTTCCCAAGGAAATAAACATCTTCAAAGGAATTGTATAACGGAACCGGTGCTACACGAATGACATTTGGCTCCCTCCAATCTGCAACCACTCCTTTTTCAGAGATCGCATCGAAAATTTGCTTTCCTTTTCCATGGACCAGGATCGACAATTGTGCTCCTCTGCGTTTCGGTTCTTTCGGTGTGATGATTTCAAAACGGCATTTCTCCGCGTATTTCTCCGATAAACCATTCAAAATAAACTCCAAATAACCTGTCAGCAATTCACTTTTTGCTTTGAGTTTGTCCATTCCCACCTCATCAAAAATTTCCAAAGATGCCCAATGCGCGGCCATTCCCAATACGGGTGCATTACTTAACTGCCAGCCTTCAGCCCCCTCCATCGGAACAAAGCCGGGTTCCATTTGAAAACGTGTACTCTTATCATATCCCCACCATCCTGCAAAACGCGGAAGTGAAGCATTCTTTGCATGTTTTTCATGAACAAACATCCCAGAAACGCCTCCAGGACTTGAGTTCAAATATTTATAGGAGCACCAGGCAGCAAAATCAACTCCCCAATCGTGCAGTTTAAGCGGGACATTTCCTGCAGCATGTGCCAGGTCAAAACCAACCATCGCTCCAACTCCTTTTCCGGCTTTCGTGATTGCTTCCATATCCAGCAACTGCCCGGTGTAGTAATTCACTCCGCCAAACATTACCAGGGCTAAAGAATCTCCTAATTCCAGGATTTTAGCCAATATATCTTCGTCTCTTAACGTATGCTCTCCTTCTCGTGGCACCATTCCCACCAAATCCGTTTCCGGGTCCAGTCCATGAAAACGCACTTGCGATTCCAATGCATACAGGTCACTAGGGAATGCTTTTGCCTCACACAAAATTTTGGTTCTCTTTCCTTTTGGCTGATAAAAAGAAACCATCAGCAAATGCAGATTGGTCGTCAGGGAATGTGTTACTACTACTTCTTTCGGCAATGCGCCCACGATTCTTGCGGAAGCATCTGTGAGAAATTCATGGTATTTATACCATGGATTCGTTCCCAGGAAGTGTCCCTCTACTCCCCATTTTGCCCAATCATCCAATTCCAGGTTCACTTTTTCACGGACGGTTTTAGGTTGTAAACCCAATGAATTTCCGGTGAAATATCTCACGGAATTTTTGGTGAAAGTTGGAAAATAGAAGCGGTCTCTATAAGACTTTAATGGATCTGAAGCATCCATCTGAGCTGCAAACTCGGGAGTAAATTCGTATTTCATCTGATAAATCGATTGTTCTTTGCGAACTGCTAAAAATTTTGTCCCAAATATAACCAATCTTACTCTTTCTTTAAAGCCGGATTGAAATGACAAAAATCATGGCGCTTCCCGTCGAGCCAGCGAATCGAATTCGTAATTTTGCATTAAATTAAAAATCGTCGTCACTATGGCAGCAAAACAACTGAACAGATCGAACTCGGAAGCGCTTTATGAAAAAGCAAAAAATTACTTTCCGGGAGGAGTAAATTCACCCGTTAGAGCATTTAAATCAGTTGAAGGTTCTCCTTTGTTCATCAAAAAAGGAGATGGTGCTTACATTTGGGACGAAGACGACAACCAATTCATCGATTTTTGCGGGAGCTGGGGACCACTGATCTTAGGTCACAATCACCCGAAAGTGTACGCGGGAATTGTTGCCGCCCTGGGAAACGGTGCAAGTTTCGGGGCGCCGACACGATTGGAAAACGAACTAGCCGAATTAATTCTTTCGAAGAATCCGTTTATTGATAAGATCCGCTTTACAAGTTCAGGAACGGAAGCTGTGATGTCGGCAATTCGCTTGGCAAGAGGGTATACCGGAAGAAACAAAATCGTCAAATTTGAAGGCTGTTATCACGGTCACAGTGATTCCTTATTGGTAAAAGCAGGTTCCGGGTTAGTTACTTTCGGGAATACTTCCAGTGCAGGAGTTCCCGAAGCTTTTGCCAACGAGACATTGGTTCTTCCGTTAAACGATTCTGAGGCTTTGCAAAGCTGTTTTGAACAATTCGGAAAAGAAATTGCCTGTGTGATCATTGAGCCGATCCCGGCTAATAACGGTTTGTTATTACAAGAGTTGAGCTTCTTGAAAGAACTGCGTGAAACGTGCACCAAGCATGGAGCTTTGTTGTTCTTTGACGAGGTCATTTCAGGATTCCGCGTAGCTTTTTCGGGCGCCGCGGAATATTATGGAATTGCTCCGGACCTGGTTACTTACGGAAAAATTATCGGCGGTGGTTTGCCTGTTGGTGCTTATGGCGCTAAAAAAGAAATTATGGCATGTGTTGCTCCCGACGGACCTGTTTACCAGGCAGGAACCCTATCCGGTAACCCGGTAGCAATGGCTGCAGGTCTGGCCCAATTAACCGAATTGAGCAAACCCGGTTTTTACGAAGACCAGGAACGCCGTACCAACTTGTTTACAGATCTGATTAATTCACACGCGAAGGAAAAAGGATATGCCTTCGAATTGGTAACAATCGGCTCCATTTTCTGGATCTCCTTTGATAACTCCAAACACATCCGTGCAGCGGAAGAGATCAATCCGGATATGACGAACTTCAAGCATTTGCACCGTGCATTATTGGAAGAAGGATTCTACATGGGACCAAGCGGATATGAGGTCGGTTTTATTTCTCAGGCACATACGGATGAAATCCTGGAAAAAGCGGCAGAGTTATTTATCGCTGCTTTAGATCGGATTATGAATTGAAAATGTAAAATTGAAAGGTAATGACCACCCTACGTAATCTACAAAGGAGAATTATGGGCTAATTAGTGCTATATCTATTAACATCGTAATCAAGGGTGGAAAAATGAATAAAAATTTGTAACTTTGTAAAATGAAAAAGCCCGACTAAGTCCTCTATACAAACGAGGCAGCTTAATCGGACTCTTTCTTTAAACCGCATTGCACTGCGGTTATTCAGAAGAACAGAATAGGGAGGCGCGTTTCATCATAGAAATGACTTAGATGTCTGCCCTTTCAGCTACTGTTTCGCAGTAGTCAGCTATTTATTCTTCTGGAGAATGTTAGAGTTTTTCAGACTCCAGCTAAGATTGGCTCATGAGACCATCTTCGCCCATCCTCAGTATTTTGAAGCCTTGTTCTTACGAATGAGGCTTTTTGTTTTTCATATTGTAAAGGTAATCAATCTTTCTATTTAACATAATCAATCCTATTAAAAGTTTTCAACAATATAATTCGTTTATTGTGATGAGCGGTAATTTAAATGTTATAAACGGTTACTGCTATAATATTGGATCATTCCAGTCTATCAAACCATACTTAAAAGCTGAATCCTGATCATCTTTGAATCTTTGATACCGTTTATTTGATTTTGCATACGGACTGAGAGTTGAAGCAACAGTAGCTTTCAAATCATTGAAATTGGGGTATTTAGAATCAATGTTGTAAATGAAAGTTGCAATTTCCCCAGCAGTCATAAATTCCTTCTTACTATTTAATGTGTAGTCGATTTTCTCCAATAGAGCCCATTCTGGATTGTAGTCTACATGCTCATGTTTTTGAGAGTTATCAGATGCTTCTTTAACCTGAGCGTTTATTTCACCTGAGATAACTCTAGATAATTGGTTTAGTAGCGTTTTGTCAGCCTCAATTTCAGCAATGAGTTTAGAAGCTACAACTTCTTTCTCTTTAAGACTCTGCTCCAATGCTTTATACATTAGGGAGGCATGTGCTTTTGAAAGATTTATGATGTTTGACATACTCATCTATTTAATGACTTTACAAAGGTAAGTCAAAATAATAGATAAATCTACAGTATCTATCTAATTATTTTAGATTAATTTCAGGGCAATAGATAAAACCCTAGTGTTTTAGGGGTTTTAGATGGTTGAATAAATGAAATTTTAACAAATTTAACAACTCCATTTGGAAATAATGTTTGATTAGCGATAAACACACTGGTTACTTTTGCTAATCTATCAACTTTAAATCGCCACACATTTCTTCCAAAAGATCAGCGGGTGAAACCTGAATAGCTAGTGCTATAAGATAAAGTTCGCTTGCTTTCAATTTAGTGTTTTCGTTTAGGCTTAATTCGCTCAAACGTTTTGTACTTAAACCAGTTTTTCGGGCAACTTCTGCTTTGTTTATCGCACGTTTTGCTAAATACTTTCCAAGTCTTGTCATACACAAATGTGTATTAAAAGTATTGAATCATAGCAATTTTTGCTATTATGCAGATATAAAGTATATATTTGTGTATCTGAAATACATAAATCATGGATAAGAGAAGACAAATTTTGACTTTAATAGAAAATGAACTGACGAACTCCAAGTTGATTTTCACACTTCAAAATATCGGTATTGAAGCTGGAGGATATATCACTGATACCTCGCATGTCGTCTTTGTCCAAATTGGAATAAGAAAAGAGAACCGAACGGAAGAACTCTACAAAAAGTACTTCGATCTAATTAAACAAGTTCAATATTTAGATTTACAAGTAAAAGGTGAAAAAAGTAGGCTTGCTTTAAAGATATATGGCTTTTTGATTGCTAATATCTAGCTTGGGTTACACAATCCGTTTACGGTTATTACCAATTGTGAGAAAAGTAAAGCAGGATTTAAAATCTTTTCCATTTTAAAATTCTCCATTTTCAATTAGTTGTATCTTTCGGGTATGAAATCTGCCGTTGAAATAATCCCGATCGGAACGTATTTTTACTTTCGTAAAGATTCGCTTTACTACCTGTTCCAATTACTGGAGGTTTCATCAAACCAGATCCTGGTTCAGACATTTTGGTCCACAACCAATGTTCCTTCCATGGACAAACTGCATCAATTTGATGTCAAAAGTGCCTGTTCTGAATTCGAAGAGGAATTTGATGAATTGATCGTTATCGGGAAGGAACCTGTCACGGAAAATCAACGGCTGGAAATCACCCAATTCCTGAAAATAAAAGCAAGCAAAATTGCCCGCGAGTCCGGATTTCTAACGCTGAAAAAAGAAGCGGTCGAGGCGTTTGAAAATGGCGCGTACCAAGAAGCTGTGCGCTTGTTTTCGCTAGCGGCACCTTATTCCAAATACGACATTGAATTGTATGAAAAACGCGGCCTGTGCTACCTGAAATTAGGTTTGTACATCGATGCGATAGCAGATTTTGATTATTACCTCATCCACGATCCGAACAATGAACTTGTTCGGGCAGCAGCAGAATCAGCAAAAAAAGAATTCAGTAAATACAAATGATTGAAAATGACCCATTGAGAATTGAAAAGAGATTCGCTTTATCTCCTTTTCAATTTTACATTCTCAATTTTCAATTTCTTAAATCCAGTCCTTCACGACCTTTTTTGCCAGTTTCTTGCGTAATTTTCTCAACACTTTGTCTCTGGAGTTAATCCCTCCAACTTTCAACAAGTCTGTATACACCAATTTTCCATCCCTGTAAAAATGGAACTCAAATGTGACCGAAGTAATGTCCTCTTTGTAAATCGGGAACAGGTTATCTGCAGCCAAATCTTCCGCCAGGGTCATATTCCCGGTTGATGGTCTGAACCGGTTGTCAAAACCACGAACCGAAACCAGCATCAGGGTATTGATCCCTTTTCCTTTTAACAATTGAGTTAAGGAATCTGTCATCAAAACCTGGGGATCTCCACCTGCTTTCAGCACATTCAATGAAACGGTGTTTTTCACCTTTGACCTGGAAAGTACATCCGATACGGCAATTTCCAGTGAAAACTGGTCTGCTTCCTTATCCAGATGGCTAACAACCAGCGCATTGGTTAATTTTAACGGCGGGAATTTTGCCTGGGAAAATGCAAGCAATGAAGCGCTTAAAAACAGAAAACTTACAAGTGATTTTTTCATAATTAGAATATTTGCTCCGCAATCGCCTTCACGCTTTCAGAGGTTGACATCGTATAATAGTGGATTCCTGGCACATTGGCCTTTTTGAGTTCCTGTGATTGATGGATTCCCCATGCAACACCTACTTCAAAAACGTCCTTATTGCTTTTACATTTAATCAGGTCCTTGCTCAATTCTTCGGGAAGATCAATATGGAAAACCTTCGGCAGGAAGGAAATGTGGTTCAGGGTCGTTATCGGCTTGATTCCCGGGATGATGGGAACAGTAATTCCGATAGCACGGCAAGCATCAACGAAATCAAAGTATTTTTGGTTGTTGAAGAACATTTGAGTCACGATGTATTCAGCACCTGCTTCTACTTTGGATTTCAAATACTGCAAATCCGTACTCAGGTTCATTGCTTCGAAATGTTTTTCGGGATAACCCGCCGCACCAATACAGAAATCTGTCGGAGCCAGCTGGATATCGTCTACCAGGTAATTTCCCTTGTTCATTTCCGAAATCTGATTGATCAGCTCGACTGCATATTTGTGTCCTTCCGGATCCGGTTTGAAAGTCGATTCCGTTTTAATCGAATCGCCCCGCAACGCCAGTACATTATCAATCCCCAGGAATTGCAGATCGATTAAAGCATTTTCGGTTTCTTCACGTGAGAATCCGCCGCAAATTAAATGTGGAACTGCATCTACATAGTACTTGTTCATAATCGCTGCACAAATCCCAACCGTTCCAGGTCTTTTGCGGATCGCGATCTTTTCCAGCAATCCTTTTTCGCGCTCTTTGTAGATAAATTCTTCGCGGTGATAGGTTACGTTGATGTATTTCGGTTTGAATTCCATTAAGGGATCAATACCGTCGTAAATGGATTGAATATTCGCTCCTTTTAGCGGAGGTAAAATTTCAAATGAAAATAGCGTGTCTTTCGCTGCGTTTAAATGATCGATAACTTTCATGCCTTCAGAGAGGATATATTATAATTCGACGTCAAAGATACATGAAATCTTATCTTACGTGCCCATTTCACTAAATTTCCCGATTTGCAAATAATGTTAAAAAGAACTTAGTTATGAAACAAAATCGAAATGCGTCCGTTATCTTTGTATACGCTAACATCAGAAGCAAATAGAATACTTTGGTACGCTATTTGTTATGATTTTAGAGGTTAGTTTTCATAAGTAGTAGTAGTTTAGGTTGGAACAAGAGAGGAACGCCCGTTTCTCTCTTGTTGTTTTTAGGACCTTCGAAAAACGCCGGCAGCTGCATTTGTTTAGCCTCCTATCCCGGAATCTTCCTTCTTATTTGTTCAACAATTCTCCGATAAAATCAGATCCGACTAGCGAATCTCCCACTGTCTTATACGACCGGTATTTGGTGAAAACAATTTCGTTCTTTTGATTGAAAACCAAATTATATGGAACTCCTATCAGATCGTTCGTGCAGCTTTCACACAACAAGTTCCGGATAATGAATCCCTTCTGGCGATTATCTTTAAATTCTCCGTACGAATTGTTTATGATATACGTTTGGAAATTGATTCCGTAGAAATACAATTTCTTCTTGAGGGTATTTGTTGTTGCATAATCGTCGGATGCCAGAAGAAATATATCCACATCTTTCCCATATTTCCCTTTTACTTCCTTTGCGTATGGCAATATGTGCGGGGTACCACTGCACATCGCCGTGTAAATTAAAACCCACTTCAGTTTTTTGGTGCTTTTGTCTAATGCTCCTTTCAACTGATCAAAATTAATGTCTTTAACAAGGATGTCTGCTGCACTCGTCGGGGCAACCGGGGTACTTATCACCGAATCGAAAGGTGCTACCCGGATGGTCGCTTTTTCCTTTTCAGAAAGCTTGCTGTATGTAGGATTTACAGTAATACAAGAAGCGAAACATACTAAAAGGCAGAAAAAAAGCGACCACTGGAATAATTTCGTTGTTTTCATAATGGGATGAATTTACCAAAAAAATTATTTCGGAAAACCTGTTTCTAGGAAAATTCAAAAGAGGGGAAAAACGTTAAAATCCGTTAACTAACCAATTGGTATGTACCAAAACAAAAATACCTGCGTTAGAAGAGTATAAGTAGTAGTAGTTAGGTTTAGTTAGGTAGCGTGTGAAGAGAGATCTTATTTCCGGTCTCTCTTCTTTTTTGTTCAATATTTAAACGGTTCCATTTTGAACTTTTGAACATCTTTATTCCTTGATTAGTGCTCCTGACAAATCGACCAGGTACGATTCATTGTTCCCGAGGTTTCCCCAAACCAGTTTGATCCGCTTTCCATTGATATAATCCACGCGATAAGCAATCCCCAGATTTTCGAAAAAATGCCCGTCCAGCTCCCTGAACGGCAGTTCCCCGAATTCCGCATCGGATGGAACTTTGTTTCCCGGTAAGACGAAGAGGTATTCTCCGATATTGATTTTCCATTCAGCGAGGGCCCGTGCATTCACGTACTTGGTATAAACAGGTTCTTTCGGATTATTTTGAAATACAACAACCAAGACCATTCGATCTGTTTCATTGTGCAATTCCACGGAGATCTCTCCGGGTTTTCTGTCCAAATCACGGGTTTTCACATAGGGTTTGCCATAGGGTTTTCCCTGCGTAAAGAATTTGGTAAAAGGAACCGAATCATTGTTCCGCCAGCCTTGGTATAACTGATTAAAAAGCGCATTATTCCATGTGCGTTCCTTTACCAGATCAAGTCCGACAAATGGCAGGTTGGAATCCAATTGTGCATCATCGATCATCCGTTCTTCACTCTTAATTTCCGTGATCAGAGAATCCAGTTTCAAACGCTCTTCCTTACTAAATTCCATATAAGCTGTTTTCTCCTGGAGCAAATCTTCTTCCGGATCAGCTTCCACGAAAAAGAGTGCAACACTTCCTGCTACGGATAGCAATAAAATCCCTATCACCAAACTCAAGCGCAACCAGGATACACGCGTGGATTCCACCACAATTTTTCCCTTTTTTACATCGGTTCCAAAATTGCTTAACTGTTTCTTGTGTTCGTCCGTAAACTGGATTTCCATCAGCTTATTGGTCAGGTATACCAGGAAGCGTGTGGAACTTTTCGGATGATAGGCCAAACTCATGAAAAATTCCAATAACTGTGTTCTTACACCGTAGTGATTCACATTCAGCAGGTTCAATGCTGCAATCATATTGGCACTTAGGAACGAGTCGGTCAAACGATGAAGATCCGTATCTTTTCTTGCCTTGTTTGTTGCCAGGCTCAAGACGTCCTTTTGTTTGAAGATCCAATCCGAAAGTGAGTCCTGAACCAGGTTCTGCTGGTAATCGGGCAACAAAACAGAATAACTCATGAAAAAATGAATATTCTTTGCAGAAACGGAAGGAAACTGAGCGGTGAAAATCGGGAATAGATACAATTCGAGAAAGACTTTATACTCTTCAAAAAGTGCGTGTTCCCGGAGTTTTAATGTGTCAACGAATAATTCTGAAAAAGTTCCCGTTTTCAGAATATGGAGCAAACTGGAATTTTCCTCCGTCCAGGAAGCAAAGATGATTCCTTTCGGACTCGAGCAACAACTTAAAAATTGTACTTCGTCCATTTCTGATGCATCCGGAAAAAGCTTTTTAAATGTTTCCAGGAACGCTTCCTTTTGGTCTTCGGAAAGTGGGAATTGCAGATTCGGATTTTCTCTTTTTACAGCACCTAATTGGAGATACTTCATGTCTTACGATTGATGGACTGAAAATACTACTTTTTGAATAATTAAAGCTTCGTCTGTAAAACTTATCCAAATAATTGGAAATCAATTGATATTCCTTTAGATTTAGATTCAAAACTAGTACTATGAAACAACTGCTTCTTGTATTCATCCTTGTTAGCCCCTCTGTTTTTGCACAAAACTGGAGTGATAATGTAGCAAGTATCGTTTACAACAAATGCTCATCCTGTCATCACCCCGAAGGAATTGCACCCTTTTCATTAATGAGTTATTCGGAAGTCAGCCCGATGGCAACCGCTATTTATGATGCAATCAATACCAACGAAATGCCGCCATGGCCGCCTAATGAAAACTATCAGCAATACAGCCACTCACGTGCATTGAATTCAACCGACAAAGCAACGCTTATGTCTTGGCTTACCAACGGAACACCCGAAGGAAATCCGGCAAATGCCCCCGCTCCACCGGTTTTCAATTCCGGCAGCATCTTAGGAAACGGTGATTTGATGCTTCAGATTCCGCTCTACCAAAGTAAAGCGCAAGGCGGACAAGATGATTACGTTTGTTTCAGTCTTCCTACCGGATTGACTCAAAACAGGTATGTCCGTGCGATGGAAATTGTTCCGGGAAATAGACAAATTGTTCATCATGCACTCATTTACGTTGATCCAAGCGGAAGTTATCAGGGAGATACAATCGGTGGAAATTGCGGTGGTCCTCCACAAAGTTCCACCCTCATCGGAGGATATACTCCGGGTTCTTCGCCATTAATTTTCCCTTCAGCAACAGGATTTAAATTGGGAATGTCCATTCCAGCCAATAGCAATCTCGTTTTTGCTATGCATTATCCTCAGGGAAGTTATGGTCAGTATGACAGTACGAAGGTCATTCTTCATTTTTATCCACCGGGAGAAACCGGGATTCGGGATGTCTATGCTGCACCTGTGCTACAAAACTGGTCGCTTTCAATTCCCCCCGATCAACTTTCATCATTCACAGCACAATATCCGTTATCCGGAGGGGTTCCGACGAATTATAGCATTTTGAGTGTTTTTCCGCACATGCATTTATTGGGTAAAAGCATTCGAGCCTATGCTGTATCACCTGCAAATGACACTGTCAAGTTCGTCGATATTCCACAATGGGATTTTCACTGGCAGGATTTCTATTTCTTCAAACACCTGCAAAAGGTATCTACCGGATCGGTTTTAAAAGGGGAAGCGACTTATGATAACACCGTAAACAATCCCGATAATCCAAGTAGTCCTCCTGTTTTGGTGCTCGCCGGTGAAAGTACTACTGACGAAATGTTTTTGGTTTACTTTCATTTTCTGCAATATCAGCCAGGTGATGAATTGATTGATTTGGAAGCATTGCTTAGTCTTGGAATGCAGGAACTTATTTCAGATGACGATTGGAAAATATTCCCCGTTCCTTTTACTGAAAGCGTATCGATTAGACCAAATCAGCTAAAAAGCGGAGACATCGTTTCATTAGCTATTTATGATTATCAGGGAAGGCTGATTCGTACGATTTGTAATAAACAAACCATTTCGATCCCATTCAATGGTTTCGAATGGGATGGTTTATCCGAAAACGGCGCTGAATCCAAAGCAGGAACCTATTTTATCTCCATGATTTGCAATGGAGTAACCAGCTCTCACCCGATTATCAAAAACTAATAGTTGTTCAATCAGCGTTCCAGAAACCGGAGCGCTGATTGAACTTCCTTGTCGTAAGAAGCGACAATGAAAAAATAGCCTTCTTCAATGAAAAGCTGGCGCGCTATCTCGGCTTTCATCACATGTTTGATCAATTCTTCGCTTCGTGCAAAATCGGCGGCATCGAATGGAATTTTCAATTTTTCACCTTCCACAATCAATTTTTTGATCAGCGGTTCCGGAGTGTCAAATGTTCGTGTAAATTCCTGAATCGAAGACCAGGAGTTGCGTTTATTCGCTACAAAGTCAAAAGCAACTTGCTGGAATACTCCCGAATAGCGAAGGGTCAAATAATAAAGCGTGGAATTGGAAGTGTCCAAGGGAACAAAAATATCCGGCATGATTCCACCACCATCGTACACAATTCTTCCTTTCAGGGTTTTGAATTTTGTTGCATTCTTGAAAACGGAAGAATCCGGTGTAAAATATTCCCCGTTATCTCTTCGCTTTTCATTGCTGTGATAATAATCCTCATAGCTCTCACCGAATGGTTTTTGGATACAGCGTCCGGAAGGTGTATAATACCGCGCAATTGTCAATCTCAAATCACTTTTATCCGAAAGTGAGAAATCCTGCTGGACCAGTCCTTTCCCGAAAGATCTTCTTCCGATGATCATTCCGCGGTCATTATCCTGGATAGCACCCGCAACAATTTCGGAAGCTGAAGCAGAGTTTTCATTGATTAACAGAACAAGCGGTGTTTTCTCCAACAAGCCACCGGCTCTTGCAAAACGTGTCGTACTCAGGAATTTCTTGCCTTTAATGATCACGATTTTTCGTCCCTCCGGCAAAAACTCATCCGCGATTTTCACTGCTCCGTCCAACACTCCGCCACCATTATCTCTCAGATCGAAGATTAGTTTTTTCATTCCTTTTGCTTTCAGCCGGGCTGCGGCATCATGAAATTCCTCTGCGCTTGAAACAGAAAAATTATCCAACCGGATATACCCTGTTTTTTCGTCAAGCATCTGTGCGCATACGATGGATGGAATCGGAATCACTCCGCGAACAATTGTTTTTTCGATCTTCTTTTTATTGCGGTAAAGCTGAATTTTTACCTTCGTATTCGGTTCACCTTTCAACTTGGCCATTACATCATCGTTCCTGATCTTCTTGTGAGCGATGCTTTTTCCGTCGATCATCAAGATCTTATCTCCTGCCAGCACCCCCATTCCAAAAGAAGGCGAATTCGGGATTACATTGGTAACACACAAGGTGTCGCGGATAATTGCAAAACGAATTCCGATTCCGCCGAACTTCCCGTCAATTTGCTCATTCATTGCCTGCAGATCTTCGTAAGGAATGTAATTCGAATGCGGATCCAGTTCGTGGAGCATGTCGGAGATGGTCTTCTCAAACAATTTCTTGCTTTCGATCGAATCCACATACTCCCGATCCAATAAGGTAATTATTTCCTGCATTTTGGAATAATTGCCGGAAACAGCTTGTGGCTCCGGTTGATTTAACCGGGCTCCCAGTAACAAACCAATGGCCAGGAAGATCATTAGCAGGACCGGGTAAATAAAGGCATATTTTCTATTCATTTAATTGGGGTCTGGGATATGAACAACTTCAACACCTGCACTTCTTAAGAAATCAACGCCGGTAGTATCTTTGTATTCCATCATGTAAACAACTCGTTTGATTCCGGCCTGCAGGACCAATTTACTGCAATCTTTACAGGGTGATAAGGTAATAAATAAGGTTGCTCCGCTGCAATCATTGGTAGAGCGCGCCACTTTCAAAATCGCGTTTGCTTCGGCGTGCAATACGTACCATTCCGTATTTCCCTGCTGATCTTCACAACAATTCGGAAAACCTGCCGGAGTTCCGTTATATCCGTCAGAAATAATTCTTCCGTCCCGCACGATCAATGCACCCACTTTTTTCCGTTCACAATGCGACAATTCTGCCCAGGTTTGAGCCATTCTCAAATAGGCTTTATCATATCGCAATCTTTTTTCTTCTGTTATTTCTCTGTCAAGTTCTACAACCATGCTGCAAAGATAGGATTAATCGGGTAAGGTAAATTTATATCCGACGCCCCTGATCGAATGAAAAAATCGGGGATTCTTCGGATCCTGCTCAAATAACTTGCGAAAGCTCAAAATATAATTGTCGATCGTCCTTCCGGTCGGAAACTGGTCATTTGTCCATAAAGTATTGAGAATCTCGTCCCGGGAAACGACCTCGTCTTTTCGGGAAAAGAACAACTGGATCAGTTCCATTTCGCGTTTACTCAATTCCTGTTTTTCACCTGAAAGCACATGTTCCACTTCGAAAGATGCCGGCAACACCCGGTGATTGCCTATGGTTATTTCAACAGGAATTGCTGTTTGCTTTTTTTTCGGTTGAACCAAAATGGAACAGCGAAGAATAAATTCCTCCAGGTCAAATGGTTTCGGCAGGTAGTCGTTTGCGCCCAGTTTCAGTCCTGCAATCCGGTCAATGGTATTTCCTTTTGCAGAAATAAAGATAATCGGAACAGCAGACACTTCCCTGTACGCACGACAAATATCCAATCCGCTCACTTCCGGCAGCATCACATCCAAAATCACCAAGTCATAATTATCCAGTTGGTTTTTCATCAACAAGGCCTCTCTGCCATTGTTTAGTGTGGTCACTGAATACCCTTCCAATTCCAGGTTAAATTGAATGATTTCCAGCAGACTTTGCTCGTCTTCTATGACTAAAACCTTATTCATTCGACAAACTTCTATAAAAAAGCGTTTTCAAGTTGGTTTCTTGTGTTAAAAGAGTGTAATTTTGAGAAAACTACACATAAATATAAGCACAATGCTAAAATATCTTTTAATGCTCGGCAGTTTCCTGCCACTTTGCGTAGCATTAAATGCACAGGTAAGTGAAGGTGGACTTCCGATAGGGCTGCAAAAAGTAGCAACTACGGGCAGTGCTCCGTTTCAATATTCACCTGCTGTTTATGTGCTTAGTAAACCGAATGTTGTGGCTGCCAAGAATGAAGATTCGGCAAACGATTCAAAAGGTGCATACCGGGTTGGTCTGAATGTGCCGGTTTCCATCACTATGAACAATTCAGGAACATGGACCTTATTACCGGATGGAACACGCGTGTGGAGGTTAATTATTTCCGGTAAGGATGCATTGGCCCTCGGATTGTATTTTTCAGAGGCCGTTCAGATTCCCGCTGGTGGAAAATTGTTCGCATACAACGAAAACGGAAAACAAGTCCTCGGAGCTTATTCTTCCGCAACTGACGATTTCCAGGCAATGGAAATGGTACAGGGGGAAAAGATGTATCTCGAGTACAGCGCTCCGGCATGGGTTCAGGAAATTCCTGTTTTCACCATTCGTGAGGTCGTTTATTTTTACCGCGGAGTGGAAGAGCATGTCAATGCCTTTGTCAATGACGAAACAGTTCATGAAAAAGCCGGTACCTGCGAAGTAGACGTGGCGTGTTCGGAAGGGAACAACTGGGCAGACCAGATCAAGTCGGTAGTTCATTACACATTCAATGACGGAACATCTACGTATGTTTGTTCTGCCTCAACGATCAACAATACAGCAAACGATTGCAAGCCCTATATTCTTACCGCCTGGCATTGCGGTGAACGTGTTGCCGGCCAATCTATTGCAACCTGGGTTTGGTACTGGAAATACCAGAAAAGCACTTGTGCTCCCGGTTCGGGCAATTACACGGATCCTTCAAAAGGAAGCAAAACAATGACCGGTGGAATGGTAAGAGCATCTGCCGGAAACGGCACATTAAATAATCCTCCCGGACCATACGAGGTTGCGGGCTCTGACTTTTACCTGGTTCAATTGAATGCTCAACCTCCGGCTTCCTATGACGTATATTATGCCGGTTGGGACAGAACAAATAATCCATCCGAAAGTGGCGTGGGAATTCACCATCCTGCCGGAAGTGCAAAGAAAATTTCTACTTATACTGACGACCTTGAATCCGAAACATTCAACGGGGGTGCTACCAACGCGCACTGGCGGGTTTTCTGGGCAACAACAACCAATGGTCACGGTGTGACAGAAGGCGGTTCTTCAGGTTCCCCTATTTTTAACTCCTACGGAAGAATTGTCGGACAGCTTTCCGGTGGTGCTTCGGCCTGCACTGCTAACGGGGCCGGACAAGGAACAGGGCCGGATAAACGCGATTTGTACGGGAAGTTCTCTTTCGATTGGGACCAAAACGGGTCTACAGCAAATGCACAGTTAAAACCCTGGCTGGACCCAAGCGGTTCAGGAGTCACTTCGCTTGCAGGATTAGCCACTCCGTGTGCGATTACTCCAAATGCCCCTGTTGCGGAATTTATCGCAAACCCAACCACAATAAGTGTCGGCGGCACTTCACAGTTCACCGATCAATCTACGGGAACACCGAGCAATTGGTCTTGGGTGATCACACCTGCAACGGGTTGGAGTTTTGTAGGCGGAACGAATGCAAACTCCCAGAATCCGCAGGTTACTTTTACTGCCGGCGGACAGTATACTGTTGAATTGACAGTTTCAAATTCAGCAGGATCGGATGCGGAACTGAAGATCAATTACATATATGTCACAACAGCAACATCACCGTGTACTGCTACATCCGCATATTGTGATGAATTTATTCAAAAAGTAATGCTGGAGGCTATCAACAATGAAACGGGATGTAACAACTACACCAATTATAATTTAAGTGCCACCCTGATCAAAGGTCAAAGCTACGACATCACGATCATACCTCAAATCAGTGGCGGACTGCCCGGAAGTGCTTATATCGGTGACGAGATTGCTGCATGGATCGACTTCAACGGCGATTTTGATTTTGATGATCCGAATGAACGCATTGCCTTCGTCTCCATCGTTGCCGGGTCTTCATTGGTTTTCAATTTTACTGTTCCTTCCAATGCAGTGACCGGTGTTGTTAAAATGCGTGCGCGCATTGTCTTCAATTCGACTCAGGGAGGAGAAGGTCCGATAGAACCTTGTGGAAATACAAATTACGGTGAAGTGGAAGACTACAATATCATTCTTTCGAACTCCCTTGGTTTGGAACAAAATCACCTGGATGCGGTTTCCATTTACCCGAATCCGGCAATGGATGAGGTGAAAATAGATCTTTCCGGAATTGCGAATGAATCGATTTCACTTGAATTATTGGACATGACCGGAAAAATCATCCGAACTCAGCAACCTATTTCCGGAAGTGTCGCCGTTTTTGATTTGAGTACCGTTGCAAAAGGAAGTTACCAGATCCGGATCTCCGATGGAACTGTTCAGCGAATGGCGCGAATTGTAAAACTATAGTTTGAAGAAACCAAAAGTTATTGTCAGTGTTATCAACGATTTGAATACGGATCAGCGTGTTCACAAAGTTTGTTCGTTTATTGAAAGCCAGGGATACGATGTGCTGCTTGTTGGCCGCAAGCTCAAGTCGAGCCAAAAAATGGAACACCGCACTTACCACACGAAACGTTTCAATATGTTTTACGAAAAAGGTGCACTGTTCTATGCCTGGTTCAATTTTCGCTTATTTTGGTTCCTGCTCTTCCATTCTTCCAGCATATTAGTGGCAAATGACCTGGATACTCTACTTCCGAACTACCTGGTATCCAAACTGAAAAGGAAAAAACTGGTTTACGATTCACACGAATATTTTACGGAAGTGCCCGAACTCATCAGCCGGCCGAAAGTAAAAGCGGTTTGGGAGCGATTGGAACGTTTTATTTTTCCAAAACTCCGGTTTGTAAGTACCGTCAATCAATCCATTGCTCAAAAATACCAGCAAAAATATGGCGTTCCGCTCAAAGTAGTTCGCAACGTTTCCCCGCTTTGGAATCCATCCCACATTCGTTCCAAACAGGAACTGGGCATCCCGGAAGGGAAGCACATTTTGATTATGCAGGGGGCCGGATTGAATGTTGACAGGGGCGTTGAAGAAGCGATCCGTATGATGCCATTCCTGGAGAATACCGTTTTAATAATCGTTGGGAATGGCGACATTATTCCTGAAATGAAAAAATGGGTGGAAAAAGAAAACTGGCAGGACCGGGTACTTTTCTTTGGAAAACGCCCTTATTCGGAATTACTTCAATTCACACATCACGCGGATTTGGGTTTAAGTTTCGACCAGCCCACCAATCCAAACTATTTGTTTTCGCTGCCCAATAAGATCTTCGATTACATGCATACCTCAACTCCTATTATTTGTTCCGACCTGGTCGAAGTTTCGAAATTGGTGAAGAAATATCAAATCGGAGAAGTGGTGACCGATTTTTCACCGAAGCAACTCGCACAACAGATTCAGGCAATTCTCAATCATCCGGAATGGATGAAACTCTGGAAAAACAATTGTAAAATTGCAGCAAGTAAAGAAAATTGGGAAGTAGAAGTGCAACAGTTAACCGATTTCTATCCAAAAGTTCATGAGTAAAAAAATCCATTTGGTTTCTTTTGATGTGCCGTTTCCACCTGATTACGGAGGTGTTCTGGATGTGTACCTGAGAGCAAAAGAATTAAAGGGTCTGGGCTATTCGGTAATCCTTCACTGCTATGAATACGGAAGAGGAAGGACACATGATTTTTCAGAAATTGCGGATGAGATTTACTATTACGATCGGAAAAATGGGGTGAAATCAATTTTTTCGAACCTTCCTTACATTGTGAAAAGCCGGAATTCGGAAGAACTTTTGAAGCGTCTGCTTGCAGACGATCATCCGGTTTTACTGGAAGGACAACATTGCACTTTCTGGATTGACGAGCTGATCAAAAAGCACCGGAAAGTGGCCGTGCGCATGCACAATATCGAGTGGCAGTATTACCGTGATCTGGCACAGGATGCCAAAACCACTTCGGAACGTTTGTTTTTCAGGCTGGAATCCCGGAAATTGAAGAAGCACGAGCTGAAACTAAAGGATATTCCGCTTTTGTGTATTTCGAAAAGCGACTTGGAATACTATCAAAATAAGGGTTTTCAGACCGTTTATCTTCCCGTAACAATTAACGCTGATTTGGTGCTGACTCCTATGGAATCGGAACCTTTTGGACTGTATCACGGAAATTTATCTGTTCCGGAAAATGTGGAAGCAGTCCACAAATTAATACGGGAAAATCAGCGGGAGAAAATCGATCTGCCAATCGTGATTGCAGGGAAAAATCCAAGTGCCGGCCTGCAAAAGAAAATAGAGACGCAAGGCTGGAAATGTATCGCAAACCCGAATGATTCTGAATTAAATGATTTGATGCGAAGCTGTTCGGTACACTTGATGATCGGATTCAAATCCAGCGGGATCAAACTGAAAGTAATCCGTGCATTGCTCACAGGTAAACCGTGCATTGCAACGAAAGAAATGACCGGAACGGGTAGTTTGGAGAACCATTGTGAGATTTGGGATCCGGCTTTGCCTTTAGCCGAAAAAATAAAACAGGTATTGGCTGAAAATCACCCTGCTGAAAATCGGCTGGAAGAATTGGAGGAGGAATTCGGGGTTGAGAAGCTGAAAGCCGCGTTGGATGAAATTGGGTTTTAACCGGCTTAAAGTTAATTTCTTTCACCGCAGAGAAGTCAAGGCGCAACGAAAGAATGGGTGAACTTTGCGTTCTTTCGTTCTTTGCCGTTAATTCTCAAGTGCTGAATCCTTTTCTAACATGTCAATCAAACAGTGGCTGGAACGGATCAAACCGGTGCATCGTATCCAAGGATTTTAATTCCCTGTTTTCCACTTTGTAAACCTTTCCCGGAAATTTTTCGATCAGGGACATGTCATGCGTGGCCATGATCACTGCTGCCTTTTCTTCTTTCGCGACAGCTACGATCAGGTGCATGATTTCCGTTGATGTTTCCGGATCCAGGTTTCCTGTCGGTTCATCCGCTATAATTACTTTGGGGTGATTGATCAGGGCACGGGCAATGGCAACCCGTTGTTGCTCACCTCCTGAAAGGCGATGAGGCTGAATGTGTTCCTTTCCTTCCAAACCAACCATGGACAACACCGTACGGATGCGCTGGTCCATTTCGCGCTTATCTTTCCATCCGGTGGCTTTCATGACGAAACGCAGGTTGTCATTGATCGAACGATCGGAAAGTAACTGAAAATCCTGGAAAACAACACCCAATTTCCGGCGCAGATTCGGGATTTGCCGCTTGGAAAGTTTCTTCAAATCGTGATCTACAATCGAACCGGAACCATCACTGAGTTCCAATTCTCCATAAAGTACTTTCAATAAACTACTTTTCCCGGAACCCGTTTTTCCAATTAAAAAGACCAATTCATCCGATTCCACCTCGAAATTGATGTTGTCAAGAACCGTTTGACCCAGCTGATCAATTCTCCCGTTTTGAATGCGAATTACTTTTTCCACTTTTTTCAATTTATTGAATGATGCCTCTTTTCCTTAAAAGCCAACTAATCTGAATTTTCTATCAAATACATTCCGTTCAAAGGATTCAAAAGTTCTATTTGAACATTTTAAAAAATAAACTAGGTAAATTTCAGGATTCCAATTCGTAAAATTCAGGTGTAACAAGATTATCTCTTAACAGTTATACGTTTAAAACTTTTGAACGCACGCGCCCTTTCTCCCCGGGTACTCCTTAATTTTACTATCTTAAAATAGTTGTAATGCGTTTTATTTTTATCCTTTTTCTACTTGTTGCAAGCTCTTCGGCATGGTCCCAGGCAAGTGAGAAGTACCATTCTCCGCTTAGTGGATTCTACAAAGCAGAAGATTTGTTTGAGAAAGAACAATACAGTGCAGCACGCAAAGAATTCCGTCTCTTTATCACTGATTACAAGGGTTCCCGAAATGATTCATACTACATCAAGGCCTTATATTATGAAGGATTGGCCGCATTGGAACTATTCAATAACGACGCCATTGATCTGCTGGAAACCTTTAACAGGGAATACCCCGAAAGCATTTACCGCAGCAATATTCTATTCCAGATCGGACGGTATTATTATCAAAAAAAGGATTACAAAAAATCCATCGAATACTTCAAACAATTAAACAGATCCACGGTTGATAAGGAAAATCAGGAGGAATATTACTTCAAACTCGGTTATGCCTACTTCGATGAAAAGAATTACCTGGAATCCAAATTGGCTTTCTATGAAGTAAAAGATTCCAGCAGTCAGTATGGAGCACCAAGTTTATATTACTATTCTCACATCTGTTACTTGGACAGTTCCTACCAAACGGCCCTGGAAGGTTTTGAAAAGCTATTGACCGATAACCGCTTCAACCGCGTGGTCCCGTATTACATTACACAGATTTATTACATTCAGCACAAATACCAGGAGGTTGTTGACTTCGCACCAGGCAAGGTAGACAGTTTGAAACCCGCAGAACAGGTTGAGATCAGTCATATCATCGGGGACAGTTATTTCCACCTGGAAAAATACGATGAAGCACTTCCTTACCTGGAATTGTACAATTCGAAATCAAACACCACGCGGGACGATGATTACGCACTGGCTTTAGCGTATTCACGCACCGCGAACTGTACCAAAGCTGTTAAGTATTTTGACCGCGTGGCGCGCGAAAAAGATGTCCTGGGGCAAATTGCCCTGTACCATGCCGGAGAATGTTACACCAATCTGAATGAGCTGGTTTATGCCAGAACAGCATTCGAAGCGGCCAGTCAACTGGATATGGATAAAATGATCCAGGAAGATGCCTTGTACAATTACGCCCTGCTTTCCTATAAACTGGACATGAATGCTTACGATGAAGCTGTCGAAGCATTCAAATTGTACCTTGAAAAGTACCCGGATTCCAAACGCAAACCGGTTATTTACCAATACCTGGTAAATGTGTACACTTCTACCAAGAATTACCAAAAAGCACTGGAATCCTTAGATCAGCTGACCAATAAGGACATCAAACTGAAATCTGCTTACCAGTTGATCGCGTTCAACAGGGGTGTCGAATTATTCCAGAAGTCGGAATATGCAAACGCAATAAAAGCCTTTGAATTGGTCGAAAAATATCCGATTAGTCCCGAAATCAGTGCCAAAGCAATGTATTGGAGCGCAGATGCAGAATTCTATTTGAAGAATTATTCAGAAGCAATCAAGAAATACAACCAATTCATGGGAATGTCCGGTTCCCAGTCCAGCGGATTGCGAAATGATGCCATGTACAACAAAGGATATGCCTACCTGGCACTGAACGATTACAAACAAACGGAAGATGCTTTCAGAGATTACCTGAAACAGCCCAACCTGACGGATGTCAGCAAAAAAGCGGATGCGTATATGCGTTTGGGTGATGAATACTACCGGATTGTTCAGGCAGATCTTGCCACCAATCAAAGCGCGATTGATAATTATAAAGCTGCGTATAATCTAAAAGCCGGCTATGACGATCAGGCCTTATATTACATGGCCCGTACATACAACTTCATGGGCAAGCAGGCAGAGCGTATCCAGAGTTTAACGGATTTGATCAATAATTATCCGAAATCCAGGTATATGCAGCGCGCCATTGTAGATGTTGCACGTGCTTATTTCGAACAAGGGAACCTGGATAAATCCGAACGATACTACAAGCAAATTATTTCCGATTATCCGACCAGCAACCTGGTGAAGGATGCTTACCACTATTTGGGGGATATCGCCTTCAAACGTGCAAATTTCAACCAGGCGGAAACGTTTTATACCAAAGTATTGAATGAATTTACGGTCAATGATACCATTTGCGAACGTGAAGTGAGCTCACTGGTTGCCGTATACCGTGCACAGCGCTTGCTGAACAAGATCGAAAGCCTTGCCGGTAAATACAGCTGTGCTGATTCCATCGCCACGCAAGTGGAAGATGAATATTACCGCCTGGGATTTGACTTGTATGATAAATCTGAATGGAACGCTTCCATTGTCGAATTTGACAAATATTTGAACAAATACCCGAATGGTAAATTTTACCGGGATGCAATGAATCAAAAGGCAGATGCCTTATACCACTTGAAAAAAGAGGCAGATGCGGTTGCCATTTATAAAATCACGCTTGCCGGTCCGAATGACGATTACACCGAATTGGCTTCGGTAAGGACCGCCAAGTTCCTTTTCAACGGAGACCAAAAGGAAGCTGCACTTCCGTATTATGAACGAACGGAACAAACCAGTTCCAATCCGGAATATTTGAACAATGCCCGGATCGGATTGATGCGCTGTCATTTCTTATTGGAGAATTATGCAAATGCGGTGGAATATGCTCAAAAGGTATTGGGTGTTCAGCAAACAACGCAATTGAAACTGGAAGCAGAATACATCAAAGGAATTTCACTTTCGAAAGAAAAACGTTACGCCGAAGCACAGCTTTCTTTGGATTACGTGATCAAAAACACGACAACCGTTTGGGGCGCAGAGTCCAAATATACCCTTGCTTTAAATGCCTTTGAACAGGCCGACTACACCAAAACGGAAACCATCATCCGGGAATTGCTTAAAATGAAGCCGGGTTATGATTACTGGATCGCAAAAGGATTGATCCTGCAGACGAAAGTATTACTCCAGAAAAAAGATCTGTTCCAGGCTGAAAATACCATCAAGTCCGTAATTGACCATTACCCGGTAAAAGACGACGGTATTCAGCAGGAAGCAGGCGAATTGTACAATGAGATCATGCAATTGAAAACACAACCCAAAACTTTGACCGATCCGAGTGAACCAACGGTCATTGAACTGGATGAAAAAACAGGGAAATAATGATGAGAAGTACACACATATTAATGCTGGTAAGTGCGGTATTGATCGGATCATTTTCGAATGTGTTCGGGCAAGGTGGCACGGATGTCATTATTAATGCTACCGGCACGAGAACGGTTGAAAACGCAAGCCGTTTGAATTCGCAGCCCAAAGTTCTGGATACGGTCTTTCCAATTCCATCCACTTCCTATCCATTGCTTTCGATTAATTATGAGCCGACATTTGAAATTCCGAAGATCGAACCTGCAAAAGTGAACCTGCAGCAAAAATTACCGCAATTATATAACGGTTACGCACGCATTGGAATCGGTTCTTTATTGATGCCGCTTGCTGAAGTGTATTACAATAACGGCCGCAGTCGAAAAATGAACTATGGCGGAAGTATTCAGCATTTGAGTTCATTCGGGAAAATGCGGAATGTTGCCCCGGCAAATTTCGATCGGACAACTGCTCGCGGATTTGTAGGAGTCAACGAAAAGAAGTATAGCTGGGATGCCGAATCCTATTACCGCAATCAGGGGCTTCATTTCTACGGTTTTCCCAATGAGGACGCAAACAAGGACAGTATTTCACAGCGCTTCAATACCTTCGGATTAAAAGGAGCTTTTCATTCGCATAAAAAAGACAGCCTGGGCCTGAATTGGAAGATCGGGCTGGAATACCGCCATTTCAACGATAAAAAGCCGAAGGCAGATTCCCTGAGCGATTGGAATGCACGTGAGAATTTCTTTGCGATCCGGACAGGAGCTGAATACAAATGGGGAACAGAGATTTTTGCAGCTGATTTGGACATTTTTCACAACTCTTACAAATATGGGGTGTTGAATGACACCATGCCTGGCTTCCTGAATTACGGATTGGAAAACAAGAACACGATCATCAGTTTGAAACCAAGTATCAGCACCTATTCCAAAAACAGGAAACTGAAAGCCAAGATCGGAATAGACCTGACAGCAAGTCTTGGACCAAAAAACAAGGTTTATCTGTATCCGATCGCAGAAGTAAAATATTCGTTGTTCAATGACATTTTGATTCCTTATGTTGGTGTAACGGGAGGCCTGACACAGCAATCCCTTAAACGGATCACAGATGAGAACGAATTCTCCCTGTCGAATGTTTCCCTGCAAAATGAGCACAAAGCTGCGGACGGGTATGTCGGAATTAAAGGAACGTTATCCAAACGCATCGGGTTCAATGTATTTGCGAGCTTTTCGCATGTGAAAGGTAAAGCACTTTTCGTAACAGATACGCTTTATTCGGGTAGAAATCGCTTTAATGTGATCTACGATACGATGAATATCACTAAACTGGAGGGATCAATCTATTACCAATTGAAAGAGAAGGTAAAAATTGATGTTATCGGAAGGTATTATTCTTACAACGCCCGAAACAACATCTTTGCATGGAATCTGCCTCAATTCCAGATCGTATTGAGAGGAACTTATAACTTGTACGATAAATTCATTTTAACCGTCGATGCAAACCTGGAAGGCGGAAGACGCGCCAAGGTATTTGCTCCCGGAAAAGATGTACTGGAAGAAAACAACCAATACGGGATGAAGCTTGGTTTTCTGGCAGACGCCAATATTGGGTTGGAATACCGGTATAACAAACGCGTATCCGGATTCATTCATTTGAATAATGTGGCTGCTCAACGATACAAAAGATGGTATAATTACCCGGTTCAGGGCTTCCAGGCAATGGTCGGTGTGACAATCCGCTTTTAATTGAAGGTTCGAAGGGTTCAAAAGTTAAAAGAGTTCAATGTTATCTTTTTGGATTCTAATCTATGATTTTCATACCTTTGGAACATGAAGAACATGCTACCCCTTATCGTACTCCTTTTAATTCTTGCGGCATGCAAGGATCCAAGCGTAAAATACAACCAGGTCATTCAAAACGATTCTGACTACGATGTGTGGATCAAAGTATATGAACGAACAGATTCCGCTGCAACGGTAAGCTTTACGGTAGACAGCTTTTTCGTAGCAAGCAAAGGTGAAACGATTATCCTGGAAAGAAACGGACATAAGAACATGGACCAATTCAAACCATGTAAAATGTATGTGGATTCTATCAGCGGCCGCGCAGCAGATACCTTACTGGTTCTGGATTTAAATTTAAACAGTGACAGCAACTACGTGTTTAACGAAGTAGACAGAAATAAAAAAGGCGGAGGTACTTGCGAATGCCGTGCTGTTTTCAAAAACATTCACTTGCACTGACCACACCCTCAACTGTTGCTGAACAAATGTTTCCGATGATTGGAACCCCAGGTTGCCAATTCAGCGATGATCGGTTCCAGTGTTAACCCGTAAGGTGTGATCTTATATTCAACTGTAATGGGTTTGGTGTCACAAACTGTCCGTGTGATCAATTGATTGATCTCCAGTTCCTGCAATTCCTTCGAAAGCATTTTTGCACCGATTCCCGGGATGTTTCGTTTCAGTTCCATAAACTTCATGGATTTCTCGAATATCAGAGTCCCGATGATCTGAATTTTCCATTTTCCGGAAAGCAATTCCAGCGTATCCCTGATAGCCAGCATTCTTCCTGCGCAGGCCGCCGGCTCGTGGATCATTTTCTTTTTCATTACCATTTTGCAAAAATACAGCGTTAAGCTATTGATTTTATAATGAGTTTCTTCGTGGAAACCGGTTTCCAAAAGGAAATATAGGTAAAAAGTAAACGCATTATTGAAACGTTAACATTTTGAAAACTAAAAAGGTCGGGGCCTCGACCTCTTCCAATTCTCCATGTTCCATTTATTACATCCGGATAATCGCCCCATCCTCCATTTCAATGATCCGGTGGGTTCTCTGAGCAAACTCATTGTCGTGCGTTACGATCAATAAGGATTGATTAAATGCTTCGGCCAGTTCTTTAAAGATTTCGAAGACAATTTCCGAGTTTTTTTTATCCAGATTCCCTGTCGGTTCATCACCCATCACAATTAACGGATTGTTGATCAGGGCCCGTGCGATAGCCACTCGTTGCTTTTGTCCCCCCGAAAGTTGATTGGGCAATTTAAGCGCTTCATCCTGAATTCCCAGAATCTTCAGTTTTTCATATGCATGTTGCTCCACTTCTGCTGCGCTTAACTTATTTAATTTCAATCCAGGCAACATGACATTCTTCAAGACCGAAAACTCATTGAGCAAGTAATGAAACTGAAAGACGAACCCAATTTTTTCGTTCCGGACACGAGCCAAATCGCCTTCTTTCTTCCCCCGCATGAGTTGTTCGTCCAGCAGTAAATCTCCCTGGTAATCCGTATCCATGGTGGAAAGAATATAAAGCAAGGTCGATTTTCCACAACCTGATTTCCCGATAATGGAGGTAAATTCTCCCTTTTTAACTTCAAAACTAATTTTCTTCAATACCTGGATATCATATGGATCGTGAAAATATTTCGAAATTTCCCTGGCCTGTAAAACTGTTTTCTCCATATTATTTCCCTCTGATAATAACCACCGGATCTACCTTGCTTGCTTTCCGCGAAGGGAAATACCCGGCAAAGTAAGTGGTGACGATTGAAAAAATTCCGGCGATCAGGTAATACCTCAAATCGTAATTGATCGGGTATGTTTTAATGGTTGGAAGTGCTTCTGTCTTAAATGGGATCTGGTCAATACCCGAAGAGATCAGGAACCCGAAAAAGAGTCCGAATAAACCCCCGAAAACGCCGATAGTAAGAGCAATGGAAATAAATACGCGTTTGACATCTTTTCCTGAAAACCCGGTTGCCTTTAAAATCGCAATCGTATCCATTTTTTCGTAAATCATCATATTCAGGATATTGTAAATTCCGAAACCGGCAACGATCAATAAAGTAATCCCCACCGCATATGAGATTAACGTCCTGATTGCAGTTCCTGTTTCAAATTGGGCATTTGCCGTTTGAATATCGACTGCCTCCACTTCGTAAATCTGTTTGTATTCTTTCGCTATTTCGGGAGCCTTGTTCATGTCACGCAATTTGACCTGGATATCGGTGATGTAACTGTTGCTTTCTCCGAGAAGTTTCTGAGCAGTAGTCAGCGAAACATAACTTTGCACTTTATCAATATCCTGGATCCCGGATTGAAAATAACCGACCACTTTCAATTGAACCCGCTCTCCCCGGGAAGTAGTGATTTGGATATTGTCTCCTATACTCGCCAGCATTTTTTCAGCTGCTCCCTTTCCCAAGACGATACTGTTGGGAACACTTTTTAATTCCTGGTAATCTCCTTCAACAACGTATTCGGAAAAGGAGAACAAGCGGTTTTCTTCCACAACGTCAATTCCATTCAACACCCCGTTCAGATCCACGGCACCGATATTATAAAATACCTGGACATTTACTTTCGGACTAACGCCCAGGACGCGCGGATCATCTCTCAGCGATTTCATAATCACCGAGCTGTTCCGAAGATCCAGCAAGTCATTCTTCGGCTTAACCGAACTAATGAAATTATGTGCATCGGATGTATAATCTATCGGTTGTTTCTCGGAGGGAAGGATTTCTTTATAAATGTGCACATGAGGGGTCCGGTTGAGGATTAACCCGTCCAGCATTTTATTAAGGCCAGTCATAAAACTCAGAAGCGTAATGAACATGGTAATACTGAAAGTAACACCAATTGCCGCAACCAATGTTTGCTTCCAACGTGCAAGCAAAAGTGCCTTCGAAATGCTTATGATCAGTCCAAATCTCATTCGGTTTCCAGCATTATTTCATCATTCGGTTTCAGTCCCGAACGAATTTCTACCAACTCAAAATCGCGCAAACCTACTTTTACTTTCACTTTCTTCCCATTTGCCAATTGCACGGAATCTCCTTTCAGCAAATACGTTCGCGGGATTGTGAGCACCTTTTTCTTTGATTCCAAAACAATACTGGCTTCAAAAGAAGTATTCGGAAAGATGCGCTTCGGTGGTTTTGTAAATACCGCTTCTACTTTAAACGTTTTGGATCGCTCATTCATCAGCGGATTGATCTTCGTTACTCTCGCTTCGAATACCTGTCCTTTGTAGGCGTCCATTGTTACCAAAACACGCATGTTTAAGTCGATTTTTGCGATATCATATTCATCCACCTGCATTTCAAGAATAAAGCTATCTGCCGATCCCAAAACAGCCAATGGGATTTGCGGCCCGACCAGATCTCCTTTTTCAATTAAAACACTGTAGACTCTTCCGTTAATATCACTTCGGATTTCAAAATCCGATGCCGATTTAGAAGACAATGCCAGGTTGTTTTTAGCCTGCTTGGCGCTGAAATTGATCTGCCGTTTTAAATCGTTGTAACGGATTATGGCATTGGAAAGGGCGTTTTGGGAACTTTGGTATGCTAATTCACGCTGTTCCAATTCTACTTTAGAAATGACATTTTGATTGAATAAGCTCAACTGACGTATATACATCAATGAATCGTTCTTTAGTTTTTCTTTTGCAAGCTGAATGGCATTCCGGGCATCTTCCAATTTATCCTGGTTGGAACTCAAATCGTAATAGGAAGCGGAAAGTGCTGCATTTTCTTCGTTGATCAATTGCGCCTTATTATCGATGCGGAACAGCAACTGTCCTTTCCGCACATACGCACCATCGTCAACTAAAACTTCCCGAATAATTCCCGAAACCAGCGGAACTGCCTGGTACTGACTTTTGCTCTTGATTGTCCCGGAAGCGTACACCGAGGATGAAATATTCTGTATTTTGGGATGAACGGTCTCACTTTTTGAGCCACATCCTACCAGCAGTAACAGTAAAATCGGAACAAGAATTTTCATTGGCAAATAGAAACAATAAGTTACTATACCAAATTACAAACTAAAATCCAAAATAAATAATGATCTTGATCACTTTAAGATCCAAGGAACGATTCCAATTGCTTTTAGCTTTGGCTGCAATTGCGAAAATTGGGATGAATTTCCGGCAGTCACACGGATTTTACCGTCTTTTTCAAGAATCTGGCCCGTCATTCCGTTTGATTCCAATAATTTGATCAGGTCTTCTGCGTTCTTCTTATCGGAGTAACTTCCAACGATGATCTGGCCACCTTTTGGTGTTCCGACATTTACTGCAGGTTTTGGCTGCTCAATCGGTTTTTTCGGAACTTCGGTAGCTTCCGGTTGCTTGCTTGCCATTTCCTCCTCATTTTCCGGCTCAACAGAAGTCATTTTCTTTTTCAGGGAAACCGGTACATACGTATCTTCATCCATTTCATAAGAAAAAGTTTCTACGTTTTCCGGCAAATTCTGAAGTTGTTTCTTCCCTTCCCGCTTTGGAAAATGATAGTTCGCCGGAGGAAGAACATATGTTCCCTGTTTGGTTGAATGGAACGGATTAAAATCGGAAAGTGATACAACACCGGATTCCAGAACATCTGTCTTTACCGGAATCCAAAAAGAATAAAATGCAATTGGAAGCAAACAGGCCGCTGCCACATACCTCCAGGTACTGGATTTCTTTTTAGCCGGGATTGTTGTTTGCTGAATATGTTCTTCGTGAACCACTTCCAAAACCGGGATAATGGGTTCCTCAGTCAAAACAAAAGAGGGCTCGGAAGCAGGAATTACTTGTTTTTGCTCCATTTCAACCGCTTTCACCACATGCAAAATTGCCTGATGCGATTCTTTTGCCTCGGCGTCAGCAACGGATACAAAATGTACGGCGCTTAATCCAAACGATTCGAGCAATAAATTATAGAACCGATCCTGTTCAAAACACAAATTCCGTTCCTGATCATAAAACAGGTTTCCAACCCGGTCAATGGTGATTCTTCCACCCATTTGAAGCCTTGCTTCCCATTCGTTAATATGCGCCTGAACTTCTTCTGCGGCTTCCGAATAAGGAATGGAATTCGCCTGAGAGAGCGCCGCTATCAATAAGCCATCGTTATTGATCAATTGCTTATTGAACAGAACCGATTTCTTCGGCGGTAGGATGACTCCCTTTGCCGGATCAATTTTTGCGGATGTACGTTGTGCAACAAATCCTCCGAAAGAAGGAACGATTACACAATTGTGCTGCAATAATAAATCACCGATAAGTTGTTCAACTGTCAACATGACACAAAGTTATGAAAATCACACCATCTATACGCAATAAATGAAAAAGAGTTGCAGGATTTCAATCAATCTGTTAGATTTGAGCAAAATTAAACCAATGAAGCACCTATATCTGCTATTGATCGTACTTACCAATTCGTGCCTGGTTACAGCACAAACTATTTCTACAATTCATACTTCCGGTTCCGGACAGTGTGACGGAATTGCCACTTTTTACGACAGTGCATATTTTAGTGGCTGTACCTGGAATTGGTATGAAGACGATACCATCACAATCATCGCAACAGGCGGACAAACCGTTTCAAACTTATGCGCCGGAGATTACTTCCTGGTATTAGATTCCACCGGTTTTACACAAATTGTTTCTTTCACGGTCAACGATTCTTGCCCGAACATCACTTTTTCGACTTCGTTAACGGACTGTACTCCGGGAAATTGTGATGCTGTCGTACAAACTTTTGCATTTGGAGGAACGGCTCCTTACCTATTTACTATCGGGGGTGGGTCTCAAACATCTGCTTCAACCTTTTCCAATCTTTGTGCCGGAACTTATTTGGTAACTTGTACGGACGCAATGAACTGTACGGCGTCTTTTACAGCTACCGTTTCAGATACTTCTCTCAGTACCATTTCTCCGAATTTAACGATTGTTAATGACATGAACATGTCTTGTGTTGGATCTGCACAAGTTGCTCCAACGGGATCAGGTGGTCCTTACAATTATTTGTGGAGCACCGGAGAAACAACCGGTTTTGTCAATATGTTATGCGTTGGAAATTACTGGGTAACTGTTTATACCGGAACAGATACGGTTACTGTTAATTTCACTATCACGGATGACTGCACAGGTTTCACAGGTATAACCAGCTACACTCCGACATCCGGCCCGGGGATATGTGACGGTACCGTTACATTCACTCCATACGGAGGTGTTGCACCATATACATACAACTGGAATTCAGGTGCTACAACACAATCCATTTCCAATATATGCATAGGAAACTATACCGTATATTGTACAGATGCAATGGGTTGCGTAACAAACAATTTGTTCGTTACGGTAACCTATACGCCACCTCCGTTTTCAATTAACCTCACAACTGAAGGTGATCTTACCGGTAACTGTATGGGTAATGCTTCAGCAGCGCCAACAGGTAGCCCAGGTCCTTATTCCTACCTTTGGAGCACCGGAGAAACGACAAGCGTAATTGGCAATTTGTGTGTTGGGAACTACAGTGTCATGGTTTGGGATAGTGCCGATACAGTGACCGCCAATTTTACGATTACAAATCCATGTGTCAATTTTACCGCGTCTTTCAGTGAGACCGGAACAATAAACGGCAACTGCATTGGTTCATCGACGATTACGGCAACGGGAGGGGCTGCACCTTATGAATATTCCTGGGACGGCGGAACTTCATTCAATGCTGCTTCAATAATTCTTAATCTTTGTCCGGGAAATTACGATATTGTTTGCCGCGATCAAAACGGATGTGAGATCACAGAAATCATAACAATTACCGACTCCATAAACATTCTCTCCGCAAACTTAACTTCAGCGGATGATCTGACAAATAATTGCAGTGGTTCCGCTTCAGTTACTCCGAGCGGTGGAGTTGCTCCTTACACCATTGCATGGAGCACCGGTGAAACGACCAATTCCATATCAACCCTCTGCGCGGGGATTTATTCCGTTTCGGTTTGGGATTCCGGAAGTGATTCTGCAACCGTAAACTTTGTCATTGCAGATTCTTCTTCCACTTACAACAACAATCCCTACCCGAACGGTGCAATTAACGATACTTTGTATACGGACCTGGTGACGAACTGTGTAATCGATTACAACACGATCGATTCGGCTTCTTTGTACCAGGCAGTTTACAATCCAAGCAACCAAAGCTTGTACGTTACCTGGGCAGTTTATTCCCCAACGGACACCGTTTACATTAGTGATACACTTGCTTTGATTGGAAATCCCGGGTATTACACCTTGACGATTACTGTTTATTGCCCGAACAAATCCGGAAATGACTTCTTTAAAATCGAACAGGTCGTATACTTCGATGGAATGGCCATTCACTTCTCTACACTTGGAGTGGACGAACATGCCCTGGATATTATTTCTGTTTACCCGAATCCATTCGGTAATGCTATTTCCGTAGACAACAAAGACGGCGCTATCCGATCCTTGAAGCTGGTTGATTTGAACGGTCGTGTGCTTTCGGAAATGAGTTCTGTAAATTCCGGAATGGTGAAATTGGATCAATTGGAAACGATTTCATCCGGAACATATTTATTGATCCTTTCGGGAGAAAATTCCTCTAAGACTTATAAAGTAATCAAGTAAACTTTCATTCATCTTAAACCCCCGTTTGTCAATGTGATAGACGGGGTTTATTTTCTGCGCAGTGCAGAAAGTTTGATTCCTTCTATTGAAAGGACGACATAAACGAAGAAGATGATCAATAAATTATTCAAGACGAATTTAATAACCCCATGATCGCCGTAAGGTATTCGGGTAGAAATAAAATAGATCAGAATACTTAATCCCATGTATAAGAAGAACTTACGCAGGTTGTATTTAATCGGGAAATGTTTTTGTCCCCAGAAATAGGAAACCACCATTTGGAATGCATAGACGATTAAAGTAGCCCATGCACTTGCTTTGTAACCATATTCCGGAATAAACAAATAATTGATGGTGATGGTCAGTATGGCTCCCATAATAGAAATATAAGCTCCAAACTTGGTTTGGTTCGTCAGCTTGTACCAGATACTTTGGTTGAAATAAATTCCCAGGAAAACGTTTGCCAGCAAAAGAATGGGTACAATGGAAAGTCCTTCCCAATATGCTTTGGTGGAAATGAAATACCTGAAAATATCCAGGTTCATGGAAACACCCAAAAAGACGATACAAACCATCGCCACGAAGTAGTTCATGAGTTTGACATACAGCTTATTGCGATCCTGGTTCTTCATTTGGTTGAAGAAGAACGGTTCTGCCGCATACCGGTAAGCCTGCAGCAAAATAGTCACTAACATCGCCAGTTTGTAACAGGCACTGTAAATCCCGATTTGTGCATCCGCCATTTTCGCGGTCACACCATTTGCAGGATCATACAACATCTGCTTCAGCATGATCCGGTCGATCGTTTCGTTGATTATCCCGGCAAAACCGGCAATCACAATCGGAATAGCGTAAACCAGCATTTGTTTCAGCAACACCGGATCGATCTTAAAAGTAATCTGAATGAAATCCTTCCGCAGCATAATTGGCTTGACCAAGCTTGACACCAAATTCGCTGCCAGGATATAAATGACCCCTTTGGAAGGATCGTCTTTGTCGAAGAACAAAAGAAGCAGAATAACATTCAGCAGGATATTGACTCCGATCGAAGAAAATTGAATGATGGCAAATTTCCGTGCGTTTTCCTCCGCTCGTAATTTAGCCAGAGGCAAGCTGGATGAGGCATCAATCACTACAATAGCGCACATCAGGATAATGTATTCCGGATGATCGTTAAAAAGCAACAGGTCTGCAATTCCACGATTGAAGAAGAACATCCCGAAAAAAAACACGACATTCAGTATAATAACCGTTAGAAAACTGTTCCGGAAAATCCGCTGCCGGTCCTCATGATCCTGGATGAAACGGAAATAAGTCGTCTCCATTCCAAAAGTCAGTAGAACCATTAAAAAAGCAACAAAAGCATACAACTGTGAAACCACACCATAATCAGAAGGCTCTTTAAAAACCAACGTATACAATGGTACCAATAAGTAATTCAGGGTTCTGCCCAGAATACTCGACAACCCATAAACAGCCGTTTGCCCCAGTAACTTTTTAAGCGGATTCAATTATCCTCGGAAGTTTGGTTTTCTTTTCTCTATGAATGCCGTAGTACCCTCTTTGAAATCAGCTGTACCGAAGCATAAGCCGAATTCTTCCACTTCTTTGTCAAATCCTTTTTGTCCGCCTTCCGAATACAATGCGTTGACTGCACGGATAGCAGATGCTATGGCCGTTCCGGAATTTTTCAGAATTTTTCCTGCCAGTTCATTTGCCAGGTCCATCAGTTCTGCCGGTTCACATATATGGTTGACCAATCCCCATGATTTTGCTTCATCTGCAGTAATCATTCCGGCAGTAAAGATCATTTCGTTTGCTTTCCCACGACCAACCAGCTGAGCCAAACGCTGTGTTCCTCCGTATCCCGGAATGACTCCCAATGAAACTTCAGGAAGCCCCATTTTTGCATTGACAGATGCGATACGAATGTGTGATGCCATTGCCAGTTCCAATCCACCGCCCAAAGCAAATCCGTTGACCGCGGCAATCACCGGAGTGGTCATGTTTTCAATGAAAGAAAATAATAGCTGTTGTCCCTGAGCAGCCAACTCACGACCTTTTTCAATGGAAAAATCCGCAAACTCCTTAATATCGGCACCTGCAACAAATGCTTTCTCTCCGGACCCGGTAAGAATCACCACTCCCGTTCCGGAATCTTCATTAGCTGCACTCAGTGCGTAATTCAATTCGGAAATCGTTTGTTTGTTTAATGCATTTAATTGATTCGGGCGATTAATTGTGATTGTTTGAATGTGTCCGTTTTGAGACACAAGGATATTTTCGTAAGTCATTTTCAAGTCTTTTTGTAAAGGTATTGACTTATTTTCGAAATTGTGCTTTTTTGACGTAATAACGCAATATTACGTGAGGCAAATTAGTTCTTCCGCAGCTTTTTATACAGTCTGATCCCCAACATCAATGCAATCCCAACCCCAAAGAATCCGATCACACCACCAATCCAGCCCAAACTTGTTTTCAAAATAACCAGGAACACGATCGCAACCAAAATTAATGTTGCCAATTCATTCCACATGCGCAAATGACCCGAAGTCCATTTAGACGAACCATCTTTCAATCGGTTCATAATTCCCTGGCAGATGAAATGGTATACGAGAAGAATCACTACAAAAGTCAATTTGATATGCATCCAAGGCATTTTTAAAAGTCCCGGATTTGCAAAAAGCATCAATGTTCCGAAAACAACAGTAAGGATCATTGCCGGAGTTGTGATAATATACCACAAGCGGTTTTGCATGACATTGAATTGCTGTTGTAAGACCCGTTTTTCATCATCGGGTCTCGCGTTGGCTTCCGTATGGTAAATAAACAATCTCACCATATAGAACAACCCTGCAAACCAGCTTACCACAAAAATAATGTGCAGTGCCTTCCAAATGTTGTAATTGTCAATCAAAAAATTCATTGCTGCAAAGTTAAAAAGAAACGGGAACACAATTAGTGTTCCCGTTTCCAATATTCTTCTATCCGGAACTAAACTTTCATTCCTTTAACCACCCGGTCTTTTCGTTTTGTCTTCTGAAGTTTCTTTATACGAACCTGCAAAAACGCGCTGCTTCCACCGGAAGCAATCGTATATGTCTCACCTCCGTATTCCATCGTTCCTCCGTTGTTTTTCCAATCTGCAACCAGATAGTATTTTCCGCTTGTCTGCGTAGCACGTGTTGCAAATTTAACGACACGACCCGAGCCAACTTCAAAACGAACGATTACCTCGTTATTCGGTCCTATTTTTTCAAAAACGCCTCTGGTATTTGTCGGGATAATTATCCGGTCCTGTGTTTTGGAAGAGCTCACAACCAACTCTCCCGAATTACCGGTTCCCTGATTCCCTGAAGATTGACTTTTCTCCAAAATAATATTCGAAGACGTATAAAACTGAACCTTCGTCATGTTCTCCGGTGTCAAATCAAAATCCTGTTTTACTTGATCTGTGTAAGGAATTTTTTGAGCACAACTTACAACAAGAAGAGATAAAACTGCAAAAGCAAAAATTCGTTTCATGTTTTAAAAATTTGTCCGTTTCAAGGCACCAAAAATAGCGCCAATTTTTAATTTATAGCAAATATAATCTTTTTAATCCTCCGCGTTTCGATGAAGCGGAAACAAAACCGGTCTGCTTGGTGTTGCATCGTTTACAAAGGGTGCGGTTTGAAGATTCAGCATATATTCTCCATCCGGAATGCCGTCCGGAACATAAATCATTTCCGTAATTGTTCTATCAAACCGTTCTTGCTTCGGAACACCCCAAAAACCATGGTGAAAAGCCAATTCTCCCCCATCTTTTTCCCGGTCGACCGAAGGCGTGTCGATCAATAAATGAAGCACCTCCAATTCATTCAGGATCGGCAAAATATCCACATCGCAATAAGCAGGATTCGTATCGGAATAATTCACGTGCATTTTCCCCTCCTCATTCGGAAGTGTGCGTATGAGAAGTGCTTCACTCTTCATTCCTGTTAATTGAGAAGAAATAGTTGCTGCCGTAATTACGCGGTCAACGGATCCGTCGGGCTGTAAGCGGATTTCCGGGGAAACCGTAATAACAACCGCAGAATACAGCAATTTATCAATGATGCCGTTTACGGAATGTACCTCAGAAGTAATGTGTCCCAAACACTCCGTATGCGTTCCATGTCCGTGCGGATTGAACCGGATTGAACGGAAATTAACACTTCCGCCTTCTACCACTGCGCCTACCCAGCCATTTTCCCGCACAGGTTCAATAACCGGTGGTGAAACGTACCACGCACACACATTTTGTTCCGATCCTTCCAGAGGAATAGCACAATCTATTCCTTCATTTGTTAAAATATAGCTTCCGTCTCCAAGAAATAATTGCATACTGATGTTTAAGGTAATTTGGCCATGATCTTTTTATACTCAGAAGCAAAATCATTTACTCCCTGACAGGCCATTTCAATGCGGTAGTTCCTGAATGCTTCTATGCGATTTTCAGGATTCGGATGTGTACTTAAGAATTCCGGTACGCGGGAACCTCCTGCAGCGTTGATCTTTTCAAAAAATCCTGCTCCGCCATCTGCCTGGTAAACCGTCGGGCAAAGGTATGTTACCGAGCCTTTATCTGCTTCCGCTTCATGGTTGCGGGAGAATTTCAAACCGACCAGTCCGGAGGTAATCTGTGCCAACTGCTGATGATCCCCGGCAATAATTGAAAGCAATGTTTGAACCCCGTACATCTGTGTCATTTGACGTGTAGAATGGCGAAAATCCGCGTGTGCAATTTCATGTCCCAATACACCGGCCAATTGAGCTTCATTGTCCAAATATTTCAGAATCCCGGTATAAACGTAAATGTAGCCACCCGGAGTGCAAAATGCATTCAATGTGCTGTCATCGTGAATGATACGCAATCTCCACGCAAAATCCCCTTTGTGCTGCACTTGTCCTGAATTCAAAATGGTATTCCGGATTTTATACAGGTACTGATATATTTCTTTGTGTGAAGCCGAATCCAGTAAGGGATATTCCTTCGGGTTTCCATCAATTTCAGCTGCTACCTGAGCACCCAACTGACGATCTTGTTCTACCGGGAAAAGATTAAATCCCGATCCTAACTTTTTGGACCCGTTACAATTCATTAAGGACCCTGCGCCACCAATTAACAATAAAGAAAAAACAATAACTCTTTTCATCATCTTGAGATTTATGCAAAAATAGATTAATTCCCAAAACTTTAGGCTTAAGCACTTATTTATCCCTGCAACTATTTCCCTATTTTAATACTTCTTGCTTAACTTTACATAGTGGAGGACAAAAAAATGGACATCGGATTAAAATTGAAAACACTGCCTGATAAACCCGGAGTGTATCAATATTTCGATAAGAACGGAACCATTCTGTATGTTGGGAAGGCCAAAAATCTCAAAAAAAGGGTTACTTCCTATTTCAAAAAGAATCATGAGCACGCGAAAACGTACATTCTTGTAAAGAAGATCGCCGATATTCAATACATCGTTGTGGATTCGGAAATGGATGCGCTCCTACTGGAAAACAACCTCATTAAGAAATACCTTCCAAAATACAATATTCAGTTAAAGGACGATAAAACCTATCCCTGGATTTGTGTCAAAAAGGAACCGTTCCCCCGCGTTTTTTCTACACGGATCGTTGTCAAGGACGGGTCCCGGTATTATGGTCCGTATCCGAGCGGACGTGTGATGCATACCTTGCTGGACCTGATCCGGGATTTGTTTCCCCTGCGTACTTGTGCTCTGGACCTGTCGGCGAATAAAATTGAAAAAAACGCCTACAAAGTTTGTTTGGAATACCACATAGGCAAGTGCAAAGGACCTTGTGAAGGAAAGCAGAAAGCATCCGAATACAATGGAATGATCGAACAGATCGAAGGAATTCTAAAAGGGAATATTTACAGCGTAATTCAAAACCTGAAGCAGTTGATGCAGCAGGCTTCTGCGGATTTCCGATTTGAAGAAGCCCACGATATCAAAACCCGTATCGAGATCCTTGAAAAATACAAGGCGAAGTCAACGGTGGTTTCTCCGACCATTCACCAGGTGGATGTGGTTTCCATGGTGGAAGATAACGACCTTGTTTTCGTGAATTACCTAGTTATTAACCACGGTGCGATCATTCATGGAATTACCGTTGAGGTGAAACGAAAACTGGACGAAACACAAGCAGACATCATCACGTTTGTTCTCCCCGAATTGCGGGAGCGTTTCCAAAGCGAGGCAAAGGAGATCCTGGTCGAAACGAACGTTGATTGGGAAATGGAAGGTGTTCGGTTTTTTGCCCCGCAGCGTGGCGACAAAAAAGCATTGATTGATCTTTCTCTGCGAAATGCAAAGTCTTACCGCATGGAAAAAATCAAACAGGAGAAGATCAAGGATCCTGAAAAACATACCAATCGCATCCTGGAAACCATGAAAAACGACCTGCGTTTGAAGGAGCTTCCCGTACATATTGAATGTTTCGATAACTCGAATATCCAGGGAACAAACCCGGTCTCGGCCTGTGTTGTGTTCAAAGATGCCAAGCCAAGCAAAAAGGATTACCGTCATTTCAATGTCCAAACCGTGGAAGGTCCGGATGATTTTGCTACCATGCGTGAAGCGGTTTATCGTCGCTACAGAAGACTCCTGGAAGAAGAACAGCCTTTGCCTCAGCTGATTATCATCGATGGTGGAAAAGGCCAGCTGGGCGCAGCACTGGAATCGCTGGAAAAACTGAACCTTCGGGGAAAAATTGCCATTATCGGAATTGCGAAACGTTTGGAAGAATTGTTTTATCCCGGTGACAGCTTACCGCTTTATTTGGATAAGCGTTCCGAAACCCTTAAGGTCATTCAGCACTTGCGGAATGAAGCACATCGTTTCGGGATCACGCATCACCGCAATCGCAGAAGCAAAAGTGCATTGAATAACGAATTGGAAACCATTCCCGGAATCGGTGAAAAAACCGTTCAGGACCTCATCAGGACGTTCAAATCCGTAAAACGTGTAAAGGAACAAAGCGAAGAAAGCTTAGCTTCCGTTGTCGGGAAAGCGAAAGCGAAGGTGATTATCACATTTTTCGGATCAAATTAAGCTAGCATCATAATCAGGAAAAGCCCTAACCCTGCAAGTACAATTCCACCAAAAATAATCGCCGGTATTACGAAACCGTAACTCAACTTTTTCAATCGGTATTTCTCCGGATGCTTTCTAAGAGAATGGATAATGAAAAACGCGAAAATCATGGCCAGAAAAAAAAACACTGCAACACCAATCAGAGCTTCAGCATAGAATGTGACGAAGAAAATAAAAACAATCCCAATACTCCACGCGCCCCAAATTGCCCAGGTCAAGGGATGCATTATTCGTTTCGGAACTTCTTCTGCCTCATCATCGGTTTCTTTCACCGGTGAAGATTCGCCGGACTTAATTTGCTGCTCTTTTTGAATTTCCACTTCGAATGGAAAGGGCGGTTCTTCCACCCGAAGATCTTCGATCACATTTTTGGTTTCAACAGCAACTTGTTCCATGCTTTCCGTTTGGCCTACACTTAAAGAGTCGTTACTTTTCAGTTCCACATGCACATCCGGCGATTCCATACTCAAAGTTTCGGAGGAATTCGGTATCGATTTAATTTTTCGGTTCCATTCTACGTGATATCCGTTTCCGAAATGGCGTTTTGTAATGGTGCAGGAACAAACTATTCCTCCACATATTAAAAGTAGCATTAGGTGTTTCATTTCTCTAATTTTAGAAACAAAGAAATAAATTGTTCAGCAAAAGAGAGTTGCGGTTTTCCGTACTTGAATTCAGACTGTACGCTTTAATCCAAAAGCAAATCATTTTTCAACCTTCGAGGTGAAAGAACGAAGAACATTTGAATATGTGAGCCTATTTGACCTTCTGGTTAAAGCTTGTAATTCAGCTGCAGCATAAAAGTCCGCGGCGCCTGAATATCACCCGGCCTGGTCATGTATTCGGTATTTGCAATGTTGTTTATGATAAACGCGATTTTGTACTTCTCCTTGTAACAATAACCGATCCGTGCGTCAAATACAACGGTAATTCCGTGGTGCTCTTCCCGGTAATTTTTCAATCCCGGCAGGATTTGCTGACCCAAAAACCCATTCTCAAAAATGTTATCGATGTTTTTCATGTAACTATTCAAGCGCATCGACCCTCCGACACTGATTCCTCTATACTCCAATTGAAGATCTGCTTTTGCCAGATGGTTGAAACGGTATTTCAATAAATTGGAACTCGTATCGGAAAAAGTGGAACGGTAAGCGGAATCCTGGTTTTTCGAGATCGGGTTCATATAGGTATAGCCCAATAAAGCCAAAACCCGGAACGGTCCCATGTATCCTTCACCCGAGATGGAGATTTCAGCTCCCGTTATTTCTGCAGATTCTGCATTTTGCGCGCGAAACCCGAACCATTTTTTATAGTATCCCGGAGCATTCGGATTAAAACTGAACGGGATTGAATCCGGTTTATAGAAGCCGAAGGTGAATTCCATCATGTTGTCGTAGTGATTGATAAATCCTGCAACATCCACAAATCCCTTCCATTTTCCAATCTTCACTCCCTGTTTCACCCCGATTTCCGCTGCCCAACCGGTTTCCGGTTTCAAATCCGGATTTGCAAAGATGAGCAGACCACCAACAGAAGTTGTTGTATATCTTTCTGCAACACTTGGATAACGAACCCCTTGTCCGAAAGAAGCACGTAAATGGGTATGTTTTGTCACAGCGTAATGAATTCCGGCTCTGAGAATTGGTCTGACCGGAATTTTCGTTGTGGAATCCTTCCCAAAATAATAATCCGAATCCCCTTGTCTTCCGTCCTGTTGGAAATATTCTCCGCGAATTCCCGCAACGATATTTACTTTTTTCCAGTTTTTCTCTCCCTGCAAATACAACGCACCGTTCAGGGAATTGTGATCACCGAACAGATAGGATTTCACCTCATTCGCAATGGCAGTCACTCCGGTCGTCAGTACCCACGAATTATTGTTCCATCCACGCTGAAACTGGTAATCTCCATACCAAACCTCCGATTTGGAACTTTGGGACAGGTTCGTATAATTCTTATTGTCTATAAAGTAAAGTCTTCCTCTCAACTGGTGTTTGTTCCCGAATCGATCGACGTATTTGATCGACGGATCAACAGATACGCGCACTCCGCGGTTGTAAGTCAGGCTAGAGCCCGCTACGCTGGTATCTGCGCCACCAAATGGTTGGTAAGCCAATGAATCACTTTCCCAGATGATGAAATTCCCTGTTTTTTGCAACTGTGCGTTCCAACCCAATGAAGCTTTGAAATTTTTAATTTTACCCGGCCGGTAACTGATCGTTCCGTTAAATCGACCGCGATCTTCCGTTTCTCCCTGGCGATACCCATCATTTGTATAACCGTAAGCGCCCAGTGTCAATCCAAATCTGCCGAATTGCTTTGAAAAAGTCAAATCTCCCTGGTAAAAGGTCGGGTTCTTGCTCCACCATTTCAAACTTGCACGTTTCGGGTTGTCGTAGATTCCTCCCTGCACCTGGACATTCAAACTTGCTTTTTCAGTCGGTTCCCGCTCGATCAGAGAAATCATCCCGTTCAACGCTCCCGAACCATACAATACGGAAGACGCGCCTTTGATCACTTCCACTTGCTGCACATTTTCAATGGGAATCGAATTCCATTTCGCATCACCCACATCAGCCGAAAGCAATGGAATTTCATTCCACAGGACCAACACCCTGCTTCCCGCTCCGTATGTAAATCCGCTTCCGCCCCGAATGCTGACTTGTCCGTCCATGGCATAAGCTCCGGGAACTTGATCAACAGCCTGTTCCAGATCCGTTATTCCTTTATTTGCAATCAATTCCGGTTTAATGATATCGAGCGAAATGGTCAATTCCTGTACAGACTGCTTTCTACGCGATGCTGCTACAACAACCGGTCCGATGTCCTGCACGGATATCAGGGGTTTTAATCGGATCGCTTCAATCCGGTTGGAAGTAATAATAATGGTATCCGAATAATAATCCGTCGCCGAGATAACACAGGTAGCAGGAAATGCCCCGATCTTAAATGAAAACTCCCCGTTTTCGTTTGCTTGCGTGCTGTTTCCACCGATGATTTTTAACTGTGCAAAAGGAATCGGTTGCTTTGTTTCCACGTCCGAAACAGCTCCAACAATCTCTTGAGAAAAAAGTGAAATCGGGGCCAAAAAAAGTAGGAGTAGCACTTGCTTCATACCGGTGTTTTTTCTTATATTCAATAGACCAAAGTACCAAAAAATTGAATTTTACAACCATTCATCATCAAATTGCACTTACCTTTTTAAGTGGTATCGGAAGTCGACGAGCACGGGTAATTGTTTCTCACTTCAACGACCTGGAGGCATTTTTCACAGAAAAGCGTTTGAACCTTGCCCGAATTCCGGGAATTCCGGCCGATTTCGTTTCCCTGAAGTTGCGGTTGAACGCCCTAAAGGAAGCCGATAAAGTTTTGCAGGAACTGGACCGGATTGGCGGGAAGACCGTTTTTTTCACGGAGAAAAACTACCCACGAAGATTGAAACAATGCGCCGATGCACCTTTACTGCTTTATACCAAGGGAAATATCGATTGGAATCCTCCTAAATTGGTTTCCATAGTTGGGACCCGCCATGCAACGGATTACGGAAAAGCCCTCACTCATGAGCTCATTGAAGGATTGGCGTCACAACACGTTACGATTGTCAGTGGCATGGCCTACGGAATCGATGTGTATGCGCATCTCGAAGCCCTGAAACACCAGCTTCCGACTTGGGGAGTTTTGGGTCATGGCCTGGCAAAAATGTACCCGGGAGAACACCGGAAAATAGCAGAACGCATGTTGGAAACCGGCGGAATCATTAGTGAGTTTATTCCTTCCCAAAAACCCGAACCACAACACTTCCCCATGCGGAACAGGATTGTTGCGGGTTTGACCGATGCAACCATTGTTATTGAAAGCGGTGAAAAAGGCGGCTCCTTAATTACAGCCTCTCTTGCTGCAGATTATAACCGGGATGTTTTTGCCTATCCAGGCGATGTCTCCAGGCCGTTTTCCTCGGGCTGTTTGGGTTTGATCCAAAAAAACCAAGCCCAGTTGATCCGCAATTCGAAGGATTTGATCCAAAGTATGAATTGGCAGACTGCGGAAACACCTTCCGGGCAACAGCGGTCGTTATTTGTGGAACTTAATGTAAGAGAGGAAAAAATTATGGCTGTCCTAAAAACCAAACCGGAACTGACCTTAGATACCATCGGTTACCTCTCGGCCCTCACTGTCAGTGAAGTTTCCAGTGATTTATTGAGCTTGGAATTCAAAGGCTTAGTTCGCTCTCTTCCGGGAAGGCGCTTTCAACTTATACAGTAAAGAACAAGTGTGTTTGCGCTTAAATTTCTATTTTAGGGGCCATAAACTAGAAAAATGAAAAAACATCTTTTATTTGGAGCCTTGGCTCTAAGTACCCAAATTGCCTTTGGACAAACAGTAACAAACGCTACAGACAGTAAGTACCAATTCACCAAAGTAGTTCAATTAGATGCAAATCCGGTTGAAAGCCAGGGAATGACAGGAACCTGCTGGAGTTTTTCTTCCTTGTCCTTTTTCGAAAGTGAATTGATCCGTTTGGGACACAAAAATCCGGCTGAATTATCTGAAATGTACATTGTACGTAAAGCATACGAATCCAAAGCAGAGCGTTTTATCCGTATGGACGGAAAAATCAACTTTGCCGAAGGAGGTGCATTTCACGATATTCCTTACGTGATCAAACGTTACGGGATTGTTCCTAAAAGTGTTTACACGGGATTAACGAATGGAAAAACCACTTATAATCACGAAGAATTATTTGCCGTATTGAATAGTTTCATGCAAACCGTTCTTGCCGAAGTTCAGAAGGGTCACGGAATCGGTAAAGAATGGAAAAAAGCATTCTCCTCGATCCTGGATGCTTATTTGGGTCCCGACGTAACGGAATTTACACTCGATGGGAAGAAATACACGCCGATAACCTATGCAGCTTCTCTCGGACTGAATATGAACGAGTATGTTTCCATTACTTCATTCAGTAACGATCCGTTCTACGAAACTTGTGAAATCGCTATTCCGGACAACTGGGCTTGGGGAGACAGTTACAATGTTCCGTTGGAAGATATGGTTGCCGTTGCAGAAAACGCATTGAAGAATGGATACACTTTGGCTTGGGGAGCGGATGTTTCCGAGAAAGGCTTCAATTTCCGTCAGGGTATTGCCATTTTGCCGGAAGACGAGTCTACTATCCAAACGCGTGGAAAAGACAACAAATCATTCAACGATGCGGGAGCTGCAAAAACTTCCAATGCATTTTTGGAACCGGTAAAAGAGAAAACCGTTACGCAGGAATTACGTCAGGAAGGGTACGACGGGAAATTAACAACAGATGACCACGGAATGCACATTGTAGGTTTGTTTAAGGATCAAAACGGAACACGCTACTTTTTGGTGAAAAATTCCTGGGGAACGGATAATTTACCACAAGGATATCTATACGTTTCCGAGAATTATTTCCGTTTGAAAACAATCAATATTTACTTAAACAAAAACGGTTTAGCAAAGGATTTGAAAGTAAAACTAAAATTGTAAGTAAATAGTTTGCAGGATACACTTTTTTTGTTAGATTTGTCACATTACCACAAACTATTATAACATGGAAAGACTAACACCCGCAGAAGAGAAAGTCATGTTACGGCTTTGGAAATTGGAAAAGGCGACAGTAAAGGAAATTGTTGACATGTACCCGAACCCAAAACCCGCTTACAACACTGTCTCAACTATTGTAAGGATCCTGGAACGCAAAAAATTCATCAAGCACAAACCAATGGGAAGAGGTTACATTTACCTTCCGAAAATTGGCCGCGAGCAGTACCGCGATTATTTGGCGGACTACATTTTGAAGTTTTACTTTGACGGGAGCCGAAACGAAATTGTTTCTTTTTACAATAGTAATGTTACGCTCAACGAAATTTTATAACACACACCAAAAAACCCCGACTCATCATCGGGGTTTTCTTTTCATATTTGTAAACGAATACCATTCCCCTTATTAACTCAATTGATTTAAAATCAGTGATTTAAATAAAAATCTGTTCGTATCTTTGGGAACACCCGAATTTACAACTTTGCGATCTGAAAACCCGGACAACCTAAAAACCCTACCCGAAAAGTGATTAAAAACTCAGAGCAATCCGAGACCACTTTTATCTTCCATAGTACAAATCCGGGAACCAACCGGTTAATCGATAATCAATCGAGTCAAAAACTTAGATCCTTTTTGCGTGACTTCTATCAAATAACATCCCGATTTCAGATCCGTATTCAATTGCAGGTCACTTCCGGATAATTCTTTTTGGTAAACCAATTTTCCCTGGATATCTCTGATTGTTAAATCTGCTTTGGAGCCGCTCAATCCAGAGATTCCAATCGTTCCTCCTTTTTGCGAAGGGTTTGGGAAAATGCTGATTCCGGATAATTCGCTGTCAGATATACCAAGCACACCATCAATCACAAAATTATCGATGTAGAGGTTATTGGAAAAGTTCGAAGCAATGAACTCAAACTTGAAACGCGTCTTCGTATCTGTTGAAGTGGTAGTAAAAGGAAAAGATACCTGTTTCCACTGATTTTGAGCTGGCAAATACATCGAATTCTGTGCTGCAAAAGCAGTAATCAATGCCGTATCACTAATCATCTTTTTCTGTACCCAGGTTTCCCCGCAATCCCTGGAATAATATACCTTCAACACTTCGGTTGCAGAATCCGGAACGGCTGCCGAGCCATATGCATAATCAAATGAAATTGTGATACCAGTTGACGTCGACAAATCAAAAGCAGGTGAAATCAGGTTGTCCTTACTTCCATTAATCTGCCGGGCATCTGCCAGATAACAAGGCTCAGTAGTGTCTGCTTCGTAATGGTTTCCCAGTAAAAAACAGCCGGTATTCTGCATTCCGCCGTTAGCGATATGTTGGAAATAGCCGCTGTCATCCTGCATATTCTGACTCTGCCAGAAATTTCCTGAAGTGTTGAAATCCTGAACCGTAGGTCCGGTAAATTCCGGCCAGCTGCCGCTTACATAAATCATCGCATTTCTGGTTGTTGTTGTTGATCCATGCGGACCCGTAGCCGTCAATGTTACGTTGTAATATCCCGGATTCGCATAAGTCACAATCGGATCTTCCAGCGGAGAAGTCGCCGGGTTACCTCCCGGAAAAGACCAGGAATAAAAAGTTGTTCCGAAAGGAGTTAATCCGTTTTCCGTAGAAAATTGAACGTCATCGCCAGCACAAATCATTCCGTAAGTAAAAGGGTTCGAGTTGTTGTTATTGCTCAAAATAGAAAAGTTTGAATTTGGGGCAACCTCAGCAACCGGAGGGGTAGCACCAGCAGTTCCTGTTGCGTTCAAATTAGCTGGAGTCCACAGCTGATCCCTGCTATAAAGCGGACTTTCCACCACAGAGCGCATCAAATCCACCTGTCCGTTGGTAAACATGCGCTGGCAGTATGACAATTCCATGAAATTCTCAATATTATCGCGCGGATCAAATCCCCAATAGGCAAAACTGGCAGCATCGTCAGTGTCATCACAGGAATTAACACTTAAATTGCAGAAACTGTTTCCTTTCGAGATCGGCGTATCAATTATTCCGTCCGAGTAATTGCATGATTCCCCCAAATCCTGGTTTCCACACGTGTGAAACAATCCGAAATACTGACCCATTTCATGAGTCAGTATGTGCCGCAACGAAGTGTTTCCTGTTCCGATCGATCCCACAGATTCATTCAAAATTACAATCCCCTGATTACATGAATTCAGACTTGTTAAAGGATTACTAGTAAACCCAAACACTCCGGGAATCGTTTGTCTCACAACCCAGATATTTACGTATTTGTGAGAATCCCAGGCATTGATCATGGCTGTTTCATCACCTACATTCGTCAGCGGACTAAAAATCCGGTCTATTCCATCAGTCGGGTTTCCATTAGGAGCGATTGTCGCCAAACGGAATTCGAAATTTGCCTTGCCCTTAATCGTATCAAAAGGAGCTGTTACAAGCGTAGTGTCCGCATTCATTCTCTGGAAATCTTCATTCAGGTTCTGTAACTCGTCCCAAACCTGGGCCTGGCTGATATTCTCCGACCCATTCTGATGCAGCACGTGAAAAACCACCGGGATAATTTTCAGATCAGTAGATTTCTGAGAATGGGCCAAAAGCGATTTGATATTCTTCAGCGCCTCCGTATCGGGATTGACATGCCGGCAGGTGTGTGTTTGCTGGGCATTTACCCCAAAGGATGTACTCAATAATAGCGCAAATAGAAATGAGGTGGTTTTTAGCTTCATAGCGTACTAGTTTGGTGCAAGCTACGGGTTTTATCCGAGTTGAGAAAGATGATTAGTAATCCATTGATTTAAGGGGAGCTTTGGTTGAGGGAAGGGGTTAATTAACCAGTTTTATTTCTGGCATTTCAACTTGAAATATCTTGCCGATTAATTCCAACCTCATTTCACCCAATGATTTTAAAAAAGGAGTGATTTTGTAACTATAGGCTCTCTTTGAAAAGGCAAGAACCAGAATTGCATTTTTATTCTTTCCAATCTTAACCTGCTTGTATCGATATAAATTGAATTCAACGATTGTACTATAATCACCTTCGGCTTCTCCTCGCAGAAAATCGATCAATATGGTTTTATCATCCGAATTCCTTGTTATTGCATAGTTACAAACAGGATCTGTTTTCTTAGCCTCCTTTAATTCGTTTATTTTTACCGCAACAGCATCCTCAATCGATACGTTCTCATTCAAAACAAATAAGGAAATCATTTCATTGAAATCCGGAAGCGAGTCATTATCTGTTAAATATTCCTGGATATAATAATTGTCGTTTTTTGCGGACCATTTCAAGTCATACACTTTCTCATCGAATGTAATCGTCTTTACATTCAAATAATCGGTTGGCTTATTGTCGGATGTGAATGACAGCAAAGTCATTGCAACTAGAAGGAAGAATTGAATTTTCATCATTTAATTTGTGGAAAATTAAACAATTCATTTGACTTGAAGAAAGTCCTGAAAAGTCATTGATTAAAGTTCACATAATGTACTTAGAATCCGAGATTTTTGTACGGACAATCCCCAGGTTCAATTTATCCGTGCTCAGTTTGATTCATCAAATCAAGCAATGATGCATAGTCATGGTGGTACCTGATATTCCTGTCAAGCCGGATAAAGGAAAGCAGGTGGTTGATTGTTTTCATCCTTCGAATTTATGAATTTCTTGTTTATTAAAAACACCTATCATTCCCCTTTCCAAACAGAAAGCATGAAATACCTCTTTCATTCGGAATCAACCACCTCCCCCAAGCGCTCAAACGCCTGGTCCATGTTCATTACGTTGCTGTAGATCAAACGGAGCTTGTCGTTCTTCTCGCTCATTTTGCAGTCTTTCGGGTTGCTTTGCACGTACTTCAGGACTTGTGTGAACATCGGCGACTCGTAGTATTTGCTCTGCGGATTGGACACAAAATAACCGATCATGGAACCCTGTTTGATCACCAGTTTCTCGAAGCCGATTTCCTGTGCCAGCCAGCGCAGCTCGAAAGAACGTAATAGTTCTTTCACTACCCTCGGAAGCGGCCCGAAGCGGTCGATCAATTGCTGTTTGTAGTTCTCGATCTCTTCCTTGGTCTCCAGGTTGTCCAAATCCTGGTATATGCTCAAACGCTCCGAGACGTTGTTGATGTAATCTTCCGTGATGCGCAGCTCGAAATCCGTTTCCAGGACGCAGTCTTTCACGAAATGTGCACCCATCGTTTCGGTGTTGCGATCATCGTAGAGGTCCTTGAATTCTTCCTCTTTCAATTCGTCCATGGCTTCGTTGAGTATCTTTTGGTACATCTCGAAACCGATCTCGGAAATGAATCCGCTTTGTTCACCTCCTAATAAGTTTCCGGCCCCGCGGATGTCCAAATCTTTCATGGCAATGTTGAAACCGGAACCCAGGTCGGAGAATTGTACCAGCGCTTCCAGGCGTTTGCGTGCTTCGGAAGTCAAAAGGCTGATCGGCTGTGAAATGAGGTAACAGAATCCTTTTTTGTTGGAACGGCCCACCCGGCCGCGCAGCTGGTGCAGATCGCTCAACCCGAACATGTGTGCATCGTTGATAATGATCGTGTTCGCATTCGAAATGTCAATTCCGGATTCAATGATGGTCGTTGCGATCAAGACATCGTATTCTCCCTGGATGAAATCCATCATGATTTTTTCAAGCTGTTTTCCTTCCATTTGTCCGTGACCAACAGCTACCCGGACTCCCGGACATAAGCGCGAAATCATTCCCGCGATTTCTTTGATATTTGCCAGTCGGTTATTGACAAAATAAACCTGTCCGCCGCGACTTACTTCATAAGAAATCGCATCGCGGATGGATTCTTCGTTGAAGGTAATGACTTCCGTTAGGACCGGCTGACGGTTTGGTGGCGGCGTATTGATGATGCTCAGATCTCGTGCACCCATCAGGGAGAATTGCAGCGTTCTCGGGATCGGTGTTGCGGTAAGCGTGAGCGTATCAACTGTCGTTTTCAGGGTTTTCAGTTTGTCCTTCACCGCTACCCCGAACTTCTGTTCTTCATCAATAATAATCAGGCCCAGGTCCTTGAACTTCACTTTATCACTGACAATTTTGTGTGTTCCAACCAAAATATCGATTTCGCCGCTTGCTACTTTTTTCAGGGTAGCTGTTATTTCTTTCGCGGATTTGAAGCGATTGATGTAGTCCACGTTAGCTGGAAAATTTTTTAACCTTTCTGCAAAAGAACGCGCATGCTGATGACTCAGAATGGTTGTGGGAACCAAGATTGCTACCTGCTTGCTGTCGGCCACTGCTTTGAATGCTGCACGAATAGCCACTTCCGTTTTCCCAAAACCGACATCACCGCAAACCAGGCGATCCATCGGCATGGGTTTCTCCATGTCTTCTTTCACCGCTTGCGTTGCTTTCAACTGGTCTGGAGTGTCTTCATACATAAAGGATGCTTCCAGCTCATTCTGAAGATACGTATCGGGAGAAAACGCAAAACCGGGTTGAGATTTGCGTTTTGCATACAATTGGATCAAATCGAACGCCAGCTCCTTGATTCGTTTTTTCGTCTTTTGCTTCAGGGTTGCCCAAGCCTGCGTTCCCAGTTTGTTCATTTTCGGAGCGGCACCGTCTTTCCCCGTAAACTTCGAAATGCGGTGCAACGAGTGAATGCTGACATACAACACATCGCCGTCTTTGTAAACCAGCCTGATTGCCTCCTGTGGTTTCCCGTTCACATCAATGGTCTGCAGGCCGGAAAACTGTCCCACACCATGATCGATGTGCGTCACGTAATCTCCTTTTTGCAGGTTGTATATTTCTTTTAAGGTCAGTGCTTGTTTTGCCTGGCGGAAACCTTCCTTTAATTTGAACCGATGGTAGCGCTCAAAGATCTGGTGGTCGGTATAGCAAACCAATTTTAGTGAAGGCAGGATAAATCCTTCGTGCAAAGCAATGTTCATAGGTTCGAATTCCACTTCGGCACCAATGTCTTCGAAAATCTGGTACAAACGCTCAATTTGTTTCGGCTGATTGGAAAAGATCAGGTTTGAGGCGCCAGCTTTTTTCCGCGCGATCAGATCATCCTTTAACAGATCAAAGTCTTTATTGAATGTGGGTTGATGAAGCGTTTCAAACGCAATTGTTTGCGAAGGTTTGAAAGCATATTCCGGACCGATCTCCACAATCGAATGCACCCCAATCTGTTCTTTCCAGTCGGAAGGATGCATGTACAATTCACTTGGCAAGCTGTGTTTGATCGTGTTTTTGGGAAGTGAATCGTACACCTTTACGGCCTTTTCATAATCTTTTTCCAACGCAGCTTTCACCAGGTCATTGGATGCGAGCCAAATCGTGGTTTGTTTCCCGATAAATTCCAAAAAAGTTCCGTTTCCGTTCAGGACCAGTTGGCGCTGCACATTCGGAACTACTGAAAAATGGGTATGTGTATTGATTGACAATTGCGAAACCGGGTCAAACGTTCGGATTGAATCTACCTCATCCCCGAAAAACTCTACCCGGAAAGGCTGATCATTCGAAAAAGAGAAAATATCGACAATCCCGCCACGAATAGAGAATTGTCCGGGCTCATAAACGAAATCTACCCGTTCGAAGCCGTACTCCAATAAGAATTCGTTGAAGAAATCAATGGAATAGGTTTTTCCCCGTTCTACACGCATGGTGTTTTCGGAAAGTTTTTTCTGGGTCGGGACACGCTCGAATAGGGCTTGGGGATAAGTGACAATCCAGGTGTTTTTTCCGGTATTGACCTTTTCCAGTACTTCCGCGCGCGCCACGACATTTGCGTTATCGGTTTCTTCCAGTTGGTAAGGGGTACGGTAAGATGCCGGATAGAAATAAATGTGTTTGTTTTCCGGATATAATTGTTCCAGGTCATTGAGGAAATACGCTGCGCTTTCTTTGTCCTCCAAAATGAATAAGTGATTCCCCGGAACCTGTTCACACACAGAAGCCACCGCAATCGATTTGGAAGATCCGATCAGTCCTTTCCAATGAATGCGGATTTCTGCCTGCTGCAATAGATTGGCTGTTTCGTCTAATCCTTTGAGCTTTTTGAAAAGTTGTAAAAAATGTGCCTGGTCCATATTTTGAATAAACAGTTTAGGGGACACAGCGCACTGTACCCCCTTGTAATATTGTTGCAAAGGTCGGGATTTTTCGTGGATTGGTCTGTGGTAGTGGCGGAAAATTTTCTGCCACTACTCAATCCTTGTTTTTGCTTTTTGAAACCATTTTTTTCAAAATGAAAAATTTTTAAGTTCCTTCCAAATCCAAACCCTTTAAAATCAAGCTTTTCTTTTTCTGGCATAGCTTTTACTAAGGAATAGAAAAACGAAAGTTATGAAAGCAGTATATATTGTAGCGTTGGTTGCAGTGGGAATGTTGGGGATTTCAACTGGGTGCAAGAAGAAAGAGGGAAATAGTCAGATGACTGTGAAGATGGTGGATGCGCCCGGTGATTTCCAACAGGTCAATGTAGAAGTTCTGCAGGTGCAGGTACATCACAGCGGTCAGGGCTGGATCAATCTTCCTACAAATGCAGGAGTTTATGATTTGCTGACCTTACAAAACGATGTTTCTGCAACGCTTGTAAATGCAGGAACACTTCCTTCGGGTGATTTACAGCAATTACGCCTGATCCTGGGAGATGAGAACAATGTCATGGTAGACAGTTTGTACTATCCTTTAGCGACTCCCTCAGCGCAGCAATCCGGACTAAAAATTAATTTGAACTCAAATTTTGCACCGAATACACAGTACGAATTGGTACTTGATTTTGATGCAGAGCAAAGCATTGTGATCCAGGGAAATGGGTCTTATTCCTTAAAACCTGTTATCCGTGTTTTATCGATCAATCCTATTTAAATTTCTTTAGGTGTGGTGTAATAAGTAGTAGTAGTATGTCCACAAAAAGCCATTCGTCTCCACGAGTGGCTTTTTTAGTTTGGCCCGAATCCTTTAATCAACCACTTGTGCCGCTAACTAGCCGCCTTGTTCCGTTCCGTCAATAGAACATTCATTCGTTCAACTCTTTTCCCCGACCCGGCGTTCAGTGTTATTATTCACTTAATAACTCAATTATGAAAGCAATCATTACTTCTATCATGTGTTTACTCGCATTTGAGCGGGCATTCAGCCAGGGATCCGTCTCTCAATCCACTTCAAACTCACAAGTTACATACTGGGTATCTAATAATGGCGTGATGTTCAACAACCCATTGCCTGGTGGTACCGGAGGATACTTTATTCCAAAAGACAGCTTAGTAAGCGCACTATTTGCAATGTCTCCGATGATTATAGCAGCAGACGTGAATGGTCAGCTAAAAGGAGCAGTTGCCAAATACCAATCTTCCGATTTTTTTCCGGGACCGATTGCTACAGATTACAATGCTCCTGAGTTTACTTCCGGCGGATTTGCAATTGCTATCTGGGAAATGACAAAAGCAGTTGTTGATAACCACATCGCGCATTGGATGGATCCCGGATACGTTGTTCCTCCGGGTATTAATTCCTGGCCCGCAAATGGTAATACAGCTAATGGACAAGCTTTTCTACTGGCTCCTTTTCATGATAATAATTCGGATCAGTATTACAATCCTTTAGACGGTGACTATCCATTGATCCTGGGAGATAAAGCAACTTACCTTATTTTAAACGATATGAAAGGGATTCATCCGTCCGGAATAGATCCTATGAACCTGGAAATGCATCTCATGTATTATCAGTATGAAAATGCGTCCGATCCGATACTGACTCAAACAACTTTTGTTCAAACAACACTGTATAATCGTGGTACAATCCATTGGAATAACCTTCGTTTCGGGCACATCATCGATTTCGATTTGGGAAATCCGATGGACGATTACATAGGAACGAGCGTAGCACAACAGATGGCCTATGTATACAACGCTGACCTGAACGACGAGTCTTTTTCCGGTCATCCGGGATACGGAATTAATCCACCGGCAATCGGTGTTATCTCACTGGATGGCAACCTTACTTCAAATTTACCGGTTCAGGCTATGAATTTTCCAAGTACGGGCACTGAATACAACAACCTGATGAATGGATTCGACGTTGATGGCAGTCAATTCTTTGATGGTTCGGGAGCGCCGACAACTTACATTTTTAATCAAGCCGGATCAAATGGCTGGAATGAGCTCACAGAAAATAATCTACCCGGAGACCGCATTGCTGCCTCAGGTCATGCCGTTGCCAATTTCCCTCCCGGGGCTTCATTGGTTTACAATCATGCTGTTGTTTATGCACGGAGCGAATCAGGAACCATTTTTTCCAGTGTAGACAGTTTATTGGGCGTTGCCAACCATATCCAGGATTTTTACGACCACGCTATCAGTCTAAATGTCGGTGAACTACAGCAATCGGTCCTGAACGTTTCCATCTATCCGAATCCTGCCAAAGAGCTACTCATAGTGGAAGGTGCTACTCATGCGACTTACCGCATCCTTACTTTAGACGGAAAAGAAGTGCAAGCCGGCAACCTGGAAAATCCGATTATCCGATTGGACTTGTTAAAAGGAGGTTTCTATGTACTGGAAATTACTGCAGGTGGAAAATATGACCGCAAATCCTTTGTAAAAGAATAGGTTGAAAATACCGGACCCTGACATGGATTGTCAGGTTTTTTTTGACAATTTCATACCTGCGCAACACTTAGATTCTTAAATTTGAGAAAATTGAATGTATGAAAAAAATCATCTTGTCATTAACCACCCTGTTTCTTGCAGGCATGTATCAGGCTCAGGTATTACAGTACACTCCCGATTCAAAACAATTTCAATCTTTAATTACCCGTACAATCAATGTGGTTGAAACAGGAAACGAAGAGTTTGATAAAGCCCTTCACTCTGCTTTCGATACGTATTGGAAATCAACCAAGTTTGAATACATCAGTTACGACGATTTTAAGAAGTCGGTAACAGACCAAAGCAAATCGTTCTTTATCCCAATGAACATCAATGTAACTTTTACAAAAACAAAAAACGGGATGCAACAACAGGCGTTGTATGAAAAAACCAAATTTTGGTATGGTTTGATCAACGGCGGTAAAAAATCCATCGAGAATTATGGCGATAATGATGTGATTGTTTTGAGTCCGATCGGTTTATACAGCGGTGAAGATCAACTTTTCCCTTCCATGTACCGATTGGATTACGTGGTAAAATCCATGGATGATGCGATCAGCGGAGCAAAAAACGGTGAGGTTAAAGGAAAATTACTGGAAAGCTTAAAACCGATCAATGCCGGATTTGTAAAAATTGCCAAAGAAAAAACACTGATCATTAATAAAGACGCACATTCTGTTGCAATGGGGAAAGACCGTGGCCAAACCACACTTGAAAAAGCTCTGGCTGAATACCCTTACAAATACAAATTTGTGAGCGACAGTGAGTTCAAAGAGATTATGGCCGGAAACGACGAAAACTATATTTGTCTGTTACCCGTAATTGAGGTGAACAAGCACATCCTGGTTTTTGAACCTGCTACCAAAAAAATCGTTTACTACGGATGGCAGATGCAGGGACTTGAAGTAAAAGCAGGCGACATTAAGTCTCTTTCAAAGGGCGAAATTTAACTTTTTAAACTTTTGATTATTAAGCGGTTTTTACGGAAACCGCTTTTTTTTTGAAAATTTTTTTGATCTGATCTGAACCTTTTACCAGCGGCTGAGTAATCCTTTTAGAAACCAAGAGGTCAAGCCCGCTATGCTTACGTCATAGCTTTAGCATAGGCGCAGATTTTTTTAATTTAAGAACATGAAACACATATTTATCGGACTTACATTTTTGGCCTGTCTGAACGCATTTTCTCAGGAACAAAAACCGGAAACGGTTTACAGCATAGCAAAGGAAGTGAAGGAAGCTTCCTGGTACCAAACACAGATCAAGCTTTGGAAAGCGGAAATCGATAAAAACACGAAGAATGGAGACGCATGGTTGAATTACTATGCGGCAACACGTGCAATGCGGCTCCTTGCACCGCATGATTCAGATGAAAAGAAAAAATATGTCGAACTGTGTTCAAAAATCCCGGAAGAAGTTCAAAAAGCGATGCCCAACACTTTTGAAAGCCACTTTATTACCTTTGCAGAAACCCAAGGCGCCGGAGGAAGCCCGGAAGAGCTCCTAAAAGCCGCCGCCATCAATCCGTACCATCCTCAGATCCTGGACGAGCTTTTAATCTATTATACTACTCAACGCGATCAAAAAAATGTTGACCTGTACGGAAGAAAAATGTTTGAATCCAATGATATGCCGGTTGGGATGTTAAATTGGGGATACAACGTGCTTTCGGAGCTGGATGAAAACGCGATCTTATTTACTTGCGGGGATAACGATACCTATTCTACCTGGATTATACAGGCGGCCAAAAATGTTCGAAAGGATGTTACGGTAATCAATACCTCTCTCATCCTGTTAGATGATTATCGAAACAAGTTATTCCGGGAACTGGGATACGAATCTCTTGAGTTAAATCCAGCCCAAACTCAGGAAGAGATGGAAGCCAATTCAAAACGCATTTTCGAACACCTTTTCAGGGGAAAAAGATCCGTGTATGTTGCAACAACTGCCATCAGCCTGTTTGAAGAACAGTATGCAGATAAATTATACCTTACCGGGCTCGCTTACAAATACAGTGAATCCGGTTTTGACAACACGGCGATCATCCGCAGAAATTATGAAAAAAGGTACTTACTGGATTACCTGAAAGAAGTGTTTTCCTATAATATCGGTGATTTAAAAGCGGAGGAATTCAATGGTATGTACCTTCCTTCCATGATCAAATTATACCAGCATTATTCGGAAACGGAAGAATTACTGAAGAAGCAAAACCTCGAAATATTATTGCTGAAAGTAGCCGAACAAAGCGGTCAGCAAAGTGAAGTGTTCGAACTTCTTTCTGCCCAATATAAGCCCGTTTCCATTCTATCAACGGTGATGGACCTCAAAAAACTTGAAAGCAATCTGATTCCAATTAGCGGAAATGTCTATATCGATAAATATGAAACGACCAACGGTGATTATACCCGGTTTTTGAATAACCTGAAGCTTTCCGGTCAAAAAGAACTGTATGAAGCCTTCTTGTATGATTCCACTCAATGGACAAAAGGGAAATATGCAGTCAGTTTCAATGATCCAATGATGAATTTATACCATTGGCATCCGGCTTATGAAAACTATCCTGCTGTTTGTATTTCATACGAAGGAGCAAAAGCTTATTGCGAATGGTTAACCAAACAATACAATTTGCAGCGCAAAAGAACCTACACCCAGGTTGTTTTCCGCCTGCCAACCGAATCGGAGTGGAGATCCGCGGCTGGTTCAGGAGATCCGAAAGCAACGACTCCTTTCCCGAATAACCAGATCCAAAACAGTAATAACTGTTATTTAGGGAACATTCGTACTTCGAAAGACCGGTTTTTTGATGACGGTGGTTTTCACCAGGTAAAAGTATACAGTTACCAGCCAAACAAGCTCGGGCTTTACAATACATTGGGGAATGTTTCCGAAATGACCATCAAAAAAGGAACCGCACTTGGAGGATCGTGGTATGACTTATTTGAAGAATGTACCTTTGATAAAACACAGCAGTATTCAAACCCAGACCCAACAGTCGGCTTTCGCGTTGTGATGGAAATAATAGAAAAGTAATAAGCCTAAGTATACTTGAAACGTTTACATCATAAACAACAAAGCGACGAAGAGCTGATGGTCCAGGTAATGGGCCATCACGCTTCTTTTTCTGCCAAACAGGCAGAAGCTGCATTGGTGGAATTGCATCGCCGGTACAGCAAGAAGTTGTTGGGTTATTTTATCAAGATGCTGAACAAGGATGTGGATTTGGCACAGGATTTTGTGCAGGAAATATTCTTAAAGCTCATGGAGAAAAAGCACCTGTTTGATCCGGACAAGAAATTCTATTCCTGGATTTTTGCCATCGCTTCCAACATGTGTAAAACGGCTTACCGCCATCATGGAAAAACGGTTTCACTTCACCCTGAAATCAATCATCCGCAGGGATTGGCTGAAAACCTGGTGGAAAAAAGGCTGTTTTTAATCGCATTGCAGGAGGGAATCGACAACCTGGAGCACCATCATAAAACGGTCTTTGTATTGCGGTACCTGGAACATTTTTCCCTAAATGAAATCGCTGAAATAACCGAAAGTTCCCTGGGAACGGTTAAGTCCAGGTTGTTCTACGCGACCAAAAAAATCACGGATCATCTCAAACACTTTGATCCGCGTTTTGAAACAACACTTTTTAAATTGAATTGATATGGAGGAACAACACGAACGCTTATTCGATTTGATAGCATCCAAACCTTTTGAGGACCTCAACAAAGAAGAACGGTCTTTTGTTTTAAATCACCTCACGGAAGCCGAATACAGCCTTCAGCGAAAAGTGATCGCTACTGCTGAAATGCTCGAATACGATTCCGGGGAACCACTTGCGTTGCGGCTTCCCAAAACGAAAACCCATTTGTTGAACAGAAGCATCCCGCTTTACCAGGTATTGATCGGCGCAGCCTGTTTGGTGCTTCTTTTTATGGCCGGAAAACAGAAAAACTATTCGTTGAATTGGCACTTTTCCGAACACCCGTTGGAAATTTCCCTGGCAAACGGCGTTTCTTCCGGAAAGATCATCCACGACACGATCATTAAAGAGATTCCTGTTTTACGAACCGTTTCAGACGTCATTCATGATACGATAACGATCGTTCAAACAATTACCCGGCAGCCGGAAAGACGCATGCTGGAAGCCGGTAATACCCTTATCTATCCGGAATTAAATGAAAAACTGTTTGAAACCAGGAGTGTTCCTTATAAAGAGGACCAAACGGCGCGCTTTTTGCCGGATGTATCGGTTATGAATACGCTGAAATAACTATCCGAAACTTGAATTGCTTATCGCATAGATTAAAAAAACAAACGTTCCGGCAACAAGTAATATCAGTGCCATCAATGCAAAAAAGGTCCCCCAAAATCCGGTTCGGTTACGCCGCCATTTCAATAACCCGACAATGGCAAAAATAACAGCCGTAATAAGGCAAATTACCGCCAGAACAATCGGCCAATTCAAACTGCTCTGATCAAAGGCATAGAAAATCAATATTAAATAACCCATTGCAAACACAAATGCATTCAGAGCGAAAAGGTTTACTTCTTTTTTAGGAGTTTCTTCTTCCTCTACAGGCAATCTTTTTTCCCTTACACTTTTCACTGCCATGGCTAATTTGTCCGCAAGTGCCGTTTCAGAATACGGAATTTCCGGTTTTTTCAGTTCCTGGTTACTTAGCAGATCTTGCTTGGTTTGTAAGGTATCCGGTGCATTCATTCCCGTGCGCTTTTCAGCCAATTCCATTTCTTCTTCCCAAATGCTATCCGCAGAAGTTATCGGATCTGTTTTTGGTTCGGGTTCTTCCGCTTTCACACTATTTTTTCCTGTTGAAACGGATTTATTCCAGGAAATATAATAACCGTTTCGAAACGTCCGCTTTTGAATTGTACAAGATGGCATAAGAGTAATGCAAGTGGTAATCAATAAGACAAGTAGTCGCATAATCAATCGTTTTGTTATGCAAACTAAGTGAAAATCGATTTTTTGATTGTTGCGGAAATCCGTACTTGAAAAAAGTATTCCGTACAGTTTATTGATCTAGCCAGTCTAGTTCGAACGGAACTTCAAAACCAGCTGTTGACCGTAAAAAATGAAAAGTATGATCAACCCGCTTCCGAAGAAAATTAATGCGAGCGGCCGCGTTCCATCTTCAAAGAAAAACTCCCCGATCATCCAGGTCGAATTGGCGAGGATCCAGAGAATGACTGCCAGGTTGTGCATCAGCTCGGAATATGATTTGCGCATTTTCCATGTCAGCCAGATTGCCACAGAAATGGTTGGCAGGATCATAAACGTTCCCAGCCATTTCAAATCTGCCGCCCAACAAATATCTTTGAGAAGCCACAGTAAGATATGAAGGTTTTCTATTTTCCGGAAGTCGAAGAACATTTCAGGCTTTCGCGCGGGCAGTTTCCAAACAGTTCATTGCTTTTTCCATCATGTTTTTGGAGCCTGTAAAGAATCCGCAGCGCTGATGCAACTGGTGCGGTTCCAAGTCCAAAATGCGTTCTGTACCATTTGTTGCCATTCCACCGGCCTGTTCTGCAATAAAGGCCAATGGATTGCATTCATACAACAAACGCAATTTTCCTTTCGGGCTCTGGTTTGTAACAGGGTAAATATAAATTCCCCCTTTGATCAGGTTTCGGTGGAAATCTGCTACCAGCGACCCGATGTATCTTCCGGAATAAGGTCTTCCGTCCGCCTGCACTTCCTGGCAAAACGAAATGTAATCTTTTACTCCTTGTTCACATTCGTGAATATTTCCCTCGTTCATCGCGTAAATACGTCCCATTTCCGGCATCCGCATATTCGGGTGAGATAAACAAAACTCACCGATAGAAGGATCCAATGTAAATCCGTTCACCCCATGTCCGGTGGTATAAACCAACATGGTTGATGAACCGTACAACACGTATCCTGCAGCAACCTGCCGGGTTCCTTTTTGCAGCATGTCTTCCAGGGTTGCCGGAGAACCTTTTTGGGAAACGCGTTTGTAAATGGAGAAAATGGTACCGATCGAAACATTACAGTCGATGTTGGACGAACCGTCCAGCGGATCAAATAACACGATGTATTTCCCGCTTTGAGCGCGTTCCGAAGTAAATGCCAAAAAGTCGTCATTCTCTTCCGATGCAATCCCACAAATTTCACCACTGGATTCAAATACCCGGATAAACTGATTATCCGCCACCACATCCAGCTTTTGCTGTTCTTCACCCTGCACGTTCATATCTCCGTGAGAACCAAGAATGTGATCTACCAAACCGGCTCTGCGAACATCTCTGGCCACAATTTTTGATGCAATTGAAATATCGTTCAGAATGCGGGATAATTCTCCCGAAGAACCGGGAAACTCCGCCTGGCGTTCCATAATAAAATCGCTCAATGTGATGATGTGTGACATAACTGCTGTTTTTTACAAAGATAGGAAATAGACATTAGGATTTTAAGACTTTCCTATATTAAGACCGTATCTTTAAAATCCGAATACCTAACTTTGGCGCATGTTTGAAAAATTCCGGTATCATATTTTGATGCACCTCATTATTTTCATGTGGGGCTTTACGGGAATTTTAGGAAAACTCATTCATATTGAAGCCCAGTACCTGGTTTGGCACCGCATCCTGATTGCCTTTATTTCTTTAATGATCGGGTTGTACTTTCTGAAAATGCCGATGCGGATTCGCAACCGAAAAGCCCTGCTGAAAGTTTTGGGGACCGGGATTATTGTGGCATTGCACTGGATCACATTTTACAGTGCGATTAAGCTTTCTACGGCTTCACTGGGAATTTTGTGTTTGTCAACAGCAACATTGCACGTCACATGGATTGAACCCATCGTTTTCAAAAAGAAGTTTTCATGGGTCGAATTCGCTTTCGGGCTGTTGGTCATTTTCGGGATCTATTTTGTCTCTTCCGACTTTGATGAAAAACAATATTTAGCTCTTGCCTTAGGGTTGACTTCAGCACTTTGTGCGGGTTTCTTTTCGGTATTCAATGCAAAACTGGTAGAAGAAGTTCCGTCATCCGCTATTACCCTGCATGAAATGGGAATTGGTTTGGTTTTCCTTTCCGGAATGCTTTTATTCAATGGAAAACTGGACAGTAATCTATTCAAAATGACCGGCGGCGATTTTGCATGGTTGTTGTTCCTGGGAATTTGTTGTACTTCCTTTGCATTCATTGCAACCATTGAAGTCATGAAAAAGCTGGGTGCTTTCACCGTCTCTTTAAGCATTAACCTGGAACCGGTTTATACCATTCTATTGGCAATTCCGATCCTGCACGAAGATGAGTTGCTGAATGGGAACTTCTACGCGGGTTCAGCGATGATCATTCTCGTAGTAATTGCCAATGCTCTTTACAAATCCAGGCAACGCGACCGTGTTCTTAAAAGAAGAATGGGCTAATGAATGTTGTGTCATTCGTTTGAAAGACGTGACAGAATGTAAAAAACACGAATCATTTTCCTGCTTTTAAATTCCCAAAAACAACCTCCATTCCTGTGCTTGGTGTTCATTCATCACCCGCGGGAATTTATTCTGCGATCCCAGCTTCCCTTTTTCTTCCATGAATTGATAGAAGTTGTTTACATCCGTCTGATAGGAAGCCGGTGTTTTCAAGGTATCGTATTTTCTGACAGAAGCATAATCGTCGTTTAACTCACACAGGAAAGTATCCACTGTTCTCATCACCAATTCATTGTCCATAGGCTTGTCCGTTCCGAAACACCAGTAATGTCTTTGTTCGTCTGAATTGGCATACAGGCAGAATTCGGGAATGGCTACATTGAGTTTTTCGCCGGCTTTCATGATTGCCGTGTTGATATTGTCCAGGGATAAATGCTCACCGACTAAGCTCAAATATTGCTTGATCCGTCCACTGATGCGAATTTCACGTCGCTCCAAATCTACGAACTGGACCAGGTCACCAACCAAATAGCGCCACAAACCGGCATTGGTTGAAATCACCAATGCGTAATCTTCTCCGGTAATTACCTCATTTACCGTCAACGCTTTGGCTTCCGGTTTCAGGTTTCCGTATTCATCAAAATTACCGCGGTTAAACGGAACGAATTCGAAGAAAATACCCGATTTCAAAAGCAACTGCATTCCGTTACTTTCCGCTCTTTTCTGGTAGGCGAAATATCCTTCCGAAGCCAGGTAAGTGTTCAGAATGTGTACTTTCTTCCCACATACTTTTTCAAAACGTTTCAGGTATGGTTCCACGTACACTCCTCCCGTTAAGTATAATTCCAGGTTCGGCCAGATATCATGGATCGAATTCACCTGGTATCTTTCGATGATGCGTTCCATGAGCATGATGCACCAACTGGGAATTCCGGCAATGGTACTGATGTCCCATTCGGGAGCTTTTTCCACCATGCGATCCAGTTTTTTATTCCAATCTTTGATTGCAGCCGTTTCACTATCCGGTTTGGTCAGCGGGAGCAGCACAACGGATGTATGTTTCTTCAGGATTCCGGATAAATCTCCCTCATAATGTTTTCCTTTTTTTTCCGGTTTGGAAGATCCTCCAACGGCAATCAATGATTTTTGGTAAAATCCATCCGACAAATTCAGGTCTGCTGTGGCTGTAAATTGTTTGATCGTATTTCGCTGAAACGAACGGATCATTTGTTTTGTTACGGGAATTCGCTTACTTGGCGAACCGGTTGTTCCGGAAGAAAGTGCAAAATATTTAATTTTCCCCGGCCAGATCACATCTTCTTCGTCATCCAGGCAACGGTGCAGCCAGGTTTGATAAAACTGATCGTAATCGCGGATTGGAATTGCTTTCTGGAACTCTTCAACCATGTTTTCCGAATCCAAAATAGACTGAAAATCATAATGATAGCCAAATTTGGTTTCCTGAGCAAACTTCAAAATTTTTGAGAGAACTTTTATTTGATCCTTAAAATCAAGTCCTTTCAACGCATTTCTCCGCGCCGAAAATTCGGTAGTCTTTTTAAGTAATTTCCCGATTATTGGCATCTTTTCTTCATTTTGTAATCCTTACAAAAGTGAGAAAAAACAACGACTTATTGTTTTATTAACGTCTTATTTTTAATATTGATTTAAGAAATAGAATCTAGCTTCTAATGCTTTGATTACATTTGCACTACTATATAAAACCCACAAATGCTCCTTATGGAAAAAAAGACCATTATTGTTCCCCATGATTTTACCCCGGTTGCGGAAAACGCTCTGAATCATGCTATTAATACGGCAAAGAGAACCGGTGCAGAAATTTTGCTTTTACATGTCGTGGCAAAAGAAAAAGCTGTTGGTGAAGCTGAAGAAAAACTAAAAGCCGTTGTTGAACAACACAAACAAGAAATAAAAATTACTTCGTTTATCCGGGTTGGAAATATTTTTGATGATATCGGCGACTTTGCCTCTGAGAATCATGCCGAATTAATTTTCATGGGTACGCACGGTCAAACCGGGTGGCAGCACATCACAGGAAGTCACGCGTTAAAAGTGATCACGCATTCTACCGTTCCTTTTATTGTTGTCCAGGAAAAACCGATTAAAGAAACCGGGTATGACGATATCGTTGTTCCCCTGGACTTAAACAAGGAAACGAAGCAAAAACTGGCATACGTTGCCAACATTGCTACTTACTTCAAATCACGTGTACACGTAATCACCCCGGACGAATCCGACGAGTTTTTGCGTCACCAGGTAAAGGCAAATATCCAGTTTGCGGTCCGTTTCTTTCATGAAAGAGGAATCGACGTGACGACAAAAGTGGTTCCGACCAGTGGATTTGACAAAGAAGTAGTAAAGCACGCTGTTTCCCTGGACGCGGATTTGATCGCAATTATGAATTTGAACCGCAATAACATGTTGGGGGTCATTACAGCAAATCACGAGCAGTATATTCTTACCAATGATGCGCAAATTCCAACATTGATCGTTAATCCGGTTGCAGGAAAATACGGAAGCAGTGTTTTATTCAGCTAAGATTTATTGAATACTTATAGAAAAGGGGCTTTTAAGAAGCCCCTTTTTAGTTAATTTGTTTTTAGGTATCTGTATGTCTTGCTTCCGCTTGCAATGTCTTCCCGGAGCCAGAGCGTGTCGACTAAACGATCAATAATATAACCATCAGGAATTCCGGTCAGGTCCATGATCAATTCATGTGTTCCGGTCAGGACGGATACTTTTGAATGGTATACGAATAATCCCGTGTAAAAAACACTGTCATTTCGTTTCCATTCCAGGTTCTTGTAATCAATAAAAGTTAATACCTGACTGTTTGAAGAAGAAGCGGTATCTTCATAGAATGTGCTGTCCTGAGTGGTTGAAACCCAGCTCCAGGTTGTGTTTTGTAAACTGCTGTAAGGTGTGGATTCCTTTGTTTTACAGCTACAGGTGATTAGGACAAGCAGCGCTAAAAAACCAAACTTCATTTTCATTTTTTTTTCAAAAATAGACTTGTTTTTTTATTCTACCTAATCAAATCCTACTTTGATCAATCCTTATACTCATTTCTGGCCAGACGCTCTTCCACCTCTTTCAGGTTTTGCATTTTTTTGGTTTGTCTGCTGGCAATGGCTGTTGGCGTAAAGTACTTATGCATATTCAGGAAAGCAACCTGCATAAGGTCCCATTGCCGGTCACCTTGAATCTTTCCGTGTTCGCGCAATTCTCTTCTTAAACGGTCCGAGATCTCATGAAAATCGTCTCTTCCAAGGTAATCCAAATCGGCATCACAAATAATTTGCTCCAATTTATTCTTCGGTTGATGCGGAATTTGCGTCACGAAAATCAACTCTTTGATCTGGGCGATGTGCTGGTCCGAATATCCGTATTTCGGAAGAATTTCTTCCGCCATCCGGGCCCCGATGGGCTCATTTTTTTCATAGCTTTCTACAAACCCGGCGTCGTGATAGGTAGCTGCGGATTTGAGCAGGAACAACCCTTCATCCGTTACACCTTCCAGGAGTGCGTAACGTTCCACTGCACGCACAACATCTTTGGTATGTTCAATACTATGATAATGTAACATCGGAGACAATCCCTTTTCCAGCACTTTAATGATATGCCGTTCTGCTTTGTAGTAATTGATGCTGCTGTATAAATGCAGATTGACAATTTGCTGGAAACGATCATTCGGATAGAGTCCTTCTCCGTTTCTGGAAAGTTCCGGTTTGATGCGCTCTACCGTAAACATTTCGATCAATCCCTTACTTTTTGTTTTTACCTTTCCGCGGTAAGTACATTCAAAGTAAGGTTCTATCAGTTTAAAGGTAGACCCTGAAATGGTTACCCTTCCAGGTTCTCCCATCATTTCCATTCGCTGTGCCTGGTTGACTGTTGCTCCCCAGATATCATACGCCAATCTTTCCGAACCGATTACCCCGGCCGTTACTTCCCCGGTATTGATCCCGAGACGCAACTCCCAGTATTCTTCTCCTGTTTTCAACGCATTTTCTTTCAGCGTATTCATGTAGTCCTGGATCTGAAGAGCTGCCAGAACTGCATCAATCGGGTTGGTATTGTTTCTAACAGGAACACCTCCGGCACACATGTATGCATCACCGATCGTTTTAATTTTTTCCAGGTTGTTTTTTACAATGATCTCATCGAATTTCCGGAAATACACATCCAGTTTGTTTACCAGGTCTGTTGGTTTTAATCCTTCCGCAATCTTGGTGAACCCGACAAAATCCGTAAACAATACAGAAACCGTTTTATATGCCCGCGCCGAAGCTCTTCCTTTCGTTTTTAATTCTTCTGCCGTTGATTCCGGTATAATGTTTCGAAGCAGGGTTTCTGTTTTGTCTTTCTCAATTTGAAGCAGGCGTTTTTGTTCTTCAACCTTTGTTTTCTCTTCTTCAATGACCTTTTTCTGAGATTCGATTTTCATGTTTTGAGCGCGAATCTCCTTTGTTCTTTCCACAATTTTCATCTCCAGCCGGACCTGGTCTCTTCTGGCCAAATTAATTCGGGAACGGATGAAAATGATAATTACCAGGGTCAAAACGATCAAAACCAGTACCCAAAACCACCACTTCCACCAAAAAGGAGCAGCTATCTCGATATTCATGCTGGATGTTGCCTGAACCCAATTTCCGTCAATGCGTTTAACATATACTTTGAGAACGTAAGATCCGGGAGTCAGGGACGTAAAGTGAATTTCACTTGAAGAACCCAGATATACCGAACCTTCATCCAATCCTTCCAATTCGTATTTGAACTGGAGCAAATCGCGGTTGATCAGGTCTGTGGGTACAAAGCGGATCGTAAAACTTCGTTCATCGTATCCCAATTTGATCTCCGACTGATAAAAAAACGATTCTTTAAAGGGTGCATTTTTATCTCCCGGTTTCAGCCACTGATCATCGAAGCGGAATTTCAGGAAGTTGACATATACTTTTTCCTTCAATTCCTGCAAATTTTCTGGGTTGAAAAAATTGTATCCTTCAATACCCCCAAAATACATTTCTCCGGTTCCGGAAAGCAAATAAGCACCGGTATTAAACTCGTTGCTCATCAGTCCGTTTACTTCGGAGTAATTCGTGCAGTGTTCCTGGGCCGTATTAAATCTGCACAACCCTTTATTGGTACTCAACCACAGGTTTCCTTTTTTATCCGGAAGGATTCCGTAAACGAAATTATTTGGCAACCCTTGTTTACGTGTGTAGGCAACAACATCTCCTGTTTTCAAATTCAATTTAAGCAATCCGGATCCGGAAGATCCCAGCCACAACGTAGTTTCATCTTCCTGGTAGATACTCGAGATCACGTCCCTGCTCGCCTTCAGAATGGATTTGTTCATCGGATAGGGAACGATTTGCTCTTTTCCTTTTTTATCGTGCGTGAGAATATTGATTCCCCCTACTCCGGTGGCAAAATAATAGGTGTCATTCAATCCCTTGTATGCAACCCGGCAAACACCCGCACCAATGGTCGTTTTTGGTTTTTTGGGATCGTAGACAAACGGTTTAAACTCTCCGGTCTTCAGATCATACAACAGCACTCCGCCTTTTGTAGCGATAAAAAATTGGGATTGTTTGTATGGTGTGATCCTATACACCCGTTGGAAACCGGATGGGTTGGAAATTCCTTTGTAATTGATCTTTTTAAATATTCCCTGGCCGTCCCGGATCTTTAATTCATACAACCCGTCGTTGGCCCCGATCAAAAAGTGCCGATCACTTATGAGGTGAATGGAAACAATGCTGTTTTCGTTGAAATCCTCGGATTTTGAAATATAATAGTGTTTGAACGTCCCTGTTTTCCTGTCCAATTCGGAAATAGCAAAATCCGTGGCGATGTAAACCTTCGAGTAATCATCTGATTCTTCGAAGCCCCAAACACTTTCCGAAGGTAATCCCTGGGAGAGATTGGAAGCGGGACCGACGCCGAAAAACGAATCGTTTTTGGGGTTGAAGCCACTTAATCCTCTCAGTGTTCCGATCCAGATCGTTCCGTTCTCATCGCAAAACAATTCGTTGAGTTCGTTGAACAAAATCGCATTCTTCTGGAAAATATCTTTTTTACTGAATGTGATCCGGTAACCATCTTTGGAGTTATTTACACTGATCAGCCCATTGTTTACCGTTGCAATGTAAAATTCGTTCATTGATTTTACATATACGTCTGAGAATTCTTCAATTCCGTATTCTTTGCCAATAAATTTTAAGAACGGAAACAGTTTCCCCGATTGAGTATCGAACAGCCACAGGCCTTCATTACTTGATAAAATAAAACTGCTTTCGGTAAAGGCTTCCACATCTGAGACCAGCCAGGTTTTTTGACTGTTGGGCGGAGTCAGTTGTTTCCATGCTTTCGATTTCAGGTTGTAAACATATACCCCCACATCTTCAAACGAAACGACCAATTGTTCCTTCGAAACGAACCGAATGTAATGGATGCGTTTGGAAGGAATTGCTCCCGTTAAAAAGGAGATTTTTTTTGTGGTCCGATCGTATTTGGCCAATCCATGCGTGGAGGATCCCAGCCAAATATTCCCGTTCTCCTCTTCCGAAATACTTTCAATGGAAAGGTTGTTTTCGTCTGAAGCCAAAAGGGAGCGGAATGTTTCCTTCCGTGGGTTGTAAACAGAAATTCCATCTGCCGTCCCGAACCACAATTGTCCCGATTGGTCTTTTAATCCGCAATGAATGTAGGAACTTGCCAACCCCGGCGTGTCATCGGAAGTAAATACTTCAAATTGCTGTCCGTCAAAACGGTTCAAGCCGTCTTGCGTTCCGAGCCATAGGGTGCCGGCTTCATCCTGCACAATAGTCGTCACCGAACTCTGCGAGAGTCCATCGTTAATAGAAAAATTTCTAAAACGATACGAGACTTGACTTACCGCGCTAGTAGTAGCAAACGCAACAACAGCTCCAATTCCTAGTAATCGAACGAGCATACGTATTTTATTTCGTTTATTTCAACGAATAATTCACTGAAAAAGTTTCACTCTCAGGGCCTTATGCTTTCTGACCGACACCTCCTGCTTTGGCAGCAGTTTCCATATCACGGTCAAACAAATAAAGACCTCCTTTATCTCCGCCAATCAAACGCAATTTATCCAGAATACTGCGCCCCAACGCTTCTTCTTCCAATTGCTCGGAAACATACCATTGCATGAAATTGTGTGTGGAATAATCCTTTTCCTGCAGGCAAACGTCAACAACGTTGTTGATGCTTTCAGAAACTCCCACTTCATGCTCAAGTAACAATTCAAAAACACGCTCCAGGGAATCGTATTCTCTTGGAGGTTCCGGAATTGAAGGAACAACAGCTACACCTCCGCGCTCATTCACAAATTTGATCAGCTTCAACATGTGGAACCGCTCTTCATCTGAATGGGAGTACATAAATTTGGCTGTACCGTTCAACCCTTTTGTTTCAGCCCAGGAAGCCATCGCAAGGTAATATTGAGAGGAAGAAGATTCTTTTTGAATTTGATCATTTAATGCCGCTTCAATTCGCTTATTCATTGTTGTAAATTTTTATTCTGTTTCTATCAAAGTTACCATTTTAAGCTTAAAATTGAACATCTTACCTGCAATTAATCGTATTTTTACACTACAACGCGAATTATGGGGAAAAAAGGACCAAAAAAAATCAAAGACAAATCGACCAAGAAATTAAAAACCGGTCTGTATCACATCATTCGAAAATTATTTGAACAACATCCCGACGCTCTTTTGAACTACAAACAGGTCTGCAGTTTGCTGCATGTTCACGACAGTGAATCCCGTAAATTGGTTGTGGCCCTGCTCCGTGAATTGGAAACAGAAGGTTTTCTGCGCAAAAGCGGTCATGAAACCTATGCTTATTCCAATATTACCGAAACGATTGAGGGAGAATTGGAGCTGACGCAGCGTGGTTCCGGATTTGTTACGGTTGGGAAAAACGAGCCGGATATTTTCATTGCCCCGCATAATATCGGTCACGCCATCCACGGAGATATTGTGAAAGTCACACTCATCAAAAAAAGCGGTACCCGTCCGGAAGGCAAGATCATGGAAGTGGTTTCTCGCGAGCGGACCCAGTTCGTTGGAACGATCCACATGTATGATAAACATGCATTTTTAATTCCCGACAATACCAAAACCGGAGTCAAGATCTACATTCCCCTTGAAAAACTCAATAAAGCAAAAAACAAAGATAAAGCACTGGTAAAAATTACCGTTTGGCCCAAATCTGCGGAGTTTCCTTTCGGGGAAGTGATCCAGACTTTGGGAGGAAATTCGATTCACGATACGGAAATGATCTCGATTTTGATCGGGCAGGGAATTCCGATTGAATTTGAAGCGGATGTCATGAACGAAGCGGAGCAAGTGAGTTTGGAACTGGATCCGGTGGAAGTCGCGAAGCGACGGGATTTCCGCGATATTCTGACCTTTACCATCGATCCGGTAGATGCAAAAGATTTCGATGATGCGCTATCTATCCGCAAATTGGAAAACGGACATTACGAGATCGGTGTACACATTGCGGATGTGAGTCAGTATGTGAAATCGGATTCAGCGATGGACAAAGAAGCTTACCGGCGCGGGAATTCCGTTTACCTGGTTGACCGCGTCATTCCCATGTTGCCGGAACAGCTTTCCAACATGGTCTGCTCCCTGAGACCGAAAGAAGATAAATTTACCTTTTCGGCCGTTTTTGAATTGGATGAAACTGGAAAATTGTACAACGAATGGTTCGGCAAAACCGTGATTCATTCAGACCACCGTTTTGCATACGAAGATGCGCAAGAAATTTTGGAAGGAGCAGAAGGTCCATACAAGGAAGAATTGCATTTGTTAGATAAAATCGCAAAAATCTATCGAAAAGAACGGTTTAAACAGGGCGCTTTGATGATCAACTCGGAAGAAATCCGCTTTAAACTGGATGAAAACAAAGAGCCGGTTGATGTCGTTGTGAAGGTTTCAAAAGATGCGCATCAGCTGATCGAAGAGTTCATGCTTTTGGCAAATAAACGCGTAGCGATGTTTGTTGGAATGCCGCAAAAGGGCAAAGATCCTGTTCCATTTGTTTACCGCGTCCATGACAAGCCCGATCCGGAAAAAATCGCATTATTCAGTTTATTTTTAGATAAGTTCGGACATGCTTTGGAATTTACAAGTCCGGAAAAGGCAGCACAGAGTATCAACAAATTATTGAACGATATCCGTTTGAAGAACGAGTACAGTATCATTCAGCAAATGGCAATCCGGAGCATGGCGAAGGCAACGTATGATACGGACAACATCGGCCACTACGGTTTGGCTTTCCAGTACTACACCCACTTTACTTCACCTATTCGCCGGTATGCCGATTTGATGGTTCACCGCATTTTATTGGAGTGCCTGGAGCACAGGCCGCATAAATACAACTCGGCACTGGAAGATATCTGCAAACGCATTTCACGCACGGAGCGCAAAGCAACGGAAGCGGAGCGCGAATCCAATAAGTACTTCCAGGTGGTGTTTGTTCACGACAAGATCGGAGAAGAATTTGACGGAATTGTTTCCGGTTTGGCTGAATTCGGGTTGTTTGTGCGCATGACCGAAAATGCATGTGAAGGAATGGTTGCACTACAAGAACTTCCCGGCGACCGTTATACCTTCGATGAAAAGACGATGACGATTGTGGGCCAGAAAACCGGGAAAACGTTCCATTTCGGAGATAATGTCCGGGTGAAGATCTCGGAAGTTCACCCAAAGAAGAGACAAATTGACCTGGAGCTGGTTTCGGTGGCGGAGTGATTAACCACGAAGCTCACAAAAACCACGAGGCTTTCGTATTTTCTCTTGATTTAGTTCATTTACCTGATCTCCCGGTAAAACAGGACTTTTTGGTCCAGGAACCACAACTTTCCTCCTTCGCTTTCGAAGAACAAGTCCGGGTGACCGTGATAATCCGCATCGGAATTTTCCAATTCAGTCGAAAGCTCCTTGCTCAACCAGGGAAAATCAAATGTTTTTTTCCGGTAATTTGGTAATGCATAATCCGTTTTTTTACACAGATCAAGCATTTTTTTAAAGGTCCGCGAATCAAAATAAAGAACCGCCTGCAAATAATCGTCTTTTGGTTCATCAGAACCACCTCCATTTATTGTCTCAATAAAGGTGTGATGAAACTCCACTTTTTCGGGCCGGAATTTTTCCAGGTTGATCAGCTTTCCCAACTTGTTTACACTGGTGGATTCGTCTGCTTTGACAACATAAGAGGTCGGAGTGCCTTCTTCCGATGATCCCTCCAAATCACAAGAACCCAAACTGAATAAAATGAGTAGACTGTAAATGACGATTATTTTTCGGTTGACTTTCATATTTGTTCTTTATTGTAAATTAATTTCATCCAAATTAGTTCAATGTGTTGATTTTTCAAACACTATTTTTTCCAGGATTTTTGTTTTTTCAGCCGGAAAGAACCTGTTTGGAATACCGCATCTTCTTTAATCGTGTAAAGAGAATCACCGGAAATAACGATGTCAAAATCCACCTCATCACCCTGCACAAAGTCATAAGCACTTCCAAAGCTGGCTTTGATGGTGAGTAATTCTCCGGTAAGCGGATGTGTGTGGTCCGTTAGTATGGTTGCCGGTGTGTATTCATTGAATAATTGATCGTCAAAAGCAAAGGTAAGCTTCGATTTATCGATTCGCTTCAGTTTCATCAGATCATCATTCCCGTATTGCACCAGGATCGATTTTTTATCAAGTGCTGCCGACGGATCAACAAAGATCGTCAGTGAATCAAGTGTGGGTGCTTTGCAGATATATTGTCCGAATGTTAGCTTGCAATTCACGTGATAAGTGGAATCATTGATTGCTTTAATCGTTCCGGAATGTTCGCCGTAAATGGAATTTCCTGCCGTTTCATAGGTAAAAAGCACCATGTTATCAGGGGTAATTTTCAGGCAGCACAAATAGCCGCCACTGTTGGAGTAGCCTTTGTAGAGTTGTTCGGTTTTGAACGGGTTCTTTTCCGATTTCACTGACTTCGAGTCTGAACAGGCTGCAATCGAAAGCAGCAGCACTGGAATAATTAAACGTACCATATGTATTTTGTTTTTCCGGCGAAGCCGAAAAATTTGATTTTTAAGGTCTAAATAACTCCATCAACTTCTCCGGGCTCTTCAATTCCGTAAATCCAAATTGTCGATACAATCCGTGTGCATCAGAAGTAGCCAAACGCCACACTTTGACGTTTTTCAATGGTTCACATTCCAGGATGTATTCCATGAGTAATTTGGAATAACCCAAGCCCCGGTATTTTTCGTCAATGAATACATCCATGAGATAAGCAAATTGTGCGTAATCCGTTACCACCCGCGCATAACCGATTTGCTGATTATCAAAGAACAGACCAAAATTCAGGGAATTATCAATGCATGTCCGCATCATTTCTTTTGTGCGGTCTTTTGCCCAATACGATTGAGAAATAAAGCCGGTAATGTATTCCAAATCCAGTTTTTCTTTGTCAGAAGTAATGATTAGATTCTCCATAGCTTAAAAATAAGGAATCTATAAAAACCCTACATTTTAATGGTATACTAAAAATCAATCTAAAACCTGAACCGGCTTGGTAACCACCGTTCCATCTTTGTAAATCACCGATAAATAATAAACTCCTGCTTGCAGATGGATATTTTCAACTTCAAATCCCGTATCTGTTTTTACCTCGTTGATTTCGATCTCCTTTCCCGAAAGATCTCTCAGGTTAAATTCCTTCACCATTTCATTTGGTACATATATGGAGAAAGAACCGTTCGTTGGATTGGGGAAAACCGAAAACGCATTTTTGTTGTAGGCATCTATTCCCAAATGGTCTGTTAAATAATTCCCTGCGGCAAAAATATTCGGTAACGGGCCTATTTTTTCAGTAACCGGAAACAATACTCCGGCAACCTGTGGTTTTCCGGTACTTACCAACAAATCCCTGATTTCATCTCTTGTTAGCGTATTTCCCGTAAAATTCCGGTATAGTGACTGCAAAAGGGTGACTGCACCTACAACAATCGGGGAAGCTCCGGAAGTTCCTCCGAAATCATCCGAGTAGAATTTGTTTGGTCCGTCAGCCCCATACGCAGAACCGTAACCTGTTGTTACAACGCCTTCTCCATTCCCTTGTAAATCAATCCGGCTACCGTAATTGGAAAACCATAAGCGCGAACGCGGGGCATCGTTAATCCCAACAGCTCCTGCCCCGACCATAATGGCTTCCGACCAATTTTCTTGCAAAAAGGGATAATGTCCGTTATTGTCCATGCTAAAAATCGGGTCATCCAAATTTTGATTTCCGTTTCCAGCTGCTTCCACTACGATTAGTCCGTTCCCGGAGATCAGCTGGATGGCATCATAAAATGGTTCATACCATTCTACCGGTACATAGTCCTGATTCTGATTCGGACCTCCAATTTGCTGTTCGATCAAAACCACATCTCCCGGATCCAATTCACTTAAGGTATTGATCAATGCCTCTTCCAGGTAGTAAGTCTGATTAATATAAGCACCCGAAAAATACAATTGACTTTGATAGGCAATACCGGTTGTCCCTATTCCATCGTTCAGGGAAGCAATTTCACCCAGTACTGCGGTTCCGTGATTCGGTCCATAACCCGGATCCTCCGGTTGTGGTCCCACAATAATCACTGGAGGTAAATCTGCATGATCCGAATTAAATATATATTCCACATCACACACTTTCACACCGGCACCATAAATGGAATAGGCATTCCAAAATTCCTGAACATGCATTCCCGGATCCTGGTCAAACAGGTAAAGTTGTGCCGGCTCAAGATTCGGCACGGCAGGTGTGCTTAATTTCGGAGGTATACTGACATAGTTGAGTGCGTATGTATTTTCCTGGATTGCTTTCCTCGCAGATTCAAGTGTGACACCCGGTTTTACGTGAAATTCAAAGATCGTATTCGGGTCCGAAAGGTTTTTTTTCAGGTTCTGTTTTGCCTGGAGGTAATACCTTTGAAGCTGTTCCGAAGGAATATTGTAAAATGGTTCCCAATAGCCAAATTGGCTCAGATCCGGTAATTTTCCAAATTCAGAAACCAATTTTCCGTCCCGGACATATACTGCGGTTCCGTCCTGCAATTTCACGTGCAGAATTCTGTCAGCATTATTTTGAGCTACTGTCAGGCCAATTGAAAAAGATAAAACGGTGAGTAGACAAAACTTCATAAGCACGTAATTTTTACCAATGCTAATGAATTAATTCGATACCATTCCAAACAAAAATGTATAGACAGCAATCTGGTGAGGGAAAGGTACTTAAGAAATAGTCTATTGCTTGTTCTTAAAGCAATTTTATCCGGTTTGTCAATTCATCCCTGTATGAACCGCCGATAGGAATGAGTTTACGGTCATTTTCCAATTGCAGATTGGGAAAATCAATGGATGCTATTTTATCCAAACGGACAATAAACGAACGGTGAACACGGATAAACTGGTCTGTACCCAATTTTGTTTCGATATCCTTCATCGTGGAATGGATGGTGTATCGCGTTTCATTGGTGTTGATAACTACGTAATCTTTCAGCGCTTCAATGAAATAAATATCGTTCATATTCAATTTCACCAATTTGCTGTTGGACTTTACAAAAATGAATTCATTGAGAGAATCTTTTTCCTTGTTTTCCACCAGGGAGTATAGCATGTCGCGTTCGCGTTCCACTTCCTGCTCCTTCTTGTGTTTATAAAGTGCCATTTCAATCGATGTGTGTAAATCGATTTCTTTGAAAGGTTTTAAAATATAACCGTAAGGTTCGGTAACTTTTGCTTTTGATAACGTTGCTTCATCCGCATAAGCGGTTAAATAAATCACCGGAATGGAATACTGATTACGTACAATTTCTGCTGTTTCAATTCCATTCATTTCCCCCTTCAACATGATGTCCATCAGGACGATGTCCGGCTGATTTGCTTCCAATAATTCAAGTGCTTTTTCACCCGATGGAGCTGCGCCAACAACATGATAACCAAGCTTTTTCAAACTGGATTGGATATCCTTCGAAACAATGAATTCATCTTCTACAACTAATACATTAGCCTTCGTCATTCTTTACAGCTTTGGGTTCAAAAGTAATTAATTTTGAACGTTAATTACCATCTGTTTTAATTATTTAGCAGACGCTTCATTTTCATTCGTCTATTCGAATATAAACTTTAACTATGAATTGTGCAAATTAGTCTTCAAAATGAGCGAAAACAAAATAATATAGAATAAAAAGATTTTAAATAAAGAAATCTATTATATCTATTAGGGGTGTTAATTCGTGTAAAACTTTCAATGGAAAGATTCGTTTTTTTAACTTATCAGTTGTTTCGATGGATTTATTGACAATGCGATTGGTTATTTTGAGGTTCTGTCACAAGGTTTTACGCAGATATGAACAAATCGGGTCAAATTGTTCATGTGGATAAAATAGTTTCTTTTCACGGTGTTAATATGTGTTTAACATGGTGATAAAAGAGCGATAATTTGATCAAACTTTTAGATGCTCAATTCAAAAACTTGTACATATGATCAAATAGTTTGAATTTCCTAGAAATAGTTATTGAATCTTTCCAACAGATATTGACAATTTGAATGTGAATCCTGTGTAAAACTCCTTTTTGTACTACCAACAAAATCAGTACTTCCGGAGCTGGTATTTTTTCTTATTGTTAATTGATTGTTCCATTTGTTGATAAGCCTTAACTTTGACGAAACTTTCAGTATTATGTCACAAATCATTCCAATCGGAGCAGATCATGCAGGATTTCAATTGAAGTCAGAAGTTATTAAACATTTAGAATCACTTGGTTACCAGGTGAAGGATTACGGATGTTACAGTGAAGAAAGCATTGATTATGCAGATTTTGGTCACCCGGTAGCGGATCATGTGGAAGCAAATGAAGGTTCGAAAGGAATTGTGATCTGTGGAAGCGGGAACGGTATTAATATGACTGTTAATAAACACCAGGGAATCCGTGGAGCTCTTTGCTGGAAAAAAGAAATAGCACAATTGGCTCGTGAACACAACGACGCAAATATTTTGACTTTACCTGCGCGATTTGTTTCCGTAGAAGAAGCACTTGAAATGGTGGATATTTTCTGGAATACTGCATTTGAAGGTGGAAGACACCAGAAGCGTATTGATAAAATTCCCATGTGCAAGTAAGGTAAAATTGAAAATTGAGAATTGAAAAGTCATTGACTCTCTTTTTCAATTCTCAATGATACATTCTCAATGATAATTATGAAAGGAATCACCAGTCTATTATTCTTCAGTGCCGTATGTGTTTGTTTTTCCCAGCAAATCGATGCAGCCAAAAAGTACAGTACCTATATTAATGAATCGGACCTGAAAAAGAACCTGACCATTTTATCTTCGGATAGTTATCTGGGACGCGAAACGGGGAAAGAAGGTCAGAAGATGACAGCTGAATTTCTGAGTGCTTATTTTCAAAAACTGGGTTGTTCTTTTGCTCCGGGAATGTCGGGTTATGAACAAAGCTTTGATGTGATTGAAAGTACACCGGGAGGAACTATGTCTTTGAATGATCAATCGTTTCGTTTCAAAACGGACTTTATTTATTATGGATGTAAGTCAAAAACGACCTTGGATAAGGTGCCGGTTTACAGCGTCGAACAATTACCGAAGATTGAAGAAAAGCCATGTTATGTTATTTATGTCATGAAGGGCATGGAAGTTCGAAAAGAAGTTTCTGTTTTGAAGAAGCAGTTACCAAAGAACGTCAAGGGGATCATCCTGGTTTCAGAAAAATACGGAACACTTTACGAATACATGGAGCATTACGTTACTACAAAAACCATGTACCTGGCAGATGAAAAGAAGAAAGATGAATTTCCGATCCTGTTTGTGAAGGACTCGGCCATGCTTTCTTTGAAGAATAAGTCAACCAATTATATCTTTGGAAAAGGGAAATTCAAAGAAACAGAACACCCGAAGCCCTTGTTTGTATTGAGTGGGCAATTGAACACGCAGGAGGAAAGACTGACAAGCTCCAATGTATTGGCATATATTGAAGGAAGCGATCCGGTATTGTCAAAAGAAGTCGTGGTGATTACGGCACATTATGATCACATTGGTGTAGATCACGGAGTTGTATACAATGGAGCGGATGATGACGGAACCGGAACAGTTGCGTTGCTGGAACTGGCAGAAGCGTTTATGGAAGCAAAGAAGCAAGGTGAAGGACCGAAGCGTTCTATTTTGATCATGCCCGTTTCCGGTGAGGAAAAAGGACTGCTTGGTTCGGATTACTACTCTTCGCATCCGGTTATTCCTTTGGAAAATACGGTTGCTGATTTGAATATCGATATGATCGGCCGAAACGATATCGGCCACGAAAAAGATACCAACTACATCTATATCATCGGTTCAAATATGTTGAGTGACGATTTGCATAATGCCAATGAACGTGCGAATACAAAGTATACCCAATTGAAACTGGATTATAAATTCAATAGCTTGTCTGACCCGAACCAATTTTATTACCGTTCTGACCATTACAACTTTGCAAAGCACGATATTCCGGTTATTTTTTACTTCAGCGGAGTACACGAAGATTACCATCAGCCGACAGATGATGTGGAAAAGATCATCTTCCCGAAAGTAGAAAAAGTAGCACGACTGGTTTTCTTCGTTGCCTGGGAAATAGCGGATGCTTCGAAACGGCTTACTTTGAACCGGTAATTCCCAGAAGGGATTCTATCAACGCATTGGTTTTATTAACATATTCCGCGTATACTTCTCCGGTTCCCGGGCCGTTGAACCCGGTGTGAATGCGTTTTACTTCTCCGTCACGTCCGATGTAAATGGATGTTGGAAAGGAAATTACTTCATTCAACATTTTAAACTGTTCGGAAGCAATTTCTTTGGAAGCCTTTCCACCTACCAGGAAAGTGAATTCCAGGTTTTTACGTTGTTTCAATGTGAGTATTTTCTTCGCCTGTTCTTCAAATGAATCTGCTGCTTCATACCCAATGGAGATGATTTCCAATCCTTTTGAGTGGTACTTATCATACAATTCTTTATAGTAGTTTGTTTCGTCCATACAGTTCGGACACCAGGTTCCCATAATTTGTATGATAACAACCTTCCCCCTGGTTTCCGGGTTTGGAAATGAATAATCTGTGCCGCTAAGCGTTTTAAGGTTGAAATTGAATGCAGTGTTATCCTTTTTAAGAGTAGTAATGGAATCCGGATCCCGCAATTCATAATTCGGATTGTAAGTAGCAACAAAATCCGTCGCATAATGTTTTCCACTGTAAAAATAGCCCTGGATGTAATGTTCCTTCAAGGTACCACTTAGTAAAAAGGCGTGTGAACCATCAAAAGCAGAAAGGTAAAACTTGGATCCTTCAATGGTTCCTTCCAAGAAGCGATAATCGCCGGTTTCTGTTCTGAAAGTTCCGGTAAGGTGATTTTGGTTTTGAGCAATGATCCCCAACGCGCTTTCCTCATCGGTGGTTTCGGGAGAAAAGTGTGTTTCCCATTTTCCATTGAGATCTCCCGCTGGAAACTCCTTTTTCCGTGTTTTCTGATTGAAATTAGCGAAAAAAGGAATTTTGTAATTGGTACCTTTATTATAGTTGAACCAATAACCCCTGATTTCTTTCTTCTTATCGGTAATAAACCGCAACTCGGAATCAAAGCTTGGAAAGGGTAAAATAATGGTATCACCTTTTTTAATACCGTTTGTTAATTCGATCCGTTCTTCTGCATTGTGAACTACAAGGAGTATTCTTTTCTGTTTTTTTTCGACAGTCAAATGAACAGGTAATTGCGTGGTTTCGTTCAATTGAAGATAAGCAGAATAAGCTCCTGGCAGAAGCGGGATCTTTTGAGAATAGAGAGTTGTTGCTGAAATAAGCATCAGTAACAAGGAAGCAATACTTCTTTTCATGGGGTGTTAAAGTCTTGCTAAATTAATTTTTTATTTTGAAGAATTCAGAGAGGTGCAACCTTTTTTGGTAGTTTAGAGTCTATTGATACAGCAAGTGCTATGGATGATTTAACATTGGTAAATGAATGCGCCAAAGGAAATTCAAAAGCACAGCGAGCGTTGTTTGATAAGTTTGCTCCCAAGATGTTGGCAGTTTGCCAGCGTTATCTAAGAAATACCCAGGAAGCTGAGGACGTATTACAGGATGGTTTTGTAAAAGTTTTTCAGAAGATTGTGGATTTCAAAATGGAAGGATCTCTGGAAGGATGGATACGAAGAATTGTTGTAAATACTGCTTTGGACACCATTCGAAAGAACAAAAAATTATTGGATGACGTACAAGTTGAAGAGGTTCAATACAAAGTATCCTTTACAGACCATCAGTTTGATGGAATGGACCTGGCACAGTTAATGAAGTTAATTGATGAGATGCCGGACGGATACCGCATTGTATTTAACATGTTTGCAATAGAAGGTTATTCACACAAAGAAATAGCAGATACATTGGGAGTGACGGAGAATACCTCCAAATCACAATACTCGCGTGCACGAGCTTTTCTACGCACTCAATTAGAATTATTAGGACGTGATTGAAAAAGATAATATACAAGAACTGTTTTCGAAAGCATTTGAAAACCAAACCGCTACGGTAAAGCCGGAGCTATGGGCTGGTGTTCAGGCTAAGATGGCTGCTGCTGGCGTTGCTTCTACAGCAACGGTGGCAACAAAGGGTCTTTCTGCTTTGACGAAATGGATTATTGGCTCAGCTGCAGTGGGAACTGTAGGTGTAGTCACTACTGTTGTTGCTTTGAATTCAGGTGAGGAAAAAGCAAATAAGAAAACGGATTCTCCGAAAGAGGTTGCTCAGCATATTACTGTATCGAATCCTGAAGAGAGTAAGCTTGAGAATACGAAACTGGCACCGCATACTATTTATACAAAACCTATGGAGGTTGCTGATAAGCCGGTTGAAGATATTTCGCAGCTTACAAAATCGAATGACAAAGAATACAAACAGGATGATCACAGTATGATCGATGATAACGACCCTGTTGAAGCAACAAAACCGGATAAGGGAAGACCAGCCGATAAGGCTCCGAATGACAACAGTAAGAAAGAATCGGATGAAAAGACAACAGATTCGAAGAAGTCTTCCGTTGACAAGAAACAGGAACAAGGAGAAACACCGCCTGTAAAACACCCTGAAGACATCAAAGAACCTGTTTTCGTTAAATTGGAAGCGAAAGTTACCAAATTCCCGAATGTCTTTACTCCGAATGGTGACAGAAGCAATGATATCTATTTTGTAGAAGCTGAAAACATCAATGAGTTCCAACTGGTAATCATAGATCAGAATAACCGTGAAATGTTCCGATCAAATACGCCTGGTGAACAAGATGGATGGAACGGAAGAGATAGATCCGGCGAAGAAGCGCCGAACGGAAGTTATGCAGCCATTGTTACAGGAAAAGATCAGAACGGGAAAAGTTTCAGGGATATTCAACTGTTCGAATTAAGACGCTAATAATTACACGTATACTGAAACATAAGAAAGAGCATTCGTCGTTTGACGGGTGCTTTTTTGTTTTTAATCAACATGGTTAGGATCGTAAAACTTTATGAGCTTACAGACATGCAGTAATGAATAAAACAAAAAATCCCGACGTTAATCGTCCAGTTTTTTGAGGTCTCGTCCGGTCCACGATAGCTATCGGAACAACCGGAATAAACGTTTTATAATCAATAGAAAATAAAAAGCTTCCACCGATGATGAAAGCTTTTTAAGAGGTCTCGTCCGGATTCGAACCGGAGTAGACGGTTTTGCAGACCGTTGCCTAGCCGCTCGGCCACGAGACCGTTTTGTGAGCGCAAAAATAGTAATTATTCTTTAAAAACTACCAAGTTCCGGTTTCAATAATAATTGCAACGTTATCTACGTCTCCGTTGATAGGAGGACAAATTTTAGTGACTTTCACCTGCAGACCGATTAATCCGTTGATCTCTCGTTCGATACGGGAAACAATTCGTTGTCCCGCATGTTCGATCAGTTTGGAGCGAATGGCCATTTCCTGGGTTACAATCGCATTGATATGAACATAATCAATGGTTTGACTCAATTCGTCACTCAAAGCTGCCTGTTGGAAGTCAGTCTTCATGCGGACATCTACGATGTAATTTCCGCCGATTCTGCCTTCTTCCTCTAAACAGCCATGATAGGCATAGAGTTTTATTCCGTTGACTTCAATGATGTGCTTCATCCCAGTTTGGCTAATCCGTCGTTCATCCTGTTCAATGTTTCTTCCTTGCCCAAATAGGATGCTATTTCAAACATAGAAGGTCCCGTTCCGGCTCCTGTAAGCAGCAATCTGAATAAAGGCAATACGGCACCAATCCCCAAGGATTTCTCTTCCAAAAATGATTTAAATGCCGTTTCGATAGTTGGAGCATCAAACGTTGAAAGGGCATCTAATTTGCCTTTCCATTCATTCATCAGTTCAGCGGAACCTTCTTTCCATTTCTTCGAAACAGTTTGTTCGTCGTATGAAGTTGGCTTATGGATCAGGTAAGATCCTTCTGCCATCATATCTTTCACAAAGGTTGCGCGCTCTTTCATCAACTTGCAAAATGCTTCCAGGCGCTCTTCGGAATCCGTTAAGCTGAATTGTTCCTTTAATAAACGGGCCAATTCTTTCTCGGAAGTATGCTTCAAATATTGTTGCTGGAACCATTTGGTTTTCTCGGGATCAAACTTGGCTCCTGCTTTCCCTACCCGATCTAATGTGAATGCCTGGATAAGCTCATCCATGGAGAAAATTTCCTGTGTTGTTCCCGGATTCCATCCCAGGAATGCGAGCATGTTGATAAAAGCTCCTGCAAAATACCCGTTTTCGCGGTAACCTGAATACAGTTCACCTTCTGCGGTTGTCCAATTTGCCGGGAATACCGGGAAGCCTAAACGATCACCGTCTCTTTTGGATAGTTTTCCGTTTCCATCAGGTCTTAATAATAATGGCAAATGTGCAAATTGAGGTGCTTCCCAACCGAAGGCTTGGTATAACATCACGTGCATCGGAGCAGACGGTAACCATTCTTCTCCGCGAATTACATGCGAAATTTTCATCAGGTGATCATCCACGATATTCGCCAGGTGATAGGTTGGCATGCCGTCACTTTTGAATAACACCTTGTCGTCCAGGTTGTTCGTGTTTACAACAACCCATCCACGGATAATATCTTCAAAGCGAATATCCTCATTTCGAGGCATTTTGAAACGGATGACGTAGGGATCACCTGCTTCCAATCGACGTTTAACTTCATCAGCTGGAAGTGTCAAAGAGTTTTTCAGGTTCGTACGTGTAACACTGTTGTATTGCCAGTTGGGCATTCCCATTTGTTTTGCCTGTTCGCGAACAGCATCGAGTTCTTCCGGAGTATCAAAAGCATAGTATGCCCTGTCATTTTCCACCAGACTTTCTGCATACGGACGATACATTTCCTTGCGTTCACTTTGAATATACGGACCATATTCTCCACCGATTCCGGGTCCTTCATCCGGAATAATCCCGCACCAGTTCAAAGAATCCATGATGTATTCCTGTGCACCGGGAACAAAACGGGTTTGATCGGTATCTTCAATCCGAATAATGAAGGTTCCGTTATTGTGCTTGGCAAAAAGATAATTGTAAAGTGCTGTCCGTACACCACCCATGTGCAGGGGTCCGGTTGGAGAAGGTGCGAAACGAACGCGAACGTTTGAGGAACTCATGCTTGTAATTTTTATGCAAAAGTAATTAAATAATGAGCTGATCCTGCAAAATCAATGCGCATGGAAAGGAGGAAAGATTAACCTTTTTTATGAATTAAGTGTACAGCCGGTTAGAATTTAAATAAGAGGTTCTGTGTGAACTTTTCTACTTTAGTAAGTTATTCGAATAAGAATTGTTTTTATGTCAGCTTTTGATCGCTTAATTGAGCAAATAGACGCCTTCATCCGGAAGTATTACAAGAGTGAAATCTTAAAGGGTGTGTTGATCGTCGTTGGCTTTTTATTGGCCTCCTGGTTAACGGTGAGTGTCCTGGAATACTTTGGCCGTTTTCCCAGCTCGGTGCGCTTTATTTTATTGATTTTATTCCTTGGAATGAACGGCTATTTACTGGTACGTTATTTTGCACTTCCAATTATGCGGCTGTATTCATTTGGAAAACGGATCAACCGGACACAAGCAGCGCGCATTATCGGGTCTTTTTTCCCAAACGTTTCTGACCGTTTGCTCAATACCCTTCAATTGAATGAAATCGTAAATGAAGATGACCGCAGTTTTGAATTGATTCGCGCAAGTGTATCTCAAAAGTCTAATGAATTGTTGGCCGTTAAGTTTGAAGAGGCTGTTCGTTATGAAGAGTCAAAGCGGTATTTAAAGTATGTTATTCCGATTATCCTTGTATTTGGAACAATTGCGGTTTTCGCACCTGGATGGATTACCAAAGGTTCTTCCAATGTGGTCCACTTTTCCCAGGCACAGGAAGCCCCGTTTGATTTTAACCTGGTAAATAAAAAGGACAAACTGCGTGAAGGAAGTTCGTACAACGTTGAGGTTGATATCACGGGTTTGTATGTTCCGGAGCATGTATTCCTGGTTTCTAATCGCGGCCGATACAAGATGAATAAGGTCCGTAAGAACCGCCTCGCCTTCCCGATCGATAATTTAAAATCTGACCTGGTATTCCATTTCGAAAGCGAAGGGTATGAATCGAAGGTGTTTCAGGTTCAAGTGCTGGGAAACGCTTCGCTTGGAAAGGTGGTTGCTACGCTTCATTATCCCAAGTATTTGAAGAAGAGAGACGAACGTTTATTAAATATTGCTGACCTGGACCTTCCGGAAGGAACCCGGGTGGACTGGCATGTGGAAGCACGGAATGTGAGTTGGTTTAAGGTTTTCGGCAAGGGACTTTCTAAACAGTTTGAAGGATCTGCCGGAAATTTTGAGTCTGTTTATAAAGACGATTCATATGTGAATTTTGTACTGAAAAATAAATACTTGAATTTGCTGGACACATCCAATATTCAGATTCATGTAATTAAAGATGCCTACCCCGCTATTTTGGTCTCGGAAAGTGTGGATTCCGTTAAGGCATCTATCCGTTTATTTGAAGGATTAATTTCGGATGATTATGGTCTGAGTTCTTTGTATTTCATGTACACGATAAAGAAAAAGAACGGGTCTGAACTGAAACGGAAAATGTTGGTGGACACCTATACCTCTACCAGTGACAAATTCTCTTTTGCCGTTGATTTTAGCCGGGATAACATTGATGTTGAGGACAAGATTTCTTATCACTTCCAAGTCTTTGACAACGATGGAGTGAATGGGTCGAAAAGCACTTCTTCGCAAAACTTTGTTTATGAGTTACCGACACTTACGAACCTGAACGAGAAACGGGATGAAGTTCAAAAAGAGTTAAAAAATGCATTGAAAGATGTTTTTAAGAAAACTGAGCAATTTCAAAAAGATGTCAATAAGCTGCAAAAATCCCTGATGAATAAATCAAAGAGTGATTTTAAGAATATGGAGCAAGTGCAATCCTTGAAGCAACAACAGCAGTCGTTGCAGGAAGAATTGCAATCGATAAAGGATAAGTTGGACGCAAGTAACGAAGAGAAGAATCAATTAAGTGAACAGGATGAAGAGTTGCTGAAACAGCAGGAGCTAATCGAAGAATTGCTGAAGGAAGTAATGGACGACGAGTTGAAGAAGTTGTTGGATGAGTTGGAGAAGCTGATGGAAAAAAATGATCAGCAACAGATGAAGAATGAAACCGATAAACTGGATGCTTCGAGTGATGAGATGAAAAAGCAATTAGATCGGACCATGGAAATGTTGAAACGTTTGCAGGTAAATGAAAAGATTGACGATCTCGAGAAAGAATTGGATCAATTGGCCGAGGAACAGGAAAAGTTGGAAAAAGAGCTTAAAGAAGAGAAGATTTCGGAAAAGGATGGTTCAAAGAAGCAAGATGAACTCAACAAGAAGTTTGATGATTTGAAGAAAGACATGCAGGAACTTCAAAAGCTGAATGAGGAATTGGAGCGTCCAATGCCGATGGATTCCTTTGACCAGGAGCAGCAGGAAATTTCAGATGAAATGAGTGGTGCAAAGAGTAAGTTGGATCAAGGTAAAAAGGGAAAGGCCGGAGAGAACCAAAAGAAAGCTGCCGAGAAAATGAAGGAACTTTCGGACCAACTGAATAATCAGCAGGAAGCAGCGAACAAAAAACAAAACGAAGAAGATATGAGCTTAATTCGTTTGTTGTTGGAGAATCTGATGTCCTTGAGTTTCGACCAGGAGTATGTCATGAACCGGTTTGGAAAGGTGAAGGACATAGATCCGTACTACAACAAATTGGGAAGAAAGCAGCGAAGTATTATTGATGACAACAAGCTGATTGAGGATAGTTTGATGGCTCTTGCAAAACGTCAGACAAAAATTGCTCCTTTTATTGATAAGGAACTGAAAGATATTCGTTCAAACTTCGGGTTGATTACAAATGAGATCGGTGAGCATAACCGTAGGGGAATGCAGCAACATCAGCAATATGTGATGACCAGCTACAACAACCTGGCGCTGATGTTGAATGAGAGTTTGCAATCGATGCAACAGCAAGCTCAACAGCAGAAGCCGGGTAATGGATCGTGTGATAATCCGGGAGGTGCCGGACAAAAACCAAGTGGAGGTCAAATGTCTTCCGATGATATGAAGGAAATGCTGAAGAAGCAATTGGAGCAAATGAAGAAAGGGCCCAACCCTGGAGGGAAGCAACCCGGAGATAAACCCGGACAAGGGAACCAGGGAATGCCTGGTTTGGGAAATAAAGAAGTTGCTAAAATGGCTGCGCAGCAAACGGCTATTCGCCAACGTTTGGAGCAAATGCGCAACGAAATGAATAAAGAGGGAAAAGGGAAAGGAAACCAACTGAACCCTTTGATTAAGGAACTGGAGGAGCAGGAGAAACAATTGATCAATAAACAATTCTCTCCGGAGATGATCCGCCGTCAGCAAGATATCTTAACGCGCTTACTGGAAAGTGAGAAAGCCTTGAAAGAAAGAGGTTTTGAAGAAAAAAGAGAATCTACTTCCGGAAAAAACACGGATTATGGTAACCTTATTCGATTTGATGAGTATAAGCGTAACAAGCTTGGACAAGTTGAGTTGTTGCGTGCAGTTGATCCTTTGTTGACAAAGTATTATAAAGACAAAGCAGGTAAATACTTCAATCGGTTCTAGCATTCGTAGAACATTAAATTAGAAGAATGAAAGAAGGGTTTACTTTAATTGATTCGTTAAGCATTCCTTCAGAATTGAATAATTTGCCGGTAGTTGAGTCAATGATCGACAAGGCTTGTCAAACAGTAGGTATAGATGAAGACATGTATGGAAATGTATTGATCGCGGTTACTGAGGCAGTGAACAATGCAATTATTCATGGGAACTCAATGCATGTAAGTAAAGAGGTGAAGTTGGAGTTTTATGAAACAAGCGACGGTTTCGGTTTTAGAATTTGTGATGAAGGAAAGGGGTTCGACCACCAACACCTCCCCGACCCTACTGCTCCCGAAAACTTGGAAAAAGAAAATGGAAGAGGAATTTTCTTAATGAGAAATTTAGCTGACGAAGTGATGTTCAATGATACAGGGAATGAGGTCAGCGTTTTTTTTAATAGATAATGGTAGATGTTTTTTTTGAAGATATAGAAGAAGTTCCGGGTGTAAATCCGGAATTTTTGTTTGCATGGTATTCGCAGGTGTGTGAGAACGAATCGAAGAATTTGGGGGAAATCTCAGTTGTTTTTTGTTCGGATGAACATTTGCTTGAGATGAACAAGGAATACTTGCAACACGATTATTATACGGATATCATTACGTTCGACTATACACAGGGCGATTTGGTGTCGGGCGATTTGTTTATTAGTGTGGATCGGGTTGAAGACAATGCTGATGAGTTTGATGTGCCTTTTCAGGATGAATTACATCGAGTGTGTGTGCACGGTTTGTTGCATTTGTGTGGGTATAAGGATAAATCATCCGACGATGAAAGGTTAATGAGGTTGAAGGAAAACGAAATGTTGGAACTCCGAAGGTTTCACGTGAAACATTTAAGGTGAACGAGGAGCTTGGTGCCCTCTGTTTGTAAGGATGAAATGTTAATGTTACGTAAGTTTCACGTGGAACATTTGAAGGCTTACCGGGATGATAGTAATTTTGTTCCACGTGAAACATGAAATAATATGTTGAAAAATTATGATGTCATTGTAGTGGGTGGCGGACATGCTGGTTGCGAGGCTGCGAATGCAGCTGCAAAACTGGGTAGCTCGGTGTTGTTGATTACAATGAATATGAATACCATTGCCCAAATGAGTTGCAATCCTGCGATGGGCGGTGTGGCAAAAGGACAAATTGTACGTGAGATTGATGCGCTTGGTGGTGGGTCCGGAATTGTTTCCGATTTGTCGGCCATTCAATTTCGCATGCTGAATCGATCAAAAGGTCCTGCAATGTGGTCGCCACGAACTCAAAATGACCGGATGAAATTTGCTGAAGAGTGGCGTTTGCTTTTGGAACGAAACCCGAATGTTGATTTTTGGCAAGACATGTGCAATGGGTTGATTGTTGAAAATGGGTCCATTATCGGTGTTCGAACATCGATGGGAATTCCTGTATACGGAAAGGCGGTTGTTTTAACAAATGGTACGTTCCTGAATGGTTTGATCCACTTGGGTGAAAAGCAATTTGGCGGGGGCAGAATCGGTGAGAAGGGCGCAACTGGAATTACTGAGGATTTGGTTGCACTCGGCTTTGAGTCCGGAAGGATGAAGACCGGAACGCCTCCACGGGTGGATGGAAGGTCATTGGATTATTCTAAGATGGAATTGCAAGATGGAGATGAAAACCCAAGCAAGTTTTCTTATGGTAATACGGAAGCGTTAAAAGTTCAGCGTGCATGTCACATTACTTATACCTCTACCCTCACCCATGAATTGTTACGGGAAGGTTTTGATCGTTCACCGATGTTCAATGGGGCTATCAAAAGTAGTGGGCCGAGATATTGTCCGAGTATCGAGGATAAGATTAATCGATTTGCAGATCGTGATAGACACCAGATTTTCGTTGAACCGGAAGGATGGAATACTGTTGAGATCTATGTCAACGGTTTTTCTACCAGTTTACCTGAGGATGTCCAGTTAAAGGCTTTGCGTTCTATTCCCGGATTTGAACAAGCAAAGATGTTTCGTCCGGGTTATGCAATTGAGTATGATTACTTTCCTCCCACACAACTAAAACATACGTTGGAAACAAAATTGATTGATGGGCTCTATTTTGCAGGGCAAATCAACGGGACAACCGGATACGAGGAGGCGGCTTGCCAGGGATTAATGGCTGGAATAAATGCTGCCTTAAAGGTGCAAGAGAAAGACCCGTTTATTTTGTCAAGAAGTGAAGCTTATATCGGGGTGTTGATTGATGATTTGATTACGAAAGGAACTCAGGAGCCATACCGGATGTTTACTTCACGTGCTGAGTATCGTATTTTGTTGCGCCAGGACAATGCAGATGTTCGTTTGACACCTGTTGCATTTGAACTCGGTTTGCAGGATCAGGATGCAATGGACAGGGTAAACAGAAAAGTGAATGCCGCGAAAGAACTGATAGGTGCTTTGCGTAAAGAGGGTGTTAGCCCGGAAGTGGCAAATCCGGTTTTGGATTTGGTTGGAAGCTCTCCGCTTTCTCAGCAGGTCAAATTGGCTTCTGTACTTACCCGACCGCATGTCACGATGGAACATGTGTTGGAAATGAGTCAGAGTGTGCGTGAGTTGGCTGATAGGTTACACGTGGAACATGAGGATGCGGTGGAACAAGCTGAAATCCTTCTCAAGTATGAGGGCTATATTGCGCGTGAGGAAGAAGTAGCGCTAAAGCTATCCAGGTTAGAGGAGGTCTCTATTCCTGCCGGAACAAATTATTCGCTGTTAAAATCCTTATCTACGGAAGCAAAGGAAAAATTAAGTAAGATTAAGCCTGTAACGATTGGTCAGGCATCAAGAGTTAGTGGGGTTTCCCCTAGCGATATTTCAGTTTTATTAATTCATTTAGGAAGGTAGTTTCACGTGGAACATTTAAATCAAACCGCTTGCCCTTCATGTGGAGCGCACTCGTTTAGTACATATTTAGCCGTGAAAGATCATTTTCTTTCGAAGGAAGAATTCAAGTTGGAATTGTGCGATTCCTGCAGTTTGTTGTTTACAAATCCCAGACCAAGTCTGGATAGAATCGGTGATTACTATAAGTCGGAAGCGTATGTTTCGCACAGCTCTACCAAGAAAGGATTCGTTAATAAGGTTTACGGTTGGGTGCGGACATATACCTTAAAGAAGAAAATTGCTCTTTTGAAGGGACTTTCTAATGGAAAGAATTTGTTGGACATTGGTGCCGGGACCGGTCACTTCCTGGCCGCAGCGAAAGAATCCGGGTATACTGTTTTGGGATTGGAGCCAGATGAGGATGCTCGGAGGGTTGCACTATCGGAAAATGGAATTGAGCTGAAAGATCTTAGCTTGCTTCATGATTTGAGTGAATCATTCGATATCATTTCTATGTGGCATGTGTTGGAGCATGTTTATAACCTTCAACCGGATCTGGAGAAGATCACTTCATTGGTAAACCAAAATGGAGTTTTGATTATAGCCGTTCCGAATTATACCTCTTTTGATGCACAATACTACAAAGAGTATTGGGCGGCCTATGATGTTCCACGACACTTGTATCATTTTTCTCCAAAATCAATTATTCCTTTAGTTGAATCCAAAGGGTTGAAATTTGAGAAAATGCTTCCGATGAAATTCGATAGTTACTATGTTTCTATGCTCAGCGAAAAATACCGGGGCGGTTCCTTGCTGAAAGCCATGAGAATTGGTTTTTTATCCAACCTAAAGGCTAAGGAAGGTTTGTCGAGCTCTCAGATCTATATTTTCCGCAAGAAATAGTGTTTTTAAGCCCTTTGAAGGGTTTTTTTTGTGTTTGGAAGGGAAACACCTTGTTACAACAGAGAAGTGGCAGGAAATCAGGTGAAATTTTTAACGTTTTGAGCGGTTTTGTAGTTTGATCCAGATTGAACACTATTTGCCAGATGACTTTTCCGGTTGGGGATTTATTTGTTGAAGATATCGTTTCATGAGTTGTTCTAACAAAATATTTTCGTGTTTCAATTGGTCTATTAGAATTTGGATGTTTTCTGATTCTGATTTTAGTGATTCCAATTCTTTTTCAAGGGATCGAATCCTTAGTTGGGTCCTTATCAGCTCAACTGAATCCAATTTGATCTGTTTTTTGTAAGTGTCGATGGAATTTGTCTGGCTGTATGTGTCGATTGAAATGAACAGAATAAAGTATAGAAATGCTTTCATAACCGTTAGAATTTTTCAGTTTTATTTGTTCGGTTCAATCCAATCTCCGTGTTCCCGGATCAGTTGGATCAAAGCATCGACAGCTTCTTTCTCGGACACATTTTTTTTCACGACGGTTTTTTCTTTATACAAGTTGATTTTTCCGGGACCGGTTCCCACGTATCCGTAATCTGCGTCGGCCATTTCTCCCGGGCCGTTCACAATACATCCCATGATACCAATTTTAATTCCTTTCAGATGAGATGTCCGTTCCCTGATCTTAGCAGTGGTTTCCTGTAGATCAAACAAGGTTCTTCCGCAAGAAGGACATGAAATGTATTCTGTCTTGGAAATGCGTGTGCGTGTAGCCTGAAGAATTCCGAAAGAAAGGCTGTTGAGATCAATTAATGACTGAGGAGCCGTGATCCAAAGACCGTCGGCAAACCCATCAATAAAGTGAATGCCGGCATCGGAACTGGCATATAGTTGTAACATCTCCAGCTCTTCAAGTTCATAACTCAATTTGAGAATAATAGGCACTTGATTTTTTGATTCCGCTAATTCATGTTGAAATTTGCGGATAATCTGTGTTTTTTGATGCTTTTTTGTTTCGATGATGTAGACGGTCTGCTCCTTGGGAAGTTCGGAAACGTTGATTTCTACATCAAGGTCAAGAAGTAAAAAGATCAATCCGACCGGTTTGTTTTGACGGTACTCTTCCAGTGTGCAAAGCGGATAGGCGTCCGGCCTACGGTATTTTTTCCAGGTATTGTAGTTTTGAATGAGGCGCAGTGTTCCGGGAATTTCAAAGTCGATCGATCGATCTCCAAGGTAAACAAAGTCGGCTGCCTGGTCAGAAATGTTCCACTTGTCTAGTTGTCTGGAATAAGTGTAACCAAATCCGAAAAAATTAGTTGAAACGATGTTTTCTTTCTTTGACAGGTCGGAAAAAACAATTGAAGTATTACTTCCACCGATATTTAATAATGGATTGGTTAAGCGTTTGTTATGCTGAAAATAATCCAGTTTTATTTTGGATGAATAATTTAGTTTGTAATCCGGTTTTGACTGAAATTTTTGAACAAGCTTCCGGGCAACCGGAATTTCGAATTCAGGATCTTCGGTTAAAGAAACCCGAATCGTATCTCCCAAGCCATCTTCCAGTAATGCACCGATTCCAACCGCTGATTTAATTCTTCCGTCTTCCCCGTCGCCTGCTTCGGTTACTCCCAAATGTAAAGGATAATTCATTCCCTGCTCTTTCATTGTTTTTACCAGCAACCTGTAAGCTTGGACCATCACCAGGGTATTGCTTGCTTTCATGGAAATAACCAGGTCATGATAATCATTTTTTCTACAGATGTCAATGAATTCCATGGCCGACTGAACCATCCCTTCCGGGGTATCGCCGAATCTGCTGAGAATCCGATCAGAGAGAGAACCGTGATTGGTACCTATCCGCATTGCGGTTCCATGTTCTTTACAAAGCAAAACAAGCGGGGTGAATTTTTCTTCAATTCGTTTTAACTCCGCCTGGTAACTTGCTTCGGTGTAATCAATTTCTTCAAATTTCTTTTTGTCTGCATAATTGCCCGGGTTGACACGCACTTTTTCAATCAGTTTTGCGGCGATTTCGGCAGCGTTTGGGGTAAAGTGAATGTCTGCCACCAATGGGGTGTCGTAACCGCGTCTAACAAGCTCGTTTTTGATTGCACGTAAATTTTCAGCCTCTTTTTTGGAAGGTGCTGTCAAACGAACCAATTCGCAACCTGCATCAATCATCCGGATGGATTCTTCGACAGAACCCATGGTATCCAACGTATCGGTGGTTGTCATTGATTGGATCCGGATAGGATTTTTCCCACCGATAGCCGTTTTCCCGATGATTACTTCCCGTGTCTCGAAGCGCTCGCGATTAAATAGATCGTTACAGAAAGTGACTTGTTCTGACATTCTTAAAGAAATTGTACCATGCAAAGGTACGGAATGAATTTTACTGATAAATCCATTGTACTGTTTGAACGAGTTTATTGTTCAAAAAGAAAAGAAGGTTTATCCGTTACAAGTACTATTTTTTTTCTGTTTCTATACAGTTTGAATTTGTAATAGCAGACAATGTCCTCTTTTCCGTCTATACTTCCCCAACCATAAACGAATATTTCGTATTTCTTTTCGGAGCGGAAAGTGGAATAAGGATAGATCAGATAATGAACCGGGTCATTTTTTTTTGTAAATGTCGAATCCAGCCTGGAAATATACTCCAGGGCTCTTATGTGTGAGATGAATTTTTCTATTAGTTCTTGTTCTTTTTGGGTTTCTTTGTCAAATAGTTGCTGCCAGTTTTTTCCATACTTCAGAGCGATTAAAAGATCTGAATGATGGTTGAAGACTTCTACGCTATCTTTCAGTTCTTTCGATATCAAGCATTGTGCAATACGCTTGAAATGAATACCCCACCTGTCTGCGACAATGTATTTGGCATTTTCATAGATTTCGCCCTTGTTCCTGCCATACTCGAGAATTTCAAAACAGGGAGCCGGTTTCTTTTGTCCATTTGCTGAACAGGTAAAGAGCGCGCCTATCAGAAGAAAAATGCGGTAGAACTTCACAGACGATTTGAGGTTAAAGTACTTCAAATAGGACAAAAACACCCTTACCTGTCTCCGATCAAATGGTAACTGTAGCTTTCACCCAAGGGACCTGGCTGACAAGTATCGTCATTGTATTCGAACTCGAAATGATTAGTAGTGAAACTGCCAATTTCAACAGAATCGCAGAAAAGTATTTTTCCGGATTCGGTCACTTTAAATTCGTGATAGGTGTTATCATTCCACAGAAATTTCAGCGTATTTGACGCGTCTCCAAGCATTACCTGACTGGTATACGTATACGTCGTGTCGAAAGTAAAGCCTGACATTTGCCAGTAAGTGGAATGCCAAAGAGTCGTGTAATTTCCTGTGTATTGTTCGCGGTAATCTACCGGTGGGGAGGGTTGCTCGGGTTCTACCTTTTTTTTGGAACAATTGGCTGCAAAAAGAGCCATGAATGAAAGCATGATGATGGATAACCGGTGCATAAGATTGAATTTATATCCGAAAGTTAACCAATTTCCCGGCTAAGAAAAAGGATTAAGCACCGATTTTTTTTGTATAATGCACGCTTCCACAGCAATGCTTAAATTTTTTGCCACTGTTACAAACACAGGGATCATTTCTTCCGATGGTTTTTGCTCTTCGCGTGATACTTTGGTCGGCTGGTTGCTGATTGAAGATTTTTTCCAATAATGCATACAGTTCCGGGTGCTTTTCCTCCAATAATTTCGGACGTTCGAAAAAGTATTCGCTGATTACGGACAAGAACTCAGCGCGATTGGTAGCTCCGTATGGATTAATGTCCGATTTCCCTTCGTAAATCCGCTCAATTTCTTTGTTCATCAAATCAATCCAGGGAAGAGCATATTTCCTGTCCATCAGCACTTTCGGCAGTCCGTCAATTTCACCGTCCGACTTATCAATTAAGTGCACAAATTCATGAATGGCCGTGTTGTGTTTGTCTGATTCGTTTTTAAAGCCCAATCGCAATGCTTCTTTCGACAGGATCATGATTCCTTCCATGCTTTGGTTTCCTACCATTCCCAAAATTCTGCGGTCCGATTCTCCCTCGAACTGATAGTTTTCATCAAACATTGCCGGGTAAAGCAATACTTCCCGGATATTGGTGTATTTCCAGGAGTCAAAACCAAAGATCGGAATGATTGCGCTGGAAGCCACGAGCAGTTTGTCTGTTAAACTCACCTCGGTTTTTATCCCGGTGATTCTGCAATTGAGTAAAAATTCCTGTACTTTGTATTCAAAACGCGTTTTTTCGCTTTCCTCTAACGAAGCATAAAACAATACTTCCGAGTTCAAAATCCCACGCCATTCTAACGGAAAGGGTTCTTGCGGAACCAGCCATTTCGGGTGAGCGGCCTTGCGATAGGATTTCCATCCCAGAAACAAGAACAAACAAACTATGGAGATAATACCGATTGGGACCATATGAAGAAGACTGGAATTAAAAGTCCTGAATTTAGTATTTTAATCTGCGATAGCTATCGGAATTGGAATTCTATTTACCTTTCCGACATGCATTTTGATGAATTAATCCATTTCTGTTTTCAGCTTCCCGGGGCTACGGAAACTTTTCCGTTTGATAAACGCACGCTTGTAATCAAGGTGCAAAACAAAATGTTTGCGTTGGTGGATGTGGAAGATCCTACGGGAATCAATTTAAAATGTGATCCGGAAAAGGCCATTGAACTGCGTGAGCGTTACGACGGGATTCAGCCGGGTTACCATATGAGCAAAAAACATTGGAACACCGTTTCACTTGAAGGATTGGTCGATGACTCACTCATAAAAGAGTTGATCGTACATTCTTACGATTTGGTGGTTTCGTCGTTGCCGAAAAAATTACAGGATGAGCTTAAGAATAGATAAATACGTGTGGTTTGTGCGCCTGGCGAAAACCCGGACACTGGCCACAGAACTCGTTCAGCGAAATAAGATCAAGTTGAACGATATGCCCGTAAAACCTTCCAAAGAAGTGAAGATCGGTGATACGGTTTCAATTATCAAAAACAACGCAACATTCAGCTACAAGATCAAAGATCTGCTGGATCGGAGAGTTGGGGCGAAATTGGTTGCAGATTACTTGATTGATATTACGGATCCGTTGGAACTGGAAAAATTCAAAACATACCAGGCGGCGCAAAGTGTTTACCGTGAATATGGAACAGGGCGTCCTTCACGTAAAGACCGGGATAACCTGGATTCGTTCTTCGAATGGCTGGAAGAGGATGAAGACGAAGATTGAGATTCATTAACTGCCGATAAACCGCTATTCATGTCAAAACCCATTTACGTCCTGGGAACAGGACTTTCACACAACGGATCTGCTGTTCTGCTAAAGGACGGAGTTGTTTGTGTTGCGATCGAAAAGGAACGCATTACCCGCATCAAGCACGATGGCGGAAACGATACGGATGCCATTCAATACTGCCTGGATACGGAAGGAATTTCCCTGGAAGAGGTAGACTTGGTTGTTCAAACGGCGAATTTTGAAATTCCGGACCGGGATAGGTTTCACGGGAAACGGTTGTTTGCCGGAACAACTCATCCGAAACTAATCAGTATTTCACACCACTTAGCACATGCTTATAGTGCAGTCGGAACGTGTGATTTCGACGAATGTGTGGTGATGGTTATCGATGGTTGCGGAAGTCCTTATCAGCAATGCATGGATGTTTCACACGGAACAGTTTACCCGGAAAACCTGGAAGATTTGGCGCAAAAAAACCTGTGGTGCGAGAAGGATAGCTTTTATCATTTCGACGGACAAAACCTGGTCCCGCTTTTCAAGGATTTCAGCCCGGTTGAGTCCGGTTCTTCCGATGTTCTGAAACTTCCCGTTACCAGCCATTCGATCGGTGGATTTTATGCTGCAGTCAGTCAGTATGTTTTCGGAAACATGGACGATGTGGGGAAGTTGATGGGCCTGGCCCCGTATGGAAAAGAAGGGTTGATTGAAAAAGAAGCCTTCGAATTCAGTGAGGGCTCGTTACTGGTCCGCACCGACTGGCAGGATGCGTTGAAAATGCCTTCAACAGGATATTCCTTTTTCAAAGCGCATTTCCAATATTATGCAGATGTAGCATATTGGGCCCAGAAACAGGTTGAAAAAGCAGTCACAGCCTGTTTTAAAGACCGCCTAAAGCGTTTTCCGCATGAAAAGGTGTGTTATAGTGGCGGTGTTGCCTTAAACGCAGTAGCGAACGCTTTTTTGCTGAATGACGGAATCGTACATAATTTTTACCTGGAACCGGCTGCGGGAGACAATGGTTTAGCTCTGGGTTGTGCATATTATGGCTGGCTGGAAGTTTTGAAAAAAAGGAAAGTAAAGCATCACGGAAATACGTGTTTCGGTAAAACCTATTCGAAAGAAGAAATCCGGAATGCGTTGAAGCTGGTGCCTGAAAACTGGACAATCCGGCAGCTGGAAACAAAAGCAATGCTTGCGGTAACCGCAAAAAGTTTGGCGGCAGGAAAAACGGTCGGTTGGTTCCAGGACTGTTGTGAGTTTGGGCCGCGTGCCCTGGGACATCGCTGTATCCTGGCACATCCGGGAATCGAAGGATTGGGGGATCACATCAACGCAAACATTAAATTCAGGGAAGATTTCCGCCCGTTTGCCCCGGCTGTTCTCCCTGAATTGGCTTCAAAGTATTTTCGTTCGGGAAGGAAAAGTCCGTACATGATTTTGATTGATCACACCAAACCCGAGTACCTGGAAGAGTTGAAAAATGTGACTCACGTAAATGGAACAGCACGTGTACAAACGGTAGATAAAAATTGGAATCCCCTGTTCTACCGGTTGATCCGGGCTTTCCAGGAAGAAAGCGGCACAGGAGTTTTACTCAATACCAGCTTTAACAAAAAAGGCATGCCGATCGTGGAAACTCCGGAAGAAGCAGTGGCCTTATTCCGGGAATCCGCCTTGGATGTATTGGTTCTGAATGATACGCTGGTCAGTAAGAAGTAGTTTTACCAACCGCCACCTCCGCCACCTCCGCCGCCACCTCCGGAAAATCCACCACCGCCCGAGAAAGATCCTCCGGAAGAAGAGCTCGGTGGTGTAGCAGATGAAGAGATTGCAGAAGAAAAACTGTTCGAATTAAAATGAGAGAATCCGTACATTCCCATTCCGGCATACCAGTAACCGGTCATTCCGTAACCCCTTTGCAATTCCACCGGATTAAACTGACCTTCCCATTCTTTGGCTAAACCTAAAACAATGGCATAGGGAAGAAGCCGCTCGAATGTTTCGAAATTGAGGTCCGGAGGATTGTTGAATTGAATGCGTTTTTTATCAGCGTATTGAATGAAGAGTTTCAACCCCAATATGTGATCCATGACTTTCCGGCCCTGCGGTGTCGGTTGCTCCAGCAAATACCCGAAAAGCAAGTTGATCCCGATGCCAAGTACCGCCATAACTCCAATAAGCACATAAGATCCTCCAAACAGGAATTTCAGACCAAAGGCCAAAAGAATGAATCCGAATAAATACAGGTATTGGGTTCCGTTAATGTGTGCATTTAGTTTCCGGTATTTCTCCTTATGACTTTCGGCAATGTTTCTTTGCAGGTCATCCATACCCTTTTTCAAGTGGGCATTGTATGTGTTCTCGTAAAACGTAAAGGAGTCTTTATTTGAGAAAAATGCCTGATACACCTGGTTTTCTGCTGAGGTTAAATTCTGTTTCGGGTCCTCGGATTTGGTAAACGTATATTGGGGTGAACCTTGCTTGTTTTCTTGTTTGATTTTCATCCAGCCTTTTGTTCCCAAAGAAGCGATTTGCCCGGTGAATGCAGTAGAAGTAACTACTCCCCGGTTCATAACCGCGTATACATCTGCCGGTGAAAATCCTTCGGGAGCGTCGTATTGCGGCATAATGGTTCCCGGTTTCGGATCGCGGCCATAACGATGCCATAAAAGCAGGCTGCGCAGTACCATAAAAAACACCATGAATAAGAGTAATACCCACAGTGCATGGGATTTGACCCAATACAGGAAATTATCCATGGGAGTAGGATATGTCAATTTGTTTTTGTCCCAGGAAGCCGCAAAAGTTAATCCTTCGTTCCATAATAGCCCCTTGGTTCTGTAGACCAATTCATTGTCTTTAGTCTGAACCACGGAAAAATTCTTTCCGGCAGCTCCCGCTGTTCCCGTATATGCGGTGAATTTGTTGAATGCGATTCCGGCAGGCAACTGCACGGTTGCGCGCAAAGAATCGATAGTAAATAACCAGCCGTTCCCGTTGGTGTTCCAGTACAATTCGTCGACATCTTTTAAAAGGCGCAACACGTGATTTACTTCGTAAGTAAATTCATAAGTGTGCTTTCCTATGGATAAGGTGGTTTCTTTGCTTCCGAAATAGGTTCGAAGGCCATTATCCATGTTTTCTGTGTGATAATCTTCAGTCTCACCGTCGCGTTTCAGAGAGATGAAGTTAAAATCCACATCTGTTCTTCCTCCTTCATAATCGTAACTCAAAGGGATATCGCGGTAAATTCCATGATTGATTTGGTCTAAACCGCAGTAAATCGTAATCCGTTCTGTAATACGCATACTGCAATTTTGCTGCACCTGGTATACGGCATCGAAATAAATGATGCGTTCTCTTTCTTCATTCTGGGCACTTGCCTGAACGCTTAGCACCAGGAGTAAACCTGTAAAGAGGGATCGAAGAATCTTAAATGGGGTATTTAGGGATCTCATGTTGTTCGGATTTTGCTTGAACGTAATTGCGTTTGGTGTGTTGATTGCTTTTGGCGAACCAACTGTATGGAATTTTTTCCTGCAGGGAGTTATACGCTTCCACAGTACCGTTGTAAAATTGCCGGGAGTAAAGCAGGTGATTTTGTGTTTCTGTGATCTGAAAAAGCAGTTTTTCAAAAGTTTGATCGGCTTTCAAATCAGGATAAGCTTCCTTAATCGCGTTGATTTTAGTTAAAATTTGCGGAAACTGATCGTCTTTGTCCCAAATTCCCGTTCGCTTCTCTGCAAGTTCTTCCAATAAAACAGCTTCGTGTTTGGCATAACCGGCTGCAATCTGAACCAGCTTCGGAATCAATTCATGACGCTTCAGCAATTGCACATCCATGTCTGCGAAAGCCGCGTCCACCAGGTTCCGGGAGCGGATCAGCTGATTGCGTAGAATCAGGAAAATTAGAAGAACGGCGAATAAAAGAGCGCCGCCGGTAAGTAAGAAAATCATACCGAAAAGTACTACAAATAATCAAAAAGCCCCTTAAAAAATGGATAGACATCTTTTAAGGGGCAGTGTGAGATGTGATGTGTGTCCTTATGGTTCTGTGCGTAATTGCTCAAAAACACTCACATATTCCTCTAATTTTTCAAACAATCCTTTCAAATCGCCCGGAATGGCTTGCGGGAAGAGCTTTTGGATTTGCGTAACCCCTTCTTTGGCGGCTTTTTCGGCTCCCGCTTTATCTCCGGAAGTGAATTTTTCGGCCATTAGTTTCATGCTTTGGTTTACGATCGCTACAGCCATCATGCGCTTGTGATTCATGTCAAGCGTCATATCCAGCAAACCGGTTGCCGTGCTCCATTCAGGGGACAGTTCTTTTTCCACCACTTTTTGCTTCTTACTCACCGGATCGGTATAGGTTAAGCGAGCGAGTACTTTTTGTTGCTCGATTGCCGGAGTGGAATGGATGATATCCATTTTCACGAGAGCCATTTTTTGTAAACCCGGGAACAAGTGGTCGATGTCAACCGTTACTTTTCCTGCATTTACTTTCGCATTTTGATATCCCAGCAATTGGCGGTAAACAATTTGATCATTGAACAGGATTTCGAGTTTGACATCTGTCCCGATCGGATCAATAATCCCATCAAAGGTTTTTAAGAATGCCTGGTTGTAGTGTGAAGGATCTCCGGCCATCTGCAAAGTTCCGCCTCCGATGGTTGCCAATTGTTCCAACAGGGCCGCATTGTAATCATAGCCAACACCGATTGCCGAAATTTGCAACCCTTTTGCAGCATAAGTTTTTGCCAGGTTTACAGATAGTTCGGGTTCATCACCGCCATAACCGTCCGAAAGTAAGATCAGGCGATTGACCATGTTTGGTTTTTTATTGGCTTCCAACTGCTTGAGTCCCTCTTCGAAACCAATGGAAATAGTGGTTCCTCCCATCGGCTGCAAAGCACGGATAATATCACAAATAGCTGTTTTGTTGGTGATGAATTGAGAAGGCAGGGGTTTGTACACCTGATCGTCGAAAGCCACAATGCCGATTCGGTCTTGCGAAGACATCCGGCCGATCAATTCAATGAGGGTGTTTTTCAACAATTCGAGCCTGTTGTCATTCGACATGGACCCGGAAACATCGATTACAAGCAGGAGGTTCTTTGGAACGAATGCTTTTTTGTTTTTGGCGTTCACTTTAAAACCAACTTCCAGGACAGCTTCCTTGGAAGAAGCATTGAATTTATTCCCCCATTTTAGGAACAGGTCGACCTCGTTATCACTTGAAGGGTATTGAGCTGTTACAAAATCGTTGACGTCCAAAGCTACCAAATCCTTTACCCGCGGAATGAAGGATTCGATGTTTTCCAGGCGTGGATCGGGAATGTAATTAATCGTTTTTCCCATAGTGGCAAATCCTTTCATTCTGCTTAAATCCAATACACTTGCATCACGTTGAAAAGTAAAATCAACCACGTATTTAGTTTTTAAAGGAAGCATGAATACAACTTTCCCGCTTGCGTCTGTTTTCCCTTTATATTTGATCGAACTGCCGACCGATTTCAAATAAACTGGCTCGTTGGCAATTGGATAACCACCTTTGCGAATGGTTAAATCAACAGTCGCATGGGAACTGCTTGGTTTAATTCCGGAGGGAAGGATTTGAACCGTATACTTTCCTTCCTTTTTTTCTGTAAATGCCTTTTTTTCATAAGTGAGGAAAGCTGTTCGTGCCATAGATTCATCTCCAAAATCTGCCCAATCCATGGAATTGATATCAGCTACGTCAATTTCGTAATCGTTTTTATTCGGAACAAGAAAAATGCATTCTCCGCTGGCATTGGTTGTGCCGGTGAATTGTTCCGCCAATGCGAAGCAGGTGAGACTTACCGGGACATTTGCCTGCGGTTTGTTTTCCCGGCTGGCCACGACGATTTTTAATGCACAATGTGCGGCGTCCGGACGGGGCATAGAAGGATATTTTTGAGGTGTTTTTTTAAACACGATGGTGGATCGATCCGGTAAGATGCGGTTTTCGCGTTCCCAAACTTCCAGGTCGTAGGTGATGTGGCTGCTTGCTGTTCCCTTCCCCCGGGATTCCACCCAAAGGCAATTATTCATCTCACCAATGGACCCGATCCACAATTCGCCATGATCAAAAACCAGGTCCAGTACTCCGGAAGCATTGGTTTTGTTTTCAATGCGTTCAAAAGTGGTCGATTCAACAAACCGGACAGAAAGGTTTGCGGCAGGTTGGTTTTGATTGGTTACAACCTGTAAGTGATAATTGGTCTGGGCGCTGACTACAGGAAGGTAGCAAAGCGTTGCCAGCAGGAGTCGAATTGGTTTCATAAGTTTTGGAAAATGGGTTTGTCTAAATCAAACTCCGGATTCTCGGATTGGTTACAATTTTGCTTTCCCGAGGCATGTTCGCGATATTAAGAATAACCCTTTGCTGAAAAGGAATTCCGAAGGATTTATTCTGTAAAATTTGTCGTCAGTGAACCGCGCTTTTTGCGTTTGGATTCAAGCCGCATTTCTCGCAGCCCGACTGCTTTTTCCGCTGAGAGGTCAAGTAGAACCGGCGAATCAAATAGAAAATCGCTGCGGAAACGGTTACGATGACTAAAACGATTTGCATCAGCTAAATAGATTAAAAGTGATATACGCGCCAAAATAGGCCAAAACCCCCATATACCCAACTTGGATGATGGGCCATTTCCAGGATTTTGTTTCCCGTTTGACAACCGCAAGGGTAGCCATACATTGCATTGCAAAGACATAAAAGACCAATAGCGAGAGTCCGCTGGCTAAAGTATAGGTTGGGGTTCCGTCCGTCCGTTTTTGAGCTTTCAGTTTATCTATCAATTGCTTGGGATTATCGTCTGCTTCGTGCACGGAATAAATGGTGGCCAGCGATCCGACAAATACTTCGCGGGCAGCAAAAGAGGTGAGTAATGAGATTCCCATTTTCCAATCATACCCCAAGGGTTCAATGACGGGTTCAATGAATTTTCCGAGGTGTCCCATGTAGGAATGCTCCAGTTTGACGGAAGCTACCTTGCTTTCATAATCGGCCATTACTTCTTCGGTTTGAGCACGCGGTGCAGGAACTGTTTTTGCATACTTTTCCATGTCTTTTCCGGGACCAAAGCTTGCCAAAGCCCACAGGATAATAGAAATGGCCAAGATGATTTTTCCTGCGTCCAGAACGAAAATTTTCACTTTTTGAAAGACCTCAATCCCCACATTTCCCCAGCGGGGACTTTTATATGGAGGCATTTCCAACAGGAAAACGCTCAATTCCTTCTTTTTGAAAAATTGTTTGATTATCCAGGCAACAAGCAAGGCAGAAACAACGCCAAGCAGATACAATCCGAAAAGGACCAATCCCTGGAGATTCAGAAATCCGGCCAGCGTTTTCGAAGGAATGACCAATGCAATTAACAAGGTGTAGACGGGTAAGCGGGCGGAACAGCTGATCAGGGGTGCGACCAGAATCGTTGTCAGCCGTTCCTGCCAGGAGCTGATCGTTCGGGTAGCCATAATTCCCGGGATTGCACATGCCGCACTTGATAACAAAGGGACCACACTTTTCCCGTTGAGTCCGAATGGACGCATCAGTTTGTCCGTAATAAAGACCACGCGTGCCATGTAACCCGTTTCTTCCAGGATGGCAAGCATGAAAAAGAGCAATGCAATTTGGGGAATGAAGATCAAAACGCCGCCGATTCCGGGAATTACTCCATCAACTATCAGGGAAGTAAACACTCCTTCCGGCATCATTGTCCCCAACCAGGAGGCTAGCGATGAGGTGCCCAGATCGATCCAATCCATCGGATAGGATGCCAGCGTAAAAACAGTTTGAAAGATAGCCAGCAGGATCACCAGGAAAATCAGGTAACCAAAAACCGGGTGGATGAGCCATTTGTCCAGTTTCGTGGAAAAGTCTGCTTCCGATACGTTCTTATTCACCACCTCTTTTACCAGTTCTTTTATGCGCTTAAAGCGGACGTTGGTATCGGCTATCTGGCCTTGAAAATCATCTTTTGCCTTTAAGGTATCCAGCCTGGTTTCACGCGGAACACTTTCTTCTGCCATCCATGCTTTCAGCTCCGTAAGACCGGTTCCGATCCGTGCATTGGTGCGAATGATTTTCGCGTCCGGGAATGCTTCTTGCAAAACAGCGGAGTTGATCTCAAAACCATTTCTCGCTGCAACGTCGGTCATATTCAGGACCAATGCAGTATTGAAACCAAGATCGTATATTTGAGTAAACAGTAAAAGGTTACGTTCTAAGTTGGTGCTGTCTAACACCACAATGGTTTTTTCTGGAAAATTAGGGTCTTTGGTATTGGAAATGACATTGTATACTACTTCTTCATCCTTGCTTCGCGGATATATACTGTACGTACCGGGGAAATCAATTAATTCCAGCTCCTTTCCGTCAACAGTCAAAAAACCGGAATGCTTGTCGACGGTTACTCCAGGGAAATTCCCTACATGCTGACGTAACCCCGTCAGTCTGTTAAACAGGGAACTTTTCCCTGTATTGGGATTTCCGAAAAGAGCGATTTTTTTCATTACTCGACTTCGATCAGGTTGGCTTCAGAAAGACGCATGGATAAAGTGTAACCCGAAATGTCCACAGCGATCGGGTCTCCGAAAGGTGCTTTGAACAGGACTTCCACTTGTTTCCCGGGATAAAGTCCCATTTCCAGTAACTTGGGTTTGAGCTCACCTTCGGCAATGCCGAGCACCGTCATTTTTTTATGCATGGGAATCTGTGCAAGTGTTTTCATGGAATCGAATGGATGTTGAAAATTTTGTGAAGCAAAATTAGTAGAAGTAACTGATAGATTCCATACCGTGTTTGTGGTATATCTTACTGGTCGGATTTGAGATCGTTCAGGATCTGCTGCACGTCGTTTTCGGTGGATGTCAGCTTGTTTTTGCACATTTGGATCAAAGCAGCGGCGCGTTTCACTTTTTCAGAGAGCAGGTCCACGGAAATCTCTCCGGATTCGATGTCCGCAATGATTTGCTGTAATTCTTCGTAAGCTTTTTCGTATGTTACTGCTTCTTCTTTCACAATGCAAATTTACGGAAAAAAAGGAATTTGGGTACCGTGACGTAATATTGCGTTATAACGTCAAATTTAAGGGGTCACTTCACGTCCGCATCCAGCTGTTGTGCTTCCGTCACAATTTTCAATGCTTCTCCGCTCTTGGCCAGGTTTTTTGCTGAAAGCACTCCTTTTTCATTGGTAACGATGGCATAACCGCGTTGCATGACTGTCAAAGGGTCGAGTAATTTCAGGTGGAATTCTGCCTGTTCCAGTTTCGTTGCTTCGGACTCAAGAATCCGGGGAAGGACACGGATCAACTGATTTTCCTGGTTGTGAAGAGTTTGTTTGCGGCTGTTTACCAGGGACTTGCTGTGAATCTGGAGCAGATTAACGGTATTGGTTAATCGGTTTTGCTGAACATCGAACAGGTAAGAAGAAGAAGAACGTATTTGATTACGAAGTTCCAACAACACCTGGTTCGAATGAGTCATTTTGTGCTTTACCCGGAACTCAAAGTCCTTCACGGTATTTAGGAATATATTCCTTTCAGATTGAAGGGCGGTTTGAACTTCTTGCCGAAAAGTGCGGGTTAACTGTCCGAACTGATTGTTTACTCCCTGTATGAAATGCTGGATTTGTTTGGGAAGTTTCCATAAAATCTCATCCAATGGTTCATCGAGTTCTTCAAAAATGCGAAGCAGGAAATAAGCCATGTCGGAAGGAGTAATCCCGTTCCGGAAAGCGATCATTTCGCACACGGTGAGGTTGGTCGAGTGACCGATACCTGTTAACACCGGAAGCGGAAAGGTTGCAATGGCTTTTGCCAGATCGTAATTGTTATAGCAATGCATCCCGATTTCACCGCCGCCACCCCGGATGATCACAACCGCATCAAAATGCTGCTTTACTTTCTCTATGCGCTTCAATTGATTTTGAATGGAAGTAATGGCGGCGTCACCTTGCAGCGTTGCTTCAAACAGGAATGTGTTGAAGTGATAACGCTTGGGGTGTCCGTTCAGCAAGGTCACAAAATCGGAATAGCCTTTGCTGTCGGCTTGGGAAATGATGGCTAAACGTTTGGGGACCAATGCCATTTCCAGGTTTTGGTTGGCATTCAGGATTCCTTCTTTGTTCAGACGTTCAAGAGTTTCCTGGCGTTCACGTTGCAAAGCACCCAGTGTATAATTCGGATCAATATCGATGATTTCCAGCCCGATATTGTAGAGCGGGTGATAAGTGATCTTCACGTGGAACAGGAGTTCCATTCCGTCGTGCAACGGTTCTTTAACGATCTCAAAGAATTTTTGCTGGATGCGTTCGAAGTGCTGTTTCCAAATCGTGCCGCGCATTTCAACGATGATGGATTCGTCTTCTTTCTGGACCAACTCCGGGTAACAGTGTCCTTTGCGGGTTTGGTTGAGTTTGTGCATTTCGGCAGTTACCCAATAGGTGCGCGAATAGCGTTCGGCAATCGTTTTTCGGATTGATTCTGCGACTTGTTTGAGGGTAAAATGCTGCGGGCTTTCCATTACCTAAAAATACAAAAAAGGAGAGTGTCCGGTAAGAAAACAGTTATTGATCCAGCAAATCTTCCTGTTCGCGTTTCTTTAAATAGTGTTTCCGAACCTGTAAAAAAGTAAGTCCATAAGCTGCTGTGAGAATAAATCCGGGGATACCCAGGATCATTCCTTTTCCATGATGTTTATGACCGCCGAACTGGAAAAGAATGATTCCTGAAACCAGGAGGACCGATCCGATGATGAGACGGGTAACTATTTTTTTCATGGGTTGACTTACTTGAATTGAAACGTGTATGTGGTTGTTTTTCCGGATTCCAGGTCGGTTTCCAATACCTTCAACGGAAGCCCGTGATTGTCGTAATAGAATAGTTGTTCGGTGGTTTTTCGCTCTTTTTCTTCCGGTATCGTTTTTGAATAGGTTTCCGTTCGGATTACTTTTCCCTCTTCGTTGTAATACAAATTCAGTCTGTTTCTGTAATCTCTTCTACTGATCAATTTTCCTTTGGGATTGGAGATATAGATGTAAGTCGATTGCGCATCGTCGCTGTATTTATAGGGATAATTCCCGTCCAATTGGTACTGAATGTATTTATCTGGATTTTTTAAACGATCGGCTCTGAATATGGAGTCATCCGTGAATGATTTATCGATCAATGCTTCATAGTTTCCCAGAGTTATCACGGAATTACCGTTTTGATCCGTTCTCCTGATTTTATAAGTAGCAGAAATACCATCCATTTTTCCATTTTCATCAAACGTAACGTGTTCGGAAATCTGCAAAGAATCTCCTTTTTGAACATACCGTGACATTCTTTTTTCTGAAAACGAACTGCTTGCCTGGGTTTCAGTTTCGATAAGCAGAAGTGTGTCTTTTACGTAGGTATAGGCATAAGTTGTTGTACTTAGCAGCTTGATTCCCTGGATAAAGTATTCCTTCTTGAAATTCATGGAATCGGTGTAGGTATAAACCGACTTACTTAATATCATGGACGTGTCTTTTTCATCGTACATAATAAAGGCCGTTAGGTTTCCTGTTGAGTCAAACTCATTTTTGTGGCGTGTCCAGTCTATTCCATTGTAGTGACAGTGTTCTATTCGTAACCCGGCATCATTGAAGGTTTGAATATCCTTTAACGGATTTCCGGCATAACTGCTCCAGGTTTGATTCCAGGTAGTGATCATTTGGTGATAACCCAATTCCTTGAATTTCTTCAACATGACAGAATCCATTTGGTCTTGACTGAAAGGTTGTGCAACTAGTTTTGCACTGAAAACCAGGGTAAAAAGAATGAAAAGTCCGGTTTTTATTATTTGCATATCCAGGAAATGTAGTTATTATTGATAATCGGAATTGTTTACGTTTAACTTTTCGAAAAGTGGATTCTTCGAAAGAATCTCATCCAGCTTCAGGATATCCGCCTGATTGTTTTCACCCATGAGAAAGAAGAAATCCCATACGGTGTCTCGTGAAAGCAGGACGACACCTTGTTGGGATCTGAAAATAAAGGACCATTCGTCATTTTGCCAAATGTCTTTTAATTCGGTTAGTTTGAAACCGTTTTGTTCCAATATCAGAATCAGGTCCGTTTGCAATTCATCGGGTTGATCTTTTCCATCCAATTCGATCAGCAATTCATCGGAACCATAGCCCGGTCGAAGCTTGTAGCTGTATTTTATCGGATTCTCCATGGCGGATTCAAGCGATTTTCTCCTGCAAAAAACAGGATGAGTTGGTTTCCGTCCGGGTCTTTCAGATATGCTTCCCGCCAAAGCCAGGATTTGTCATTGGGAAGTTCGTCGAAATCAATTCCTTTTTGGATGAGGTCCCTGACTTTTTGATCCAGGTCTTCGCATTCGAAATACACAGAAATTCCTGAACCGATTGGAAGCTGATCTGTCAAATGAACGGAGAAAGTGGAAGTCCCGTCCGGGCATTCAAAACGCGCATAATGATCTGATTTGACAATGAGTTTCAATCCCAAAGTTTGGTAAAATGCAATGGATTTTGGCATGTCAATGGAAGGAACCGTTAGTTGGTTTAAGTTCATGCGTTTATGTTATTTGTAGACACCATCTCCATCTGTTTTTGTCATAAAGATACCTTCATTCCGGTTACCCGTCAGAATGTTATCATTCCCGTCTTTCAAAAGGTTTAGAGCATTTCCCCCGGTATAATCGTTAAACTTTTTGAACCAAATCTGATTCCCGTTTTCGTCGGCTTTTACCAGGATTATTTTCGTTGCACCCGTGTTTATATCGTATACGGATCCACAGATGGTAAAAGTTCCGTCCGGGTTTTGCTTAACGGAATTTCCTGTTTCTGAAATACCAAATTGAGTATTTCCGTATTCTTTTTCCCAGATCACGTTACCCAAATGATCCGTTTTTATAAGCATGACCTGGGTTTGCTGAAAAGGAAGGTATTGCTGTCCACAGATTATTAACTCACCGGATGTTGTTTCAATCGTTGAAAATCCCCATTTCCAAATAGGACCTATATTCTTTGTCCATAATTGTTGCCCGGAAGCACTGACTTTCAGCAAGTAAAGCGCTCTGCCACTACCACCTGGATCTTCGTTAGTTCCCGTAACCAGGTATTCTCCGTTTTGGGTTTCCATTAGGTGATAAGCAGTTTCCTGGTCGGGATCGGCATAACTTGCTTCCCAGATCAAATTTCCATTTACATCCACTTTGATCAGGTAAATATCGCCAAATGTTCCGGCTCCGAAACCTTCCGTTCTTGCTGAAATCAACAAGTTCCCGTCAGAAGTTGCAATGATATTATTCCCACGATCTGCCTCTGTTGTCCCATATGTTTTCGTCCAAATAGTGTCTCCGGAGGCATTTAATTTTGTCAATAAGACGTCCATGTTTTGGGACGCATAATTTCTATAGGTATATCCGCAAACAAAAATTTCCCCGTTCTTCTGAGTAATTCCGCTTGCTGAACTCGTGTTTCCGGCGTTAAAATCCGTTCTCCAGATCTGTGTCCCCGATTTGGTGATTTTTAGAACGGAAAGATCGGCCCCATTGTTCCCGCAGATCAATAAATTTCCGTCATCGGATAAACAGGTGGAATTATCTCTGATTCCAATATCCCCGGCAAATGTGTGGTAGTTTGCTGTAGGTTCGGAATTCGAATTCTTTTCTTTTTTACAAGCGGTCAAGGTCAGAAAGACCAATCCTATAAGACTTAATTGCTTCATGAAATATGTTATTCAGGTTGTTGGAGATAAATATAAGCTATTTTGTGGTTTATCTTTTTCGTAAAACGATGGAATGAGGAACATGGAGCTCTTTTCTTTTTTGAAGAAAATCGGTTTGTGAAAGTCCGTTATACACCTCTTTGTCTCCGAAATTGTCTGTGCTGTCTTTGGATACGACTAAAATTGCATACACTGTTTTGGAGGTGTCGTTGATTACCGGATTTATTTTTGCCAGGATAAAATCGTCGTTATACCCATACGAAACAACATCGGGTCCTAAAATAATGCCATAACAGGATGTGCAGCTTTTGGATTGATAACCGATTTGCAGGACCGGCTGGTCGAATGTTTCACTATCCCATACCCGGTAGTAACGGCCGGTTATGGGAGTATTTCTGTCTGAATCCGGGGTAGAAGTAGCGTAGAATGAGAAAACGGAAACACATACGATTACCGGTTTTAAGAATTGGAAGTTCCGGTTTTTTGCTTTTGCCGAATACCAATAGGAGAGTGGTAAGATGGACAATGCTATAAGATCGCTGTAATCGACTACCCGGGAAAATTCCGTGTGAAACAGTTGGTTGGTTAAAAGCAGGAAATCCGTTGAAAGGTCTGATTTCCAAAACACAAAGAATACTGTACTAAAAATGTAATTCAGTTGTATTCGTTTGGCATTGAACAGGCCCAGGAAAATAGGAAAAATGAATAATCCTGCGAAATCACTGAGTTTTCCGGTGAGCCAATTCCCATACGTTTCTTTCAGGTAAAAATCGTTTAATAGCAGGAGAAAAAGCCCGATAAGAAAACCCACAGAAGCAACTTTTGACTGTTTCATATTCGTGTTTTTAAATGGAATTTAGCGATTACCAATCTCTTTTTTCAAAAGAAGTTTGTTGTATTTTAATTGGGATTTGAATATCTCTTCATTTTTAAGATGCCAATTCTTTTCTGTTATAATTCGCTTTCTTTTTTTGTCTGCCATGCAAAAGGTTCCAAAATAATTGGTTCGGCCAATATATTCGTCACTGAACGTATAGTCGCGAATGTCGTATGATTGGTTGGTGCGCAGGTAAAACAGGTGTTTCCCGTTCAATATAAATAACGGATTTTTCAATAAAAGTATTCCGATGCTTTTAAAAATGGAATCGAGCAGCAATAAACCTCCCAAACACATTAAAAAGACAAACCCTAACGTAGCTTCATTTTTACTGTCGCGCATAAAAATGGCTATAACCACGAAAAAAAGGACGCACGCTATTTTCAAGATCAGAGAACTATAATTTCGGACCTTGTTGTAATAAACACGTCTACCTTCATATGAAGTAAGATCTAGCTGATTGAGCCTTTTTGTTTCTTTAATGTGACTAAAGAACATATTTACTTAATTCCTGCATGAATCCTTGCGGCTAACTCTTCTGCTTCTTTCTTGGTAAAGTTTCCGCTGATTTCGGTTTCACCTCCTGTAATGGCATCGTTCACCACCGGGCAGGAAAGCACGTGATCATCGATTGTAATAGCAATCGGCCGACCGATATTCTTGCGCGTCATAATTTCCCAATCGTGAGATCCCTGGTCGTTCATGGAAATCCGGATAACCGGCATCCCATTGTAGTCGGCTATAGCTGTTTCTACCGTTTCAATGTGTCTTCCATCTATTTTTGCTTTACCTCCGTCCGGAATTTTGATTGCATACAAGGAATATGTTTTTGCTCCGCTTCCGTTATCAACACTTTCTGCTTTGAAAGACCACATGAAACGCAGGTCTTTTGGGAACAGGTTCTTAATTTCAGGAATTGCCAGCATGGCATCTACTTTAGACAGATCTTCTTCGTAGACATAGCCAATCATGAATTCAGATGCATGAACCAGCCCGCGCAAACCTCTCGGATCTATTTTTAACATGCTCTCTTTTCCTTTTGAAACAGTGGTGTCGTTACCATGCATTGGATTGCAGGCTGCCTGCCAGTATGGGTAAATCTCCTGGATGTTGTAAGTCTCAAAGAACTGCAGGTTTCCGGGTTTTGCGTTTTTCAGGTTGAGTGGTTTGGAGCCCGATCCGCAGGAAAAAATGATTGATAACAGAAGTAAAGGGATGCATTTCATAACGCTACTATTTCTGCCAAAAATACAAATGATTTGATTTGAATTACGAATGATTGTGCTAAGGCTTGGAAGTATCAGAAACTGTTGCTTTTAATCTTCCGGCATTGATGCGGTCTGATACTTCTCCGGCTTGCTCCATGGTAAAGTTTTGGCTGAGTTTCATTTCACCTGAGATTGTTTCCTGAACAAGCGGGCAGCTGACAACTTTTCCGTCGATCACTACTGCTATGTAACGGTTCTCATTTTTGCGGGTAAAGGCTTCCAGCTTTTGGGATCCTTTTTTGGTCATAATCAGGTTTAGGTCCATGGTTGGGTGTTCCGCGTTGTCGGCTGGTACGGATTCAGAAACGTCGTGTGAATTTACGACTGCTTTTTTGTCTTTCGGAAGTTTGACGGCGTAGAGTAAATAGCCTTTAAAGTTTTCAAGGGGGTCTTCTTTTTCGTATTTCGACCACATGAACTGCAGGTCTTTCGGGAAGAGGTTCGCAACTTCCGGAATTGCCAGCATAGAGTCAACAGCCGGTATATCTTTCGTTTTAACCAAAGCGACGGCATGACTGTAGCCGGTGATCAGGACGGATCTCAATCCTTTAAAGGCAATTTGTTCTGCCCATTCTTTCTCGGAACTGAAATGTGGCCGCTCGGTATCATTTTCAGCAGTCCATTTGAAGGCTTCAAGCCATTCTTCCCTGATATCGTCGATGTCGTAGGTTTCAAACAGCTCCAATGTAACTGGTGCATCGACTTTCTTCTGGGGAACCGCAGGTTCGTTTCCACAAGAAGAGAGGATTACAAGTATTAGCAGAGGAAGGAATTTCATTGGTCAAAGTTTGATTGTGAAAATCATTGGTTAATTGCAAATGCTGAATTCTTATCGTTGACCAAGCTTAAATGTTTACCCGGTTTGTCCAAAAGTAAGCAAATTATTATCCGGGTCGAGGATGGAAAATTCGCGCTGTCCCCAGGGTTTGTCTTCCAAATGACCGTTCGGGTGGATGGCTGCTGTATGCCGTTCTGAGAGTTTCAGATAATCGAGGTCAATATCATTCGATCGGATGTAAACTTGTCCATAGTTTTCCTTCGGATCGAGTTCTTTAAAAAGGAAAAAGTGAATTTCAATTCCCCCCTTTTCCATGATGAGGTAATCGGGGAAATCGACATTGCCAAATTCCTGGAAACCGAGTTTTTGATAGAACTCCCTGGTCGTTTGTTTGCTCCGCATGGGAAGTTTGGGATGTATGGACGTGAGCATTTTATTAATTACGAATTCCGAGTTGTGAATGATTGAAGCTAAGATAAGGAATTTTTTACCGCAGATTCACAGATGTTTTGATGGGCGTTTACTTGTAGCCACTTTCTCCAGTGTCATTCCTGATTTAATAACTTAAGTTGACATGATGATACTCATGTTATTTATGATCTAAAATATTTAATTACTTCAGAATCTGCTTTACTTACTAATTCAGGTAACAAATCTATAAGTTTATTTACTCCTTTTCTTAATATTAAATCTGCAAACTCTAATGCAAAGCATGTATAACCGATTTCGGCTTCATTTTGGTCTCCCATGCCTCTTTCATTACGCATTGTCATAATGGAAAATGCTGTTGAGTGAGTATAATTAGAATAGAATCGATACATTGCAGTTATAGGGGCACTACCAAAGTCAATCTCTCTAAGTATTTCAAAATGACTTTTGAGCATAGAAACTTGTCCTTTTAGGATTTTTTTTCGTTTATCTTTGTGAACTTTAGAGAAATAAGGATGTGTCTCCAAATCCGAAGCTCTTTTCGGCAGTACTTCTTCAAACTCTTTTAAATCTTCATTACAGAATTTCAGTTCTTTATAGAGAGCAAACTTTTCGCAGTCCCAATGAAAAATTGCCATTTTTAATTTAAAATCATCTTCTTCGGGGTCATTCGTTTTGGAACTCATATAATGATATACAGCAAAATTCTCCATTAAGGCTCTTGTTAAGGTTGCAATCGAAAAAAAATCCAGAAAGCCACTTTTATCGTTTGGGCATAGTTTTAAAATGCTCATACAATTTAGAAGCATTTTTGTATACAAATTATGTGAAAATTGTATTTTGAATTCTACTGGAATATTTCTAGAGGATTCAGAGATTCTTACTGCATTTTCAGTAGAATTCATGAATTCCTTATATGCAATTTGGTATTCTTCAAACATGGTAATTATAAAATGCGGGGTGTATAGGTGATCTATTCTTGTTCAACTTGCAATTTGCAAACAAAACAAAAGATGACGATTGATAGAACAAAAAGAGTCATTTGTATTATTATGTGCCATAGTTGAACAGTATCGCTTGTGTAGATCAATGCAAGAATAATTAGACTTGGCACTAATCCCAATAAAATTAAAAGTGCGATTAATGCCCCAACATTATAGTGATAAACATCTGTGCCGTTTTTCCCAAGTTTTACTATGAAATGTGTTAATCTGATTATTGATTGTCCAAAGACGACGGCAGCAGTTAACGCCCATTCAGGTTGCTCAAAAATCTTTGATAAGTTTTTTTCGTTTGCAAAGATTAATGTCATAACTAAAAAGGGGAGAATGATAAAACTTAATTCACCCAGTATGTAACCAAATACTTGGACTTTTTTATTTTCCATTTTGATAGTTTAGTATTCAAGGCAAACCTAACAAGCTTCATTCAAATGATCAACCGTATTTACCACATTTTTTACTGAGAATCAATCGTGTAACACAATTATTAGCTGGTCCGATATTAGCTGATCCGAAGAACAAATGGCTATCCCTATCTTTAGTTTTCCCTCGCCTCTCTGAATCTTTGCGGGTAATTGCATCTGCGAAATTCTTATAATTACCGGGAGAAAAGAGAATCTGGATTATCCTCCTCCCGACGAGTTCCTGCCCAGAGAGGGAAGGAGCAAGCCTCTTTATTCTTCCTTTCTTTACGGTTTATTAAATCCGCGTAATCCGCGCAATCTGCGTGAGCTTTATTTCCTATTTTTGTGTCATGAATAAATCGAAATTTACCGTAACAGCTGCGCTCCCATATGCGAACGGACCCCTTCATTTAGGACACGTTGCCGGTGTTTACCTGCCTGCTGACATTTTTGTGCGCTTCCTGCGTTCGAACGGACACGATGTTGCTTTCATTTGTGGGTCGGATGAACACGGCGCTGCGATCACCTTGCGCGCGAAAAAAGAGGGAATCACCCCGCGTGAGATCGTAGACAAGTACAATAAGATTATCGGTGATTCATTCAAACAGTTCAATATCTCCTTCGATATTTTTCACCGGACCTCAGCCCAAATTCACATCGAAACGGCACAGGATTTCTTCAAGGTGTTGGAGAAGAAAGGGAAGTTTATCGAAGAAACGACAGAACAATATTACGACGAAGAATACCAGCAATTTTTAGCTGACAGATACATCACAGGAGAATGCCCGAATTGTGGAAACCCGAATGCTTACGGAGATCAATGCGAGAAATGCGGGTCGGATTTGAGCCCGACGGATTTGAAGAATCCTGTTTCCACTTTGAGCGGATTGAAACCGGTTTTGAGAACAACTTCTCACTGGTTCCTGCCAATGGACCGTCACGAAGAATGGCTGCGTCCGTGGATCAAGGAAGGAATCCTGGATGGTAAAAAACAGCACGACCCGAAAACGTGGAGAAACCAGGTGATTGGTCAGTGTATGTCTTGGATTGACGGCGGATTACACCCGCGTGCCATGACCCGCGACCTGGACTGGGGAGTTCCCGTTCCACTTCCGGGAGCAGACGGAAAGGTATTGTATGTGTGGCTGGATGCACCGATCGGGTATATTTCTGCTACCAAGCAATGGGCTCTGGATAACGGAAAGGACTGGAAGGATTACTGGTGCAACGAAGACCGTAAATTGGTCCACTTCATCGGGAAAGACAACATCGTATTCCACGCCATCATTTTCCCGATCCTGTTGAAAGATCACGGTGGATTCATTTTGCCTGACAACGTACCGGCTTACGAATTTCTTAACCTGGAAGGTGACAAATTCTCCACTTCCCGCAATTGGGCTGTTTGGTTACATGAATACCTGGAAAGATACCCGGACAAAATCGATGAATTAAAATATACACTGACCTGTATTGCTCCCGAAACGAAGGATGCAGAGTTTACCTGGAAAGAATACCAGGCACGTGTGAACAACGAATTGGCAGATATCCTGGGGAATTTCATCAACCGTGCATTGGTGCTGACTCAAAAATATTACGAAGGGAAGGTTCCTGCATGTGGTGAATTGACACCGGAAGATCAACAAGTGCTTGACGATATGAAAGCCATTCCGCAACGCATTGCAAACCTGGTTTATCAGTATAAATTGCGTGATGCGCAGGCAGAAGCCATGTTGTTGGCGCGTATCGGAAACAAATACCTGGCGGACAACGAACCGTGGAAGTTGGTGAAAACCGATCCGAAACGTGTGGAAACAATTATGAATATTGCGTTGCAAATTACGGCAAATCTTGGTTTGGTGTTGGATCCGTTCTTGCCCGAAACGGCTGCCAAAATTCGCGGATTTGTCGGAACACAACCGCAATCCTGGGATAAAGCAGGAAGCATTTTATTGAATGCAGGTGACCAGACGAATACCCCAACGATTTTATTCCAAAAAATCGATGACGAATTCGTAGCAAAAGAAGTCGAATATTTGCACGCCTCACAACCGCAAGCTGCAACGAATTTCCCTCCGCAAAAAGAGGAAACTTCGTTTGATGATTTCACGAAAATGGATATCCGATTGGGAACGATTACCGATGCGATCCGTGTTCCGAAGGCAGATAAGTTATTGCAACTGACAGTCCATACCGGAATTGATACACGCACGATCGTTTCCGGGATAGCCGAACATTATACTCCGGAAGAAATCATCGGGAAAACGGTGGCAGTTTTGATGAACCTGGCCCCAAGGAAGATCCGTGGAGTAGAATCCCAGGGAATGATCTTGATGGCAGAAAACGAAGATGGAAAACTGAGCTTCATGATCCCTGAAAAAGGATTCGAGGCCGGCGGAGAGATTCGTTAAAGGTTCCCGCAGATTTCGTTAATTGTGCAGATAAACTATTTTGGAGGGTGTGAGTGATTTTTATAGCTTATTTACTTTTCTGATAATATTACTATTTAAGTGAATAGTATTGAAATTGACCAGAATTCCTAATTTTAAGTTTGAAATCTTGAGATAGGTAATTACTTGTTTATGATGTTTTAAACACTTGATTATTAAGTGTTTTTTGATTGTTTTATAATATATAGCTGTGAAAATCTGCGTTATCCCCGTTATCTGCGGGAGATAAGTTAGTAGATTTGCGGTATGACAGAAAGAGAACGGATCATCCTGTATAATGATGTGAAACTGGTCATCGTTTCGATGGGAACAACTTTGATCTGCTGCATTTTGGCTTTTGTGCTGAAGTGGCTGACCGAACTGTTTCAGCATCGTCTTTTTACATTTGTTACAGGAACCAACCTTATCTGGTTCCTTGTGCTGCCGACTTGTGGGATTACCACAATTTACTTTCTGCGCAAGTACCTTTTTCTGAACCGCAAGAACAAGGGAATTACCGAAATTTATAAAACCCTGGACCATCGAAAGGACCATCTGCCCCTGTTCAAAGTCCCTTCTCATTTGATAAATGGATTTTTTACAGTGGTCTTTGGCGGATCGACCGGAATTGAAGTGTCGACGGTTGTTGCAACGGCAACAGTGGGGAATGAGGCTTACAAGCGCGATTTTTCTGCCAAGATGTATAAGCGCGAATTGGTCAGTGCAGGAGTAGTTGCAGGAGTAGGGGTGCTGTTTGAAAGTCCGTTGGTGGGAATATTCTTTGCGCTTGAGGTCATTGCACGAAAGATGAACAAATCTCTTTTGATCAGTTGCCTTTCAGCCGGATTGGTGACCTGGATGTTTATTCTGAGTCAGGATAGTAAGCCGTTACTGTCTTTTGAAGTTCAGCATTGGGCCTGGGAAGCATTGCCATTCTTTGCCCTGTTGAGTTTATTCGGGGCGTTACTTTCGGTTTATTTTACCATCCTGGTTATCCGCGTCAAGGACTTTTTCGCACGTATTCCGAATAATTTCCTGCGTGTGAACCTGGGAGCATTGTTGGTAGGTTTTGCGATTTTATGCCTTCCTTTTCTTTATGGGGATAGTTATCACGGACTCACGGATTTAATCAACCAGGTATTGGACAAAGAACCGGTTTCCCTTCTGATTTTAGCTTTGTTGATCCTGATCAAACCATTGGTAGCGGCACTTACTTTAGGTGCCGGCGGAGATGGCGGCGTATTTGCTCCGAGCATTGTTGCAGGAGCTGTTCTGGGCTTATTTTTTGCGCTGATCTGCAATCAAATTTTCCACACGGAATTGATCCCGCTTAATTTTGCTTTGGCAGGAGTTGCGGCTACGCTTTCATCTGCTATTTCAGCCCCGTTTACTGCATTGATCCTGGTTTGTAACCTGGTCCCTAACGGTTATTCACTGTTTATCCCATTGTTCATCAGCAGTTTTCTGGCACAGCGTATCGCGCGATTCATTCTTCCGTATAATGTGTATACCTATGGGGGATTGGAGAATCCATCGGGAAAGTAGCCTGCTATTCTTCATCTGTTTCCTGATCAAGCAGTCCCGTTTCAGAGAATTTATGCTTCAGGTACCGAATGAGCTGAATAATAAATATGGTTATCGAATAGGTGGCTGCAATGGCCATTAGTCCAAATACCCAATAGCTGATCATCTGCCGGTAATTGTTTTTCTCCCGTGACTTTCCAGGTACGCATTCACCACCTTCGTTTGGGCTTTGCGGTTGCGCTTTACGGACCGCTGATAACTTTTCGTGGAAAGGTGTACGAATGGTTGTCCCAGATTTACAAAGAACCGCTGAATAGGAGGGAAAATCCGCCAGATTGTTTTGGGCAGCTGCATGGTCTCGCAGGAGGCTTTTCCGAGAAAGTACCAATTGTAGCCCAAATGGGTTTTATATACAAGTTTCTTTTGCCAGTTTTTATCCGGGAAAGGTCCGTCGAGGGGTTCGAGAGTCAATGCTAAGGCAAGCGCGAGAGTGTCTTCGTCTGCCGGAGCCTGCGTGATGGTCCAGGCGTAAATCGCACGAATGGCTTCCGATTCGGATTCCGGGAAATAAGATTCGGGTGTTCCCAATAAGTAACCAACGTATTTCCAAAAATGGAACAAGCCCCGAATTTCTTCTTGGGTAGGTTTCATTCCAAGCTTGCGAATACCGTCCAAAAAGATGATCGAAAAACCCAGGTTGGTTGCAAGCATGTCCCATTGGTTGAGCGGTGCTCCCCAATCGCTTTCCCGCCATTTTCCTTCGTCGAGAATGCTTACCCGTGCATAGGCATGCATCAGGCGGATCTTCAAACATTCTTTTAGGCCGTTTTGGGTACTTGTAATGGCATTTTCCCCAACGATCCTAACCCAGAATTCAGTTGTTTCTGTTAAGCGCTTAGCAGCGCCCTTTTTTAATGCTCCTGTAAAAACGAGCGGTTTGTTGATCGCGGAAGATTCGTAACCGCCCATCAAACAGTAATTGCGCAAAACCATTAACCCGATAGAACCCGATCTTCTGCAGAGTGCGGCTCCTTTTTCCAACCATTCCGGATTTAACCAGGAAGGTTTGTGAGTGATCTGAATGATGATTTGATGAAGGGATTCCGGAACATCTTTTCCCTTTTCACCATCCAACAGTTGCGTGATCCATTGGTCAGCCTGTTTAAAGCCGTGGACCTGGTACACTTCCCGGATAACACGGTCTGCGAGCTCGTCTGTTTCAAAAAGCCGGGGAATAAACTGTTCGATCGCTGCCTTTGCGGGAAAATTACCGGTTAGTTTTTCTGCAAGTTTCTTCCCGTTTCCGCTTTTCCAGTATATCGAAAATCCGGGTGAAGGATAGTAAAACCGGGTAGGCGTCATTCGTCTTTCTCTTTATGCTTCGAAAGCAGATCCTTCATTGTGTCCAGCTGCATTTTTTGCATTTCCAATAGCTCCTGTTGCTGGTGAATGATGAGGTGATCGATTTTGTCGTGCAGCAACCGGATCTCCACTTCGGATTTCAGGTTGATCATATAATCTTTCTTTGCACGTTCCCTGTCTTTTTCTTCCTGCCTGTTCTGGCTCATCATAATTACCGGCGCCTGCAAAGCTGCCAGGCAGGACAGGATCAGGTTTAAGAGAATGAAAGGATAGGGATCAAAGCCTTTGTTAAGGAGGAAGAACGCATTGAACGCTATCCAGAGCAGTAAAAAGGCCATAAAAGAAATGATGAAGGTCCAGCTTCCGCCAAAGGTTGCTACTTTATCTGCTACGCGCTGGCCCAGTGTATCCGGATCGGCCTGGTCTTCCAATTGGTCCGAAAGCAGTTTTTTCTCGTTGAGCGAGGCCAGGACTGTTTTGTCCAGGTCGGATAATTCACCCAATTGATCCTGCATCATGTCGGAAAGGTATTTTTCCCGGTAGTTGTTCAGTTCGCTGATAGACAAGTGGCATGTTTCATTGAAGTCAGGATTTTCTTTTTGGATAAGTTCCAATATAGAACCCCGGATGGTCCGTGCTGAAATGCGTTCCGAAAGCGGAAATTCTGTGTTCGAAAGATCGCTGCGAAAAGTACCCATAATTACATCAAATTTTTAGGGGTGAATTTACGCAGAAGAAATCGATTAAACTAAAAATGCCTCGATCCGTGGACTGAGGCATTCATTTTATTGGTAAAAGCAATTACTTTATGTTTTTCAGGATATATGCTGCAAGCATTTTTGCAGCCTTCGCATAAGATTCGGAGATGCGGGTACCGGTGTCGTAATCGTATCCGCCGAATTGAGATCCCGGTACATCCGGCTGCTTCAATTTAGCCATCACTTTGGATTCATTATCTGATTCAACAAAAATGTACTCAAAAGCAACCGCAGCGTTTCTGCGCACAACCCCAATATTGAACCCGGGTTCAATGAATGTTGTTTTTATAATCAGGGTATACTTTGCTTTCTCATTGTTCTGAGCGATGTGAATCTTTCCTGTCAAACCTTTATCAAACAATTCTTCGAATTTATTGGGGAACCGTTCTTTTTTGTCGCGTTCCCACGATTTTTCCCAGGTATCACCCCTTCCGGCTTCCTTTTCGTTGTATTCTTTGATTTTCTTGTTTTTGTATTCGGATTCGCTTGAGAATCCACCCACTTGAAAATCAGAGAAATCATACTTGATATTTAATTCGGTTTCTCCTTTCAAAAAGGAAAGATCCCCTGATTCCGTGCGGATCTTTTGGGCCATGGCAGTTAAATTAAACCCGGCAATCAACACGAACGCTAGTTTTAGTTTTTTCATAAAAGATTTTTTAGGATATTAAATTACAAATTTAGGGTTTAAAGCAAATCATTTGCAAGATTCGCCAGCTCGGAGCGTTCTCCTTTTTCCAGGCGGACATGTGCAAACAGGTTTTGACCTTTCAACCGGTCGATGAGGTAAGCCAAACCGTTACTGTTCTCATCGAGGTATGGTGTATCGATCTGGTGAACGTCACCCGTGAAAACAATTTTAGTTCCTTCTCCGGCACGGGTAATGATGGTTTTCACTTCGTGCGGAGTCAGGTTTTGTGCTTCGTCGACGATGAACAAAATATTGGATAAGCTTCTCCCGCGGATAAAGGCAAGAGGAGTAATTAAGATCCGGCCGCTTTCCTCCATTTCTACAATGTGCTTGTGTCTTTTTTCATTTTCCCCGAATTGGGATTTGATGAATTTCAAATTGTCCCAAAGCGGTTCCATATACGGACCAATCTTGTCTTTTGCATCACCCGGGAGGAACCCGATTTCCTTGTTGGATAAAGGAACCAGCGGGCGGGCGAGAATGATCTGTTGAAAGAGTTTGTGCTGTTCCAATGCTGCTGCCAATGCCAATAGGGTTTTTCCTGTCCCGGCCACACCCTGCAAGGCAACCAGTTTGATGTTGTTGTTCATCAATGCATTGATGGCAAAAGCCTGTTCTGCATTTTTGGGTTTGATCCCGGAAGTATACTCTTTTTCTACCCGCTGAAGAGTGTCGGTGTGCGGATCGAAATAAGCCAGCCCGGAACTTTTCCCGTTTTTGAGGATGTAGTATCCATTGGCCACCTTCTGATTGCCCAAAATACCATCTTCATCGATCGTTCCTTTCAGGAATAATTGCTTGATGGTCTCGGATTCGATGCCTTCAATCGTAGAACTGGAGGTTTGTTCCAATTCGTTGGAATGCACTTTACCTGTTTCGTAATCTTCTGCAAGGATTCCGAGCGCCTTTGCTTTGATGCGCAGGTTGATATCTTTTGTGACCAGGATTACTTCCTTTTTGGGTTCTTGCTCTTTTACTGCAAGGGTTGCATTGATAATTTTGTGGTCATTCTTTCCGGAACCATATACGGCCTCCGCATCTACTCCTTTCGGTTGTGAATCAAGCAGTACTTTGAATGCACCTAAATTTGGTCCCAGGGTAATCCATTGTTGTAAGCCTCCGTTTGCCGAGATTTTGTCAATGAAACGAATTACTTCACGGGCTGAGAAATTTTTGGTGTCATTTCCGATTTTGAATTTGTCCAATTCTTCCAAAACTGTAATTGGAATAGCGACATCATGTCTTTCGAAATGCATGATCGCGTCGTGGTCGTGTAATAGTACAGAAGTATCTAATACGAATAGTTTATTCTTTTTAGCCATGCTGAAGTATTTCTATTAAAGTACTTCTTTCCCAAATCTGTTACACCTTGAAAGAATCAAACTTATTGACAAAGATTTGTGATTAAAAAAGGGAGCTTTTAACTCCCTTTTAATCTTTTCTTTATCGTTCTATCACAAAGCGCTTCAGTGTTTTAGCGCCCAATGAGTGCAGTTCGAGGTTGTAGACTCCCATGGCAAGTTTTCCACAGTCTATTTTCGTTTGACCCGGTACCAGGGTGGAAGCTGAAATAATTCTTCCTGTTTGGTCCAGGATGCGTGCTTCAATCAATTGACTGGAGCTATTCTCAATAGTTAGGAAATCAGTTGCCGGATTCGGATAAACCGTTACCACCTGGTTCAACAATTCAGAGATTGAGTTCGGTTGCCCGGTAGACAAACGGTTATCCCGGTTGGACCTGGTGGTATTGAAATCCTGCGCCATTTTGGTACTTGAACATATGCTCGGAGCATCAACCGTAACTTCATAGTACAAACCATCTGTTGATGTTACGTTGCCATCGGTAAAGGTAAACAGGTTATTCGGCATGGTTTGAAGAGTTGTCCATCCAGCCGCATCCGTATGTTTTCTCAATACGAAGTTCGGGTAGTTAAAGCCTTCGTAGTTGTCCCAGAATAAGTTGATATCGCTTCCCAATCCATGGCTGATCACCAGGTGGATCGTTTTGTGTGTTAAACTTAATTCGGATTCGTTCCCGCAATCATCCACAGAGGAGATTTTGTATCTCCAGGAACGCACATTCGGAGATGCCACCAGATCGTTGTAAATAGATTCGTCTGTGTAAAGCACGGAACCAACCAATTGGTATAGACCGGCCTGGGAAGTTTCCCGGTAGATATTGAAGTGATCAATACCGGTTGTAATCGGCTTTTCCCAGACAACCAGGTTCGTATTGGTCGTGGAATCAACCGTAACCAAACAGATTTCAACCGGGTCCGGTAATGTTGATTCTACCGTTCCACCCAAAACAGTAACACAACCCGAAGCTCCGGTTACGGAAACGGAATAAGCTCCCGGGCTCAGATTGGAAATGTTTTGAGTTGTTGCACCGTTTGTCCACAAATAATCGGTTGGATTTCCGGAGATTACTGTTAATTGAATCTGTCCGTCGCCCGAGCAGGAAGATGGAATGATGGTATCAATTGCCAGCGTTGGTCCGAAATTATTGGATACCAGTGCAGCAGCATTGAATGTACATCCGTTTGCATCAGTTATGGTACAATTATAAGTTCCGGCACCAATATTTGTCAGCGTGGCACTATTGGTACCGACAGCTGCTCCCTGGCCATCTGTCCAGGTATACGTGAACGGGGAAGTTCCTCCGTTGAACGAGGCGACCACTTGTCCGTTTGTTGCAGAACAAGCCGGTTGTGTCACCATCATTTGGTTCAGCATGATTTGTTGTGGTTCATCTATTGTATAGGTTGCAGTAGAGACACACCCGATTGCATCTGTGATCGTTAATTCGTATGGTCCGCCGGTTAATCCGGTAATATCCTCGGAAGTTTCGCCGTTTGACCAGGCATACACCAATGGAGCGGCTCCTCCGGCAACGGTAACGTTAATGGAACCATTGTTTGTTCCGTAACAGGATGCTCCAGCCGTAACGCCGGTTTGGGAAAGCCCGTTGGAACCCACCATGGAAGTAGACGTAGCAAGACATCCGTTTGCATCTGTTACGGAAACCAGGTACTGACCAGGAGCCAGGTCGGAAACACTTGATTGGGTAGAACCGGTACTCCAGTAGATGGAATAAGGCGACTGCCCGTTCGTAATTGCTACCGAAGCGGTTCCTGTATTTTGATTACAGTTTGAAGTGGTTGTCGTAACGTTCAGATCAGGAGTTTGATTGATTGTAAATGGCAGGGTCGCTGAGCTGGTACAACCGAATTGGTTCGTTTTCGTATAACTTACGACTATTGTTGAGTTTGTCGGATAGGAAGGATAAAAGGTATTGTTGAGAATCCCTGTTCCCGACCAGGTCCCGCCGTTTGGTATTACCCAGTTATTCAAATTGATCGGATTTGCGTTTTCACAAACGGCATTGACAGGATTGGTAAAGTTGATAGTCGGTTTTGGGTTTACCGTAATTGGAATCAGAGTAGTACCGCACGAAATACCATTATCAAATAGTTCAAATTGCAAATCAACGATAGTCGGTGAACTAACATCGTTTGTATTGTTGATGTTTAGTGAGAAGCCCAGTGTTCCTGCACCAAAGACATTGATTGCCGAGTTCGGAATAATACCCACGTTTTGTGAAACACAAGTCATGGTTAAACCTTGTTGACTGAAGTTCGGGTCCAGGCAGTAAATGGAGTTGCTCGCTGAATTATTGAATACGGAAGATTCACACATGACAAATACATCGTAATCTTCAATGTTTGCCAATTGATTGTATTCTTTTACGTAGAATTTCCCCCCGTCGATATAAGCAATGACATAAATCCCGTTGTATACTTCCATTCTTAAGCAAGTAGCCGTAGATGGTGCCAAAGTTGATCCGCTGGAAATGGTACTGACTGTAGGGGTTACTGCCGATACATTGGTCACTTTCTTAAAGAAACAGGAAGTCGTCTTGTAGAATATATAAGCATCGGAAAAGTATGTGTCAAAGTCGAAGTCAGCGACTGCTCCGCTGCTGCTGACAATGGTCTGTGTGCCGAAAGTTGTTCCATTGAATGAACGCAATCTTAATGGGTATGGTGATGATGTAACAGACCAAACAGAACTGGTAACAGTAGCACCATTGGTTTTGTCGATCAGCATTTTGTAAGCACCGTCCATGTTATCCAATGTGTTGTTGGAGTAGGCCGCACCATTCACAGAAACATCCATTGGAATATAATCGGACATATCGGCTTCTTCATGAATAACATACGTAGTATTTCCATCTACACAAGAACTTAATCGGCCGGCAAAACTGGTTTGTTCCAAGTTTGGGCTGGCACCTCCAAAAACAGCACTTGTTGACAAATTGACTGTTATAAGTGCGTTATCCGGAAAATAACCGGTTGCCTGTTCATTTTCATTGAAAAATGTTAGGACCAGCTGACCCGAAGAATTTGCTTTCAGGGAATAATCATCGTTGTAATTGAGTATGTTGTAACCACCTGCATAGTTCTGATAAATCCATGAAGTACCGTTGAATTTATAGATATATAAATATTGATCCAATATGGCTGTTCCCTGTTTTGATTTTACAGCAAAAACGGGAGTGGTTTCACCAATTATCAATAGATCAAGGCCGGAAGACGTTCCCGGAATGGTTGCACCCGACATGGAGACCCATGACGAGGTAATCGGGCTCCATTTATAAACAGTTACCACTCCTGCGTTAAGCGCAGCGGCATATAAATTCCCACCGGGAGTAGTTTCTATATCCACTTCAGTGGCATTGGCAATTCCGGTTGAACTTCCAATATAATTCCATCCCTGAGAGAAGGAAAAGGTTGAAACAAAAACAACTAGTAGCGTGAGTAGTTTTTTCATAAGGATTTTTATGTTAGCAATTCATAAGCAGCAAAGGTAACCAAATATAGTTTGGACATTTAAAGATACTCGTGTCTTGCAGTTCTCTTTGAGTGTTTTCGGTCTTTCTACAAATGGTTGGTAAAAAAAGTGTCCCGATTCACCTAAATGAACCGGGACACCTGAATTACTAAATCAATATAGTTTAATATTTACACATACGTTTGATGACTTTCGAATGAGCAGAACGGATCTCAACCAGGTAGATACCGGCTTGAAGATCATTCAATTGGATGGAAATTTTGGATTGAGCGCTTGTCGTCATGCTCACAGCTTTCCCGGAAAGATCTGTTATTCGGTACGTAATGGTTTGGTTCCCGTCCTGGACGAAAGTCACCTCTCCGTGAGTAGGGTTCGGATAGAAGGTTATTCCATTCAAATAGTTCTCGTCTACTCCGTTGGATGAAGCTCCGTCTACTCCGTCTCCGGCTGCAAATTGCCCGCGCTCACGGTTGGAGCGTGTGGTGTTGAAATCCTGTGCTTTTTCAGCTGTACACGGTGAGTTCAACACCATTTCAATGTAATAATCCACTCCGGTTGATCCTGCCGGGGGAGTATCGTTGTAGAAAGAAGTTCCCAATGCGATTGTCGGGCTGACAGCAAGCCAGTCTACCTGGTCGGTTTTTCTCCAGACAACATAGCCATTGACGTTTCCTGAACCTTCGTAATCATCCCACAGGACATCAAAGGACCCGTTTCCGACATTCAAAATGGTATTCAGGTGCAGTGTTTTGTGTTCGATAGAGATCGGACCTTCTGCTCCGCAAGCATTTACCGCGGAAAGTTTATAACGCCAGGAGCGGTTCATCGGTGAAGCAACAACATCATTGAAGTAAGATAAACTGCCTGCATCGACTGTATCGATCAACTGGTAATTTCCTGCCAGGTCGGATTCCCTGTAAATGTTGTAGTGATCAATACCGGAGGTTTCGGTCCTTTCCCAAACAACCAGGTTGGTTGTTGTCAGGGTATCAACCGTCACCAGGCAAATCGGTTGTGCCAATGGAGCTTTCGATCCGACAAAAATTGTTTTTTCGGAGTAACAGGGTTGTGCCAGCGTACCACTTATGGCTGTAATGGTGTAAGATCCTTCGGCCAGGTTGAAATTGCTTTGAGTGGCTGCCCCGTTCGACCAGGACCAGGAAGTTGGGAGGTTTCCCCCGTTCGGATCAGTTACGAAATCAACAGAAATACCACCTGTACTTTGATTGCAGTCTGTCTTTAAAACAGTAGTGTTGATATCCGCTGCAAAATGGTCGTCCAACTGGTACATGAATTGCTTGATACAACCGTTTCCATCTGTTACCTTTAAGGTATATGATCCGTGTCCGACACCGTTTAAGGTAGGACCGGTCTGGCCAGTACCTATCCAGTCGTAAACAGGGGATGAAGCGCTTACAGAGGCAAGAATTCCACCGTCAGTAGCACCGCAAGTCGGCTCAAAACCGAACAAGTTTGCTGTGATAGGAGCCGGTTCTGTGATGGTATAAGAACCGGAAACCTGGCATCCGTTGTTATCCCATACGTTTACGGAATAAGATCCGGGAGCCAAATTGGCAATAGAGGATGTTCCATAACCATTGGACCAAAGGAACTGATAAGCATTCGGGTTCACGATGCTGATCGAAATGGATCCGTTATTCAGGCCGTGACATGTCACGTTGTTAATCGTTGGTGTGATCGTTACTCCAGTTGCTTCAACAGATGTAACCCCGGTGAGGTGACAATTGTAATCGTCCGTTGTGCTGTAATAATAAGGTCCCGGTGCTAAATTGGAAATGGTAGTGGTTGTTTCACCCGTCGACCATTCCAGGGTATAGTTTGTTGAAGCACCTGCTGTGAAGGTAACTGTTGCAGTTCCGGTTGAAGAACCGCAAGCACTCGGTGTAGAAACAACAGAAGTACTCCCGAGAGCCGGAAATGTTAAGGATGCGGATGCGGTAACCATACACCCGTTGATTTCGTCATTTAATGTAATGGACCCGCCTGTAAATCCAACGGACACAACAGTTCCGTCGATGGTTGTTCCCTGCACGGGATTTCCGTTGATCTTGAAGGTTCCGTGATCGTAGTAGTTAACGTAATTCGAAAGATCGATCAAATTGTCGTTGCTGCATAAATTCAGGGGATTGGAAGAAAAAGTCACTACCGGAGCAGAAATTGCTCCGACAAGGATATTGGGCAATGTAACAGGAGTAATACTGTAGCCATCGAACAACTGGAATTGAATATTTGCGTTTCCTCCTGAAGGAATATACCCATAGATCGCATATTTGGTTACCGACGGGGAAACCGAATTATCAAAATAGATCAATTGTGCGGTCATTCCGGTAATGGTCCCGCTTCCATCTGTCAAGTTCAGAAGTTTTAGCGGGCCATCCTTATTGTCATCATAAAACTCCAGCGCATGATAGATCAGGTTTTGGCTATTGAAACAGGTTCCACCGGTGGGAACGATTGAAGCAGGATTGATTTCCGGTTTGGTATTGCAGACTTTGTAATAGTAATAGCCGTCATTTTGATAGTTGATGGCCAGATGTTCTCCGTTTTGGCCCAATGACAGCATGAACAAATCATTCAAGCCGGCTGTAAGCGGGATTTGAATTCCGAGCGTATCCCAGGTTCCCGTTCCCCAGTCTTTCTTGAAAACATAGGAATCTCCCAAAGAGCCGTTTCCGGCGGCACTAAAATTCGAAAGTATGAAGGAGTAACTCGCATTTTGGGTAGTGGCAGAACGGATCGTATCAAAGTTAAAGAACAGAGAAGGATCCGTTGTTGTATTTAATTGCACATTTCCGGTCCCCGATAGTGACTTTTCGTAAGTCTTTTGGTCACTGTAGTTTCGCATGAGGATGCTGGGCTGGCTTTGTCCGTTCCCAACGAGGAAGTAACTTCCGGAGATGAAGTTGGTTCCGGTATTTGTTTTTAACCGCCCGTCGTTTGCTCCGCTTGAATTGTAATAAGTCAGGGCATACGGATTCGTGATGGGTGCAACTGCCAGGCGATTGTTGGCCGCTCCCGAAATCCCGTAGTAAATAGAACTCGATGAAAAATAGATCAGGAATTTTCCGGATGTACTGAATCCCGGATCAAGCAGGCTGTTTACTCCATATTCGGAGTCCCAGGTGTTGGTAGTTGTGTTAAAGGTACAAATACTTGTATTCGTATTTTCCGTAAACATCACGACGATTGTTCCCGATACCGGATCCGCTTTAAATTCCCACGACCCGGGCCCGATGGTAGCAATCAATGAGTTATACCCCACAATTGTATTAGTCGTAAAATCAAACATGTGTACAAACAAACCGCCAAAACCGCCGGTTACGAAATAGGCCTTGTTGCCGATCACTTCCCCTTCGATGCGTGTCATAGCTGAAATGGGAGTGTTTTCGGCATCCAGCCAGATCCAGTTCCCAATTTCCGGATTATACATCGTAACACGGATGTAGTTCCCGATCGAATCACTGAAATGGTATAGTTTGCCCTGGTACATAAGTGATTTCACTTGTCCGGCAGACACATAAGGATCGGCAGGTAGTGCTGAAGACCAGTCATAGGTTTGTCCCTGCGCGTTTACAACACTTAGCAGAAGAACAATTAAGAACAATAACTTTTTCATCATTGTAGAATTAAATAGTGTCAGAAAAAAAATCATTGCACCTGAATGGAACAATGATTTTATATGTTGTTATGTTCGGGCAGCTTAAAGTTTAACTACCCGTTTGATGATTTTAATATCATTCAATTTCAGTTCTACCAGGTACACTCCTGCATTCAATTGGCTGAGGTCAAGAACTGTATTTGCCTGGTTGCTTTGACTTGTTTGCATCAATTGACCGGATAGGGAAAGAATGTTGTACGTAATTTTCTCGTGACCATCCTGTACAAAAGTCAATTTATCAGAAGTCGGGTTCGGGTACATTCCGATTGCATTCAGGTAATTTTCGCCGATTCCGTTGGATGAGGCGTCACCCACTCCTTCTCCTGCTGCAAACTGACCTCTTTCGCGATTGGACCTTACGGTATTAAAGTCTTGTGCTTTTTCGGCCGAACAGAACTCAGTTAATAAAAATTCAACCATGTAGTCCAATCCGGGAGTAGTGTAATCTACCCCATCTGTAAAAGTCAAAGTGGAACTTGGAACTGTTCCTGCTTGTTCCCAACCGTTCGCTGTGGTATATCTCCATACAATGTAATCCGTAAATGCAGTCGTTCCTTCGTATGCATTCCAGTTGACCTGCACAGAATTGCTTCCCAAATCCAACAGATCAAGGTGGATTGTACGGTGTGCAATACTTAAGGGGCTTTCTTCACCACATACGTTTACAGCGCCGATTTTATAGCTCCATGAGCGTTCCGACGGAGATGCAATCACATCATTGAACAGGGAAATGTTGTCGAAGTCTACGGTATCAATTAATACGTATTCTCCTTGTGTGGAGGTTTCGCGGTAAATAGTATAATGGTCAATTCCTACTGTTTGCACTTTTTCCCAAACCAAGAGGTTGGTTGTGGTAAGGCTGTCTACTGTGATGATACACAAATCCTGTCTCAAGGGTTTTACAACCGGGATATTCCAGCCTTTAATCGCCTTGCATCCGGTATTGGCTACCGTTAGCGTACAAACATAGTTTGCAGCAGGAACATCCGTTAAGTGTTGCGTGGTTGCTCCATTAGACCAAACAATAGACTGAACCGGATCTCCGGACCAAATCCAAAAATCGGTAAAGATTTTTCCGTCGTTTCCGCCACAGGCAGCCGGAATTACGTTTCCGGAAATATCTGCCGAGTTATTTTCACTTAAATAAACCGGTTTAATGGCCATACAATTATTTGCATCCGTTACGGTAGCGGAATATATACCAAACGATAAGTTGGAATTGATCTCTCCGGTGGTACCGTTTGACCAGATTGTTGTATAAGGTGCAGTTCCTCCGCTGATTGCATATACTTCGACTTCCCCGTCGTTTGAACCACAAGTTGGCTGTACGTTATAATCCGCTTGAAAAGTTAATTTTTCCGGTTGTGCAACCGTAATTGCCTTTGAGATCATACAATTGTTGGCGTCCGTTGCATAGACAGTGTAGGTTCCTGCCAATAATCCGGTAACAGATGTACCCGTATGACCCGAAGTCCAAACATAAGTTACCGGAGTTGTTAAACCGGTTTGGGAAATCGTAATTGCCCCGTTTGCCTGGCTGTAGCAGGTTACGTCGGTTACGGTCTCATTGATTGAAACCCCCGCCGGATCAATTCCAAATGCTGCTGAAGTAGCACAATGATTGGTATCAGTAAGGTAATACATGTATTGTCCTGCAGCCAGGGTGGATATGCTGGCTGTTCCGGTAACACCATTGGACCAGCTTTGGCTCAGAACGGGTGCTCCGCCGGTAACCGTAGCAACAGCCGCTCCTGTTGAAGTTCCGCAGGAAGTTGGTGTAGTGGCAATGGAAACGGAAGGAGAGATAAACAAATTAAGAGTCAGGAAATCGTATGCCGGACAAACACCCTCGGAATACGTGTAGTTGATACCAACTACGTCGTTCGCAGTGTATCCCTGATCGAGCATATTGAATTCGGCATTCGGATAGATCATTCCGTCATTATCAAACACTCCGCCGGCAGGACTAACGAACTGATTGAGATCAACTGTTCCTTCACTGGAACAGATTTGCGCATTATTTACGAAGGTAATTGTCGGAGTTTCCCCGATAACAACCGTTGGAAGCGTAAGGAATGCCGTGCCGATACCATCGCTTACTTCCAGGGTAATCACTACTGATCCTGAAACCGGAGTACCGTTTGTTGCATACAGGTAAGTATTCAGTGTAGCAACACCGGAAGTGGTTGCAGCATACATACCGGCATCAGGAATAATGGACTGATTGGAGGAAGTTATTGATACAATGGTAATGGGATCACCATCGATATCCGTTATTTCTAAGGGCTGAAAAAGAGCGGTTTCCCAGTTGTTTCCAGAGCAAAGTTGTGGATTGAGAACAGTTTGAGATAAGTTTAGTCCCGGTAATGTGTTTACTGCAAAAGACACAGAACACATCAGTATTCCGACAGTGGTAGCTAATATTCTCATTATGTAGCGTTTTAATTTAGAAAGTTAAAATTAAGGAAACTATTAGAATAGAACTCATTGGAATAAATAATTTCCAAGTTAGAGTGTGTAGCTTACAAAGTATCGGTTGTTTTATGCGAATAAAGCTTTTAAAACTTCGTCAATTCTGGAACATGGCACCAGTTCGATCTTGAAATTGGATTGTTCGATTCCCTTGTTGTGTTTCGAAATAATGATCTTTTCAAATCCCAGTTTTTCCGCTTCGCGGATGCGCTGATCGATTCGGTTCACCGGACGGATTTCCCCGGACAAACCCACTTCAGCGGAACAACAAATTGAACGGTCAATGGCAATGTCCGCATTACTGGATAATACGGCTGCTACCACTGCCAGGTCAATGGCTGGATCGTCTACGCGGATTCCTCCTGCGATGTTCAGAAAGACGTCCTTTGCACCTAATTTAAAGCCACAGCGCTTTTCCATTACGGCAAGCAGCATGTTTAATCTGCGCAAATCGAATCCCGTAGATGAACGTTGCGGCGTTCCATAAGCGGCGGTACTTACCAGGGCCTGGACCTCAATTAATAAAGGTCTTAGTCCTTCCAGGGTTGCAGCAATCGAAACACCACTCAATTTACTGTCACCGGCGGAGATCAGAATTTCCGACGGGTTCTCTACCGTTCTTAAGCCCGAACCGTTCATTTCGTAAATCCCCAGTTCATTGGTGCTTCCGAAGCGATTTTTAATCCCCCGAAGCAAGCGATAAACATGGTGCTGGTCGCCTTCAAACTGCAATACAGCATCCACCATGTGTTCCAGTACTTTCGGACCTGCAAGCGACCCTTCTTTGGTGATATGACCGATCAGGAAGACCGGAACTTCAGTCATTTTTGCATAGCGTAGCAGCTGAGCCGTACATTCGCGGATTTGGGAAATACTTCCAGGTGCGCTTTCGATCTGGGAACTGAATAGGGTTTGGATGGAATCCACGATCAATAGTTCGGGACTGGTTTCTTCCGCTTGTTTGAAAATGTTTTGGATGTTTGTTTCGGTCAAAATGAAACAGGAATCATTCTTTTGACCGATGCGTTCGGCACGCATTTTTATTTGCTGTTCGCTTTCCTCTCCTGAAACATACAACACACGTAACGATGTTTGTACGGCCAATTGGAGTAATAAAGTGGACTTTCCGATTCCCGGTTCACCGCCAAAAAGGATGAGTGATCCCGGGACCAAGCCGTCTCCCAATACGCGGTTGATCTCGCTGTCCGGAAGAACAATTCTTCGCTGTCCGTTTGAAACAATTTCCTGCAGAACCTGCGCCTTGGCGGTCCGACCGGATGAAGTAGAGAAAGCAATGACCTGCGGCAATTGTTTTTCAACCAACTCTTCAACAAAGGTGTTCCATTCCCCGCAGGAAGGGCATTTCCCTAACCATTTTGGAGTTTCGTACCCACAATTTTGACAGAAAAAAGCTGATTTGATCTTTGCCATAGTACAAAATTAAAAAAAGCTGTCCGCCTAAGCAGACAGCTTTTTATTTATTGCTAAATTGTTTATTTAATGATCAATTGTTTTGTACTGGTACCAAGCGCATTCTTCATTTGTACGAAATAAACACCTGATGACAAATCAGAGATACTCATATTGGAAGAAGTCCCGTAAGTACTCATCTGCTTGACAATTGCTCCCTGGGCAGTTATCAGTGTGATTTCTTTAAGTGAATTATCGTTGCTTAGCCCGAACTCAACCAAATCAGTAGCCGGGTTAGGGTACAAGCTCCATGATTCCTGCAGATCATGAACTTCCTTCAGCCCGGATGTACCCACACAAATAATAGAAGTGTGACTGTTTCCAAATCCTGCATCTGCCGTGGTTAATTCGGCCAGCGTATCGGAACCCGATATCAGTTCGTAATGTCCGGCGGGATTTCCGGACATCCCATCTCCGAAATCGTCAGTAATGATGAAGTGATAGCATCCATCTGCCAGGCAGAAAGAAGCGTTATAAGTTGCTCCGGTCCCGCTCGCTAAATCAGCATATGGCCCGCCGGTATAGAATGTTACATTCTCAGCCGTATTTGTCAGTGCCCAGGTTATTTCACTTCCCCAGCGATCCGTCGTCAAAGACAGGTCAACAATGGTTGGATTTACAATAATGGTGAAATTGGATTCTATGGTGTCATTGTTGTTGTTTTCATCTGTTCCTGTATTAGGACCGGAAACGTATGTATTGAAAACGTGAGCTCCGCCTGCAAGGGTAGCAGAAGGTAAAGCAATGACCTGGCTTTGGTATTGATTTAATGAACCCGTCCATGCATAAGTCTGACTAAAATCACCGTCATAACCATAATGGACGGTTGCACTTGTTAGCGCAGTGCTGCCATTGTTTATCAATGTGAATGATGGAGAAACCGAAGCTGAACAAATTGTTCCCGAAGCTCCTGAAATAGTAGATAATGCAGCATCTAATGCAACCCCCGGACCAGCCGGATCAACACCGTCAATGGTTAAGCTGCCTGTATTTGACGGATCCAGCCAAAATTTAAGTTGAGATGCATTTGTACCGCCACCTAACCAGGAAGTATATAGTTTTCCGTATTCATCGGACAAATTTGATCCTCCGCACACAGAAGCACCTCCGTGCAATTGACCAACTGTTCTGTGATTTTGGTCAAATAAAGGGGATCCTGATGAACCTCCTTCTGTTACTCCGTTGTCCCAACTTGTCACACCCCAATGGCTGTCAGGAAGACCGCCATTAAATGTGGTGGAGATCAAAGGCGTGTTTTCAAAGGATATTTTTTTGATATCGCCGGCAGGATGGTGAATTCCAACTGCAGATGTTGCAGGAATGTCTGTAGCGTTAAACCCATTGTAATAAACACCCCAAGCTGGGTCCGGAGCAGAATTCAGTTCCGTTAAAGTAAAATCGGATGGGGAATAATTTGCTTTTAATACCCCACCGTTTATGTTCATAGTTGTCGGACCGTTATTCGAGGTGTTATTTGCAGTAGCACAAATTGCCGTAGCAGGAGTTCGTTCCCATTTGAAACGAAATACCCAGCTTCCGGGTGAAGTACCACAGTGGTTCGCAGAAAGGAAATAAGGAATGATTGTTCCTGAAGTATTGTTGATTAAGGATCCGGTACAAAAACCTCCGCCGTTCACCATCATTGCAACGGAATTTCGCTGATTTTCCCATCCTGCTCCAATTGGGCAGTTCACATCGTACTCACAGTTTCCGGAACTGCCAAGTGCTTTCACTTCTGATTCCAGGTCAAAGTAACCATGGACCACAGTTCCCAAATGCAATTGGGAAGTCCCAGCTTCTTCTGCCGGCTCCTGCAACTCAATGATAACGACATCGTCATGAATTAATTCTGTTCCAAGCATGTGGTTCTCATTGTTGTTCAAACTGGTATGAGCACCTATAAATTCTTTCTTTTCGCCATCCGACAAGTAAAGCCGGGCATTTTTGGAAAGTTGAAATTGATCGAAAATCAAGTTGATCGATAATGCACCGGCTGAATTTATTTTTAGTTGGCGAACGACAGTTCCATTAGGTAAAACCTTGATTTCAGCAGTTGACATAAAATCAATATTAACGGGCAACTCTTTTCCGAAGCGCATTTCTTTTTCCAAGGTGCTTCCTCTTCTGATCATTTCATTGGTTGCTTCGATCTCGTTGTCCACAGAGACCATTTGAATCCCTTCCTTGGGCATTCCGACCTTATCTTTCCAGGAAAGAGGTGTTCCGATTTGCTGCACTTGGGAAATTCCGGAGAAGGAAATACACAACAATGCAACACTGAGTAGTTTTTTGTTCATCGTTTATTTTATTTGGAGAGTTTACTTTTTAACACGTTTAATACTGCAACCTCTTGGTGGGGTAGTATTAACAACAATTTCCTTCCCCGAAGCGTTTGCTTCGATTGCGTTTTTCAGGTAGCTTTCGTCCGAACTGCGTTTACCGTCCTCTTTGTTGTCGATTGCCCCGGTATATACCAGTTCCATTTTATTGTTCAAAAGAAAAATGTGCGGAGTTGTTCTGGCCCCGAATGCATCGGCAAGCTGAGAGTTTTTATCTATCAGGTAAGGCATGGAGTATCCTTTTTCTTTGGCCCGTTTTTGCATGGCTTCCGGGGAATCGTCGCTATTTCTTTTTGCCTCATTGGAGTTGACCAAAACCATGTTGTATCCATGAGCGGCAGCAAACCTGTTCAGATCGTTGTATTGTTTTTCCCAACCTTCAAAATGGTCGCTTCCTACTACAAAAGGACAGGTGTTGCAGGAGAAAACAACCAGCAGCCCCTTCTCTCCGCCTGATGTGCCCAATTGCATCATCTTGCCATCCAGGTTTTCCATTTTATAGTCCAACATGGGAACAATCTCACCGATCGGAAGTGTTTTCAGCTCTTCACTTTGTGCAAAAGAAAAGGCAGTCACCAAAAGAAAAATTCCGGAGATGGTATTTTTAATTGTACGGGAGAATAACATATTCAGTTGAAATATTTTACATTTATCTGCCAATTTACGCTTTATTCCCAATATGAAAAAATCTTTAATCATTCTTTTTACGTTAATCAGCATTTCTGTTTACGCTCAGAATTTTGAAATTTCGCCATTGAAACAGCCTTATTATGACATACTTGAGTGGAAAGGGATCGGTGCGCTGGCACTTAGCCGTGACCCGTCACTGACCCAGAAACAAGTTGATCTGACAATGGTTTCGGGAGACAGTAAGAGTGCATGGCAGCAGGTCTATAATCCGATGGCAAAGGAAACATTCTTTATTTCAGAAGATGGTGGGAAATATGCTTACTTTCTTGAAAACCTGGAATTGAAAGACAACAAAGTTTTTATTCATCAGTTGAGTGCTGCGGGGAATATCAAAGTCATGAACCTGAATTTTCTCGCTCCCATAAAACGCTTGGGAGGTTTCAGCCCGTCGGATTTATACTTAACGGATATCATTACAACCGAGAAGGCACTGCTTTGGATGTTCAGGCACCGCGACAAGGAAAAACTGACAACTATCGCGGTTTCCATGACCCATCACAACTTCAACATGTATGCTTTTATCGTGTCAGAAAATGTGATCAGTTCTTCCAAAATAGAAGACCAGATCTCGTGGTACATTGCCGGGGAAAAAGGGGAGAATATTCTCTTTGCTGCCCGTTTGCATGCCGGTAAGGAAGCCGGTTGGAGAGTAAAGGAGTACAATCCGAAAGGTCAGATGGTAGGAGAACAGGTACTGGAACAGCGGGGAACGAATTTCATTGCACATACACGCGTAGGTTTTGGAAGAAGGGGAAGCGCCCTTCTGAAACGAAGTGAACCCAATGAAAAGGGAACGCTGGTCTTTGCCAACGGGGATTATTATGTCGGTGGGATAGAGCTGGACGGCACAACGGCAAATCTGATCAGTTACAAGTTGCAGGGAAAAGAGTGGAGCAAAGTCTGTTCATCCGCCTGTGCGGCATACAATGCCAAAAAAGACTTAGAGGTGGGGTGTTTCCGGATGGATGAAGGAATTGGCTGGTATGTGAATTCTTCCAAATCCGAAGGACATTTCCACAGCTTTGCTTCCGGCACAGGTGTTGTATCGGGGAGCATTGATCAGGCAACTTCTAATCCCAGTCGTTTGCTTACTGCGGAATTTCCAAGTAAATTTGTAGTTGAATTGAACACAAAATGGCTGGTTTTCGACACAAAACAATTGCCGACAAAAAACAGTTTAACCTTCGAATATAAGCAAAAATGATTATTGGAATTTGTGGAGGCAGCGGATCCGGAAAGACAACACTTTTAAAACGTCTAGCGTCATTTTATGGGGAACTTCACCCCACGGTTTTTTCCATGGATAATTATTATCTGCCGATTGATCAGCAGATCCTGGATGAAAATGGTCATGTCAATTTCGATTTGCCGACCGCATTGGATAAGGAACGTTTGGTAGCTGATCTGAAGGACCTGAAAGAAGGAAAATCGATTGAAGTGAAGGAGTATCATTTCAATGCACCACCCAATAAAAATGTACTGATCACATTGGATCCTTCTCCTATTATTATTGTTGAAGGCTTGTTTTTGTTTCAATATTCAGAGGTTTATCAATTATTGGATTTCTCCATATTTATGGATGTTGATCCGGATGTCCAATTGGACAGAAGATTGTACCGGGATCTGGAGACCAGGGGATATTCGCGCGAAGAAATTATGTACCAGTGGAAGCATCATGTGATCCCTTGCTATGAGAAATACCTTAAACCATACATGCACCTGGCAGATTTTGTCTTTGAAAATGATCAGCAGGCAGATTTGGAATTTGAAAGGCTCATTCACATGCTGACTCCCAAATTATTATGTTTAAAAGAATAATTCAATTTTTTGCAAGAAGAGGATATGCCTTGTTATTGAGTGCATGTTTTTTGTTGTTAGCCGGATTGTTATTCAATTTAAAAAAATCCGGCTCGGAAGATATTGAATCGTTTCAACGTGTTTTTTTATCCCAGGTTGCGAAAGCCAAAGATCAGCTGCGATGGATTCCTAAAGATTGGAAAGAGCTGAGTAAAGGTGATTTTTCAAAAAAATATAACCACCTGGAGAATACCCTTTTTGTACATGTTTATCAGGGTGATTCGCTGGTGTTTTGGAATACCAACAAATGTCCGGTAAACCGTTTTGCAGATTTGCATTTTCCCTCGCAAGGAGTTATCCAATTGCAAAATGGATGGTATTATTCCCAATTGCAGAAATCCGGGTCGGATATTTTCGTGGTTACCTTTGGCATTAAACGTGTTTTCCCAATTACCAATGCTCAGTTGAAAGACTATTTTTTCAGACCCTTCCCTCCGGTCCATGGCACGGTTTCGTTGGTTACCGAAAAGAACCATACGGTTTTTGATGAAAGAGGGGAAGGTGTTTTTGGTATCGGAGAGGTGAACCAAAGTCCGGATAACGAGCGGTTGCTGACACTTATTTTTACGGACGTCCTGGCCATTCTTTTCCTGATTTTTTTTCGGATCAACCGGTCCTTAAAGACCAATACAGCACGATGGGCCTTTGTATTTGGCATTCTTTTGCTGCGCTACCTGTCCTTGCGTTTCGACTGGTTTGAGTGGATGGCGAACACCTCTTTATTTGATCCGGGCCTGATGGCTTTGAATAACTGGATACCGGATTTCGGGGAAATTCTAGTCTGGTTTGTTTCTTTGCTTATGATTTTCCCTTCCCTGGGGAAATTGGTCCGTCAGGCAAACAACAAGTACATAGTCTACCTTTTGTTGCTCCTGGTGCCGGTTTTGATGATGGTATATCCGCAACTTATCAAGTTAATCATTGTCAATTCTACCATTCCGATTCATTTAAGCGAACTTTTGAAACTGAATGTCTTCTCCATTGTTTTTATTTTCCTGATCGGGTTGAGTTCTCTGTTCCTGATCCAATTTTACCAGTTGGTCATGGAGAAATGGAGGGCTATGAATCCGGGTAAAGTGGAAAGATTCGGAGTGTTGACTGCCCTGTTTTCTTCGGTGATTATTGCAAACGAATGGATTTTCAGGCTGCATGGGTTTTGGATTATCTGGATGTTTGCCCTGTTGACTGTTTCCCTGATCGTGAGTTTCCGTTTTAACGGGACATGGAACTTTACCTTTTACCTTTTGGCAACCTTTCTTGTTTCTTTTGGGATTACCATGAATCTCGAAATGGAAGCTAAAAAGAAGGAGCGGGAGGAACGGTTACTTTTTGCCAACCAGCTGGCGGATGATCGCGATATCAATGCAGAAGTTGATTTTACACGGGCGAAAGAGAAATTGATTACGGAACCATTCCTGAAACGCTTATTCCATCACGATACCAAACCCAGTTTTTCCGAATTAAAGGAAGCAATGGAATACCAGGTTTTTAAAGGTTATTGGGACCGGTATGATGTTGATTTTTATTATTACCTGGAAGACAGTTTGGGAGTTCGACTGAATGGGATGTACAAAAAACAATTGGACGAATTGATTGAAAGGCATGGACTTCGTTCCGAAATTGATTCCAGTTTGTACTATGTGAAGGATTATACCAGCCAGTTTAATTACGTATTTTCCCTGCCTATTGAGAGAAACGGGGTAAAGGTAGCTTTTTACGGTACCATGAAATCGAAACGGATTCCGGAGAAGATCGGTTTCCCAAGGTTGCTGATTTCGAAACAAACGGCGGTTTTTGAATCCCTTGAACGGTATTCGATCGCGAAATATTTTAATAACCACCTGGTATTGAATTATGGAGCCTACAGTTATCCGACAAGTCTCCGGATCCTGGGTGATAATGAAGAGCAGGGGCATCAATGGTATGAAAAAGACGGTTTTGAGCATTTGATTTTTAAGAAATCCATGACGGATGCGATTATTTTGAGTAAAACCATCCCCTCCTGGTTATCCTATTTGACCACAACTTCCATTTTATTGGTTTGCTTCGGTGCGATGCTGACACTTGTTTTATTATTGAAGCAATTAAATCAGGTAAGGGTTTCCAATGGAATTTCCATGATCACGAAGATCCAATTGGTTCTAATCGGTTTGATTGTGATCTCCCTGGGTGGATTCAGTATTGCGAGTACGACCATGTTGAGCGGTCAGTATCGCAGTTATTCCACGGACCAGATCCGTGAGAAAGAGAAATCAGTGATCAATGACATCAATTCCAGACAACGGTTTACTTCTGAAAAGTTTAGTGACAAAAACCAAGAGGAATTGGATTACCAGTTAAGAAGGTGGTCGAAAGTTTTCCTGGCAGACATTAATTTGTACCAATCGGACGGAATTTTGGCGGGAACTTCGCGAACTAAGATTTACAACATGGGCTTGCTGAGTGAACAAATGAATCCAAAAGCATTGTATGAATTGCAGTTCAGCATGCGTTCCGAATTTATCCACGAGGAAAATATCGGCTCATTGGTATATTTATCCGGGTACGTGCCCGTATTCAATCACGAAAATGAATTGTTGGGGTATTTGAACATCCTTCATTTTGACCAGCGAAATGTTTTCGAAGAACAGTTAAGGCAATTTTTTGTGGCAATCCTGAATGTATTTATGCTTCTGTTGGTTTTATCCATCCTTGTTGCGTTACTGGTTTCTTCCTGGCTTACAGGCCCATTGATGTTATTGAGAAAAAGCTTTTCCCAGTTTGAATTGGGAAAAAACAGTTCCCAGATTAATTACAAAGCGCAGGATGAGATCGGTTCGTTGGTTGCAGAATACAACCATAAATTGAACGAACTGGCTGAAGCAGCGGCTAAATTGGCACAATCGGAGCGGGAAAGTGCCTGGAGGGAAATGGCCAAGCAGGTTGCGCATGAGATCAAAAACCCGCTGACACCGATGAAGCTGAGTATTCAGCACCTGCAACGTGTTTTTGATCCCAATGATCCGAAGGCAGCTGAGCGGATTGAGCGGGTTACGGGTTCTTTGATCGAACAAATAGATGCATTGACGCATATTGCGAATGAGTTCTCCAATTTTGCCAAACTTCCTCAGCCGGTCATTGCTGAAATTGATCTGATAAGCTTAATTGAAGCGGTTGCTGCATTATTTGACAGCGATACGAGTATACAAGTCGAATGGGAATTAACCGGGCCTGAATCGAAGATTTTGATCCCCGGAGATAAGGAAATGTTATTGCGTGTATTGAACAATGTGGTTTCAAACGGAATTCAGGCTGCCACTCTGACTCCTGCGCATATCGTGATTTCCGTCGAAGCTAATGAAAACCTGGTTTTTATCCGGGTTAAGGATAACGGGACCGGGATTCCAGAAGACCAGATCCAAACGATATTTGAACCGTATTTTACCACGAAGTCCAATGGAACCGGTTTGGGTCTGGCAATGGTAAAGCAAATCGTGGAAACGCATCATGGCTCGATTGAAATCGAAAAGACATCTTCGGAAGGAACGACGGTGTTGATTACGCTTCCGAGATTGAAAAATGAGTAGAAGCGCGATTTATCGCGCTTCTACTTTAATACCGAACCATTTTTATTGGATGACAAATCGGATCACCTTAGTACGCGATTGCAGGTAGTAAGAACCCGTTCCCAAAATGCTTAAATCAATTTGTTTGCTGATTCCGGCAACAACCTGTTCTTTTCTTACCACGTTTCCGATGATATCTACGATCTTCAGTTCCTGGGAAACAGAAGACTGAATGGTTAAATTTCCTGTAGTCGGATTAGGGAATACGGAAAGGTTGTCAATTTGATCGAACTCTTCCAATCCAACGGTGGTGATGTCGATGCACGAAGACTGCTTTGAACAGGATCCCAAGCTGGAAATGACCGCATAACTTCCATTTTGAGTTGCTTCATAATACGAATCGGTTGCACCCGGAATCGGGGTGTTCCCGTTTGTACAATCCACCCATTGGTATCCGTCTGCACCCAGGTCGGCAACGAGTGTCAACCCGATTTGCTGAATCTGGGAATCGATATCATCCTGGAAGGTCAATTCCGTAGTAATGATACTATCACAATTGGAAACACCGCTGAGTGTATCGATATACGTTCCGTTTAATGTATAAATATGTGTTCCTACCTGGTAGCTCTCGCCAAAACATTTGTGAACGGTTCTGGTCAGGTACGCAGGAGTATGGAAAACGATCTGGATGGAATCGTAACTCTGGCAGCCGTTGTTGTCTGTTGTTTGGACATGATAGGTTGTCGTTACGGATGGCGATACTACTAATGAATCGGCTGTTGAATTGTCATCCCAGACTGCGCTGTATAGGGTGTCCACTGTTAGTTCGGACCATTCTCCGTTACAAACAATTGTTGCAGTAGCCTGCAGGTTGGCTACCGGAAGCGCTCCTACGTTGAAAGTAATGGAGTCCGTATTTGTGAAACCACAGAGATCGGTTATGGCTACATGATATTCGAGTGTGTCGGAAGGAAAAGCAATGGGTTGGAGGATGGTATCGGAGGAGATTTCCGTTCCGGTCCACTGAATGTCAAAAGGTGCCTGCCCGCCCAAAATTGTCAGGGGCAGGATAGCTGAATCACCCATACAAATGAAATAATCATCAGCCATGTTTGTGATGAAAGAACCCAACTGATATGTTGGAGCGGGATCTACATTGTTTTTGGAATAGTACCAAAAATCAGGATACCCGTAATGAATGTTGTTGAGATAATTTCCTGGATAGGTATTTTGATCACATCCGTTGCAATAGCGCATATCCAGGTAGGTGAAATGCTGGCCAATTTGGGAAGTGGAGGGGCCAAAGTAATAACCATCCGTATTGTCCTGGTACATTTCGAGGACATATTGAGTATCCTGAGTTAACCAAATGGGTGATGACAGGTCCTGGTAGCTGTATTGAGCAGCCGGCCCGCTTACTTGCATTTGTCTTAAAATGGCCTGTGTGGTAACATCAAAAAGAGTGATGTAGCGGATTGATCCATTGGGTTCGTTTTTTCCAAAAGCGGTGACAAGCAAGTCTTCATTTGCTGCAAAGCGGATTCCGCGCTGCGAGTTTGTTACACCACCTGTTGCTCCTCCGCTGACGCTGTCAGTACACGATTGCGGCCCGATGAAGGTTCCGTTAATGGCGGATATGGATGGGGCAGAAGCGTTCCCATAATTCAGATAAATCGTTTTTCCGCCATTTGCCGGAATCGAGTCTACTTTTACCCAAATTTGGGTTGCTGCTGTGTTTATATCGGATTCAATCCAGTAATTTAAAAGATCTCCGCCGTTGCACTCGGTTGAAAACCGGATATCGTCACCGTTTGCCAACATGTCCCCAGTTGAAATGGGTGTTTGCGTATCAATGGTCAATTTTATTTGGTAGTTAGTAACCAGATTACCCGAGTGTTCCAGAATGGTAATCGGCTGACTGTGATTCCAGCCCGGGATTTGAGATATTCCTGAAAAGGAGATGAACAGCAGTGAGAAAAGGATTAGCGAATGTTTCATAAGTAAATTTTTTTGCGAAGATACTAAATTCCGGTTTCAGGATAATGATGTGAGCAGGTGACATAAAAAAACCGATTCGTCAGCTGACGAACCGGTTCCCAATTTTGTTGAATGTTGATTATTTGGACACAACCACGTTAAAGCGGCTTGTAGTACCGTTTGAATAATCAAGTGTAAATACGTAAGTACCAGCGTTCATTCCCGCAACAGAAGTTTGGAATTGACCGTTTTCAATTTTAACTTGTTGAGTAGAAACCTGACGACCAGCCATGTCTACAATTTTCAATGTTGCATTACCTGCAGCATTTACTTTTACAGTAATGGTTTCTTTTGCCGGAACAGGGAATGCAGAAGCATCTACCAATTCGTTTTCAGACACACTCAAGGTTGCTCCCGTTCTGATCGCAATAGAAGGAACAGGTAAACCAACGAATCCTGCAGGAGTAAAGTCACCTACATCGGATCTGTTAGGGAAACGAACTAAATCATCAGAATCAATTTGTTGATCGTAATGATCTCTTTCGCTATATGCCATGAATAATTTCGGTTGGAAATTCTCAATACACAATAAATATTGCTGATCATTAGTGAATCGGTAGTAAGATGTTCCCTGATCACCACCTGTTAAAGGCATAAAGATTGTTTCTCCTGCAAGCGGATCTCCATTGGAAGGATACGTAAACTGACCAAAAGCAACCTGGCTTAAGATATCAAACGATCCGTTTGAAATAGTAAAGTCTGCATCATCCCATGTGTACAAAGACCAAAACGCTTCGAAATCGTCCAAGTGAACTGTTGCAGAGTCAGCTGTGCTAACAAAGAATCCACCAAAGTAAACACCATCCATTGCCACTCTTCCTGCATTCGTGTTTTTAAACGCGATACAAGATTCGAATTCTGTTGTTGGTAAAGTTGCAGGGCGTACATATGTTTGTTTAGTAACGACAGTAGTATCCAAACTGCATAGTGACCACAATGAATCACTTAATGAGAAGTAATTGGTATTGGTGTTGTCACTTGTGTAATCGTCTGTTGCCCCGGAACTTACACTGTAAGTAATTTCATAATCTCCAGCCTGGTGAGTTGCAGGAGAGTAAGTTGTAAGTGTGAAAAACATAGAGTCTCCTGCAACGATAGACGCCGGAGAAGAGTTTACGTTGTGAACTTCTGTACCATCGCGGTTAATCGTAGCATTCAAAACAATATTTGTCAAATCATTTTGTCCCTGGTTGAAAACCCATGCTCCAAGAGGAACAGAGAATTCAGTTCCGTTTTGTGCTAAAGAAATTGGCAAAGACCCGACATTTGCTCTCATTGAACCGATATCAGTTAGCGCTAAATCGTTAGCAAAAAAACCGGATTTGTTTCCGATGTAGAATTTAACCGGACCACCCGTCATAGTTGCGCGAACGGATGCACCATCAGCCTGGGAAATCATAACAGCCGGAATGCTAATCGGTCCTGTAGGTGTTCCTCCCATAGTAATCGGAGCTGTAGCAACATTGTTCACAATAATTACACCAACTGCCCCAGCAGCAGCAGCATTTTCAACCTTCACGGTAAAATTACAGGAACCGCGATAAATGACGGCAATTTTACCTGATACTGAGTTGCTTATCGTAGTACAACCCAATGTATCGGAAGCAACAGCAATTGTATCATGTACAAAATTACCGGGAATGCTCATATCCATTCCCCAGCCACTTGCCTGAGTAAAGGAATAAACCGTAGGGTTTGGAGATGTTTGATTACAAATCACCTGCCCGAAAGAATAGGTCGTTGCTACAAACAGTCCAAAACTGAGTAAAAGTTTTTTCATAACATAAGTAAATTAAAGATGGACTAAATGTAAAGAAAATTTAACAAACAAAAAATTTTTGTTTTTATAAATGCATTATTACAAAGCTGATTTTGAGTGATTAGTTACTTTGAGGATACAAAACAAAAAAGGCCTCTATCAGAATAGAAGCCCTTTTCAAATAGATGAGGATGTTATTACTCTGCGGAAACCATCGCTTTTAAGTATTCGCGGTTCATACGTGCAATGTTCTCTAAAGAAATCTCTTTCGGGCACTCGACCGCACAAGCGCCGGTGTTAGTACAATTTCCGAATCCTTCTTCGTCCATTTGTTTTACCATGTTTAAAACGCGCTGCTGTGCTTCCACCTGTCCTTGCGGCAATAATGCCAGTTGGGATACTTTTGCGGATACGAACAACATGGCAGAAGCATTTTTACAGCTTGCTACACATGCTCCGCATCCGATACAGGTCGCAGCTTCAAAAGCTTTGTCTGCTTCCGCTTTCCCGATCGGAATAGCGTTTGCATCCATTGTGCGCCCGGAAGTGTTCACAGAAACGAATCCTCCGGCTTGCTGAATGCGGTCAAATGCCGAACGGTCTACGACCAAATCCTTGATTACCGGGAACGCTTTTGCTCTCCAAGGCTCCACGTAGATTGTTTCACCGTCTTTGAATTTACGCATATGCAGCTGACAGGTTGTTACTGCGCGGTCCGGACCATGAGCTTCTCCGTTGATGTACAACGAACACATTCCGCAAATTCCTTCACGGCAATCGTGGTCGAATGCGATCGGCTCTTTGCGCTCATTTACTAATTGCTCGTTCAATTGGTCCAGCATTTCAAGGAATGAACTGTCTGTTGAAACATTGTCCAATTTGTATGTTTCCATACTTCCTTTCGAATTCGCGTTCTTCTGACGCCAAATCTTCAGGTTTATATTAATTGTTTTTGATGCCATAACTTTTTAGTTATTAGTCGTTAGTTAGTAGTGCTTAGTTCGACCATCTAACTGACAACTTATTATTACAATTTCTATTTCAATTTAATCAATAACGCATTTATCATTTTTCCCAATTCAGCGATTTCATTTTCAAGCTGCGAAATTAGTTTTTCATCTTTTGTTAAACCGAGTTCTCTGGATAGAATCAGTTGCGTATCTAATTCATACAAAGAACCTCTGGAAATTTTAAGGAAATTGATATAACTCGCTGTACTTTTTCCAAATCCTTCTGCTATATTGCTCGGTACTGATACTGAGCATCGTCTCATCTGACTTGTAATTCCATACTGTTCTTGTGCTGGGAAATCTGAAGTCAATGTATAAATGTCTTTACTTAGAGCGATTCCGCGCTGCCAAATTAACAAATCCTTATACGACTTAACCTCCGACATTACCAACTAATCCCTAATCCCTAAAAACTAATCCCTATTTATAATTTCTCGCTGCGATCTTAATATACTCGTAATTCAGCACTTCTTTGTGTAACTCGGATTGGTTGATGTCCATTCCTTTGTATTCCCATGCTCCAACAAAGTTGAAATTTTCGTCGTCACGCAGTGTTTCACCTTCAGCATCCTGGTATTCCTCACGGAAGTGACCTCCACATGATTCGTTACGCTGCAGAGCATCTCGTGCCATTAATTGGCCCAATTCCATGAAGTCAGCCACACGAAGTGCTTTCTCCAATTCCGGGTTCAATTCGTTTGCATCTCCTGGAACGTATACTTCTTTGTAGAACTCTTCACGTAAGGCGGCAATTTCTGAAATGGCTTCGGTTAAACCTTGTGCATTGCGGGCCATTCCTACTTTGTTCCACATGATATGTCCCAAACGCTTGTGGAAATGATCTACTGTTTTGGATCCGTTATTGTTCAGGAATCGGGAGATCATGTCCTTTACATGGTTTTCAGCCTCCTCGAATTCAGGTAAATCTGTAGAGATTTTTCCGGTACGGATATCGCCCGCCAAATAATCGGAAACCGTATACGGAAGCACGAAATATCCGTCAGCCAGTCCCTGCATCAATGCTGAAGCTCCCAAACGGTTTGCACCATGATCGGAGAAGTTTGCCTCACCGGCTACGAAACATCCCGGGATTGTAGATTGCAGGTTGTAATCGACCCAAACGCCTCCCATGGTGTAGTGAACCGCCGGATAAATCTTCATTGGAGTTTCATACGGGTTCTCGTCTGTAATTTTTTCATACATCTGAAACAGGTTTCCGTATTTTTCTTCTACCCATTTTTTACCCAATTGGATAATTTCTTCTTCACTTGGGTTGTGGTTTCCGGAAGCATAAGCCGTTTGTTTTCCTTTCGCTTGGATCTCGGATGAGAAATCCAGGTAAACACCCTCCATCGTGTCGTTTGCCTCAATACCGTAACCGGCATCACAACGCTCTTTTGCGGCGCGGGAAGCAACGTCACGCGGAACCAGGTTTCCGAAGGCCGGGTAACGGCGTTCCAGGTAATAATCTCTATCTTCTTCTGCAATCTGTGTAGGTTTCAATTGTCCTGCACGAATTGCTTCAGCATCTTCTTTTTTCTTCGGTACCCAAATACGGCCGGAGTTACGCAATGACTCGGACATCAAGGTCAATTTGGATTGATTGGTCCCATGAACCGGGATACAAGTAGGGTGGATTTGCACGTAACAAGGATTTGCAAAGTAAGCTCCGCGTTTGTGAGCCTTCCAGGCAGCTGTTACGTTCGATCCCATTGCATTGGTTGAAAGGAAGTATACATTTCCGTATCCGCCTGTACATAAAATGACTGCGTGAGCCGAATGACGCTCGATTTCGCCGGTAATTAAGTTACGGGCAATGATTCCGCGAGCCTTTCCGTCTACTTTTACCAAATCCAGCATTTCATGACGGTTATACATCTGTACGCGCCCCAATCCGATTTGGCGGGAAATTGCCGAATAAGCACCCAATAGCAATTGCTGACCTGTTTGTCCTGCTGCGTAGAATGTACGCTGTAGCTGTGTTCCACCGAACGAACGGTTGTCAAGCAAACCTCCGTACTCGCGTGCGAACGGAACGCCCTGTGCAACACATTGGTCGATGATGTTTCCGGAAACTTCCGCTAAACGGTGTACGTTAGCTTCACGAGCACGGTAGTCACCACCTTTGATTGTATCATAAAATAAGCGGTAAACAGAATCACCGTCATTTTGATAGTTTTTTGCTGCGTTAATACCACCTTGTGCTGCAATCGAGTGCGCACGACGTGGAGAATCCTGAAAACAAAATGCTTTCACGTTGTACCCCATTTCTCCCAGGGATGCTGCTGCGGAAGCTCCGGCCAAACCTGTTCCAACAACAATTACATCGATTTTCGGGCGGTTATTTGGAGCAACTAAACGCAGGTGGTCTTTGTAGTCGGTCCATTTTTTTGAAATGTGACCTTCTGGTATTTTTGAATCTAGAATAGACATAAAGTACTTTTTTGGATATTATCTTCTTAAATAAATAACAACTGGAATAATCGCAAATAAGAACGGAACTACGATTGCGAATGCCTGACCTACAAATCGGATAAGTCCGTTGTATTTTCGGTGGTTCAATCCCAAAGACTGGAACGCAGAACCGAAACCATGCCACAAGTGGAACATGAGAACAAACATGGAAATAACATATAAAATAACTGCGACAAGAGCTAAGTCGTTTGCTTTTCCACCTTGCTCGGTGTGACCGAAGAAATTCATCACCACTGTGTGCAGATCACGCACACCTTCCGCTTTGTGCAGGTTGGTATTCATATCGATCAATTCGGTATCTTGGGTTTTTACTAATTCTTGTGAATTACCGGATTCAACATCCTTTGCAGCTACTTCCAGGTAGTTACCGTTGGTAGTCAACGCTGATTTTATAGTGATTTTACGGGTTACCGGAGCACCTGTCATCGGATCCTGCCCGATCTGCATATCTGTAGTATTCTCTACGTAATGCAAAGGAACTGTTTCAGCGACCTTTTGTTTCCACCAGAAATTTGCCATGTGCGTAACAATGAACACCAAAATGATCGTACCCAAAATGGCCATGTAACGGGACGGGGTACTTGAATTGGTACCTGGTCTGTTGTAAGCATAGTTTTTCGGACGTGCTTTTTTGTTTTGTACAGCTAAGTACAAGCCAATGCATGCGTGAGCCAGAATGGAGAAGTACGTGACATACGCCAGGATCTTGATAAAGATGTTGTGGCCCATGAAGTAAGCATACTCGTTGAAAGCGCGCCTTCCTTCCTCTCCTGTTTTAGTGATTAGCTGCATGTTACCCAGCAAGTGTCCGACAAGAAAGGTAATTAGAAATAGCCCGGTAAGCGCCATCCAATACTTCTTTGCTAATGAGGACGTAAATATTCCAGATTTACTCATAGTATTTTTAAAAATTGTTTCAAACGTTACAAATTTAATAGCTAGAACAACCCGAATGAAGCTTTGCTCTTATTTAGAAACAATATAGATTAGTTTAGAAAAGTGAGAATGAATGGGGTCCGGAACCAAAAAAGCAGCAATCGGGCCGCTTTTTCAAAATTATAATTGGGGAATTTAATGGCTTCCCACGTCGCTGTCAAGGGAAATTCCCTGTTTTTTCAGCAATTTATTGACGAAGATTGCAAAGAAAGTAATATACGCGAAACAAATGGCCCCGACAATGAACGAAGGTTGGATCTCAATAATGTCTGATAATTTTCCCTGGATCGGTGGGATCAATGCTCCGCCCAAAATCATCATGACCAGGAACCCGGAACCTTGCGCCTGGTATTTTCCCAACCCGGCAAGAGAAAGTGAGAAGATACACGACCACATGGTGGAGCAGAAAAGTCCGGCGCTTAAGAATGCATAGATGGCAACCGTTCCTGAAGTTGTTAGCCCTGTAAGCACACAAATAAATCCGAGTGTTCCGAAAAGTGCAAGAGAGAAAGCAGGTTTATCGTTTGTAACATAGAAGGCTGCAATTTGGAATAGAACACACACAATATACCAGTAGAGCATATCGATGCGGTATCCGGAGAGTTTGAAAATTCCTAAAATGATGCAGAAAGCAACCAGTGGCACAATAAATCTCAGGATCATTTTTGCCTGTTTGGAAAGATTGAATGCATTGATTGAACCAGACCAGCGCCCGATCATCATACTTCCCCAATACATAGCAATGAATGGTGTTGTTTCGGAAGAAGAGAGTTCTCCAAAAGCAGGTTGTTTCAATAATTCGCTCAGGTTACTGCCTATTGCGACTTCCACACCGACATAAACAAAGATGGCGAGCATTCCCAAACTTAATTGCGGATATTTCATTGCTCCCCAGCCGCTTTCATTCTTTTTAGCCGAACGGTTTGCAACTAAAATTCCTCCCAGAACTACCAATATTCCTCCGGAAAGCCAAAGCATACGTTTTTGCTCAAGCGGAGTTTGAATAGTATGAATCTCTTTTTGGATCCGGACTTTTGTTTCTTCCTGCGCAGGTGTCAGGTTTTCAATGGGTTTGTTGTCTTCTCCCAGGATCAGTTGTTCCAGGTCGCCTTTTAGTTCTGTTAGTTGTTTGGCTTCATCGGAACGATAACTATTAAAAACAGGTGCAAAACACGCGATCAATAAACCGGTCACTACCAGCATCATGACCATCGTTTTCTTTGCTTTTTCACTTTCAGGTATTACTGAATCCATTTTGCCTGCCGGAACTTTCTTTGAAAAACCAAACAATGCAGCAACGCCAAGGAACAAGCATCCCACACAGGCATACAAAATGATTACCTTGCTCAGGCTCAATTCCGAGATCATTTCATCACTGACAGCTGCTGAACTTCCAAAAAGGGCCAATGAGACCACAACCGGTCCGATCGTTGTACCGAAACTGTTGATTCCGCCTCCCAAATTGATCCGGTTACTTCCGGTCTTTTCATCACCCAGTGAAATCATAAACGGATTGGCTGCGGTTTGTTGTAAAGAGAATCCTAATGCTACAATAAATAAACCGAATAACATAGCCGCAAAGACATTCAGGTAAACGGAGACAATCATCATTGCAGCTCCTAAAGCAGAGAAAAGTAATCCGTTGACAATACTTTTTTTGTATCCCCACGTTGAAACCAGGTCCTGACGTGTTATCGTGCTGAAGACAAATAATCCGAGCGCTCCCAGGTAATATGCCCCGTAAAAAGCAAAATCAATCAGCTGGCTCTGGAATTGGTCGAGGTCAAAATAGTGTTTACAAAAAGGGATGAAAATACTATTCCCTGCCGCAATGAATCCCCAGAAGAAGAACACAGTAGTTAATGTGGAAAGTGCTCCGTAGTTTGTTTTTGTAGTTTGCATGGATTGCTTTTTCGAGTTCTGTGGTCGAAAATAAGCAGAATTCCTAAATGATTCGTGAAATTTTCAAGTTCCGCTGCCGAAGAAGATAAAGGAAGGGTTTTTAGTTCTTCTCTTCCATCAATTGCTGAACATCCTGGATCAGTTTGTCCACTTCTTTTGGGTTGGTTCCATCGTAATATCCGCGAATTCGCTTTTGAGTATCCACCAACACGAAATAATTGGTATGAATGAAATCAGAACCAACATCGCCCTGGTTTTGCGCTTCGGCAGGTTTCAATACAAAGAAACTTCTGCGAGCCAGTTTGTACAGGTCTTTTTTCTCGCCGGTCAGGAAATGCCATTGCTTGGCGTCAGCACCGTGGCTATCTGCATAGATTTTCATTTGTGCCACGCTATCGGTTTCCGGGTCGACCGTAAAGCTCAGAATCTTGAAATCCTCGTTTCCTTTGAACGCAGCTTGTACCCGCTGCATTTCCGCGTTCATTACCGGACAGATGGTTCCGCACGTGGTAAAGAAATATTCGGCAACATAGATTTTACCTTTCAGGTCTTTGGATCCGTAAGGTTTACCTGTTTGATCGGTAAATGAGAATTCCTGGATGGTATGCCCGAAACCTTTCCTGCTGAGATCTTTATCCACCATTTCGGATTCCACATCAATGGGATTGTAGATTTTCAGCGGTTTATCATCACCTGGGTTCGTTAAAAAATAGGCAATAACTACACCTGCAATAAAGATCAGAGCAACTATCAGGACACGCATAGTGTTTTTTTACAAAAATACGGCGGAAAGTCATTCGTTAAACATTAATCCCCTCCTAATTTCAAGGTATATTGAAGCATCACAGTTCTTGGAGCTTCGATTTTCAACGGTCTTAAAGAATAGGTTCTGTTTAATATATTACTTCCAATAAGTGCAAAACGGTGTTTGTCTTTCAATAAGTAGGAAATACGTGCATCGAAAATCCAGTTGCCAAAACGGTGATCGTTGTAATAATCCATATAACGGATATTCGGAATAAGGTTGATATTATTCGTCGTTTCCTCAAAATCCTTTATAACGGCATCCATATTGATAATTTTTGAATAGTACTTGGCACTGAATCCAATGGAGATTTTTTTAAGCAAAGTGTATTCCATATCAATTTTCACATTGTGCAGAAAGCGATATTTCAAAATTCTGGAATTTGAATCCAATGAAGTGGTGTTGTAAGTGAATTTGCGGTTCAATGAGTCGGTAGCATAAAGATAATCCGGATTCAAGGTTTGTGGAACAATATAAGTGTATCCGCACAGGAATGTTAAATCACCCTTTTTGCCAACTGCAACTGTTCCGGCAAGAGAAGCATCTATTCCCCGGACTCTGGATTTCCCGGTATTCAAAAATTTAAATCCTGCCCCTTTTGACATTTCTTCCAAAGAGGAGAAAGTATGCCATATCCCGAACATGTATTCGATCGTGTTTTGGTATTCCTGCCAGAATCCGGCAACATCTATGAAGCTCATTACAGGACCGATCTTGAATCCTTGTTTGATTCCAAACTCCGCATTCCAGCTTGTTTCGGGCCTTAACTCAGAATTGGGAAAAACTCCAAAGCTCCCCACTCCTGTTTGAATAAAGCGTTCGGTAATAGTCGGGAAACGGTATCCTTGCCCATAAGAGGCTCTAAGAAAAGTTGCTTTGTGGATTTTAAAATTGGAACCTGCCCGAAAAATGGGTTTCAAAGCAGTAATTGAGTCGTTTAATTGAAAATACTCTAAGCGCCCTCCAACTGAAAGTGTCAGGCGTTTCCACAATTTTTTTTCAGCCTGAGCATAAGCAGAAAGATTAAGCATCTGATTCACAGGCGTACCGGAACCCCGATACATATTGGAATAAGAATGCGTATGTTGTGCTGTAATACCTCCAACAAAATCTACAGGAATGATTTGTTTGATAGATGTCTTGTATTGATAATCACCGTAAAGAACTGTGGATTGATTGTCCAGATTCGCAGTCATCTCATTCAATGTTCTTAACAGGCGTGTGCGTAAGGAGTGTTTACCACCGTTTTTGGTCGTAAAAAGAATATACGGATCGACATTAAAGATCATTTGTTTTTGAAGAAAAACAGCACCTGGATAAGCCCGATAAAGACCGGAAGTATCATCCAGCCATGCTAAAACCATATTGGTTTCGGCAAGCATAAAATTCCCGTTGATTCCATAAACCAACCCTTTAATATTTTTGGCTCTGCGGGATAAATTGAAATTAACGCGCGCTCTTTTACTAACCATTTGTTTGTTGTTGAAATTGGTTAGCGTATCTTTCCAGGCAAGTGTATCCTTGTATTCAGGAGGACCCATGTAACCGTGGTCGTAATTGAAGTTCCCGCCAAACACCAAATCCCATTGTTTGTATTTCCGGGAATGTAAAAATGTTGCTCCTGAAATTAGAGGAGTATCGTCATACCATTTTGTGCCTGACTGAGAAGGAGTACTGTATAAGCCTGAATATAAAATGACTTTAGTAAGTGGTTTTGAAGTAGGGTAGGCCGTACGGATATTGATAGATCCGGACAAAGCAGAGCTACCGGAAAGTACGGATGCAGCTCCCTTAATTACCTCAACCTGGCTGATGTTCTCAACCGGTATAAATCCCCACTCCGGCCTTCCTGCATCACCGGAAAGCATCGGCATGTCATCCACCATTACGGCAACTTTGGAACCAACACCAAAAGTAAATCCGCTTCCCCCGCGAATTTGAGGTTCTCCATCCAGGATATTTAAGCCGGGAGTCTGATCCAGGGCAGTCTCAATGCTTCTGGTATTTTTGCTTTCTATTAATCGTGGTTTTAATACTTCAATGGAAACTGTCTGATCTTCCAGGGGTTTATCAAATTTTCCAACTTTTACTTCTACTACATCCAATACGGTTGAAATCTCTTCCATCGGGATGTCCAATTCAATTACCCCGTTTTCAGTCACATTGATCTGAATGGTATCCGTGTTCATGCCTTCCATGCGGCAAATCAGATTGTAAACCCCCACAGGAAGTTCCAAAACGAATTGACCATTCTCATCCGAGTTTGCTCCGTAAAGTTGATTGGTCTTTACAAAAACAGTTGCACCTACAACCGCTTCTCCTTGCAAGTCACGAACTTTACCTGTAATCCGTCCTGTTTGGGCAAAAATGGAAGAAGATATTGAAAGTAGTAAGATGGAAAGCAAGTACTTCATAAATGTAGCTTTAAAAAGTGAACCACCATCCCGGCTAAGAATGGTGGTTACACGACAAAGGTATGTTTTTTTTATTTCTTAACGATGCGAACCGATTGAATACCTTGTTCCTGAGCTAATTGAAGAACGTAGATTCCATTTTCGAAAGAAGAAAGATCTATGGAATTAGCTGTAGCTGAAACAACACCGCTTAAAACAACTTGTCCTGAAACAGAAACGACTTTAAATGAAGTATTTCCTGTAATATTTGACAAGGTCAATTTACCATCCGTTGGATTCGGGTAAACGGAAACGGTAGTGATTTGATTATCCGTTAATCCTAAACATTCTTCTACGTTAATCGTATTTGTAGCTGTATTCGAACAGGTAGTTGTTCCGTCCGTGTAAGAATATGTGATCGTTTCAGTACCAACTCCAGCGGTTGCAGGATCAAAATTTCCTCCGCTCACACCTGTTCCGCTGTAGGTTCCTCCAGCCGGAGCACCACCTGCTAATGCAAATGCAGGATTGTAAACACATACATCTGTGAAATTCGCCAAAGTAACATTTGGAAGAGCGTTTACTGTAACACTAAATGTTTCATCAGCCATCGGGCAAGAACCGGATGCAGCAATCGTATTTGTTACTGTATAACTTCCCGCTGTACTTGCAGACAAATCGATTTCTCCGGTGTTGGAATTGATCGTCAAACCTGCAGTTGAAGTGAATACTCCTCCATTTGCGCCTGCACCAAATACCGGTGTCGGATCAGTTGCATCCGCACAATATGCTGTCTGGGCATAGGTAAACGAAGCATCCGGAGTAGTGGTAATGGTGATGCTTAGGCTTGAAGAAGATCCTGAAGTAGGACAAGCGGCAGAACCTGTCGCATTGTAAGTTACCGTATAAGTTCCAACGGTACTTGCTGCAACATTGATCTCACCTGTTGTGGTACTTGCAAATACCAAACCTGCAGGTGTAGCAGAGAATGTTCCCGGATCAGTTACTGTTGGTGTTTCATTCGCCCCACCTGCACAAATCGTGTTGGATGGATAAGCAAAAGTAGCATCTGCTGGAGGATTGATCGTAAGGCTAGTAGTTCCTGTGTTTGAACAAGTTCCATTATAAGTATTTGTTACTGTATAAGTTCCTGGGGTACTTGCAGAAAGGTCAACAGCACCTGTACTTGAATTGATTACCAGTCCGCTTGTAGAAGAAAATGTACCGGCGTTCGTTGCTGTTGGAACAGGGTCTGTGTCAGCAGGACAATAAGTAGCCTGAGCATAGCTCAATGAAGCATCAGGCAATGCATTAACAGTAATTGTTACAGGAGTGGTAGTTTTTGATCCCCATTGGTTAGTCGCTGTTAAAATAGCGGTATAAGTTCCTGGAGTGTTATAAGTAACTACAGGGTTCGTAGCAGTACTTGAAGCAGGGCTTCCTCCTGTAAATGCCCAACTGTAAGAGGTTGGGAAATTGGTAGAAGTATTTGTAAAGGAGATTGAGCCTCCACTACAAACTGCAGTTGCAGAAGTTGTAAAAGAAGGTCTTGGAACATATACTAATTCCATGTCATCTACTGCCAAAGTATCACCCCCGTTTCCTCCTCCCGGAGTTTGGTTTGTAGTGAACGTTGTAATGATGTAAGCAGCATTTGACGGCGTTCCTACATAAGTGAATGGAATGGACAGACGTTGCCAGTTTCCTCCATTGTAGGAAATACTTGAAATAGCAGTAGCAACTGTATTGGCACCTGCAACATCATTCGGATCTTTATACCCGTTTGTATTATTATGAATCACACAGCTAACTCTTCCCAGCTTTGATGTAGTAACCGGTTTGTGTCTTACCCAAACTACCAAAGAATCCGGAGAATCAGTCATCGGATCTGAAAAGTTTACATCAGTAGTTACTGATTTGTTATGATTGGCTAAGTTTGTAGGTGTAATGCTCCCCATATTTATTTGACCTGTAGTAACGTTTCCGTTTGCTGCAACCCCAAATATACTGTTACACCAAATTCGAACAGCGTATGTTCCGGTTGATCCCGGTCGCACGTAAGTAACCCGATCCATTTGTTGGTTTGCTGCGCCGGCTAATCCACCACTGGCTGTCATAAAACTATTCCAGTTAATTGGTTCTTTAATCTCTGGCGATGAAGGTCCTTCCCATTGTTCGAAATCGCTGTTTCCTACCTGGGTTTGAGCGGATACCTGTAGAGTAAGTGTGAATAAAGATAAACTGAGTACTATTTTTCTCATAGTCTGTTGATTTAAGATTCTGTGTTGAATCTGGTTTAATGTAAAACAAATTTAGTGATTTATTTAATCGAAGTTGCTTTTAGCTCAGATGATCGTAAACAAAAGATTGTTAGATAAATACGTTTCTGCTTGTTTGAAGAATTAAAGACATGTGCCTGGGTTAAACCTGAATTTTATAAACACCACCCGGATCGTTTGTCGGGTGAGTTTTGCTACTAAATCGGTTCATTTACTGCTTAACAGTTATTTGCTGATTCTTTAAACTTCGGAATGAACCAATCCACCCGGATTTCTATTATTTTTGAGGCAAACTCAAAGAAATGAATAAAAAACTCTTAGCCGAAATATGTAAAACTCCCGGTGCTCCCGGACACGAAGACCGCGTTAGAAAATTGGTGCTGCGCGAAATAGAATCCTTGTGTGACAAAGTGGAAGTGGACAATATGGGGAATGTGTATGGGATCCGGAAAGGTAAATCCGACCAATCTGTCATGGTGGGAGCACACATGGATGAAATCGGCTTCATGGTTACTTATATCGATGACAAAGGCTTCATCCGTTTTACCACTCTGGGAGGTTTCGACCCGAAAACACTCACGGCTCAGCGTGTCATTATTCATGGAAAAGAGGATGTGATTGGAGTAATGGCTTCCAAACCAATCCATGTGATGACCCAGGACGAACGGAACAAGGTGGCGAAACTGACAGATTATTTTGTAGATACAGGCTTACCGGCTGAAAAAGTGAAAGAATTGGTTTCTATCGGCGATGTGATTACACGCGAAAGAGAATTTATTGAAATGGGGGACTGTTTCAACAGCAAATCGTTGGATAACCGCCTGGCTGTTTTCATCGCGATCGAAGTACTTAAACTGTTGAAAGGAAAAGAACTTCCGAATGACGTGTACATGGTGTTTACTGTTCAGGAAGAGGTTGGCATCCGAGGAGCAAATGTGGCAAGTTTGAATATTAAACCGACATTCGGTTTTGGGCTGGATACAACAATTGCTTTTGACCTGCCGGGTGCAGCAGCACATGAACAAATTACAAAGCTGGGAGAAGGAACTGCGATTAAAATTATGGATGCATCCACGATTTGCGATTCGCGCATGGTCCGTTACATGAAAGAAGTGGCAGACAGGAATAAAATTAAATGGCAGCCTGAAATCCTGACCGCAGGCGGAACGGATACTGCAGGAATTCAACGGATGTCTCCGGGAGGTTCTATTGCAGGAGCTGTTTCCATTCCGACCAGGCATTTGCACCAGGTTATTGAAATGGCTCATAAGGACGACATCCAGTCGAGTATTGATTTACTGGCTTCATGTTTGTTAGAGTTGAACCGGTTTCGTTTAGAATATTAAATCAATACTCAGTATGAAAAAAATTATTTTGTTTTCGATCCTTGTATCTGTTTGCTCGGTCAACGGATTTTCACAAAAGGGATCAAAGAAGGAAGCACTTCAGCCGTTTCACGGCCGGGCGATTGTTTCCTATAACGTTGAAAATTTGTTTGATACTATTGACGAAAAAGGTGTCATTGATGAAGAGTTCCTGCCGGACGGAAAATTGAAATGGAATTCCGAAAGATACCGTGTTAAGTTGGACCACCTGGTGGAAGCAATTACCATGAACCTTCCGGAAAATCCGGTAGTAATCGGGTTGGTGGAAATTGAGAATAAAGGAGTTTTAATGGATTTGAAGCATACAGGCCGTTTGGCTAAAACCAACTATGAGATAGCCCACAAAGATTCACCGGATGCACGTGGAATAGATTGTGGCCTGCTTTACGATAAGAGCTGCTTTAAGTTGTTGAAGATGGAAAACCTGAAAGTTTCAATTGACTCCATTCCGGATTTTAAAACACGTGATATTTTATACGTAAAAGGACAATTGCAGGGAGGGAACATCATTCATCTGTTTGTGAATCATTGGCCGTCACGCCGAGGGGGAGAAAGTGAATCTGAGATCAGGAGAATCCAGGCTGCAAAAGTTGCACGCGCAAAAGTGGATGAGATCCTGAAAGCCGATCCAAAAGCGAATATCGTTCTGATGGGGGATTTTAATGACCATCCGGACAATGTTTCCGTTCGCGATGTCCTGAAAGCAAAAGCGGTTACCGATACCCAAGCGGATTTGGTAGATTTGTTCGAGGACGATCACAAAGCCGGTAAAGGAACCCATAATTTCAAAGGAGAATGGGGGGTTTTGGATCATTTTATTGTTTCAAAAGCACTTTTCGACGGAAGTAACGGAATCCAGCTTTCTCCCAATGATGGTAAGATCGTTTACGAGGAGAAATTGCTTTTCACCCAGAAAGACGGAAGCAAAAAACCTTCTGCAACGTATGGTGGTCCGAATTATTACGGAGGATATTCGGATCATTTACCGATCCAGCTGATTTTAAAATAAGAGAAAGCACTGCTTTCGATAAAAGACAAGCGTTAGCGCGGTCAAAAAAAGCACTGCTTTCGATAAAAGACAAGCGTTAGCGCGGTCAAAAAAAAGCACTGCTTTCGATAAAAGACAAGCGTTAGCGCGGTCAAAAAAAAGCACTGCTTTCGATAAAAGACAAGCGTTAGCGCGGTCAAAAAATCACTGCTTTCGATAAAAAGCCGGTTATAATTGGGAATCATTAGTAATGCAGTAAAAAGATTTCTGTGTGAAACTTTAAATCACATAAATTCAAGGGGAAGAAAGACCTAAAATGAAGCATATTTGTTCTTTAATTTGTATTTTCGGATTCACATCTGACAGGGCATGAAAACAATTTCTTTTACAACATCGCAATTTGTTACGATCGACTATGAGCTTGCGAGTCCGGTTTACCGGGCAGTTGCAGCCTTTCTGGATGTGGTCTTTTTGCTGATTTATTTGTTGATAGCCAGTTATTTCATTTCATCCAATTTGCTGGACCTGGATATGAATTCCTTTCAAAACAGGTGGTCACTTTTAAGTATTTTCTTATTGCGCCTGCCTTGGTTATTGTATTCTCCTGTGATTGAGTATTTGACCAATGGAAGGTCGTTGGGAAAGCTCATTATGGGAATCCGTGTGGTGAAAAGTAATGGAGAAACTGCCGGATTGAGAGAGTATTTTACACGATGGATCTTTCGAATCGTAGATATTTGGGTTGGTGGTTTCGGGTTCTTGGCGCTCCTGGTGGCCGGTACAACTGAAAAAAGACAGCGAATAGGAGATATAATGGCCGATACGGTGGTTATAAAAGTAAAGGATACACAGATTTATAGTTTAAGGGATGTGCTTTCCATTAAGAACTCGGATAACCACGTTCCAACTTACCCGAATGTCATTCGCTTTTCAGATGAAGACATGCTCCTGATTAAGAATACGATCCTGCGCGTACAGCGATACCCCAACCAGTCGAATAAGGATTTCGCAATTCAGCTGGCAGACGAAACCGCCCGCTTGATCGGGTTGGCAGAAACTCCGCCGAAACGCATGGAATTCCTTAAAATGGTATTACAGGATTACGTGGTATTAACACGCTAAAAACAAACTAAAATGGGTGTGTTATTTGTGGTTCCAACCCCTGTTGGAAATTTGGAGGACATTACATTAAGAGCAATTCGTTTACTCAAAGAGGCAGAGATTATTTATTCGGAAGATACGCGGGTAACCAAAAAACTGCTTTCTCATCTGGAAATAACAGGAAAACAGATCATTCCATTCCATGCACACAACGAGCACAAACAACTGGAGCGCTCTGTTCAGACAGTTCGTGAGAATCAATGTACGGTCCTGGTTTCGGATGCCGGAACACCGGCTATTTCCGATCCCGGATTCCTGTTGGTAAGAGCGTGTGTCGAAGCGGGTTTGGAAGTAACATGTTTGCCTGGTCCAACAGCATTCGTTCCGGCCTTGGTTGCAAGTGGTTTTCCATGTGATCGGTTCCTGTACGAAGGGTTTCTTCCGCACAAAAAAGGAAGACAGACCAAATGGCTTTCTTACAAAGAGGAGGAACGGACTATCGTTTTGTACGAGTCCCCGCACCGTATTGTCAAAGCATTGGAAGAGTGTGTCAACTTTCTGGGAGCAGACAGAGAAGTCTGTGTTGCACGTGAAATCAGTAAGCTGTTTGAGCAATTCGTAAGAGGAAAAGCAGAAGACGTGTTAAAACACTTCCAGAATACGCCACCAAAAGGGGAAATCGTATTGCTTATAAAAGGAAACGGATAAGCTTTTTCAAACCTATCCGTTGTTGGAACAAGACTCCAAATCCTGAAGTCTTAATATCTTAAAGTTTTACTGAGTAATAAATCCGAACTGTGATCCTGTAGAAGTGTCCTCTCCGTCAAAAGTCATTACCGGCAAAGCCAATTCATTTTCAGCCAGACTTTGAATCAGATTCGTTGAGAATAAAGAGAACATATCCTGGTAATGCGTTGCCGCCAACAGGTCTGCATTTACTTCACGACAGTATTCAATGAGGTTTTTCTCAAAGTTGGTAGAGTCCAGCAAATGAATTGTCGTGTCCAGACCATGATCCTTTAAGTATCCGTTTGCCACACGCAAGTTCACTTCAATTTTTTGCATCAGTCCTTCGTCGGCATAGCGTTGACCAACCAGAAATATTTTGGAATTGAACACTTGTGCTACTCTGGAAGCGTACCGTACCACCTGAACGCTTTCTCTTGCCAGGTCAACTGTCATGACAATGGATTTGATCTTGTGGAAGGAAGTATCTTCTTGTGTCAGTACAATCGGAACATTGCTGTTCGATACAACCGATAAAGCGGGGCTTCCGAAGATCTTTTGCCAGATTGATGTGCTGTGTGTTCCCATGATCACAAGTTGCACACCGATTGAATCCGCAATAATTCCAATATCCCTTAAGACTTTTCCGATAACCACACGGGTTGAGATCTTTACGTCCGGATTTTGGTATTTGACCGCCAGGTCATGCAGCTGCTTTTCTGCTGCGATGCGTTCTTTCGAATGCGAAATAATATGAAGTAACACAATATCGCCTTTATTGTATTTGGCTGCATCCAATGCAAAAACCAAAGCGTTTTCAGTTACCGGAGTAAAATCAATCGGAACCAGGTAGTGGAATGTAGTCGCCATTGTATCAAATTTAAGTTTTGATTAAAAATAGCATTTTTTCGGCAGACAGATTTTTTTTGAAGAAAGCGCGCGAACTTTTTAGGTTAAATTTGCATATGAGACAGACGGAAGCATTTCATTTGGTAAAGAAAGGGTCGGCTGAAACTGCCTTTGAATTAAGAATCCTTAGTTTACCTGCATTAAAAGGCAATCAGGTCCTCATTGATGTAGAAGCATTCGGTTTGAATTATGCCGATGTAATGGCGCGTTTGGGCCTCTACCGTGAAGCACCACCCATGCCCTGTGTAATTGGTTATGAGGTAGTCGGAAAAATTTCCGAGGTTGGCGGAAACGGAAACAAAGAACTGATCGGAAAAAGGGTCGTTGGATTTTGCAGATTCGGTGGGTATTCGAAACAGGTTATTACGGAGAATTATGCAGTTTCTGTTATTGATGAAATGGATGCGGGAATTGCCTTATCATTGGCAACCCAATTTGTAACCGCTTATTACATGGTGAACCGTTCGGCAAATGTTCAGTCCGGGGAGCGGGTTTTAATTCATGCAGCAGCCGGTGGTGTCGGAACAGCCCTGATCCAATTGTGTAAGTTAAAAGGAGCACATGTTATTGCCAAAGTAAGTTCCAAAGAGAAAGAAAAACTGGTAAAGGATTTAGGTGCCGATGAGGTCATTAACTACAAAGAATCAGCTTACGAAAAACAAGTTCTAAACTGTTTAGGACCAGATAGATTGGATGTCAGTTTCAATCCGGTTGCCGGTGCAACATTCAAAAAGGACCAGGCACTTTTGGGAACAGGTGGAAGGATGGTGTTATTTGGTGGTTCTGAATTATCAAATGGTAAGTGGGGACTCCTTTCAACGCTTAATTTTGTTAGAAAGATGGGTTTTGTTGTACCAATCGGATTAATGATGCGTTCTAAATCCATTATTGGAATAAACATGCTCAAAGTGGCTGACTTCAAACCACATGTACTTGCTCAGTGTCTCAACGAGGTGGTGCAAATGGTAAAACAAGGGCAGATTCATCCGGTTGTAGGTGGTGTCTACAGGCAAGAAGAATTAAAAACAGCCCATCGTTTGCTGGAAGAAGGCAAAACTGTTGGAAAATTAATAATTGAGTGGGATGATAAACCGAATTAATTGTTTGTTTGTTATTGTGGGTTCATGGTTAACCTTCACTGCCTGTATCGAACACCGGGAAGAAAAAAAGACACCTGTTAAGCGATCTACTGCTAATAAAGAAGAAGAAAAGTATATCACCGACAAAGATTACAAAGTATTCCGTATTTATGAGGGAGAAATTCCCTGTGAAGATTGTGACGGGATTCAACAACGATTAGTTGTTAAAGGAGATACTGTTGGAATTTTTCGCTTGACCGAAACATATAAAAATGCTACCGAAGATGGCGACGCCACCCTGGTTTGCAGCGGTCAATGGAAAAAGATCAAAGCCGCAGAAAGAGAAACCCTTATTCTTTCCCAAGGAGGGATCAATGATTCTGTCCGCAGAATGGAATACGAGTTTCGACCGAAGGAAATCATCCAGTTGTCTTTAGATGAAAAGCGCTTTAAAAATACAGCGGCTTACCGTTTGAAATTGGTCCGAAAATCAAACTAAGATTGAGAATGTACAAGTGAGTTCCGACAGCTATCGGAATGAAAGAAGAGAAAAATGCTGTTTTCGAACGGCTCTCCTACTGCAGATTAATCTAAATCCATCCGTTTCAATTTTACATTCTCAATTAGTTGGTTTTAATTCCCAATTCTTTCAATTGCACTTCGTCGATCTGTGAAGGTGCATCAATCATCACATCTCTTCCGCTATTGTTTTTAGGGAATGCAATGTAATCGCGGATGGAATCGGAACCACCCATTGTTGCTACCAAACGATCCAAACCGAATGCCAGTCCGCCATGCGGAGGTGCTCCGTATTCAAAAGCATTCAACAAGAAACCGAATTGTTCCTGTGCCTGTTCCGGAGTAAATCCTAACAATTCAAACATGCGGGATTGAAGTGCTCTGTCGTGGATGCGGATCGAGCCACCACCCAATTCAACGCCGTTCATAGCCAAATCATAGGCATTCGCACGCACCTTTCCGGGTTCGGAATCGATCAACCCGAAATCTTCCGGTTTCGGAGAAGTAAATGGATGGTGCATCGCATGGTAGCGTCCGTGTTCTTCGTCCCATTCCAAAAGCGGGAAATCCAATACCCACAAAGGCTTGAATTCATCCGGTTTGCGCAAACCAAGTTCCGTTCCCATGCGTAAACGCAGTTCGTTCATTTGTTTGCGTGTTTTATCCAGGTCACCGCTTAAAACAAAGATCAAATCTCCTGCTTTTGCACCAGAAGCTTCCGCCCAGGATTTCAACGCAGCCTCATCGTAAAATTTATCTACCGAACTTTTAAAGGTTCCGTCCAAGTTACATTTCACATAAACCAAACCAAGTGCACCGATTTGAGGGCGTTTTATCCAATCCGTGATTTCATCCAATTGCTTGCGTGTGTATTCGCTTGCTCCCGGAACCGCAATTCCGATTACTGCCTCTGCGTTATCAAATACCTGGAAATTCTTTCCGGAGGAAAGTGCTTTCAGGTCCGTGAATTTCATATCGAAACGGATGTCCGGTTTGTCCGAACCATAAATTGCCATTGCTTCTGCATAAGTCATTCGCGGGAAATTGCCTTCAAAAGTGATTCCGCGAACGGTTTGGAACAAGTGCTTGATCAATCCTTCAAACATGTTCAGGATATCTTCCTGTTCCACAAATGCCATTTCACAGTCGATCTGGGTAAACTCGGGTTGACGGTCAGCACGCAGGTCTTCATCGCGGAAACATTTTACGATCTGGTAATAGCGGTCAAAACCGGAAACCATTAACAACTGCTTGAATGTTTGCGGAGATTGAGGCAAGGCATAAAACTCCCCGGGATTCATTCTGCTTGGAACTACGAAATCGCGGGCTCCTTCCGGTGTAGATTTAATCAAATAAGGGGTTTCTACATCCAAAAACCCGTTTGAATCCAAATATTTCCGTGTTTCCAATGCTACTTGGTTACGCAAACGCAATTTTTGCTGTACCGGGTTTCTTCTCAAATCCAGGTAGCGGTATTGCGCACGCAATTCTTCCCCGCCATCCGTATCGTCTTCAATGGTGAAAGGAGGTGTTTTCGCTGCATTCAGTAAGTTGAGTTCTGAAACCTTGATTTCGATTTCTCCGGTGGGCAGATTTGCGTTTTTGCTGCTGCGCTCAATAACCAACCCTTTTACCTGGATGACAAATTCCCGGCCCAATTTTCGGGCCTGTAAACACAAATCACTATTTTCTTCCAGGTTGAAAGCCAATTGTGTAATCCCATAACGGTCACGTAAATCAACGAACGTCATTCCTCCAAGATCCCTGGATTTTTGAACCCAACCCGCTAATGTTACCTCCTGTCCGATATGTGCGGCGCGCAATTCGCCATTTGTGTGTGATCTGTACATGTAATTGAAAATTGAATTGCAAAATTAACGAATGTATGAGAGCTTTAGGCCTCCCGACGATTATTTTTTTCAAAACGTAATCAATTAATAATCAATAGTTTAAAAAACAATTCAATTTTTTTTTGGATCTGCTGTAACAAAATAAGAGGTGAGATGGTCATATGTTCGAAAAGCCCGAAGTACTTAACTGGTTAGAAAGCAATAAAATTTAGAGATATGAGAACAGGTTTATTTATTACGTTTATATTCTTCCTATTCGGATATGCAAAAGGTCAGGAAGATCCGGATACAACACGTATCAAATTGAAAGAAAAACTGATCCTGATTATTAAAAACAATGACAGTGATACCATTGATGCTGCTCCCGATCATAAAACATTGAAGCATTTTGAGGCACATTGGGCCGGGGTTGAGTTTGGACCTACCATCTTGTTGAACAGTGCCATGAAAAGCAGTTTCCCCAATGACAAACAATGGGAAAATGATCCGGGTAAATCGTTCAGCTGGAATTTTAATTTCGCAGAATACAAGTTCAAAATTTATAAAAATTACATCGGGTTGACGACCGGTTTAGGAATCAACTGGACACAAATCGGGTTGAAGAACAACTTGCTGTTTGCGAATTCAGATTCCTTGTGGGTATTGAAGGATACAGTGAATGATTACAAAAAGAACAAATTGCGTGCAGTTTATTTAACCGCTCCGCTGATGCTTGAATTCTGTTCAAGTGCTGATTCCGACAAAGGGTTTTACCTGGCTGCCGGAGTAATTGGAGGAGTAAGAATCGGTTCCAGCACCAAACAAGTGATTGAAGAAGACAAAACAAAATACCGCACGAAGACAAAAGGAGTTTACGGGTTAAACGCATTCCGCCTGGATGCTGCTGTAAAATTGGGATATAAAAACATCGGAGTGTTTGCAAATTACAACCTGCTGCCTCTTTTCGATACCGACAAAACGGTCGGAGTTTACCCACTAACATTTGGTTTAACAGTCAATTTTTAGTGATTTTACATCATAAGTAACAAAAAGCAGAAAAGGAGGTGAATATTCGCCTCCTTTTCTTTTTCGCGTAAAATGAGTTTAAGGTGTTTTTTGCTAACTTTGAACAAGAACTTTATGAAACGGTTAATAATCTGTCTGGTCTTTATTGGTTTTGCTGAACTTGTTCAGGCACAATCGAATTGTGCTTGTGAGTCCATGCAGGATTTTATCGCTCAGCGCGACTTTGACAGCACAGCTAAGCATAAATCGTTCAACCTTTGGAAGTTTGCCAAGACCCTTGAGAAAGATAAAAGCCCGAGGTGTGTCGCGTTTTCTTATCAATTGAAAGCCCAGGTGCAAATTAAGAACGGTCAGTTTGAAGATGCTAAAAGGAGTTTGGACCGGGAAAAGTTCATTCTGGACAGTGTCCGGTGTAAATCCGCTGCTTACGTTGAAAATAATCTGACTCTCGGTGAGTTATTGATGCTTCAGGGAGATTACCCCGGATCCATAGATGCCTATTCAAAAACGGTGAGAATCCTGCAACGGTCCGGAAACAATGCGATGCTTTCCCGGGCGTATCTCGGATTATCAGGAAGCTATGGAAGGTCCAAGGACAAAGAGAAAGCAAAGTACTACGCAAACCTGGCTTACCCGATTGTTCGGGTTTTATCGGATAACGAGACGAAAATCGATTTGCTGGCGCAATTGTCTTCCCGGTATTACAAACTATATCAACTTGAAAAGGATAAGGCTTTTTTGGACTCTGCATTAAATACGGTTTCCTTTTCGTATGTCCTGGCAAAGAAAATGGAGTATTCCGAAAGCTATCTTCAGATCTATAATTTATTTGAGGATCATGCTTATTACAACCGGAATTACCGCTTGGCATTGAAATATCTGGACAGTGCCCTGATGCAGACCAACCCGGATTATCACTGGAAGGAGCGCGGGGCAATTTATGGAGACATTTCCGATATTTACCTGGAGTTGAAACGGTATGACAAAGCCTATCAATTTGCAGATTCCAATTTGGTATATGCTCAGAAGATAGGAGATCCTTACGATGTTACCAATGCCTTGGAATTGCTTTACAACTGTGCCAAACTGAGCGGAGAATATGAGCGTGCTTTAGTGGTGTATGAAGATTTGTCAAAAATGAAAGACAGTGTCTTAAAAATCCAAAATGACCGGGCTTTCAGTCAACTCTCCGAAAAATACCACCGGGTTAGGAAAGAAAAGTCCGATGCGGAATACGAACAAGACAGGCGTTTATTGCAACAACAACAGCAAATCGGGCATCTCAAATGGAGGCTTATTTTTGTCGGGAGTATCATCTTCGCATTGCTTGGAGCCTACGTTTTGATGGTTTTCAGGCAAAAATCCATTAAACAAAAACAAAAGAGGCTGGAAATTCAGCAGCGTTTAAACAAGGCACGAATCAACCCGGATTTTATTTTCAATGCTTTGAGCCAATTGCAGAATGCAGAACCAGGTCAGAATGGGGATTACAAGAAAAAAATCCAGTCTTTCTCCAAATTGCTGAAGCAGGTATTGGACAGTACGCATGATGATTTCATGACACTGGACCGTGAAATCGAATTCCTGACATTTTACCTGACCCTGCAAAGGGATCGTTCGAAGCATGCGTTTAATTTCTCTTTCGAAGTAGATGAACAATTGGATCCTTCCAACGTGTGTTTACCGACAATGATCCTGCAGCCTTTTGTTGAAAGTACTGTTCTGGATGGATTTTCCAATTTGAATAAGGTCGGAGAGCTGACCATCCGGTTCAAATTGAGAGGGCTGAATGAACTGGCGATCATCATCGAAGATAATGGAAAAGGGCTTAAAGCGATCGATTCTTCCAGGGCTTCTGAAATTATTAACGACCGGTTGTACTTATTGAATAAGCTCAATAAAACAAGTTCCTCTTACCTCATTCGTGAAAAAACGGGTGGAGGAGTATCCGTGGAAATATTTATTCCCTTAATCACCAAAGCATACGCTGAGGAATTGAAAAAAGAAGGGTTTTAATAGAAATGTAGGGGTGGAAAATTTTCCTCACCTACATTTTTATTTTCTGCTAACATTCCAAGTTCTCAATCAATTGCCGGTAATAGTTTTGAAGTTCTACCTGTGAACGAATAACTGCTTCGGTTCCGGTTGCTTCTTTGTAGGAGTTTTTCTGATACTTATCGATAATCCGTGCTTTTTCGCGATCGCCCCATTGCATAGAAAACACCAGGTTGATCTGGTTTTTCAGACCTTCATCGTAAATTGGAGTGCCCACTTCTATCCGTTTGTCTAGGTTACGCTCCATCCAATCGGCTGAAGTAATGAAATACAGGGGTTTGTCATTGTTCCCGAAGATCAGGAAGCGGGTATGTTCTAAAAACCGGTCAACAACACTCAAAATCTCGATATTCTGGCTCAATCCTTTAATTCCGGGAACCAAACAACAAATGCCACGGACCATCAATTTTATGTTGACACCGTTTTGCGAAGCTTCATACAATTTATCAATCATTTGCTGGTCGACCAGGTTATTGATTTTCATATGAATGAACGCTGGTAATCCTTTCTTGGCGTTTTTGGTTTCGTTCACGATCAGGCTGATGTATTTTTTCCGTGCATTGACAGGAGATACAATCAGCGTTTTAAAATGATGGTGGTGCAGGGTGTGCTCCATCATGTGAAAAACTTCATGGACTTCTTCCGCTATTTTTTTGTTGACCGTAAGCAATCCCATATCTGTATAAACCTGGGCAGTCTGTTCGTTGAAGTTCCCGGTACCTACATAGGTGATTAATTGTTCTTTTTTATCGGAAATGCGCTTGATTTGGATCAGTTTGGAATGAATTTTCAGATCCTCGGGTCCGTAGAGGACTTTGGCGCCTTCTTCCCGCATTCGTTCAGACCAGAATAAGTTGTTTTCTTCATCAAACCGGGCCTGCAATTCCAAAACAACCGTTACATCCTTTCCGTTTCTCACCGCATTGACCAACGCATTCATAACCTGTGAATTCTTTGCAACCCGGTAAATATTGATTTTTATGGAAACCACTTTGGGATCAATGGCTGCTTCGCGCAACAGATCGACGATGTGGTCAAAACGATGGTATGGGTAATGTAGCAATACATCTCTTTCAAGAATGATTTTGATCAGGCTGTGTTGCTTGTGAAAACTTGGATGATCTACCGCTTTGTAGGGAGGATAAACAAATTCATTGTTCCCGAAATCGGGAAATTTCATAAAATCCTTGAAATTATGGTATTTTCCCCCTGCAATGGTGTTTATTCCCAAGGTTAAATTCAGGCTCCGGATGAGCATTTCCAACAGGTCCTGGGGCATCCGGTGGTCGTAAACCATCCGTACCGGTTCACCTTTTTTTCGCTGCTTAATGCTCTTCTCCATTTTTTCAATGAAGGACATGGATACGTCGTCATCCAGGTTTAATTCTGCATCACGTGTGAATTTGAACGTAAATGCCTCAATGGTATCAAATGAAAAGATCGGGAAGATGTCTGCCAGATGAAGCCGGATAATATCATCGATGAGAATGACTCCTTTTTCTTTTCCGGACTCCAGGATGTAGAACCTGGAAACCAGGTTGGGGACTTCGATCAAAGCAAAACGTGCTTTTCGCTTATAGTCCCATTCCATTCGGACAGCGAGGTAAATGGCTTTATCCCGCAGTCTTGGGAAAGGCATTTTTTTATCGATCAGTACAGGAACAATGTCGTGAATAAGGGAAGAGAAGAAGTAGTTCTTCAATTCTTCTTTTTGTTTGTCGTTTACCGTCAGTTCATCGTAATGCTTGATACCTTTTAGTTTCAGTTTATGGAGAATGGAGGCGTAAGCATGTTCAAATTTGCGTTGTTGTTTGATTACTACGTTCCGGATTTCTTCATAGAGTTCCTCCGCCGTTCCTTTGTAACCCTCCACTTTCTGATCATCCAATTGGATCATGCGCTTAATGTTTGCCACGCGAACGCGGTAAAACTCATCCAGATTGTTCGAATAAATTCCCAAAAAGCGCAAACGTTCTACTAATGGAACTTCATCGTCCAGTGCTTCCTGTAAAACGCGGTCATTAAAGGCCAGCCAGCTTAATTCGCGGTTGAAGTATTTTGCGGCGTGCGGCTTGCTTCTAGAAGAACTTGTTTCCTGACTTTTTACCATGGATTATTTAATAAGCGACAAACTTAATGGGTAGGTTTCGATTCTAAGTTAAGAAATTTTTGAAATTATGTTAAGTCAATAAAAAAAGGCAATCCGCCTTGGACTGCCTTTAACTTTTTGCAAGCTGAGAGTTAGTTAAAAATTTATTCCGAACCCTTTGGTTCTTTTATAAATATATTAGAAAAATCTAAATTCTCCAACGAATTTGTCTTAAAATTTCGAACGCGGGAGTTGATCATCGTGATAAAGTCATCATTTACAAGAGGAACTACCACCGCATCATCCACGATTTGCTGGTCGCATTCAACCATAATGTCCGTTCGTTTCTTTTCATCCTGTTCTTTGTTCAAGCGAACATACAACTCATCGAATCGGCTGTTTCTATACTTGAACGGATTCATGAATTCTGAATCAAGGTTCGCATATTTTCCGTAGAAAATACTTAAAAAGCTTTCCCCGTCGGGATAATCGGCAATCCATCCCGAAACCCATAAGCTGGCCTTACCGGATTTTACGTATTCATTTCGTTTCTCGAAATCAACCAGCTCAACGGAAATAGAGAGTCCTAAATGCTCTTTCAATTGTTTGGCGATTCCTTTTGCCAACAGGTGATTTGTAGCATCCTTGTTCCCGCTCACATAAATGACCATTGCTGGAAAGCCCTTTCCATCCGGGTAACCTGCCTGCGCAAGTAATGCGTTTGCTTTCGAGACATTAAAATCCGGGCCTTTTACGCGGTTTGCAGGAAAAAATTCGGTGTTTGGAATAAACCCGTTTAAAACCGGATAACCTTCTCCCTGTAAGGTCTGATTTACTAAACCTATCCGGTCGATTGCGTGATTGATTGCTTTTCTAACGCGAACATCTTTGAAAACAGGATTGCGCTCGGACATTCCCAGGAACGTAACGGAGAACGATTGTTTTGAATCCACTTTGTGTTTCACCGTCTTTCCTTCCTGTGCTTCCTGGAGGGAACCTAAAATGTTGTCTACTTCGTCTGATGGAATCTCCAGTACCAGGTCAATTTTCCGTTCTCTGAAAGCAATGAGCTCACTGCGTTTATTCTTGGTATAGCTCAGTTCGATAGCCGCTAAAAACGGAAGTTGGTTTCCAAATTGATCTTTTGCCCAGTAATTCGGGTTTCGCTTCAATTTCAATCCTTTGTCCGAAAACTCTTCCAGCATGAAAGGGCCAGTTCCCACGGGATGTTTTTTGAGCTCATCCCGGTAGAAATCATATGCTTCTTTCGGAAAGATTCCGAAACCGGTATATGTCAGTAATTTATCGAAACCGGCAAATGCTTCCACCAGGTTGATTTGAACTTTGTATCTGTCCAGTACTTTAATCCCTGAAACACCACCGGGTTTGAATTGTGTTTTAGTAGCTTTATTAAACTCAGATGCACCGACCACGCGGTCATTCAGCATGAAGCTGATCTCGTTGATTTTTAAACCGCTGCAGGACATGTCGAGTGTGAATTTCACATCCTCCGCCGTGAGTTCTCTTCCTTCTCCGTCGAGGCATTCATCGGGGTGAAAATAGATCCCTTTCCGAATATTCAGGGTATAGGATTTTCCATCTGCAGAAACAGAAAAACTTTCTGCAACGGATGGGATCACTTTCGATCCGGAGGCGTCCAAACGCAGGATCGGATCAAAAAGCTGGGAAGTAATTCGCTGCGTGTAAAGGGTTGTCGCCTGAAGCGGAATCAGGGCCTCGATTTTCTCCGAAGACATAAAGCGGAACGTTCCGCCATATTTTGCACCTCCTATTGCTTTCAGGTCTTCAACATTCACAGAATCATCCGAGCAGCCGATGAGCCCTACAGCAAGTGTGGAAATAAGAACGAACTGTTTAAACATAGTAAGTGCGTTGCAGTGTTGTTTTTACAAAAATAACATTTAAAATAAATGTTAGGCGTCCGGAAGAAATACACACTGTATTATTTAGTCCGTACTTCTCTTAAAAGGCAAAAGCCCCATAAGAGGAGCTTCAGCATGTTGGTTTAATAAGAGTAGTTTATGTTGGTGTAACATAAGTTGATTCAAATATAGCATTTTTTGATTAAACGGTATCGTTTGATCAAAAAAATTTTAGTATCCGACTTTTGTCCGAACCCGTTTTAAGGTTTCCTGTGCAATCATTCGCGCTTTGGAAGCCCCAATTTCTAAGGCTTTATCAATCTGAGACTTATCTTCCATCAATGCATTGTATTTTTCTCTTTCTGTTGAAAATTTATTCAATATTAGTTCCAAAAGTGAATTTTTTGCATGTCCATAACCATAATTGCCTCCTAAATAGTTTGCTCGCATCGTTTCGATCTCGGAAGGAGAAGCCAGTAATTCGTATAAACGGAAAATATGACAGGTATCCGGATCTTTTGGTTCTTCCAGACCTTTACTATCCGTAACGATCGACATCACTTGTTTTTTCAGCTGTTTCTCGGGTAGGAAAATATTGATCGTGTTATTTCTTGATTTACTCATTTTCTCACCGTCCGTTCCGGGAACGATTTGGGTTGCTTCATTAATCTTTGCGTCAGGAAGAACAAAAGTTTCACCCAGCTTCAAATTAAATTTAGTCGCAACATCACGCGTGATTTCCAAATGTTGGGATTGATCCTTTCCAACAGGTACCAATTCAGCATCATAAAGGAGAATATCTGCGGCCATCAGAATTGGATAAGAAAATAATCCGGCATTCACATCCGACAGGTAATCTGCTTTGTCTTTAAAGCTTGTTGCAAGAGTCAAACGTTGATATGGATAAAAGCACAGCAAATGCCACATGAGTTCAGTTACCTCTGCCACATCACTTTGTCTGTAGAATGTAGTAAGCTCTGGGTCCAGACCACATGCTAACCAAACAGCAGCAGTGGAATACGTGTTTTCGCGCATCAGCTCTGCATCTTTGATCTGTGTCAGTGTATGCAGGTTGGCGATGAAAAGAAAGGAATCGTTCCGCTGATCCTTTGCCATCTCAATTGCAGGTAAGATTGCACCGAGTAAATTCCCCAAATGCGGGGTTCCCGTGCTTTGTATACCTGTAAGAACTCGTGCCATTTAAAATTGTTTTTTGCGAATTTAGGGGTTTCTTTCAGCTAAAAGGAAGGAATTGGATAGAAATTCCAAGAATGAATGTTTTTTTGTAACTGAATTTTGACCGGAAGCGTTATTTTTGAGAGGTGAAGCAGTTCCTGGGAGTCTTAAGTTTATGTTATAAGTGTTACGTTGGGCTGATCTTCGTCACAACCTTGTTGTTATTTTACCCCTTTATCTTTCTGACACTGTCCCGCCATGCCTGGAAAAAGTGGAGTTTTCCGATCAATGTGGTTTGGAGTTTCACCGTTCGCCTTTGTTGCGGAATTTGGGTTCATCGCCTGAGAAGAGTCAGGTTGCCGAAGGGTCCGTACCTGATTGTTTCCAATCACACCTCGTACTTCGATATTTTTATCATGTATTCGATTTTACCGACCCATCGGTTTCTGTTCATGGGAAAGAGTGAAATACTCGGATATCCCCTGATGAAGACCTTCTTCAAGCGGCTGAATATTCCTGTTTACCGCAACGACCGGATAAAAGCTGCGAAATCGTTTATCCAGGCGAAAAATGCCGTAAAAGAAGGCTGGTCGATCGTCATTTTTCCGGAAGGAGGGATTCCCGACTGCAATTTGCCTGAAATGGTCGAATTTAAATCCGGTGCTTTCAAATTATCCAAACATGCACAAATCCCGATTGTACCGATTACGTTTTTGGATCATTATCACATGTTTTCCGATCCGGACCAGGTGCTGGGATATGCACACCCCGGAATATCCCGGATTTATATGCACGACATCATTTCTGTGGAGCAACAAAATGAACTGAGCGAATCCGAGTTGTCGGACCTTGTTTTCAAAATTTTAGCGGAACCGTTGAGAGAAAGAGGGTTGATGAAGAATTGATTCATTCAAATTTTGTAATTTTGCCCCATGGAAAAGATTTCAGAAGAAACAATAGATCACATTGCACATTTATCCCGTCTTCGTTTTGAAGGAGATGATAAAGTAGCTATCCGACAGGATTTGGATAAAATCATTGGATTTATGGGGAAATTGTCTGAAATCCCTACGGATGATGTGGAACCGTTGATCTTCATGAGTGATGAACTGAATGTGCTTCGCGATGATGAGCCGGAAGTAACCATTACACAGGCAGAAGCATTGAAAAATGCACCGAAGAAGGATTCCGATTATTTCCGTATTCCGAAGGTGTTGGATAAGTAATACGAATTGAGAATGGATAATTGATCAATTGAAAAGATTGGGAACTTTCTTAATCCTTACACTTCTTTATTTCAACTGCTATTTTCCACTCTCTGAGCGGGATTTCCTTTCACTTCTTTGTGGCATTTCATGCAAATATCTGCTGAAGAAATTCCGGTGTTTTTTTCATCAAACGCTGCATTGTGACAAAACTTACAGTCAATCCCGTTCTTTCCTGCATGGATGTCGTGCGGAAATTCAATGGGTTTGTCGGGTTCGTATCCTTCTTCTACGGGAGCTTTGCCATTCGTGCACTGAGTTGTTGCCAATCCAATTAGTACAAAAAATAAGAGATATAGGAACGCTGATGGCTTCATTAAGCGAATTTAATCAAAAGCTCATAGGAAATGATATATATGAAAAATCCCCGATCTGATGAGTGAACCAGTATGTTTTTTATCCGGTTTTTACAAAAGTGTGTAAAACATCTCAAAAGTGAGTTGTGATTTTCCGTACTTGATTAATATTCCAGGAAAACCTCGTTCATTACTCCAGGTTGCAGAAAAAAAGTATCGATGTATGTGGTCAATTGATTGTTCCGAGTCACTTCGATTTGGTAGATTTGATGACCAGATAAAACAGTATTATTCGTATAATTGATAGGTGATCCACAACCATTAAAGTAATTGCTATAAGGAACATACTGTAATTGTTGATTAGGTTCTTCTTCTAGATGATATACTTTATACCTCATTTTATCATTTGAATCAAAGCAATTTACATTTTCAATTTTGAATTGCATTCCACAAAGTGGCAAAGCCCGAATTTCGAAATCAGGCTGATCATCTCGCATTAAGGGTACATAATTCGGAGCCTTGATTAGGGAATAACTTCCGGAATAATTGGCAAACTGCAACCCCGAATAATCAAAAGTAATGTCGTAATGATACTTCATATTCTTCTTTGGAGCGAAGGAAACAGTGGCATTCCCGTAGGTATCGGTCATTCCTTCCACTACAAAATCAGTGTATTCAACATCTCCGAAAGAAGAAGGACCGGTCTTCGATTTATACTCTTTGATGGTATATTTCACTCCGGAAATGGGCTCACCACTATAGGGAATGTGAGCTTTGATCTTGAACTCAATGGGATTATCCTTATCCAGTTTTTTGCAGGCTGAAAATACAAGCAAGCTGAATGGCAGCAAAAAGAATAGTAGTTTCATAGCAATTAATTTTTTTCAAAAATGAGCATATTTTCTCATTTTTGTGTTGCAATTTTCCGTACTTGATTACTATTACCAATACATATTAATATAATCTGTTCCACCTGGTGAAACAAAGAAAGTATCTATTCCGGTAGTCAAAATCCCTCCTCGAGTTGCTTCCCATTTAAAAACATATCTTCCAGCTAGTCTTTGTAGATAATTTCCTGTTATGTCAACACACCCGTTTAAAGTTGGTCCTTCTTGCCAAGGATCACCATTATTAAAACTATAATTCGGTAATTCATCCAAATTATATTGTTTGTATTTAAATGTATCATTTGCATCAAAACAAGATAAGTTTTTGAAGTTCCATTGCACTTGCATTAATGGTAGAGCTCTAATTTCAAAATCCTTCTGATCTTTTCTTGAAAGAGGAAAGTAAGTTGGTGGTCTAATCAACGAATAGCTCTCGGAATAATTTGCAAACTGCATTTGTGAATAGTCAAATGTGATATCATACCGATAGTTCATATTTTTTTTTGGAGGGAAAGAGATCACAGCTTCGCCATTTGCATTGGTATATCCTTCCAGTTTAAAATCGGTGTACTCTATGTCACTTAGAATCAATTCCTTCTTTGAACGATACTCCCGAATCGTGTATTTCACCCCGGAGATGGGTTCGTCGTTATAAGGAATATGAGCCTTAATCTTAAACTCAATCGGATTTTTCTTATCCAGTTTTTTGCAGGCTGATACAGAAATAACCAGGCAGAAATGAAATAATGTAAATAGTAGTCTCATAACAATTGATTTTCACAAAAGTGAGCAATTGATTTGAAAAAGTTGTTGCGATTTTCCGTACTTGATTTAATACTCCAGAAAAACCTCGTTCATAATACCGGGTTGCAGGAAGAAAGTATCAATGTATGTAGTTACTTGTCCATTTCGAGTCACCTCGATTTGGTATAATTTTCTTCCTGATAACATATCATTGTTTGTTGTATTCTCTAAATTTATTGCACAGCCTGTAAAGTCATTACTCCAATCGAGCATATATTGGAACGATTGATTTGGAAACTCATCCATATTAAATGTTTTAAATCGCATTTTATCGTTGGCATCAAAACAATTCTCATTTTCTATTTTAAAGTGGATACTACAATGAGGTAAAGCCCTGATTTCAAAATCCTGCTGGTCATTTCTGGATAAGGGAACATAGGTTGGAACCCTTATTAATGAATAGCTCCCGGAATAACTGGCAAACTGCAAATTTGAATAATCAAAGGTAATATCATACCGATAATTCATATTTTTCTTTGGGGGGAAAGATATCACAGCTTCACCACTTGCATTGGTATATCCTTCCAGTTTAAAATCGGTGTACTCTATGTCACTTAGAATCAATTCCTTCTTTGAACGATACTCCCGAATCGTGTATTTCACCCCGGAGATGGGTTCGTCGTTATAAGGAATATGAGCTTTGATCTTGAACTCAATGGGATTATCCTTATCCAGTTTTTTGCAGGCTGAAAATACAAGCAAGCTGAATGGCAGCAAAAAGAATAGTAGTTTCATAGCAATTAATTTTTTTCAAAAATGAGCATATTTTCTCATTTTTGTGTTGCAATTTTCCGTACTTGATTCTCAATATTCAATAAAGACTTCGTTCATTACTCCGGGTTGCAGAAAAAAAGTATCGATGTATGTGGTCACTTGATTGTTCCGAGTTACTTCTATTTGGTACAATTGTCGACCAGAAAGCACATTATCATTAGTAACTTCACCAAACAAACCGCAACCATTAAAATCGTTGCTCCATACAGTTATATATTGAAATGCTTGATGTGGAAATTCATCAATGTTAAACATCTTAAATCTCATTTTATCATTGTTATCGAAACAATTTACGTTTTCTATTTTAAAATGTGCGCTACAAATTGGTAATGCTCTAATCTCAAAATCCTTCTGATCTTTTCTTGAAAGAGGAAAGTAAGTTGGTGGTCTAATCAACGAATAGCTCCCGGAATAATTTGCAAACTGCATTTGTGAATAGTCAAATGTGATATCATACCGATAGTTCATATTTTTCTTTGGAGGGAAAGAAATCATTGATTCGCCATTTGCATTGGTATATCCTTCCAGTTTAAAATCGGTGTACTCTATGTCACTTAGGATCAATTCCTTCTTTGAACGGTACTCCCGAATGGTGTATTTTACTCCGGATATAGGTTCATCGTTATAAGGAATATGTGCCTTAATCTTAAACTCAATCGGATTTTTCTTATCCAGTTTTTTGCAGGAGAAGACGGAAAGAAGCGTAAACCCATAAAACAATAGAATAAGTAGTTTCATACGAGTTGTTTTTACAAAAGTGTGTAAAATATCTCAAAAGTGAGTTGTGATTTTCCGTACTTGTTTTCTTAATATTCAATAAAGACTTCGTTCATTACTCCGGGTTGCAGAAAAAAAGTATCGATGTATGTGGTCACTTGATTGTTCCGAGTGACTTCGATTTGGTAGATTTGATGACCAGATAAAACAGTATTATTCGTATAATTGATAGGTGATCCACAACCATTAAAGTAATTGCTATAAGGAACATACTGTAATTGTTGATTAGGTTCTTCTTCTAGATGATATACTTTATACCTCATTTTATCATTTGAATCAAAGCAATTTACATTTTCAATTTTGAATTGCATTCCACAAAGTGGCAAAGCCCGAATTTCGAAATCAGGCTGATCATCTCGCATTAAGGGTACATAATTCGGAGCCTTGATTAGGGAATAACTTCCGGAATAATTGGCAAACTGCAACCCCGAATAATCAAAAGTAATGTCGTAATGATACTTCATATTCTTCTTTGGAGCGAAGGAAACAGTGGCATTCCCGTAGGTATCGGTCATTCCTTCCACTACAAAATCAGTGTATTCAACATCTCCGAAAGAAGAAGGACCGGTCTTCGATTTATACTCTTTGATGGTATATTTCACTCCGGAAATAGCCTCACCACTATAGGGAATGTGAGCTTTGATCTTGAACTCAATGGGGTTGTTCTTATCCAGTTTTTTGCAGGAGAAGATGGAAAGAAGCATCCCCAGTATGATTACTGCTCTACCACTAAATTTTTCGTAACGCATACTCCGTTTTTTGTTAGTTTCACTAAATAAAAGCCCGTTTTTAAGTCATGGATCACTGTTTCCTCGAAAGATACAACCTTTTTAAAGAGTTCTTTGCCTGAAAGGTCGAGGATTTGAACTGAGACCCTTTCATTGTCATTGCGCTCGCCCCAACGAATGGAGAAAGCCTGTTTGGAAGGATTCGGAAAAATGGTTACGGATTCTCCGTGATTCGTTCTTGCTTGCAGGTACCCATCAGCTTCCATCGTTTCTGTTTCGGAAGAAGTATTGGAGTTTTGATTGGAAAGTGCTTTTTCGCAAGTAATGTCCCCTATATGGGCATGGAAGTCTGATCCGCTTTTGATGTGGACACCCGGTGTGAAATGAATTTCAGTTACCGCTTGTGCATCCACGATGGCATTGGGTTCCACTACGAAGTCCACAAAGTCTGTTTTCTGCGTCACATGATTTCCTAACAAGATCGTGTTTCCAGCCTCGTAATCTACGCGGTACGAGTAGTTCGGCCGGGCATAGAACCCGATGCGCAGATTCTGCAGGAAAATAAAGTCCGGTTCGGCTTCTTCTACTACAAAATTTTTCTGAATCCCTTTGATGGGGGAATCCATTCCGGCATAGGCATTCGGGTCTTTCCGGTTTCCGGTCAGGTGCTCTGTATTTTCATCCCAGCAAAACAAGGCATCGAACACGGTATAATCGTAATGGTTTCCGGGATAACCCAAATGGGGGTAGCCATAATAATTGGACGCATTGATAGGGTTTCCTGTAATTGCTGCGGACTCATTTTGATATAATAAATTTCGCACTTTAAAATTATAAGTGGGGTAACCATTATTCAAACTACTACTCAAATCTTTCACATCATGGGTGAGCACGGTAGGCGTAAAGGAGAATAAATAATTTTGTTCAATATCCGGTGCTCCTGTTAGCTCCGATTGCAATTGATTATTGATTTCAATGATTGGATTTTGTTCAATAAAAATAATTCCTCCGGGGGCATTGTCCAGCACGAGCGGATCTTTTGTCTTGGCTTCGTACCCCACTTTCCACGGTTTGAAAAGCTGTTTGTATTCGTAGTAAAATACCCGGTGTGTGCCATGTTTTAGGAAGGTGGCTTCAAACCGGCGGTTTACCCAGCCCATCAACGAACCATTTTGTTTAAAGAAGATAGCTCCTGTTTGGCTCGGATAAGGAGGATGATTACTTGAATAGTTGGAAAAATCGTAACTCGGAGTAGAAGAACCGTTGGAGATAGAAATCATCCGCTGAAAGGAGGGATACCCCAATCTTGCTCCGTTTTTAGAATGGTTGTAGGTGGTATGTAAATTGAGGTAAGTTGTTCTTAAATTATCCGCCCCCTGTCCGGGAGAAGTGCCGGAACCCGTTTTTGTATGGAAATAATGCAGTAATTCTCTGGATAATGGTGCATTTAAGATGTAATGAAGGGCATAGGTTTTAGCGTCTAATGGGTTAACACCTCCAAAAATTCCAGGAAGAATGATCACATTATTGTATTCGTATTCCCATAGATATTTTACGGCATGTTGCATTCCCAATGGAACATTCGCCCCGCCGTGTTCTCCGTCATTGGAAATGTACAACTTGGTATGTGGATGCGGGCCATTAGCATTCAAATGTTCGTATTCCATTTTCTGCAATGCCAACCTTGTAGCCAAAGAACCTGCACTGAATCCCATAATGATATTTTCCTGGTAGGAATCGTTTTGGAACTTCACGTTATTTACATGGTTGATCAATTTTTCCAATAATTCTGCATTCTTGTCAATATACGCATTTGGTGGAAAGAACTGGCAAACAATCACATCGAATCCTTCATCGTGGAGATTTTCAAACAACCCTGCCTGGTTGAATTGGTTAATCAAAGCATTCAAAGAGGTTGGCCAATTTTGATTGTTATTAATCAGGCTTTGGTCTGTATGTGGTCCCCAACCGGAAACGACGATAAAAGGCTTTCGAATTTTCTTGTCTCCGCACGCATAATAAACGGAATACTTCAAATCTGGCGAGTAGATTGAAGAAGAAGTGTAATTGTCAGGATAAATTGTCGAATATCCATCGAAATTTTGATGGACAGTTGATTTTAAACTTGATCTGGTGTTCATTTCCATGTCCTGATTTACTTGAACAACAGCCTGGTCGGAAAAATGGATCATGAAGGTAATCTTTTGCTTTCCTCTTAACCAATCGCTTAAGTCCACATGCGAGTTGAAATACAAGACCTTGGTTTGATTTCCGCTGGTGATTTCTACAAAATCAATGGTGCGGTTGGTGTTGGAAAATACGGTTTGATCATTCAATTCCAGGATCACGTTGTTGTATGCGAATGAATCCAAAAAGGCAGCAGCGTAGATCACATTGTCTTCCATGAGGTCATTCGAAAGGATTTTCCGATAGGGATCTGGTCCAGCACTGTTCCGGAATTCTTCTGAAACAGAAGGTCGCAAGGAATTGATTGTTAAATCCACCACATAGAACGGAATATGCAGCTCTCCATACTCGTCCAGGGAATAGAAATGATCGAATACCGGGAAAAGTACCGAATCCCGGTGGAAAGTGTGCGACATGTCCCACCAGTTCATCAGAGAGAATAAACTAATGATTCCTTTTCCGGTGCATTGAATAGGAACGTCTTTATAGGTCAGGTAATTGAAGACTGAGTCTTCCAGTTCAAGGGTCGCATTCCGGAAGTATGGATTGGAAAAATTGCTGAAGTTGGTATTTGAGTACGCATATTCCATCATCTCCCGCGGATTCTTGAATACCAGCGTGTCCATCTGCCCAAGCCCATGTAAACTTACGAGCAGGAGCATTCCTGTTATGAATTTTCTCATGGTTTACGGTTTTACTTGTTCCTGTAATTCGTTGATTAATTCCTGTTGCTGCTGTAATAGTTGTTTCTGAGTCTCCAATTGTTCTTTCAGCTGAAGCATGTATAAAGTCAATTCTTCTACTTTTTCCATCAGCATTACGTTGCTTTTGGCCACGTTGATTCCCTGTTCTTCCATTTCACAGGCACTCGGAACGTTTGGTAAATGGTTGTTCTTCTGGACAAATGCCTGCAATTCGCTCAAAGGCATCAAGGGATAATTTGAATCAAATACGTAATCCGGCCAGGCATCCAGGTTGACTTTTATTTCCCTGGCATAAAGCAGACCATTGTTGTCCAGTTCCAGCAATTTAAATGGAGTTGGACTTCCCTGAATATTTTTGTCTATGATCAAAGGATGTGTGTTTTTATCCAATGCAGTAGTAATATGCAGTTTGGAATCCGGGTCATTCTGGCCGATGCCCACCCTGACATCCGGAACGCAATGATGACTCGTGTACAATTTCCCGGGTCCGTTCAACCAAACTGGCGAAGCCGGAGTGGTATTTCCTCCATTCTCATCTTTACATGGAATGAATTCCGAATCCGAATAGACCAAGCTTTTCAATGCACCTCCACTTTTGACGGTTCCGTTCCTGTCAATTAAAAGTATCCCATCTTCCTCCAGGGTGCTGTCGCTGAGTAATTTCAGGGTCAGGTCACCACCAAGGGTGGTTTGTCCGTCTACAGTCAGATCGCCGCCTACATGAGCTCCCCGGTCCACGACCATGGAATCTTTTACCATTAGGGTCGAATCAATCCGGGCTGAGCCTCTGACTGTCAGTTTCTGATCAGGATTCATTTCTCCGATTCCTACGTTTCCGGAAGCGGGAAGGGTGTTGGTTTGAGAAAAGGAAAAAGGAATTGTTCCTGTAAACAGGAGGATAAATAATGGTGTTTTCATAGTGATGTTTTAAGTGATGTGGTGAATCTAAAAAATATAACGTTGAAAATCAACCGTATAAATACTGAAAATAATGGTTGAGATAAAAAATGTGGTTTTCCGCAATCAGGCAATCCATAAAAAAATCCCCGATCTGCTCAACAAACCGGGGAATCTCTTTTTATGGTTTTGCTTAAGACCGAATCGCCTTGATTCCCGGCAATTCAATTCCTTCCAAATACTCCAGCATCGCTCCGCCACCGGTAGAAACGTAGCTCACTTTATCTGCCAATCGGAATTGGTTGATTGCAGCAACCGAATCACCGCCACCGATCAATGAAAATGCACCTTTCTCGGTAGCACGAACAATTGCGTGCGCAACTTCCGCAGTTCCTTTTTGGAAATTACTCATCTCAAAAACACCCATCGGGCCGTTCCAAAGGATTAACTTGGAATTTTCGATGATCTCGGCACAGGCTTTAATGGATTCCGGGCCGACATCGAGTCCCATCCATCCTGCAGGAATTTGCCCGATCGGAACCAATTGCGTGCTCGCATTGTTGTCGAATTTGTCCGCAACGATCGTATCCGTAGGAACGTATAAGTTCACTCCTTTTGCTTTCGCTTTTTCCAAAATTTCGTTTGCTGTAGCGAGGAAATCATCTTCAACCAGTGAGCTTCCTACTGATCCGCCCTGTGCTTTCACAAACGTATATGCCATTCCACCACCCACAATCAGGTTGTCTACTTTTTCCAGTAAACGCTCAATAATCGTGATTTTAGAAGAAACTTTTGCTCCCCCAACGATTGCTGTCAGCGGTTTGTCATCACTATTCAAAACGCGGTCAACGCTTTTCATTTCCGCTTCCAACAGGAAACCGAACATTTTGTCATTCGGGAAGAATTTCGCGACCACCGTAGTGGAAGCATGTGCGCGGTGTGCTGTTCCAAAGGCGTCATTCACATAACAATCTCCGTGTTTTGCCAGGTCCGCGGCAAAAGATTCCGTACCGGCGGTTTCCTGTTTGTAAAAACGTACGTTTTCCAATAGCAAGACTTCTCCGGGTTTCAAGTTTGAGCTCATTTCAAACGCACTGGAACCAATGCAATCGGAAGCAAACTTGATGCTTTTCCCCAGCAATTCTTCAATTCGGTGTTTGATGTGTCGCAAAGAGAATTTGTCTTCCGGTCCTTCCTTCGGTCTTCCTAAGTGGGACATTAATACGACACTTCCGCCTTTTTCCAAAATGTGCTTGATAGTGGGCAGCGCCGCACGAATTCGCGTATCATCGGTTACTTCCAGCGTTTCTTTGTTCAAAGGAACATTAAAATCTACGCGTACCAATGCACGCTTGTTTTGAAAATCGTAAGTTGCTATTGTTGCCATTAACGGAATCTTAATTTGGGGGCAAAGTTAGGGTAAAGATTGGAAAGAGCAAATCGAAATTCACGCCAGCAAAAACCACAATCCCATCAAACCAAGCGGGAGTTCCCACATAAATTCCTGGCGTAGCTGGTAACCAACCAGGAAAGGGATTAAATGCCCGATTGCTCCGCAAAAGATCGTGAAAGGAAGCAGCCAATGAAATCCCAATAGATTTGTTTGCAATGCAAGTGCTAGGAGCAGGAGTCCAAACCCGATGTATTTTGCTTTTTCTGCACCGACCAACTGGGGAATGGTTGACAAGTGTTTGGGGTCATGCGTCAAATCCCGGCTGTCAAAAGGGATAATTTGCGCAAATACGGAAATGAATAGCAGCACGGGAACTTCCCAATTGATGGAATCCAACCGTCGGTCGGAAGCAAGAGGAATGAGGACGATGAGCACCCAGCTCAGTGAGATCAGGATGTTTTTTGCAAATGGAAGGTTCCGGATTCCGTTCCCGATGATGGGAATCGGAAGTGCATAAAGGGCAACGATTACCGCGTTCAGGCCAATCAGGATGATTACTTCTTTAGTGAGCGGCATGAAAAACAGGCATCCCAGGCAAACAATAAAGTTGATTGCGAACCAAATAATCTGGAAGGAATACGTGTTTTGCATCCAGAGCAACCGGCGGTTGGAACGCACAGTGTGTTTCAATTGACGTAGGCGAAACAGGCGGTGAAGCTGGTACGCACTGACTGTTCCTGTAAAACTCCAAAGTGCAAACAATTCCAGGTGTCCCAATCGAAAATAGCTCCCGACCCCATATACCAAACTAGTTACACATAGAGCAACCCAGCTGTTTGTATAGATCAATATGCTGAGTACCGGACGCATATCAGTTTAAGATTTCATGCAAAACGGTGTCAACTGGAATCTCGGAAATGCAATCACAGGCTTTTTTTGCCTTGCATTTCTCACAGTTGGCATCAAAAACAATTACGGTGGAATGATCACCGAGTGGTTTCCATCTTCCCGGGTGAATGGGAATGCGTGTGGAAAATAAACCAATGGTTTTCACATGGAGAAATCCGGCGATATGAAGCGGTCCTGTACTACATGCAACAAGTGCAGAAGCGTTTTTGATCAGCCAGATCAATTGATCGATACTCAGTTGACCAGTTGAATCATGGCATCTAATATCTTCCGGTAACAACTGACGAAATTGCTTCCCCTCGGATTCTGTTCCGGTAAATACAACCTCGTATCCGTTTACGATCAATTTAGAGGCAAGTTCAATATATTTCTCGATCGGCCATTCGCGGGCACTTCCCTGTGATTTGGGATGAAGAATGACAAATTTTTTATCCAAAAGTGCCTGGAATTCCTCCGATAGATTTTGTGCTTCAATGGAGAACAAGTAAGTAAGTTTACTAACTTGCTCAAAGGTTGGTATCTCTTTCAGTCCGAAAGGACGCAACAACTCAAAGTTTAGTTGCGATTCATGAAGCGGCGATTTTTTTCGCGTAAAATTGGGTCTTATGTTACACGTATTCAAATGAAACAAGCGGTGAGAAGTTCCGATTCGGGTTGGGACTTTTGCTTTTTTGAATAGCTTGGCCAGTTCCTTTTTCGGGAATACGTGAACAACGGCATCGATTCCCAGGCTTTCAATAGCATCTGCCTGTTCGTGCTTGGGTAAAGTGAAGAGGTCATCCACTTTTACGATATCATCGATTGCCGAGTAGTATTTTACAATGGGTGCGGTGTAATTTTTACAGAAAAAGGTAATGCGGCAAGTAGGAAACCGTTCTTTCAGCCATGCTGTAACCGGAAGAGTCAGAAGTACGTCGCCTATACTGTCTACACGACTGATTGCAATGTGTTTTCCGTTCCAATTCTTATTTTCCTTCACGATTCAGTCTCCTTAGTTCTTTGTATTTTAATATGTTGGATTGGGCACTAATTTGGGCAATTTTGAATCCTTTCCAGCCATCAAGGAATCCTAATTTAATAAAATACATCGCAACAAAACGACCCAAAGCGCTAATTGCGGGTTTCAATGGTCCCACTTTTTTTCCTTTCGCGTGAAATTTCTTTGCGGTCAGCAAGGAATATTTGTCTGCTCTTGCCCGGTGATCTTCGTAAGAATAATAGGAGTAATGTTCCAGTACACCGTTGAAAATTTTCATATCGGAAGGTGGATGAATCAATTCTTCATGCACGTATTCACCGGACCAATAGGATCCTTCTTTTGGAAATAAACGGGGTTTGATATCCGGATACCAGCCACTGTGACGGATCCATTTTCCCATGTAATTGGTCATGCGATTGACAGAATAGGTCCCGGAAAATCCTTTTTCTTTCTCTGTTTTGATTTCCTCGTACAATGCCTCACTTAATGCTTCATCCGCATCGAGTGAAAGGATGTAGTCCGAAGAAACAAGACTGTTCAGGTAATTTTTACTTGCAGCATACCCTTCCCATGCTCTCTGTTCGAAGCGAACAGGGTAATTCCCGCAAATTTTACGCGTTTGGTCGGTAGAAAATGCATCGAGGACAATGATCTCATCTGCCAGGTCGCGGAGGGATTTCAGACAACGCCCGATGTTGCGCTCTTCGTTTAAGGTGATGATGACAACTGCAAGCGAACTCATACGAAGTTATTTTACACGTAAACGCTGGCCTACCCGAATGCGGCTTGGTGATACTCCCGGATTCAGACGGGACAACTGGTTCATCGTTAATCCGTGTCGTGAAGCAATTTTGGAAAAAGTGTCCCCACTGCGGACAGAATAATATTTCTTGGTTATCACAGGGGTTGGAACCGGCGTTGGCTCAGGTTTATTCTTGGCGTTTTGGATGCTGTCCGATACAGCTTCCAGATATTCCTCATTTTCTACAGTGATACTGATCTTGGTTTGAATTTTCAGCAATTGGTTTACTGCAATTCGTGCGGTAGTCAGATCGTTCCAATCCATCAGTTCCTGAATGGCAACACTGTACTGAGCAGCAATACTTCCGAGACTTTCTCCGGATTTTACCTTGTGATAAGTATAATTGATTGTTGTGATCACTTTTGTTTTCGGAATGTCAATTTTATTGTTTACCGGATTGGAGACAACCAGTTGGTCGTTTTGTGGATCAACAGCAACGTCTGTGGGCAGGGTATTTTTATAACCTCCCAAACCATAAATACGCTGTTCCAGGGCGTAAAGCGAATCTTCCAAGCTAACCAGTAAACCGATCTTTTGCAAAGGTCCGGTTACGCATTGTTTGGGAAGAGTCGGCGGAATGTATGCTGTTTTATATACGGGATTCAAACTCTGAATGTCCTCAACAGACCAGGAAACCAGTTTTTCAATGGTTTGCATGTGGATTCCCCGGTTCAGGCAAAGTGTGTCCAATTGGTAAAAATGTGTTTTTGGTTCAGCGGGAAGCAGGTTGTGTTCCGCATGATAAGTCATGAGATAAGTCGCTGCTATAAAGTTGGGAACGTATCCCTGTGTTTCACGAGGTAAAAACGGTCTTACTTCCCAATAAGTTCTTTTTCCTCCTGAACGGCGAATGGCTTTGTTTACATTTCCCGGACCGGCATTATACGCCGCCAAAGCCAGATTCCAATCGCCATAGATGTCGTATAATTTCTTCAGATAGCGACAAGCCGCATCGGTAGCTTTCACCGGGTCCATGCGCTCATCCATATAGGAATTTTCTTTTAAACCGTATTGTTTTCCGGTGGCATACATGAATTGCCACAAACCAAGCGCTCCGGCTCTGGATTTTACCTGAGGTCTCAAACCGCTTTCGATCACAGAAAGGTATTTCAGTTCAAGTGGCAGTCCGTATTCTGCCAGTTTTTCTTCGTACAGGTCAAAATACAAACGACCGCGTCCCAATGCAACCCGGACAAAATTCCGCCGGTTTTGTGCAAAAAATTTAATGGTCGTAAGTGAAACGTTGTTGCAATCGAATCCAAAAGAGGAAATTTCATTCAATTTGGCTAATCGTTTACAGTAGTCTTCATCTGAAAAAGACGGGATAGTCCCTGCTTCGTAATCCAATGCATCGACAATGGAGTCGTAATCCAATCCTTTTGCAAAATCATCATAATACAGATTGAGACTTTGATCTACTATTCGGATAAATACTTCCCCGGTTACAGTATCCTTAACAGGTGGTTTGGTTCTGCGCTGAGCCTGTAAAGCAGGGGAATTCAGCAACATTGTAAAAAGCAAAAGAAGTATTGTTCCGAATCGTTTCATAGGCAAAATGGGATTAATGTTGTATAATTTGGTCAGCCAATGAGAAAATAATTTCTTCATTGAAATCGTCCGCCATAATCTGTAAACTCATTGGCAGGCCGTTGCTGTGCGTTCCCCTGGGAATAGCAATCGCCGGATTTCCGGTTAGGTTCGCATGAACGGTGAAAATATCTTGTAAATACATCTGTATCGGGTCATTGATCGATCCGAATTCAAATGCGGTAGAAGGAGTTGTCGGCAAAATCATCAGGTCAAACTGACTGAAAATTTCCTTGGTTTTGTTTTTCAAAACACGCCGTACCTTCATTCCTTTAGTATAATACGCGTCGTAATATCCATGTGACAACACAAAGGTTCCTGCCATGATGCGTCTTTTAACCTCAACCCCGAAACCTTCGGAGCGGGAAAGTGTATAGGTTTGTTCCACTCCTTTAGCTTGTGGAGATTGATACCCGTAATGAACACCATCAAACCGGGAAAGATTCGAAGACGCTTCAGCAGTTGTTAATACGTAATAGGTCGGGACCAAATAGTCCAGGTAAGGAAAGCTCACTCCTTCAACGGTATGCCCCAAAGCACGCAAATCCGAAATGGTTTTTTCCATCATGGTACGAACTTCCGTGTCGATATTTTCGTTTTCGAGCGCTTCCTTCAAATAGGCAATTTTCTTTTTCCCGATAGCAGGAATATCTGTAGAAAAACCAAGCGGTTTGGAAGAACTGGTTGCATCCATCGGATCCTTACCTGCGATAACTTCCATAACCATAACCGTATCTTCCAGGTTATTTGCAAAAGGACCGATTTGATCAAAAGAAGACGCATAGGCAATCAAACCGTAGCGACTGACTCTCCCATATGTTGGTTTAAAACCGAATGTTCCGGTAAAAGAAGCCGGTTGCCTGATCGATCCTCCGGTATCCGAACCCAATGCCACGGTGCACATACCTGCAGAAACAGAAACTGCAGATCCTCCTGATGATCCTCCTGGAACATGAGTCGGTCTGAGATTGTTTTTTACCGGTCCGTAAGCAGAAGTCTCATTGGAACTTCCCATTGCAAATTCGTCACAATTCAGGCGGCCGATAATAATCGCATCTTCTGCCAAGAGCCTTTCAACTACGGTAGCGGAGTAAAGAGATTCAAAACCTCCGAGGATTTTGGAACCTGCACTCACAGCATGACCTTTGTAGCAGATATTATCTTTTAAACCGATAACCATTCCTGCCAATCTACCTGCTTTTCCGGAGCTTCGTTTCTGATCCACCAATCGAGCCTGATCCAGTGCACTTTCGGTAAATACTTCCAAAAAGGCATTCAGATCTTTATTCTTTTCAATTTGCTCTAAGTAGGAATGCACGATACTCTCCACAGTTTTCCCTGCGGAGAGTGCAACTTTAACTTCCGAAAATGTTTTATACATGTAGAATGGATTGTCTTAAATCTATTTTTTCTCTTCCGTAGCGGATGGAGCAGAAGAACCTTCTTCGCCTTTGCTAGCGTCTTTAAATTCTTTGATCCCTTTTCCAAGACCCTTCATTAATTCAGGAATTTTTTTACCACCGAATAATAAAAGAACTACAGCAAGGATTAAAATAATTTCTGTTGCACCTAATTTCATATCTTCTAATTTGTTGCAAAATTAAGGAAATATAAGATACAATGAGTGTTAAAAATATGCATGGAAGCGATTTTGATTCAAAAAATGCCCCCTTTTTTATTATCAGCAGTGTGATTACCGACGGGCCTAAAACATGCACTTGGGATTATGAGCATTCCACAAGTATCCTTTCCAAAGCCTTTCAAAATGTTATTCCTTTAAATAGACGAGTTTTTTGCCTGTAAACAAAGATGCTTCCAGGTGTTCCCATTGTTCGAAAGTCGGAGCGAGGATCGCTACTTCCGAGCCGTAACGGGTAATCGTGTTCACCTGTAAAATGGATTGGAACAGGGGTTGATAATTCAGTTCGCTGTGAACGATGGTCATCTTCCCTCCTTCGAACGTGAGGATACTGGGCTCAAAGTAAGAGCCTTCGTGGAAATTGATCACGTATTTATTCGAATTGATCTTGACCAGGGTGTTCAAGGAACCTTCACCTGCAATCATTAGCTTGGATTCGATGCCGTAATAATAGTTTTCACCTTCCAACACACATGGAACGGAATCATTGACTTTAATCCCGAATAGATAATCCCCTTTTACCTGTAATTTGGAAGATTCCCTTACCTGTTCGCGGCTGATACTCGCAATGGCAAGCGTAACGATTGAAATCCCTTTTTCATCAATCACATAAGTCACTTGCGAATCGCTACTTTTGTATTTTCCAAAATGAATTTTATCTGTGGTAAGTTGTGAAGTGCTTCCAAAAGGAAGCGGATCAGAGAACTGAACGGTTTTTTGAGAAAAACTAAAAAATTGCAGGGAAAGGCTAAAAACAAGAAGAACTTTTTTCATAACTTATATTAGAAAACGGAAATTTATGCAAAAACACTGGTTTATCAAACAAACACCAAGCCCCGACAAAATCCAAGCCGCAGTTGACGACCTGAAAGTGAGCCCGATCATGGCAGCTTTACTTACTCAAAGAGAGCTTACAACGCTCCCGCAAATACGTTCATTTTTCACGCCTGAATTGAGTGATCTGCATGACCCTTTTCTAATGTTACATATGTTGGAAGCCGTTGAAAGGTTACAGTTAGCCGTTGAAACAGATCAGCGAATCATGATTTTCGGAGACTATGACGTAGATGGTACGACTTCTGTAGCGTTGGTTTACAGTGTTTTGAAGGAATATACTTCCGTAGAATTTTACATTCCGGACCGGTATGAAGAAGGTTACGGGTTGTCTTACAAAGGAATCGATACCGCCTTGGAAAAAGGCTGTGGCCTGCTGATCGCGCTGGATTGCGGGATTAAAGAGGTGGAAAAAGTAAAGTACGCAAAGGAAAAAGGACTGGAGATTATTATTTGCGATCACCATACGCCGGGAATTGTTATTCCGGATTGTATTGTGTTGGACCCGAAACAAAAAGACTGCGAATACCCTTTCAAGGAATTGTGCGGTTGTGGCGTCGGATTTAAGCTGCTTCAGGCATGGTTTTCGAAAACGGGGAAACCTGTTTCGGACCTTTTTGAATACCTGGATTTGGTTGCGATTGCGATTGGTGCAGATATTGTTTCGGTAACGGGGGAAAACAGGATATTGTGTAAACACGGCATCCAGCGCCTGAATGAAAACCCGCGTGCGGGAATTTTGGCGCTCGTAGAACAGGCCCAGCGTTCATTTCCGCTCGATTTGTCAAACGTGGTCTTTACCATTGCTCCGCGGATCAACGCAGCCGGTCGCCTGAAAAGTGGATCCAGGGCAGTTGAATTATTACTTGCAAAATCCAAATCGGAAGCCAGGCATATTGCGATGGAAATCGATGAGTACAATTCGGAAAGACGGATTCTGGATGCACAAACAACCCTGGAAGCACTCGAAATAATAGCGCAGGATGAACTTTTTATCAATCGGAAATCAACCGTGGTGTTCCAATCGGGTTGGCACAAAGGTGTTGTTGGGATCGTGGCATCTCGTTTAATAGAGCATCATTACAGGCCGACAATCGTTTTGACCGAAAATAAGGGTGAAGCAACCGGTTCCGCACGTTCGGTTTCCGGTTTTAATGTGTATGAAGCAATTACAGCTTGTGAACATTTACTGACACAATACGGCGGACACCAGCACGCTGCAGGATTGTCCCTGCCCCTGGAAAATGTTGCTGTTTTCAGAGAACATTTCGATGCTTACGTACAAGAGCATATCCAGGCATTGGATGAAATGGAAGAATTGGTAATCGATCTGGAAATTACCGCTTCGGATTTATTTCTTGCAGGGGAATCGGTGCTTCAGGTTCCGAGAATTTACCGGATGTTGGAACAAATGGAGCCTTTTGGACCTGGAAATAACAAACCTGTTTTCTGCATTCGAAACGCTTATGCAAGCAAACAACGGGTTTTGAAAGAAGCACATCTGAAGTTCGATTTGGTGGATCCGGTTTCCGGAATTGAACTTGCTGCGATTGGTTTCAATATGGCTGATAAGGCAGACCTGATCGCCTCAGGCTGTGCATTCGATTGTGCATTCACCTTGGAGACAAATACCTGGCAAAACCGGACAACTTTGCAGATACAGGTAAGAGATATCCGGGAAACGATTTAATTGAAAATGGACAATGGTAAAAATTGAAAAGATCGGATTCAACATTCTTCCTATCTAATTCTCAAAACGATTGAATAATTTCTATTTTGAATGTATCTGTTGGTGATCTGAAAAGAATTTCATTGGAAAAGGCTTTTTTCTCAAGGTAATTGGATTCGAAAAGCAAGCCCTGATATTCCATGATAGCCCTTTCCCTTATTGGTAAGAGGAATTCTTTTGAAGCATTGGGTTTTACTTTCATCGTTGAATAATGACTGGTGAAATAGTTGAAAAAGGGTTTGGGTGTATATTCAATTTTTGCTGACATTGGTTTGATTTCTTTTGCTATCAATTCATTCAACAGTGACTTGTCTGATTGGAATTGTATTGATTTGGTAACTATAACAGCTATTGAACAAAGAATCAATCCATGATTTAAAATGGAAAGTGTTGTCAGTCCATAGAATGAATATTGCTTATAATAATCTTTTAGGAAATAATATAGATAGTTTATTACAGTCAAGCTTTGAAAGATGTATGGTACCCATAAATGTATAACCAGATCAGTTTTATATGAATGAAGTAAACCTGAATGAAATTCATCAATAATAAAATAAGAATAGAGAGGATGAAGAATTACCATCAGAACGGAAAAGAAGTCATTCCAATCATCCCTTTTTTTAACAAAAACAGCAAATGGGATTAAAATTATAAGTAGGGGTACGGAAATCAGAGCTATGGAATTTATCCAATTCTCATCAGAACGAATACCAATGAGAAAATTCCAATAAGTCAGTAAGACTAAAAGAAGAATTTGAACAACGAGACTTTTATGTAACTGCATAGCATTAAAAAGGCTGAAAGATGAATTCCAGCCTTAAGGTAAAATATATTCTGACACAGAAATTATGTCTTTTCAATTCTCAATTGTATAATTTTCAATTACAATGGAATGTTTCCGTGTTTTTTCTTCGGCAATGTTTCGGATTTTTTCTCCAATGATTTGAAAGCTGCTATCAAAGTTGCCCGCGTTTCTTCCGGTAAGATAACTGCATCTACGAAACCTCTTTCGGCTGCACGGTAAGGATTGGCGAACATATCCGCGTATTCCGCTTCTTTTTCTTTCCATTTTGCCTCCTTGTCTTCAGCTGCTGCAATCTCTGATTTGAAAATGATTTCCGCAGCACCTTTTGCTCCCATGACTGCAATTTCTGCAGTCGGCCAGGCATAATTCAAATCCGCACCGATGTTTTTCGAGTTCATTACGTCGAATGCACCACCGTAAGCCTTGCGTGTAATCACCGTAATTCTCGGAACAGTCGCTTCGGAGAATGCATACAATAATTTGGCTCCGTGTGTAATGATTCCTCTCCATTCCTGGTCTGTTCCGGGCAAAAATCCAGGTACGTCTTCCAACACCAATAGCGGAATGTTGAATGAGTCGCAAAAACGTACAAAACGTGCACCTTTTCGGGATGAATCAATATCCAGTACACCGGCCATTGAAGCAGGTTGGTTTGCAATTACCCCGACGGATCTTCCGTCCAGGCGTGCAAATCCAACTACAATATTAGGGGCAAAATCTGCCTGTACTTCCCGGAATGTATCGTCGTCGATCAAGCAGTCAACAATTTCACGGATATCATAAGGCAAATTTGCGTTGTCAGGAACGATGTTCTGAATGCGGCTTAATTTTTCTTTCGCGAATGGGGCTGTTTCGAACTGCGGCGCCAACTCCATGGCATTTTGAGGCATGTAGGTCAATAACTCACGCACTTTTCGCAAACACTCTACATCGTTTGCCGCTGTGAAATGAGTGACTCCGGATTTCTCGGCATGCGCCTTTGCTCCGCCTAAATCTTCTGAACTAACTTCTTCGTGAGTTACGGTTTTTACTACGTTTGGTCCGGTTACGAACATATACGAAGTGTCTTCCACCATGAAAACGAAATCCGTCAAAGCCGGAGAATAAACGGCTCCACCTGCACAAGGTCCCATGATCACCGAAATTTGAGGAATAGCTCCGGAAGCACGGGTATTGCGGTAGAAAATATCTGCATAACCGGCCAGCGAAACCACCCCTTCCTGGATGCGTGCACCGCCGGAATCATTTAATCCAATAACAGGAGCACCATTCTTCATGGCCAAATCCAATACTTTACAGATTTTCTGAGCGTGTGTTTCGGAAAGAGAACCACCCAAAACCGTAAAATCCTGGGAAAACACGTATACAACTCTTCCATGGATGGTACCGAAACCGGTAATTACCCCGTCACCCGCACTTTTTGTTTTCTCCAGTCCGAATGAAGTAGCGCGATGCTCCACAAACATTCCGATTTCCTGGAATGAACCCTCATCCATCAATAAAGTAACTCGTTCTCGTGCACTTAGTTTCCCTTGTGCATGTTGTTTGTCAATACGCGCTTGTCCTCCACCTAATTGGGCGGCATCGCGTTTTTGAATCAATTCAGCATTCTTTTCTTTCATGAAAAAAGGTTTGTGGGCACCAAAGATACACTTTCAGCTTAAAAATCAAGTTTCCGTAGTTAAAACGAGTCGTTTTTTAAATACTTTTAAAATCGGATCATTTATCCAATGGTTCTAATCTTCAAAACCTTCAAATGAAAGGGATTCTAACGGTATCTATTGATATTTTCATCTGTGTACTACTTAATTATTGGGGGTTTTTAATCCTGATTACTGCAGCAGGTAATACTCCGTCCGCCGGTTTCGCGCAAATTTTCTGGATTTTTAATACTCTTTTGCTACTGGGATACTTACTGGTCAGTTATTCTGTCCCGACCTTCGTTTTGAGCGTTTTCCATTTTGTGTTTTTGGCGGGATGTGTCTTTTACTTCATGGAAACGATCCTCTTCGTTCCAATTCTAATGGAAATCTTCGTTTTTATACTATTCATTCTTCTTGCAAAACAAAAGGAAAAGGCGAATAAACTAAAACCGATAGTTTTTGTGGTGTTGTTTATTTGGCTAGTGATTGCACGGTCACTCGTTTGATTCCTTTTTATTCTTTTCAAAAATTGGTATATTTCTGAAAATACTTCGCTATGCGTGTTCTAAAGCTTGCTTTTTTGCTGTTTTTACTATTCGCACCTTATTCGTGTAAAAAAGACAGCGACAGACGGATCAATAAGTTTCATCGACAGGAGGTGGGTAAATCTGCTCATGACATCCTTTCAGATAAGGATTACAGATCGATTACTATTGAAATTATGTATATGACGGGTTTCAAACCGACGGATCAGGCAATTAATAACCTGAAGGAATTAATTGCAGGTGTTTGCAATAAACCGGATGGAATCAAAATGGTGTTGAAAGAGATCCCTGCACAGGGGAAAAGTACTTATTCCATCAGTGATGTAAAAATAATTGAAGATCAGAACAGGAAAGAATTTACCTATAAGAAAGATCTCGCAACCTGTTTCATCTTTTTGGATGGTGCATCCGGTGAAGATCAAGGTTCAAGTATGGTTCTGGGTCAGGCTTATTTCAATACTTCGATGGTGATCTATGAGAAATCCCTGAAAGATCATTCGGGCGGACTAGGGGAGCCTGAATTGTATAAATTGGAATCAACAGTTATCAACCATGAGTTCGGACATATTTTGGGCCTGGTGAACTTAGGTTCTGCCATGTATAATTCTCATCAGGACACAGCTCACGGCGCTCATTGTGATAATTCGGATTGTCTGATGTATTGGGAAGTTGAGACGGGAAGCATTTTCGATAATTTGATCGGTAGTGTGCCTATTCCGACTTTTGATCAGAATTGCCTGAAGGATTTACTGGAAAATGGCGGAAAATAATTTTTGTTTTTTTAAAGGTTTTTTCTCTAACAATTGTTGTAATTTGTCTTACCTGCTCTCAATTTACCTGATTGGATCGTGTTTTACCAATTGGATATTAATATGAAAAAAGGCGGCAAGCTCCTTACAATTATTCTGATTCCTGCTCTTTTGATACAGTCCTGTATTGTTTCAGCGCCCAAGTATGCCCATGTGGAACAAGTCATGCAGCTAAAAACGGGCATGAGTATGGACACTGTGAACCGGCGATTGGGAGTAGAGCCATATGACATTGATAAGTACGATTCAACAGGATATCGCTCCTTTGTTTACAAATACCGTACAACTGATCGTAAAACAATCCCTTTTATGCTCAGAGAGACAAACGGTAAAAAAAAGATTGGGAAGTACATGGACCTGGTTGCTTATTATGATCCGGCCAATATTGCTTACCGCTTCGAATCCAGAGCAACTGATTCCAAAGTGGATCAGAAAAAATTCAATCTAAATGTCGTTGTAACGATCGTGACCGTAGTGGTGCCGTCATTACTGGTTTATTTGGGGATCCAAAAAACGACCAAGTGATGAACTTACCAGGCGTTTAGATGACTTTCGTCACTTTCTGGGGTTAAAAAAGATGATTTTTGTCCTGTTTACCAGACCCGTTTTTTAGGAAAGTCCCTTTTTACAAGAGTTTCGGGTTGTTTATATCCATTCTAAATTAATTGTCTGACAGTTTTCTGACAATTAAAACCTACTTCTTTCCCAATTTTGCAGGTATTAAGCCAGAAAGATACCATTCGTGATTAAGCAACTGCACACAATCGCTTTTACGCATCGAAATTTGGAAGTCTCCAAAATCGGAGTTTTGCACATAGAACAAGATTCTGTCCAATCGCGTTTTCAATCCCTCAAAGAGCGATTACATATTGACGAGATCATGTTTTTATCAACGTGTAACCGCGTGGAGTATTTTTTGGTGACCAATGAAACACTTTCCCCGGAATTTTTACACGATTTCTTTTCAGCTCTTTATCCGGAGTTTGATGAAGAGAAAATAGATTTTTTTGCTTCCAAAGCAATCGTTTACGCAAAGATGGAGTCGGTAAATCATGCTTTACGCGTTGCCGCTTCTATTGATTCCTTGGTGATCGGGGAGCGGGAGATCATTACGCAGGTTCGTCAGGCGTATGAACAATCGCGTGACCTGGGTCTTTCCGGAGATACTTTGCGCATTTTATTTCGTCATACGATTGAAACTGCAAAACGGGTTTACACGGAAACGAAAATTTCTTTAAAGCCTGTTTCCGTTGTTTCCATTGCTTACCAGCGTTTGGTGGGAATGGACGCTCCAAAGGACGCCCGTGTTTTGGCAATCGGTGCGGGTGTTACCAATACGGCAATGCTGCGCTTTTTGAAAAAGCACGGAATGAATAATTTTGTGATTTTTAACCGAACACTTGAAAAAGCGGAAGTTTTGGCTGAAGAATTGGGAGGAAAAGCCTATCCTTTGAGCGAATTGGCAACTTATTCGGAAGGATTTGATATTTTGGTTTCCTGCACAGGTTCGGAAGAGATCATTGTCAATGAACAGCTTTATACTAACTTATTGAATGGTGAAACCAGCCCGAAAATTACCGTTGACCTGGCTTTGCCAAACGATATTTCTCCCGAAGTTCATACGAACTATCCTACAAGAAATATCTCAATAGAAGTGCTTCAACGCATTTCGGACAGCCATTTACAGGAACGCTCCCAGGAAGTGATTCATGTGGAACAAATCCTGGAAGAAGCGAATAATGAATTTCGAAGCATTGCAAAAATGCGTGCAATAGAAGTTGCTATGAGACCTGTTCCGCAAATGGTCAAAGAAATCCGTGCTACGGCCTTTAATGAGATCTTTAAGAATGAACTGGATCAGCTTGATCCGGCTTCCAAAGAGGTTTTGGAAAAAGTGGTCGGATACATGGAGAAAAAATACATGAGTATGCCAATGATTATGGCTAAAGAAATCATGTTTAAATCGTAATTTTACTTCATGAGAAAAATTCGTATCGGTTCGCGTGGAAGTGATTTGGCACTTTGGCAGGCCAATCATGTGAAAAACCAATTGGAAGCTCTTGGAGCAGAAGTCAGCATTACCATCATCAAAACACAGGGCGATGAAATTCAACATTTGAGTTTTGATAAACTGGAAGGAAAAGGCTTTTTCACAAAAGAAATCGAACAGGCGTTGCTCCAGGATACGATTGACCTGGCTGTACATTCTCATAAAGACCTGGAAACAAATCAACCGGAAGGATTGATCATTGCTGCGGTTTCCGAACGGGAGAACCCGGCGGATGTTTTGCTGGTCCATCCAAAAGCTTTTGATGAAAAGGCTTTCTGGAGTTTGAAAGAAGGTGCTGTTGTTGGTACTTCTTCCGCCCGACGGAAATCCCAGTTGGTTGGTTTTCGATCAGACGTTGAGATCAAGGATCTTCGTGGAAATGTTCCAACGCGTCTTCAGAAATTGGTCGATGGTGAATACGATGCAATCTTGTTGGCAAAAGCTGGTTTGGACCGCCTGAAACTGGATTTGAAAGGAATGCATGAAGTGGTGCTCGACCCGGAGCAATTCGTTCCAGCTCCTGCACAAGGAGTTTTAGCGCTGCAGATCCGTGAAGATGATCACGAGTTGTATAATTTCATGCAAGCCATGAACCACGAAGATATTCAATCACAAATTGCCCTTGAAAGAACAGTTTTGAATCGTTTGCAGGGTGGCTGTCAGCTTCCCCTTGGTGCTTATTGCCCGGAAGAAGGACGTTTATTGGTTGCTTTTGCTCACGAATGGGAACAGGGGGCACAGTGGTTTGAATTTGAAGGACCCCATGACCTCGACATGGTAGATGTGGTGCTGGAAGCTTTATTGGCTGAAGAGGATGAAGACCAGGAGTATATTTCTTAGTTCGGAAAGCGATTCCTCTCTACCAGTTGTTAATTTTTGCCGGGAGAATGATCTTCTGTTAGTGCGTAAATCCTTTATTTCGTTCCGAAAAGTCCCTTTTGAGATTCCCCAGGGCTGGAAGGTTCTTTTTTTCTCTTCTCCCCGGTCATTTGATTTTTTTATTTCGGAAGGCTTTAAACTGGAGGCAGATCAGCAGATAGCCTGTATAGGTTTGGAAACAAAAAAACACATAGAAGAATCCGGGTATGAAGTTTCTTTTTTTGGTTTAAATGCCGGAAATCCCAAGGAAGTAGCCGTTGAGTTTGAAGCCTGGCTTGGAGATCGGATTGCTCTTTTTCCACAATCAACCAAATCAAATAAGACGATCGAATCGGCACTTCCGGCGTCACAAAGAATACCGCTGCTGGTGTATGATACTGTTTCAGATCCTGTTCCATTCCTGAATTCTTTCTCGGTGTATATTTTCACCAGTCCTTCCAATTACAAAAGTTTTGTTTCCCTGAATGCAATTCCGGAGGATTCGAAAGTAATTGCCTGGGGCTATTCCACAGCTGAAGTAATAATGGATGATGATGCTCCCGTGCATTTTATTCTTGATACAGCTACGTATTCAGAGCTTTTGGAAATCCTTTGTAAAATTCCCTTTTAAAAATTAGATTTTTTTAACTAAAAGACCTACATTTTGGTTATGTTTTAGAACCGATGGCTTCTAAAGTTGATTAACTTTGTTGCAGGTTGTGATAGAACAACTGAGTGCCAAATTGAAATGTTCAAAAAGTAATACTCACTAAATTCTATTCTATGGAAGCGAATAATGAAAGTTATGAATTCCGAGTTTATCCTGATGAAAAATCGCCTAAACTATTCAAGTCTCCTCTCCTCGAGGTCTTAACAAAAACAAAGCTCTGGATTATTATTGTATTGTATAGCGCAGTTGCCGCTGTATGGATCTGGATGTACATCTATTATTTTCAGGGAACAGCTATCAATGCTATTTTATTGTTCTTCCTTGGGTTTTTTGCATGGACATTCGGTGAGTATGTTCTCCATCGTTTTGTCTATCATAAGTTGAAGGATGCCTCTTATGATACGGGAATGCAGTATATGTTCCATGGAATTCACCATCAGTATCCAAGTGACGAAGATCGGATTATTTTGCCGCCTGTTCCGGGATTGGCAATTGCAAGTGCGTTCCTAGGGGTTTTTTACCTCATGATGGGAAGTGCTGCATTTACTTTTGGAGCAGGATTCCTGATCGGTTACCTGGTTTATATCAGTATCCATTGGATGGTGCACAGCAAGCCGGCGCCTGCTCGATTTAATTTTTGGTGGACACACCATAATATTCACCATTATCAGCAGCACGATAAGGCATTTGGAGTGTCAACACCGATCTGGGACATTGTGTTCCGTACGATGCCTGTAAAAGGGCGTAAAACGATTACCATTCTTAAGAAATAGGAATTAACAGCACAAGGGCATAGTCGCATAGGTCTTGTATAACGTGTTATACAATCGGACAAACTGGGTCTATCACCATTTGTCCTCTATGTGTGATCGACCTATGCGGTTTTTATTTTTGAATGAGGATCAGGCTGTGACGAACAGCATCGAAATGATTATAGATTAAAATGGTGCGCGGTTTTACTGTTGCACCATTTTCTATTAAATAGTGCGCCTGTCCGTTGAGCAGACGAACCGCCAGGTAACTTGCGAATGCACTTACCGTTCGGTATTCACCAACCGATTTCTTGAAATAAACAGTTGGCTTCTCTCCAAATAGTTGTTCTACTTTTTGGTACCACGAATCGGTAGTGACATCACCGTTCCTGCCAAGAAGCAAACAATCGATATCGCTAGCAGTGAGATTTTGTTCTTCCAGGAAACGCATTACAAACTCCGCGATTTCATCATGGAAAAGGTGGGAGGATTGTTTGAATGCAGTAAATTTCGCCAAGCTGTTTTCCGGATTATTGCTCAGGTAAAACTGGGTAGATCCTTCTCCGCAGTATGATCCGCCTGTCTCGGAATCCAGGAGTTCCTCGTTGGAAACCAATTCTTTTTTAAAGCGTTCGCCCAGCCGGTCAATGTTGTAATTGTAATCCGAAATCTCTTCTACCGCCCCGAGCAAAAGACGCTTTTCTTCTTTTGCATGTTCGTCAAAAAAAAGGGATGCATCCAATAAAGCCGATTCAAAAGCCAGTGAACCGTTCACATGGGTCACGTTGTAACTCATGTTTTCAGAAAGGAGGGCAATTTGTCCGGCTAGGGCATTGGGAGTGCTTTGTACGAAGTTGGTTGGAGTAAGAGTTCCCTCATTGTATTCCACGATTTGGTTCAGGAACTTGATACAATCTTCCAGTCCGCCGTTTGCTGTTCCGAAAATGATCCCGTCCGGTTTCGGATTTCTCCCCAGGAGGGGTAAAGACACGCCCATTCCCATTCGAACGGCTTTTCCCATCCTTCTGAGCTGTGCATTGGGGATCAGGTCCTGGTATGACGGTTCGATCGCCTTGTATATGTATTCGTTGAGTACTTTCCAGTCTCCGTTTTCGAAAGACAGATCATGCGTTTTTTGCGGAGAAATAGCGTAGAGGTCTTTTATATACATGCTGAAAAGATTAAAGAGGTACAGTTTCCTCCAAAACCGAATGAGTTGGAAAGAACATGTGTAATCGCAACTTCCGGTGTGTATCTCAAAGTCGGTTGGAAAGAGAAATCTGCAATGGGTTCCTCCACGCGCAGACTCGGATAAACTTCCTGGTTTTGTATCGAAAGGATGCTGTAAATCGCCTCCAGGACACCTGCAGCAGCCAGGGTGTGCCCGACGTATGATTTGGTTGAGCTATACGCAGGAACGTTTTTAAAGAGCTTGGAAAATGCAAAGGATTCCGTAAGGTCGTTGTTTGGTGTCCCCGTTCCATGTGCATTGATGTACTGGATATTTTCCGGTGACAGATTTGCTCGTTTCAAAGCTAATTCCATAGCCATTCTAGGGCCTCTGGCGTCATCGGAAGTAGCTGAAGGATGAAATGCGTCGTTGCAAATTCCAAAACCCGAGAATACGGCCTGGATCTTTCCCGGATCCGAAACATCCGCTTTTCGCTCCAAGACAACATATGCCGCTGCTTCGCCAAGGCTTAATCCTTCGCGATGGGTATCAAATGGTTTGCAAGGTTCTTCACTCAATATGCGAAGTGAATTAAATCCATTTACGGTGAATTTTGCCAGGCAGTCACTGCCACCGGCAATTACACGATCTACTTTTCCTGTTTCGAGTAAACGGGCTCCGATGGCAATGGCATTCGCAGATGAGGAACAGGCCGTATTTACGACATCGGTAATGCCTTTCATTCCATAAAAGCGAACAATTTGTAAGGCATGATCCGAACCTTCGTAATTCTTTACGTACTCGGATGGTGAACCCTGCATGTTTGCGTCGTGATACAGATCATCCGTATAGCACATGCCACCAACGGTGCTTGAGCTGATAAATGCAGTTCTGGTTGAAGCAATATCCTCCGGACTTAATTGCGCGTGAGATACTGCTTCACGAAATGCCTTCATCGCGATCAGTGTCGTTCGGGTAAAACCATGTCCTTTCTTGAGGGCCAATTCTTCCAGAAGAGACTCGTCACTTTGATCAATCTCACCGAATACAAGTGAACCGGCATAGTGAGATTTGAAATGTTTGGCTTTTTTGATCCCCGAAATTTCATGCTTCAGAGAATAAAGATTTTCAGCAATTGTCAATCCAATTGAACTGATTGCACCCATTCCTGTTACAACAATTTCAGTCATAGATCTTATTTTGTTCTATTCGCAATAATATAATCTACGATTGTATTGACGTCAACCAAAATTTGTCTACCCTCAGTTGGATTTTTGATCTTAATCCCGTACTCACGGTCCAATAAAACGATCAATTCCACAGAATCAATAGAATCTAAACCTAGTTCTTCCCCGAATAACGGAACATCATTCTGAATATCTGCCGGAGCTAAATCCAACAGGTTCAAATACTTGATTAAATGCTCTTTGAACTCAACGATTAATTCTTCTCTGTTTGTAGTCATATTTTAAATATAATTTTGAATTCTCAACTTGATGAATATCAATAGCTGACAAATTACCGTGAACAAAAATAAGAAAGTTATAGTACCAATTAATTCACTCCACGCACCATTTTTCAAGAAAAGCGTATAATAACCTTCCAGACACCACTTCAGGGGTGAAATATTTCCGATGGCTTGCATGTAATCGGGCATCACAAAATTAGGGACCCAAATTCCTCCGATTGCCGCAAAAATGATGATTGAAATGGCCCCGAAACCATTCGCCTGTTCTTGTGTTTTGGCGTAGGTCCCAACTAAAACGGCATAAGAAATGGCGGAAACTGCCGAAAGCAACGTAACCACCAAAAAGGGCAGGAATGCATTCGGCATGGCCAGCTGCGGTAAACCGATGTGTGGGAAAATGTAAATTCCCATCAGGAAAAGCAATAGCAATTGGGATAAAGCAACGAAAAGATACACCAGGAATTTGGAGATCAATGTCAATGCAAAACCCCGTGGAATGGTTTGAAGTCTTAGAAAACTTCCCGATAAGCGTTCCTTTACAATATTTCCTCCCAGGGAAATAACCATGAAGAACATCGCGAAGATTGACCAGGCAGGCACATTGTGCTGGCTGGAATTCGGGATCAATTCTGCGACTTCGTTTAGGCTTGCATTCGCAATTTTCAGTTTGGTTTCGCGGTTAATGATTGCCTGGCGGATATTTTGTGGAATGGAATCATACCCCATTTCCTGGAATAGTTTTCCCACCATTTCTTCGTTCTCAATTCCGTTTGTAATGGCCTGAATTCCATTAATAACAGAGATGCGAAAATTTTCCTGCACAATCGGGTCAAAATAAATCGCAATTTCCTGTTTCTCCGGGGTCACTTTGGGGGCTTTTTCGATCACACCCATTTGTTCCAGCATGAGTTTGGAAATATTGTCTGCATTGCTGGCAAGCCGCTCACTAAAGTTAGACGGAATATAAATCCCGAGCATTGCATCTTCGTCAATAGTTATCCGTTTTACGGCACTTTCGGAAAGATGGTCGTTTTTCCTGATCTCAAAACTTCCGGAATGAACCAATGCTTTTACAAGGGAATCACCCAAAGATCCTCTATCCTGATTGGAGATGAGAACGGTGAGTTTGTTTTCGTTTACGATTTGAAAGGCGCTGTTTTGTACGATGGTAATGATAAAAACCAGCAAGAGCGGCATCAGGTACATCAACAGCAAACCCACTTTATCGTGAAGTACCAGCAACAGTTCTTTCCATATGGAGGCCTTTAATTTTCTCATCAATCGCGTAATAAGGTTCCGGTCAGTTTCAGAATCAGTTCTTCCAGGTTATTTACAGCATGTTTTTTTAACAAATTTGTCAGCGTTTCACTTGCAATGATCTTTCCATGATCGATCAACACGATCTGATTACAAAATTCTTCCGCTTCTTTTAAATGATGGGAAGTATAAATAATCGTCGTTCCCTGGTGATTCAACTCCTGAAGCAGGTTCATGATCGCGATCTTACTCTGAACATCCACTCCGACAGTCGGTTCATCCAGGAATAGAATGGAAGGATTGTGGAGCAAGGAAATGATGAGGTTCAACCGACGTTTCATTCCACCCGAAAAAGTGGATACTTTTTGGTTTTTTACGTGAAAAAGTCCGACTTTTTGCAGCAAATCATCTATTTTTTGTTCTAATTCTGCTTTCTGGAGATTATACAGGCTTCCGAAATAAGACAAATTTTGCTTGGCTGTCAATTCCGGGAAAAAGGAAAAATCCTGGGGAACAAACCCCAGTTTGCTTCTAATTTCGCGTGGGGTTTTCTCTCCGTCCAAATAATACTTTACCGAACCGAGCGTGGGGTTCAAAATACTGCAAAGAATGGAGATCAAAGTTGTTTTTCCGGCACCGTTCGGACCGAAAATCCCTACAATTTCTCCTTTTTCAACGGTAAAATCAATTCCGTCCAAACTTGGAACAGCACTTTTACCGTAGGTTTTATAAACGTTTGAAACATGCAAAAGAGTCTCCTGCATCTCGTTTAGAATTTGATTTTCGCCAATTCTTTAAATGCTTCTTTTTCTACTGCACTGATCTCTACCAATAAGTCAGCACAAGCATCAAAATCTTTTTGTTCGGTTAAACGCCCTTTGTAAATCCCGGACATTTGGAGTGCGCTGTCTCTCCACAAGTCACCTGCTTTGGTCATCGTTTCTGAGATACTGGCCAATTGGTCATTCTGCATAATGACAGCTGCTTCTTCCAGGAATGCGGCGTATAGGAAACGGAATCCACCTCCTCCGGTACCGATTTCTTCCTGCATACGGACAATCTGTCCTAAGTGAAGACCTGCTTGGCGAGGGCCTAATTTTTCTCTCCAGCCGCGAATTTTCTTCGAAGTATAAACGATTCCTTTTACTCCTGCAATGGAACCCGGAATCTTCAGCATATCTCTGCAATTGCGTTTAATTCCCTTTGCAATTCCTCTCCTGATTTGTTCTTGGGTGATCTCACCGACCTGGACAGGATAATAAATATGTCCTTTGGGTGCCAGTGCACCTTTTGCAAAGCGCACGCGCTCCAGTTCTTCTGTGCTTAAAGAAGTGGTTACTTCCATCACCGGATCACTTACCAGGTAACGATCACCTTCCTTTCCATAAACGATCAGGTTGTGTGCATTGAAATGGAAACGGTATTCTTTCGGGAAGTAAGGTAAGTGAAAAACACCCACCTGGCAGCCAACCTGGATTCCTTGAGAGATCTTCTCATCCAGAAAACGGGTTGCTTCCTTCGGGTCTTTGAATTTTTTTCGTTCCACTTTTACATCCAGTGCTTTACACGTGCGTTTAAAGATGGCTCCCGGCATTGTTCTGAATGAAATAGCTGGACCATTGTTTACGGTCATAAACGGAATATGGATGTAAAATAAACCTGAACCCATTCCAAAAGCAAGCGGCTCAGTAATGAAGTCCACCCCGTGATGCTGCAGTAAACTCACAGTAACCCCATTTTCGCAATGGGCAGTTTGGTGATGCGTAAATTCTGACACTAAGCTTTAAAATTTTTGAGTTCGTTAATGGAGATTTCAAATGCATCCGCGTAGCGTTTCAGCACGTTATCGCTCAGTTTTTTGAATGCATTCGGTTTCAAATGTCTTTTGATACGGAACTTCCAAATGCCGGTGTATCCGGATAGTACGGTAAAATCCATCAGTTTTTCCTCCATGAAGTAAAGAATCGGACTAGCCTCTCCTTTTTTGATTTGTTCCCGTGCCTCGGCAGTTCTTCGTTCGATTTCTTTCCAGGCTTCGTCCAAAGCTACTTTTTTTGCTTCCCAGCCCGTACTTAATTCCGTATCGTATTGTCCGTCTTCGTTCTTCACATAACAAACCTCTCTTGTAAAATTTTCAAGAGCACTTTTATCTTGCGGAACTTCGGATTTTTTCATTTAGCACACAGTTAAGTAAGCAAACACGTATGAGAATCTGGAGCTTTCGGGAACTGCAAGTAAAATGGTGTCACCTGCTTTTAATTTCCCGCTGTTGAACAATTCATCAACCATCAAGTAAATGGAGCCCGCCCCCACGTTGCCGTGTGTAGCAAGGTTCGAGAACCAGCGTTCCTTGGGAATTTCCATCCCGTTTTCAGCCAGTTGCTTATAAATCTTGTCTTCAAAGAAATAACTGGACATGTGTGGCAGGAACCAAGTCACATCTTCGTTGGTCAGATTACTCTCTTCAAATTTGGTTTTCAGTTTATGGAATCCCAATTTCACAATGTATTCGTCCAAAAGCTTCACGTCCTGTTTGATACTGAGGATGGATTTTTCAATCATGTCCTGCGGATCGTAATCCATGTAGCTTTTCAACGTGCCATCTTCCATTTTATCGGCGGCCATATACATACATGCTTCGATCTCGTTGGCAAAAGAAACCCCCTCTACCCAATCAATCCGCAACGAAAGGCCATTGGTGCTTTTTTTGTCTTCCAACATGAAAACAGCAGCGCCATCAGATAACATCCAGCGAAGGAAATCTTTATCGAAAGACAAGTACGGGTTTTCTTCCAATTCCGTCAGCTTTTGAATTTCCAATTCAAATTTATCGGAGCTCAATACGCGGGATAAGCGCTCTGAACCGGAAGAAATCGCTTTTTTACTCATTCCCGATTTGATAGCCATGTAGGCATATTTCATTGCATGCATTCCGGAACAGCAAACTCCGGAAGGAGAAACTACTTCAATATTTCCGGATTCCGGTAACCATCCATGAACCATCACACCGTGCGATGGCATCATTTGGTCCGGCGAGGATGTTCCGCAGCTGAGCAAATCGATTTCCTTGATTTCCTCTGGATTATCCTGAAACAAATTGCGAATAGCCAATGAAACCATTTCTGAATTGGTATGAGTGGCCGTCCCATCTTTACGAATTGCATAATACCGGTTTTTGATTCCGTTGTTACGCAAAACAATTCTTCTCGATTTAGAAGCACGGTCGTTAATTAATCCTAAATATTCTTCCATTTCATCATTTGAAATGGGAGTATTAGGTAAAAAAGATGCCGTACGTGTTATATATACTTCCTTCAAGCTCATTCCTTATCTCAATTGAGTGCCTCTGTAATATGCTAATTCGCGTTTTATATGTTGTCCTTTAAACGGGCGTACAAAGATATGATATATCATTAAAACAATTGGCGAAACGATAAATAAAGCGAAAATCAAATAATATTTAAAGAAGTTAATCCAGAATTTTCGATTTCCTCCTTTCGCCGTTTTCTTTGTAATCAAATTTGCCCAAATCCTGAAAAGCATTTTTGCACGGGATTCTATAAATAGAATAGAAACCGGAATAATTACCCCGCCTTTCGCAACAAGTGCATCCTGGAATTCATCCGTTTGATTGGCACTTAATTTCTCCTTTAATAAGGCTCCAAACTGGCTGACATCCCGAATGTCTTCGTCCGAAACACCCGGTATTGGAAAAACACCCCATTTCTTCGTCTTTTGTCCGGTCAACATCCAATGCAAGATGGTGACTACGCTGATCAAGTTACTGGTTTTGTCGATTAAGGGAACATTCCCAATTAATTTCCCTCCGGCAGAAGCAATTTGTTGTTTAACTGCTTCCTGGGCATTGATCCACATATTTCTGCATCCGAGCACACTTACAATGTTTGTACCATTCATGATTTTGCGGAATTCCTCATCCTGCAAAATAGCTGATGCTGGAAGGGAAGGGGATAGGAACCAGGGCTGATATCCGAAAATAATCAGATCGTATTGCGAGCGTTCAAAATGAAGCGGTTTGATCGGAACGGGTTTTTCAAGAACTGTTTCAGGCATGGCGTCAAAAAATGAAGCACTTGTCCAGGGAAATGGAAATGGTGTTGACGGTTCAACTTTTATCCATTCTATCGTGCTGTCAGCAAATGGTTTACAAAAATTTTGCAGAATTTCCGTGAGTTGTCCGGATTGAGAATAATGAATAACTAAGATGTTCTGTGCCATACTTAACTGGGTTCTGAATAAAAGTGTTTAAGCTTTTACCTGTACAAATTTAACAAGGTTTTGTTTCTAAACTACTTTTTTGCGCTCTTTTGAAAAGCTCATCCGTTGATTTTAGGAATGAATTCTTGAAAAGTTATGATTAATTTTGTGCGACATGGAATCAAGTCTGGCATCAATTACAAGTATAAACGGTTGCGTAATTATTCCCACCTACAATAACGAACGTACTTTGGAGCGTGTTATTCGCGAGGTGCTGATTTATGTTCCGTCTCATTGCATAATCATTGTCAATGACGGGGCAACGGATTCCACTCCCGAGATTTTGAAATCTTTTGAAGAAGAAGTTACTATTCTGACCAATGAAGTGAACAAAGGGAAAGGTTATTCTTTGCGAAGGGCTTTTAAGTTTGCCCGGGAAAAAGGGTATTCGAATGCGTTGACGATCGATTCGGACGGCCAGCATTATCCCAACGATATTCCGGTATTGATCGAACATGCTCTGGAACATCCCGGGGCGGTCATTATGGGTTCCAGGAATATGAGCCAGGAAGGAGTTCCGCAAAAAAGTTCTTTCGGGAATAAATTCTCCAATTTCTGGTTCAAAGTGGAAACCTGGATTACCTTACCGGACACACAGACCGGTTTTCGGATTTATCCATTGAACCCGCTGAAGAAGATCTGGTTGTTCACCAATAAATTTGAATTGGAGATCGAGGTTATTGTAAAGTTAGCCTGGCGTTTTGTTCCTTTTGTGGCAGTTCCCATCCAAGTGAAATACGATCCTTCCGAACGCGTTTCTCATTTTCGGCCGGCGAGGGATTTTACGCGAATCAGTATTTTGAATACGGTTTTGGTACTTACTGCCCTGATTTGGTATTATCCGAGAAAACTGTTTTCCATTCAAACCTGGAATGTGATCAAACACGAGGCAATCAAACCGGAAGAGCCGAATTTCCGGAAGGCACTTTCTATCGGATTTGGATTTTTTATGGGGATTGTTCCGCTTTGGGGATTTCAATTATTAATCGGGATACCACTGGCAGTTCTGTTCCGGATGAATAAGGTGCTGTTCATTGCTGCTGCAAACATTTCCATTCCACCGATGATCCCGTTTATTATTTATGGCAGTTTTCTTTGCGGACAATTGTTCTTAACGGGTGAAACGAATTCAGCACAATTGACTGACATGAGCCTGGAAGCGATTCAAAACAATGTATATCAATACGCAATCGGAGCCTTCATCTTTGCAACGATTGCTTTCGTGTTGTCTTTTTTGGTGAGCTTTACCCTGTTGAAGCTATTCCGCAAGGAACCAAAATTATAAATCTGTAGGCACACAATTATTCGCGTACCTAAAGGATATTGATTTTAATAATAAATTCCGCTGAATTTCAAACAAACTCCTTCCGATGTGCTCAATTGCCCTGAAACTTTCAGATTTTGACCTTCCTGTTCTGTCACGGTCATTTTGAAAGTCGCTTCAGGAGTGTTCACCGGATTTAAAACAGCCAAAAATTTGCTGGTAGCCAGGGTTTTTAATTGGATAACTCTGTTGAACTGTGTCCCGAGGATTTCCTTTACCAATTCCAACTGCACCACTCCGGGTGTTACCGGATTGCCCGGGAAGTGTCCTTTGTAAATGGGATGTTTTGCATCAATGGTAAACGTTGCTTCCAGAATATTATCTTTAAATGTCAACGCATTGATCGTATAAAAAGTATCTTTTAAAATCATCAGAAAGAGGTGAATTTAGAATCGTTAATAGTACCGTTCACTTCCATATTGGAAAAGCTGTAAACCAATTTGTTGTCACTGTCGGTTAGCATGGTCAGTTCTTTAATGGTTCCTTCTTTTTTGCTGAAAACCAGGTTAATTTCGGAAACATAGCGTTTCATCTTGTCGCTTTTGGGAGTAAGAATCAGTTTGTAATTGGATTTGTTTTCAAAATAGCTGATCTTGAATTCCTTTTCATTCAGAAACTCTCCGGTCATCATTTGCACCATTAAACCCTGGATCTTTTTCACCACCATTTTGGAAGAAGCACTGCTTACTTCCTTCCCTTTTTCCTGAAGCCTCACTGCTTTTCCATTGATCAGGATAATCTGGCTTTCCGGTTTTGATTTTTCCCAGCGAATTTTGTTTTCCCGCTTATACCACATTTTCCCAGCTCCCTTTTGAGCGGCAGTTAACAACGAAGAAGTAACGGTTTCGGTAAAATCTGCCTGGATGGATTTCGTCTCTTTGTGCTGTTTTTCCAGAGTTGCTTTACATCCTTTCGGATCTGCAATCTTGGTATACTCCTGTGCTGACAGGTTGCTTGCAAACAGCAGAAAGAGCAGGATACTACTTATTAATTTCATGAATGAATTTTTTCAGATTTTCTTGGTTTGCAAAGATAATACCATTTGTTTTGGCCTGGTGAATGTATTCCTCCAGGATATCTGCTGTTTGTTCCAGATTATCATGCAGTAAAACGATACTTCCCGGTCTTGTTTTCATCAAGCGGTTCAACAAGGCTTCCCTGTTTTTAAAAGAATCATAGGAACGTACACTCCACGCAATGATTTTCATTTTTCTTCTGCGTAATGCACGGGCAATCTTCGGGTTGGTATAACCGATGGGTGGCCTGAAAATAGTAATCTTCTCCGATACCAGCGGTTCAATGTTTTGCGTAAACTGATCAATTTCCGTTGCTATTTTCTCGCTGTGGAGCATGGCAAAGAAAAGCGAGTGGTTTTGTGTATGGTTTCCAACGGAATGTCCTTCTGAAATGATCCGGTGTAAAATTTCCGGATGTTCCTGGGCTTTATGACCGATTACAAAAAAGATTGCCTTGATACCGTGTTTTTGAAGTGTATCCAAAATGCGCGGTGTCTGGATGGGGTCCGGACCGTCATCAAAAGTGAGAATGACTTCAGGACCGGTGTTTCGAAAGATGGAAGGGTAGAAATATTGAAAACGCAGAAATACGATTCCAAAAACAAGAAAAACGCAGAAATTGGAAACCACAAAGAAGATCCAGAGCCACAAATAAGGGCTGTTACGGAAAATCAGAATGACAATTAACAATGTACTTAGTGCAACTGCGATGTTGAGTCTATGCTTCCACCTCATTTCTGGATATGAGCGTTAAGCCCAATTTATTTAGTTCTAAATTATTTACGATCAAAATTCGTGAATCATTTACATGATTGATCAGCCAATCATTTGCCATGTGAACAGCAAAAGCAGAAGCACTCTGATAAAAACCGGTATATTCCGGGAAGGAAATGTGATTTTTTGCTTTCGATTTAAAATCAAAACCAGCCTCCAAAATCAAATCTACATCCTGTAAACTGCAATGATTTGCTTCCAGGAACTGTTCTACTTGGGTTTCGGTATGCTTATCAGAGAAAGAAACATTACACGCCCGGATCGAAGCAATCGAATTGCCTTTTTCACCGGATAATACCATAAATGTAGCACCGGAAGTAAAGGGATAAGTGGTCTCAATCAGGCTGCCGCGTAATCGTTCCAAAAATGGGATTGCTTCATCTGCAGCGCCTACCAAAACCGAATGTTTTCCTTCATCAATGCACAAAAGACCATCTTTCAGCGCCACTTCAAACGAAAGGGCGTTTTGCGTATGGGTCATGTTGTATGCATGGTTTTTCAGATCCAGCGAAATCTGACCGGCAATGGTATTGTGTGTGCTTTGAATAAAGGCGGTCGGTGACAGCACATCACCGCTTACGGTATTGATCGTCACCAGGAATTTTTCAGTATCCGTTAAACAACCAAGTGCTGTTCCGACAGAGATCGCATCGAATTCAGCAGGAACTTTTTCCTGGCACGCTTTCGCAGCTGTAATTCCCATGCGTAAGATCGTACTCAATCTTCTGAGTGCTGCAACGGGAATGTAATTTTTGTAATCCGGAGAAATCAATTCATTTTCACCAGCCAAAGGTTTCAGCTCATTCCAGATATTTTCTTTCTGGAAGGAGTCCTGATGTGTAATTGATTCGATATGTTGAATGAAATACATATTAAACCTTGCTTAAAATGATGGTTGAATTATTTCCCCCGAACCCAAATGAGTTGGATAAAATATGTTTGATATCGTTTCCTTCCGAATAACTTTTCACGGGAACCAGGCCAGTTTCTTCAATCGCTTGTTTGAAATTCAGGTTTGGAAGCAACAACCCTTTGTTCAGTGCCAGGATTGCAAACACCGCTTCAATTCCTCCTGAAGCTGCCAGTGTATGGCCCGTATAGGATTTGGTAGAACTGAAAGGAGGTATGGATGAGCCGAAGACCGTTTTGATCCCGTGTGATTCGGAAAGATCGTTGTTTGGAGTTGCTGTCCCGTGCGCATTGATGTAATCAATATCGTCCGGTTTCAGTCCGGCAACGCTCAATGCACTTTTCATTGCAAGTGTGGCTCCGTATCCTTCAGGTGAAGAAGCTGTTTGGTGGTAAGCATCGGAAGCATTTCCCCAGCCGGCAAGAATTGCCAAAGGTTTTTTCCCGGTTTTTTTGATTGTTTCTTCTGTTTCCAATACCAAAAATCCGGCACCTTCTCCCAGGTTTATTCCTTTTCGTGTTTCATCGAAAGGCCTGCACCATTCTTCGTCGAAGATCATCAATGAACGAAATCCTGCGATGGTAAATTGAGAGAGCCCGTCTGTTCCACCAACCACTGCGCGATCCAGTTGACCGCTTAGCAACATGCGTGCACCGAGCATAATGGAATTTGCTGCGGAGGAACATGCTGTTGAAATGGTATTGACATACCCGTCGATTCCAAGTTCTTTTGCAATTTGTTCACTGGTGGTTCCGCTGGGGTGATTTTTATATACGTTCAGATCGTCGCTTTCCCCGGATAGAAAATCCTTGTAAGCAATTTCACTCACGTCCATTCCACCAACGGAAGTTCCCGAAATCAAACCTGTTTTGATTTCCGGATCCAATAGATGTCCGTTGAATGCTTCTTTTGCAGCAATCATACCAAGGATGGCTGTTCTGGAAGCATGTTGCGTTAAGTTGAAGCGTTGAACCAATTCGTCGTTCGACCAATGAATCTCGCCAACTTTGAAACGTTCTGTATAGGTCTTTTTGCCTTGCTTGATTCCTGTTTTTTCGGAACGCAGTGCAAGCAAATTTTCTTCCGAATTTTCACCTACAGAAGAAATAACGCCGTATCCAGTAACGTAGATGCGCATTTATTGATGTTTAGAAATGTAATCCGCCAGGGTATTTACCGAATGAAAGATTTCTTTTCCTTCGCTCGGATCCGCGATTTTGATCCCGTAGTTAGAATCCAGTAAAACAATGAATTCCAGGGCATCAATCGAGTCCAATCCAAGTCCCTGATCTCCGAATAGAGGAGCGTCGTCTTGTATATCTGCGGGTGTTAAATCTTCCAGGTTCAGTTGCTCAATAATTTGAGCCTTTAGGTTTTCTTTTAAGTCACTCATTTCTGTATTGTTTAATTAGCGTTGAAAGTTCACGTTCGATTGAATTCCCCCCATCTTCAGAATTAGTTAGCAAAAATAGGAAACATTCTTGTTCGCCATTCGTTTTTGCCTCTACCCAGGCGCATAAACAGCTGTTATTTCCTTTATTTAACGCTATTTGTGACCATTCTGAGAAATGAAGCGGATTGAAAGTCTCTTCTACGAAAAAGCAGTTTTCGCCGTACCATTTGTGCCGGATGCACAATTCACCGGTAACGATGTTGGGCAAGGTATAGACAAACAGCGAAGGACTGGGAGTCTTTAACTGTTCGTAGCTTTCTACAAAGAGGTTATCTGTATTCAGACTGGCTGAACTATTTGCAAAGATTAATTGAAGGTCGTTTTCCAGGTCGGCATCTTTTGGGAAGAATGGCAGCAGAATTTCCGTCCCGATAAAGGCCATTTTCGAGAGTACATCCATTTTATAGAATTTCGGGTATTCCACTCCAAGTTGCTGGTATGCCGATTTAAGCGGATTCTCTTCTTCCGCAGTGTCGTATACCAACTTTCCGTTCAGGAATGTCCCTTTCGGACAAACATAACTATGTGCTAAGATCTTCACGGCTGTTTTTGTAAGATTAGACTGGCATTCCCTCCTCCGAATCCGGAAGCGGTTTTTAACAAGGTATGCAATTCTTTGGATTCCAAACGTTGGATGATATTTAAGGGAATTGAAGTTCCGGTCTCTTTAAATCCGAGGTTTGGGAAAAGGATGCTTTTTTCCATTGAAACAATGCTCATAATGGTCTCGAGAATACCGGCTGCACCTAAAGTATGACCGAAATAACCTTTCATGCTGTTCAGAGGAACCCGGTCTAAATTGGTCCGGCCGAAAGCAATGCTTTCCATTTCGTCGTTGAATATGGTTGCAGTTCCATGAGCAGAAATGAAATCAATATCGCGAACGCTTACCTGGCTTCGCTTGAATGTTTTCTCAATGGACCGGACCAATCCTTCACCTGTTCGGGACGGACCGGAAATGTGGTTGGCGTCATTGGAGGAGGAGCCACCTTTGTACAAAACCGCAAAACCATCCGGTTTTTGGGTTGAAACCAAAACAATTCCACAACCTTCACCCAATACAGTTCCGTTCCTGGATTTGTCAAATGGTTTGCATGTCTCGTTACTCAAGGCGAACAAACTTTGGAAACCGTAAGAAACAAACTCGGATACCGCATCGATTCCAATGACGATTACCTGGTCGTAATTTCCCGCAAGCAAATAATCTGCAGCGGTGTTAATAGCTATTACCCCAGAAATACAGGCGTTTGAAATGATAAATATTTCCGTTTTCGGGAAGAATTCATGTATGATAGGCTGCGTGCCCGCAAAAGTATCGCCCGGGAGCAAATCGATGTTTCCCTTCGTGGAACTGACAATGACTGCCGTTCTGCCCGACGTGGAAAGATTTGCTTGTGCCTTTTTGAGGGCTTCTCTTAAAAGGGTGTTGTAGCGATCAGAAGTGAGTTCACTTTTAATGGCCAATGGAATGGTTGTATCCTGAAAACCGGCCTTTTCCACCAATTTGATTCCTGAAACACCGTTCTTAAAGGCATCCAAATGTTGGTCCACCGAATTTCCAAGCGGAGTTACCAAAGAAAGTGTTTGTATGTAAATGGGTTTATCCATCGATCCAATTTTGGTTTTCTTCCCAAATGCGGTAGAACTCGGGTTTGATTAATTCCAGTGTCCGATCGGAAGTAAACATGAAGACCTGCATGGTCATGCCGGTTGCCGCAACTTGTTTTGTCTTATTATTGATCACTTCATACCGGAACACGATTTTTGCGGAGTCGTGTTGTTCCAGGATAATATTGATCAGCGCACCTTCGCCGTAAAAGATGGAAGCTTTGTGAGAAATTTCGGATTTTACGATCGGGATGAAGTAACCGTGTGCATGTACATCCAGGTATTCAATTCCATAATCTCTTCCGAATTGCTCGCGGGCATCTTCAAAAAATTTCAGGTAGTTTCCATGCCATACAACGCCCATAGCATCGGTTTCACTGAAACGAACAGGTACAAGGATCGATGATTTCAATATTTTCATGCCAAAACAATTTTCATTTGGCAGGTTAAAAGTACTTTTCCATTAGACCTTGCTGTTCCTTCTACCAAATGAATGGTATCAAAGGTGCTCAAAACCTGAACGGATGTTTCGATCAGGTCGTTTTCTTTTGCCGCTTGTTCAACCTGAACCTGGGTAACAGCTCCGATGAATCCCAATTTGGGTTCGCCGCCTTCTTCCAGGCTGTTCAAATAACCGAAACCGGCAGCACAGGTTTGTGCAATGTTTTCGATCAATGCTGATTCGGATAAAACGGTATTCTCCAAGAATAAGTTATCCGATGCGATCTTAAATTCGGTTCTGAAACCCGTTTCGTCTGCTGCCAACAGATGATCTATCATCACAAACGGAGCTCTTTGCGGAATGATGGATGTGATATTTTCTTTGTTAATCAACATAATATTCAAAAAAGTTAAACCATTGGGTCGGGCTTGCCTTCACCTGTTCTTCCAGGCGTTTTACATAAATTTCTGCAATTTTTTCAGGAGATTCAAACATTGTGAGCGGATCTGTAGCGCTCAATTCGTAATGGGTACTTCCTGATTTAACGGCATATACAAAGGTAAGCGGAACTTTGAATTTATGGGCCATGATAAAAGGTCCGGCGGGAAATTCTGCAAAACCGTTCAAAAAGGGTAATCTGAAGTTCTTTTGACCCGGTGTTGTGCGATCTGCGTGCAGTGCTATCAATTCATTGCGTTTGAGTGCCTGGTGGATCAAAATGAGGTGAGACAGGTCGTCTTTGATCGGGATGAGCTGGTATTGTGATTTTCCGGTTGAGTCTTCAAGATACGCTTTGATTTTCTGAACTTCAGCATCCAGCATCAAAATGCTGATTTTTAACGTAATCCGTTCACCTAGCAGATTTCCTGCATTTTCCCAATTTCCTACATGAGCTGAAAAAAGAAATCCACCTTTACCGGCCTCATTCATTTGGATTAGAGCTTCTTCGTTATTGAAACGAAACGAAAAGATTTTTTTTCGCGGGGTTTTTAAGGCAATTCTGTCGATAAGGGTCTGACCGAACAAATACAGGTTCCTGGCAGTTGCTTTGGTTGCCTGCCATTTTGTATATCCCAGTCCTTTTTGATAAAAAGAAATTAAGGCTCTGCGCGGTTTACGGGAAAAAAGCAGAAAGTAACCGGAAACTCCGATACAAAAAAAGTAGGCAAACCGAACCCCTAAAAATCGAATAGCGTAAATAAAGAATTTATACCCCCAAAGTGAGCCTTTGGTCTTACCATCCCATTTTTGTTCCATTCACTCTCAGGCGTTCAAACGTTGTTCAACTAGATCGTAGAAATCGTTAAAAGTCTCAATTGTTTTGAAATCTTCAGCCGTTGGTTTAATTCCCAGGTTTTCTTCAATAACAACAACCAGGTCCACGTAATCCAAGCTATCCAGATCCAAGGTTTGTTGCAAATTATTACCGGGCTGGATCAATGTTGCGTCAACTTCAAATTCGTCAGATAAAAATTGTTTTGTAGTAAGAATGATGTCTTCTCTTTTCATGATGTTTAGGTAAACTCTATTTTTTAAACTTTTTGATAATCAGTGAGGAATTGGTTCCTCCGAATCCAAATGAATTGGACAGGAAACAATCAATATTCTGCTCCCTGTAGCTCGGAATGATATTGATTTTTTCCGATTGTTCATCCGGATTTTCAAAATTAATATTCGGAGCAATAAAATCATTGTTCATCATTAATAATGAATAAACAACCTCGCTTGCTCCTGCCATCCAACATTCGTGCCCGGTCATACTTTTGGTAGAACTTACAGGAACTTTGGAGCCCAGTACGCTGAAAATGGCTTCTGCTTCGGTTGAATCCCCGATCGGAGTTGAAGTAGCATGCGCATTGACGTAGTCAATATCTTTTGGTGTCAGGTTTGCTTGTTTCAAAGCCATGTTCAAGGATCTGAACTGACCGTCGAAATTAGGATTCGAAATGTGATCTCCATTGGAAGAAAACCCGAATCCAACAATTTCCCCGTAAATCGGTGCATTCCGCTTCAAAGCAGATTCCAATGATTCGATGATCACGGTGGCTGCACCTCCAGAGGGAACAAGGCCGTCACGGTCTCTGTCAAACGGGCGGCTTGCCATTGACGGAGCGGCATCTCTTACGGAAAATGCTCCCAGTCCGTCAAAACTTGCCATGGCATATACGTTGATTTCTTGCGCGCCTCCGCAAACTACGCGTTCCTGCAATCCTTGTTTGATCAGTAGATAACCCATTCCAATAGAATGTGATCCTGAAGCACAGGCAGCTGAGATCGTGAAGTTCATTCCTTTCAATTTGTAGATTGTCGAAAGGTTCATGTTCACAGTCGAGTTCATATTCTGGAAGATATCTCCGCTTCCAATCAGTGTGGTGTTCTTTTTTGCACGTACTTTGTCTACGGTTTCAACCACCGCACCGGCAGTTGAATCGTTTCCGAAGATGATCCCGGTTTCTGTCTTGTCTAAAAAGTCGGCATCCAAACCAGAGCCTTCCATGGCTTCTTTGGTTGACATAAAAGCATAACGCGCCGGTTGATGCATCCCAATGCGCTGCCGGCGTGACAGGAACGGGTTCAAATCCGGTTCGGCAACCATTCCGGTAAAGCAGGAACGATAACCAAAGTCTTTACGCTGTTCATCATAAATAACACCACTTCGGCCAAGGCGTAAGGATTCCAGAACTGTGTCCAGGTTTTCTCCTAAACACGAGTAGGCACCAATTCCGGTAATTACTACACGATGTTCCATAGTTAAGCGTAAATTCCTCCGTTAATATTAATTACTTCCCCGGTAATGTATGCAGCTTTATCTGATGCCAAAAAACTCGCAAGATACGCTACTTCTTCCACTTTTCCAAAGCGGTTTGCAGGGACCATTCGTTTTAATTCATTCATATCCAGCTCACTGGTCATATCCGATTCAATGAAACCCGGTGCGATCGCATTTACGGTAATGTTTCGTTTTGCGATTTCCTGGGAAAGTGCTTTTGTAGCAGCAATCATGCCACCTTTTGCGGCAGAGTAATTTGTTTGTCCCGGAACACCCTTTAATCCGCTCAGAGAAGCAATGTTGATGATGCGTCCGCTTCGTTGTCTTAACATACGCTGTATAATTGCTTGTGTGCAGTTATACATTCCTTTCAGCGAAGTGTTCAATACAGCATCCCAATCTTCTTCGGTAACCCATGGAAATAAGTTGTCTTTTGTAATACCGGCGTTGTTTACCAACACATGAATAATGCCTTCCGGATTATTGGTATACCAGTTTTCAACGGCAGCTTTTACGGCAGCACCATCTTTTACATCAAAATGCATTAACTCACCGGTTCCTCCTGCTTGCTGAATTAAACTTAAAGTTTCTTCTGCGGCAGCTTTATTGGAAGCGTAGTTGATTAAGATATGCAGGTTTAAGTCCTGGGATAGTTGTTGCGCGATCGCACGTCCAATTCCTCGGGATGCACCTGTGACTAGAGCACATTTCATAGGGCAAGTGTTGTTTTCTTAAGGGTGTTTGTTACGTTTCGGATAGCTTCAAATTGTGGAATATCTTCGTTGATTGTCGGAGATACCGCACGAATTTGATTATAAATTTCTTTCGTTTTGGAAGAAAGCTTGTTTTTCTTGGTTTCATCGAGTAAATCGATGGCCTGACATACAGACATCATGTGGATCGCCATTACCTGGAAAGCATTTTCAATGACTTTTTTCGTAATGACTGCACTGTTGGTTCCCATACTTACAATGTCCTGATTGTCATTATTATTGGAAATACTGTGAACATACATGGAGTTGGAAAGCATTTGGTTTTCGGCTGTGGTTGAAGTTGCTGTAAACTGCATTCCCTGGATCCCGAAGTTTAGTCCCAAAGTCTGGGTGTTCAAAAACGGAGGAAAAATGCCGTTGATCTTGCTGTTTAGAAGGAAATTCAATTGTCTTTCCGCGAGCATGGTCAGTTTGGTAATAACCAATTTGATCTTATCCATTTCCAATGAGATATAATCTCCGTGGAAGTTTCCTCCGTGGAATACATTTTCACGGTCCAGGCTCACCACCGGATTATCGTTTGTGGAGTTGATCTCGTTTTCAATGATCATTTTCGCAAAATCCAGTGTGTCTTTCACCGGTCCGAGGATTTGTGGAATGCAACGGATGGAATAATATTCCTGGATTTTTTTCTTGAATTCGGTCGTTTCTGCTACTTTATCGTCTGTGAAAAGCTCTTCACGTTTTTTGATCAATGTGCTGTCTTTCAGGAAATCACGCATGGATTTTGCAATTGCCTGTTGTCCTGAATGTAATTTCACTTCATTTAAACCGACAGAGAAGGAATCATCATACGCTTCCACAATCTCGTTGATCATGGTTGAAGCTGCGATCGCCCAGTCCAATAAACGGTAGGAATAGATCAGGTTCACAGAACCGATCCCTGACATGCAGGATGTTCCGTTCATCAATCCCAGTCCGTCGCGCAATTTGACTTTTAGCGGGGTGATGTTCTTTTCAGCCAGTACTTCCGAAGTTTTTCTGCGCGTACCGTCGATGTACACATATCCTTCGCCGATCAGGTTTAAAGCCAAATGAGCCAGTTGAACCAAATCACCGCTGGCGCCAACTCCTCCGTGTTCGTAAATTTCCGGAATAATGTCGTGGTTCAGGAACTGAACTAATTTTTCAATAACCCCGTAACTTACTCCCGAATTTCCCTGCATGAAGTTGGTTAAACGGGAAAGCACAACCGCTCTTGCGGATTCTGCATCCAATACGTTTCCTGTTCCGGATGAATGACTTCTGATCAGGTTGTATTGAAGTTGATTTAGTTTATCCTCATCAATTTTGAACTGAGCCATCGGTCCAAAACCGGTATTGATTCCATAAATGATCTTATCACTTGAAAATTCCTGAAGAAATGAAAACGATCTTTCCAATTCCTTGCGAACATCGTCGGAAATGATGTATTCCTTTTTTTCAAGACTAAAGGATTCTATTTGTTTTAAATCAAGTTTGTTCATGTAGCTTTAAGTGGGAGTAACTTATTTCGGTAATTTAACTTCAAGAATAGTATGGAAGCGGTCCATATGGAGACGATGCTCCTGAACGGTTTCGAAACCTGCTTTTTCAACAATGTATTTCATGGCAGTGGAAGAATACATTTTACTGTTTCCGTTTGCCAATGCGGTAAAGTAGAGGGAGGTAGCAATTAAACTAAATTCCGCAGCAGGAAAACGCTGATCATCAATAAATGTTTCCATGATGAATATCGTTGCATCCGGTTTCATGTTCTTCTTGATCTTCAACAGAATGGCTTCGATTTCTTTTTCACTGAAACAATCCAAAAACTGGCTCATCCAGTAAACATCTGCTCCCGCAGGAATTTCCGAATTCGGATCCAGCATGTCACGCTCATTGTAATCTACGCGGTCCCTGATTTCAGGAATTGCTTCAATATTTGCCTTGGCCACTTTTAATTGAACACCTAAATCAAAAATACTCACACGAACATCCGGGTCGTGTTGCGTACTTGCAATTGCCCATTTCCCGGTATTCCCGCCAATATCGTAAATGTGTTTCGGATGATGACTGAAGATGATCTTCAATGCTTCTCCGAATGAATTATCCGAATAATGATGATCGAATTCAAACCAGGATTTTTTCAATTGTTCCGGCAGGATGGATAATCCTTCATAAATCGTCTTCCAGGGACCAATTTCTTTCAATCCTTCCGGTTTTCCATTCAAAATAGACTCTTTTAAGTGAAAAAGCCCTTTGTAGCAGATGTCCTGGGTAAACATCATGTTCACCTTGGTCATTTCGTCCCGTGTCAGAAAATACCCGATTTTCGAAAGCGTATATTTATCATCGATCAGTTCCAGGACGTCTGCTGCCTTCGCCATTTCAACCAAGACCCGGACCCCATATTCGCTGATGTTTTTGCGTTTTGCAATTTCTTCGATTGTTAAACCATCTCTTTCTTCATACAATTCGTCCATAATTCCAAGACTGGACATAGTGTAGACAGTTTGGAATACAAACGGGCTGAAGGCAATTTTTTGTGCCTCGTATAAAGAGTTTAATGCTTTCATGGGTTCAATCTATATCGAATTTGAGTTTAGTTACTTGCCGTTCGATCAGGGTTAATTTAAACGTGGCGCCAAAGTTAGGAAAAAAAAATAGTTTCTAACCTGTATGCGAATTCTTAGTAGCAGGCAAATTACTAAAATCGGAAAGTTGGAAGCACTGAAAGCGGTATTTCATTAATTTTGAAGCCGAATGAACGAAGAATTTGACGTCACCATCATCGGTTCGGGAGTAAGTGGTTTACTTTCCGCAGCATTGCTGTCCAGATCGGGAATGAAAGTCCTTGTATTGGAAAAACACTACCTGATAGGCGGATACCTGCAAGGATTCGAGCGGAAGGATTTTGTGTTTGACACAGCGATACACTGGCTGAATCAATACAATGAAAAAGGAACGGTAACGCGTGTTTTTAAAATGCTGGGGGAGGATTACCCGAAACCGCAGCTGATGGAGCGTATTCAGCGGCATATTTCTTCCAATCACGACTACCTGCTCACCAACAACCCCGATGAACTGAGAGACCGGTTGATTTTGGACTTTCCACATGAAAAAGCGGGAATTGAACGTTTTTTTAAAGTTGCCAGACGTATTGCGAAGGTTTCACTCCGGTTTCCGGAATTCTTCCAATCCATAGAAACCAAATCTCCGCTGGAAATCCCTTTTTTTCGTATGAAACAACTTGGGATCATTTATCCCTTGATTCCTTATGCTATCGGTGGTGATGATGTGAAAAAAGGATTGAGTAAATTTTTTAAGGATCCGGAACTGCAAGAGTTGTTTTGTACGGAACGCGACCTGTTGTCTTGTATCTTTCCCATTGCCTGGGCGTATAATTCCGATTACCAAAATCCACCGATCGGTGGAAGTCAGGTGATTCCGGCATGGTTGGAAAAACAGGTTCATCCGGATAACTGCGAGATTCGCTTAAGCTCGGAAGTGGTTGGTTTCGATTTTGAGAAGGAAGAAATCACGGCTGTTCGCTATAAAAACAGGGCGAAAGACTATACTGTAAAGACAAAATATGTGATTGCAGCATGTGATGTAGATTTTCTGTACCGGAAATTGGTCCCGCCGAATCTGGTCCCACCTAAATTTTTTGAAACACTCAATGATTCTGAAATGTACAGTTCTTCGGTGACGATATCCGTTGCCTTGGATTGCACGGCAGAAAGTTTGGGTTTCGGGCATGAACTGACATTGGTTTGTGAAGGATCCAGTACGCGTGATGAGCACAGTTCGGGGGATCCTCATAAATCGGCTATTTCGGTTTTGGCCCCGACGGTTCGGGATAAAACCCTCGCACCGGAAGGAATGGGAACGGTTACCTTGTATGTTCCTGCCTGGATGGATTACATGAACAATTGGCAGACTGAAACGAACGCAAAGGGAGATTTTGTTCGCACGGAAGCTTATAAGAAGCTGAAGGATGATTTTGCTCAAGTCATTTTTGAACGGGTAGAGGCCAAAATGTGTCCGGACTTGAGAAAACATATTTTGTTTTATGAAGTTGCCACACCGGTAACCTATCAGCGTTATACCGGAAATAAGAACGGCTCGATGATGGGAACAAGACCAGGAAGAAAGAATATGCAAAGCAAAATTGCACATTATCGGACTCCGGTGGAGAACCTGATTATCGGCGGTCAGTGGGCGGAATTGGGCGGCGGTGTACCCATTGCTGTAAAAACGGCATTCAATGCGTCCCTGATTATTTTGAAGAAATGGGACAAACCAAGATTCAAAAAATTACTTCATGCATACAAAACCGGTGCAAAACTCACTGCATGAGATATTTTTGTAGTTTTGCCACCTGATATTACTCCTCTTCCTGAAACCAACACGAATGATCGGTCAAATTTGCGCGCGAATAGTTGAATTTTTTCTTAAAAAAAGACTTGTTTTTTGGGGAAGCTTCACGCTTGTGCTGGGTTTTTTACTATACGGAGTCTCCAAGTTAAAGATAAACGAGGATTTATACGCCATTTTCCCACAGGGCAAAGAATTTAAAAAATTTAATGACATTGTTCAGAAGAACAAACTGAATAAGCAGGTCGTCTTCTCTATAAAAGCCCAGGAGGATGAAGAACTAACGCTGGAGAAATTAGAACAACTGAAAGCGGATCTTGAGAAACGATTTCCAAAAGAGTTAAAGGATATTGAAGTTGTCAAGCCCGTCGATGAAGGTGCTTTGATTGCTTTTCTGCAAAAAAGTTCAGTTCGGAACCTGACCGACCAGGATTATGAGCTGCTTCAGGAGAAACTGCAACCGGATTCCATTGCAACCGGATTGAAAAGAACAGCAAGCCTGTTAACCGGATCCAATGCCTTTTTTATCAGCAAATTAGCAGCAAACGATCCGTTGGGGTTGTTGTATGGTCAATTGAAGCAATTGAATCCGAATACCGATTCCGGTAATTATGTGGTGAAGGTAGGAGTGGTTTATTCTCGGGATGAACAGTATGCCTTTTTCTTCGGGACAATTGACCTGAATCAGAAAGACACCAAGAAACTGGGAGCATTTGCCGATCGGTTGGAACATTTCAAAAAAGCAAAGGCAAAGGAAAAGGGATTGAATTTTGATTATTTCGGAACCTTCCAAATTGCTGTTGAAAACGCGAAACAAGTAAAGTACGATACGTTTTTAACTTCTGTGATCAGCATTTCAGCCATTTTGCTCTTACTCGTGTTTTATTACAGGAGCATCCTGGCCCCGTTTTATTTCCTGCTTCCCGGGTTTTTCGGAATTTTAAGCGGTGCCGGACTGGTCGGTTACCTGCATCCGGAAATTTCCGCTATTTCATTGGCTACTTCATCTGTTTTGCTTGGAATTGTATTAGACTATTCCTTCCATTTCTTTACACATCTGAAACATTTGGGAAGTGTGGTAAAGACGGTAAAGGAGATCAGTTCGCCGATGATGTTGGGAAGTTTCACAACCATTGCGGCGCTTTCTGCATTGCTTTTTACCAATTCGGTGGTACTTCAGAATTTTGGATTAATTGCACTGTGTACCTTATCCGGATCGGTACTTTTTACCTTATTATTTCTTCCTGTACTGATCGAAAGTCTGCACATTCAAATCAAGGACAACAGAAACTATAAAAATAATTATAAACTAAATAAAACGTTTATTCGAGTTTCTTTTTTGTTGATATCCCTGGTTTCCCTGGTGTTTTTATACAAGTCAACCGATGTAAATTTTGACTCGGATATGAACAATCTTTCTTTTCATACTCCGGAATTAAAACAAAAAGAGAAATTTTATACGGGGATCAACCCGAACACGGACAAGAAATTGTTTGTTTTTTCCTCCGCTCCGACGATGGAAAAAGCACGTTCTCAAAACGATGCGGTTTACAAGACTTTTATCGCGACCAAAGAGCAAAACGGGATCTCTGAATTTGTTTCCTTGGCTCCTTACCTTCCTTCCGGTCAGACATTGAAGGAATCTGAAAAGCGTTGGTCTGATTTCTGGAATGAAAATCGGGAGGCGATACAAGAAATCAAAGAACTTTCTCCTTCATACGGATTGAATCCGGCAGGTTTTCAACCCTTCTTTAATTCCACGGAATCCCTTTCTTTCAATCAGCAGGAAGGGGAACAACTGGTAAAGGAAATCGGTCTCAGTAAGTTCGTTTCGGAAGATCATGGACTGCATACGTATGTCACTTCAATTACGGTTAAGAAAGACAAGCAAGAGCTGGTAAAAGAGCAGTTGAAAAAGATCGACGGAATTTTTGTACTGGATATTTCAGAAATGGCAAAATCGATGCTGAATGTGGTCAAACAGGATTTTGATTACCTGTTCCTGTTTTCATCCTTATTAGTTTTCTTTTCTTTGCTTGTTATTTACGGAAGGATCGAACTGACGCTGTTTGCCTTTTTCCCGATGGTTTTGGGCTGGATTTGGATCCTGGGAATTGCAAGTATCTTTGATATTCCGTTCAATTTTATCAACATCATTGTTGCAACCTTCATTTTCGGATTGGGAGACGACTTCAGTATTTTCACTACCGACGGATTAATCCAGCAAGCCAGAACAGGTATCAATTCATTGAAATCTACCCAATCGGGGATTATTCTTTCCGGTATTGCTACGATAATCGGAACGGGCGTGCTTATTTTTGCAAAGCACCCGGCCATTCATTCCATCGGAGCAATCAGTGTGATCGGAATCGGGTCCATTATGCTCATTACGTTATATGTGCAACCGCGCGTTTACAACTTTTTTGTCCTGAACAGAAAGAAAAAAGGCCGAGGACCGATTACTTTTTTCTACTTCATTTATAGTTTATTGCTGTTCTTCTACTTCTTTGTTGGAAGTTTGATCCTGAATATCTTGCTGATTTTCATTTTGATTCCAACGCCGATGAAACGGATTCACAAACGGAACATTTTAAATTTTTGCATTTCAAAACTGGCTAAATCAACCCTGTATGCAGGCGTTCATGTAAAGAAAAAAGTAGTTGACCAGCACAAGCTGGACTATAAAAATCCGAGTGTTATTATTCCAAATCACACCTCTTTTTTGGATATCCTGGTGGTATTGATGCTTCATCCGAAGACGATCATCATGGTGAAGAAATGGGTATACAACTCTCCGATTTTCGCACCGTTTATCCGCTATGGCGGTTATTTGTTTGCGGAAGAAGGAGCGGAAGGGAACCTGGATGAGGTGAAGAACCGCATTGATCAGGGTTATTCGATTGTCATTTTCCCGGAAGGAACGAGAAGCAGCGACGGAGAAATCAAACGTTTTCATAAAGGAGCGTTTTACATTTCCAAAGAACTCAATATCCCGATCCAACCCTTGCTTATATTGGGTAATCACGAGGTCAACCCGAAGAACGATTTAATGATTAATCAGGGCCAGATCCTGGTAAAACCATTGGACAGGCTGAATGCATTGGAAGGGGAATCGTACAGTGAATTTTCGAAACGCGCCGTGAAGATTATGCGCGCTGAAATGCTGCAATTCAGAAGGGAATACGCAACGACTTCGTTTTATACACGAAAAGTAATCGAAAATTACCTGCTAAAAGGTCCGGTTTTGGAGTGGTATGTCCGGGTAAAATGGGCAATGGAACGAAAAAACTTTGATTTTTATAATGGGTTGATCGATTCCAGGAAACACATTGTTGATGTGGGCTGTGGTTATGGTTACCTTTCTGTTTTCCTTCATTATTTCGACCCTTCCAGGACCATTGTTGGAATGGATTACGATGAAGACAAAATTGCAGTTGCGGATAACTGTATCAAGAAATCGGACCGTTTAAGTTTCCAGACAGCAGACATTCGCTCATGGGACCTGCCGGAAGCGGATGTTTATTTCTTTAATGACGTGATTCATTACCTGCGCCCGGGAGAACAGCTGGATTTATTGAAAAGAGTGCAGGCGCAATTGGGACCGGATGGAATTATTGTGATCCGTGATGGAATTGTTGAGTTCCAGGACAGGCTGAAAAACACCAAATTAACGGAAATCCTTTCCACCAAATGGTTTAAATTTAATAAAACGACCAATGACTTGTCGTTCCTGTCTGCTAAAGAAATTGAGCGCTTTGCAAAGGAAAACGGATTTGGTTTCGAATTGATTGAACATTCATCAAAGACATCGAATGTATTGATGATTCTTAAAAGACTTTAAGTTGAACTCAGGACAGAAAATAATAGTAATCGGTAGTGGTATCGGCGGTTTGGTAAGCGGTCTGATACTGGCTAAACACGGTTATCATGTCCGGGTCCTGGAGAAAAATCACCAGATAGGCGGATCCTTACAAGTTTTCAGCCGGGACAAAAAGGTTTTTGATACGGGCGTTCATTATGTTGGCGGACTGGATAAAGGAGAGAATCTCTACCGTATTTTCAAGTATCTGGAGATCTACGATGACCTGGAAATGAAGCGACTGGATGAAAAAGCATTCGATATTGTCCGTTTGGCAAATGGGGTTACTGCGAGTCATGGAATCGGATACGGGAACTTTGCAAACCAGCTTAAAGCTGCTTTTCCTGATAACTCCGTGGACATTGATAAGATTGTAGAGCAGCTTCAACTGTATTGTACCTATTTTCCACTCTACAACATCGAACTGGAATCGGAAATAAATTACGTGGAGCACACAGAATTGCTGGAAGTTGGAGCCTGGGAGCATTTGGCGAGTTTGACGGATAATGAAGACTTGATCAAGGTCATTTTAGGTTCCGGGCCACTATACGCCGGATTGAAAGGAGTAACGCCGTTTTATGTCGTTGCGCTGATCCTGAATAGTTTTATAAAAGGGAGTTACCGGTTTGTAAACGGAGGTTCTCAGATCGCCAAGTTGCTAATGAAAAAAATTGCCGAGAACGGTGGTGAAGTCTTGAGGAGAAAAGAAGTTGTCGGTGCAAGTTTCGATGAATCGGGTAAAATCCGATCGCTTAGTTGTTCGGACGGATCAGTGTTTGAGTGTGATTTCGTGATTTCCAACCTGCATCCCAAAGAAACAATCAAGCTGTTGGGAAGACACCATTTTAAGGCAGCCTACGCGAACCGTGTTAACGCACTTCCCAATACGATTGCATCGTTCATGATCTATTTATCCCTTCACGAAAACACCGTTCCTTATTTCAATTCGAATTACTACGATTATTATACGGATAATATTTGGGAAGAAGAATTCCGTTTTTCGGATGCATGGCCGCAGATGACGTTTACTTCGGCGCAGGTTTCTAAAAACACGAAGGAATATGCCGAATCCATTTCAGTGATGTGTTACCTGGATTTTAACGAATTCAGAGCATGGGAGACATCCGTACGCACTGTTGTGAAAGAAGGAACACGTGAAGAAGCCTATGAAGCATTTAAGAAAATGTGTGAGGAGCGAATTCTGAACCGGATCGAAGAACGTTTTCCCGGGATCAGGTCTAAAATCAGAAGCAGCTATTCTTCCACTCCCATTACTTACAGAGATTATGTATCTACACCGGATGGCTCTATGTATGGGATACAAAAGGATTTCAAACATACCCACAAGACACAAATCAATACCAAAACACACATTCCGAATTTGTTTTTGACCGGTCAGAATATCATTTTTCACGGAATTTTAGGTGCTACCATTGGTGCTCTTGTAACATCTTTTAATTTTGTAAACAATAAGCAAATAATAGAAAAAATCAAAATGTATGACTAAAGAAGTTGATGTTGTTGTAATTGGTGCAGGTCCGGCGGGGTCTGTAGCTTCCTCTAAATTAATCAAGGAGGGTTTAAAGGTTTTGGTTTTGGAAAAGATGCAATTCCCCCGGTTTGTTATTGGTGAAAGCTTATTGCCACACAGCATGGATTATCTGGATGAATTGAACCTTCTTCCGGCGGTGGAAGCTTTGAAGTTCCAGGTCAAAACAGGAGCGTGTTTTTTCCACGACGGAGAACGCTGTGACTTCCTGTTTGAAAACCAGTTTTCAGATGGGTGGTCTTACACATTCCAGGTGAAACGTGCGGATTTTGATCATGCATTGATTAAAGAAGTTGAAAAACAAGGTGCGGAAGTGGAATTCCAGGCGGAGGTAACGGATGTAAAAACCTCTGCTGCCACACAAGTGGTAACTTACCGTGATGCAAACGGAGATATTCATGAAGTTCATTGCCGTTTTGTAATGGATGCAAGCGGATACGGACGGGTACTTCCGCAAATGTTTAATCTGGAAGTCCCGGTTGCAACGCCTCCGCGTGGAGCTGTATTCGCACATTTGGATGATACCAGGAGAACTCCTGAAGACGGAAGAAATATTTTCGTGCATGCCTTCAATGACAATACCGCGTGGATCTGGTCTATTCCTTTTTCGGATGGAACGGCGTCTGTTGGAATTGTAGGAGACAAGGATTTTGTAGAGGAATGTTATGCAGACGGAGGAAAGCTCTTCAAACAAAAAGTGGCTGAATTCCCCGGGTTGAACGGACGTTACGACGGGGTTGAATTTATGTTCGAACCGCGTTTGATCGTTAATTATGCCGTGTCAGTGAAGCAGGTTTACGGAGAAGGATATGTTTTATGCGGAAACAGTACCGAATTCCTGGATCCAATCTTCAGTTCGGGAGTAACATTGGCGATTTCTTCCGGGTATAAAGCCGCAGCGCTGGTTGCAAAGCAATTGAATGGCGAACAGGTTGATTGGGAGAAGGATTACAGTGTAGTTTTGAAAAAGGGAATTGATGTATTCAGAACATACGTACTTGCATGGTATGAAGGAACATTGGGAGATATTTTCTTCAGTGAAAAGATCGATGAAACGATCAGACAGCAAATTTGTTCTGTATTGGCAGGGTATGTTTGGGATGAAACGAACCCGTTCGTAAAAAAACACAGCACATTGGTAAATGCGGTGGCACACATTGTGAAGATGTAATTGAAACGAAATCGTTTTGAAAGATACAGGTAGGGGTCGGAAAATTTTCCGGCCCTACTCATTTTATTTGAAAACGATCTTTTCCGGTTTCCGCATGTGGTTCTTAAATACCTGACTTCTCAGGTAATCTGTTTCCAGGAAAACAAAATGTGGTACCACGCGCAATTTGGCTTTGCAGTCTTCAATAATCTGATTCATCACCGGGGAATGTTCGATCCGGTTTTCCAATAAGATCGTAATGGTATCGTGGCCCAAATAATCCTTCGCCACTTCGATTTTATAACAACTGATTTCGGACCTGCTGTCAAAGATTTCGTAGATCGAAGGAGGGAAAATGGTCGTTCCTTTAAACTTGATCATTTGATTTTTGCGACCTAAAATTGGTCCGATACGCGGAGATGTTCTGCCGCAACTGCATGGTTCACTATAAATCCGTGCCACATCGCCGGTTTTATAACGGATAAGTGGAGTTCCTTCCGTTTCCAAAGTGGTGATCACAATTTCACCTTTTTCGCCGTGAGATACAGCATTTCCGTCATCGTCCAGCACTTCCAGGTAAATAAGGTCTTCGTTCAGATGACCGCCCTGATGAGCGGTACATTCCGTAAAAGCGGCTCCCATTTCCGTTGAAGCGTAAGTAGAGAACAATTCTATGTTCCAATCGGCATGAATGCGTCTGGCAAGTACATTTTCGGAAAGATCCTCCTCCCGGATAGGTTCGCCGATGCAAATCGCAGCGCGGACAGAAGTCTGGTTGACGTCAATGCCGTTTTGTTTTGCATAGTCAATGAGGTTCACTAAAAAGCTCGGCACTGCTATCAAAATAGTCGGTTTGTTCTCCAGGATCGAATTCCATTGTAAGGCCGGTACTCCGGGACCAATGCGGATCATTCCTGCATTTAATTCCTGAACGCCCAGGTAATAAGCCAAACCAGCCATGAATTGCTTGTCGATGGTAGTCATCAGCTGGAATAAATCTCCCGCTTTTGCTCCTGTCAGTTCAAATGATTCCTTTTCGTTTTTTGCCAAACGGCGCAAATCGTTCTTGGTAAGATAAATGGTCACCGGTTTGCCCGAAGTGCCCGAAGTGGTTACATATTCTGCAATTTGATCGGAAGGGACACATAAAAAATCGCGGTTGTTTTGCGACAAATCTTCTTTAGTGGTAAAGGGAAGCGCTCGAAAACTTTTTGTGGTTAACTCCTCAAACGGACGTGTTGAGAAATGCTTTTGATAAAATGGAGCATGTTTTGCTGCGTAATGAATCGCATTCACAACTTGCTCTGGTATCGGGCTATTTTCCATTTTTTCGACATGCTTTAATCAGATTTCGCAATTCTTCTTCGATTTGAGGCGAAGCGACCCGTTTGGTGAGTGCCACCTGATAAAAATGGACGGCTCTGTTGAATTGTTTTTTCTTTTGGAAGTATTTTCCTAATTGTTCATAAGTGACATAAGACTCCGAATTGTTTGCAACAAATTCAGCGACCTCTTTTGGAGAGAGAGCCAGGTTCTGATCGAACATCAAATAAGCTGAGATTTGCTGTTTCACCGTTTTGAATGCTTTGAATTTTCGGTATGCGTCAGAGGTGAGGAAAGCGTCTTGCGGAATGGTGTCAACCAGTTGGATGTGTTTCGTTTGGAATGTTTTCGTCAGATCATACCCCAGGAAGGTTCCCAGTTGGTAATCCGAACTGGAAACAAAGTACATCCTGCTTTCAGGTTGCATGACAACACTGTGATGGGCTTGTAATTGATTGATTGCTCTCGGATTTCCCATTCCAAGCGTATCTGCGAACTTCCCGTCTAATGAGCCATACTGATCTCTCAGGATAGAAGCAGCATCGTATTTATTCAATGTCCGTGATCCTCCCAATAAATGGTTCATACGGTCGAAACGGTATTTGGAATCACTTTGAGCAATATTCTTTTCGTTTACTTTGTCTTTTTTGAAAACAGCTGACTGATAATGATTTGCGCAAACCAGCACATCTGTTTTGCTCTCATACACGCCCATTTTCTTAGGCGATTTTTCAATCAACACGGCTTTTCCGTCGGCTGCTGAAGAGACCATCAAGGTTTCGGAGACAAAGGTGTGCCGTTTTTTGGCAATGGTTATTGCTTCATCGATGTTCTTTGCATATTGAAGAATTTCACGTGCAAGCAGGGAAATAGGCATTTTGGAACTCGTCGGTAAATCCGATTTGGATGCATTGATGGTCACTGTAAGACCTTTTTCATTCATTCCCGATGCCACACCGGTGAATCCTGCCCAGGAATACGACGTGAATTTGTATCCTTTGCTCGGATTGACAAAAATGATCAGTTTATTCTTCGCAAAATCGTCGCCTACATAGAAATCAAAGTTTCTTCCGACTAATAATTCCTCGTTTTCACTTTTTTGCCCTTTTACGACAAAAGAGGTACAACCCACCACGCTGTAGTCATTCAAAGCATGACCGATATCGTGTGCAGCGTGATAATTTAGAATGCGGGTGTATTTTGAAGCGATGTAATCGTAACGATCAGAGAATGCCAATGAGATCCCGTAAATCTCCTGCTGGTTTTCAAGTGGAATATTTTCCGGCAGATCGCTGTTGAAGAATCCGACCATCAGTTTAATGACATGTCTCCACAATTTATTCGGCAGAAAATGATTGATTTGCCCGACAAATATATCCTCTTGTTCCTGGACCAGTTCTTTGGCGAGTTTTCCATAGATAACACCTCTTTCATAAGGTTCGCCCTCCAGGTACATTTCCCATACACCGTATTGGTTCTTTTTTAGGTACGAGTTCCCCAATACATAATGGTCTTTCCCAACCTGTTTTCGTTCTCCTATGTGAATATCAGGAACCTCCGGAGTATCGATTTGGGCATTGAACAAAACGATTGTGAACAACACAAAAACAAAGGCGAAAAGAATTTCCGTCGGGATCCAAATAAGACGGAATAGGTATTTTAAAACGGTTTTGATCACGCGCATTGAATAATTGAGTACAAATATACGCTATTTTTGAGGGGAAATCTCTGTGATTTCAACCCGACAGACGATGATAAGCATTATTAACAATCCGAATTCTACGGTTGCTTATTTCAAGCAGGAAGATTACGATCAGCGTATAGCAGACGGAATAAATAAGCGTGCTGTTGAAAAAGGTGGTGTCCAGACCTTGCTGCAGGAATTGGGTTACGATGACTTTGAAATCGGTTATAAAGCGACTGGTCAGCCATATTTTTTACAAAAACCGGAATTGTTCTTATCCGTATCACATGCCAAAGGATGGTTTGCCCTAAGTGTCGGCTTCGAACCTGTTGGAATCGATATTCAGACCTTTTCATCCAGGTTGAAACAGGGCCAGGATTATTTTCGGAATGAACGTGAACTTCCGTTTTCCGAAGATGAGCATGCACTTCATTTGATTTGGGGAGCGAAAGAAGCGTTTTATAAATTGAAAGAAGGTCAGATCCCGGATTTGAAAGAAGAAGTCACGCTTATCAGTATTTCAGCAGATGAATTGGTGATTGATTTTGAATCGGAAAAGGTTCAATTGAGTTACCGGCTTCTTGAAAATGCATTTCTTGTTTTCACCTGTTGAAAAAATCCGGTACACCGGATTCCCCTTTTTCTGTTAATTGATTAATAATGATAAATTTGCTGCATTAATAATACTACCTATGAAAAAATTATCTGTTGGAATCCTGTTTGTTGTGATCCTGGCTTCTTGCAAGAAAGATCACGAATGTTATTGCGAGTACTATACAAATGGTTCAATGCAAACAACGAATACCTTTACTTTCAATGAAACGAAAGCCAAAGCCAAGAAGAAGTGTGATGACTTGAATTCCGAAGGAAGTTTCGCGTATGGGGGAATGTCGGTTTATAATGAAACAAAATGTAGTTTGAAATAGTTTTTTGAATACTTTTGAGTAAGCTGTTCGCTACGGCGAATGGCTTTTTTTGTTTTGATTATGAAGAATTTGATTCTATCTCTTGGCCTTGTTTCGTCTCTTGGTTCCTGGGCACAGGTGTTCCATGTGTCCGATACTTCGGCTTTGTTGGTGAAAACAACGACTCAATCTCCTGCCCATTGGTATATTGAGGTGTTTTCGGATTGCCCCGTAGACACAACTCTCCGATGGAAAGCAACTCATTTTGACAATATTCCCGCGGAATGGGAAATTTTAATGGATGATCAAACGGTTTTCCATCCCAATGTGCAGGTAGGTGATAGTGCTGATTTTGCATTGTTGGCGAATCAGTCGTTTGCAACGAAGCTTATTATCGGAGCGATGCTGAATGGAACGCCCGGACATGGAATTTGTTACTTTGATGTTTATGATCCATACAATCCGGCTATTGTTCAGACGATCAGCTACGAATTTATTGTTACCCCTTCAACAAATGGACTTACGGATCTGAAAGACGATTCTTTTCTGGAATGGAAAGAAGGAGTTTTGAAAGTAAGGGATGGGAGGGAAGCAGATTTTGAGGTTTTGGATCTGTCCGGAAAGTGGCTGATAAAAAACGAACGAATAAATCAGTTGAAGGTGTCTGATCTGCCAAAAAATCAACAGTTAATTATTAAAGTAACACTTGAAAATAAACAAGCAATCATTAAGATTTACAATTGATTGAGTTGGTTAATCTTCAATATCCAATATTTTGTCGGCTAAAACAGAACTAAGTTTATAGTAGCTTTCTGTTGTCCAGCCTCCAACATGCGGGGTCAGCAAAATTCTGTCGGATTCCAGTAAGAATTTCAAGGATTCATGTTGCTCCTCATCAAAGAACTGTTCAAACGAATTTTTTTCAAATTCATTCACATCAAGACCGGCTGCTATTGTTGTTCCCTTGAGAATAGATTCAATTAATGATTTAGTTTCAACTATTTTTCCACGTGAAAGATTCAACAGGTAAATAGGTTTCCCCAAAGCGTCAAAGAACTCCTGGTTGGCGAAAAAGAGCGTTTCCTCATTTTGAGGAATGTGAAAAGAGATGACATCCGATTTTCTGAGCAATGCTTCCAGTGTTGCTTCGATCACAAAGTCATCTCCAAAACCTGTTTTGTATTTGTCATAAGCAAGTAAGGTGATGTCGAAACCCCGTAATTTTTTTGCAAAAGCTTTTCCGTTGTTCCCAAATCCAATAATTCCGACGGTTTTTCCATCCAATTCGACTCCTCTGTTTCCTTCGCGGTCCCAAATTCCGTTTTTCACATCTCTGTTCGCCGTATGGATTTTGTTCATCATAGATAAAAGCATCCCTAAGGCATGTTCTGCAACAGCGTTTCGATTCCCTTCCGGCGCGTTGTAAAGCTGAATTCCACGTTCGGCACAGTAGTTTTCGTCAATGTTTTCCATTCCTGCACCCGAACGGGCTATGAATTGAAGGTTGGGAATATGCTGTAAGAAAGATTCGTCCATGGTGAATCGCGAACGGATCACTAAACCATGAGCATTTGTCAGTAAGCTTTCACACTGTTCTCTTGTCCAGTCATGAGCTTCTATACATTCATATTCACCGCTTTGAATAAGTCGTTCGGAAAGAACCGGATGCACGGTATCAAGAAAGAATACTTTTTTCATGGAATGAATTTAGTACTCCGAAAGTACCGTTTATTCTTTAAACGGTTTGATCACAAACTGTAAAATCAGCTTGATTACCTGTTCGATCAGCGAGAAAGTGTTGCGATTGGATTCCCCGATATAGTCCTGAAGCAGATTGATAGGTTGGAGGTTCTCACCCGTTTTTTCGAGGTTCAGTTTGATTTTCTGTGCATGGATTTCACGTTGTACCTTCAGGATTTGAAGGTCCAGCTCGATTTCTTCAAAAGAAGAGTATATTTTCTGCTTTCTTTCCATCAATCGTTAAAAAATAGTTTAGAAAATGTCCTTAGAATAGGGCGTTCAATGAATTTAAGCCGCAGGAAGAGAATTAAAATAACTATGACAAAATAAGCACCTGCAATGATCAAAAAGCCCAGGGCCATGCTGTTCAAAGCGTCTCCAATGGCCATAGCAGCAGCAATGGAGCCGAAAAGAAAAGCAATCATCAGGAAGAAACCAATCACAAACAGCTTGACAATCGTTCGGGTTGATTTCATAACAAACTGAAATCCCCAAAGTTTATAGTATTGAACCGTGCTTTCTACGTAAGCTTTGGTTTCTTCCTGAATCTTTTGAGTGCTTTCTTTTAGTTCTTCGAATGCCATCTTATTTAGCTGTTGCTTTTTTTGCCGATCCTTTCAAAAGTTCTAATTTTTCTTCTAAAAGTGAAATTAATTCATCTTTTTCATGGAGTCCGCTTGAAATGGCCTGATCCAGAAACTCTCCCACATCTTCTCCTTTACGATGAAGCAAGTGAGCTAATTCATGGTATTTGTCCAATAGGTTATCCGTTCCCTTGCCTAAATTATCTTTCAATTTTTGGCGTGTTACAGATCCTTTATCAGGTGCAAGTAAAATTCCGATACCTGCACCAACCACAGCACCTGCAAGAAGCGCGACGATAATATTTCCTGTGTTACTTGACATGATACATTGTTTTTATGTGTTCCTAATAAATGTAACCAAAAAATCCTGCTATTTGAAAAGAAGCGCGATCTTTTAACGTTAATTTTCATAATCATGCAAATAACATCCAACCGGCTTTGCATTTATTTCAGTTCCGACATCACGAAGCTGCTGTTTACCTGTCCGATATGTGGAATACGTGCCAATTGGTTCTTCAGGAAATCCTGGTAAACTTCCATATTCGCTACTTCAATTGTGAGCATATAATCTGTTGCACCGGCTACGTGATAGGCATGGCTGACTTCCGGAAGTTCCCGAATGGCGCTTTCAAAAACATCGATCCCCTCTTTTTCATGACTTTTCAGGCTTACCTGGCAAATCACTTTCAGGTCTCTGCCTATAGCCTTCCGGTTGATTAATGCCGTGTAACCCTGGATAACGCCTATGCGCTCCAAACGCTTAATTCGTTCAAAAGTTGGCGTAACTGAAAGCCCGATTTTTCCTGCGACCTCTTTGTTGTTCATCTTGCCATTTTCCCGGAGCAAGTTGATAATTTGCTTGTCTATAGCGTCTAATACCATGATACCGTGTTCGATTGAGAAAATATTTCTGTCTTTTGTCCTTAATTTGTTAAATAAAGGAATAGAATAAATAGTTTTTTTAAAAATACAGAATAATATTCTTCGAATAGGAAATGAGGCAAAAATTTGATTTACTTAGAGGAGATATTAACGTATAAAATTCTTAATGAAACCGGAAAGTTTAATGATGAGCTACGGGTACAAACCCGCTCTTTCGGAGGGGGCTATCAAGTGTCCGATTTTCCAGACTTCAACCTTTGTATTCAATACAGCTGAAGAAGGAAAGGCATTTTTCGAAGTAGCTTATGGGATTCGTGAAAAAGGAGAGAATGAGGAGTTGGGATTGATTTATTCACGCCTGAATAACCCGGATTTGGAGATTCTCGAAAATCGCTTGTGTTTATGGGATGAAGCAGAAGACTGTGCCGTTTTTGAAAGCGGAATGTCTGCAATTTCAACCGCATTAATGGAGTTTTTGTCTCCGGGCGATTTGTTGCTTTATTCGCGCCCGGTGTATGGTGGTACAGACCATTTTATCAATCACTTCCTGAAGAAAATGAATATTGACTCAGTCGGGTTTCGCGCCGATGAGGATTTTGATACGATTATTGCCCGGATTGAAGCTACCGGGAAGGCAGATCGCTTGCGGATGATTCATATTGAAACACCGGCCAATCCAACCAATGCACTCATCGACATCCAAATGTGCGTGGCGATTAAAAATCGGTATACTACTTCGGAAACATCCGTTGTATTATCTGTGGATAATACCTACATGGGGCCATTGTGGCAACACCCGTTAAAACACGGGGCCGATTTGGTCTTGTATTCTGCCACCAAATACATTGGCGGACATTCGGATGTAATTGCCGGAGCTTGTTTGGGATCTAAGGAACTGATGGCACGGATTAAAGGGTTGCGCACATTCCTTGGTAACATGGCAGGACCGTGGACCGGTTGGCTATTAATGCGCAGCCTGGAAACCTTGAAAGTTCGGATGGAAGAACAGGCCAGAAATGCAGTGGAAGTCGCTAATTTCCTGCGATCTCATCCAAAAGTAAGCCGGGTATACTACCTTGGATTTATTCCCGAGCAAGGAAATGAAAATGAAAAGCGTATTTATGCCGAACAGTACACATCCAGCGGGGCTATGATCGCCTTTGATGTTGTTGGTGGAGAAAAAGAAGCATTTAATTTCCTGAATAATCTGAAACTGATTAAATTAGCGGTGAGTTTGGGAAGTACGGAAAGTTTGGCAGAGCATCCTGCTACGATGACACATGCTGATGTACCGCAAGATGTGAAGGAAGCAATGAAAATATCTGCATCTCTTGTCCGTTTATCGGTCGGTGTAGAACATTATGAAGATATTATTTCAGATATTTCACAAGCGTTAAACAACGCTTCATGATTTTTCTCCGTCATAGATAGAGAAAGTGGGAGTTTAAAATTGATTTAATTGCAAGAACAAGAACCCCAACGCTTACGCTGACCTTGTTCCACCAAAGCGGTTACGCAAAGGGGAAGAGCTACAGCGAAGGCAATAGACACCACACAGTCTAAATTACTACTGCGTAAACCCGGTTGATGAAAATTCGACCGGGATTTTTTATTCTGATCGATCTCCTTTCGTGATCCATTTTCCTATTTTTTCTGAGAAGCGAATGCTGCTTTTATCAATCCATTGGTAATAGAAATGCGAAATCAGGAATGACACCGCCATGCAACTGCCAAATGCAACCAGGAATGGAATAAAATAACTTCCGGGTTTCCATAACTCGAGGAAAATGTAGCATCCTAATGAACACAGGATGGTTAAATGAACCAAATAAAAAGAGAAGGAGATTTTCCCCAGATAGAGAAACGGTCTCAATGAAAAGAAACGAATGAAATTTTTGTCAAAGCAAATAACGAACAAGATGCAGAAAGCTCCCAGTACATGGAAAAGATCATAGCTGCTCGTCCAGCTCCAGTCTATGTACTTCCACATGCTTTGCTGGGTGAAGAAACCTTGTGGGAAAGAACTGAAATAGATACCTGCCAGCAAAAGCAACCATTTGATACAACTGCCTTTTATTCCTTTCGGGAAAGAGAATGCATAGACAAAAAGGCGACTGATCAATGATCCGAGTATAAAGGCAGCATAAAACTTTTTGTCTGTGAAGAGAATGAGAGTTGCAACAAGAATGTGAAGCAGGATCGTTTTTTTATGATCACCGGTTAATGCCAAAAAGGAAAACAGCAGCAAGGATCCCAGGAATTCAATAGTCATGGTCCACAGAACCGCATTGTACCGGTTGTCATTATTGAGAAATACATCGATGAATACATTCCTGATCATATCACCGGGACCTTTCATTCCGGCAAAAAGGTTCGTGAGCCAATCCTCTGATTTTGTAATACCTCCTGTGTGCTGGGAAGGAAAAAGTCCGCATAAGTTCATCACGTAACTGATGATAATTATTACAGCGACAGGGAGAAATAACCGGAAGTAACGCTTGGCTGCGTAAGTCCTTAAAAGCTTCTGACTTCCCGAAAAGTGAAACTTATAGCTGAGCACAAACCCACTCAAAACAAAGAAAATGGAAACGGCAAACCCACCATTAAAGAATATATTCAAGGGAGTTTTTGCGATGAGTAATTCAGTTGTCCCGTTCCCCAAATGGATTTTCTCCGGGTTCAAATAGTTAATAGCAGGAAAGAAGGCCAGCCCGAAATGATGCAGAACCACAATCAGCATAGCCACTCCGCGCACGCCGTCCAGGAAACCCAGTTTACTTTTTTGAGATTCAGTATTCATGCCCGGCTAAAGTATAAATAAAATGTTTGGGAAGCTGAAGTCAACGATTCTCATTATCTTCGCACAACGAATTTTTTTTAAACAGATAACAGCAATGAGCTCACATTCCAAACTTCAGATTTACAACAGCCTTTCGGGTGAAAAAGAAGTCTTTAAACCCATTATCGATGGAAAAGTTGGATTGTACGTTTGTGGGCCGACACTCTATAGCGAACCGCACATGGGTAACATGCGCACATTCATCAATTTCGATTTGATCTACCGCTATTTGATGTTTGTGGGTTACCAGGTAAAGTATGTCCGAAATATTACAGATGCCGGACACATCACAAATTCAGCCGGTGAAGCTGTTGATTCTATTGGGAAAGCTGCACGTATGGAACAGGTTCAGTCCCTGGAAATTGTATACAAATACAATGTGAAATTCCAGGATTTGCAGCGCATATACAACCTGCTTCCTCCATCCATTGAGCCGACAGCTACAGCACATATCCAGGAACAAATCGAGGTGATCGAGAAAATCATTGAGAACGGATTCGCATACGTGGTGAACGGGTCAGTGTATTTTGATGTGCGCGCTTACGGAGAAAAGTTTGAATACGGAATCTTGAGTGGTCGCAAAGTGGATGAATTGGCAGAAGAAACACGGGAGTTGAACGCACAGGAAGAAAAACGGTTTTTTGCGGATTTTGCTTTGTGGAAAAAGGCAAATCCGGATGATATGCAGATCTGGCGTTCTCCCTGGGGCGACGGAAATCCGGGATGGCACATTGAATGTACTGCTATGAGCACCAAGTATTTGGGTGATCGGTTTGATATTCACGGTGGTGGAATGGATTTAAAATTTCCGCATCACGAAGATGAAATTGCCCAGAGCTGTGGTTCAGTGGGAATAAGTCCAGCGAATTACTGGATGCACGCCAATATGTTGAATGTGAACGGGCAGAAAATGTCCAAGTCACTGGGAAATTATTTCCTGCCGAAGGAAATAGTGGATGGAACAACTGATGTTTTCGACAAACCGTATTCTCCGCAGGTGATCCGTTTTTGCATGATGCAGGCGCACTACCGCAGTACCCTGGACTTCACTCCGGATTCGTTGAATGCCGCTGAAAAAGGGTTCGTTCGATTGTCTGAAGCCTATGAAAAATTGGGGTCGCTGGAAGCAAAAGAAAGTTCCTCTCAGGATGTGCAAGGGTTGGTGGATTCATTGTATAGGGCAATGAACGATGATTTCAATGCACCCATGCTCGTGGCAGGTTTATTTGAAGCCGTGAAATACATCAATACGATTTCAGAAGGAAAAGCAACGATAACGAAAAGTGATTTGGAATTGTTGACGAAGGAATTTACCGGATTTGTGTTTGACGTACTTGGTTTGACAATCGAAAAGGCTTCTTCGGATAGTGCATTAACAACCGTTATGGACCTGGTTTTGGATATGCGTAAAGATGCCCGTGAAAACAAGGATTGGAGTACATCAGATAAAATTAGAGATCGTTTGGCTGAAGCCGGAATTGTTGTGAAGGATGGCAAAGATGGTGTGACGTGGACGGTAAAATAGACTTTAAAGACGGAATTTAAGTCTTGTGTCTTTAAGTCTTTAAAAAGTGGAAAACTTCGGAAAAGCATACAAGCTCTGCAGTCGAAAAACAATCGACCGTCTCTTCAAGGAGGGAAAGCAATTGCGTGCATTTCCGCTGACTGTTTATTACCTCGAAACAGAATTCGTTGAGAAAGTTCCTTTCCAGGTGGTACTTTCTGCGCCCAAACGCCTGTATAAACATGCTCATGATCGCAATTATGTAAAACGGTTGATGAAAGAAGTTTTGCGCAGGGAAAAACAACCTTTGGAAGATCTGCTGAATGAATCCGGGAAGCAATTGGCGCTTTTTATTATCTATGCAAATAAAGAGATCCTGACTTACCCCGAACTGGAGAAATGTGTCCGCAAATTAGTGGTAAAGCTCCTGACGGAATTAAAAAACGAAGGGTAAAATAAAAATGGTCTTGAAGCAATCAATTCTCCGTTCGTCAAAAAACCTAAAAAATCAAGTCCGATTCCCAATCTTTCGGTATTTTTACCTTCTCAGATTCCATTTTGCGGAATGGTTTTTGAAAGTCGTCAAATAAGAGCCGGTTGTTGCTGGTGATACAACAAACAAGCGTTGCGCCTTCGCTGAAGCTACTGCGTAAGCGATAGCGCAGATAAAAAGAATATATAGTTAAGCAATATGAAACAATTCCTTCATGTTTTCGCCTTGATAACCGTCCTCATTGGTTTCAGTACTACGGTAAAGGCTCAATCCAACGGATTCGAAGAAATAAAGTCCATGGAGTTAATGGACCTCATTTTTCAGCAGCTGGAAACCAATTACGTCGATGAGATCAAGCCGGGAGAAATGAGCAAAACAGCTATCGATGCCATGCTGAAACAATTGGATCCGTACACCGTTTATTACCACGAGTCCAATATGGAAGATTACCGCATGATGACTACCGGACAATATGGTGGAATCGGCGCATTGATCCGCAAAATGGGAGATTACACGTACATTGCTGAACCGTACGAAGGAAAACCTGCTCAACTTTCGGGAGCAATGGCTGGAGATAAAATCCTGTCCATTGACGGAAAAGACATGAAAGGAAAACCGAGCGATGAGGTTTCCGACGGATTGCGTGGCCCGAAAGGATCCACCATTCAATTGCGTATTGAGCGCGCCGGTCAGGAAAAAACAATTTCCATCACACGCGACGAGATCAAATTGGCAGATGTTCCGTATTTCGGAATGCTGAACAACAGTACAACGGGTTACATTAAATTAAATAGCTTCACACAAACCGCTTCCGCAGAAGTCATTGCGGCATACGGGAAATTGAAACAGCAGGGAATGACGAACCTAATCCTGGATTTACGTGGAAATGGTGGTGGTTTATTGATTGAGGCGGTGAAGATCGTAAACATTTTTGTAAAAAAAGGTCAAACGGTTGTTACGACAAAAGGTCGCATTCCGGAAGAAAACAGGACCTACGCAACCTCAGCAGATCCACTCGATTTAACCATTCCGTTAGTTGTCCTGGTAGATGGTGGCTCTGCGTCTGCTTCTGAAATTGTTTCAGGAAGTTTACAGGATTTGGACCGGGCTGTAATTATCGGAGAGAACTCTTACGGAAAAGGATTGGTGCAACGGACCTTTGACTTAAAGTACGGGTCCAAGATCAAATTGACGATCTCAAAGTATTATACACCTTCCGGTCGCTGCGTACAACGCCTGGAATATTACGACAAAGAATTGGGGGATAAGCCAAAGGCAATTGCGGATTCCCTGTTGAAAACCTTTACAACGGCAAATGGCAGAAAAGTCATCGACGGACGTGGAATCGAACCAGACATTGTCGTTGAAAAGGACGATTATTCCCGCTTGCTTTTGATGCTGGTAAGTAACAATGTCATTTTTAATTTTGCAACCGATTACAAGCGATCTCATGAAACGATTGCACCGGCAAAAACATTCCAATTGACTCCGGAAGACTATGAAGCCTTCAAAGCATACGCGCTGAAACAGGATTTCACGTATTCGACGGCTTCTGAAGAACAACTGGAACGCATGAAGAAGACCGCTGAAGATGAAGGTTATTTCGAAGATATCAAGACGGATTACGAACAGTTATTATCCAAAGTAACACCTTCAAAGGAACGAGACCTGGATAAATTCAAAGATGAAATAACAGAGATTTTATCCAGTGAGATCGTATCACGCTACTATTATCAAAATGGTCGTGCGGAATTGGCCTTCCAATACGATAAGGATGTCCAAAAAGCAGTGGAGGTTCTTTCAGATTCTAAAAGAGTAAATACTATTCTCGGAAAATAAGCGTTATCGATTTTATATAGCGATTACTTATGCTGGATAAACTGACCGGGAAACCCGTTCATTATTATATTCAATTGGTTGCAATGATGGGAATTGCGGCGGGATTACCGTTTAGCAAAATTCCGCTTTCCATTGGAACAGTACTTTTAGGATTGAATGTCATTTTGCTTTGGGATTGGCGCATGGTTTGGAAAAGTTGGAGTTCCAATCGCTGGTTATGGCTTCTTTTCGCATATTTTGCAATGGAACTTCTTTCCGTTTTCTGGACATCAGATAAACATGAAGCATGGAATATGATCCGAAGGGAATTAACCCTTTATGCAATTCCGCTCACGCTGATCGCAATTCCATTAACCGCATTTAAACATTACAAATGGGTAGTGTTGAGTTTTTTATCTGCCGTTTTTATTACCAGTTTTATTAACGTAGGAACTTATTTTCACTGGTGGGGTTCCAAAGTCTACGACGATATCCGAAGTCTTTCCCTGTTTGTGTCACATTTGCGTTATGCCATGATGATCGTTTTGGCCTTGGTTTTTTGTGCCGCGTGGTGGATCCGCAGATTTCCGTACCGTTGGATCGCTGTGGCACTTGCAGCCTGGTTTATCTATTATACCATTCTTTCTCAGATCTGGATGGGCGTATTTACGCTTTCGGGAATCGTTTTAATGATGTTCTGGTTTAAAGTGAAGTCGATTCGCAGGCTTTGGATCAAACGGTCATTTATTTTGGCATTCAGCGCCTGTATTTTGTTTGTAGGTATTTTCCTGTACATCAAGCTGCAGCCCGTACCGCACAAAGTAGAGTTGAGCAGCTCCGATTATGTCAGAAAAACAATCAATGGAAATCCGTACACTTTTGATGTACTTTCGAAGATGAATTGGGAAAATGGATACCCGGTACAGGCTTTTATTGCGGACGAGGAACTGGAAAAGGAATGGTCCAAATCTTCCCGGGTGAATTATCGGACGGGTGTGGATTTAAAAGGAAACCCCATCCGGAATATTTTATGGAGGTACATGACCTCCAAGGGGCTGAGAAAAGATTCGCTTGATTTTCAGAAAATGAGCAAACAGGATATCCGGAATGTGGAAATGGGGTTTGCTTCCATTGAAATGGCAAAAGGCGGAATCTCAGCGCAACTCTATCGCATGCGCAGCCAACTGAAAGATGCTGAAGACCCCAATGGAAAATCACTCCTGGAGAAAATAGAATCCTTAAAAGCCGGGATCACAATTATCAAAGCTCATCCGATTTGTGGTGTCGGTGTCGGTGACATGCGAAAGTCTTTTGCACATGCGTATAGAACCAATGGATCGAAATTAAAAATGGATGAACATATTTTGTTGACACACAATCAATTTCTTACCACCTGGATTGCTGGCGGAATAATCTGCTTCCTTGCTTTCATTGGCTTCTGGTTTATCCAGCTAGCCACCGCTTTGAGGATCAATGCATTTGAATGGACGGGTTTTTTGGTGATTACCATGCTTTCTTTCCTCATCGAAGATACCTTACAGACCCAAACCGGAGTTTCGTTTGTAGCGTTCTTTTTTGCATTTTTCATTACCGGGAGAACCATTTTATATCCGGGAAGAGCTGTTGAACGAACAGAACGATCGATGAAAGCAAAATCAACTTCCCGGCAGATTTAATGTTCGGGTAATCCGAAAGGGTTGCTTCTTCGCATTGAAAGGCTTACTTTTGCACCTAAATTGAGGATCCATGCGTTTCGAACTAACGAAAGAATTTCTAGAGCGCATCCGGCAAGCTATCGCGTCGGAGGATGATCAATGGATCAAACAACACATCACCGACCTTCACTTTGCCGATATTGCGGAAATCATGGATGAATTGTCCATGGAACAATCCCGGTACTTGTATTACCAATTGGACGAAGAGCTGCAGGCCGACGTTTTGATGGAATTGGAAGAAGAAGTACGGGACCGGTTCCTTGCTTCTTTGTCCAGCAAAGAGATGGCAGAGCAATTGGAAAACCTGGATTCCGATGATGCTGCCGACATCCTGGGAGAACTCCCGGACGAAAAAATCCAGGAGGTCATCTCTCAAATGGAAGATGATGATGCCGCGGATGATATTGTCGACCTGTTAAATTACGATGAGGATACAGCCGGAGGGCTTATGCAGAAAGAATTCATCCAGGCACGATTGGACTGGCCGGTAAACCGGGCCCTGGTAGAACTTCGCAGACAGGCTGAAGACGTGGAACAAGTGTACACGATCTATGTCATTGATGACCTGAACAAATTGGTCGGCGTGCTCTCTTTGAAAAGGTTGCTTTTCGCCAGTCCTAAGACCCCGATTCGTGATTTGTACGAAGGGAAGAACCTGATCTTTGTTACCACCAGCGATTCTTCGGAAAAGGTGGCAAAGGTCATGGAAAAATACGACTTGGTTTCAGTTCCGGTGGTAGACTTGCAAGGCAAATTGGTGGGGCGCATTACAATCGATGACGTGGTGGATGTGATCAAGGAAGAAGCGGATAAAGACTTCCAGCTGGCATCGGGGATCTCTGAAAAAGTAGAATCCAATTCAAGTGTTTTCCGCATCTCAAGAGCACGGTTACCCTGGCTTTTGATTGGAATGTTGGGAGGAATTTTAAGTGCACAGGTCATTTCACGATTTGAAACAAACATTACACATCTTCCGGCACTGGCTTTTTTCATTCCGCTGATTACAGCAATGGGAGGAAATGTGGGGGTACAATCTTCAGCAATTGTTGTACAGTCATTGGCTCGTGGAAACGATCCTTTTGACAGTATTTTTTCGAAAGTTGGAAAGGAGGCTATTGTAGGTTTGGTAAACGGCTTGCTTTGTTCTTCCCTGATTTTTGGAATATCCTATTTCTTCAATGATTACCTGCTGGCATTGGTGGTCAGTATTTCTTTATTGACCGTAACGATTTTCGCTGCTATTTTCGGAACAATGATCCCGTTGATCCTGAACCGGTACAAAATAGATCCTGCATTGGCAACAGGACCCTTTGTGACTACTACCAATGACGTATTGGGTCTGTTTATTTATTTCACGATAGGTCTTTTATTGTTGAATTAATGCGCTGTTTTTCAGTTGTTTGTGATTTTATTTTAAAATAATTTCATTTTTTTCTACTCTTTTAAAATCCAAAACTTTTTACCGGTCGTAACTGAGTCAAATTAGTTAAATTCAAAACTTACGATTATGAAAAAGGGATTATTATCAATTGCATTCATTGCTTCAACAGCTTTATTTTCAAATTCATTTGCTCAAACTGTAATGGTTGGCGGCGAATCTATGTACCCGGCTAAGAACATTGTGGAGAATGCAGTAAACTCCAAAGACCACACAACATTAGTTGCGGCTGTTAAAGCGGCAGGTTTAGTTGAGACATTGCAGGGAAAAGGTCCCTTCACAGTATTTGCGCCGGTAAACGACGCATTCGAGAATCTTCCGTCAGGAACAGTAGAGACCCTGCTGAAACCGGAAAACAAAGCGACGTTGACGAAAGTCTTAACTTATCACGTAGTTGCTGGAAAAATGGACTTCAATACGATTGCGGCAGCCATCAAAAAAGGAGGCGGCAAAGCTGAAATGATGACCGTTTCAGGAGGAAAATTGTGGGCGATGATGAATGGCGACCACAACATTTCCATCAAAGATGAAGCAGGAAATGTTGCCAATATTTCTACTTACGATGTATACCAGTCAAACGGTGTTATTCACGTGGTAGACAAGGTATTGATGCCTAAAATGTGATTTCCACGGTAAAGGTCTTGAATTAATTACTGACAGAGTTACAGCAACAAACAAATTCAAGACAAAGTACTGCTAACAACTCGTAGCGGAGTGACCCCGGTTTTCGACATTGAATGTCAGGAACCGGGGTTTTTAATTTTATTCCACGACCAATTTCTCTTCCAGGGAGAAATTTCCCTTCTGAACCCGTACGATGTAAGTCCCTTTCTGAAGGGCTAACTTATTAAATGGAACTGAATGATTGCCTTTTTCCAAAGAATGCACCTGCATAGATTCCATTTTTCCTTCAACGGATAAGAGTGAGAGCACATAATCTCCGCTTTCCGGAACAGTGAAACGAAGTGTAAAGCTCCCTTTCGATGGATTCGGTGAAATAGCGATTACTTTGGAAGAGGTCTTTTTCTCAATAGACCGGATATCCGATAACTTCATTTGTGCATTGATATCCACTGTCGCCAATTGGTAATAGTTAATTCCTTCCAGTGGTTCTCTGTCAAAAAACGAATAAGCTTGTGCATGTTCAGAATCTCCCTGGCTTGAAACCTGGCCGATCTCCTCAAATTTCAGATCGTTTCCTGCTCGCAGGATTACAAAATGATCGTTCTCTTTCTCAAAGCTTGTTGACCAGTTAATGGCTACATCATCCCCCGAATTGGCTACTTCGAATGAACTTAAATTGATTGCCAAAGGGCAGGTTATCGTAAACGTTGCAGTTCTCACGGTTCCGCATGCATCAGTTACCTGACACGTATAAGTAGTGGGGCCGTTCGGAACAGTCAGCGTGCTTGATGTTGCACCGGTACTCCAGGAATAGGTATATCCCGGAACTCCGTATTGTGCCGCCGGATTTAAAAGCGTAGTTCCGGATGCGCAAGTCGGAGCCGCATACGTTGCGGAACCATTTCCGGTTGCGGTATTTGCCAGTGTTTCTGCGTTTCTTCCCTGAACGGTGATACTCCATTGACGCAAAGAATTGCAATAGGAATTTGCGTAAAGACACAAGTCGTATCCATAAAAGTTGGTACAGTATGTCCGTCTGCTGTTAATGGTGAATGACAGGTTTTGATTGCTGCATGAAGGAGTGTAGCATTGAGCGAGGGTTTGTGTCCCGGAGGAAGCAAAAGGAAGCGTCGGATTCCAGGTTCCGTAACTGTTACATCCTGCACAGGTCCAGATCGTGGAAGGTGCACCTGCGGGTGAAATTCCTCCGCAGGAAGAAGTGATCCAGACTTCTGCTTCTGACCGGTAGCAATCAATGTAGAAGCCGTAATCCAGCAAATCATCTGCGCAGAAATCCGTATAAATGTTCCAGAATGCGGAAACGTCCCAGGGGGTTGTTCCTCCCGGAAAAGTCACATTGAGCGTATTGGCGCAGGAAAGAGGTGTAAGACGTGATCCATGTACATTCAAAGCAGAAGCAATTGGTCCGACAGCTGTTACCAGCGGGTCAACCGTAATCGGATAGATTTTTGCCGGATCGTTTAATTGAGCGGAATCGCATAAAATTTCCAAATTGTTTCCGTTTAACGTATACGGATTGATCCAGGAATGTTTGTTTTCAGAAGCATCGTGACAGCGTGCGCGGTCGAATTTGATTTCAGCTTCTCCGGTATAAATATTTTCAAAAATGACCGGTCCGTTCTGAACGGTTTCATTCGTGTATATAAAACCGTTTAAGTGAGCCGGAATTGTTAATTGATCTACAAAAATTAACTTTTTTACATGTAAATTCTCCCGGATGATGAAATCCGATTCGATGCTTCCCTGGGCAAATTGGATTTTAAAATCGATTCCGGGAAAAATATCCGTGATGTAAGCACCTTCATTTCCAATTGCGACCTGTGACCAATTCGCCTGATGAACCGTCATGGAATTATCCTGGTGAACGACTTTCAGGGAATAATGATTGAATTGGAATTCAGTTCCTCCCAGTTGAATTGCCGTCCGTTTGTTCCCCACATCCAATTTTGTTGGACAGGGTTGAACACCTGATTGGTAAACCTGGGAAGAAACAGGATGAAGTGTGGGATCTATTGCACGCCAAATCCCGTTTTGAAAGAGATTAATTGCATTGCTTGATTTTTGTATGTAGAAAAATGTCGGATCATTCAGATCCACATAATACCTGGAATCATAGGTCCTTTTACTGATGTCCTCCACTACCTGTTTTCCAAAGGGAGCATCGAAAGTCAACTGGCCGAAATCCGGATGGGAATAGACGGATTCCGGGTTGTATTTCTTCCCGATTTCCTGGGAATAAGCACGTGGATTGATAAAATCAATATCCGGAGACATGGGATCAAAAACATGAATTTGTGCGTGGGATGACAGAAATAAAATCCCACTAAAAATTACGCAAAGAGTATTTTTAGCCATTGTAGTAGTGTTTCTTGTAATCTAGTTCAAAGATTTACAAGGAGTTAGCCAGACAAATTTATTTATTTTTTTTAATTGAATTTGTTAAATTGTTGAGTTAAATACAATTGATATGTCATTGAATTTCAATTGAAATGACATACTTTTTAGAAAGTGTCAGGCTTTTCCGGTGCACAAAATTGGATTGATTACCTTTGTAAAAAATTTCCCGCATGACATTCCATGACCTGAATATCAAGAAACCGATTTTAACGGCTCTGGATGAGCTTGAATATACTACTCCGACTACGATTCAGTCGTCCGGATTTTCAGTGATGATGTCCGGTAAGGATGTGATCGGGCTGGCGCAAACCGGAACAGGAAAAACATTGGCTTATTTGCTTCCTTTGCTCTCTTTATGGAAATTTTCAAAAGAACCGCATCCACAAATTTTGATCATTGTTCCTACCAGGGAACTGGTTGTTCAGGTAGTCCGTGAAATTGAAAAACTGACTCCGTATATGAACGTGGTTACCGGAGGGGTTTACGGAGGTGCGAATATCAATACCCAGGCAGCAATGGTTTTGCAGGGACTGGATGTATTGGTTGGAACTCCGGGCCGGATCTTTGACCTGACAGCAAACGGCTCATTGCAATTAAAACATGCCAAAAAGGTAGTGATTGATGAAGTAGACGAAACATTGAATTTGGGGTTCAGACCGCAATTGATGCGTATTTTCGACCTTCTTCCTGAAAAAAGACAGAATTTATTGTTTTCCGCTACTCTTTCAGAGGAAGTGGAGACTTTCCTGGAGACCTATTTTGATAACCCGGTTAAGATAGAAGCTGCACGGGCGGGCACTCCGCTTGAGAAGATCAAACAAGAGGCTATTGCTGTTCCGAATTTTACTTCAAAAGTGAATCTGTTGAAACACCTGCTTCAGGAAAATGCGGATATGACGAAAGTACTTGTTTTTGTATCGTCACGGGTCTTGGCTGAAAAGCTGTTTGATGAACTGGAACCGATTTTCAATGTAGAATTGGGAATTATTCATTCACAGAAGGCCCAGAATTTCCGGTTCAATGCGGTAAACCATTTTCAGAACGGAATTTATAAAGTGCTGATTGCAACAGATTTGATCGCGCGTGGTATTGACGTAACAGATGTAACGCATGTTTTCAACTTTGATATTCCGGATAACCAGGAGAATTATATTCACCGGATCGGTAGAACGGGCCGTCAGGACAAAGAGGGTCATGCCATTAGTTTTGTGACGGAAAGAGATAGGGATTTCTTTGCTCAGATCGAAGAATTTATGAATAAGAAAGTACCTGTTCAAGACTTTCCGGACCAGGTGGAACTTTCAGAATTGGTCCTGGATTTTGAGAAACCCCAGGTGGCGATGAAAAACACTCTGGTCAAATTGCCTCCAAAAGATCAGGCAGGCCCTGCATTTCACGAAAAGAAAGCTAAGAACAAAAAGGTAAACGTTCGCTACAATCATAAGAAAGCCATGCAGGAAAAGTATGGAAAACCTAAAAAGAAGGGAAATAAGAAAAAGTGAAAGGTTTGATAATCAATCAAACCGTTGAGGAGCTCGGCAAAGGGAATATAATTTTTCAAATACAAGTGTTAGTTAGCGCGGTTCAGCAAAGAGAAATCAGACTGCTGACTCTAGCGAACCGTTGCTTTTCAACCTTCATACCCGATTTTAATCTGCCAAAAAACGTTAAGCGAATCGTTAATTTTAACATTTCACCTACATTCGTTATTCTATGATTAAGATTCGGATCAATCTCGTTATTACAGCCGTGTGGATTGCCATGCTGGCACTTCTATTGATTCAAATCTTCCAGACACTCCAGTTGTATGATCGAAAATCGGATGATTTTAAAAGCAAGATCAACACCGCGCTTGAACGGATTGCGATCCGTTACGAAAAAGCTGAGGATGTGCGCAGGTATTCAAACCTGATGAACAAAGACGTTTCGGGACAGTACAAAGATGTGCTGAAGGAGGAGTTTCAGAATTTATTTGAAGTAAAAGAATCCATTTCGATCCGTGATACGGTCCTTTCCGTGAAGGGGAAACTGGAGAATTACCTGATTGTAACCGGAAATAGTTACGATTCAATCTCGGGATTGTACTCAAAGCAGGAAGTACTTGCCAGGGATGTCAGACAGATCCACGAATTATTTGATGGCGGTGCGATGAGCTTATTGCATAAAGATTCGGTGCGAGCTGCCTATCACCTGGATCAGAGAGTCATGCACAAGATTGTCAAAAAAGCGAAGTATATCAATGAATTGATGGTGGAAACGTTCCGCGACAATATGTACCTCGATCCGGAAAGAAGAATCAATTTGAAAATCCTTGATTCCATTATTCGGAAAGAGTTGGTTGCGGATAAATTGCCGGATGATTTCAAATTTGTGATTGTAGAAGAAAACAATGAACCGGTAAAGTTCAAACAAAGTGTAATCAGCTACGACACCAAACTGGATACGGTAAAAACGCAGGTTACAACCTTATTCCCGAATAAAATTTTGGAGGATAAGCTTCTGTTGTATCTGAATTTTCCGAACAGTAAGTTCTTCGTATTGCAATCGATGGGAAGTTTGCTGATTGTGAGCTTGGTGCTTGCAGTTTTGATTATTATTACGATTTCGTATATGTTCCGTACCATCTTGACCCAGAAGAAGTTGTTTGAAATAAAGAATGACTTCATATCCAATATGACGCACGAGTTTAAAACGCCCATTTCTACCATTTCATTGGCTTGTGAAGCCATGCACGATCCTGCAATGATGGGCGGGCAAACGGAAAATGCAGCGCCATTCGTTAAAATGATCCAGGAGGAAAACAAACGGTTGGGAGTTCTGGTGGAATCCATTTTGCAAAGCGCGGTAATTGACCGGGGAGAATTGAAGGTTAAAATGGAGCAGGTGCCCGTTGTTGAAGTGATTCAATCTGTTGCCAAAACCGCGTCTTTCCGAATTGCAGGTCTGGACGGGGAATTAATCCTTCAAATGCCTAAAGAAGAGGTCTTCATTGAAGCTGACAGGATGCATTTCACCAACATGGTAAATAACTTAGTTGATAATGCAATTAAATACAGTAAGGACAAGATCCACGTCACGGTAAAACTGGAAGTTTTCGCGGATCGCCTGGAATTGTCAGTGATTGATAAAGGAATTGGAATAAAACGTGAACATATCTCGAAAATATTTGATAAATTGTACCGTGTTCCGACCGGAAACGTTCATAATGTAAAAGGTTTTGGTTTGGGGTTAAGTTACGTGAAGGCTCTTTCCGACATGTTCGGGTGGAGTGTAAACGTGACGAGTCAGGTTGGAGAAGGTTCAGAATTTCGTGTAACAATAAAAAGGTAATTATGGCTAAGCAAAAATCAATTTTATTAGCAGAGGATGACGACAATTTAGGTCAATTGTTGCAGACGTTTCTAAAAGCGAAGGGTTATCAGGTAGAACTTGCCCGAAATGGAAAGCATGCATATGAAAAATACACAGACGGACATTTCGATTTCTGTATTTTTGATGTGATGATGCCTGAAATGGATGGTTTTACGCTTGCGAAAGAAGTGCGCCTGATCGATCCTAAAATTCCCATTCTTTTTCTCACTGCGAAGGCAATGAAAGAAGATAAGCTGGAAGGTTTTGAAAGTGGCGCGGATGATTATATGACAAAACCCTTCACTATGGAGGAGTTATTGGCTCGGATTGAGGCGATTTTGAGACGAACAGGCGGTTCCGACAACGAAGAAAGTGAAATGCAGCAAATAGGAACAATCCAGTATGAACCTGTTTCACGAATCCTTCATTTAAAAGAGGAAGATAAAAAACTTACCACCAAAGAAGGGCAATTGCTTCATTTATTATGCAAAAACCGAAACGAAGTTCTGGACAGACAGGCAGCTTTGCGGGCAATTTGGGGAGATGATAATTATTTCAACGGTCGTTCTATGGACGTATACATTGCAAAATTGCGAAAACTGCTGAAAGAAGATGAACGCATTGAGATTTTGAACATCCATGGAAAAGGATTTAAATTAATCGTACACGAATAATCCGGGAATTAAGCGATTGCTTAATTCGGGATAAAAACTATATTCGCTCCTGTGATACGGAAAAGAAATCAGAAGACTCGTCTGCCATGGTGGATGGGTCTCTTTTCATTTAGCTTAAAAACCAGCCTGTTATGCATAATTTTTGTATGTAGTAAACAGTTCGTATCGGCTCAGGAAATCTTTTCCATTTATTATCCGAGCGGCGATTCCAAATTACTGGATGACAATAAACAGGAGATCAATAAATATATTTTCTCGCATGATCTCAGGAAAATTGACAGTTTGCAGGTTATAGGATATGCAGATTCTACCGGGAAGAAAAAATTGAATTTAAAACTTTCCAGGAAACGTGCCGAAAAGGTGAAGAACTACCTGATTGGGATTCTTCCTGCGAAAACGCCCGTAACCAGTTTGGCGCGGGGGGAAGAAAATGCCTTGCGAAACCCTAACGAAAATCACCGGAGGGTGGAGATCCATCTGTTTTATGGTGGAAAAAGACTCGCAGAAGACACCACGGAGCTTTATGAGTATTTCGGAAACACCAAAACCTGTTTTGTTCTTTCGGATTCCGTAATGAAGAATTGTAACATTATCCGTTTCAATGACGGAAGGACCAATCAGGTAATCCTGGAAATGGAACCCCATTTGTTTTCCAATAAACAGGTTTATTATACGCTTACCAAAGGCTCGCAATACGCCAAGATCATCAAATGGAAGCTGGAAATGAGTGGAGAAGGTTGGTGGCGTCATGAACGATACCGGGCACGCATAAAAGCAGCCGATTTTGAATCGTATGGGGTTTTGACCAAAAAAGAGGTCCGGGCAGATAACAATGAGTGCATGGTGTGTGATAAAGATATGAGCACCCCACTGAAACTGAAGTCGGAACTCTTGCCGGAAGTATACATTATGCAGCATGTGCAGTTGAGAAAGAAAATACCGGAAGGCGAATACCTGCTTATTGTACCGCAGGATTATGTTTCTCCGGCAAGATCTTATTATTTCGATAAAAATTACGATCAACCGGTCGAGTGGCATACGAAGATCGGTATGAGGAACAGGCCTTATTATTTTGCCGTTGTTCCGTCTGCCTATTTGAAGAATAAAGAATGGAGTATTTATTCCAACCGTTCTATTTGTCTGCCGGCAGGAGATTCACTTCAAATCGCTTATCCGTTGGATACGTTGAATCCACACCAGTGTTTACCCGAATCGAGAGGCGGATTGAATGCGCTGGAGTATGGTTTGGAGGCAACTTTCTGGAATTATGACTTTCGGGCAGCAGCCATTTCAGCATATGCGCAATATACAGGTACACGCTTTGAGTATAGCTTGAACGCAGGTGTAGACCTCAAGGCACGAATTCAGGTGATGGTAAAAACGGATTATTTGATTTTCTCGTTCGATCCCTACAAGCAGCCGTTCATTGGGAATGCGAACCGTTCCATGATTCACGATTTTCACCCCACATTGGCAGCATATGCAGGCAGTAACCTGACTTTCCTCAATGACCGTTTACAGGCAGGATTGGTCCATGCCCTGTATATCGGTGCAGCTTATAAAAACAATCCGTTCTCATTTGCATTGGATCGTTTCTATACCAATGTGGGAATTTCTACGAATTACCTGAATGCGGGGGGGCTGAATTTCTCCTTGTACCTGCAAGTCGGCGTGAAATTTAAAATCTAGTAGGGCGAAAATTTTTCACCCCACCAGATGGACCAATTCGGAATTCGTAAATACTGTCGTATCTTTGTCAGTGAAAAAATAAAACTATGATACGTATTCAGAACTTTATCAACGGAGAATTGCTGGCACCTGTTAAAGGTCAATACCTGGACAATTACGAACCGGCAACCGGTAAAGTTTACGGTGAGATTCCGAATTCGACAGAAGAAGATGTGGAATTGGCCGTTGCAGCTGCTGAAAAAGCATTCCCGATCTGGTCAAATATGACCAATGAAGAACGTGGAGCGATTATGATGCGGATCAGTTTGGGGATCGAAAAACGCATGGATGAATTCGTGGCTGCAGAATCCCGCGATAACGGGAAACCGCTTTCGCTCGCTGCACATGTAGATATTCCACGCGCTGTTTCAAACTTTCATTTTTTCGCCACGGCAGTGGAACATTTTGCTTCCGAATCGCATTACATGGAAGGAATGGGAATCAACTACACTACCCGCAAACCCATTGGTGTGGTAGGGTGTATTTCTCCGTGGAACCTTCCTTTGTACTTGTTTTCCTGGAAAATTGCTCCGGCTCTGGCTTCCGGGAATTGCGTCGTTGCAAAACCGTCTGAAATTACCCCTCATACCGCTTATTTATTGAGTGAAGTGGTGAAAGAAAGCGGAATGCCTGCAGGTGTACTGAATATTGTACACGGTTTGGGGCAGTTTGCTGGAGATGCGATAGTCAAGCACCCGAAAATTAAGGCCATTTCATTTACCGGCGGGACAAAAACGGGCGAATACATCGCACGAACCGCAGGACCGATGTTCAAAAAATTATCGTTGGAATTGGGAGGTAAAAATCCCAATATCATTTTCGCAGATTGTGATTTTGATGAGATGATCAAAACAACGGTTCGTTCTTCCTTTGCAAACCAGGGTCAGATTTGTCTGTGTGGCTCTCGTATTTTCATAGAACGAAGCATTTACGACAAATTCAAAGCGGCTTTTATTGCCCGTGTGGAGCAATTAACCGTTTCTTTTCCGTCCGATCCGAATGCGAAAATGGGGGCTGTTGTTTCCAAACCGCATATGGAGAAAGTGCTTTCTTATATCGAATTGGCAAAAGAAGAAGGCGGAACCATTCTGACTGGTGGTCATCGCGTGATATTGGACGTTCCTTATGACGAGGGCTATTACATTGCTCCGACTGTGATTGAAGGACTTTCATACGATTGCCGAACGAACCAGGAAGAAATTTTTGGTCCGGTTGTCACCTTAACGCCATTCGATACCGAAGAAGAAGTGCTTATGATGGCCAACAGCACGCAGTATGGACTCAGTGCAACTATTTGGACATCCGACTTGAAAAGAGCGCACAGGACGGCAGATAAGGTACAGGCCGGGATCGTTTGGATCAATTCCTGGCTGGTTCGCGATTTAAGAACACCATTCGGAGGAGTGAAAGCATCCGGAGTGGGAAGAGAAGGCGGATGGGAAGCATTGCGGTTCTTTACCGAAGCGAAAAATGTATTTATTCCGTATTAATGCAAAATATAGGTTGTTTTAAATAATTGATTACAACGGAATTGCTGATTATCTCCTAAGTTTACCTCTTTTCAATAAACTTGCTACCTCGAATTCCAAAGATCCGTAAACCTCCTTTTTCTTAAGAGAATCGATGCGAAACAGCATGTCTGTTCCCCGGTAATTCCACAAGCCGTTGCATGAGGAAGCAGTCATTAGTTTTGGTGATTTTCCCGCGGTATAAGCACTAATGCTCTTTGGAAGGATATTGAGGGTAAGGGGAGGAGAAAATAAAAAGTAATAATGTTTTCCCTGTTTGGTCACTATTCCTTTTGTGAAAAGGGCAGAAACTAATTTTTGACTATGTTCATTCACGGAGAATACCAATGAATAACCCGGAACGGCTACCTTGTTTATTTTCCGGACCGGGACCGGGTTGAATTCTTCGTCGTAACCTATTTCGACCACTTCTTCATTGATAAATTGTGTTCCCCCCTCCTGGAAAGACAAATCACCCTCCCATGCATCAAAAAATGCTGTTGTCGGGAAGCTTACTTTTTTACCTAATCCGACAATCCATTTGTACAAAGGACTATTCGGATCTTTTTTAAATTCGGAGATATCCAAATGGATATCCAATGCTTTGGTGGAATGTTTGCTTCGTTCAAAACTCACCCCTGCTCCCTTCTCTTTTATTTTGATCGGTTTGTTTGAATGCAGGTATGTCTTTAATTTAATATTTAGTGAATCGCTGTCGTGTGCACAAAGCATGTAATCGATACCGAATTTTTTCAACCTTGGAGAGCGTGAGTAAATAACAATATCTTCTTCCTTAAAGATCGGGGTTTTGAGGAATTTCTCCCACGAATTTTCTATATCGCCCTCATGAGCAAAAATAGCCTTTCCCAACCTTCGTTTCATTTTTGACCCCTTATAAACCAGCAGGTAATTTTTATCATAGAAGATATAGAGTCCCAAATCGTTGATTTTCTTTACTTTCCGATTGTATATGATCGTGTCGGAAACATGAATGTATTGTTCCAACCGGTTCAGTCCGTTCTGAATTTTCGAGCTGTCGATTACCGTAACAAATGTTCCCCATTCATCTTTTCCGTCAGAGAAAAAATAACCGGTACTTTGAATGTCGATTCCGATGCCTTTTGCCTGCCCCAATAGGAAATCATATGTCATGTATTCCCGGAAAGGGATTTTGTTCTTAAACATCAGGGAATTCGTTTCCCGGGCAATGTTGAGCAGGTTGTACCTTCCGATAATTTCGCTTTCAGGTAAACGGTCCAGAAGACTCGGGGGCGGATCAGGGGCAAACAAACGCGGACGGATATAAAGAAATAAAGCCAATGCTGCGCATAGCAATGCGATTAACATAACCTTATTTCCGACTCCTTCTGCTTTCATCTTAACGTTTCGTTGAGACCAGGTAAGCGGTATTCACTAAATCCAATAAGTATTTCCCTGAATTGTCAAATGTGCCGTCGAAACTGTAAGTTAAATTATAGGTTGTTTTTTGACGGGTTGTTTTCGAAGAAATTACTTCAATTTCTCCGTTTTTGCCTTTCATTGATGCCAATACATTAAAACGGTGATCGTTTAAGATTGATTCCGGTAAACGATTGATCATATCTCCCAAATTCATATAGGCATAAATCGATCCGCTTTTGGCTGCATTTTTCGCTTGTTTTCCGGTAATCGCATCGACTCCATACCCGTTGGAATGGTTCTTTGCCAAATCTTCGTCATTGGTAAAAATGAATAAGCCGTTTTTGTTGATCATGTACAACGGAACGGAGTTCAGGATAGCTTCTTCGTATACCCAATAATCTCCCATGTTCTTGAATTGAGAGGTGATGCGGGCCATGTGTTTCAGGATTTTATTCGGAATGTCCGGCCGGCCGGTCGTAAATCCTAAGGTGAAGATCGGCATGTCTTCTTCCGCCTCAATTTCTTTTTCGCCGTATTCAAATGTTTCTTCATCGTAGAAGAATTCGATCCGCTTTGTTTTCACGCGCTTGATCCCGTTGAAGGTACCGAACATGCTTCCTTTGTATGTATTGAAAACCTCGTCCGTATTGATGAAATCATTCAATAATTCAATGGTCAGTACATTTGCCGAGATGCGAGGGTTTTTCTCTTCACTCAGGATCGGCATGATCACTTCGTATGCTTTTTCATATCCCTTTTTCAGATCGATTTTATACGTGAAAAAACCGGTATTGTTCTTTGGAATGTACTTCAATACATTTTTATCGAATTTGGCACTGTTCAGTTCTTCGTAAATGCTTCCAAGACCATCACCATAAGATGCCTCCACTTTCAAATCAATCGATTTCTGGTTCAAAACGATATCACCCAACATGACATTTCCGGTGTATAGTTCATTCAAATCGTGATACAATTCCGGGAACATGGCCTGCAAGTAGAACAAGCTGTTTGTGTTTTTAAAATTGCGGCTGTTGTCCAGATAAAAAATACCGTCGGAAGGATGTGTCAATTGCGCTGCCAAACGTGCATCCTTTGCTCTCAGGTTGATCTTTTGCGAGAAAAGTTCTTCTGTTATCAGGAGCAGGCGTTTACGAGAATACTCCGATTCGATACTGTCTCGCAATTCGTAATAATTTTTGAACAGATCACTTGTTTCGTCCACTGCAACCGGTGTTTCATCCACTTCTTCTTCGATGATTTCCACTTCATCCCCGTCTTCATTTAAGGTCGGATCATCGTCGGTCAATTCTTCTTCATCGTACGTGTCCATTCCTTCCTCATCGTAGTACTCGTCTTCTGCCCATGGAAGTTCAAACCCTCTGGAAACCCAGATCGAATCGGTAATTTCAGTCAGTTTGTCCTGGTCTGTGTCTACTCGAATCAGTAACCCGACATTTCCCTGGATCATCAAATGATTAAAGTAGTTGTTGTAGTATTCCGTTCCTTCAACCAGGCTTTCTTTGCGGTCAAAATCGTCAAAAACGTTAAACAGTTTTTCTTTATCCGAGATTCCGAATGTGAACCCCGAAATTTCAAATTCGGGATTTTTACCGTAGAAAATATTCATCTTCTGATTGAAATCAATCCCTGCATCCTTGAGCGTTTTCCCCTGGGTGGAACCGTCAAAAAGTTCGGACTGTAGTTCGGTCATAAAATCATAGGAAACCAATTCATCCATAGATACTTTCTGAAGAATGGAAATATTATTCAGGCTAAAGACAGTAACAGCATCTTTAGGGATAATATCTTCTGATTTTTGTCCCCATGAGATTGCTCCCAAAAGGGTGATTGGAATTAAGATTTTAATTTTCATAAATGAATGAATGAACGGATTCTACACGAAAGTAAAATCATTTTTTGAATTGAAAGAGCTATTTGGATTATCAACCGCTATTTGGTTGATAACTTGTGTTAAAATAAGGGCTTTTTTATACAATCTGCCGAAACTAGTTTGAAACGACGAAGCTGCTTTTCAGAATGGAAGGATTTGTTCCTACGGAATAGGTATTCGATTCTATCAAACCGGCAACTTTGGTAGGAGAGATCTTTGCCTGGGCATTGTCACATTTCACAATCGGCTTGTCGAAACGGGAAACACAGGTGTACTTTCCTTTCTTCAGTTTTTCCTGGTCTTCCGCCTTCATTTTCTGGATCATCGTTTGGAAATTCGGAACCACACGGGTCAGGGTTTTTCCGTCCCAACTCAACCAGTTTTCATCGAGTGCCGGGTCATCTTTTTCCTTGATCTCTTCCCTGATGATTTCACGAATACCGTTTTGAAGTGCTGCAACAGATTCGAAATCGAGGGTGATCTTAAAAATAAAATCGGTGTAATCGGATTCGACCTTTACATTTGAAATTCCTTCTTTTTCTTCCAGTTTATTGCGGTAATATTCAATTTTCTCCTTGATTTCGGAAATTTTCGGAATTCGTTTTCCGTCTACACTGTCCAACGCGAGGATTGAATTGATCTTCACCTTGCTCGCACTCATGTTTACGGTATATTTATAAGTACCCGTCCCATTCGTGTGAAGCGTAATATCATCCCAGATATCTACACAGGAAGAAAGGGTAAGAATTAGAAAACCAATTAGAAAAAAACGCATAAGTCAACTTTCAGGTACAAAAATACGGAACAGGACGAAGCAAAAACAGTACCAACTAAGAAATATTTCCTATTGGACGAAAGAAATGTGGTTTTCCGTAACGGTCAATGTGGCTTTCCTCCCGCAGATAAATGCCCTGTTATCAGCAATGTGGCCCACCGGTGCATCAAAAGCAACAGGGAATGAGCAGTATTTCGTATGTTCACGGATCAGTTCTTCTACGGTCCATTCGGTTGGGGTTGCAGTATCTTTCAGGTCAGTCATTCCACCGACAATTAATCCCGAAATGCGGTCAAATACGCCTGCAAACCGGAAGGCGCAGAGCATCCGGTCCAAATGGTAGAATTGTTCACCGACATCTTCAATGAACAAGATGGCATGTTCATAATTCGGAGAGTAAGGTGTTCCGAGCAGGGAATACAGGATGGATAAATTCCCGCCGACAACCATTCCGTTTGCGATACCTGGTTTATTCGCTGCATCAGTTGACCAGGTGTATTCATTTGCTTTTCCTTGCAGAATGTTTAGCATGGATTCCAGGGATTCGGGAGTATTTTCCTGAAAATTTAAGGGCATACTGGTGTGAGCGCTTTCAATACCCAGTTTCAAAGCTAGGCAATGAAAATTGGTGATGTCGGAAAAGCCGAGGATCCATTTAGGCTCACGCAGTAAGTTGGCCCAATTTACGAGGTCGAACAGGCGAATCGCGCCATAGCCGCCCCGGTTGCAAATAATGGCTTTCACTTCCGGATGATCAATTGCCCATTGGAGATCGCTTGCACGTTCCATATCTGTTCCCGAAAAATAACGGTATTCGTTTGCCGAATGCGGACCAATAAGTACGTGGAATCCTTGTTTTTCAAGGTAATCCTTAGCAAATTCAATGTGTGAAGATTCTATTGCTTTAGCAGGAGAAACCAATGCAACCGTATCGCCGGGAACCAATTTTGGAGGACAAATCATGGAATAAAAGTAATTCAAAAATTATGACCCCGAAAACTATCTGAAAAGAGTAGGGGCGAAAATTTTTCGCCCCTACTGTTTTTTTATGTACTAAATCAATTAGCTATTGATTGGCCCCATTACCACCATTTTCTCCATGGTAGGTGTCGGACTTCCTCCCATTTTTTCCAAGGTAATTGCAAAAGCAGTAATGTTTTGTGCATTTACATCAAACGGATCGGTCATCTGCTCTACTTCATCGTAATTGAAAAGACCGACCGAAACGGGTTTTCCATCTGCGATAACCCATAGCTGGTATTGCATATTCGCAGGTGGCGGAGTGATTTTTTCGGCATGCATCACCGCTTTTTTCATGTCTTTGCTCCACATCACTTTTACGGCAGCTTCAGGTTCCATTGGGGTTCCTTTTAGCATAACCGTGCGCATGCTTTGTTCGGCTAAGACTTCCTGTACGGTTTGCAAATGATCTTTTTCAATAATCATGGCCTGGAGGATCTGATCGTTTTTCAATTGGTCCTTTTCCATGGACGCCATCATCGTGTCCAGTCGTTTTACTTCGCGATTGGAAATAAACCAAAGTGCCCCGATTCCGATGGTAAGTAACAAAGAGGCAGCTGCCATCATTTTCCACATCGGATTGACTCCTTTAATTTCAGGAGAGGTATTTAAAGTAACAATTTTTGCTTCCTGTTTTTTCTCAGGGGCTTTTTCCTGTGGAGTTTCCGCAATGGTTTTTAACAGGGATGAACGGATGGAAGGGTCCGGCGCCTGTGCATTTTCAAGCATCATTTCTTCACAGCGCTTTTGCACGCGGATAAACTCAGCCTGAATCTCCGGGTAAATTTTAGACAAACACGCTACTTCCTGCTCTTCCTGTGGGGAGGCAAGACCGAGCGTTACCGACTCTAAAATTCCTGATGCTATGTATTCATTTATATCCACAATATCAATAATGTAAACCATTTACGCAACTCCATTACGGCCATGCGCGAACGGGTTTTCACAGTACCGAGGGGAAGGTCCAACTCATCTGCTACTTCTTGTTGCGTATACCCTTTGAAGTATAAGTATTCTATCATTGTCTGTTGTTCAGCAGGCAGGCGTTCTACCAATTGTCTTAACCCAATGGCACTTACATTCTGTTGAACTGTTACAGAACTATTTACGACAGTCTCCAGGGTTTGGATTTCAGACTTTGCTTCTTTTTTTAATTTCCTCAATGCATCAATTGATGTATTTCGGGCAATATTGAGCATCCATGTGAAAAAACTGCCTTTGGTATCATCGTATAACAGGATATTTTTCCAGACTTTGATAAAGGTGTCCTGAAGCACATCCTGTGCAATCGCTTCGTCTGTAATAAAGCGATTGATCACACCGTTTATTGCTCCGCAATAACGATCATAGACTTCTCCGAAAGCAGATTGGTCTCCCGCTTTGACTTTCTGAACCAAGTCATTAATCTCTATACTATTCAATGAATCCAACAGAGCGAATTTAATGAATTAAATGAATTCAAAATCGAAAATGTGAAATTATGAAAGGAACGGGGTTTTGAATTTTGGATTTTTCATTTTGAATAATGCCTTTAGGCTGTCGATCCTTTTTATTAAATTTGTAGTCTTTTTTCAGGGAACCAAAATTATTTAATACACAGACGAATGAGTCGTAAATACGAAGAATATCAGGGATTGAATTTGCCGAACGTTGCACAATCTGTTCTTGAAAAGTGGAAAAATGAACGCGTTTTTGAAGCTTCTGTCTCAACACGGGAAGGAGCAGAGCCGTTTGTTTTTTTTGAAGGGCCTCCATCAGCAAATGGATTGCCGGGGATTCACCACGTTATGGCTCGTTCGATTAAAGATATTTTTTGTCGTTACCAAACGCTGAAAGGAAAGCAGGTAAAGCGTAAAGCCGGATGGGATACGCATGGTTTACCCGTAGAACTGGGTGTAGAAAAGGAATTGGGGATTACCAAAGAAGATATTGGTAAAAAAATCTCCGTGGATGATTACAATAAAGCGTGTCGGGAAGCAGTCATGCGTTATACCGATATCTGGAATAAATTAACGGAAGAAATGGGGTATTGGGTGGATATGGAAAATCCCTATATCACGTACGACCCGAAATACATGGAATCTGTCTGGTGGTTGCTGGGACAGTTGTATGAAAAGAATTTACTGTATAAGGGATATACTATTCAACCGTATTCTCCGATGGCCGGGACCGGACTTTCATCTCATGAACTGAACCAGCCTGGTTGTTACCGCGATGTGAAGGACACAACGGTTGTTGCGCAGTTTAAGGTGAAAGAAGATCAGATATTGCCTGCCACCCTCCTCAATCCTCCCTCAAGGGAGGAGGCAATTTCCAATTCTCCCCTTGAGGGGAGACAGAGAGGGGTGGAAACGTTTTTCCTTGCCTGGACCACCACACCATGGACCTTGTCTTCCAATACCGCATTATGCGTCGGGCCGAATATTGAATATGTATTGGTCTCAACATTTAATCCGTATACCTACGAAGCGATTCAGGTTATTTTAGCGAAGGATTTGCTTTCCACTCATTTCGGAAAAGGATTTACGGCTGTTGAAAAAGCTAGCGAGTTGAGTGAGTATGAACCGGGAGCAAAACAAATTCCGTTTGCTGTTCTTGGTTCCTGCAAAGGTTCCGACTTGGTCGGAATGCGTTACGAGCAACTCTTACCGGGAGGATTGCCTTATGAACATGCAGATCAGGCGTTTCGTGTAATTTCGGGAGATTTTGTAACGACTTCGGATGGTACGGGAATCGTGCATATTGCGCCTACTTTTGGTGCGGATGATGCGCGAGTAGCTGCCGAATCGGGTGTTCCTGCTATGTTGGTTTTGGATGAGAAAGGGGTTCCTGTTCCATTGGTGGATTTGCGCGGTCGTTTCCGTCCGGAAGTGACGGATCCGCTTTTCGGATTGGGAGGCGAATATGTGAAAGCGGATTACCTGACGGATGAAGAAACAGAAACGGAATTCCATAAGCAACGGGAAGGATTGAAATCGGTGATTCCGGATTTGAAGGCATACATGTCCGTGGATGAACGCATCGCTTTGAAACTGAAAATTGAGAATAAAGCATTCAAAATCGAAAAATACGAACACAGTTACCCGCATTGCTGGAGAACCGATAAATCCGTATTGTATTACCCGTTGGATTCCTGGTTCATCAAAGTAACCAATGTGAAAGAGCGTATGATCGAACTGAATAATACGATCAACTGGAAACCCGCTTCAACGGGAAGCGGGCGTTTCGGGGAATGGCTGAAGAATGCAAACGACTGGAATTTATCGCGCTCCCGTTATTGGGGAATTCCGATTCCGATTTGGTCTACTGAAGATGGGGATGAGCGCTTGTGTATTTCCTCGGTCGAACAACTGAAAGCGGAATGCGACAAAGCTGTTTCGGCCGGTTTGATGAGCAAGAATCCTTTGGAAAGATTTGAACCGAATAACTTCTCGAAAGAAAACTATTCCCAGGTCGATTTGCATAAGAATTACGTAGATGAGATTGTGTTGGTTTCTCCTTTGGGTAAGCCGATGAAACGCGAAAGCGATTTGATCGATGTTTGGTTTGATTCGGGCGCTATGCCGTATGCTCAATGGCATTATCCGTTCGAGAACAAAGAATTAATCGACAACCACCGTTCGTACCCTGCAGATTTCATTGCGGAAGGAGTGGACCAGACACGCGGTTGGTTTTACACGCTTCATGCCATTGCAACGATGTGTTTTGATTCGGTTGCGTATAAAAATGTGGTGTCGAATGGATTGGTCTTGGATAAAAACGGTCAAAAAATGTCCAAACGGTTGGGCAATGCAGTTGATCCGTTTGAAACACTGGCAAAATACGGTCCGGATGCGACGCGCTGGTACATGATCACGAATGCACAGCCATGGGATAACCTGAAGTTTGATACGGACGGGATTACAGAAGTGCAGCGCAAGTTTTTCGGAACACTTTACAATACCTATTCGTTCTTTGCGCTTTATGCAAATATTGACGGGTTTAATTATTCGGAAGCGGAAATTGCGTTGAATGAACGACCGGAAATCGATCGCTGGATCTTATCCAAATTGAATTCCCTGATCGCTCAGGTCGATGAAGCTTATGCTACTTTCGAACCCACAAAAGCAGGACGGCTGATTCAGGACTTTGTGACGGACCAGTTATCTAACTGGTATGTACGTTTGTGTCGCAGACGTTTCTGGAAAGGAGATTACGAGGCAGATAAAATTTCTGCTTACCAAACCTTATATACCTGTTTAGAGTCCGTTGCGATCATGGGATCACCGATTGCGCCGTTTTACCTGGACCAGTTATTTTCTGATCTGAATGCAATTTCAGGACGTCATCCGGTAAATTCCGTTCATTTGGCATTCTTCCCGAAATCAAATCCGGATCTGATTGATTCGGAACTGGAGGACCAAATGGAAATCGCTCAGAATGTTTCTTCTTTGGTACTTGCTTTGCGTGCAAAAGAGAAAATCCGCGTGCGCCAACCGCTTCAAAAGATCATGGTACCGGTTTTAGATAACCATTTCGCTGCGAATATTGAGCATGTCAAGGAATTGATCTTGTCGGAAGTGAATGTAAAAGAATTGGAATTGCTGGACCATGAGAATAATGTATTTGTAAAATCGATCAAACCGAATTTCAAGACAATCGGTCCGAAATACGGAAAACAAATGAAAGCAATTGCCGCAATGACCGCACAAATGGATCAGCATGCGATTGCAGAAGTAGAAACAAACAAAGGCTGGACAGGAGTTATTGACGGAGATGAGGTTGTGCTTGACATGAACGATTTCGAGATCCGGGCAGAAGATATTCCCGGATGGTTGGTTGCATCTGAAAACGGGCTGACAGTTGCTTTGGATTCGACCATCACAGAATCCCTGCGAATGGAAGGTGTGGCCAGAGAATTGGTCAATCGTATTCAGAACCTGCGTAAAGATTCAGGCTTGGAAGTAACGGACAAGATCCGATTGACCTTGAAATCTTCCGAGTTCATCCAATTGGCTGCCGAGGCAAATAAACAGTTTATCTGCGATGAGGTATTGGCGACCGATTTGAAGATTACAACTGAACATTTCGAAGGCCTTTCAACAGACATTGAAGACGATGCGGATACCTTGATCCGTGTAGATAAGATATAAAAAGTACCAATACGAATGTGGCGGAATTTGCTGTTTCAGAAAGCCTGAAAAGTGCCGGAGAAGTCCGGCATTTTTTATTTTACCGTTTATTTTCCGCTTATTCGATCTTTTCTAGGTTACTCTTCTTAATTTTATGGAAAAGTGAGACCAGACAAGATGCAATTATTCAGGCGCAGCAGGAAAAAAGAATTGGATGAGTTGTTTGATGAATTTTACAATCAGGCAGACTACACCTCAAACAACCTGGAATTCTTGGTTGAACTCGTGGCATATTTCCGTCCTGAAAAAATAGAAAAGGACAAACCTGTAAGCATCCGGCCGCTTTTGGATTACCTGAATGAACATGCCGTAAGGCGTTATGCTATGGCGGTGTATCTGCGGAATGTTTTTCAAAATCGCAAATTTACATCCATTTTAACGGATTCAGGAATTATCCGTGATGCTTATTTTCTGCGTGAAGTGAGAGAAAGGATTGCATCAAAGATCTTACCGGAACAGCCGGAACCAGATACTCTGCAGTTTTTATTAAACCAGGTTTTTTATAGACAAAAGGACTTTGAATGGGTGCAGGAAATTGCATTGACCGAAATTAACGAATTAATTGTTTTACTTGATTTAGGTACAATCTACGATGTGGAAGAGCAAACAAAGAGTTCTGCCGTTACGGAGATTATCAGCGGAATCAGTTTACTTATTCAGCGGATCAGCGGGAGAGCTTTGGAACAGGATGTGTTAATCATGATCCCGGAATACGAGGATGTGCAAAGTCCTTTCGAATCATTTGAAAAGAAGCTAGATCTCATTATTTCGAAAATTGCACGTCAGCCTCATTTTTCCGTTTCGGCGGCAGATCCTGATTTCCAGGATTTGGTTCAATTGCTCCGGGCTTGCCATCAGATCATTAATACGGCCTTTGACAACAGCGCTAAGTTTGGTATTTCCATTCGTGTAAATCAAAGTTTATTGCGGATTCGCCAGCAATTATTCCGCATAGAAGCACTTTTACCTTTACTGGCAACTGATTCGGAAGAAGATGAGCGGGATAATTCCATTTATTTGGTTATTAAGCTGATCAAGTACAATTGCAGGAAGAATAACATTCGCCGTCTAATGCAGGACAGCACACAAACAATTGCTTACGAAGTAACACAGCATACGGCAAAGACGGGTGAGCATTACATTACCGAATCGAAAAAGGAGTATGTGCAAATGCTCTTGACTGCAATGGGAGGAGGATTGATCGTAGGATTTTTATGTTTGTTCAAAGTGGTTTTGAGTCAGGCCCACGTAAGTGATTTCGGCCACGCGCTTTTATACAGCTTGAATTATTCCTTTGGATTTATTCTGATTTACTTGTGGGGATTTACACTGGCAACCAAGCAACCGGCTATGACAGCTGCAACGATAGTGAAATCGATAGAGAATGGGTTGTCCAATTCTGTGAAGGATGCGGACAGGTACCGCTCTTTTGCGGTGTTATTTTCGCATTTGTTCCGTTCCCAATTTATTGCCTTCGCAGGAAATGTGTTCGTTGCATTTCCGGTCGCATTGTTGCTTATCTGGTCTTTACAGGGACTCGCGGGGTTTCATATTGTTGATGAACATAAAAGTGAGGTGTTGATGAAAGATTTGAATCCTCTTGCATCCTGGGCGATTCTGCATGCGGCCATTGCAGGAGTTTTCCTGTTTTTGTCCGGAATTATTTCGGGATCAATTTCCAATAAGATCAAACATAAAAAGGTCTATAACCGAATCAAAGAACATCCTGTTTTGAAGATTTCTCTGGGTAAAGAAAATGCTAAACGGTTTGCAGAATGGATTGAAGCGAAGTGGGCTGGTGTCGCATCGAATTTTTGGTTTGGAGTATTCTTGGGTTCTACGGCATCCATCGGGATTTTTCTTGGCCTGAACCTGGATATCCGTCACATTACGTTTGCAGCGGGAAATATGGCCCTGGGATTATTTGGCGGTCAGTTTGAAACCGGATGGTATTCAATCGTTATGGCAATCCTGGGAATCGGGATCATCGGATTTGTCAATTTCATCGTCAGTTTTGCACTTTCACTTTGGTTGGCCCTTCGTTCACGGGATATTCCGATTTCCGAACTGAAGTATTTATTTCAATCCGTCTGGTTGTATTTTAAGTATAAACCATTGGCATTTTTCTTTCCCTTAAAGGATTCCTGACAACATCATTTATTGTGGTATCAATTGTTGAAAATCAACTCAAAGTTTGGGTTGAAATGTTAAATAATTCAGAAATGAAGGTCTGATTTCCTATCTTTGGGCCACATTAATTTATTAACTTACTATGAAAAAATCATTACTGGTGCTTTCGCTGTTAGCGGGAAGTACATTTGGTTTCGCCCAAAATGGCAGTAGTAGATTCCACCAATTAGCTAATGGAATACTACTACCCGAGAAACCTGCAAGAACAAATGACCATACAAAGACGATATTGTGTAATGACACTTTACGTTATCCGCAAGCAAAAGAACAAATTTTAGGGACCAGTTTATTTACTGGTTATGTGGATGTTTGGGGAGTGGATAATGAGTCAATATCACAAACATTTTTAAATACTGGGAACCTTCCTATCAGCGGGATTGAGTTTTATGGTGCTAATAATGATGTAGATGGTGATGTTTCTGTGACCGTGCTGGCATCTGTTTATAACGTGGATGCTTCTTTTTCTCCTACAACCCTAATTACCAGTGGAACGGTTACTTTTTCATCAACAGTTGATGATTATCATTATGCGATGTTCCCAAGTCCTGTTACAGTTACAGGTAATTATGCTGTGGTGTTAAAAGCCGTAAATCCGGGAGAAGTTTTGACCGTTATACTAAATGATTTGACGCCTGGACAAAGTTACGATGAATTATTTGCAAAATTTTATTCATCGTACGCAAGTTACCCGAATCCGAATAATTGGAATACTATTCCTGTTTTTACCGCAGGTAACTATAATTGTGAGCCGTTGGTTGCACCGATTGTAAGCTATAACTTAAATAGTCAATTTACAGCTTCTGCAACCAACGTTTGTTTAGGGTCACCAGTAACGTTTACGAAAGCAGTAACACCGGCAGGTGCTTTAAGTAGTAGAATGTCAAACATTAATTTATTTGCTACTTATTTCGGATTATTCCCTTCCGATTCAACGTATGCTTATGATTTGGATAATGGGTCACCGATTGTTTGGAATGGTTCAACGACGTATACATATCCGGCTGCAGGGGCTTATGATGTTCAAATGGGAACAAATGGCGGTTTCTTCTCAACTTGTTTTGATTTTTCTACTCAGACAATTACGGTGAATCCACTTCCTGCTGCTCCAACGATTACACCAGGTGGTTCAACCACATTTTGTTCAGGTGGCAACGTAGTTTTAACTTCGTCAGCTGCAACTGGAAATAACTGGTCTAATGGTGCTACAACACAGTCCATTACAGTAAATACTGCTGGAACTTATACCGTAACGGCAACTGCTTCAGGATGTACTTCTCCTGCTTCCGCAGGACAAACGATCACTGTCAATCCTTTGGATAACGCAACGTATACTTATCCTACAAATGCTATTTGTGATGCTTCTCCGAACCAAACCCCAACAACATCCGTTGCGGGAACATTCTCTGCTACACCGGCGGGATTGACTTTCGTAAGCACTTCAACAGGAGAAATTGATGTAGCAAACAGTACTTCCGGAACGTATTCAATTACTTACAGTACTTCCGGATCTTGTCCGAATACGAGTACACAAACCATCGTGATCTCAGGAGCTCCGGATGCATCATTTACTTATGCTCAGAGCAGTTATTGTTCGAATGGAACAGATCCAAATCCGGTTTACGGAGCAGGAGCAAGCGCCGGGGCATTCAGTTCCACTACTGGATTGGTAATCAATTCGTCAACGGGTGTAATCAATTTGGCTTCCAGTAATGCAGGAACATATACTGTTACGAATACAATTGCAGCAAACGGATCCTGTCCGGCAGATGCTCAAACATTTAGTGTTACCATTGCTGCAGCACCGACAGCTGCTGTTTCGGGTGGTGGAACACAATGTGGTTCGGGAACAATTCCTGTGAGCGTTGCTTTAACCGGCTCCGGGCCTTGGGATATTACGTATTCTGACGGAACGACTACAAGCAATGCAACAGGAGTAATGACTTCTCCGTTTGTGATCAATGCAACTGCAAACGGAACATACACTGTTACGACTGTTGGAACAGGAGCTTGTTCTGCAGCTGGAACGGGTGCGGCAACGGTCGTGTTCAACCCGAATCCAACAGTTTCATTTACACCGGTTGTGGATATCTGTGACAATGCTGTACCAGTCACTTTGGCTGCTTCTCCGGCAGGAGGCGTATTCTCCGGTTCAACAGGAGTTTCCGGATCCACATTTGATCCGAACGGATTGACTCCGGGTTCCATCACCTTGACTTACAACTATACAGATGCAAATAACTGTTCAGGGTCCGCCACTTCTACCTTCACATTGAATGCTGCACCTACAGCGACACTTGCAGCATTCCAGGACGTTTGTTTACAAGCAGCTTCATTCGGTTTAACCGGTGGTTTACCTGCAGGTGGAACGTATAGCGGAACAGGTGTTTCGGGAGGGAATTTTGACCCGGCAACAGCTGGTGTAGGTTCTCAGGTAATTACATATACTGCGACTTCGAACGGATGTTCGGATGCAATTTCTCAAACGATTAATGTAGAAGACTGTGCAGGAATCATAGAAATGGCAGATTTCGGATTGGAAGTTTACCCGAATCCTGCGAGTTCAGTAGTAACGATTAAAACCGGAAAAGACGTAAGCTTCTCGATGATCTCTGAGGATGGTAAGATCGTTTACCCGGTAACTTCTTTATCTATGAACACAGAAACACAATTGGAGGTTTCTCACTTAGCGAAAGGAATTTACTTCCTTCACTTTAATAATACACAAGGAAACCTGGTAGAAAAAGTGATCGTTAAATAAAATTGGTCGATTTAGTTCAGATGCCGTTCGTCAATTGACGAACGGCATTTTTTATTTTAAAGTATAAAGGGATTTGAATCCTTTTCGCTAATTTCGGAATTCATGCCGAAGAAGTACGCAGCCATAGATATCGGATCGAATGCAGCTCGATTGCTGATTGGTGAAATCGCCAAGGAAAACGGGCATCCGTACGTGAAGAAAATCTCCTATACACGCCTTCCTTTGCGTTTAGGAGGAGAAGTCTTTGATTCCGGCGAGATCAGTGTTCAAAAGGCCGAAGATTTCATAAAGACCATGAAAGCGTTTAGCCTGATTGCGGATATTTTTGATGTTGCTGCGATCCGTGCATGTGCAACCAGCGCCATGCGGGATGCCAAAAACGGCAGAGAAGTCATTCAGCAAATCAAGCGAAATACCGGGATTGAGATAGAGATTATCTCGGGCGATGAAGAAGCACGCTTAATTTTCGGGACTTTCGCCTTGCTGGATATTGAACGCGCAAAACCGTATTTGGTGATTGATGTGGGAGGTGGTTCCACGGAAATCAATGTATTCGAACACGGAAAACGGGTAGCGGCAAAAAGTTTCGATATCGGGACGGTCCGGATGCTGAAAAACAAGGTCGATAAGAAGGACTGGCGCGAACTGAAGCTCTGGATCAAAGAACATGTGGAAGACAATCCGCATTTGGTATATGCCACCGGTGGGAATATCAATAAAATTCACAAGATTTTGGGTTTCAAAGAGAAGTCTCCCGTTACCCTGAGAGCGATGAATAAGTTATACAAAGAATTGGAACCTTTGAGCGTAGGTCAGCGCATGGACCTGTTCCAGTTAAAACCTGATAGGGCAGATGTCATCGTTCCTGCTTTGGAAATCTTTCGTGTGTGTATGGACTCACTTAACTGCAAGGAAATGTACGTTCCCAAGATCGGATTATCGGACGGAATTGTTTACGATCTGCACAAGAAGAAAGCGTGAAATCAGTATGGAGTGTGAGTTTTGAGTGTGGAATTCTTGTGGCGGGCATTAATTTATTTCAGAATTTTTAATCTTGGCCATCAATTCTGCAGTTGAGTTTTTCTCTTCTTTTCCATATCTGAGATTTAGTTTCTCCAATTCTTTAATGGCATGTTCGATTTTCAGCATTTTATCACGTAAATGTTGCTCTTTGTAATGCCACTTGATAAATCCGAAAGCCATCAGAACGCAACCAATAATGGCAAAACCGATGTAACCGTTTTTTTTCAGGGATAAATTATCCAAAGCGACGCTAATCTTACTGATGTTTCCCGATAATTTAATTTCCTCGTCCGGATCAAGTTTGCAGGATTCGATGAAACGTTCTATCTGAAGTAAATCCTGTTCCATTTGACGAATTCTTCCCGGTCGGAAATGATTGCTTACCTTATCTGCTCGCAGACTGTCATTCGTTTGCCTGGATTTCTTGTACAGTGCCTGCTGCACATCTACTTTTACGTCTTCAATGCTCATCTTGGTTTTGGCAGATGCATCAAACGTAATCCCGAAATTGTAAACGGAAAACAACAGGATCGTCAACCCAAAGAGGGAAATGAATTTATATAAATTGTCGGTTGGGGGTGTAATAGAAGGAATCATCGTTTGGTTTTCATTGCAGTCCGGTAAAACTAAATGCTTCCCTGCCGAATATCAACCGTATTTACCACATATTTTCTCATGTGGTTTTCCGCACTTCATTGCTGTTTCTTTTCTATCTGTTCCAGCAGTTCCTCCGCGTTTACCTTGTTTTTCTAACCAATCTGAATTCCCAATACCGTAATATCGTCTACCTGCTCTAAACCTGCACCGTATGCAGACTTCCATTCCTCAATCGTTGTATCCAGAATCTCGCCTTGTTCGCTCATCGGTTTGTGGGCATTCTCAGCAAGCAGGTTCTTGAAGTTGCGGCTCATGAATTTCTTGCCTCTTTCGCCGCCAAACTGGTCGGAATAACCGTCTGTGAACAAGTAGAAAATATCTCCCTTGTTTGCAACCAGTTCATGGTTGGTGAATTCTTTCATGTCCGGGTAGATGGCAATCGGACGTTTATCCGGCTTCAACTCTTCCAGTTTCTTGCTCTTCGAAGAAACAATGTAGAGTGGATTATTTGCTCCGGACCAATGACATTTATAAGTCTTGTTATTGATCAGTAGCAGGGAAATGTCCATTCCGTCCATTTGTTCACCCTGAATTCCTTTTTGCTGCAAGGAATGGATTACTTTGTCCCTCAATTCATTCAAAATAATATCTGCACGAGTGATTTCCTGCTGTTTTACAATCTCATTCAGCAAACTGATGCACAACATGCTCACAAAAGCTCCGGGAACACCATGGCCGGTGCAATCGGCTACGGCAACAAGTGTCCAGTCGCCTCTTCGGTCTACGAAAAAGAAATCCCCGCTGACAATGTCTTTCGGTTTATACATCACAAAGAAATCTCCGGGAATTGTTCCGCGAATCGTTTGTTCATTCGGCAGGACGGCATTTTGTATCCGTAAAGCATAGCGAATACTGTCTGTCAGTTCGAACAGGATCTTTTCGATTTGGTTCTTTTGGGCACTCACAATACCGTGCTGCTCCGAAAGTTCCTGAATGGATTTTTTGCGGTGTACGGAACTGCGGTATAGAATATAGGCAATTCCAAGGATCAGGATCAGGACAACCAATGCCATAATGAGGATAATCCGCTGCATCCCCAATTTTTGCAATTGTTCGTTGATCTGTCCTTTTTGAGCTTCGATGCTTCGTTTTTGTTCGAACAAGATGTCTTCCTGATCCGAAATGGCTTGCGACTGGTCTTCGAGTTTTTCGGCCTGCTCTTCCAAAATTGTTCCTTGCTGATCCAGCATTTTCACCTTTTCTTTCAGAGACATTTTCTGGTAATTGATCTTTGCCTTTTGGTCTTTAATGGTTTCTTCTTTGGCAGCTACTTTTTCCCGTTCTTTCTCCAGTTTTTCGGTCGACTCACTGAGTAATTCTTCCCACTGTACCGTTCCTTCCATGTATTGTTCAAACTGGTTTGTCAGCTTCAATCCGGCTTTTTCCATGTTTTCCTGGTTCACGGTAAAGTCATCTTTTTTCAGTCTGCCGTTGAAGTTCACCATCGCATAATCGTCGTCTTTGCAGCCATTGGTGACCAAAAGAGTATTATTTCCTGCAATGGCATGGGAGATCTTTTCGATCTTTTTGTTGAATTTTTTATCTACACACAAAACCTGTGTCGGACTGATGGTCTCTGGGTTCTTAAAGTGGACAACACTGACTTTCTTTCCCTTGAATGAAATTCCTTCGTATTTCTTTCTCAAAACACTGTAAAAGGAAGTATCACTATCGAGTACACCGATCTGGAATACCTGGAATGCCGATTGATTTTCCCAGGAAGTATTCAGCATGATGGGATAAATACTGGTAGCAACCGATTCGTCGGATCGTGAAAATTGCGCAGAAGCATTCGATACGAAGGCAGAGCTGAGAAATAAAAACACAAAAAGACGCTTCAATCGGTCAGCGAATGAGCCGGTAATGGATATAAAGTTCATGTCCACGATCAAAATAATTTGTTCGAAACGGTTTGTTTAAGAGTTTAATTGCGACAAAGGTATGAAAAACAAAAGTTATGATCGGGAGGTGCTATGATAAGAAAGGGTTAAATCAACCAGGCAGTTTTGAAAAGGAAAGCGATCAGATTAGCAGGAATAGGGGCTTGAGGACTAAGTGGTTTGGATTGGAGTATTTGAAAATGTGTCTTTAGTAAAGCTCAATGAGCAGATGAGCGTTAAAATTCACAACTTCGTTCCATATGACCAAAAAAATAAAGTTTAAACGTGTTGAATTTCAAAAGATAAATTCTTACTCCGCATGCTTTAGTTTGTCACCGGTTGATTATTTTTACCCACTTATCATGGATTAATAAACCAATTTTAAAATGAGACATAAACTCCTTGCAGGCTTAATTCTTTTATCGACTCAGACATTTGCTCAGCTCAGTTCTCAAAAAATACGTTTACTGGATTCACTTTTCAGTCAATTGGAGGTCAATAAAATGTCGATGGGAAGTATCAGTATTTTCAAAGACGGTGAAGAAGTATATGCAAAATGTTACGGTATCTCAAATAAGAAAAATGGGGCTGATATACCTGCTTCCAAGGAAAAAACATATTACCGGATTGGATCGATCAGCAAGGTATTTACGGCATTTCTGATTATGAAATCCGTGGAATCAGGTAAACTTTCTCTCAAGCAGCCTGTTTTGGAGTTTTTCCCTGATTTAAACGGAGCTTCCACATTGACCGTTGAGCAATTACTGTTGCATAAAAGTAAACTTCCGATATTTCACCGGATTGATGACTTGGAAGAATTGAGAAAAGCGAAAACGGAAAGTGAGCTGATCGGAATGGTGAATAAAAGAACACCAAATCCGGATACGCTGAAAACGACCTATAATAATTTGAATTATATCCTTTTAGGACTGATCGTTGAAAAGGTAAACGGAGCAGGTTATAACGAAGTATTGAAAAACAGTTTGAGTTCACTGGAACGAAAGGAAGTGTACGGGACCTTTAAATTATTGGATTACCAAAAGAATGAAGCAAATTCGTTCCATATCTCAAATGAGAATTGGGTGGAGGATTATGAGATCCGTGAATGCCCGATTGCTGATGGTTCCGGGTTTTTGTTATCCAACGCACAGACACTGAACACATTTATGTACGCTTTGTTCAATGGAAAATTGATCTCTGAAGAAAGCCTGAAACAAATGCTTCCGTCCGGTTCTATGTTCGGCTTCGGAATAATGAAAGCGAATTTCGATGAGCACAAGGGATTCGGGCATACGGGACGGATTGAAGGTTTTACTTCCGCAGCAACTTATTTTACGGAAGATAAGATCAATGTTACCTTGCTTCAGAACGGAACTGTTTATCCGATGAACGACATTTTGATCCTCGTAGGAGATATTCTATTCGACAAACCAGTTGAAATTCCGAATTTCAAAAAGGTGACATTAAATGCTGCGGAAACGGCGATTTTTCTTGGTACTTATGAAAACGCAAATGAAGGGTACAAAGTCATAGCGGACCTTTCGAAAGGAGAATTACGGATCCGGGTGGCCAAAGGGAACGGTTTGATGAACAAAATGATCCTGGAAACATATCCTTTAAGTCAAAGCCGGATTTTCAATCCTTCCCAGGGAATTATATTTGATTTCCTCAATCCGGATAACGGAATGTATACCGAATGCGAAATGCGCGTAAATGGCTCCAAATTACCTTTGAAGAGAATTCCTTAATGAAGTGTTACGGATTTAAAGAAATGGTCTTGGTTTCCCTCTGATCAGTCATCGGATAATTACCGTTACGATGCGATTGGTCAGTTGATCAGGGATATTGGGTCTGATTTGGGGACGTCTGTCTCCCCTGAGAAATCTTATGGACATTCCAATAAAGTGAGTTTTGTACAGAATACCAGTAATGGGGATCTGATCGACTTTGAATAATGTCGCTCCGGAAGATTTTGATGACGATGTGGTTAATGAAGCAAAAAAACAAGGTGTCACCATTACAATAAAAGGGGCTAAACAAGGAAGGAAACTGAGGAAACAGGGGAATAAGAAATTAAACACTTTGTATGAAAAGTTATTTATTGAGCATACTGCTTTTTTCGAATTTGGCATTCGCGCAAAATGATTCCATCCTTTATGAGAATACCGGCTTTTTAAATGATGGTAAAATTGGCGAATCAAAACGGGACTTAAAAACCAGGGGTTTGGCTCCGGAAAAATTTGTTTATACCAAAGTCAAATACCGATTATTTAAAAGTAAAACAGGCGAAAGAATAGAAAAGAAGTACATTACCAAAAAAGGAATGACTAAACACTGTTGGAAAACCAAAAAAGAAGGAGTCTATTTTTATTTTCAAAAGGGACTGGTATCAGCCGTATTGATAAACTCAACAAAGTATAAAACAGACAAAGGAATAAGAGTGGGAGACAATATTGAAGAAATGTTTGCTGTGTATGGTAAAACGGTTGAAATACACAATACGGCTTATTACTATTCTCACGGGATTATGTTTTGTTTGAATTCAAGTAAAAACATTGAAAAAATAATTTTGACGAAGACAAACCAACCCTGGCACAGAAGCACTATTATCATTGATAACATTAGTTATTTCTAATCCATGAAACAGCAGATTTATTTGTTTCTCTTAACTATAGTGATTACTTCAGTTATAAATGCTCAGAATATCAAAGTTATATGCTGACTCGTGCCAATAGAAATTAAAAATCAAAAAACCATTGCGAAGGATGGCCTGTTCCAACTTTTCGGAATCCGCATCCTTCGCTTTTCTTAAACCACCTTCCCAATTAACCCTACCTTTAAACCATGAAAATCGGGCTTTCCTGGTTCGTAACCCTCGGTTACGCCTTGTAAAGGCATCTTTCTCGTTTCTTGTCACTCCCGATTTATTTTTTCATTTTTGGAAAACTAAATTGGACATCATTTTCGATCAAATCAATGAAAAAGCTACTTTATCTGTCATTACTGCTTCTTTTTGCAGCCTGTTCTTCTGAAAAAACAGACGAGGAATTGTTGGAACAGGACCGCGTGACTTTAAATGAGAACCTCATTTCAGGAAAAGTGGTTCCCTACAAATATGTGAAACTCATGTTCCGCGGATACGCTTCAGATGACACCACTTCTGTCGAATTCAAGGCGTTTAAGCACGATTCCGATCAATTGGTCCGAAAGATGATGAAACTGAACCGGACGGATGAACTGTCGGTAAAGGACTATTGGGCAATGTACCAGCTTTATGATAAAATGGATGAGTTCGTAAAGCAAACGGATGAAGATGCATTTCCGGTGATCGCGGACGCATTCAGAAGATACTGGGACGGAACAAAAAGCGCGCATTATTTCAAAGGAAAAGCAAAAGCCGAACAGGAGGCACGCGAACATGCTTTCCTCACCGTGTTGGCAATGGCCAGCCAAAGTTTGGGAACTGAAATTGCACTGTACGAATGTGCTGAAACCGATATTGAATTGCTTCCGGATTCGGAACTGAAAGGCAACCTGCGTTTCCTGAGAGGGTTCGTATTCATGCAGAAAGGATTGTATTATTTGTCTGAAAACGAATACAGCGAGAACCTGGAGTGGCTCAAAAAGAACAAAGACCGCGACTTGACTTATACCATGAACGCGATGCAGCTCGGAAAGTTTGATCAAAAACAATCGGTTATGGCCTATCGTGCAATGAATCATTTGTACCGGGGCGTGGATCGCCTGATGATGGAACGGGAAATTGATTACGAACGCGCTTTGGAGGATTTCGATCAGGTACTCAAGGATTGCCGCAGATTGGAGATCGATAACGAAGCAGTTTGGGCAATTGAAGTCTATGTAACCCTGGAAAAAGGGAATACCGATAAAGCAATTGCTTCCCTGGAAAAATTGAAGAAAAGCAAGTTGCTGACAAGTGACGACAAGGAATTGATCGATGAATCCATCGGGTATTTGGAAAAGGACGATTCGGAAACGGTTTTGAAAGAGGTATACGATAAAGTCTTCATGTTGAAGATTGCGAGTGCCTTTACTTTCAGCCGGTTAAAAGATCTGAATACGAACAGATTACTGAAAAAAAGTAAGGTTCCGAACGCATCCAAAATAGCGAAGAAGACCAAGGTATTGGAGGACTCAGTTGAGCAGATTAACAACTTCAGCAATGGAGAAACGCTGAAAGACGCGACCAAAAAAGTTGGCGAAGAAGGAGAGAATTTATTGGAAGAAGTAAAAGGAATATTTAATTAAAAGAATGAATATGAGCGAAAAAGAACCTAAAGTAACAGGAATAGGAGGTGTTTTCTTTTATACGGATAACCTGGATGATACAAAGAAATGGTATACAGAAAACTTAGGAATTCAGTTCAACGACTGGGGGTCTGCAAGCCTGGAATCATTGCAATGGAAACCGTTCAAAAAAGAAAGCGGTCACTTTGATCCGTCGAAAAAAGAATTCATGGTGAACTACAAGGTGCAGAACCTGGAAGGGCTTTTGGAAAAGTTCAAGGCAAATGGCGTAACGATCTTAGACGATGTTGCGGTTTATGACTTTGGAAAATTCGTCCACATCCTGGATGCGGAAGGAAACAAAATTGAATTGTGGGAACCGGCAGAGTAATGCGTTCTCCTTTTTTAACAGGAAAATTCGGCTCTAACAGAGATGCCTTGAAATGACGCGCTGGTTCCGGATTATCGGGACCGGTAATCAAAACATATTGGAGAAAACACCGTCGTCAGCCAATGTGACACTTTCCACCTAAAACCAATGCCCTTCTTCGAACAAAAAGTTCAAAATTAAACACTTTATATGCAGAACTACTCTAAAAAAACGAAAGTGTGAGGGATATGATCTATTAAATTAGTTTTTAAAGTTAAAATTAGGATACATCTATAAAAATGTGCGTACTTTTGTGGCTTAAAAGCCGGAAAATAATGATTAGAAGGGTAGCATATTATTCCTTTCATGTATCTGAGTTAGTTTATCTTATACAGATGAAGAAAGAATTTAAACAATTCAAACCTTCGGAGTATCGCTTGAAAGATTTATCTCAATCCACAGACGACTTAAGTTATTGCTATGAGGCGCTTAAGAAAGTTTCGCGTTCTTTTGCGGTTGTAATTCAGCAATTGCCGGAAGAACTGAAAAATCCGGTTTGTTTGTTTTACCTTATTTTAAGAGGACTTGATACCATTGAAGATGATATGAACATCGACAACGCTGTCAAGAAGGAAATGCTCCTTAGCTTTGCTGACCGCATAAATGAAGAAGAATTTAATCTTGAAAATGTCGGAGATACCCAGGATTACCGGGATCTGATGCTTCATTTCGATAAAGTCATCCGCGAATACCAAAAACTTGGACCGCAATACAAAGATGTGATTACCGAGATCACCCGCGAAATGGCAATCGGGATGAACAAGTATGCGCATGAAACCGTTGAAAGTTACGAAGATTGGGACGATTACTGTTATTACGTTGCCGGATTGGTGGGAATCGGTTTGAGCAGGTTGTTTTTGGCCTCTGAATTAGAGACCAGCGTGAAGCTCTCCGATAAAAATCTCAGTAACGAAATGGGATTGTTTCTTCAAAAGACAAATATCATTCGTGATTTTGCAGAGGATCTGGAACAGGGACGTATTTTCTGGCCGGAGGAATCCTGGAAAAATAAAGCAAGAACATTAGAAGAATTGCAGGCAGATGAAAAAAGCGGGCTTGCCGCATTGAATGAGGTTGTACTCAATGCATTCGAACATGTGCCTGCCTGTCTTGAATTCCTGGAGTGCTTAACCAATCAGCAAGTTTTTCGTTTTTGTGCCATCCCGCAACTGATGGCTGTTGCAACATTGAAAGAACTGTATAATAATCCGCTGGTCCTGCATCAGAATGTGAAGATCAGAAAAGGAAAAACGGCTAAATACTTTATTGCCATCCAGGATTATAACAGTACAAAGAAAGAATTTATCTCTGTTTTGGAGAGTTTAGAGAAAATAGATCGTACAGGTAAAATCAAGTCAATATTAGCCAAAATTAAGAAATGAGCACAGGTGAATTTGATATTATAGTAATTGGTGCCGGAGTTGCAGGAGGAGTGTTTGCTGCCTCTCAACCCGCAGGCACACGTATCCTGGTCGTGGAGCGAGATCTTTCTGAACCGGACAGGATTATTGGAGAATTAATGCAGCCCAGAGGAATTCAGGCGTTGAATGAGCTGGAACTCGGTCACTTACTGGAAGGGATTGATGCACAGGAAGTCAATGGTTATAACCTCATTAAAGGGAACGAACGTTTCATCATCAAATACGACGAAGTTCAAAAAGGAATCAAGGGAGTTGGTTTGAGAAACGGAAAATTCCTGACGAATATCCGGAAAGAACTTGAAAAAAGAGAGAACATCACCGTTGTTCAGGGGAACGTTACTCAAATCCTGCAGGAAAATAACGCCATCGTGGGTGTAAGTTATACGCAGGAAGACGGAACAAATGTGTCGCAATATGCAAAACTGACGATCGTTTGTGACGGGCCCATGTCCTTACTGCGTGACAAGTTGAGCAAGGTAAACAAAAAAGTTACTTCCTATTTCATGGGATTGGTCCTGAAAGACCTGGAATTGGAGTTCCCGTCTTACGGTCATATGATTGTTACCGGTGATTTTCCGATCCTGGTTTACCCGATCCATACCAATGCCTATCGGATCTTAATTGATTATCCGGGTGGAAAAGCTCCTAAAATGGGGAAAGAGTCTATCGAACGATTGAAAGAAAGTGTCGTAAAAGTACTGCCTCAAGAGATGATCGGTTCATTTTTAAAGGCAATGGATGAGGATGAGCTAAAAGTTATGCCGAACCATTCCATGAAGAACCAGGCATTTCGAATGAAAGGTGCAGTTCTTTTGGGCGATTCATTAAATATGAGACATCCGTTAACGGGTGGTGGAATGACAGCAACCTTTTCAGACATCCTTTGTCTGAACGGTGAATTGGCTGGAATTGATTTCCGGGATGAAACCAAATTGGAATCTGCCGTTAATGAGTATTATAAGAACAGAGGGAAAGATGTTGAAACAATCAACATTTTGGCAAACGCTTTGTATGAGGTGTTTACAGATGGTGAATTAAAAGAAGCATGTTTTGAATATTTACAGAAGGGCGGAGAACAGGCTACAGGCCCGCTTTCCATTCTTTCGGGGATAAACAGGGACAAGCAATTTTTGCTGAAACACTTTTTTAAAGTGGCGATGCAGCATCCGGTCCGTTTTATTACGAAACCGGCAAAACAAATACGTTTATATAAAAATGCAACCAGAATTATTCGTCCGATTTTAAAGGATGAAGGAGTTTCGGCAATGATATAATGGAGAAAATAGAACACGAATCGCTTGAAGCAGCAGACTTAAGAAAACAGAATCATCTGGATTTGGCTTTTGCTTCGCAAAGTGCTTTATCGGATGGTCGTTTTTATTACGAGCCCATGTTGGAGGGGCATCCCGAACAGTCAGACCTGTCTATTCAGCTGGGAAAGAAAACCATGCGGTACCCGGTTTGGATTTCAAGTATGACGGGCGGTACATCCGCTGCGGGACCAATCAACAAAATGTTGGCAAAAACGGCCGGTAAATACGGTTTTGGTATGGGGCTGGGCTCTTGCCGGATTATTTTGGAAGACAATACGTATTTCGATGACTTTAACCTGCGCCCGATCCTGGGGGATGCGTCTCCGCTATACGCCAATGTGGGAATTGCTCAAATTGAACGGTTAATTGACAAAGGTCAGGCTTCCAAATTAAAATCATTGGTAGAAAAGCTTGATGCGGATGGGTTGATCGTGCACGTGAATCCCCTGCAGGAATGGCTTCAGCCGGAAGGTGATTTGATTCAACGCTCTCCGCTTGTTACCATCAAGCAGTTGCTGAATGAAATCGACACAAACATCATTGTGAAGGAAGTCGGTCAGGGATTTGGTCCTGAAAGCATGAAAGAATTATTGAAATTGCCGATTTTGGCAATCGACTTTGCTGCAAACGGCGGAACAAACTTCTCCAAATTGGAATTGCTCCGTAACGAACCGTTGAAAGCTCATTATGAAGACGTGATTGCGTTGGGACATTCTGCTTATGAAATGGTCGATTTTTTAAATCAGTCAATCCAAGAACTGGGGTCTGAACGTAAATGTAATCAGGTAATTATAAGTGGCGGAATAAAAAACTTTTTGGATGGTTATTATTTAACCTCCAAGGCAACTATCCCCGCGATTTATGGTCAGGCAGCGCCGTTTTTAAAGCACGCAAATGAATCACAGGAAGCCTTGGATACCTTTGCTGAAATACAAATAAAAGGTTTACTAATGGCTCAAAAATTTCTAAAAATAAGATAATGGAATTAATAGAAGGGTTCTCGAAAAAGAACAAGCAGGAGAAGTTGGAGGCGATCACTAAATTTTGTAAGTCTCCGGAAGAAACAATGGAGCTTTTTAAAAGTTTTGATCACCCGAATGCTGCTGTTCAGGAAGTGATTAATGAGTTTAGTGAAAACACGATTTCAAATTTCCACTTACCTTACAGTATTGCTCCGAACTTTTTGATCAATGGAAAGACGTTTGCTGTTCCGATGGTAATTGAAGAAAGTTCGGTGGTTGCAGCTGCTTCAAAAAGTGCCAAGTTCTGGTATTCTTTGGGAGGGTTCCACACGGAAATCGTGGATACGGAAAAAGTGGGCCAGGTCCATTTCTTGTGGCACGATGATGTGGAAAAACTCATCAGCCGTTTTGATGAACTAAAACAGCTTTTCATCCAGGGTTCGGAAGATATCACCGTGAATATGCGTAATCGTGGAGGCGGGATCAAGGATATTGTTCTCAAAGACCTTTCCGACAGAGAACCGGGATTGATGCAGTTGTTTGTTACTTTTGAAACGATCGATTCCATGGGCGCAAACTTCGTGAACTCCTGCCTGGAAAGATTCGCGGAAATTTTCAGAAACTGGCACCAAAATCAGGCAGACCTGAAAAAAGACGGCCTGGAGATCATCATGTCCATCCTTTCGAACCTCACACCCAATTGCGTGGTGAAATGCTGGGTGGAAACAGATGTCAAAAACCTGGATGGAATTGTACCGGGTGTTTCGGGGAAAGAGTTTGCAAAAAAATTCCATACGGCCGTGAGAATTGCACAAGTGGATCCTTATCGTGCAACGACACACAACAAAGGGATTTACAACGGTGTTGATGCAGTAGTGTTGGCAACCGGAAATGACTTTAGAGCAGTTGAAGCCTGCGGTCATGCATATGCGAGTATCAGTGGACGGTATACTTCTTTAACGAACTGTACGATTGACAACGATATCTTCCGTTTTGAGCTCACGTTGCCTATTGCAATGGGAGTAGTTGGCGGATTAACCAACTTACATCCGCTGGTGAAGTTATCGCATCAGATATTGGATTTCCCGAATGCAAGAGAATTGATGGGAATAGCCGCCGCCGCCGGATTGGCAAATAATTTTGGAGCGGTTAAGTCTTTGACAACCACCGGGATTCAGCAGGGACATATGAAAATGCACTTGTTCAATATCATGAACCAATTGGAAGTGAAAAAAGAAGACCGCGATAAAATAGTTGCTTACTTCAAAGACAAAAATGTCTCTGTATCTGCAGTTCGTACGTATGTTGAATCTCTTCAATTAGTTTGATTGACAGTCACGGAAAATAAAATATGTACCTATGAGGCATCAGGAAAACTGATGCTTTTTGGTGAATACCTGGTCCTGAACGGATCGGACTGCCTGGCTTTTCCCTTAAAGTTCGGCCAGACACTTTCTGTAACGAAATCTGGCGCGCTCACCTGGGAAAGCTATTCCAAGCATGGAAGGTGGTTTTTTGTTTCCATGGACAGCGATTTCACGATTCTGGATACCAATAACGAGGAAGCAGCGGAAATTTTGAGAAAGTTGTTCGTTGTGATCCGGGCAGAAAAACCCGATCTGGATTTCCGTCAGCAATTCAGGGCAGAGGCAAATTTTGAATTAAATTGGGGACTTGGTTCCAGTTCAACCCTCATCAGCTTATTGAGCCAATGGTCGGGTGTGGAAAGCAGGAAACTGCTTGATGTATCTTTCGGTGGTTCGGGTTACGATGTTGCTTGCGCAACGGCTGCAGGTCCGATCATCTATGCCAGTGGAAAAGTTAAAAAGGAAGTGAGCCTCCCCGAATCAATAACTGATAAGCTGTTGTTTGTCTATTTGGGAAATAAACAAAACTCGCGCGAAGAAATCAAACGGTTCAAAGACCGGAAAGTGGATCAGTACCACATCGACACCATGAATGGGTTGATCTCAAATGCATTACAAACGAATGATATAGCGGTTTTTGAGAAGCAATTGGACCTTTCCGAAGAATTGATTTCACCAATTATAGGGACTACTAAATTAAAAGAGCGTTTATTTGCAGATTATCCGCATAGTATTAAATCACTGGGAGCCTGGGGAGGAGATTTCTTTATGGCAACTTACAGGGATCTGAGAACGGCAAAAAGCTATTTCGAAGCAAAAGGATATGATGTATTATTTACCTATCAGGAATTCATAAAATAAATGGAAACAGACAAGGAATTGATGAATAAAGTAAAAGTAACGTGGCGTTGCCCGTCTAATATTGCAATTGTTAAATACTGGGGGAAAAAGGGAAATCAAATCCCTTGTAATTCTTCATTAAGTTTGACTTTGTCAAATTCATTTACGGAAGTTGAAGCAGAATTATCCGAAAAAACAACGGATGAAGTGGTCCAGTTGGCCTACTACTTTGAAGGAAAAATAAATGAACAATTCGGTCAGCGTGTTGCTAAATTTTTGGTGGATAACCGGGAATTTTTCCCCTTTATAGCTGAAAAAGCAATTACCATTCATTCCTCTAACAGCTTTCCTCATTCAGCCGGGATTGCTTCTTCTGCATCTGCATTCGGTGCAATTTCGCTGGCGCTTTTAGACATAACTTATAGTCTGGAGGGGAAAGAGAAAAATGCAACTTTCTACGAAGAAGCCAGCAACCTGGCCCGATTGGGAAGCGGAAGCGCATCACGCAGCATGTTCCCGGGATTTGCTTTGTGGGGAGAAAACCAACAGATCCGAAATTCTTCGAATCAGCATGCAATTGCCATCAAAGAAGTGCATCCGGTATTTCAGAATATGAAAGATGCCATCCTGATCATCGAAGATGAACCCAAGAAAGTATCCAGCTCTGTGGGACACTCACTGATGAACAATCATCCGTATGCGGAAAACCGCTTCAAACAGGCAAACGAACGCACCGCTGAATTGGTTGAGATCCTGAAAACCGGAAACATGGAAGCATTTATCCAGCTCTGTGAATCGGAAGCATTGACTTTACATGCGATGATGATGACCTCTATGGATTATTATTTATTGGTAAAGCCGGGGACAATTACAGCCATTGAAAAATTGATGGAATTCCGCAAAGAAAGTAAGGTTCCTGTTTGTTTCACTTTGGATGCAGGTCCGAATGTGCACGTTCTTTATCCGAAAGCCTATGAAGCGGAGGTAGAAGAATTTATTGGTAACGGTCTGCGTGACACGTATAAAAAAGTCATTTTCGATGAAGAAGGAGTTGGCCCTACAAAAATGAATAGTTAACAGATGGAAAGAGTTAATTCAAAAATTCTGGTGTTTGGAGAATACAGTGTGTTGCACAACGGTATGGCCCTGACAATTCCATTCAGTAAGTTTTCCGGAAAATTGTGTTACCCGAAAAATGGAGAAGAAAGTGCTATTGCGGTATTATCCAACAAAGGGATCCGGGAATTCTTCAAGCATATTTTAGAAAATCACACGGATGAAACATTCAAATTGAATGTGAACGAGCTGTCACAGGAACTGGACAAGGGATTGTTCTTTAGAAGTGATATTCCACAGGGATTTGGTTTGGGAAGTTCCGGTGCACTGGTAGCTGCAATATTCTTGCGCTACCTGGAAAAAGCCGGCGATTTCAAAGACGAATTGAAACATTTAACGATGGATCGCATTCAAAGCTTAAAAAGCTGCCTGGGTACTTTGGAAGGACACTTCCATGGAAAAAGTTCGGGAATTGATCCGCTCAGCATTATTATCAATGAACCATTGTTGCTCAAAGCCAACAAAGAAATTGTAAAAGTGGATATTCCCGTTTACGATGAAGCCGGAAAACACGTCCTGTTCTTGTTGAATACCGGAATGGCCAGAAATTCCGAGAAACTGATCAAACAGTTTAATACGGCATGCAAACAGGAGGACTTTCAGAAAAAACTGGAGACGAAATTAATCGAATATGCAAATGCGGGGATTAATGATTTCCTGAAAGGAGATACCGAAAATTTTTATCGGAACCTGGAGAAATTAGTCCGCTTCCAATTGGATGAAATGCATTACCTGATTCCGGAAAAGTACCAAAGTATTGTGAAACAAGGGTTGGACACGAAGGAATATTATTTAAAAATTTGTGGATCCGGCGGTGGCGGATACATGATCGGGTTTACCCAAAATTGGGAAGAAACCCAGCAATTACTGAAAGAAGAAGAATTAGAAGTTTTCTATAGATTTTAAATTATGACAACAGCAACTACAATAAAACAGGATTTGGAAATCCAGCGCAAAGCAATTATTCAATATTTGGAAACAGATGCATTGGAAGGATTTCCATCCAACTTATCTGATTCCACATACCACATCATGACACTGGAAGGAAAGCGTTTGCGCCCGATTATGGTGTTAATGGCTGCCCAGGGATTTGGAGTAAGTACGGAAGATGCCATGTCTGCCGCAATTGCGATTGAAGTATTCCATAATTTCACATTGGTACACGATGATATTATGGATAAAGCTTTGGTGCGCCGCGGTACCATTACCGTTCACGAGAAATACGGTGTAGACAAGGCCATTGTAACAGGTGATGCCATGTTGCCGCATTCCGTTGGTTTATTGATCAAAGGAAATGAAGAAAAATCGACGGAGTTGTTAAAAAGTTTCCTGAAAATGGCTCAGGAAGTAATGGAAGGACAGCAATACGATATGGAATTCGAAACACAGGAAACAGTCACTGTGGAAGAATACATGAATATGATCCGCCTGAAAACATCCGTTCTGTTCGGCTGTGCTTGTGAGATCGGTGCTATTTTGGGAAATGCTTCAGTTGAAGATCAGCAAAAGCTATACGATTTCGGACTGTATACCGGCTTGGCATTCCAGATTATGGATGACTACCTGGATACGTTCGGTGATGATACATTTGGAAAACGCATCGGAGGGGATATCCTGTTGAATAAAAAGACCTTCTTGTTAATCAATGCGATGCAAAACGCCGACGCAGAACAGCAGGCGCGTATAGCAGCTTTATTCAATGAAAAGGACGAAGAAGCTAAAATCAGCGGGTTCCAGGCAATTTTTAAAGAAATCGGAGTAGCTAAGATCGCTTTGGACAAAATGGAAGAATTGCACGATAAATCGGTCGAAGCAATTATGTCTTCCGGTCTGTCTGAAGACGACAAACGGAAAATGATCGAGTTGGGTGAAATTATGCTCAGCAGAACAACTTGATACCCGATGAATTTCGATCAAAAAGATCCCGCCTATTTTTGGGATACCTGGAAGTTTTCTTCAAAGAACGGACAACAATATTGGCAATTTGAAATTCCGGAGGAACTAAAACCAATCATTCAATCCGACTCTGATTGGGAGAAACCGGAAGGTGTGGCTTTCTTAAAGGCGCTCGATCGGGCATTTCTTTTTGATAAGAAAATCAATCCGAATTCGGCCGACAGGTTGTTGCGCTATGCTCATCGGAAACAAGCCGGAGAACCGAGCATTATCCCGTCAGACGATTCTTTTTCACTCAAGGAAAAAGCGCGAATAGCCCTGCTAAATGGCTTTTCATTTTACGAAACGCTCCAGGAACCCGACGGAAACTGGTCCGGTGACTATGGTGGTCCGCTTTTCCTGATTCCAGGCCTGGTCATCGCATCGTACATTACCGGATCACCGTTTGAAAAACCGATGCAGGTTTTGATGAAGCGCAATATCTGGAATCACCAAAACGAAGACGGCGGCTGGGGCTTACATATCGAAGGGCATTCGACTATGTTCGGAACGGTCATGCAATATGTGACTTTGCGTATTTTGGGAGAAAATCTTTCGAACCCGGACATGAAACGGGCGCAGGATTGGATTTTAAGCCATGGTGGAGCAACGAAAGCTCCTCAATGGGGCAAGTTCTACTTATCCGTTCTGAACGTTTATGAATGGAAGGGAAATGATGCACTTTTACCTGAAATGTGGAAATTCCCGAAATGGGTACCTTTTCATCCCGGGAAATACTGGTGCCATAACCGAATGATCTTCCTGCCGATGTCCTATTGCTTTGGCAAAAAAGTGAAAGCAGAATTGACACCGCTGGTAAAAGAATTAAGAAAAGAACTGTATACAAGCGATTACGACTCCATTAATTGGAAAAAAGCGCGTCGGGAGGCTTGCCAAACCGATATTTATCACCCGGTTAGCAAATGGTATTTGCGCTTGAGTACGATTATCAACGGGTATGAACGGATCCATTCGAAACGCTTTCGAAAAAAAGCACTCAACTATGTGGAAGACTACATTGATTTCGAAGATACCTATACACGATATATCAATATTGGTCCGGTAAACCAGGCCATCAATTCTATTTATGCCTGGCACCATCACGGAAAGGATTCCGAACAGTTTAAAAATCACTTGAAGCGCTGGAAAGATTACCTGTGGATTGCCGAAGACGGAGCTAAAATGGCAGGTTACAACGGATCCCAATTATGGGATACCGCCTTTGCAGGCCAGGCTTTGATAGAAGCAGACATGGAAAACCATTTTCCCGTAATGGCGGAGAAAATTTACCGCTACATCGACAGTTCACAAATTGAGCGGAATGCGAAAGAATATGATAAGTTCTGGGGAGATGTAACACTCGGTTGCTGGCCTTTTTCAACCATTGATCATGGCTGGGCAATTACGGACTGTACTTCGGAAGGAATGAAAACTGCTATTTTGTACAATCGCAAAGAACACATTCAAAAGCAGCATCACATAGACCTGGAACGGTTAAAACCCGCTGTGGACTGGTTACTGTCCATGCAAAACAAAGACGGTGGCTGGGCTTCTTATGAAAAACAAAGAGCTCCGAAATGGATTGAAGTATTGAATCCGGCGCTCTTATTCGAGAACATCATGACAGAAGCAACCTATACGGAATGCTCTTCTGCCAGCATACAGGGCTTGAATGAATTCACAAAACACCACGATTACCGCAAAGAAGACATCCAAAGAGCGCTTGATCGCGGCGGAAGATTTTTGAAATCCAAACAGGATCCGGATGGTTCCTGGTATGGCTGTTGGGCAGTATGTTACACCTATGGAACCTGGTTCGGAATGGAAGGATTGCTGACAGCCGGATACAAAGGCTACGAAGACGGAACACCGGCACCGGAAATCCAAAAAGCCTGTGAGTTCCTGTTGAGTAAGCAACGTGCGGATGGCAGCTGGGGAGAATCTTTCGAATCCTGCGTGCAGCATCGGTACGTGGAACACGAAGACGGGCAGATTGTCAATACGGCGTGGGCGCTTTTGGCGTTAATGAAAGCAAAACATCCGGACAGGACGGCTATTGAAAAAGGAATTGCCTTTATTCTTTCACGCCAGGAAGCGAGTGGAGATTTCCCCCAGGAAGGAGTTTCAGGGATCTTCAACGGGAATTGTGCGATCACTTATACGGCATATCGAAATGTGTTTCCATTGTGGGCAATAGGACGGTACTATCGCTGGTATTCCTGAAAATTTGAATTCTTTACTCTAATTTCTCTCATTCTCGATTCTCGCTCTGAAAGAAAAAAGTCGAACACCCTTAATCAAGAGTAAGTGATAGCATAATTACAACGTTTTGCAAATAGGCAAAGGCGACTAACAAGTATAGTGAATTTTGTGCTTTTGCTTATTTGGTGTTATAGCCGTTTTTTAATTTAATTATTTATCTATTGAAAATTATCAATTAAATCTGATCTCTCAATTTTTGTTTTATGCAACCGTTTGAGCTCAGCATAAGCAAAATAAAACAAAGCCAACTCTAATACTCTTAAGGCGTAGAAACCAATTTTCAACTTATCAGATTCGTTCAAAAATGTCGGTGCTATTACTATGTCCAAAAGCGATAATAAAAGCGTTATCATCATGAGGATAAAAAGAAATAATAATACTTTTCTCGACAATCTTCCATTGAGTAGCATTATTGTGATAAAAAAGGAAACCACGGTGTTCAAAATTGCGCTTGTAGATCCGAATCCATTAAAGGTTGTATAATAGCCTCCGCCAAAAAATCCTCCTGATTGGTCTGGGTTGGGATATTCACTCATGAAGCTAAATGAATCATCCATCATCCCATCTGTTAAGGTTTCGTATTGAGGTAAAAATAAAGAGCAACATATAAATATGAAAATTGTTATACTAAGAATTTTAATAAAGGATTTTTTCATGAAACATTATTACTTTTTCAATTGACGTTGTCTTAGGGTATTGGCTATAACGTTTTGCCGCTTTGTGAAGGCGGGGATTTTCAGCACTAAACTTCATTGTATGCACAAAGCTTGAATTTATCACTTCACTGTCATAGAAGCACGAACCCCCGCTTTTGCAAAACGGCTGTTAGCTGTAGTGTTTTTATGCAACTCCAAGGCTGTCTTTTAGTTTGTTTAAAATTTTCTCTGACATTTCAACGTCTGTTGTCGAAACGTAAAGATTTGTTCCGTGAATCAGACTGTTCCTAAATGAAATCAGTTCAATTAAATTATTTTTCAAGTCGGTGTCAATTTTTTCCTCTTTGAAAAGTATATAAACCAATTTGGTTTTTGCAATTCTTTTTCTTTTCACACTTTCGTAGTCGTTCAAGTCTGAATATAAAAAACTTGAACCATACTTATCCAAAATGTATTCTATTTGATTGTAATGTTTCAGGAACTCTTCTAGGCTTCCGCTTTCATTGGTTTTGTCTTGAGCAGTTAAGTCTCTAAGTTTGTTACTTGCTATTTCAAGACTGTTTGGATTAAGGATTGTGATTACAAATTTTACAACTACAATCAACTCGGTCAAAATAGTTGCAACTGATATGTTAATCAAATAGGCCAACAGATTTCCGTTTGAATGTGTCTCGTCTGCAATTACTAGAAAGCAAAGAACAATTGACAATAATGTTGTTAAACTAATTCCGATTATGGAACCAAAATATTCTGTCTTTAAGAGTAAAATTATTTCTTCAAGTGACTCATCTTTGTCTGCTTTTCTGTCAAGTTCGTTTCTAAGGAAAATGTATCCAGTGATAATAAGTCCATATATGGCAGCTATGACCTGCGAAGCTGAAGAAAATAGATATAAAATTTGATTTTCATTAAGGTGAAAAACAGGTTTGATTTTATAAACAAAAACGCTAAAAACACAAATTACCAACCAAATAATAAAGTTTGGAAGGGAACTTCGCTTAATAATCAGTTTTCTATACTCTTTTAGTTTGTCTATCATTTTTGTTCGTTGTCTTGTACAACATTACAGCTAACTTATTTATACGCGCAACTTCAACTACTTACAACCAATTAAAATCGGATTTTACACTAAATTTCAGAAATTTTCGCGAATAGTCTTCGTTACGTTATGGCTCAATACTACACAATAATTCCGAAAATCAACTCGCTGTTGAAAAATTCCAAGCAAGAAAGAAATCAAGCCTGAAAGCCAATAGGATTCGAACGATTTTAATTCGATCGGAAAATACACTAAAAAGGTTTTCAGCAGATTTTTGTTTCACCACCCTCCTTGATCCTCCTCACAACTTTCGCACTGACGCTTGTCGTTGTTCGTCTTCACATACTGCGTATGCTCTTCTCAAGGGAGGAGACAGAATCTCAGCTTCGAACACGGATCCCACACTCAGCCCTCACACTCACACTGAAAGAAGAGCAAGCACGGCTTGTGAAGACTGAGGCTCTGTCTCACAAGACAGAAAAGCCGAAGGATAGCTCTGAAAAACAGAGCGAGTGTGAGAGTGAGTATTGAGGGAAAAAGAAAAAGCATCTTACTACCGTAAAATGCTTTTTCTTTTTGTGACCCCGGAGGGATTCTAACCCCCAACCCTCAGAGCCGAAATCTGATGCGCTATACAGTTGCGCCACGGAGCCATTTTGATTGAGTTCTTCAATCTAACCCCAAAATTAGTTCCTTTTTTGACTTCTCTTGCGATTTTTTCCAATAATTTTGAAGAGTATGCGTTTATACAACAAAACAAATTTCATGCGAGGTCTTCTTTTAGCGGGTTTAATGGGGTTATCTACTGCTGCATTTTCACAACTTGGAACGGGTCAGTGGCGTATGCATGTGGCTGCTTCACAGGCAGTTGATGTGGCTTTTGGCGATGGCCTTGCAATGGCAGCTTTAAAGACCGGAGTCATTGAATACGACGAAGCGGCGGGCGAAACAAAAATTTACAATGATCAGAATGGACTCTCGGATATCCTGATATCCTGTATCTCCTACGACGCGGGAACCAAGTCTTTTTTCATCGGATACGATAACGGGAACATTGACCAGCTTTATTCAGATGGAAGTATTGTAAATATTCCCGCTGTGAAATTGGCTTCTATTCCCGGGAACAAACGAATCAATAGTTTTACATCCAAAAATGGAAAAATGTTTGCCGCAACCGGGTTTGCAATTATTGTGCTGGACCCGGCAAAACATGAAGTTAAAGATACCTACAATCCTTTCAGTGTTCCGAAAAACTACCAGTCTGTTGTTTTTCTAGACGATTCGATCTATGCACTGCACAATGATGGAATGGTGAAAGCATTTGCAAATAATCCCTTGCTGGGAAATCCGAATAACTGGTCTGTGGATACGCGGGTTGACGTGCCTGCACTGGATGTATCTTATCAAAAAGCCGGCGTTTGCAACAACAACTTGTATGTTTGGGCGAAGAAAGAAACATACGGGGCTGATTCGATCATGAAAGTTACATCAGGCGGATTGCAGGAGGTTATCGGCCATCAGTTTAATATGGAAATCGTGAATTTTCAAGTCGTCAATAATAAACTGGGAGTGAGTTTTTCAGATTCCTATTTGCTGTTTAATGAGGACAGTTCCATTTATTTTGGGATTCCCAGTTATTCCAATCCGGCACCGGAAATGCGCGCAGTAGCTTACGACGGAACCAATTATTGGGTCGCTGATCATAAGAACGGATTAGTCAAATACGATACCTTCGGAACATCCAAAATTATTTCCACGGAAGGACCACCGAAGAATGACTTTTTCAGTATCAACGGGCATGATGGCAAGATTGTCGTAACTGCCGGAACGATTGATCGGGTCTCACTGAGTTTTAGTCTTCCTGGAGCGTATACGATGAAGGATGAAGATTGGACCTTATACGATAAATCCACACAATCTTTGTGGTCGAGTGGAGTTTGGGATATCGGTACGGCAGCAATCAACCCGAAAAACCCGGAAGAAGTAGCACTCGGAGGATATTGCCTGAACGGACTGAGTATTGTCAATGGTTCGGAAATCACCCAGTTATACGGAGCTTCCAATTCCATTTTGGAAAATACGGCGCTTGGAAACAACATGACATGCATCACTGGTTTGGATTATGATGATGACGGGAATTTATGGATCGTGAATGCCTATTCTTCAAAAATATTGAAAGTTCGCACAGCAGATGGCAATTGGTATGCCATGTCCAATAATCCGTTAATCTCAAACGCATATGCTTCCGAACTGGCGATCGATTATAACGGCAATAAATGGGTTGGTGTTTATGGAAAGGGATTAATGGGTTATAAGGATAACAATACCATTTCAAACACGTCGGATGACATTATCAGGGTCATGCAGACCGGCAGCGGTTCCGGAAATATGCCTTCAGATAATGTAACGGCTTTGGCTGTGGATTTTGATAATGAGATCTGGATCGGAACTGATAACGGATTGGCAGTTTTGTACAACAGTGACGGAATTTTTTCAACTGCCGGAACAACCGATGTTTCCCGGATTTTAGTAACCTACGACGGGAATGTGGAAATGCTTCTGGGAAATTCGTATATCTCGGATATTGAAGTGGATGGAGGCAACAGAAAGTGGATCGGTACTGCTGAATCGGGAGTTTTCCTGGTGTCTGCTGACGGACAGGAGGTGATTTCAAACTTTAATAAGGATAATTCACCCATGATTTCCAATGCGGTGCTGGACATGGAATTCAATCACCAGACAGGGGAATTGTTCATCATTACGGATAACGGGATGGTATCTTACCGTTCGGATGCAACGTACGAAGATCCCGATTATGCTTCAACAACGGTTTTCCCGAATCCGGTGAAGCCTGATTTTTCCGGTCCGATTACGATCCAGGGAATCAAATATGGAAGTGAGGTGAAAATCACGGATGCTGCGGGGAATCTCGTTTATAAAACCACTTCCAATGGCGGGACTGCAACCTGGAACGGGAAAAGAATAACAGGAGAAGAGGTTAGTTCGGGAGTTTATTTTATCTGGACAGCTCCAACCGAAGGAAAAGGGAAGAAAGTCGGAAAGGTAGTTGTTATCCGATGAAACTAACGGATAAAGCCATTGTTTTATCGCGTTTGCCTTATTCTGAAACCAGTTTAATTGTCACTCTGTTTACACTCGAATCAGGACTTCAAACTTTTCTTTTCCAGGGAGCCAAAAAGAAAAAGGGATTGATTTTATTTCCCCTGGAATTGGCAGAGATTATCTATTACAAGCGAAACGACAGCAGTTTATTGAAATTGACCGAGATGCAGAGTTTGGAACCTTTGCACCATTTGCTGGATAATCCGCTGAAATCGAGCATTGCTTTTTTTGTCTCGGAATTAATGATGATTTGCTTGCGGGACAACCACCAGGACAAGAAACTATTCCAATTTTTGAGTGAAGAAATCCATTGGCTGAATGCCAGTGGGGAGTTGAGCAATTACCTGGTTTGGTTTTTGGCCCAGGTTGCTAAATTGGAAGGGTTCCAGCCGGAAGTGCAAACCAATAATCCGAAGTATTTTGAGTTGCAGGAAGGGAAATTCACGAACACATTACCTTTTTTGCCTTCGTATCTCGAAGAGCCATGGCTTCATTGGCTGACAGATAGTTTGAAATACAATAAACTGGATTTCCTTGCGCTTTCAATTCCGAAAGAAGAGCGGATAAAGTTATTGGATGCCTGGTTGGAGTATTACCAGTTCCATGTAAGCGGCATGCGAAAAATGAAGTCTTTGGAGGTGATCCGGACCGTTTTTAGTTAATTGGCAATTGAAAATGCAAATTGGTAAGGGAGAAAGCCTGGGGTGATAGAAACAAGTGGTAACGCCGTTCCTTTTCAATTCAATTTGCGTTCAATCTCCTTCAGATTTTCCATTTTCTTGGCTGCAAGAAACCCGTTGATATCATCAAAATGCGTTCTTACTTGCTTATTCCCGAACTCGTAAACCTTTGTAACAAGTCCGTCCAGGAAATCACGGTCATGGGAAACCAGGATGAGTGTGCCGTCAAAAGCGTTCAATGCATCCTTGATAATATCCTTCGTTTTCATGTCCAGGTGGTTTGTCGGCTCATCGAGAATCAACAAATTAACAGGCTCAAGTAATAATTTGATGAGTGCCAGGCGTGTTTTTTCTCCTCCTGAGAGGACTTTTACCTTTTTGGTAGAAGAATCCCCGCCGAACATAAATGCACCCAGCAGGTCCTTGATTTTGGTGCGGATTTCCCCTTCAGCGATGCGATCGATGGTTTCAAAGATGGTTAATTCTTCGTCCAATAAGGAAGCCTGGTTTTGTGCAAAGTACCCGATTTGGACATTGTGACCCAGTTCGAGGTTTCCTTCGAACCCGATTTCTTTCATGATCGCCTTAACCAGGGTAGATTTTCCTTCTCCGTTCCTGCCTACAAAAGCAACTTTTTCTCCGCGTTCGATCGTCACGTTGACATCGTTGAAAACCACATGGTCATCATACTGCTTCTTCAGGTCCGTGATCACGACCGGGTAAGATCCGGAACGTGGAGCCGGGGGGAATTTTAAGCGCAAAGCAGAATTATCCACTTCGTCTACTTCAATGATGTCCAGCTTTTCAAGCATTTTAACCCGGGACTGCACTTGCAGTGTTTTGGAATAAGTTCCCTTGAAGCGCTCAATAAATTCGGTAGTTTCGGCAATGAACTTTTGCTGTTCCTCGTACTGCTTTTGCTGCTGCATTCTACGCTCCTTGCGCAATTCCAGGTAATGGGAGTACTTGGCTTTATAATCATAAATTCGGCCCATGGTAACTTCAATCGTGCGATTGGTAATGGCATCTACAAAGGCGCGGTCGTGGGAAATGACTACAACAGCTTTCGCACTGTTCACCAGGAAATCTTCAAGCCACTGGATGGATTCAATGTCCATGTGATTGGTGGGCTCATCCAATAAAATCAAATCGGGTTTCTGAAGCAGGATTTTAGCGAGTTCGATGCGCATTCTCCATCCACCGCTGAATTCAGAAGTAGGCCGCGAAAAATCTTCCCGCTCGAATCCCATTCCTTTCAACACCTTTTCTACTTCTCCGTCGTAATTGATCTCTTCAATGGAATAAAACTTTTCGCTTAGTTCAGAAACACGTTCGATCAGCTTCATGTAGTCATCCGAATCATAATCTGTTCGAACAGTCAATTCCTGGTTCAAAGCTTCAATTTCATCGCGCATGGCAAAAATTCCCGCGAAAGCCTTACTCGTTTCTTCAAAAACAGTACAGTTGTCTTCCGTCAGTAAGTGTTGCGGGAGATAAGCGATGACAGCATCTTTAGGCGCGGAAACTCCTCCCTTGGTTGCTTTATTCACTCCGGCAAGGATTTTCAACAAAGTGGATTTTCCGGCACCGTTCTTACCCATCAGCGCGATTTTATCCGTGTCATTAATGACAAAAGAAATATCACTGAACAAAACTTTTCCGCTGAATTCTACCGTTACACTGTCTACTGAAATCATATTTTTCCGATTTGGGAGGTGCAAAGGTACTGACAACTTTGGAATTCAGGGAATTTGAATGCACAAAAAAAGGTTACTTAAAAAAAGTAACCTTTCGTTGTTTAATAGTAGGTTATTATACCATAAATATAACCACAGTATCAACTAACACAGTGACAATGAATGCATTCATAATCCATCTCATTGGAGCTACTGCTAAAAGTAAACTAAGGGTTGTCATTGTTGGAATAACTACCGCGATCAGTGACCACATATGGAGTGCGGCGCCATAATTCATAGTAACACCACCTAAACATCCTATAATTAATAGGGTGATCGCGATAACTCCAAATCGATATTCAGTTGCCAGCTTCTCGAGTTTCGTCCAAGTGCTTTGCTTTATTTGTTGCGTTTCCATAACCTGTTCATTTTTGTGTTTCAAAGATCGAAAGAGATAAAATGAATGACTATGAGCCAAATCACAAAAAAACTTGATTTATCTCATCTTTTGATCCGACTTGATTATATTTGATTTAACAATAAGAGTAAAAATTAGGTTATGAAGAAGGTTAGATTTATGTTATTGTTGGCAACCGTTGGGTTGTTTGCAAGTAATTCCCGGGCTCAGGGTTTTGGGGGAAGTGGAAGTAAGTATTTGCAGTTAGGGTTGGGCTATAATCAGCATTATTCGCTTTACTCCGATTACGATCGGTCCTACAACACGTCTTATGGTGCATTTAATCTCCAAATGGAGTTCGGGATCCACAAGTACATTGGATTGGGATTTATTGTAGGGGCAGAAGTTTCTGCAAGAACTGCCGGTTATTATTACGGAGGGGTATACGCACCTGGTTATATTAAACCGTCCAATTCTCCCTATTGGAGTGTTGGTGTTCCGATCGGGTTCATCGCGAATTTTCACTTTTTGCAATTGATTGCGGATAAAGCAGGAAAGGACTTTGCCAACAAAATCGACGTATACGGTGGTTTGAACATTGGTAGCGGACCGGTTTTCAGAAATGTTCGTAAGAATTACGATAATGATCCGTATTATACATCGGAAGTAGGAGCCCTATTCTTTATCGGGCCGCATGCCGGTTTCCGTTATTTTCCAAGTGATAAGGTAGGACTGTATGCGGAAGCGGGTTATGGAAAATCTTTGATTACCGGTGGGGTAATCTTTAAAATGTAGTGAATTGAATTTGGCATAGAAAAGGCGGGATGTTTCATCCCGCCTTTTTTGTTGTTTTTATAGGGAGTGAAAACTCCCCTTGCCTTGATTACATCTTGATAAATGATTCGGAATATTTTTCTCCTTTCTTCGTATGAATCACTAAGAAATACCGGCCGCTTACCAATTCTTTCAAAGAGATTTTAGCATCTTTCTTTTCAGTGTTCATAACCTGTTCACCCGCTTGAGAGTAAATCTGAATGCTGGCAGCATCCAGCAGATCAAAGTTTTCAATGGTTAAATAATCTGTTGCCGGGTTCGGATACAAGGCAATTTTCTTCCCGTCGATTTCCAGTAAGCTCAATGGATGTGAACCTTCCACCACCGTAATCGGTTGATTGATGGTCGGATTATTGACCTGGTCGATATGTCCTGAAGGCCATTTGATGATCATAGAATCGATAACGGTTGCCGTTCCGATGCCGAAATGTGCATTCAGGGTATTCATGTATCTGAATCCGTCTCCACTTCGGATATCGCGGATTTGTTTCCCCCAGGAACCATAAATTTCTACACGTGCTCCGATCGCATTGTAATTACTTTGAATTCCCTGCAGGTTAATCGTGATCCAGTTGTTATTGTTTTTGTCACTCATGTAGATCGTATTCCCGTTTCTGATATCCAGGAAACCGTCGTTATTCATGTCACCTACCGAACCGCTTGTAAATGCATAGGTAATCGGATAGAAGGTCATGTCTCCATTTCCGAACATGATCTTATTTCCCCCACCCATTACGTCGGTGAAACCATCGTTATCGAAATCAAAAGAAACGTGCTCGATACTTAGGCTTGGATTTACATCCCAACCCGAACCAACTGTAACATCCGTGAAGGTCCCGTCTCCGTTGTTTCTCATTAAGGAATGTCCGCCGTCATCTGTTGAACTCGCACCAACCAGGGCGTCCATCCATCCGTCGTTATCGTAGTCATTCCATGCTGATGACCATGATTGACTTGGGTTTGCCATTCCCGCCGCAACGGAAACATCTGTAAATGTACCGCCACCGTCATTTCGGTGCAATTCGTCAATTTTAGCGGTTGAAGCTCCACCGCGGCATTTCGCGATATACAGATCCTGGTCTCCGTCGTTATCATAATCCATCCAGATCGAACCGTAGTTTCCTCCTTCCGGATGATCACCCAACCCGCCGGTATGGAACGTTAAATTCCCGCTTCCGTCATTCAGATAGTATACGTTCGGGTCGATATCGTGACAGGAAAATGCATCCAGGTTCCCATCATTGTTAATGTCCACAAAGTTGGTTCGCTGACAGAATACATATTCCGGACCGGAAATTTCCGTATAAGCCGTTCCGGTTGCGTTTGCTTTCATAAATGTCACACCGGAACCACTTCCGTATAGCATGTCGTTAAATCCGTTCTTATCGATATCTCCGATCGCCATACTCCAGGACGGCTGAAACATGGTGGTCGATGTCGGGATGTTGGCTGTGATATACGCTCCGCTGATTTGCTGATATAAAATTTGTACGCTGGAAGCGGAGACGGTCACAATGTCATCCAGAAAATCCCCGTTCATATCTGTACAAGCTAACCCGTAGCTGCCGCTAATGGACGGGAAGGTATTTGCGGTAAATGTAATCGGAGGCGTTGGCTGAACGACAATCGGGCTTTCGGTTAATTTGAAGCTAAACCCGCTTGAAGACCAACGATTGTCGAATGCAATGGTATATGTTGTTCCGTTTGTCACGTTGAAGGTAGCCATGGATGTTAATCCGCTTCCACCATCATCGTCCCCGGCAACACACACCAAAGATCCGCACGTACCCGAATAAACATGGAATCGGGTATCCACTCCTGCTGTTGCAGGCAAATCTGTGGTCAATGTTACAGTGTAATCAGCATTCGGAGTATAAGTGTACCACTCTGCGGCGGTTTGTCCGGTTCCGTTGGTGGCGCAGATTACTGTCGGAACATCGGTTCCGTCAACTGCCGTAACTGCATAGGTTGTTCCGGGTGTAATGGACAATGCAGTGGCACAGGTGTTTTGAGCCTGGGAAAGTACGGGTATTCCCAGCAAAAGGAAAAAGGTAAAATTAATTTTCATAATTCTTGGTTTTAGTTCATAAATAGGGTGTCAGTTGCAGGTTTGTTTCCAGGTAATCCATTCTTCTAGAAGCTGCAATCCTTCATCGTGAACGATAGTTCTGCCGAGTAAAGGCATGCGTTCGCTTGGCAGGGTAGAACCTAGGCGATAGTACATCATCGACCGGTTCTTATCATTTGGTTTAATGATATATGCCAAAGAGGAATTAATAAACTCTTCGGGCTCCACACACAAACCTAAATTGATCGGATCGGAAGTTTCAGAAAAAGCCAGTCGCATCGGACGGTAGGAGCAATGCTTTCCTTCACTGTGACAATGAGCACAGTTGATGTCTACGTAAGACCTGAAACGTTGGTCGACCGTTTTTGTCTGGTCCATATAGTTCACGGTAGATACAATGTTTCCCGGAAGCGAGTTTTGCAAATATCCGACAGCAATTAGTTTTTGCAATTGATTTTGCGTGCCATCTGAATAAGCATAATCAATATTCAGGTTCTGCGGTTTAATTCCAATCGGAATAGGTTCGTCATTTAACTTGTGACACGTATGACATTCTGTTTGATTGGGAATGCGGTAAGCTGTACTTTTTTGCACGCCATTCTGAAGCCAGCTGATATTGGTATAACTTCCGTTCATATCCAGGTAAGCTTCGGTTTGTTCGGTATTCCAAACATAGTCGGCAAAGATCCAGCCGGAAGATTTACGGATCATAATGCGCGTTTCGATAATGCGTGTATTTCCTGCAGGCTGAACATCATCGTAATAAAAAGTCTTGATCAATGCGGCTCCAACCGGAAGTTCCAATACATTGTGGTCGCCGTTGTATGTCGCCATCGTTCCGTTTGGCATCCAAATGAATCGTTTTTTGTGTGCGTAATCCGTAAAAAGTGCCGAAGCGGGTTCGTAAGGAATCACCTTTTCAGCCGGAATCTGATTTTTCATTTCACCCTGGAAAAACCGGTAATCGGAGAGCTTGGTATAGGGAACAGTCGTTAAATCAACGGAAACACCGGTTGGTTCTTCAACAGGGGGATCAATCGGTTCTGCTTTTGGTTTCTTTTTACATGCAGGAATGACAAAAAGCATCAATGCAAATGCGGTAGCGGCAAAAGCTGAGATAATCAGTCGGTTCAAATCAGTTCTTTTTCGGTTCATAAATAGTACAGTAGCTTTTACTATTCGGTAAATTGGGAACAAGATAGTATTTATTTTGAATAGTCCTTCATTCCCCTTAATAATTGTTTCACAAGAGGATAGATCGAAGTTTGATAAAAATAGTTGCTTGCTTCGGTGAGTTTGTGAGAATTTTGTTGATTTATCAATTCGGGAATAAATTCTTAACAATTAAATACCCTGGTAACTGGTGGGTAATCTTACACTTATCCCCAAAAACGAAAAATCCCTGGGCCGCCGAAGCAAGCCAGGGATCTTAATCTATATCGGTAATGGTTTATCCTACCAGGTCCACGCTCAGAATATCATCTGTTTTCGTCACTTTCAACAATCCATGTTTCGTCAACCCTTTGATACTTGTATCCCAAGCCTTATTGCTCAAATTCACGGATTCCTTCAATGTGAGTAAGTTCATACTTTTTTCGCGTTGCATGATATCGAAGATCAACTGTTCATTTTCATTCAGAACAACTTTCACCACTTTTTCCGGTCGCATCTGAGGGAAGAACAATACCTCCTGTATGGAAGGATTATTAGTCAGGTACATAATCAAACGGTCCATTCCAATTCCCAACCCGGAAGTAGGGGGCATCCCATATTCCAATGCACGCAGGAAATCCTGATCGATCAATCCGTTTGCTTCATCGTCTCCTTTTTCTGAAAGGCGCACCTGGTCCTCAAAACGTTCACGTTGATCAATCGGATCATTTAATTCCGAATAGGCATTCGCAATTTCTTTTCCGCAAACCATCAATTCAAATCGCTCGGTCAATTCAGGATTATCGCGGTGTGTTTTACACAATGGAGACATTTCCTTCGGGTAATCCGTAATGAATGTCGGCTGGATGTAATTTCCTTCACATTTTTCACCGAAGATCTCATCAATCAATTTTCCTTTACCCATGGTGTCGTCTACCTGTATCCCCATTCCTTTCGCGGCAGTTCTCAATTCATCTTCCGATTTTCCGGCAATATCGAAACCGGTGAAATCAATGATAGATTGACGCATGGTTACGCGTTTGTAAGGAGCTTTGAAGCTGATTTGGTGCTCACCGAAAGTGCATTCTGCAGTTCCGTTTACGGCTATTGCGCAATGTTCCAGCAAACGCTCTGTAAAATCCATCATCCAGTTGTAATCTTTGTACGAAACATAGATTTCCATAGCTGTAAACTCGGGATTGTGTGTTCTGTCCATTCCTTCGTTGCGGAAATTCTTGGAAAACTCGTAAACTCCATCAAATCCGCCAACGATCAGTCTTTTCAGGTACAGTTCATTTGCGATTCGCATGTATAATGGAATATCCAACGCGTTGTGATGCGTCACGAATGGCCGTGCAGAAGCTCCGCCCGGGATTGCCTGCAAAATTGGTGTTTCAACCTCCATGTAGCCGGCATCGTTGAAGAAGTTACGCATCGCTGAAAACAGCTTGGTACGTTTTACAAACACCTCTTTCACCTGCGGATTCACCACTAAATCAACGTATCGCTGACGGTATCGCATTTCCGGATCTGTAAAGGCATCGTGTACCTGTCCTTCCGCATCTGTTTTTGGGAGCGGGAGCGGTTTTAAGGATTTGCTCAACAACTGGAATTCTTTCACGTTTACGGAAACTTCTCCTACCTGCGTTTTGAACACTTCTCCTTTGATTCCGATGAAATCACCCAGGTCCAGCCACTTTTTGAACAAGTCATTGTAAAGCATTTTGTCTTCTCCCCGACAAATTTCATCGCGGTTAAAGTACACTTGGATTCTTCCTTCGGAATCCTGTAATTCAGCAAAAGAAGCTTTTCCCATAACGCGCTGACTCATCATTCTACCTGCCATGCAAACGGTTTTTCCTTCTTCAAAGTTGTTTTTGATGGACGTGGAATAATCGGTTACCGGGTAAAGTGCTGCAGGATAAGGATCGATTCCCGCATCGCGTAAATGTTGCAACGTTTGTCGTCGCTGGATTTCTTGTTCTGATAATTCTTGTGACATTTTTTTGTGATGTTAAGACCTCAGGATTTTAAGATTTTAGGACTTTAATCCGAGGTTATATTTTAATAGTTAGTATATAATTAATAATGTTCAAATGTTCAAATGTTCAAATGTTCAAATGTTCAAATGTTCAAATGTTCAAATTGAACCCTTTAAACTTTTGCATCCCGATAGCTTTCGGGGCTTTGAATCTTGTATCACCAATGCGGACAGCTGTCGCACCCATTCTTGGTTTTGATGTAAAATAACAGCCCCAAAGATACATTATAGGAAGCTAATCCGAAAGCTTGTTTTGCACGTTGGTTCCGGTCATTCGGCCGGGTTTTCACTCCAGGAAGATGCGCAAATGCCAATCCTCCTTCTGCCTGAATGAATACGTGCTTGAAAAATTCCAATCGTGCACTGGCATTTGCTCCGATTCCATAACCGGAAAGTGCCGTCGAACGATTCGTTTGCTCATTTGAAAACAAAAAATTGGTCGTAGTTAGCATCGGACCTAAGTTCAAACCCACGTTTCCCGTAATGGCAAATTGTCTCCTGTCTCCCAGTTCAACCAGGTCGAATGAACGCATCAGCTCGATTCTCAAATAATTCAGTGCTCCGGAATGCTCGTAATGGAAATGGTTCGGATCTACCAAAACCGATTCTTGGTTGTAATTCCCATCCCAAATGGAATCTGCAGTCATGTCAAAATGCCCGTCTAAAGTCACTTCTTTATCGTGGCGCATAACATAGTTGTAATGATCTACCCCGACAGACAATGCCCACTTTTCGGTAAAATAGTAACCAATCCGGAAGTTGTATTGCGGAATCGTTATATTCACCGGATTCAGATACAGGTTTGCCCCGAATTTCGGTTGTCTGTCTGTCGCCCTTACACCTTTCAATGTGAAATCGTAATCCGATCCGATGAAATGGATTGTGGAGGGAGTATAAGCAGTGCGGTTATAACCCCAATAAAGGAAAAGGGTACCGGCATTGGTACTTCTCTTGCGCTGATGCTTCCTGATCTGGGCATCGGCCGGGGTTGCAATAACTGCTAGAAAAAATAAGAATAACAGCTTTCTGTGCATGTTGAATTATTTAGTCATTTTTAGAAAATGAACTTCTTTCTCTGTTAAATGGCGATAATAACCTCTTGGCAGATCTTTTTTTGTCAGGCTGGCAAATTGAACACGATCCAGCTTCACAACTTCGTATCCTAATTTTTCAAACATACGGCGCACGATCCGGTTTTTTCCCGAGTGAATTTCGATTCCGACCTCACGCGCAGATTTTCCGTCTGTGACATATTCTGCTTTATCGGCCTGGATACGTCCGTCTTCCAATTCGATCCCGCGCATCAGCAATTCCAAATGTTCTTTCTGTACCGGTTTGTCCGTTTCCACGTGATAGATCTTTGTTGCTTCATAACGTGGGTGAGTCAACTTTTTTGCCATATCCCCATCGTTTGTAAATAACAACAACCCGGTGGTATCGCGGTCCAATCGACCAACAGGATAAATGCGCTCCTTACAGGCATTGATCACCAGCCCCATAACGGTTTTTCTTCCCAAAGGATCATCCATGGTCGTGATGAATCCTTTCGGTTTATTCAAAAGTACATAACGTTTGGTTTCCGCATTAATTGTTTCCCCGTCGTATTGTACTTTGTCTCCTTTTTTGATCTTGTATCCCAATTCGGTAATGATCTCCCCATTCACGGAAACAACTCCTGTCTGGATCAACACATCTGCTTCCCTACGGGAACAAACCCCGGCATTCGACAAATATTTGTTCAAACGGACATCGTCTTCATTGAAAGTAGGCAAGGGATCACCTTTGCGAACTTTTGGTTTGAAATGCGATTTTGAAGATCCTTCGGCACCTTCCGGTTTTGGTCTGGAAGAGTTGCTTTTCGGAGCTGCCGATCTTGATTTGGCAGCATCGGGTTTTCCAGCATTTGCGGTTGGTTTCCCGGTTCTGGAAGTTGGTTTTGAACTAGACTTTGTTCCTCTTCCTGTTGTTGTACGGCCTTTCCCTGTACCTGTTTTTCTTGTGTTCATCACGAGCAGAATTTAATGTTTACTATCGCAGTAGACGCTGCAAAGATAAGACGTTTCAGTCAATTTTGTTACATAACTGAAAATCAACTCATTTAATTGAGAATTGAAAATGCAGAATTGAAAAGTAAATGACATTCATTTGCTTATGCAGATTTTATCAAAGGCAGGGTTTTCTCTCCTTTTCAATCGTCAATTCTCCATTTTAAATCACGTCGAAAATGCATCTTCAATATGCTCCAGTTTGGTGCGGAACTGGTTGTGAACGATTGAAATAATATCGAAGCGGACTTCATTCGGAAGATCACGGGATTGAATGTATTCATTGGCACAAAAGATAATTTGCCGCTGTTTCTTTCGGGTAACTGCCATCCAGGGCTCTCCAATCTCTGCAGTTTGCCGCGTTTTGACTTCCACAACGACAATTTTTTCGTCCTTTTCGGCAATGATATCAATCTCAAATTTTAAATACCGGTAATTGACTTTGCGGATGAGGTATCCGTTCTTTAAAAGAAACTTTTGAGCCATCTGCTCCCCGAAAATTCCTAATTCCTGGTCTGTCATGCGCCTTTTCTTATATAAGTTAAGAAAAAAGGTCATTTAATGCAAGATTTTGCGAAGTTCAAATCCCGATAGAAATCGGGGTCAAAAGTTCAAAGAAGATTCGTTTAAACACTTTAAACTTTTTGAACCTTTTTAACAGGCTTAACGCGTTTTGAACTCAATATTGCTTCCGCCGGCTCCCTTGATGACTTGTTGCCCGAATTCAAATTCCAGTTCTTTGGCTACTTTTCCGCGCTTGTCGTAGATCTTCATTTTCCCGTGTTTCAAACCGTCTTTGTATTCGGTCTCTGAAACCAGGTTTCCTCTTCGGTCCAATTCTGTAGATTTTCCTTCCAATAACCCGTTTTTGTAAGTTGTTGTGTTACTTGGAATATGTCCTCCGGGCCAATAAGTGTACCAAACGCCGTCTTTTTCGCCGTTCTTGTAATCTCCCTCTTCGGTTTTTTTATAGTCTTTTTGAGAGTAGGAAACTGCGTGTCCGTCTTTGATGCTTTCTTTCACGTCAAAGTCCTTGAGCGGGCCGTTTTGAATTTTCGATTTCTTGATAATGACCTTGTAATTGAACACATCTTTTGGTTTTCCATTTTCGAAAAAGCTCGTCCATTCACCGGTCTTTTCTCCCTCTTTGTAGTTCCCGAAGATGTTTGGTTTTCCTGTGGGGAAATACGATTCCCACTTGCCATGCAATAAACCGTTTTTAAAAGTGGCAATGTTCTTTTCTTTTCCGTCTTCCCAGTAGTTCACCCAGGTACCTTCTTCCTTCCCTTTTACATATCTTCCGGACATCAGCAGTTGCCCGTTTTCATACCAGGTATCCCATTGGCCATGCTTTTCATCGTTTTCGTATGGGCAGCTTTTAAACTTGCTTCCGTCTTTGTAAAAGTACTCCCAGGTACCCGTTTTTTTATCGTGATCGTATTCCGCGTAATTGCGCAATTCTCCCGTCGGATACCAATAGGTCCATTTTCCGTTTTGCTGGCCTTTATCAAAAGAACCTTCCATGTCCTTGGTTCCTTTTTTCGTGTACCAGGTCCACAAGCCGGATTTTTCCCCTTTGGAATACGTACCTTCAACGTTTACCTGTTCATTGTCATAGAAGTATTTGTACTCGCCGTCAAGTTTCCCGTTTACATAGTTGCTGATCTTCTCTTTTTTACCGGTATAGTAGAAAAAGTTCCAGGTACTGTCCTTTTCTCCGTTTTTGAACTTTCCATTGATCAGCAGGTATCCGTAGATAGAGTATTCTTCAAAAGGACCGTCTTTTAATCCGTCTTTATAGTTGTACCATTCCTTTTCCATTCCCGTATCGAAGAATGTCAGGTATTCACCGGTGCCGTTCTTTACCATTTGGGTGTGAAGACTGTCCGGCATCCAAAATTCGCGCAAATAGGTCGTAGAATCGATGATTTCTTCTACTTGTTTCTTTTGACCCGTGAGGTAGTAATATTCCCAGATCCCATTGGGAACCCCGAACTTGTAATTTCCCTGGACACTTAATTTCCCGGTTTCGTTCCATTCACGGAAAATGCTGTCCTGTTCTCCCATTTTGAAATATCCTTCCTGCTTGTTTTTGCCATTGGGATGAAACGAAACGACTCTTCCGTGTAATTTTCCGCGATAATAGTTGCGTTCCTCGATTACCGTTCCGAACCGGTCATAATACAACCATTTTCCGTGTTTATCCCGTGATTCACCCAATAAATCTTTATAATAACTTCCAATTGATTCCAATTTGGTTTGTTGAAAGTCATAGTAGTTTCTTTCCTTGGTCGTCAGGTTTTCTTTGTTTATAACCTGGGCCGAAAGAGTAAAAGAGAATAAAGAAATGAGGATGCAAACGAACTTCATGGAATTTGAATGAGTTTTTCTACTTAATAATCATGAATCAAAGGAAATGTTACAGGAACTACTTTGCAAGGAAGCCTTTGATTACCAATAATACTCCGGTTCCGATAATAATCAGTCCGATTAACCGGTTCAGACCAACCAATACTTTTTCCGTAATGAAGGGTCGCAGTTTTTTTGCACCGAAGATCTTCAAAAGGTCCACAGAAAAGAAGGTCATCATAATAATGAGGATATACCAGTAAGTACTTTCATCGATTGCATTAGTGGTGCTTTTTTTCCCGTCCGCACCCAACGCAATGACCGTGATCCAGTAAAAAATGACTCCCGGATTGGCAAAATTCAACAAAAACCCTTTGAGCCCCAGCAAGATTAAATCCTTCGTTTGGTTGTTCAGCTGTTCGGCTTCTTTTTTATCCTCCTTGGGTTTTTTCAATAAGGTAACTAGCCCAAAGATGACCAAAACAATTCCTCCAACGATGGAAATGATATGTCCGTATTCCCCGGAAGTTATTTTGCTCACTTCCGAATAGAAAATAAGCGCAATAATGATGTAAATGAGATCCGATAGCAACACGCCGACGTCAAATGCAATGGCGGCACGAATTCCTTTACGGATACTTGTTTCCAGAAGAAGAAAGAATACCGGTCCGATCATTATACTGAGTATAAATCCGGTGATAATCCCTTTGAGTATAATATCTAGCAAAAGTTTGGTTTTTCTGTTTTTTACAAATATAGTCATTCGTTTTCTACGTGTAAGCTCTCATTCCAAAAGAAGCAGGGTATTGATGCGAAATTCAGTTGATTTTGTAAAAAAACACCGCAGATGTTATTTTTACTGCCAATAAGTCATTACATTTGCATGTCTTGAAAGTTGTCACAAAGTAGTTACAACCTTGAAAATAAGTGAAGTATGAAAACGGCCATTGCCAATAAAAAATTAGAAACGATTATTTCCAAAGTGGAAAAAGAGGGAATTGCGTACAAAGGTCTTGTGGATGATTTGAAAGAATTGCGTGAACAAGCTTTAAAAGAGCAGGATCCGTTGGTGGTGAAGGTTTTACGTTTATCATACGAATATTTGCTGGATAGAAATGGGTTTGACGTACAAGCACAGTATGAAGAGGACGAAGAAGGAAATGAATATCCTTTGGAAATTGAAGATCAGGAAAACTTTTTATACTTGTTGAATTTGTTGAAAAACGCCGAACACAAGATCAATAGAGAAGAAATCAAAGATTACCGTACAGCCCTAAAACAGGAATTGTACTAAAATCACCGGAAGATACGTTTGAACCCCGATGCTGTTTGTCAGTTTCGGGGTTTTTTGTTTGGTTTTGGGAATTTCCAAGTATTTTTAGCAGCACATTGGGAAAGGAAAAGAAATATTTGGGCCATATTGAATCGCTGCGTGCGTTGGCAGCATTGATGGTACTTGTTTTTCATTTCCTGTCTTTCGAAGGCGTTCATGGCTTTTTGATCACTAATGAGACCATTCGTACCTGTTCCAAATTTGGAGCTCAGGGAGTGGAGCTGTTCTATATCATTTCGGGTTTTGTGATTTATTATTCACTGACCAACGCGTCTTTTGGGATTCAAAACTACCCGAAATACCTGTTGAAGCGTTTTGCGCGGATTTTTCCTCCTTTTCTTGGAACAATTCTACTGATTTGCCTCGTAGCTCTGTTATGGAAAGGAAATTACCCCTACACAGCAAAACAAGTTCTGGAAAATGCGACGCTTAGTGTGGATGTTTTTAACGATTCGGAATGGATGAATCCGATTTTCGTTACCTTGAAAGTGGAATTCCTGTTTTACCTGATTATCGGTTTCTTGATAATTGTTTTGCGCAGACATGTGCTGATCTATTCATCGGTACTTGTTGCCGCGCTGGGAAGTGTTTTCTTTTTCCATTCCACGGACCTGGTGCACAACATTCCGTTTTTTGTGGCCGGTATATGTTGTTCGGAAATCTATAAATCGAGGAACCAGCCGGTCAACTATGTCCTTCTCGGATGTTCACTGCTTGTATTGTATGTTGTATTCCCTGCGGAAGACCTGGTAGTATGTATTATCGGGATTGTGCTGATCCTGTGGCTAAAGATCCGCAGCCGCGCACTGGAATGGACCGGAGCATTTTCCTACTCACTTTACCTCACACACGGGCTTTCGGGAGGTTTATTCCTTTATTTGACAAAAAATGAGAAATACCTGGACCTGAACAGTTGGCTGGCTCTTGTATTGGCGATAGGTGTTGCGCTAACGTTTGCTTACGGTTATTACCGAATCATTGAAAAGCACGCGATACGCTGGTCGAAGCATATTAAGTATTAGAATGATCAATTGAATTATCAAGAAGTAATCTCTTGATAATTAGCCAATTCATAATTAGTTGGTGAAGCGGTACTTAATAATACAGTAAATCGCTCTGAACCCGTCTCTCCATCCAATTTTTTTACCCTCTTCGTAAGTTCTTCCGTAATAGGAAATACCCACTTCATAAATACGTATTCCTTTACGTTTTGCTAGTTTTGCGGTTATTTCCGGCTCAATTCCAAAACGGTTTTCCTTGATTTTAAGGTCCTTTGCAATAGTAGCACGAATCAATTTATAACAGGTTTCCATGTCTGTCAGGTTTAAATTCGTCATCATGTTGGATAAACCTGTCAGGAATTTATTCCCTTTGGAGTGCCAGTAGAAAAGGATCCGGTGCGGCTGGTGTCCCATAAAACGGGATCCGTAGACAACATCGGCATTATCCATATAAACCGGTTTCAACAAAAGATTGTATTCTTCAGGGTCGTATTCCAGGTCGGCATCCTGGATAATGATATATTCACCGGTAGATTCCTGGATTGCACGGTTAATTGCAGCTCCTTTTCCCTGGTTATGAGGTTGGGAGAACAAACGAATATCCATTTCGGGATTTGCTGCCATATATGCTTCAATTCGCTCCACGGTATTGTCCTTGGAGCAGTCATTCACAATTACCAGTTCTTTGTGAACATTGTTTTCCAATTGTACCTTTTTGATCTTGTCCAGGATCAGGTGAATGGTTGGGCCCTCGTTGTATGCCGGAATAAGAATGGATAATTTTTGAATCATGTTGGAATAACGTAAAAAAAGGAATTTTATTAGATGTTCATTTCAGGCACAAAATCCGGAACAACCAGATCCCCTTCCGTTTTGGAAACGATTTCTTCTACACTCACTCCCGGTGCACGTTCGATGAGATGGAATTTGTTGTCCCTGATTTCCAATACGGCCAATTCGGTCACCACCTTCTTCACGCAACCAACTCCTGTTAACGGTAAAGTACACGCTTTCAGTATTTTTGATTCTCCTGCTTTATTCGAATGCATCATGGCTACAATGATATTCTCTGCTGATGCGACCAAATCCATCGCACCGCCCATTCCTTTGACCATTTTCCCGGGGATCTTCCAATTGGCAATGTCTCCGTTCTGGGAAACTTCCATTGCTCCGAGCACGGTTAATTGCACATGTTGTCCGCGAATCATGGCGAACGATGTGGCCGAATCAAAAATGGAAGCTCCCGGTCGTAAAGTAACCGTCTGTTTTCCGGCATTGATCAAATCCGGATCTTCTTCTCCTTCGAACGGAAAAGGTCCCATTCCAAGAATCCCGTTTTCAGATTGGAATTCAACTTCGATCCCTTCAGGAATGTAGTTTGCAACCAAGGTTGGGATGCCAATTCCCAAATTCACATACCAGCCGTCTTGCAGTTCCTGTGCAATGCGTTTTGCTATTCCGTTTTTATCTAGTGCCATGTGCTTTATTTTAACTCTATAATCTGAATGCTCGGATGTGTAAGCTTGAAATGCTTTCTTTCCGGATTCCAAATATAAATAATCAATCGGGATTCTTCGTTGAGAAAATGCTTTGCAGCATAAGGGTAATCCAATTTGAACTGTTGCACGTGCTCTCCGTAATACCAGCGAAGATTTTGGTAATCGTATCTCAGGTTCACATCCAGAGAATCATTCGTTGAAACGACGACATTGAAATCATTCAATCCCTTGTCGGTTTTCAGGTCGCCTTTCAGATGGATCTGAATGAGTTTGTTGCGCCATTCCGGACGGATCGGCCCGTCGTAGAATAAGATAAACTCTTCATCGGATTGCTTCATCTTCCCGATCGAATCGAATAGATGGACCTGTGTAAACGATTTTTTTCTTCTCAAAGCAATGTAGTCACTTGCAGGATCCCGTGCCACTACCCGATAGGCACTGGTATCGTCTTTCGAAAATAGCCACGTGGTTTTGGTGAGTATCAGATCACTTCCCGGAATAAAATCCTTTTGTAGAGTCCCGATGTGTTTTACTCTGCGTTTTGGGTTCGTTCGTTCGAAGTAGGCATAGGTCAGCTGCTGGATCGGGTAAATGCTTACCGTTTCATGCGGTTTTAAGTCTTTTGTAGCGTTTTTGTAGAATGCGCTGCTCATACGGTCATCCGGAGAGAAAACCGATGTGTTTAAATTCAATTTTGCGATAAAGCTTGCTGGGAAGAACAGCAGTACGACTAAAACATATTTGGAGATTCTATTTTGGGCAAACAAGGCAGTCAAGGCCAAAATGCTCAAGGGGATCAGGTACATGGCAGCTCGGTCTTCCGGGTAATTGACCTTCATGACTTTTGCCAGGAACAGGATTGCAAAAATGTTTCCTGCAATCAGCAGGCACAGCCAGAAAGAAGTACTTGTAAGGAACTGCATCCAGGATTCCTTTTTCCATTGCAGGAAGAGAAGAACCGCTCCCGTCAGCCCAGTTAAAAGGTAAACGATCCGAAGCCAGTTTGCATCGTAAAACAGGACGTAGCGTGAAAGTGTTTTCCCGGTAACCCACCAAAGACCGTCCAGGCTTCCGTAATATAAGGCTCCGGCCTGTTTCAGCTCGAAACTGAACTCGATCAGCGGAATGAGTGAAAAGCAAAAAACAAGGACAAAAAAGACGTGAAAAACCAAGGCTTTGATCCCAATTTTTTTGGAATGAAGCAGTGTAATGAAAACGATATATGCTACGATAATCAAACCGGTAATGAGGTAAATCAAATTGGAAAGGATGGCCAAATGAAGAAATAACAGCAGTAAAAGGAGGTGACCGGTGTGTTGTTCTTTCAGCCACAAAGACAGTTGCAGTAAAGCTGCCATGAAGAACCCGATAGCCAGTCCGTAGCCTCTCGTATAACTGAAATAATCAAAGATCCATGGAATGGTATTCAATGCAACGAAGCAGAACTCTCCCCAAATACCCAGGTTCAGGTTGCGGGTCAGTTTCCTGGCCGACCAGAAATACAGGCAAAAACAAGCGATGGCCGGAAGTCTGAACAGGAAGAAGGATTCACCGAACAAACGATACGACAGGTTTCCCAGCCAGCTGTTCAATAAATGATTGTTGGCATCCATTAAAGACCGGCCGCCCCTGATTTCTCCCGTTTCGATGTAATGGAAATACGTAGCAACTTCGTCGTGAATCGGTTCAACGATCCAGGCTCTCAAAATGGCATAAACCAGTAAACCCAAAAAAAAGGCCCAGGTAAGAAGTTGCGTCTTGGAGTTTCTTTGAATCAAAGCATTGGAATTTAATTCGGGTTACTAAGTTATCTCACTTTTTGGTTACAACAAGTATTTTAACGTGAATCCCCGAAAGATTTACAGAATTGTGATCATCATTGTGAAAACGGATGTGTAATACCCGATCTTCGGGTAGCACAAGGAACGAATGATTGGGATAGTGGAATTGATAAGTTGTTTTTCTTCCGAAATACCAGTTAAAACGCGTGTTATCTGTTCTTCTGAGTTCTCCTTCCTGTGATTCTGTTTCATGCCGCAGATTCAGGTCCAGGCAGTATTTGTCTAATTGAACCTTGCTGTTTATGGTTGTTTGTACCAGTTTACCGGTGAAAGAGCTCAAATCAATATCCAGAACCGGAATCACGGCATTCCCGCTTTTTATGATTGGAATAACCGTATCAAGAATCAGCTGTTTTTCAAGGGGAACAGTTCTCTTATACAAACGGGTTCCGCTTACCGGATCTCGAAGAATGCAGGAATAGCCCGGCCAATCCAACTTTTCGATCCAGGAAATGTGGTAATCTCCTCTGCTCATCGAATCTTCTGCCAGGTAGTCAGTGGCAATGTGCGGAATTTTCTCACACCGGCTCAAATAGGCAAAACTTGCTTGTGAGACATAATCGGCAGAAACGGTTGCGTCTGAAGGGATTTTTCGGAGCATTTTATGATAAAAACTTCGGTGAATGCGGTCTTCCGGTGAGAAAACAGAGGTGTCCAAATTCATTTTGAGGACGAAAGATAGCGGGAACCAAAGCAATGCAAGTAACCCCCAACGAAAAATTTGGGTATTTTGAATGCTGAATCCCATCGAAAGAATGAAGAGCGGAACCAGGTACATTCCCACTCGGTCCATTGGGTAATTCACATCCAGGAGCTTCGTGCTGATCACGATGCTGAGAAGTACGGCAATAAAAAGGAACGGGATCCACCAGCTTACATCAGTGAGTATATTCCTGAAACCGGTCTTTTTTAAACGGATTATGAGTGCAGCGGAAACAAAAATGAGGAAAAAAATAATCAGATATTTTATCGTGATGCTTTCGGTAAAAAATACGTTTCTGCTGATTGATTTCCCGGTCACTTCCCAGAATCCATCTTTGCTTCCCCACCAAAGCGCCCCGGCTTTTTTCAGCTTGTTGATGTAGATATAAACCGGTACTAAAAAGGTCATGAAGCATAGTGTGGTAATCCAGAATCCTGCAAGTTGACGCATTGTGAATTGTTTTGCACGAATGATGGAGACCAGGACGAGGTAGAACAAAAGAATTATCAAGGGGATCAACAAACTCAGGTTGCAGAGCAATGCTGCAGCGAAGGAGAAGATGACTGCCAGGTAAAACCGGTTTTTTTTCGTCTCAAACCACTTTTGAATAAAACAAAAAGACAGCATCAAAAAGGCCAGGGAAGGACCATACCCGCGCGAAAAGGAAAAATAATCGAAGATCCAGTGCACAGAAATAAGTGCCAGGAAGATTAGGATTGAAAAAGGACTCGCAACGTTCAAAAGAAGCTTTCGGCCCGAAAAAAAGTAGATGGGGAAGGTGAGCAGTGCAAACAGGCGGTAGACGAAGAAATGATCACCGAATAGCTGGAAAAACTGATGCGAGATCAATGAATTCAGGATGTGGTTATTTGCATCCATCGTTGCTCCGCGCCCCGGAAGATAACCGGTTTGAATATACCAATATAAGGTTGCCAATTCATCAAAAAGGGGTTCAACGAACCATGCTCTCAAAATGGCGTAAGCCATGAGAAAAAGAAAAAGTGGCCAAATCAGCCACTTATTATCCAGTCGAAAGAAGGTCATTTATCTTTTTCGAACGGTGCGTTGTTCGATACGTTTTTCGAATTTTTCTCCCTGGAAGATCCGTTGAACAAAAATTCCCGGTGTGTGAATGAAATTCGGGTCCAGATCTCCCGCGGGAACCAGTTCTTCTACTTCAGCAATTGTAATCTTCCCGGCCATGGCCATCATCGGATTGAAGTTTCTCGCTGTGGCCTTGTAGATGAGGTTTCCTTCTGTGTCGCCTTTCCATGCTTTGACGATGGCAAAATCTGCCGTGAGAGCACTTTCCAGGATATGTGGTTTCCCGTTGAAAACCCGCACTTCTTTTCCTTCGGCAACTTCGGTTCCGTATCCGGCAGGTGTAAAAAACATCGGGATTCCGGCTCCACCGGCTCTGCAACGTTCAGCCAGGGAACCCTGCGGGATCAGGTCCACTTCCAGTTCACCGGATAACATTTGACGCTCAAATTCTTCGTTTTCGCCCACGTAGGAAGAGATCATTTTTTTGACTTGTTTCTTCTGCAAGAGCAAACCCAATCCAAAATCATCCACACCGGCATTGTTTGAGATACACGTCAGTCCTTTTGTACCCATTTTTACCAACTGTGCAATGGAGTTTTCAGGAATTCCGCATAAACCGAACCCGCCTACCATTAAGGTCATGTTATCTTCAATACCGGCCAGGGCTTCTTCAACGTTTTTTACAACTTTATTCATGGTTTTCTTATCACATTTGTATTTGATCGACAATAGTGGTCGTGGAGTCAGCCACTTCGGGATCGATTTCTGCCCCGGTCAAATTAAAGACCGAACTATCAAAATTTCGTGGTGCCTCAAAGTCAGTCGTCGAAATGGCTATTTTCGGATCTTTATACACTTTGTTCATGTAATATCCGTAAATAGGAAGTGCCGTTCGTGCTCCCTGTCCCTGGTCTGTGCTTCGGAAGCGAACACCGCGGTCTTCAGCACCAACCCAAACACCCGTCGCCAAATCCGGGGTCAAACCGACAAACCAACCGTCGGAGTTATTTTGCGTTGTTCCGGTTTTTCCTGCCGTTGGATAAGGAATCCCTCCATATTCGGATCCACCGCGCAACCTGCTTGCAGTACCGCCCTGGACAACACCTTTCATCATTTTCAGGATCGTATAGGCTACATTTTCGTTCATCGCTTCTTTCGAAACGGTTTTCGCGCTGTAGATGACATGTCCCGAACGGTCTTCAATGCGCAGAATGCTCGTTGGTTTATTGAAGATTCCCTTGTTTACGAATGTTGCCTGCGCGCCTACCAATTCGTAAAGGGAAAGGTCCATAGAACCCAAACACATGGCCGGAACAATATCTCTGTCCTGCAATTCAATGTCCATATCACGCATGAGTTTTGCGACAGTTTTGGGTCCTGCCAAAGCACCCATTTGCTTCATGGTATAAACGACCACATTGTTCATGGACATAGCCAATCCTTTTTGAATAGATACCGTTCCGCCTTTTCCGCTTCCGTCGGAATTCCGAGGACACCATTGTCCGTCCGGGTTCCCGTTCGGATCATATAAATCCACGCAGTAATTGATGTTCGGAATTACCAATCCGGGTTTCACCACGTTCATCGTGACTCCTGCAGCGTATACAAATGGTTTGATCGTCGAACCGACTTGCCGTTTTCCCAGCTTGACGTGATCGTATGCAAAATGGTCGATGTTCGCACCGCCAACCCATGCTTTTATAAAACCGGTACTTGGTTCTATGGAGATCAGTCCGGCTTGCAGGAAGGATTTGTAGTACCTCATGGAATCCATCGGGCTCATGATGGTGTCACGTTCACCACGCCAGCTGAATACCCGCATTTCGACCGGTTCATTGAAGTTGCGTCTGATTTCTTCCTCAGACATTCCTGCTTCGGAAAGAATGCGGTAACGATCTGAACGGCGCATGGAGGAAGTCATGATGCTGTTCACTTGTTCATCAGATAATTTATTGGAGAACGGCCAGTTTTTTGCCGATTTGTTGTTTTTGTCAAATTGTGGCTGCAACGTTTCGCTTAAGTGTCTTTCCAATGCATATTCTGCGTGTGCCTGCATATCTGCATTCAATGTTGTATAAATACGCAATCCGTCTCTGTAAATATCGTATGGAAGACCGTCTTCACGTTTGTAAACCAATGAACCGTCCGCATTTTTTGTTTGCAATAGTTCTGTCACTTCATTGCGCAGGGATTCTCTGAAATAAGGAGCAATTCCTCTCTTGTGATCTACGATCTGGTAGTTCGTAATCAATGGTTTTTTGCTTAATCGGTCGTATTCTGCCTGAGTCAGCTTCTGACGCAGTGATTCATTTCCTTCATCCGAGTTTTTCAGCCACTGCATCAGCACCTGGTTGCGTCTGGTTAATGCGCGCAAACTGTCGGCTGACCGTGCATCTGCAATCTCAGCAGTACTGATGGCTGATGGATCAACTCCTTTGTTTCGTGCCAGTGAAAGCCGGTAATTCTTGATTTTGAAGGTGTAGGGGTTATACAGGGCCGGGTTTTTACACATCCCGACCAGCATTGCAGCTTCTTCCTTGGACAATTCACCCGGTTTTTTGTTGAAGTAGACTTTGGATGCATTGGAAATCCCCACTGCGTTGTATAAGAAATCAAACTGATTTAAGTACATGGTGATGATTTCCTCTTTGGTAAACCGGGCCTCCAAACGGGTTGCAATGATGTTTTCGCGCGCTTTTTCATTCAAACGTGTCCACATTCTGCCGATTCTTCCCGAAGATCCGGATTCTACATTTTCTCCGTTTGCACGGGCAAATTCCTCGCGCTCGCGCAACTGAAGGGTATACAATTGTTTGGCAAGCTGCTGTGTAATGGTAGATGCTCCTCCGGCACCACCCACATTGATAACCGCACGTCCGATTGCGCGGAAATCCACCCCTGAATGCTGATGAAAACGTTCATCTTCGGTAGCAATGAGGGCATCGGTTACGTTCGGACTGATCTTGCGGTATTCTACGGATGTCCGGTTAATCTTCCAGTAACGGCCCAATTCCGTTTCGCCGTCATCTGCAATAATAACAGATGCCAATAATTCCGGCGGATTGTCGAGCATCGCAACTGGAGGAAGATTGTCCTCCGATTGGAACATCAATAATGCTCCAATGAAATAAAGCGGAAAAGTAGCGATTAACCAAAAGGCGATAGTTGCTCTTTTATGCTGCTTTGGTGAAAAAGACGCTGTTGCAGGTCCTTTACTTTTTTGTGCCATACGACTCATTTGAATGGTAAAAATAACGAAATTCAATTCGCAACAGCAAATATCGAAATTCGGATGCAATAGTTACGTGGTTTAGAAGATACTTTCTAACAAAAAAATGCTAAAAAGAATGGATGATTATGGATTAAATACGTAGGGGTGCGATTAATCGCACCCCTACGTATATTTGTATGTGCAGGGGCGAAAATTTTTCGCCCCTGCCGTTTTTATTTTTTCTTGTTGCTTTCTTTAATAAAATTCTCAATCGCAGCTGTCATGCTCGGGGCATTCGGCATCGGTGCATGTACATCCAGTCTCAAATTATTCTTTACCACAGCGTTTGCTGTTGTTGGGCCGAATGCAGCGATCAAGGTTTTATTCTGCTTGAAATCCGGGAAATTCTTGAACAAACTTTCAATCCCGCCCGGGCTAAAGAAAACGAGCATGTCGTAATACACATCTTCCAAATCGCTCAGGTCCGAAGCAACGGTTCTGTAAAGCATGGCTTTCGTAAACGGGATTTTAGCTTCTTCGAGTGTCAATGGAATTTTGTCTTGTAAAATATCAGTACACGGAAGTAAAAACTTTTCTCCTTTGTGTTTTTTGATCGGGTCTACCAAATCTTCAATGGTTTGTTTACCAAAGAAAATTTTGCGTTTGCGGTATGTTACATATTTCTGCAAGTACAAAGCAACTGCTTCTGAAATACAGAAGTACTTCATGGTGTCCGGAACTTCAAAACGAATTTCTTCTGCAATCCGGAAAAAGTGATCAACAGCCGTTTTGGATGTCAGGATCACCGCGGTGTGATCTTTAAGATCTATTTTCTGAGAGCGAAATTCCTGAACAGAAACACCTTCCACGTGAATAAACGGCCTGAAGTCAATTTTCAACTTATATTTTTCGGCCAAATCAAAATACGGAGACTTCTCGCCTTCTGGTTTCGGTTGTGAAACCAATATTGTCTTAATACTCAAGGTTTATTTTGTTTTAGCGTTCAACATTTACTTAACCTAACCAACTTGAAATCTCACTTGGGAATACCAGTTTTATGGCAATCAAAAGAGGTAAAATTTCGAGCGTCCAAAGGTACAAAATTATATAATACCACGATACACCCAATTGGATGGCATGATAAAAAGCCCGAATTATGCGTAAAACAATGAAAAACAAAAAGGTTCCACCGATAATTAATTTGGATTCCGAGATTAATTCCGGCTGAAAATAGATGAAAAAGAACTCGATTAACAGGATAATTCCGGCAGTTTGGGCCATCGTTAAAGTCAATTGATTGATTTCCTGAATAATTTGATTGAACCCGGTGATGCTGCCGGTCAGAGCGATCATAATCAGGTGATAAACCAAAAGTATTGCCGGGAATGCTGTGAGTATAACGGTTTGGTATGTACTGAAATCTGCCAGGGAGAAATGGTTGTACCAATAAATGTAGATCCCGCTGATAATAATGTATTGAAAGACCAAAAAGATAGATGAAAGCGGGTTTTCCCGGATCCCGTTTTTATATTGTTCCGAAAAACTCTGGAAGAAAAAAGTATTCTGACCGAGAATCAGGAATATTTCACGCTGTCTCAAGCGTGCTGCGGAGATCAATAGGAGACATAAACCCAGGGCTGCAATGATCAAATACGAATAATGGGTGCTCCTTTCCGTGAGAACCATTACCTCGCCGGCCGCTGAAGTAGTAAAGAATTGTCCGCTTAATTGCATCAACTGAAATAATTTTCAAATACAAAAGTACTATTTTGAAATTACTCCATCTGCGGAAATTAAAACTTGGTTAAAAGTTCAAAAGTTCAAAAGTTCAAAAGTTCAAAAGTTCAAAAGTTCAAAAGTTCAAAAGAAATTTACTTAAACACCTTTGAACCCTTTGAACCCTTTGAACCCTTTGAACCATGTTTGAACTTGGGTTTTATTCATTCGTTTGATTTCATTACATTTGCACCGATAATTGAAAACAAATTCAAATGAAATCTGATTTATATTCTCATCCGGACTATTTATTAATGGATGAATTGCTTACAGATGAGCAAAAGTTGGTACGCGACGCTGCTCGTGCGTGGGTAAAAAAAGAGGTTTCTCCAATCATTGACGAGCACTACGAAAAGGCGACTTTTCCAATGCATTTGTTGAAAGGATTAGGTGAAATCGGTGCTTTTGGACCTTACATTCCCGAAGAATACGGTGGTCCCGGATTGGATCAGATTTCCTATGGTTTGATCATGCAGGAATTGGAACGTTGTGATTCGGGATTGCGCTCTACGGCTTCCGTTCAAAGTTCGTTGGTGATGTACCCGATCTGGAAGTACGGAACGGAGGAGCAAAAAATGAAATACTTGCCGAAACTCGCTACAGGAGAAATGATGGGGTGTTTCGGGTTGACCGAGCCGGACCATGGATCTGACCCGGGAAGTATGATCACCAATTTCAAGGATATGGGTGATCATTATTTGTTGAACGGAGCGAAAATGTGGATTTCAAATGCACCATTTGCAGATATCGCGGTGGTTTGGGCGAAAGACGAAAGCGGACGTATCCACGGATTGATAGTAGAGCGTGGAATGGAAGGGTTTACAACTCCTGAAATGCATGGTAAATTGTCACTTCGCGCTTCTGCAACAGGGGAATTGATCTTTGTGAATGTAAAAGTTCCGAAAGAAAACCTGCTTCCGGGACGTTCCGGATTAGGAGCTCCGTTAAGCTGTTTGGATTCTGCCCGTTTCGGAATTGCATGGGGTGCTTTGGGTGCTGCCATGGATTGCTACGATCAGGCATTGAGATACTCGAAAGAACGTACACAGTTTGGTGTTCCGATCGGTGCATTCCAGTTGACACAAAAGAAACTGGCTGAAATGATCACTGAGATCACGAAAGCACAATTTATGACGTTGCGTGTCGGGCAATTGAGAAATGAAGGAAGAGCTACCTCTGCCATGATCTCCATGATTAAAAGAAACAATGTGGAAATCGCCCTGGATATTGCGCGCGAAGCTCGTCAGATCCACGGTGGAATGGGAATCACAAGCGAATATTCGATGATGCGTCACATGGCGAACCTGGAATCAGTGGTTACTTATGAAGGAACACACGATATCCACTTGTTGATTACCGGAATGGATGTAACAGGCATTCCTGCTTTCACCAGAGAGAAACCGTAACTAATTCAAAATGTAAAATGCAATCCTGACTTTCGGGATCAAAAGCTGGCTGTATCCCGAAGTTTCGGAAAAGTCAAAACCTTTGAATCAGAATACTAAAACCTTCGGATGTAAATTCGGAGGTTTTTTTATTTTAGTGCCACAAAATCTAAAAGAAACTACCATGGAAAACGAAACATTAGACTCGGTTGCAATGACCAACGGACCGGTAAAAGATCTGGAAGGAGCAGGAGGGATCTTAACAATGGGAATTATTTCGATTCCGTTTTGTCTGGGGATTGTGGGGATCATCCTGGCATCCATTACGCTCACAAGATCCGGGAAAGCACTTTCATTGTACAGAGATTATCCGCATCAATATACCGAAGCATCTTACAAAAAAGTAAAAGCTGGCAGAATATGTGCGATTGTGAGTTTATGCCTGTTAGGTACTTCCCTTCTATTGATTTTAGCAGTTGGTGGATTAAGGTAAAGAGCATCAGATGCTGCCGGTTTTTGAATCTGCAGCGGAATCACCGGTTTGAACTAATTTTACAGACACGAAAAAACCGTTGAAGCGATTCAGCGGTTTTTTTATTGGAGAATGTGTTGAATGATACCTAGTTCCAATGGATTACCTGGCCCGATATCATGGAGTCATTGAACGAATCGCGTAAACGACTTAGTTTTTTGGCTGCGTGTTCGTCTCCTAAATTTGCCTTAGCTTTTAGTTTGTAGTACAAGTCCAAAGAATGTCCGTAAACATCTTGTTCAAGCACCTGTTTGATTTCGGAAATGCGACCGGTTACGCCAATTAAGAAGTGTTCGATTTCGCCTAATTCGTGTAATTCGTCTTCCGTTAAATTTTTGCGCTTCAGTAATTTAGAATAACGCGGCAATAAAACTCCCAATAAGTCGATAAATCGATCTAATTCTCGTTGAATGGCTGCCTGTTGTTCTTTAAATCCCATATTTGAAAAGTATATCTTTTTGTGGAATGGTAAAAATTAAAAGCTTTTTTTAACATTTAAGTTGGACAGGGCTTTTTTGTCAGCATCATAACCGCCGATTAATACCTAATTTTGTAACATGTCAGGCTGTTATATCCACATCCCGTTTTGCGCCCAAAAATGTAGTTACTGCGACTTTCATTTTTCTACCAATCATGCGTATCAGGATGAAATGGTGGATGCGTTGTGTGCTGAACTTGCTATCAGATCGACAACCTGGACAAACGAAAATTTTCAAACTATTTATTTCGGTGGTGGGACGCCAAGTATTTTGACTTCAGTCCAATTGCAAAAACTGATTGACTGCGTAAAATCCAATTATCAGGTCAGTGATTCGGTTGAAATCACCCTGGAATGCAACCCGGATGATTGTTCTCCTGCGCATTTGATCGCGTGGAAGGAATTGGGTGTGAACCGCTTGAGTATCGGGATCCAATCCTTCCATGATCATCAGTTGGAATGGATGAACAGATCGCACAAAGCAGCGGACGGTTTGAATGCGGTTCTTCATGCCAAGGAGGTCGGGTTTGATGAGTTGAGCCTGGATATCATGTATGGCTTGCCCGGAATGACTTTGGAAGAATGGAAAGAACAGCTGTTCGGGATCATTGCTTTGGCCCCGGAACACATTTCCGCGTATTGTTTGACCGTAGAACAGAAAACCGCCTTGTCCAAATGGGTCAAAGAAGGAAAACTGACTGTCTCTTCCAATGAACAACAGTCGGAGCAATTTGAAGCATTGGTAACAACCCTGAAATCTGCCGGATACGAACAGTACGAGATTTCGAATTTTGCGCGGGAAGGAAAGTACTCAAGGCACAATACCTCCTACTGGAAAGGAGCAAAGTACCTCGGAATAGGCCCGTCTGCCCACGGATTCGATCAAACAAAGCGCTATTGGAACCAGGCAAACAATAAGGTATATTTGAATGAAATCAAACAGGGACGTTTACCGGAGACGGTTGAGATTCTTTCACCTTTCGACCGGTTCAATGAAGCGATTATGATTGGGCTCCGCACAAAATGGGGAGTTTCCACAACCCAATTGTTTAAATTGGTTTCACCGGACCCGGAATGGTTTCAGATCGTAAAAGATTACGAGGATAAACATCTGCTGATTCAAACTGAAGAAAACATCGTGTTGACGGAAGCTGGAAGGTTATTGGCGGATGCGATCGCCTCAGATCTTTTTATACTTGAAAATTGAGAATGTAAAATTGAAAAGGTTTTTATTCGTCGCTAAGGAATTTAAGTCGATCTTCTAATAAAGATTCAACTTTTCAATGGTCAATTCTCTAAGGTTTCCAACCCAAACTGGCATCGGTAATCTGCCCGTTTCTGGCGTTCGGCAAACAGATCTTTGCTGATCTTAACCAGGTTTTCGCGATTTGGCCGCTCATGGAACAAATGGTACTGGATGGTTTTGTACCGGGTAGAAAAGGGAACAATTCCCGCTTTGCGTGCTCTGAATTCAATATCCGTATCTTCACCGAACCCTGGAGTAACATAGGTCTCGTCAAATCCGTTGATCTTTACCAGGTCTGCTTTGAACCAGCCCATATTGGATCCCAAAAGCGGAACTAGTTTCCGTTGCAGCAAACTCCACAAAGGAAAACTTTCCTCTACACTCGTGCTTTTATTCCGGATCATTTCCAGGTAACCTGGAACCGTTTGTTCACCGCTGCGGATCTTACGCGAAGTTTCAGCATCCAGGTTTACCCTGCGTGAAATACAGAATCTGCCTTCCTGGATGTAACGCACATATTGCTGAATAAAGCGCGGATGGAGTACACAATCCCCGTCAATGAAAATTAAGCGGTCGCTTTCTGATGCGCGGATGGCTTTGTTGAGCATCCTGGTTTTGAGGAAACCCTGGTCCGGTTGCTGTAAATGTTTAATCGGAAAGGAAGCACGGAAAGTTTCAATCAGCTCATCGAAGCACGGATCGTCACAATCCTGGGAAATGATCACCTCAAAATCGGTCTCTTTTTGTAAAGCAACACTCCTGAGAACAGCATGCAATGCGCTGACATCTTTATAAACGGAAATAATAAGAGTTGCTTTCACGGCGCAAAGATAGAAAATTAACATTTAGTATTTAGTAACCTTTTGGAATAGTTGCAGACCGGGTGTGATTGCTCCCTAAATTTGCCCTATGCAGTTCGTTTTTACTATTTTGGTTTCGCTCCTTCTTTCCCTGGATTCGTTTGGTCAGGGAATTACGATTTTGATTGATCCCGGGCATGGTGGCTCGGATCCAGGTCACGAGGCTGCCAATAAAAATTTGTTGCCGGAAAAGGACCTGACATTAAAAATTGCCCTGAAATTCGGCGCTTACCTTTCCGAACGGCTGGAAAATGTGACAGTGCTGTATACCCGGACAGATGATCGTTATCCGACCCTGGACGAACGGGTGAATATGGCCAATTCAAAAAAGGTGGATTATTTTATCTCCGTACACATCAATGGCAGTCCCAATACCAATATCAAAGGAACGGAATCACATGTACATTCCATGAGTTCCAAAGCATCCGTGAAACTGGCAAAAGCATTTGAGAATGAATTCAAAACCAGAGCCGGGCGAAAATCAAGAGGTGTGAAAGATTCGGATGACCGCGAGCATTCACTTCAGGTGTTAAAATTCACGGAAATGACCAGCGTTTTGGTCGAATGTGGTTTCATGACCAATGTTTCGGAGGCAAATTATCTGAATACGACCGATGGGCAGGACGTGATCGCATCCGCTTTGTTCCGGGCGATGAGAAGCTATTTGCAGGCAACACATAAAAACATTTCATTCACCAAAAAAGCAGGCAACGCAACAACGGCTTCCGCCGATAAAACCTTCAGTGTACAGATCATGAGTTCGAAGGAATGGCTGGATACCGAAAAGGGCAGCTTCAAAAACTTAAAACATGCGGTAAGTCGTGCACAGGTTTCACAAACAGGATATCGCTATAAGTATTTTTCCGGAAGTTTTTCCTCCAAATCGGAAGCGGAAGAATATTGTAATGAGGTGAAAAAGAAAGGTTTCCCCGATTCAATTATAGTAGAAAGGAAGAATTAGCCTGAAATGTATTACTTTTGTGGAGTAACACACTTGAAAACACATTTAAGTTTACCAGCGATAAAATTATGGCAACTGTTTTTGAAACACGCTTAATTGGAAATATTGGAAAGGACGCCGTTGTGAAGCAAATGGAGCGCGGTGTCATTGCAGTAAATTTTCCGGTTGCGCACAATAAGAATTGGCGCGATAAGCGTACAGGAGAAGCAAGGACCAAAACGACTTGGGTAAATTGCACCATTTGGAAGAAAGAAGGCGCGAATATGCGCATCCTCGATTTTTTAAAAAAAGGAGCTTTGGTTGAATTAGTCGGAACACCGTTTGCGAAATCTTTTTCCCAGGAAGACGGTTCCTCCAGGTCCGAAATCCGCTTAAATGTATCCCGAACGAACATTTTAAGACCTGCAAAATGCGAAGATGATCTTCCGTTTGACCTGATCGATGACAACGAATCGCCGTGTGAAGAAGAAGGTTGCGATGCTGGTTTGGATGATTTCACACTAAGCGAAGACGATTTTTAGTCTTGAAAGTCAGACTAGTACTGGATTTTATTGAAAATAATTTCATTTTTTTTCGCGGAGTTTGTATTAAAAACAATTCTTTAGCTATATTTGCAACCGCGAAAGCAAAATTCTTTCTTATCTCTCCTGATAGCTATCGGGATGATTTGAACGAAAAAATTCCTTCTTAGCTCAGTTGGTTAGAGCATCTGACTGTTAATCAGAGGGTCGCTGGTTCGAGCCCAGCAGAGGGAGCAGAAAAAGAAAAAAGCATTTGACGTAAGTTAAATGCTTTTTTCTTTTTTCCTCAATTCTCTCACACTCATCTTTTCGGAGCGAGCGCGGAGAAAGAGTTATATTAATACTATTGATTAGTTGTAAAATCTAACACGAACAGAACACTCACGCTCGATTTTAGTCTTATTCCGGAGCTTGCATCCCCACGATCAAATCCTCATGAATCGTGAACGAATACGTTCCGGTGCGTTCCCACATGGTGACCCAATTGGATGACGGTCCGCCACTGCATGCGCCAAAACGCACATCGGTGTTCCAGATCGTCATACTCATGTTGGTAAACGTGGTAGTGTTGTAAGTTGCCGTTGCATTGACAACTGCAATCTCATAACCCGGTGCCGGACTCACCGGCCAGGTTTGTGAATAGAACGCCGTGTTTCCCGGTGAAACACTGTGACAAACCCATTCGGAGCTGGAGATAACCTGCGTGGAAATGTTGCGAAGGGCAATCTGCAGACAAACGGTGTAATTGCAGGTTCCGAAAGAACCATTGTTGGTTACCGACCAGGTCGGGGTTCCTTTTTGGCTTATCCCTTGGAAAATAACCAATAGGAAAACAAATGAAAGTAAAAATTGTTTTTTCATGTGTGAATAAATGAATAGTGCCTTACTCTGTTTCTACGATTTTCAGGATCCTCGTTGTGTCTAATGTAAAAATAAATGGGCAGCTTTTTAAAACTAAAACCAATTTTTGTGGAATCAATGATCTTAAAATAAGGGTTGTAAATCTTAATTCAATGCTTCGAAGCAATCCTAAATTGTTAAAAAATTGGTTTGCAGATCTTTTTTTGAGTCATGTTTTTTCAGGTTAAAATACTAATAAACAAAACACTTATAGAGTCAAATTTTCTCTCTGAAATTTCTTCCGACCAGGTCGAAACGTAGAATTTAACATTTAGCAATGTTAAAAATTGTTAGATTTGTTCACGTTATTTATAATCGCCTAAGTTGAAAATAATAACCTGGATATTATTCATTGGAATCAGTTCTGTATTGCTAAGTCAGGAAATGGACTCAGTAAGATCTCCTGTTTTTTCTATAGGAAGGACAGATATTGATATAGGTGCAAATGCAGGCGTTCAATCCAATTTTTCAGACAAAAGAGGAAGAATGAACCACTTTATGGAGGTTTCATCTTCATTCATATTTAAAGGTATTCCATTGACTTTCCAGGGAAGACTTTCGGATGAGAAATACATTTCAGGAAAACCTACTTATTTCAGATTGAGTTACGACGCGCTTGCAAAGTACCGGATGCGAAAAGCGGAGTTGGAAGGCGAGATTGGGGAGTTAAATACCGGGATCGGGGACATTAACCAGGATATTTATGCCATGGAGGGAAAGATCAGCTACCTGGCCTTCCTGATCGAACAATACCAATTGCTGAAGCAACAAAACAAACTGAAGATCCCGAATGGGTTGAAAAACCCCGAATTGCCGGATGGCAAGATTCCTGACATCACCGGTAAAATACCGGATACCAAGCTTCCTGATTTAAATGTCCCGGAGAGAAATAAAATTGATTTTGAACATTTAAACCTCGATTCGATCAATCTGAAAATTTCAGCCTATAAAGGAACAATTGATAAATGGACTGCGAAAAAAGACAGCCTGCAGGAACTCAAAGATCTGAAACTAAACGATCTGAACGCGCTCAACTTAAAAAGACCCAATGGTTTTTTGGATGGGATCAAACGTTTTGATGTGGGGCTCACTTCGCTTTCAGGTGGAAAAATGTCCAATAGCAGTGTACCGATTCAGGGAGTCCGTGTAAAAGGCACTTATCGGAACTATTTTTACGATGTGGCTGCCGGACTCACAGTTCCCAATAAGTTGTTCTCCAATTCGGTGGTTGACCAATACCTGAACAATTCGCAGAACGTATTTAATATGAACCAGTTCTTTACAGTTAATACCGCTCGTTTTGTTAGTTCTGCAATAATCGGGTACGGGAACGAAGAGCGAAATTCCGTTTCAATAGAGAATTACTACAACGGTAGAGATTTACAAAGTATCCTGAAAAAGGTAAAACAGGTAACAAACAACACAACGAATGTCAGCTTTACGCTTTCACCTTTAGCATCCGGAAGGTTGTTGATTTCGGGAAGTGTTGGTCAGACCATCCCGCTCGGAGATTCCGTTTCACGCAATTATTCCAGTCGCCTGGCTGCAACCACGAAAGTAAAATACCGCTTCAGACGGGGAAATACACAAATCTACGGACAAGTAAAACGCATTGGAGTGAACTACGACGGTTTCTCTCAGGGAATGTACAATTCCGGGTTTTTGCATCATGAATATGGGTTCCAAACCAAATTGTTCAAGCACCTGACCATTTCGGGGAAATATACCGGTGATTGCTTCGATGCAAATTCAAAAGGGAGAGGATTGATTACAAACGGCATCCATATCGATGTACAGGAAAGTATCATTAAAAACCTCTTGCTTTTCGCAGGTTATTCATTGATCAATGCACGAGGGAATGATTCCATTACCTATGGGAACAATACCTTGTATCGGGGTGGATTCGTCTATCAGAGGAAGTTCAAAAAAAGCAAATTTACCCTTTCAGGCAATAGTACTTATTCACACGTAAACGGTGTGGATTCTGCCATCAGTATGACAAATGTGATCCTGAAATCTGAAATAGCACACCGGTACCTGTTCTATGGAGTGACTGCCAATTACCAGAATTTTCAAGGGATGAAGTTGATTTACGGTTCCAACATTATTATTTCACCGGAGTTGGGTGCCAGTTATAAAGGCATTAAGTTTTCATCCGCATTCAATTACCTGACAAGTGAGCAATTCTCCCGGCAATACGGTTTTTCATTCACCTTAAGTGCCTCTCCGGGCAAACATCTTACCTGGTATCTGACCGGAAGAAGATGGCTGCCGACAGATGCATTAAATTTTATAACCCCTGATGTCGACTACCCGATTCGTCCGTGGTTCTGGGAGTTACGATTAAAAATTCACTTAAATGTTCTAAAATGAAATTAACGCGCTATTTACTGATTATAACCCTGTTTGGATTCACAGCTGCATTTGCTCAGCAAAGTGTTTTCCCTGTTACGCTTTCCAATCCGATGGATTACGATACCATTATAGAGACTGAACCGAATTTCATTTGGCAGACCAATATTACAGCTCTTCAAACGGATCCGCGTTATTCGCAACGTTATGTTTTATGCGAATTGGAAGAAAATCAGTTAAAAGGAGAAGCAATAGCACTGAATACCCCCATCCTGGTTTTGGATGATTACCAAAACACCATGCATTCCTACTCATCAAGCGCAACACCGCTGGAAGAAGGGCATACCTATGTTTGGCAGGTTTCCATTTTGTTCAATAGCCTGATTGTGGATCAGTCGGAACCTTATCAGTTCACGATCTTCAAGCCGAAGGAGCCACTACCTGTTTTTTATCCGGTTCATCATCAAAATGACGGACAGGTTTACCAGGTAGTAGACAATAAAATCGGATTGGTAACAGATGAATTGGGTAATCTGAAATTGAATATTCAGATTAATTCCGGGGGACGAAAATTTAAAACGGTTTTACTCAAGGAAGTCATTTCCGGAAAAGTTCAGGATGATAAAGAAATAAGTGAAAACGCGAATGGTAAACGATTTTTTATTTTGGATCTAAAAGACTTGGATTTAGAGGCCGGTTTTTATACTGTTCAATGGCAACCGATTGGACGGGAATCATTTACTTTTAATTTCAAAATACAATGACACGAGCTTTTAGAATCGTTTTTGCATTATTGGTGATGATATTATTTCTTGGAATGAGTTGTTCATCCATGAAAAGGATGCCTTCAATGACACCTGGAGAGTACTTAAAATGGTATGTTTCGACAGACAATAAATCCTTTTCCCAGGACACGATAAATGACTTGGTTTTTAAAATCAAATTCTTGCCAAGAGAAATAAATATTGCAAGATGTGCACTGGATCATTGTGAACCGAAAGAAATCCTTTTGGAAGAATTGAAGAGGGATGTGGCGGTTACAAGCTTTATGTTCGAAGTAAAAGCATTAAGGGGTGGAAAAGAAGATCTTTTCTTTCCTCAATCGGGGATGAATAGTACTGATAAAGCACTGTATTTGTCCGGTGGAATCAAAAAGGAGCTTTTTGCCTTTTCCTCGGGTCAGGACACTATTTTTTGTAATTCAGTCATATACGAACCCTCTATTCCCGGGTATATCAGGATTTTAGTTGATTTTGATAACCCGGCCCATCAACCGATTAAACGTATTGTATTTAATGACCATTCACTTAGTATGGTTCCGGTAGAATTTCAATTTTTACCGGCGGCCAACTCAAATTTTCCCACTCTGAATCTCAAAAATTATGAATAAGAACAAATTCTCAACAGGACAAGGATCATTAACATGGCTACTTTTGGCTATTTTCCTTTGGAGTACCTTTCAACCTGCTATGGTTTATGCCGGAGGACCTACCCAGCCTGAAGTCAATTCATTTACACCGGTCGGGGTCTCCGACATGGTAGATCCGTTTACGGGTGATTTTTCCTACAATATTCCATTGATGGACGTTGAAGGATATCCGATTAATATCGCTTATAATTCGGGAGTTACAATGGACCAGGAAGCGTCTTGGGTTGGTTTGGGATGGAACCTCAATGTAGGTGCTGTAACAAGAAATCTGCGTGGTGTTCCGGATGATTTTAATGGGGACCAGGTAAAAACGGAATACAGTGTGAAGCCTATGATCAACATGGGTCTGGATGCTGGTTTGACTGTCGAAATTGCAGGTTTCAAAATTCCGAAAGTGAATGCAAAGGATTCCAAAGGAGGCTTGAAAGTAGGAGTAGGTTTGACTTACAATAACTACAATGGTTTTGGGACAAGTATCAGCGTTGGTCCTTCATTTGACTTGGGTAAGTTTATGGGAGCACGTGCTACTGCAGGATTTTCTTTGTCAGGAAGCGATGAGAACGGAGCCTCTGTTGCGCCAAGTGCAAGTTTGAGTTATAAATCTTCAAATATTGATAGAGATGTTTCACGCAGTGCAACTATTGGAACGGCATTTAATTCACGTGCAGGACTACAGTCATTATCTTATGGATTTAGTGCAACGAAACAGAATTATTCTGTTACAAGAAAGAAAAATCTTGAAGGGAAAACGGTGGTAACGGGACAATATAAAGATGATGAAGGAAGTTATGGATCAAAAGGAGGGGGAAGCTTTGATCTTGGATTGAATCAATACATGCCAAGGTCACGACACCCTATGTGGGGTGCCGGGGTTTCCTTCAATGTAAATCTTGCGGGTAGTTTTTTCTTTACGGATGCCCAAGGAAATATTGGGGTACGTTTCTCCAAGAATTGGATCCCGGATGAATCAAAAACATTAAACACGAGATCTTACGGTTATTTGTACCAGGAAAACGGTCAGAATAATGAATCCGCACAATTAGACTTCAACCGGGATAATGATATTCCTTTCTCACAGTATACGCCATTTTTAGCTTCTACTTATCAGACCTATGATATTTTCTCCGTAAGTGCCCAGGGAACAGGCGGAAGTTTCAGACCTATGCGTAATGACGTAGGATTTGTTCATGATCCTTCCACTTTTTCATTGGATATCAGTGGGAATGGAGGATTGGAATTAGGATTCGGTAATCTTACGGATATTGGAATTGATATTCAGATTCCTGTTACCACAACCAGGAGCGGTACGTGGGAAGATGGGAACCAGGCGATTTCACAATTGAAATATGCCTATAATTCTCCCAATAAGATTGCCAATAATTTCTACTTCATTGAAGCAAATGAAAAAGCGGTAGTTCAGGATGAACTAATGACTACCCAATTTTCCGGTGATGCAGCAGAGCGCATTGAATTAGGAGGTTCTGCCATCTCTCCGAAATTAAGAGGTTCCCTGGTTCAGTCAAGTGGAGCTAATGGGATTCAGAGAAACGTTAAAAGCAAAAGGGAATTGACGAATAATCAATTCTATTTCCTGACTCGCAAAGAAGTGGAAGATGACATGGGATTACTTCCTATTAATTCATCGATCTATAATCCGAGCAGTAAATCACATATTGCAGAAGTCACTCAATTAGGAACAGACGGAAGACGCTATGTCTTTGCGCTCCCTGCTTACAGCAAACTTCAAAAAGAAGCAACTTTTGCAGTTGGTACCGGAATGTATGGGTCGGGCGGTCTTACGTATGCAAATGACTATTCGGGGATCATAGATTGTGGAAGCAATTTTTCAACCCTGGCGAGTATGAGTAATAAAGAAGGGATTGACAATTATTACAGTGCCACAGAAACTCCGGCTTATGCTCACTCTTTCATGCTTTCTGCAGTTTTGAGTGATGATTACATCGATTCTGATGGTGATAAAGGCCCTACTCCAAATGATTTGGGTTCTTATGTGAGTTTTGAATATTCAGAACCAAAAACAAACAAATGGAGAAGTCCTATTCAAGCAAATACTGCTTTCTATAACGAGGGATTGCGCAGTGATCCTACGGATGACAAGGCAAGTTACTCTTATGGAGAAAAAGACCTCTATTATATCAAGAAAATTACGACTAAAAACTTTGTAGCTGTTTTTGAAACGGAACCTCGGAAAGACGGGCGCGGTGCAGCAGGACCAGCCGGAGGACTTGCAGCGGATGATGCCAATGCTATGATGGCTCTGAAAAGCATTACACTGTATGTTCGCAAAGAATTTGAGGATCATCCGTCTACGGCTGTACCCGTACAAAAGGTGGAATTTGATTATTCGTATGAGTTATGTCCAAATTATCCCGGGAATCATGAAACATCCGGGCCAAAAGGAAAACTTACCCTAACAAAAATTAAGTTTTCATACCAGAACTCTAAAAAAATGAATTACCGCAGTTATCGTTTTAAATACGGTGAAAATGAGAGAAATCCGCCGTATGCCATCAAGGGTTCTGACAGATGGGGAACTTATAAACCATCTCCTATCGGATCTGATGAGGCGACAAGCGGAGCTTTGAGTAATGGCGATTTCCCATATGCAGAGCAGGATGCGGCTGCGGCAGATTTGAATGCTGCTGCATGGGGCCTAACAAAAATTTATCTGCCCTCGGGAGGAGAGATCGAAGTGGATTACGAATCCGATGATTATGCGTATGTACAGCACCTTAAAGCCGCTAAAATGTTCAAGATAGTTGGTGTGGTGCGTGGAAGTACTGCTTTTCCTGGAACTGCGAATGAAGCATTTGAAATGCAAAGTATCTCATCTTCAGCAGATGAAAATGCAGGACTAATATTTAAGTTGGAGAATCCAACCGATGATGTGTACAAATACGCCAAGCCTGGTGATCAACTCTATTACCGGGCGCTTGTAGAATTGAATCCGGACGGATCGAATGTAAAGGAAAAGACAGAGTATATTTCCGGTTATGGAAAAGTTGAATCTATCACGCCTTTTCCTATAGGAAACACCTATTATGGCTATGCTCAGATAAGATTTTCTGCTGAGAAACTGAAAACAACAGATCTGGTCGCTTCCTATAATACGATCACTAAACAGGCGATCCTTTTCGGAAGAACACAATTATCCCGTACAATCAGTAATAAACCCGGGTTTATGCCACCGAACGATGCTCCTGCAGGAGAACAGGCAATTACAGACCTGGCAAATTCCATGATCAATGCAATCAGCAGTTTTAAGGAATTGGTGACCGGACCGAATAAAGCCATTTATGATCTGGATAAAGGGACGAATATCATTACCAATAAATCCTGGGTTCGCATGAATTGCCCGTCAGGGAGAAAGTTTGGAGGTGGAAGCCGTGTGAGCGAAATCCGTATCAAAGATAATTGGGACAATATGGGTGGAGCTTATGGAAGTATGTATGGCCAGCACTTTGAGTATACACTGGCAGATGGTGTAACCTCTTCAGGAGTGGCATCTTATGAGCCGCAGTTGGGTGGTGATGAAAATCCATGGCATCGTGTGATCCAGGATTATGTAAGCCAAAAGAGACGTCTGGCAATGGATGATAAAACATACTACGAAGCTCCGTTGATGGAATCACAATTCCCTAGTCCGTCTATTGGTTATTCACGCGTAACGATTTCAGATCTGCCTCATGCTGGTGTAACCCGCACTGCAACAGGAAAAGTGGTAAAGGAATTTTACACAGCTAAGGATTTTCCAACGATTGTGAATTCCACACACATCGATGTGCTGCCTAAAAACAGCATATTTCCAATCATTCCGAAATACCAGTATTTAACGGCTAACCAGGGATTCAGTATTGAGTTGAATGACATGCATGGAAAACCATCTAAAGAAAGTGTGTATGCACAAGGTCAAAGTGAACCACTTTCTACCGTGGAATACATTTATCAGAAGAAAAGCCTTGGTTTGGACGGAAAGGAAAATTTCCAATTATCCAATGAGGTGAAGGTGATTAATCCGGATGGGACTTTGTCTAACAAGACACTTGGAGTAAGATACGACGCCGTTGCGGATTTCAACGAGAGTAAAACCGTTTCCAACGTTGGAAAGATCAATATCAATACCAATAGTTTGGTTTTAAGTTTGTTTTTTGCTGTAATTCCTCCTGTTTACCCGGGATATGATCGTACAACGAATCGTTTCAGAAGTGCGACTTTCAATAAAACGATCCAGAAGTTTGGTATTTTGGAGAAAACTATTGCAAACCAGGATGGAAGTATTGTTGAGACCAATAACCTGGCTTATGATTCCAAAACAGGTGAGGTATTGGTTACTCAAACGACTACCAATTTTAATGATAAAGTTTATTCACTGAACTATCCTGCATACTGGAAGTATTCATCCTTCGGACAAGCATCTACGAATATTCTCTACAGTTATTCGGCGGGTTCTATCAGTTCGAACGGATTTGTGACGATTCCGATGTCGTTGAATCATTTCACTGAAGGAGATGAAGTTTACGTCAAATTTGGTTCTTCTGCCGAAAGAGGCTGGGTATTGTCAAAAACTGACGCCGGAATCAAATTGATTGATGAAGCAGGAGACCCAATAACAGGTGGTGCTGCTACTATTAAAGTGGTTCGTTCCGGTTACCGGAATAAACAAAGTACGTCGATGGCCAGTATGACTAGTTTGGATAATCCCTTAGCGGGAATCGGTTCAAACCAATTCTCAAATGTGCTCAATGCCGGAGCTGTGGAATTTGGTGAAAACTGGAGGACTTATTGTAATTGTTTCGCGGAAGGTTCTGCAGCTTCTTCAAATCCATATATCCTTGGACGAAAAGGAAATTGGAGACCACAGCGTTCTTACACGCACTTGACAGGAAGAACCCAGTCAAATTACGATGGGAACACGAATATACGTAAAGACGGTGTTTTCACAAGTTATGCTCCGTTTTATAAATTAAACCAGGGGAAATGGGATAAGAACCAACTCAACTGGACCTTTGTTTCCGAGGTGACGGAGTTCTCTCCAAACGGGCAAATCCTGGAGACGCGTGATGCTCTTGGACGTTCATCGTCTACTTTGTTTGGTTTCAATGGTAACCTGACAACTGCGGTTGCGGCCAATTCAAGAGGTCAGCAGATCGCTACCGGAAGCTTTGAAGACTACAATTACACGAATTGTATGGAAGAGGGGTATTTCAGCAAAGTGAAGGTTGGAGGAACCATGCAAAATATCGGATCAGGTTCAATTTCTACGGATTATTCACATACGGGAAAAAATAGTATCAAAGTTACTCAGTCTACACCGGTAACTTTTGAGAATTCGATCCCTGAATGTTTTGCGGCAACAGGTTGTTTTCTTACTCTTGAAACTCCGTCAAATAATAAATTTACTATTTCTCAACTATTAACTAATCCTCCTTATCAGGTTGAATTTGAACTATTGGGAGGAACAGGGGATGCTTATTTATCCGGTCCAAATGAGGTTACATTTGCGTTGAGCAAGACTTCTTTGTCAAATGCAATGATTATTACCGTAACTGACTCCAAAGGTTGTAAAGCTGCAATGAAAATTACCGTTGTTCCAGGAGTGGGCCGCGAGAATCAATATGCTTACGAAAATATCCAATTCCAATATTAAGAAGTATGCTATGAAAACAATCAGATTAATACTAATTATCAGTTTGCTTTTGTCCGTTTTTACGACAAATTCGCAAACATATTTCCATAATTATTCGGTGAATGAACCCTTATCGATTTGTGGAAAAACCAGTGTTTTTGAAGGACTTTTTGATAATGCCAATGATTTTGAGTGTGTAGGAGGACAATCGAAAATGTATTGTTCTTTTTCCCCTGCTCAAAATCATATGTTAGGAACTTCGTTGACTTTAAAGTATTCGATTGAAGACCCTTCAAGTGGCTTGGCGAATATTAATTCCTCGTATAAAATTTATGGTCCTTTCGGTTTTTATGGAGCACCTGCCGAAGATTTTGCTGTGCTAATCTCAAATGGAACCGCACCAATTTTGGAAACAGGAGTTTCTACAACGGGTATTCGAACATTTAATGGGCTAATCCTGGCAGATCACTTTTATGTGGTAGAAATTGTTGCAAATACCTGCTATGGAAGATTAGTTGTTGAAACTCAAACAGCGGATTTCCCTTGTTCGAGTAAGAAAGTAGTTTGTACAGACTGTATTCCAAAATTCCAACCGGTGGAAGATCAATATGTGGTTTCTGCCTGGGTTCGTGAGGTGAAAAACAGCGGAAACTCCAATGCAGCAATCAATTATACCAGCCAGTTGAAACTGACTTCGGGAGCTTTAACTCCGGTCATACTTACTCCATCCGGGCAAATCATAGACGGATGGCAGCGCATTGAAGGGGTGATTACAACCAATAATGTCGGAAACCTGAAAATGGAGTTGATTGTGACTGATAATACGATTACCGTCTATTACGATGATATTCGGGTTTTCCCTTACGACGGTTCCATGATTACTTACGTCTACGATCCGGTAACTCTCAGGCTGGCAGCCGAACTGGATGAACGGAACTATGCAAAGATCTATGAATACGATGAAGAAGGAAAACTGATTCGTGTAAAGAAAGAAACTGAAAAGGGAATTATGACTATTCAGGAAAATCGTGAAAACTCTTCTAAAGAACAAGAATAATATGAGAACAACAACCATCTTATTGCTCTTAATACCGTTTCTGGCCCTTTTTGAGGGAACGTCTGCTGCTCAGACCAGTATAGTTTTGTCTTCTTCTGAATTCAGTAAGGAAATTGAACCGATGCGAACCATGATGAACAAGGAAATGACAGTCGTCCGTTTCAAACGAGATGTTTTCCAGGATCTTGCTTCCAACAAAATACTTGAATCAGGTTCAGGAACCTTGTATAAGGGAAAAGGCCTCAACTATAAAATGATCAACGGTGGTATGACTATCGTTCAAACCGAAAAGATGAGTTTGGTAATAGATTCCGCAAACAATGTGGTACAAATCAATAGTGTGGATTCTTCCCTCAAGATTTCTAATTTCCTGGCAGAACTTCCGGCAAACATATTGGATAATTATGAGTTTGAAAAAATCTCGTACCCGGCATTTTTTGTGCTAAAAGCAACCGCTGTTAAAACCAATGATGGAATCATGGAGTTTTATTTCCATACAAAAACGAAAATGCTTTACAAGTTTGTTCTGACCTTTCCTCCGGCAAACTATTTCTCCGAGGAACTGGAGGATGAATCTGTAGAAACACCTTCCGTTGTAATGGTATATGAACCGATGCAAGCACTAAAAACGGGTGATGTGTCTTTTGATCTTTCGCCGTATGTAAAAATGAATGAAAATGGAAAGTTTGTACTGACGGAGAAAATGGCCGGCTACGAACTGATCGATACCAGATACCAACCCACATCACTTAAAAACTAACAACTATGTCACAAAGAATCCTATTCGTCTTTTTATGTATGATACTAACAGCGGGCAAACTACACGCTGTTGTTCAGCCATATTCGCAAGGGGTATTGATGACCCCAACTATCAGCTCACCCCCAATTGTGAAGAACGATCCGAGCAGTTTTATAACCAGTTATTTAACTCCGACCGGGATATCGTTAACACCATACGATCTTTCGAGAAAAGCGATGCTTACTTTTGGTGTGAATCATCATTATGAAACGTATTTCGACGAAGCAACGATTGAAATCACACTGGACATTGATCTCTATCTGAATGGTTCATTGGTTACACCCTTGTCAGGAGTCATCATGGAGATCAAGAACCAGTCGACAGGAACGCTTACTTTTGGAGATAAGCAGATTCTGACTTATGATGGTTACGATAAAATTGAAGCAAGCATCACAGAGATCAAAGTCAACGGGGTCGCACAAAACAATTTACCGGCCAATTTATTTTTACAGGCCGATGTATTTGTGGATCGAATATATGAGTTTGCTTCCCAGACATCTATTGTACCTGTTTTTCCGGGTGATGCCTTAGCAGAAGATTTGGATTGTGACGAAATCCCAGACCAATTGCTGATTTCCTGGGATGAAATAGAAGGAGCGGAAGAATACCAATTGGAATGGTTCCACATCAATGACATTGACATAGCTTCCACTACAGATTTGGATATTAATTTTAAGACGAATTCCACACGGATTACCACTAAATACACTTATTATGATTTGTCACTGATATTTGATCAGGGATATATTTGTTACCGGGTGCGGGGAGTTGGCCGTTCGGCTGATCCATTAACTGCGGATCGACTTTTATTCACCAATTGGAGTACACCTGACGGAGAAATGACGGTTGATGATTTGCCTGCATATAGTAGTTTTTATGTGGATGATGAGCTTGCGTTTGATATTCACAAGAACTGGCAATACAGCTCTACTTATGCGGAAGAAGGCAAAAGGAAGGAAGTCATTTCATTTTTTGACGGATCTTTGAGAAACCGGCAGATGGTGACCAAGATCAATTCAAAATACAACCATAACAACAACGCCATTGTAGGAGAAACGATCTATGATTACCAGGGAAGACCGGCAATCCAGGTTTTACCTGTTCCGGTAAAATCTCCGGAAGAATGTGAAATCCCGAATGTACAATCTACCCTGAGATATTACCCGGATTTCAATTTGAATGATGAGGGGACTCCGGCAGCATACAGCAAAGACGATTTTGACAAAGATAATACGGCTCCGGAATCAGCATGCAGTACCATTTTACGTGGAATGAGCGATATTGACGGAGCTTCCAGGTATTATTCTACCGCAAATAATGATTTGGCGGGCAGCCAGGCATTTATTCCGGATGCTCAGAATTTTCCTTTCAGCCAAGTGGAATATACACCCGACAATACCGGTCGAATCAGAAGACAAGGCGGTGTAGGAGAGGAGTTCCAATTGGGAAGTGATCACGAAACCAAGTATTTCTACGGGCATCCTTTGCAAGATCAATTGGATCGGTTGTTCGGCTCCGAAGTGGGTGATGCCGCACATTACCAGAAGAACATGGTGGTGGATCCGAATGGACAAGTGAGTGTATCTTATTTAGACCAGGAAGGAAGAGTGATTGCAACTTCGCTTGCAGGAGAAGTTCCTACAACAATGATGGATCTTCCTTCAGCTTCTGGAGGAACAACAGCGCTTTCATCTGATTTGTTTGCAACTGATGAAAATGGAAATACCACATCCACAGCAAACAAATTAAGTATTAACGGCCGCTCAAAATTGTTTAACCAGGTCGTCACGATTTCATCCGAAACGGATCTAACCATTCACTATGGATTGGAGATTGATGCATTTGAAGATGAATGTTTGGCCGAGAACATTTGTTTCAGCTGTGTATACGACCTGGAAATAGAAGTGCGAAACCAGTGTGGAGAACTCCTTAGTCCATCGGAATACTCCAATAAGAAAACAGGACGTTTCGAGTTAGTTGGAAGCACTGTTGTTTTCAAAACGGATTGTGAAGATTTTGAGGCTGATGAAATTAGTTTTACAATTTCGCACGATCTTATTCCGGTTGGAACTTACCAGATTACTAAGAAGTTAACCGTAAACGAAGAAGCGATCCAGGCATATCTGGATATGTACCTGAATCCGACAGTTAATACTTGTAGAACAACACTTGATGAGTTCGTAGAGATCGAGGAAGAGAATTCAGATATTGATGATTGCAGCGATGATTTCAGTTGTGATGAATGTGTTACAAACTTGGGAACTCTTCTTGCTTATATCGAAGCAGGAGGAACAGAAGACGAGTATTATGCAGAATTGGAAGTATGTAAAGCACCTTGCAAATCCGATTCCTATTACGAAATTATGCGTGAAGTATTGAAGGCTGACGTGATGCCGGGAGGTCAATACGGGGAATACACCAACAACCAGGGAGTAGTTTCACCGGGAAGTTACCAGTTGTCTGTTTTTAATACGGGGAATCAATTACCAATTGCAAATGCCGACTGGAAACATCCGAAATACGATGTGGAAGCAAGCATTCAGGATTTCTATTTTGATGAAGATGGTACAACCAGATCACGCATTTACCTGGAAGACGTGGTGATCAACGGTAGTAATCAGATCACCAGTTCAGATCCTCTGATGGATGATGCAACTGCAGATATCGGAACTCAGGCATTTTATGACGCAGCTACCAACAACTATTATACATATCCACAGAATTTATTGAAACTTGAGGATTTCATCACTTATTACGGGCAAAATCCCTATTGGGCAAATTCATTGGTAGTTTACCATCCGGAATACCCGATCCTGAAAATTTACAGAACCTATTATGAGCCGGTCAATCCCGGAGATGCCTATACTTCGGAATCCTACGATGCAAAATTGATGAGTGTCAATACTTGGGAAGGTGCTATGACAGCAGGATTAATTAATTCCGGGTATACGGGACTTCCGGTAAATGACCGATTCAATTATCCTTTGGCGGTAAGTATGACAAATCCATGGGATCCATATGGTACTTATGTAGATCATGTGAGGTTGCAAAATAAAGTGTATGCATACATGACAATCGGATCCACGACCTATTCCATGATGGAAATAGCCGCTATGATGACGCGTTGTCAAACGGCAACAGTTGGAAATGCACCGGAACCTGAGTGTACACTTTGGGGAGCTGATATTCCGGGATATACGACTATTCAAAACGAACAGACAAGAGATGCGGAATGGTTGATTTTCCGTGGAATGTATATTGCCGCAAAACAAGAATTGCAGCACGAAAGAGCAATTTACTTAAGTATTAATGATGCCAACTATTATGGATATAATGGTTGCATCGGGAATGATAATTTCCATCCTTTTGATAACGGATTTTTGCATCCGTACCCGTCACCTCCATGGATCAACGGAGAATTTTTCAACACTGATCAGCCATGTTACATATTAACAATGGCGCTTTATCAAAATAAAGATGTGCGTTTCGGAAGTGCTTATGATTATGTTAATAATGATCCGGCAAATGTGGCTTATCAACAATACCTGATGACCGGTAAATGCCCGATTGCATCTTCGTTCGAACAGTTATTGGCACAAGTTGCCGATATGGATTTACTGGACTCTCCGGGTTTCGCAATGGATGTACTTCCTTCCCTAAGCGGACTGGTAATGACCATGAATAACTTTGCTGCACCGATTTCGCCGATTCCTTCGTTTATGTGGGTGCCAACTACCATCGGTCCATACATGTTGGAAATTGCATGGGAAGAGGGTGGACTTCCTGTTGAAACATTTAGTTTGCAAAAAGCGACTACTTCTTTTGACTGGGGGGATATTATTTCATTCAATAACATCTTATATACCAGTCATGTAGGGTCCTTATATGAATTTACCATTAAGGCCTTGGTGAATGTTGGCGGAGTCGTTGAAGTACACAATCTAACGGGGAGCACTACATTACAGGTTGGTGGATGCAGCTTTGTAGAAACTTGTGAATTGAACGAATTGGGTAAAGATTTGGAATTGATGATGCAAGTTTTAACTACTGCAAATGAATTCGCAAGTACATCTCCGGTAAGCCTTACGTCAGCGCCTTATGATGATTTCCTCACGACAGCGATATCTTACACGGTTTCACCAACACCTTCAGTACCTAAGTGGACTCATTCGCTGGCTATTCCCGGGTTCGAGATCGCAGATGGGTCTGATGTATTGAAAATAACAATTAATGACTTCACACCTTCTACCTTCTCTCTTGCGGCATTGAATACGGTTGCCTCTATTTCAGAGGTCAGAGCGGGCTATAATAATACCTTTGAAATTGTATGTTTGGATGGATCCGGAAATCACCTGGTAACTTTGCAGTGTGATTTGATTCGAAACAACGTAACACCTATTTCTATGGGAGAATGCGACCTTCCTACTCCGATACAATGTGAGGGGCCTGAATTTGCTAATTTCCGGGACTTGGAAGAAGTGCTTAAATCTGTGTTAACCACCCAAGATGCTCCGTTTAATTTGGTAACTACCGGTTTGTGGACTTCAAACTTGAACAGTTCAGTACCTGCCGGTACTACAAGCATTTCAGGAACAATTACATCAAACCTGGACGGAGATCAGTTCCTGACCTTTGATATGCCGAACGGCTGCGACCTTGTCTTGACTTACGATCACTCCCAGGGAACTGGTTTTGATTTCGATGCAATTACTTCTGTGGATGCTATGGATTTGGTGGATCCTGTCAATAATTATAATTCTTATTATGACTTTGAATTACAAGTGAGTTACTTGGATGGTGGAGTTACTGAAACCGCTATTTTGACCGGAACTTCCTGCTTCAAGCTGATGAAGTGTACAGATTGTAATGATTACGTAAGCAGTGATCCAAGTGTAACACCAATCACTTTTGGAAGTAACTTCCCTTCAGACAATGGGCCAATTCCAACTTTGGACGAGGAACCGGAAAATACGGAAATCCTTTGCCAGGATTTATACGAAGATTATGTAACGGCATATCAAAATTTTATAGCTGTACAGATAGTTACTCCTACGTGCCCTAATTATGACGCAAACTACCCAATGTTAACCTACCAGGAATTTTTGGATCACAATTATTGCTGTTTACCGGGAAGTAATAACATGTTAAACTTTGTAGTTGCAATTCGAAATTTTGTAGGTTCAGGATATACTACTTGTCCACCGAATACGGTTTATGGTGAAGGTACATCATGTAATACCAGGTATAATTGCCCGGATATTTGGGCGCAATATGAACTTACGGTTACGGCATTTAATGAATCCCATTGGGCAGGAAATAATCATGTGGATTTCGGAGATTCGGTTATGTTGAAAGAAGATTCGGAAAACTCTGAGTTGTATTGTGATTGCGTGGCGGAATATTCATTGTATTTACTCGAATATATTACCGCTGCACTAGATGAACAGCTTCCTGCCCCGATGTCGTCGGTTGAGTTCTGTGCTTCGCAGCCGATCAGAGAACCGAAATCTGATTGTGAAGCCAGGTACCTGGAATACGTAGATTTCATGACATCCTATAACGAAGTGATGAGCAATACGCACGGTGATGAATTAGGTATCGTTGAGTCTGATACATATACGGAAAATAATCTGTGTTACTGCCTTGATGAATATCTTTCCCTACTAAATATGAACCTGGATGGGCTGATTGCAGATCCAAATTTCTCCGACCTGGGTAAATTCTGTTCAGGAAGAACAGTAAGTACTCCATGTTTACTGGATACTGCAACCACGAATTTTGAAACGTTCGAATTCACTTACGATGATCCTTGCCAGGAGTTCTATCAAAGTAATATTGATATCAATGCACAAATGGCTTACGAACAACACACACAGCAGCTTCAGAGCGAGTTTATTGACCGCTATATCAAGCATTGTATGAGCGCTGTGGAGTATATGAATATGGGATACGAGGAATTGGAACATCACTTTACACTTTACTATTACGATCAGGCTGGAAACCTGGTAAAGACCGTTCCTCCTGAAGGAGTTTCCTTCATAGATCTTTCTGTTTCAGGAGTAAAAACAGCCATTGCGAATGATCGTAAGTTTGGAACCCATAAAATAACTACAGATCACCATTTGGAGACGACTTATCTCTATAATTCACTAAACCAATTGGTCTCGCAACGCATGCCTGACCAGGATGCCATGCAAATTCTTGAACCGGTCATGCCAAATGGTTTACCGGTTGGATTCATTACGACCGGAATTCAGATGATAAGCAGCAACCAGGGATATGCTACCGGATATATGACTGTAAGCGGCATTCCGACGGGAACCAGGGGTTACTTGTTTAAAACCATGAATGGCGGACAAAACTGGACCCGGGTAAATAACACACTTGCAGCGAATTTCAAGGAAGTGAAAATGGTGAGTGCAACCCAAGGATTTGCCATTGGGCAGCAAGGGTTGTTCTTTGTAACCAATGATGGTGCAGTATCCTGGGATTTGGTAAGTACGTATGGCTTGACCACTCCGATTACTGCTGATTTTGTAGCGATGGATGTAAAATCCGGTTATCTTTACCTATTGACCAAAACCGGAGATCTTTACAAATATCAAATTGGTGCCGGGTATTCCACAGTAATTGCTCTACAAGTGGCTGCACCAACCAACCCAAGCGGGTACACCGTAGTAGAATTCAAGGACTTTATTCTTCCTACAACCATACTGGCCAATAATTCAGGAATTATCTACGTTGCAACAGTAACAAACGGCGAAACCTACGATGCGATATTACTCAGAAATACTACCGCGTCTTACACTGTAGAAAATGTCCGGGTTGCACACCTGGAAACGGCTTCGTTTTACAATGGAACAGATGGAGTTGTTGCAGGGGTTGATGGGAACATCTCGAAACTAAACGGCCCCGCGGGAAATTATGTACAGTCTTTACACACTTCGGATGCAGCAGGAACGATTGCACAGTTAGTGATGCTGGATGCAAACCGTGGTGTGGCACGAATTATTGAAAATGGTGTGGGAATCATTCGCACCACCACTGATGGCGGAACCACTTGGGAACAACTGGAAACCGGGTTCCCGGATGCAAACCTGAGCCTAAATAAACGGACTTCTACTACCATTGAAGTATTGATCCAGGGATTTGAACTGGTGGGAAGTGTTACAAATGCGTATTCGAAAACGGTTCTGATGAATACTGCGAATGTAATTTCGGTATTGGATCAAACACCGAATCTGCAACAAGATCTGGAACTGAAGGTCATAACGACTTATGTGGATGGAAGTAATACCTATTACTTCGGGATTAGTTCTGACAATAAACTATACCGATCCAACGGATTTACAACCATTGGATCAACAGTAAATTATGTCGAAATAACCAATGCGGCAACACTTCCGGTCGGTATTGTTCCGAAACAAATTGTTTGCGTAAAGAACGGAAGCGGAATTTCAGTCTATATTTTGTCCACAACCGGGACGGTTTACCGGACCGCTTCCACAGCTGTTACAAATGATGCCGGGTATACTACTTTATTCACAGGAGCTAATATGTCGACAGCTACTTCTGTCAGAGCAATCGATCAATTGGTAATTGGCGGATCCAATTACCTGATCGCCTACAATTTAAGTGACAATTCACTGTATCATGCTTTATCATCCGGAAGCTCATTTACTGTATTTACCACGAGTTTGTCTTTAGGAACTTCAGCTATCAGCAATCTGGCAGTTCATGGAAACCAGGTGACGTTGATCGGGACAAATGGAGGAATTTTTACTTGCGGTGCTATTTCATCTACCGGAACGAGCCTCACGTTTACAGCACGTGAGAGTCATCGGTTACCAAAATTAACAGGAGCTAAGCTATTGACAGCTGAAATGGCTCTTTATGGAGAGAATGGCTTGGTGCTGACTCGTGCTATTTCTTCGTCGGCAACGACCTGCGTGGTGAAACCACTTGGAACGGTCAACCAGATTAATAGTATTTCCGAATTTACCGAAAGTAGTGTCACGTATTATGTATTTGCCGGAGGGAATGGATACCTGAAGGGATTCAATTCCTCCTCCTGGGCGGCACAACCGGAGTATTATACTTCTACGGGGGCCTTGATCTCGGATCACAGCAATAATATTGCACTGACAGACATTGCCATGTCTGGAACTGCCGCTTACGTAGTTGGTGAGCAGGGAAGAGTGTATTACACCCCGAATATCACCACGGATCATTTTATGCCTGCAGCTGCAACCATTACTGCAACCAACCTGCGTTCGGTTTCGATCAACAATGCGGCTAACAGGTGTGTGGTAGCAGGAGAGAATACCTACATGGCTCGCTTTGTATCCAATTTGGGAACAACCCAAAACCAGATCTTTGGCCCGGCATACCGCGACGTACATTTTGCCGATGCACAAACTGGAACCATTATCGGAGATCATTACCTGGTGCGATCAACAACTACCTCAGATGCTTCCTGGAAAGTTTGCCTGCCTGCTTCTATAGCGCCAGCAGACATGAATAACCTACGAAAGGTCTGGACGATTAAAACAACAGGGGCCAATCCATATATGCTCATCGGTGGTGTCAATTACTTTGCCCAAGTCAGTGATCAGGTTATTACAGTGGAATCTTCTTTCTCTGGAACAGTTACGGATATCCAGTTCGAAGCATCCAGCCCATATGCAGGATATTATTCAGTGGGTACCGGTCTTCACCATCTTTCTGTAACCATGGGAACTTATCCGTATAGCTACAGTTCATTAACAACGGCATTTGCGAATGCACCGCTTGCTATCAATGCAATCCATGTGTTTGATAACGATGGGATTGCCATAGCTGCGATCAACGGAATTTCTTATTACTATCGCCCGAGTACGAATGCGATCACGTCTTTATATACTACAGGCGGATCTCCGGCAAATACGTGCAGGGATATTTACTTCCACGATCATGTTTCAGGAGTAATTGTTGGAAATAACGGGGCGCTTTCAATCATTACGGCTTCTATTGATCCGTTGTCCAAGGAGATCGTTTCATCCACAGGGCAGGGCGGAATATTAACAGATCCAACAGGAACTGCAAATACCAATTACGATATTACCTGCATTGCTTTCGGAAGCAGGAATACGGCTGTTTATGGAGGATCTTATACTTCCGGAAGTGGTTTAATTACTACCGCTCCGGCCATGGTGCGTTACCTGAAGGTCGAATCCGGGTTGTATTCTTCCCGTTTCTTCTACGACCGACTTGGCCGGATAGTGGTGAGCCAGAATTCCCGCCAGTTGGGAGATCCGTCAATTATGGATGACAACGAGTATTCGTATACCCTCTACGATCCTTTGGGGCGGGTAAACGAAGCGGGTGGAAAGTTTGAGAACTTTACATCCAATAACTTCCAGAATATCTTCGGGGCCTATGTAGGAGGAAGTTTTGTTCCCACTGTGGTGAATGATCAAAAAATGGCCGATTGGCTGGCAGAAGATACTTACAAGCGCTTCGAGGTAACCAAAAGCTATTACGACAATACCAATGTGGATATCAGCATGGAAGTAACTGAGCTGGCTTCTTTGAATACGGCCACCCAACGCAAACGAATTGTACACGTAACCTATTCGGATACTTACTCGGAAGATGCGAACGAATATGATCATGCCACGCATTACGACTACGACATTCACGGTAATGTGAAAACGCTTTACCAGGATAACCGCAGGATCAAGGATATTGTTGGTGTGAGCCAGCACCGCTTAAAAAAGATGGATTACGTCTACGACCTGATCTCCGGGAACGTGCACCGGGTGGATTACCAGACCGGGATGATCGACCAGTGGCATCATGCTTACGAGTATGATGCGGACAATCGCATTGTAAATGCATACACAACAAAATCCACTCCTTTAACAAGTACGCTGTCTTCTTCTGCTTCCCTGCAGAACGAACCCGGTATAAATCCGCAGTGGGAAAAGGAAGTGGAATACAACTACTACCAGCATGGTCCGCTTGCCCGCACTGTATTAGGCGAACAACAGGTACAGGGATTGGATTATGTATATACCCTCCAGGGCTGGATCAAAGCAGTAAACTCGAATACCCTGGATGCAACACGTGATCCGGGGGAAGACGGTGGTTTTGCAAATCACGTTGTGCCAAAGGATGCGTACGGGTACAGCTTGCATTATTTTGAAGGTGATTATACAGGTGCCGGTGGAAACAATGCCTTTGCGGCTGATCAAAGCAGTAGTGATCTCGTGGCCGGTTCGGAGGACTTGTATAACGGGAACATTGGCCGCATGGTCACCACGATCACGCATCCGGACACGCGCGTGGTATTGCCGCTAGGAAATGCTTACCGCTACGACCAGTTGAACCGTTTGCGCGAAGCCACCAGTTTCAATAACCTGGACTTGGGAACCAATAGCTGGTCTTCGGGTGGATTCGTTATGTACCGGAATTCCTTTGAATACGATGCGAACGGGAACATTACTTACCAGCGCCGGCAGGATGAAGCTGGGAATGACATTGATATGCTGACATACAATTACCACAAAGACGGTCTGAATCAGGTGCTTAGTAACCGCTTGTACAGTGTTACCGAAGACGGATCTATTTCATCCGGAACTTATTCCGATGATATTGATGACATGTTGCCGTTTGATGCCAGTGATGCCGGGATTAATGTGAACAACAATTACCAGTATGACAAGGAAGGGCGTTTGATCGTGGACATTCAGGAAGAGCTCTACATTACCTGGCGTTTGAGCGGTAAACCATGGATTATTTACAATACTACCGGTTCACCGACAAAAAAATCCGTATCTTTCGATTACGATGCCATGGGGCACCGCATTGCTAAACACATTTACGCATCGGATTTGGGATACCAGTTAATAAAATCGATCTATTATATATTGGACGCACAGGGTAATGTGATGTCTGTGTATGAGCATGAGATTTCGGATGCGCAAGAAACAGTGAGCTACAACCAAACCGAGAAACACATCTACGGTTCTTCCCGGTTAGGCATGCATTCGGAAGAAGTTCCCGTATTGGCATCCCAGTATACTACCTACGACATGGGTGATGTGACGCACCGGATCGGTTACCGCAATTACGAACTCACCAACCATTTGGGGAATGTATTGAGCGTGGTCAGTGACCGGATTGTTTTGGAAGAAGACCCTGGAGCACCGGCACCTGAAAACTCGGTCTATTTTGATGGAGTAAATGACTACGGGGTGACATCCGGCTTTGCTGCGGGTCTTAGTACGGCGCTAAGTATGGAATGCTGGGTGAAGACTACAACCTCGGGGAGTACCCAGATTTTGGGCGCTTATTATAACGGTGGAGCAGGAATAGATAAGGGGGCGGTATTGATTTTGACAAGTGCAGGTAAAGTTTCCATTGACGGACGAAACGGAACGGGTGTATACCGTAGTTCCGGTGTAAGTTCCGCTTCTGTGAACGACGGCAACTGGCATCACGTTGCAGGAACGATTTCAGGAGGGAACTGGAAAATCTATGTAGACGGGGTATTGGAAAACAGTGCTACTGTTACATCGGGAACCTTCTCCGGGATGAATGAACCGTTCTATTTGGGACGCAGTATGTATGGGTCATATTTCCAAGGGAACCTGCGGGAAATGAGTTTGTGGAACTACGAGAAAACAAGTACCCAGGTCGCTTCCGATATGAGCACCATTTTTACAGGCAGTGAAACGGGCTTGGTAGGTTACTGGCCAATGACCAATGCTTCTGTACCCGGGAATGATGTGAGTACAGCGAATCACGACGCGACTATGAGTGGAGGAGCAACTCCGGCAACAGACCCCGTTCCGGTAATCTTCCTGGCAGACATCCGCCAAAGCACAGACTACTCACCGTTTGGGGTGCAACTGCATAACCGGGATTTGGAATTGACACCCGCCTCAGGCTCGATTACCCCATATCGTTACGGGTTCCAAAACCAGGAAATGGATGATGAGATTAAAGGGGCTGGAAACTCACTGAATTACGAGTTCCGTATGCACGATCCGCGAATTGGAAGATTCTTTGCAATTGATCCGTTGGCAAGTAAATATCCGCATAATTCGGTTTATGCATTTAGTGAAAACGTAGTTATTGACCACGTAGAATTAGAAGGTTTGGAGAAAGCAAAACCATTTAATCCGGCAACTGGCAAAGGAGGGGAAGCAGATTTAAACCCACCTTCACAAGGTACAACAATGACCGGAAGCAATCAAGGAACTGTTATGTTGGCTAATCATAAAAAGATTGCAAAATCTACTATCCAACCTGCAAGTAAGCTGCCACCTACTCAACCTTCTGATAATTTGGTAAAGAAACCAGCTCCGGGACTTCCGCCGAAACAGGATGTAATTCCATATGGAGAACCTGTTCCTCTTCCTTTGGGAAAAGCCGAAGGAATGAAAAGATTAGAAGGCTGGGATAGATTAGAAGGAGCTTTGATGGGTAGTGATGGTTATAGGCAGAAAACAATTTTTTATGAAAATTCTGATGGAAGTGTTAGTGATGTAACCTATCCAGTAGATATAGATGGAAATTATGCTATTCCTCCTGTAACAGGGACACCACCAAACATTGGCATGGGGGCTATCGGTGCGATTGGAAAAGCAAAGGGTATTTTAACTGCGGACGAATTACTTAGAATAGAAAATGCGGCAACTAGAATCAATCAACCGATTACAGTAGTGGGAAGTCGAGCGAGTGGAACAGCTGGTGCTTATTCTGATTGGGATTATGTTATCCCTGGTCTTAATAGTAGAAATTGGAGTAAAATTAAAAACTCGTTACCTGGATCCAGTTCTGTATTGAATAATACTCCAAGAAATATTGATGTTTTTAAAGGGACAGTTAACACGAACTTACCACATATAACTATTCATCCCAGATAAAAACATGAATTTAGAAGAAGAAATATTAATTAATAAGTATGGACAAGGATTACTTAACAGTACTGAACTGTTAAGTAATTTTAATACACTCGATTTAAAAAAAAAACGTTTGTTTTTATCTGATATGACGTTTTTGATAATGCAATCAAAACCTAATTATGATGATATTGAAACTATAATTTCAGAATCTAAACTTAAGCCAACATACACCCCATGTATTCTCTTAAAGAAAGGAATTGAATATCACAATTTAAACAAGATTATTGAATTACCAGAAAATGAATTAGATAAGGTTTTTTTATTGTTTTTAAGTGCTTTTAAGATTCCATATCAAAGGAAATTCAATGAAGAGAAAGAAGACAGTAACAAATGGTGGTATTGGGATTTATCTGATGAGAAAAAAGTAACTGAAATAAGAAAAAAACATTAAACACTTTAGTTTAGAAGCCCTTCGAAAAATTCGGAGGGCTTTCTTTTTGGTTCAAAACCGTTGTTCCTATCCGTTAAATCCAAAAAAGTTATTAACAATCAATTAATTCGCTACAAGCCTTTATTGGTAATGTTTCAGGTGTGTTGGTGAACTAGTTTGATGCTGAAAATGAGCTGAATAACTTTTTAATCAGCAATACGTTTAGGGGATGGTTAAACATCCCCTAACTATTTTCAGATGCTTAGAAACGAAAAAAGAGCCATTATTTCAACCACGTGTTTCAGAGGTGTTGGTGAATTGATGTCTTGTACTGATTGCTCCAATAAATTGATCAAATACGGTAAAACCAAAAATGGAAAACAGCGATATTATTGTTGTCATTGCTTAAAATCTCAGGTTCTCAAACCTTGTAAACCAGGATATGGAAATAAATTCAATAAACAAATTGTTCAATTCACCAAGGAAGGTCTCGGAATCAGAAGTACAGCAAGGATTTTAGAAATTGCTCCTTCCACCGTTATCCGGAAAATTTTGGCGATTGCGGATGGAATTGTACCATCCCGCATTTTAAATGGATTGCGGATTCAAGTTGATGAAATGCATACATTTATTCAGAATAAGAAAAGAGAAATTTACATCATTTATTCCTGGGACCAGGAATTGAAAAGAGCATTGAGTTTAGCGGTTGGAACAAGATCTAAAGCGAATTTGAGAAGAGTCATTAATCCGTTGTTGAATTCGGAGATTGAGTCGATAAATACAGATCGGTATTCCGGATATCGAGGAGTTGTTCCGAAGAAATTTCATACAACGTTTAAACGTAGAAACAACGGAATAGAACGGCAAAACCTAAATTTGAGAACTCACCTCAAAAGACTCAGTCGACGGACCATATGCTTCTCGAAATCCAAAGAAATGTTGGAAGCGGTTTTAAAGATTTATTTTTGGGTTTGAATGCTCATTTATGTGAAACAGGATGTTTTTTTGATAATTTTAGAAATAGAACAAAGCCCGAACGGGACCAGCAGCTGGAGTACGATGATCAATATTTTGAGTACGAACGGAACAAATACGCAAACCTTTACACCCACACAGCCTTATGTGCGGGTGAAGTTCCTGAGCGGTAATGCATACTCCCTGGCAGATTTGAGCCTGGTGAGTGTGGATGTGGATACGAGTTATTCGTTGATTGCGCGTAGCGGTTATCGCTATGGGTTCAACTCAATGGAAAAGGACGACGAACTGAAAGGTGAAGGAAATAGCTATGATTTTGGGGCTAGATTGTATGATCCAAGAGTTGGAAGGTGGTTGAGTATAGATCCGCAAACCTCTAAACAACCTTCGTTTAGCCCTTATAAAGCATTTTTGAATAGTCCAATCATCTTTAAAGATCCCGATGGTGAAGATGAATATTTAGTTATTATTATCAAGAATGAAAAGACGGGTGCACAACTGAGACTGGCTGTACCTGAACCAATTTCAAATAAACTTAGAGCCGGTAATATACGTGAAGCAGGAAACTCGACCAGTATATATGAAACGCAAAATTATTATGACTATAAAACCGTATTTACGATAACAATTGGGGCAGATGGAAAAACTTCTGAGGATATTAAGCAATATACGCTGACAAATTCTAAACGATATACAAAAACCATGTTTTCATCAATAGTAAGTGGTGTAAGAACCGGAGCTATAGTCGATCCAGACGGATGGGATTTAGAACAGGCTGGCGGGTTTTATATGACAGGTGAGAATGGACAGGGAACAAAGTATCATTCAAAAAATGCCGATTATGTTGGCAATATAGATCAGTTACTCTCTATTTTGTCGAATTATAAAAAATCACCTGAATTTAAAATCAGCGGAACATTAACTAAAGATGACCCTAATGGACTTTGGCTAATGATTGGACAATTGACTAAATCAATGACAAAACAAGGCGAGATAATAGATAAAGGTATGGAGATTGTTGATGAAGTTAAAGGAAATGGAGGGGGTGATGATTCATCTTCTGGAGATTCAACAGAAGTTCATGTATCTAAGACTGGAGCTGTCAAAAAACCAGGAATTTACACCTACAAACAAAGTAATTCATCCATAAAAGCGGGAGAAACTCCAAACAAAAGTAATTCACGATTAATTAAAAGTCCTCAATAATGAAAGTAATTAAGATTTTTCTATTATTGTTTATACCTCTTCAATACATTTCTTGTAGTGATGGCAGGGGTGTGAGTAAGCTTAAATCTAAATTTGAACACAATGGTATAAAGATAAACGTTGATTCCCTCTATTACAGAAGCGAGTCGATATTAGATTATCAATTTGAATTGAATTATAAGTCCAACGAGATTTCTTATAAACGTTATTTTAAAATGAAAGAAGATGGTCCTTTACTTGACGAATGGATCGATTTCGATAGCTTGAACCGATTAATAAATATTCATACTGCGATGATCAATTGTTCTTCGCTTTGTTACGATTCAATTAACATTAATGGTAATTTGTTTTCAACCCTGCAATTTGACGATGCTTATTGTTTGATAGCATTTAATGAAGAAGTAGTCGATATTTTTAAGTTGGATAGTAAACTTAGGTTCAATAAAACCTATAATAAGAATATATGGAAAGGAAGTAATGGTCTTGATATCGAAATTTTCACAATTAGAAATAACGAAAAAGATTCCAGTTTTTCTTCATTATCAATTTTTAAATCATACAAAAAGGTTAATTGTAAACTCCGTGAGACCAAGTTAAATAAACGCAATATGTTTGATGATGAAAAATTCAATTACATGAAAACTCAATACAAATATTAGTAGAATTATAATTCAACAAATTGGTAATGTTCCAGACTTGTTGATGGCGTGTTGTTTGGTAGTGTTCCAGTTTGTCACCTATTGCAAAATGAAATTTCTAATAGCTTGATTTTTTAGGGGTAGATATTAAAATGTTGATCATTTTTTGGACGAAAGGTTACCTGACAAGGTAACTTTTCGTCTTTTATAACAACCTTAAATGCAGCAACTACGTTATAGCTATATCAAAATGTCACCTAAATATGCTTTGCCGTTTTTGCAATAACTCCTGTATCAGGAAAGGATGGAGTAAGAATACTCAAAAATATCGTTGTAAGACCTGTCTCAAATATCAGCGAAAACAATATGTGTATCAATCCTGTCTGATTACACCTCAACAAATTTTGAAACTAACAAAAGAAAGTTGCGGAATTCGAAGTATAGGAAGAATTCTAAATATCTCACCAACAACCGTAATCAGTCGGATTTTAAAAATTGCAGCAGAAGTTCAACGACCTTCTCCTATTTTATTCGGACAAGCCTACCAGGTAGATGAACTGTTCACTTATATTGGCAACAAGCATAATCGGGTTTGCGTGCTAATTCCACATCCGGTGCTTACCCGTAGCCTTTGAGAACCGCACTCAAAACTAAAAAACTTACATCTTTCCCACGTATGCAACCCATTATTTGGTACTTACAACTAAATGGCCTAACTTATTAGTAGAAAACCAAATGATATGAACTTACGAGTGATCAGTTGGGTACTTTGCCTGGTGACAATGGATTCCTTTTCACAAGGATATTCGGGAAATTTCGAAGTTCCCCATCAAAACAGGACCTATCATTTCACCCTGCAGGACGGTGAACTGAAAAACCCGGTGTATACTATTCTCGACGACACCGAGTATATCTACAGCATGTACCTGGCTGATTCGATTGTGCTTTCCGGGATCGATTCCCTCACAGCCGTTCAGCAAAAAGACAGTTTGCTGAAAGAATTCCTCAGCCATTTTATAGGGACCTATGCAGAATACAACAAGAAAGGCAGGATGATAGCAGCAAGCTATTACCCAGTGTTGACCGATTTGGATGATGCCTCCTATCAGTCGTCGGTGGACCAACGCATGAACTTTTACCCGAATGGACAACCTTATGCTCAGTTTTACCAGAAAAACGGCAGGCCCGCCCGCAGCATTGTGTATTTTACCAGGGACGGGGAAATAGAAGAGATCACCGACCTCTCACAATACAAGGCAGGTGAAGAAGTGGTGATCCGGAATCCCTATGATTTCCGGAAACGAAAAGAAACCATCAAAATAGTGATCGAATGACCCGGCCGGCGCGACCTTTTGAAATCATTTCCGGGCTGAAAAACTTACATTTTTCCCACATCCGGCCCCGGATTTTTGGATTTCCCCCGCGATTGCCTTAAATTATTGATGATTAAAACACGATGGAATGACGGGAAAGAAAAGAACACTTCTCAAAAATCTGTATGCCATTACCAAAGCAACTGTTAAAAACTGGTGGAAAGCAGATCCCTTTCGTCAAAGTGCCGTTGTAGCGTATTATGCGGTCTTTTCTATCCCTGCCTTACTGGTCATTGTGATCGCTGTAGCCGGATTGGTTTTCGGGGAAGATGCCGTTCGCGGAGAAGTATCCGAGCAGATCAAAGGTGCGCTTGGAAACGAGACCGCCAAATCCATTGAAAACATCATTGCCAACGTTTCAGCACAAAAAAGCTCCGTTATAGCCACCATTATCGGTATTGCAACCCTCATAATCGGTTCTACCGGTGTTTTTACCGAATTACAGATCTCCCTGAACCAGATTTGGGGTGTACAGGTCGTTGTCAAAAAGAAATGGCTTAAAACCATCAAAAGCCGCTTATTTTCCTTCGGGTTGGTTTTATCGCTTGGGTTTTTAATGCTCGTTTCCCTGTTGCTCACCACGGGCCTGGAAGCCTTAAGCGAAATGATCAGGGACCGTTTTCCCGATTTTGTACCCTTTTTGCTGAAGGTTGCAGGTTTTGTACTTTCATTTGGGGTAATCACCGTGCTTTTTGCCTTGATGTTCAAAGTATTGCCTGACGCAAAGATCAAATTACGGGATGTTTGGATCGGTGCAATGGTCACAACTTTGCTTTTTATCCTGGGGAAATTTGGTTTGGGAATTTATTTCGCAAAAGCAAGCCCGGGTTCCGCTTACGGTGCCGCAGGATCGATTATTTTGGTTATGCTGTGGGTTTCGTATTCCTGTATGATCCTGTTCCTGGGGGCGGAGTTTACCAAGCAGTATGCCACCTTCCACGGTCACGAAATCCAGCCCACATCCGAATCGCGGATAATGGAGCAGCCCAACCCGAAACGACTCTAACAGGTCCGGTTTCAGGTTTACCCCCGAAAGCACCGGTGGATTGATTTCGGTCAATGCAGCCAGACCGCCCGCAATTTCTGCTGCTCTGCCGTTGGGTTTTCCACTTCAGAGATTTTTCCCTTGTCCAATTTGACTCCTGCTTTGAGCAACAATTCTTTCAATGGAAGCGTTTCCGTTCCCTGGATGTAATCCCGGATAAATGCCTCCAGTTCGGGATATCCGCTCACGATAACCAAGTCGGAAAAAAACTTCCCGTCTTCAAACGGTTTTCCCCGGTAATGAGCCATTAAGTCGAGTACCAGGTCTTTGGTGCCGTACTCACCACCCGATAATTCACGCAGCCTGATGTCCAGGCATAAATTGACCAGCGCACCTTTCAGGTAGACGTTGTAATACTGGTCCTGCATTTCCATTGGGTGAAGACTCAGGTCTGTCAATGCCAGGTTCGGATCGAATTGGTTCATAAATGCGATTTTCTCCTCCACCATTTTGAAAAACTCCTTTTCTGTTTGCAATCCTGTTTTTACGGGCATATGCATGGTAAAATATTCCGTCATTCCTTCATACAACCACAAATGTTTTGAGAATTTCGGTTCGTTGTAATCGTAGTTTTCAATTTCCTGTGAATGCAAACCCAGTGGCATCAGGGTGTGAAAAAACTCGTGGCTGGCAATTCCGTAAATGTTTTGACGAATCGTTTCGATATCCAATGGCATGTATAGCAGGATCAATGTTGAGTTGGAGTGCTCCAACCCATCACCGATGAGGTGATGGCGATTCGGTGCAAGGCTGTGATAGATCAAAAAGGTGTAATGATCTACCGGCAGCTTATCGTTCAGGTATTTCGACTGATTGATCAATAGCGGTCGAATGTATTCGGCAATGTCTTTTGAGATCGATTTCCCTGAAGTGGAATAACAGGCAACTTCAACCGAAATTCCCGGCAGCTTGATCATTGTCGTATCCGGAAGCGCATACAAGATCGGGTTGTCGACCAGTTGATGGTAGTCTTTTGCAAAAAACACATCCTGGTTCAGCTTCAGTGTCTTTTTCAAACTGGTCGCAGGATAAAGTTCCATTCCTTTTCGGATACTGATTTCGATCGGGTGGTGAAGGTGTCCGCGAAAATAACCGAACAGACTATTGGGAGTAATTACAAACGCACTGTCACTGAATGAGCTCGCAGCAGAGCGAAAGAATCCTTCCTTCAGGATGGTGTCAAAAGTTTCCCAGGCATCGTCTGCGAGATAAGAAACACGTGCTATATTTTTCGCATCGTATATCATCCAGGAATTCATATCCGTTTGTGCTGTTTTCAATTTCTTCCCTTTCTTGTCGAATACTTCCAGGGTGCTGATATACTGTCCGAAATTCATTGCACCGTAAATTCCCGGAATGATCTTCGGGAAACAAAAAGTCAGTGTGTCCTCTGAAAAACCACTGATCTTTAAATGAACCGCCAGCTTATCCTGAGAAAGGTCTTTCAGATTGGTTTCATAGTGGTAAGTGATCTGGGCATGAGTTGCTGCATAAATCGCCAAAAAGAAAATAAGAATAGCTCGTTTCATAGGATTTTTGAATCTAAGACTATTTTAACGCACCAAAAGTTACAAAATTGTTATAGGAAAACGGTAGGCACGCGATTAATCGCGTGCCTACCTAATACTACCGCAGAAAAATACTTATTAAAATACAAACCCCCGATGAATATTCTCCATCGGGGGCGTAGCTACCACACGTACTTCACTATCAACCTGTACATGTATTACCTCTAAATTAAACCTAAACTGAAACCTAAACTAACCTAATTGTTACCTAACTTATAGCGTTATGATTGATAGTACGCTCTTAATTTTCCTTCATAATCTTCAATGTCGCAACAGCTGCCTTAGGGATTTTGTAATTCAAACCCACTATACCATAATTCCTAAGTCTACACTATTGCAAGATCTTTATCTTTCGAATTATTCGTATTTTCGTGGTAGAGGCCCCCAGGGGGACCTTGCTGCCACTTCGAACGGAAATAATCCTTATAACTCAATTTCTGTATGTCAACTTTTTTGTCACTTATGCTGAAATCGATTTTTCAAAAGTGATTTTCTTGCAAATACTATTATAAAGAACGTGCCAAAGAGAAACAAAACAAAAAAACCGCTGTAAATCAACGGTTTTAGCGTGGGTGCCTTTTCAAAATATTTTCAAAATGAAAAAAATATTTTCAAAATGAAAAAAATGAAAGAAAAAAGCGGCCTTTGCTTGTGGGGTTATGTACTTAAAACAGGGAGTACTAAATACACCCCGCTGATTCATAATTTTCAGTAGCTGCAGGTGGGCACTCGTTATCTTTTCCACATATGTGCAGATTAACTACTCGGCTAATGCTTACGCTGACCTTGCTCTGCCGAAGTGGCACGCAAGGCAAGAGCTTCAACGCACTCGCTTAAGTGGCGACTGTGGTAAGCGCCACAGATAATCAGTGCATCTGTGGAAAAATGGTCTCTTAAATTATTGGACAATATTTTTCAAAAATAATCGGTTTCAAAGGTTACCTGTGTTAAGCACAAAATTCCCTTTGCGTGTTGCTTTTTATTGGAATCAATCTTCTTCCTCTTCTTTTAACATCCGGTAAATGGTCGTCTGACCGATATCCAATTTATCCGCAACTATTTTCGTGTTGTTATTGTATTTGTCCAGGAACAATTGGACAATTCTTCGGTTATAGGCCCGTAAGCTCATTTCTTCGGCAATGATTCCCGAAAGAATGTCTGCGCTTGCAACCACAATGTCGTCTGCATCAATCACATCGTTCATAGACATCACGGCAGCCAGTTCGATCACGGATTTCAATTCGCGTACATTTCCAGGCCAGGGATAAGCCAACAATTTGTTTTGGGCCGCAGGGCTCAATTTCTTAACGGTCATCCCATTTTCTTTGCAAAAGCGTTCCACGAAGCTTTTACTCATCAGTAAGGCATCTTTTTCACGTTCCCGGAGTGGTGGCAGTTCAATCGGAAGACCGAACAGACGGTAATAGAGATCTTCCCGGAAAGCACCGGATTTCACTTCCTGGAGTAAGTTTTTATGGGTGGCGACAATGATCCGGCAATTGAATTTGTATACCTTATTTCCTCCTACCCGTGTAATTTCACGTTCCTGGAGCGCACGCAAAAGTTTTGCCTGGAAAACCGGGTCCAATTCCGCAATTTCATCCAGGAACAGGGTACCGCCGTCTGCCTCTTCAAACTTCCCGATCCGTGTTTGGTTGGCGCCGGTAAAGGACCCTTTTTCATGTCCGAATAATTCACTTTCAAATAATTCCTTGGGAATGGCTGCCACGTTAATCGCTACAAATGGTTTGTCCTTATAGATCGAATTGTAATGAATGGCTTTTGCGATGACTTCTTTTCCTGTTCCCGTTTCTCCGGTAATGGAGACAGTGATGTTATTGGAAACGGCTTTTTGAAGTAGCATAAAAATGTGCTGCATCTTACTGCTTTGCCCGATAATCGTATCGCTGAAATTGTATTTCGTTTGGACCTCTTTCTCTAACTTTTCGATCTTCTTTAAGAGCTTCGTTTGGTTCTGTGCATTTGCCAAGGTATTCAGCAAGCGGTTGCGCAGATCATTTCCCTTTACGATGTAGTCGTATGCACCCAGTTTTAAAAGGCTCACGGCTGTTTCTATTTCTTCTTGTTCGGAAATAACGATCACTTGCGTACCCGGGCACATGGCCTTTATTTTTTCCAATAGCTCTTCCCCGGAAATATCCGGTAAGCGGTAATCCATGGTTATCAGGTCCGGAACTTCATCGTTCAGACGGTTCAGGAGTTCTTTCCCAGTTGAAAAGGCTTCCGTTTCATAATCGGGATTCAACGAAACTGTGTGTACCAATAGTTTCTGGTACCAATCGTTGTCCTCGACGATAAAGATGCGCTGTGTAACTCCGGTTTCCATAAAATATACTTAGTTTAATTTTTCTTTTACTTGAGTAATAATGTGTCTTGCCTGCTCCTCGAAAACTTCCATCAGCTCTTTGATCGAAGGATCAATGCTGGATTCTTTCCCCATACGTTCAATTTCCTTCAGGGTCGTATAACAGTTATTCGCCCCGAAATGTTTGAATGGTGCCGCCAGTTGATGGGCTAATTCAGATGCATCATTCCAATGCTCTTCAGCTACGTGTTCTTTCATCTTGATCAATCCGTTTTCGGTGGAGTTCACGAATGTTTGCAATAATTCCCTGTAGAAGCTCTCGTTGTTGTCGGTCAGTTTTTGAAGGCTTTTGAAATCAGCTTCGTCTAATTGTGTTCCCATACTGTTGTCTTTATAAATTTGATACAATATTCTTCTTATTTCTTCCGGATTAACGGGTTTGGTCAGCACTTCCGTCCAACCGGAATCCAGCATTTGTTGCCTTTTTTCGTGATTTAACGTAGCAGTCAGTCCCACAACCGGAATTTGATCGAGGGTTTCCATTTCCGCCATCTTTTTCCGCAGTTCATGCCCGTTCATTTCCGGCATTCGAACATCCAAAAGTACGATGTCTACATCGTTGTTTTTAAGCTGTTCGAGTGCTTCCAGCCCGTTGGTTGCTTCCAGCAAGGTGATATTTACTCCGTGGAACATGCTGCGCAGCAGGGTACGGTTAAAGGGTTCATCGTCTACAATCAGTAAACTTTTGTCTTTTAAAAAGGAGAAATCGGTGCGTGACGGTTCGCGCGGTGCATCTACTTTATCTTCAGTTTTTTCAAAAGGGATTTCAATGTAAAAGGTTGTTCCGACTCCTTCTTCGCTGTTCACGCGAATACTTCCTCCCTGCTTGTCGATGATTTGCTTGGTGATGCTCAATCCCAGTCCTGTTCCGCCGTATTTGCGTGTAACCGCCAGGTCGGCTTGTTCAAAAGGTTCAAAAATGCGTTCTCTCTGACTGGCCGACATCCCGATTCCCTGATCCTGGACTTCTATTAAGCAGCGGATTTGGCGTTTTTCCAGTTCTTCGTAACGCAAATGAATGGTAATCAGGCTGTCTTTCGAGAATTTATTGGCATTGCTGATCAGGTTGATGATAATTTGCCGGAAACGCAAAGGGTCTCCCAATACATTCGGAAAGGGTTTTTGGTCCAATTCCACTACCAGGTTGTTGTTCCGTTCTTTCACCTGGAGTTCGTACTGCTCGTGGAGCATCATGATCTCATTTGCCGGATTGAATGCGATCTTTTCCAGTTGAATGTGGTCCTTTTCCAATTTGGACAGGTCCAGGATTTCGTTGGTGATCTGCGACAGGTGTTTTACCGAATTGCGAATGATCTTTACTTTTTTGGCGGCACTTTGATTCAGGGGTTCAAAGAATAATTGTTCGGTAAATCCGGAAATGGCATTCAACGGCGTGCGGATCTCGTGACTCATGGTCGCCAGGAAACGGGATTTGGCTTCTGTCAATTGGTCGCTTTTATCCTTTGCCAGTTTCAGCTGGGCGTTGGTTTCTTTTGATTTGTTGAACAGGGTAATGATCAGTAAGACGATCATCAAGATCAATAAACTGGAAATGATACTGAAAAGAAGAATGATTTCGTTGGTTTCTGCCGCTACCACTTTTGCATGCTGGGTTTCTTTGAGCAGTTCTCTTTTATCGGCCAGCTCAATGGCCTGGAATATCTGACCGATGTGCGTACTCAATTGGTTGTTTTCCTGCTCCAGGTCCAGTTTGTACATATTCAACAAGGATTCCTTTGAGACAGCTTTGTTTTTAACAGACTGGATCTTTCTGGCAATTTCACTGGTACTTGCCTCTGCAATATCGGAAGCTTTCAGTTTAACCTGTGGTTGAACTGCAGGAGTAGTTGTTGTCGCTGTCTGATTTTGCTTCTTGTTTTTTCGCTGGAACCATTTCTTTTTGGTTTCTTCTTCCTGGACCTGTGTTTGAGTTTGCGGTGTTTGTAAGTCATTTACCCGATCCCGGATTTCCATTTTTATCCGGGCCATTTCACTGGCATTTTGAACTTCGTTCTCCACGATGGACATTGTTTCATTGACCCGGTTTTCATTTTTGATACTCATCAGGGTATCCAGGTTATAGAAACGTGCTTTAACCAAAGCGCTTAAGTTCCTAATTTGCTTTTGATAGGTCGTATCATCGGTTTTGTAGGATTTCAACAACTCTATTTTGCGGTTTGTCTGTGACTCCAGGATTTCGAAATCCAGCAGAGCATCGGGATTGTTTTGGTAGAGATAGGAATAGGTTAAGTTATCCGATTTCAGGATATTGCTGTTCAAATCGCGGACAATAAATCGGCGGTTTTCTTTCAGGTTGGTTGGAAGCGGACTTTCCGAAACCTGTGAGAGCCGGTCGTAAACCCAGTATCCGGTAGTACATACGAAAATGAGCAGCAAACCAATGATTGCAAAAAGAATGCGCTCAAAAAGCGTATTTCGCCAACTATTTTTCATATTGGTGTGGATTTTCAAATTGAAAAATTACGACTTTTTTTCGAAATATTTTTTCAAAATGAATTTTTAACGGATTTTAATAGCAAGGTTTTAGAGCTTAGTTCAGAGGATTGACCAATGTTGGATTCTTTTGTTTTGAAAACTACAATTGAACTCTCATTCTCATTTTGTTTTTCTCCCGATAACAATCGGGACTGAAAAATAACGGCTGAGACAAAATTTCTCATTCCCAAAAATAACAGCTCAATGATCTTCACACTCAATTCTCGCTCTCACACTGTAAAAAAGCTGATTAAAATGAACGATCAGAGCGAGGAAGAGTGTGAGAGAAGAGGGCAATAAAAAAGCCGATGAAAAATCATCAGCTTTTTTATTGGTACCTCGAAGCGGAAACTTATCGAACTTTTTGAAGGATATACTAAGTATCTAATTAATATAAGCCTCTATTTTGTTTATTAAATCTTTCGTTAATTGTTCAGGAGATTCATAAATAATGTGTTGCAAAGGTTTGATATCGAAATGCGCTTTTCCAAATTCCTCTTTACTACAGGTGTAAATTACTTTCTTTCCTTGTCCTAATGCAAATCCACTCTCAAAGTAAACCCCATTGCTGTGAAATGAAAAGTCAGCAATACAGAATTTACATCTTTTGAGGGAAGCGATGATTTCATCATTAATTGTTTTGTCACTATCTATGGTTTGTTCATCAATAATTATAGCTTCATAACCAGTATCTTTTAAGGCTTTCCTGATTGCTTCTCGAGTATCTTTTGTAGCTGGATTAAATGACATAGCAATAAAGCACTTGTTTGATTTATCACCTTCTTCCATTAATTCAATTGCTTTATTAAGGCCTGAATGTGTAATTTCAATATTCATGGCTCTGTTAGGATACACAAGGTTTTTTCGATTGCTAGTAATAAGTTCTTTTTCTTCCAAACCTCTAATATAAAAATCCGCTTCTTGGACATTTTGAAAGTAGTTTTTTAGTAGAAAGTTTGATAACGATGTATCAATACGGAATACCTCACCATCATAAGTTTGATGCTTAAATAAGTAAAAAAAGAGATTTTCTATTTTGTCCTTAGGGGTTTTGGGATAGTCTGCAGTTTGTAGATAGCTAGGAAGAACGATTGTCTCACCATTTGGTAGCTTGCTAGGTAAGTTACAGGATTCAGAAACTATTTCGCAACGTTCTGGCCATTTATTGTTAGCTATTAAACCTTCAATGATATGATGGTATTTTTCATCTATAGAGATTTTTTTCTTGCATTTGCGACAGATAAAAATGTCTACTTCATTATCGGCAATATTCAGCGAATAGGAAACATAATTTTCGTGATCCTGATAATCAACCTCTTTTCCTGTTAAAAGACATGTCATCGTGTTCATAGGAATAGTTATTAGAAAAAGATTATAATTTTTTTAAAAACCAAGTTCTGGTGAAAATACTTTTGCTATCTATCATATCTCCATGAGCATTTGGAGCAGAATCCATGAGTTCGTACCCTTTTAAAATTACTTCGTTCAGTATTTTGTTAAACTCACTATCATGCTTAGCAACATCTTTTAGAAAGTGTGTTATGTCGTAAGTGGTTGTTAAACCAGAAGGATCCGTAACAATTATTCTGTCAATTGAAGTATTGCCCATTGCTGAATATTGTTCAGTTATAGTATAAATCTTGCTTTGAGAAAATGTATTTACAGAAAGGAAGAGTAAGCTGATAGCTAGTAGTGTTTTCATGATTAGTTTTTGCTCAATAATACTAAAAATATTGATTAGAAGTTTCTTATTCCGCTCTCAATTCTCGCTCTCACACTGCAAAAAAGCTGATTAAAATGAACGATCAGAGCGAGGAAGAGTGTGAGAGAAGAGGGCAATAAAAAAGCCGATGAAAAATCATCAGCTTTTTTATTGGTACCTCGGGCCGGAATCGAACCGGCACACCCGAAAGTACAGGATTTTGAATCCAGCGCGTCTACCAGTTCCGCCACCGAGGCATTTTATTTGCTGTCCGACTGACAGCCACACTTACCGTTGCAAGCGGGTGCAAAAATAAAGAATTATTTTAAATCAACAAGCACATCTGAAAAAATCCCGCTTATTTAATAATTTTCAGCATCGCCCGCTCGTCTCCTTTTACGATTTGAATAAAATAAACACCGCTTGCCAATTCATGTAAATCGGTTAGGGTTAAAGACTTGTCATAAGCGGACTCGCTGGAGATCTCCTGTGTTTTGATGATTCTCCCCGAACCGTCACGAACAGCCAATTGCGCACCAACTAAATCTCCTTGGGTCCATTCCACGGTAATGATCGAGGAAAACGGGTTCGGATAAGCCGTGATCTTATGGGTGTTAACCAAATCCTGGATCCCCAGCATGCTGCATCCATTCAATGTTCCCGGCATGTTTGCATCCAGCCAGGTCAATCTTCTGTGGAACCAGTCTTTCAGTCGCTGCACTTCTTCTGCATATGTTTGACTCGGAGCCTCTACTTCAGGAGTTCCGGTTGCACTTCCCAAATGTCCCCATGTTTGATAATGCCACACTTGGCTTTCATTCACTGCCGAAGCAACCGAATCTATTTTCGCATCAATGTAAGATTCCTTCAGAATACTTCTGCGCAAGTCATCGTAGCGGCAACGCAATTCATTGGCAAATAAGGTGTCTTCCAGTAAACGGATGTACCATCCGGGGGCGTTGACATCCTGGTCGCATGCTCCGTAGATAAACTGGGAACCGTCCTCAGAACCGCCCCACATGTCTTTTTCCGCCCAATCGAAATCCCAAACCGGACCGGCTTTGAGTTTTTTCACTGTTCCGTCTGGTTTGTCCTTGTCTTTTGAGAAGTAGCGGCTTTTCTTGAATCCGTCGCCATTCCTGCAAACTTCGTTTACAATGAAATAATCGATAAAGGAGGGAACATCAATGAATGCACGGTAACCCAGTGCAGGATCCGTGAAATTGGACCCGTATAACGCATTTTCGTAATTGTCAATGTAGGTTTGAATGTAGGTCTGCTGCTGCGGCATGATCACGTCCGGTTTCGGATAAACATACACCATGTGAATATCCAGTCCGGGGAAACCGATAGGACTGTGGTTCAGCTGCCAGGAATTGGTATTGTCCCAATAATCGATCTTCAAAATGTAACCGCCTGTCAGGTCGTTTCCACTAATCTCGACGGGATCGAGCCTGTTGACATCTACCCGGTTATTGTCGCGCTTGATCTTTTCTCCCAATAAGTAAATTCCCTGGTATTCGCCGTTCATGACAACGTCTACGAGGCGTGTCCGGGTTGCATAATGACCCATAGAATCAAACAAATGGAACGGAACAATGTTTCGTGCAAAGGATTTGTCGTTGTAATTGGCAAGCAGCACCCAGTCGCTTTCGGAGGGCATTCCCAGCAAAGAAGAATCGATTGTGTTTCCATTCACATCCCAGGTTTCGAAAGCATACGGTTTCTGCGGAAGTGACAGCGAATAATTCCCGCGGTACTCAATTCCGATTTTTCCGTTGTAATCCGATGGGGTATCTGTCATGTAATTCCGCACACCTTGCCCGTTGAAGCGAATGCTCATATCTGCCATTACCTTCGGGTCGTTCTGGATCACATTTCCGTTCGTGTTGATCTCAACAATCGGCAAAAGAGAGGAGGTAAACGAAAAATATCCTGCCGGGTTATTCCCGAAAGTAATCGAAAAGGAAATCACATTTCCCTCATCTGCCCCGTAATTATCATTCACACGAAGTTTCCAGGTCCCGTTCGGATTTTGCCCGTTATTGACCAATCCCATTTGCCCCGACGGTTTGAATGTTCCTGTAAATGGTGCTGTTCCCGCAGACAAACTGGTAGTGGCATCCATGTTGAAGCACGTATTGGTAAAGTTGTCACCGCCACCGCCTGTATTTGAAAACAGCATGCCAACCGTTCCATCCGGCGCGACGATCCAAACAGTCAGATCGGCATCGTACGTATGGACAAGATCAATACAAACCGTTTCCAATCCGAAGTTCGTTGTATCGATCGTTGCCGGAAGGCCGCTAACAGAAACGGGAATATCAATGGTTGTGTTGTCATTGATCGGTCCGCCACCACCGGTAAATGTTTGGCAAAATACAGAATAAGAGATGCTTAGGCATAAGCACAAGAGAGCGTTTTTCATAGTTTTTCGTAGTTCTGAAACGAATGTAATTAAAATTGAATTAATGATTTGGTAATATAGGGTTTTAACAATGCAAATTTTTACGGAATCAACGAAGAATATCGCGCAGAAGCTTTGCTGTTAAAACGTTAAGATGCTTACCTTTGATAACTGAAACACGAGAAACATGGCAAAAATCCTCATCAAAAATATCCATACGCTTTACCAGGTCGGAGAAGATTTTCCGGAAATGATCTGCGGGGAAGCAATGAAACACGTCCCGACGATCAAAAATGCATTCCTTGCATTGGAAGACGGTGTCATTATGGCTTACGGTTCCATGGAAGACTGGGAAGGAATCACGGACTGGCGTGGTGTGGAAGTAATCGATGCGGAAGGTCAGAGTGTATTGCCTGCTTTTTGCGACCCACATACCCATACGGTATTTGCACGCACCCGCGAGGAAGAATTCGTAGATCGCATCAATGGATTAACGTACGAAGAAATTGCATTGAAAGGCGGAGGAATTCTGAATTCTGCACGCAGGTTGGGCGAACTTTCTGAAGAAGCATTGTTCCGGGAAGCCCTGAAGCGCATCAACAGGATGAAAGCAAACGGGACCGGTGCAGTTGAGATCAAATCCGGATACGGACTTTCTGTTGAGGCAGAACTGAAGATTTTGCGCGTCATCAAACGCCTAAAGCAAGAAGCAGGAATCGCCGTCAAGGCTACTTTTTTGGGGGCACATGCTTTTCCGAAGGAATTCAAGGAAAATCACAAAGCGTACATTGATCTGATCGTGAACGAAATGCTTCCATTGATCGCAAAAGAAGGTTTGGCTGATTACATCGATGTGTTTTGTGAACGCAACTATTTCTCGGTAGAGGAAATGCAATACATTCTTTCGGAAGGTAAAAAAGTGGGATTGATCCCCAAAGTACACGTTAATCAGTTCTCCATCATGGGTGGAGTAAAAGCAGCGGTTGAATTGGGCGCGCTTTCCGTTGATCACCTGGAAGAATCGAACGACGAGGATATCGCAGTACTCAAAGGAAGCGGATGTATGCCGACTTTCCTTCCGGGTTGTTCCCATTTTATCAATATTCCCTTTGGAAACGCACGGAAATTTATCGCAGAAGGACTGCCGGTTGCACTGGCTACGGATTACAATCCGGGAACAACTCCATGCGATAATATGCAGCAAATCTTTTCGCTGGCATGCGTGAAGATGCGCCTGACACCGGAAGAAGCGTTGAATGCTTTAACCATTAATGCCGCCTATGCAATGGGATTGTCTCAAACTCACGGAACTATTTCACTGGGGAAATCCACACCGGTCATTTTAACAAAACCAATTGATTCCCTGGCATATATTCCATATGCTTTTGGAGAAAATCATGTGGACAGACTCATTTTTTAGTAATTTTGGGATAGTTTAACTTACTGAAACCAAACAGTTAATCGTTTTTTAGCACTTTAGCGCTATGTACAAAATCGGATGCATGCTTTTTTTGTTTCATTGCTTTCAGGCATTTGGCCAGGAAGTGGAGAAAGAGTACCAATTACTCTGGGAAGTCAAAGCACCCCGTACAAAGAAGATCAGCTACATTTTCGGGAGTATGCATTCCAACGATCCCCGTTTGTTTAATTTCCCGGATTCCCTCTATTCTGCTTTCGTAAGTGTAGATGCAGTAGTGTTGGAAACGGACGTAACGCAGATATACGACCAATACGATGTGCGCCTGAATCTCTTCAATTTTGACCTGTTCGATAAAGAACGATCCTTTGCAAGTTCCAAAAAAGCGACTCAAACCGTTTACGGTTCCGAAGACGGAAGGCCACAATTCCTGGATGCTTATTTTCAGCAGGCCGGTTATTGCGGAGGAAAAGGATTTTACCAGTTGGAAACCGTGCAGGATCAGTTGAAACTGGCAGAGAATCCGGAATTGTTTAATACCCGCAGAGCAATCAATGGTTTGTTTTTTACCAAAGAAGCGTTTATCCAGACATACATCAACGGAGACATCGCTTCCCTGACGAATATGTTGAAATCGCAATTCAAAAGTGCTCCGGATGCATACGATGAACTGATCACCAAACGAAATCAGATCATGGCGAAAGGATTGGATACCCTGATGCGTAAACGAACCGTTTTTTGTGCGATCGGTTCCGGTCATTTGCATGGGACAGACGGGGTTTTGCAGCTACTGCGACAAAAAGGATTCCAGGTACGTGCAGTAAAAGCAACTTACGATAATACCACCGTAACCGAAAAGAAACTGGTTCAGTCGTGGCGAACGTTTGCCGTTTCGGATGAAGAGAATAGCTTTCGGATGACTTTTGGTGGAAAACCGACACTCTTGGAAGAAACCGATAAAAAACACTACATCTACCAGGAATTGGGACAGGGAAATACTTATGAGCTGGTTATTCATGCCTCACCTGATTATCTGGATGATAACCGGTACCATTTCCTGGAAAACGACATGGCTCAAACCAAGGAATTCTTTTTAGATGACGGAGCGAAGGGAATGGAAGGGTTGATACTCGACCCGATCAAAGGTTATCAATGGAAACGCTTCATTCAATTCGGGGATGTGTGTTACGAATTGATTTGTTACGGAGGAAACAAATTCATGCATTCTGATCGTCCGGTCAAATTCTTCCAAAAGTTTGAAATTCTGACAGAAAAGGAATAACCAACATCCGGTTGTTTATTGATTTTTCGCAATCTTTAAATGATTTTATCGGATAATGGTAATTTCGGTTCACTAATTGCGAATCATGATTGAAAGAATACTCGAACCGGTGCTGCGTCAAAAATGCGAAGAAAGTAAAATTGTCGTTCTGAAAGGTGCCCGGCGAACAGGCAGGTTAACGCTCGTTTCTCAAATTTTCCGGTTGGACGACCCTCAAATCGGGATGATTGATTGTTCCGATAAGAAAGAACGAAAGGCAATAGATTCATTGCACGAACTGAAGCGCTTCAGCCAGGATAAAAAGGTGGTAATCATCCGAGATGCACAATTGTTGGAGAACCTCCAGGAATACATCGATTTTGCTATTGAACTGGATTTTCTTGAAAACGTCCTGCTCATTTGTTCTTTTGAACCGGAGCTCCATGAAGATTTGTGGGAAGCATTGCGTGAGCAAGGATTGGAGTTGAATTTGTTTCCACTTTCTTATCCGGAAAGCGCGAAATTTTATGGCTTGGTACAGGAAGATAAAGACCTGGAACAACGTTTGATCTATGGGTATTACCCGGAAGTGGTGACGCAGGAAGATCAGGCTGAGAAAATGATTTCTGAAATTATTGAATCAAGCATTTTTACGCAACTGGGCGCTTCCGAACGGATCAACAAAAAGGAGAAGCTGGTCAAACTACTCAGACACCTGGCATTTAATATCGGGAAAGTTATCAGCTTCAACGATTTGGGTAAGAAATGTGGGCTGGATAATGAAACAGTGGAACGCTATGTGAAATTGTTCGCCAAGGCGAATTTGCTGATCCTGATTCCTTCTTATAATAATGGTCACCGCTATGAATTGAAGAAGAGTCACGTCGTTTATTTCCTGGATAATGGGATCCGAAATGCTCTGATACGTGCGTTTCAACCCCTGGAATTTCGGAATGACGTGGAGGAATTGTGGAAAAATTTCGTGATTAGTGAACGGTATAAAGCCAATCAATATGCAGGAAAAACTCCCGAAATATGCTTTTGGCTGACCCATACCAAGCAGGAAGTTGATTATTTGGAAATCATGGAAGACGAAGCATTCGGGGCCAAAATGAATTGGGACGATTCGAAGAAGATCAAAGTTCCGGCATCATTCAGTGAATTGTATCCGCAAATCAGGGTGAGCGGTGTTTCCAAAAAAACGTTCTGGACTTTTCTGAGAAAGTGATCGTGAGCTGTTGGGAGGATGAAGTGCATTCCTGAATTGTCAGTGGGACAATTGATCGGGGGAATTGGTTCAAATCGGTACAAAGAAGTGATGTTGCGATTTCATTATTTCGTGATATAACGAAGAGATGGCCTTTATTCTTGGAATCCTACATATTGCTCGGGGCAATATCGTTTTAGCCCGATTTTCACCAAAAAATAACACAACGGTCTCAAATATCTTCGCTATTTTCACAAAACTCAGATCGCACCATGAAGACAAAAACAGAAATAGTAGAAAACTGGTTGCCCCGCTACACAGGAGAAGAATTGACAAATTTCGGCGAATACATCCTGCTGTGCAATTTCCATAATTATGTTGAAAAATTCGCCCAAATGTACGAGGTGGAAGTCATTGGCCGAACCAAACCCATGCAGTGTGCAACAGCAAATGGTATTACGATCATCAATTTCGGAATGGGAAGTGCTTCAGCAGCTACTTGCATGGACTTGTTGTCCGCGATCAAGCCAAAAGCGGTGCTATTTCTCGGAAAGTGCGGCGGATTGAAAAGCAAAAGTGAAGTAGGTGATCTGATTTTACCGATCGCAGCTATTCGCGGAGAAGGAACAAGTAACGATTATTTTCCGTCGGAGGTTCCGGCATTACCGGCCTTCGCGCTTCAAAAGGCAATTTCTACAACCATTCGCGACGCCGGCTTTGACTACTGGACAGGAACCTGTTATACGACCAACCGCAGGGTTTGGGAACACGACGAGAAATTCAAAGAATATTTGAGCCGTATCCGCGCGATGGCTATTGATATGGAAACAGCTACGATCTTCATGGTTGGTTTCGCCAATAAAATTCCTACGGGGGCTCTGCTGCTGGTAAGCGACCAGCCGATGACACCGGAAGGTGTGAAAACCAGTGAAAGCGATTCAAAAGTCACTGCCGGGTACGTGGATAAGCATTTGATGATAGGAATCGACTCCCTGAAGCAGCTTATTTATAACGGACATACTGTGAAACACCTGCGTTTCTAAAGAAACAGGATTTCGTTCAGCGGTAATTATTGCGCTTCCCTGCTTTTATTCAATTAATCCTGGTATGTTTTGTTCATCGTGCGGTTAACGCATATGCGTGCCTTTGTGGTCCGGATTAATTATATTCGTGAAAATCGAAGTTCATGCGTCTCTCTCTTCTAACTCTTGGAATCATACTTTTTGCAGGGTTTGTTTCAGCTCAAAGCAAGCTAAAATATGTCAATCCATTGATCGGAACGTCCAAAATGGGACATACTTTCCCCGGTGCAACAGTCCCTTTCGGATCGGTGCAATTGAGTCCGGATACGGATACGCTTTCTTACGCAGTTGATGGAAAATACAATCCGGATGTCTATAAATACTGTGCGGGTTATCAATACGAAGATCCGACGATCGTCGGATTCAGTCATACGCATTTCAGTGGTACAGGCCATTCGGATTTGGGAGATATTTCGATCATGCCAACAAGTGGAAAGCTGCAATTGAATCCAGGCATTGCTTCAAAACCGGAAAGTGGTTTTCGTTCTGCTTACAATCATGAAAATGAAATGGCGAGACCCAATTACTATTCAGTGGTGTTGGATGATCATCAGATAAAAGCCGAATTAACCACTACCACACGAGTTGGTATTCACCGTTACACCTTTGAGAAAGAAGATTCTGCACACATTATCCTCGATTTGATTGCCGGTATTTACAATTATGACGGGAAGAACGTAAATACTTACGTTCGTGTAGTTGATGAATATCATGTGGTGGGTTTTAGACAAACTACCGGTTGGGCAAAGAACCGAACAGTTTATTTTGCTATCGAATTTTCAAAGCCAATTAAATCTTATGGTTACAATGATTTCCAGTCAAAAAAAGTGTACCAGGGATTTTGGAGAAAATTTAATTTGAAAGACAATTTCCCGGAAATGTCAGCTGCACAATTCAGAGCCTTTTTCGATTTTGATCTGGGTCCTTCAAGACAACTCCTTCTGAAGGTTGCCTTATCGCCCGTGAGCATGGAAGGTGCTGTGGAGAATATGGAACACGAAACACCCGATTGGAATTTTGACGGATACTTGAGAGCGGGGGGAATGCTCTGGGAAAAGGAACTGGATAAATTTGATGTACAGATGCTTGACGAAGCAGATTTGACGAATTTCTACACTGCAGTTTATCATACTTGTTTGGGTCCAACAATTTATCAGGATTGGAGCGGTCAATACCGCGGACTGGATTTTTCCAATGAGAACAATAAAAACGGGGACGTCAATTATACCACTTTTTCTCTTTGGGATACTTACAGGGCCTTGCATCCGTTGTTCAACCTGGTGCAGCGGAAACGAAATGCAGACATGGTCAATTCCATGATTGCCCACCAAAAACAAAGTGCAGAAAAAATGTTGCCCATGTGGTCGCATTATGCGAATGAAAACTGGTGCATGATCGGATATCATTCTGTTTCTGTCATTTCGGATGCTTACAACAAAGGGTTGCAGGGAATTGATTACGACAAAGCACTGGATGCGTGCGTGCAAACTGCCCGTACCCGCTATTTTGAAGGAATCGGTTCGTACATGGACCTGGGATATGTGGCCGAAGACAAAAGCGGGAGTTCGGTTTCCAAAACATTGGAGTATGCTTATGACGATTGGTGCATTGCACAGTTGGCGCTTGGCCTGAAACGTATGGATATCTACGAAGAATTTTCGAAACGAAGTGCAAATTACCGGCACGTTTTTGATCCGGCTTCCGGGTTTATGCGTGCACGTCTGAGTTCCGGGAAATTCATCGAAAAATTTGATGCATTGGAAACACACCAGGCAGGTTATATCGAAGGGAATGCCTGGAATTACAGTTTGTATGTTCCGCACCAGGTAGATTCGATGATCGCATTGATGGGAGGAAAAAAACGTTTTGCTTCACACCTTGATTCGCTGTTCACGATGCAATTGGCTGATAAATACTTCGAGCATACCGAAGACATTACCCGCGAAGGGATCATGGGCTCGTATGTTCATGGAAACGAACCGTCTCATCACGTCATTTATTTGTTTGATTGGGTTGGAAGACCGGATTTGGCCCAGAAATACATCCGCCAGGTATTGAGAACAAAATACGTTGCTAAAATTGACGGTTTAAGCGGGAACGATGATTGCGGACAAATGAGTGCCTGGTACATTTTCAGTTCGCTTGGATTTTATCCTGTTTGCCCGGGTTCCGACGACTATATTTTGGGTAGTCCGCTGGTGCAAAATGCAAAAATCCATTTGGAGAACGGTGGAGTGATAGAAATAAGCGCGAAAAATCAAAGCGAGAAGAATCCGTATGTCAAAGCTGTTTATTTCAACGGGATCAAATTGAAAGATTTTAAACTGAGTTACCAACGCTTAAAGAACGGGGGGAAATTGGTGTTTGAAATGACCAATAAACCGGCAAAAACATTTTAAGAATACAATCTTAAACGTTAATTGTTAGTTGAAATACCGATTTAAATAGTAAATTCAGAGCTCAAATTACTCTCTTATGAAAAGAAGAATACTACTCTCCGGCGTATTTTTCCTAAGTGTATCTCTATGTTCTGTAAGTTTCTCACAAACTACAAAACCGCAAAAGGGTACGTGGAAAATGATTGCGGAAAGCGAGATCCCCGAAAGTGGGACCCGTTACATTAAACCAACAAAATTCTTAACCTTCAAACTGGATATCTCCAGGATGCACCAGCTTTTGGCGCAGGCTAAGCGCATTGATGATCCGAATTACATTCCGGTTTTTATGGAACTTCCCAAACCGGATGGTACCGTTGGAACTTATCAGGTGCATGAGAATGAAACCATGTCTTTGGGATTAGCTGCTCAATTCCCGGAAATTCGTTCCTTCGACGGAATCGCAATGGATAATTCCGGTGAGGTGGTTAAGTTTGATTTGACTCCGCAGGGCTTTCATGCAATGACGCTTATCCCGGGACAATCAACTGTGTTTATCGATCCTTATTCGTTTGGAGGTGGGGACATTGAACATTATGTGGTTTATTCCAGGGCAGATTATACATCCGATAAGACATTCCAATGTCATTTAGAAGAAGCAATGGGGACCGAGATCAAAGGCGCAAATGACAATATTGTGAAAAGCTTCGGGAACTGTACCAAACGAACCTATCGGTTGGCATTGTCTGCTACCGGAGAATACACGGCCTTCCACGGCGGAACAGTTGCACTGGCTCAGGCAGCTCAGGTGACAACCATGAACCGCGTAAACGGAGTGTACATGCGTGATTTTGCTGTAACTATGACAATCATCGCAAATAACAATTTATTGATTTACACCAATTCCGGAACAGATCCGTTTACGAACGGAAATCCGGGAACGATGATCAATCAGAATCAAACAAATACAACTACCGTCATTGGTTCTGCCAATTACGATATCGGTCACGTTTTCGGAACGAACTCCGGTGGATTGGCAGGATTAGGTGTTGTTTGCAGTTCTTCGAATAAAGCCAGAGGTGTTACCGGTTCAGGTGCTCCTGTCGGTGATGCGTTTGATATTGATTATGTCGCACACGAAATGGGGCATGAATTTTCCGGAAACCATAGTTTCAGGGGAAATACAGGGTCCTGTTCCGGAAATGCAAATGGTTCCACAGCAATGGAACCAGGATCCGGAAGTTCGATCATGGCTTACGCAGGAATTTGCTCTCCACAAGATGTTCAGCCGCATTCGGATGATAATTTCCATGGGGTGAACATGAATGAAATGCATATTTTCATTAACGCTGGCGGAAATACCTGTGCAGTTTCAACTGCTATTCCTGCTCAATCGGCTCCAACAATCAGCGGAACTGTAGGAAGTGTTACGATCCCGGCAAATACTCCTTTCGCGCTAACAGCAACTGCTACAGACCCGGACGGAGATGTACTGACCTATTGCTGGGAACAAATGGACAACGGGCAGACCGGAACGGCAACCCAACCGCCGGTTGGAACGAACACCAGCGGACCGAATTTCCGTGCGAAATCTCCGACCACCAGCGGAACCCGTTATTTTCCTTCGATCTCGAGCTTAATGACTGGCGGACCGTTTACATGGGAAGTACTTCCTACTGTAAATAGAACAATGAATTTCCGGTGCACCGTTCGGGATAATGAAGCGAACGGAGGATGCAATGATCATGCAGATATCACAGTCACAACAACAACTTCAGCAGGACCGTTTATTGTGAATTACCCAAGTGCTACAGGGATTTCATGGCCCGGGAATTCGACTCAGACCGTAACCTGGTCTGTTGCAAACACAGATGTGGCCCCGGTTGCTTGTGCAAATGTAGACGTATGGATTTCGACAGACGGTGGAGCTACATTTACTGTAATCGCGAACGATGTTCCAAACGACGGATCCCAGGTGATCACTGTACCGAATACGGCTACAACAACGGCAATTATTATGGTCATGTGTGAAAACGGGACATTCTTCGATGTGTCGAACAACGTTTTCGCAATCACTGCAGCAACAAACGATTATACCCTGAATTTCCAAAACTCAACGGTTTCTGCTTGCCAGGGAACGGATGCAGTGTTTACAGTAGTTGTCGGTCAAATTGGTTCATACGTTGATCCGGTGACTTTATCTGCAACGGGTAACCCTGCAGGAACGACCGTTTCATTTACTCCGAATCCAGCAACTCCGGGTACAAATGCTACAATGACCATTACGAATACGGCAGGTGCAACTCCGGGAACTTACAGCATTACTGTTGACGGAGCTTCCACATCTGGCGCGCATTTTACCAATGGAACCGTGTTGATTTCAACATCCGGTGTAGTTGCTTCTGCACTGACCAGTCCGGCAAACGCTGCAACAAGTGTTCCGGTAAGCCCGAATATGACATGGACAAATCCGGGTGTAGGAGTTCAGTATAACATTACAATTGCTACGGATGCTACCTTTACAACAGTAATTGAAAGTGCAACAGGATTGACTTCCCCAACATATACGGCTACCCTGTTGAGCCCGGCTACGACTTATTACTGGAAAATTGAAACCTTGAATTCGTGCTCTGCTCCGGTAGCGTCTGCAACCTTCTCATTTACTACAGCTTCTTGTATGACTTTCAATGCAACGAATGTACCGGTTACAATTTCCGCGTCCGGAACACCGACTGTTACTTCTACGATGAATATTGCAACAGGAGGAACGATCAACGATATCAATGTGGTAAACCTGGCAGGAACACACTCATACATCAGTGATTTAACGATTAAATTAACCAGTCCGACAGGAACGATTGTTAATTTGATGGTGAATCCATGTAACGACGAAGCGGATTTCAATTTGAATTTTGACGATGAGGCTTCTACGGCTACGCTTCCTTGTCCGCCGGTTGGTGGAGGATACTACATTCCTGCAGCTGCCTTGTCGGCATTTGACGGACAAAACATGAGCGGAACCTGGACATTAACGATTTCGGATGCATTCAACCAGGACGGTGGAGCATTGAATTCTTGGGGACTGGAGATTTGTTACACACCGGCAACACCTTGTACACCGCCAACCGCGGCAACAATTGGTGGTACAACTACCATTTGCCCGGGTGGATCAACAACCTTGTCTGTAACTGCGGGAACCTTGAATGACGCCACCGATTGGCAATGGTATTCGGGATCTTGCGGAGGAACTTCAGTCGGTTCGGGAACTTCACTGAATGTTTCTGCTGCCGGAACATACTTTGTAAGAGGAGAAGGTGGATGCGTGACAGCCGGAACATGTGCTTCAGTAACGGTTACTCAAACTACACTGAACCTGAACACCACTGTTGCAGGTACAACGATTTCTTCCGCTCAGGGAACGGCAACTTACCAATGGATCAATTGTGCAACAAACACACCGATCTCAGGAGCTACGAGCCAATCCTTCATTGCACCTGCAAACGGTTCATACGCGGTGATCGTAACCAGAAACGGTTGTACAGATACGAGTGCTTGTGTAACGATTTCCAATTTGGGAATTGATGACCTGAATTTCGAAGATGTGTCGGTATATCCGAACCCGACAAATGGAAAGATCACTGTTTCTTTCAATAAAGAAGTGAACCTGAAATCATTTGTTATCCGCGATGTAACGGGAAGATTGATCCGTGAAGAGAAACCACAAACAACCAGTGGAATAACCTTCGATATCTCTACGGAAGCTCAGGGAGTTTACTTCCTGAATATTGAAGTAGGCGGAGCAACTCAATCATTCAAGTTGATCAAAAATTAATAATTGGCTGAATAACGAAAAGCCCCGATGCCGTTGTAGTATCGGGGCTTTTTAATATCCTGAAATTAAGATATCCTATTTTCATTATATAACGAATTACCTTCTAAAACCACTTATCCCTGGATCGCGGCTAAAATTTCTGTGAGTTTATTTTCATCCGGAAGTAACAGGGCCTCTTCAAATGCAGTTCCCGATTCTACTGTTACCCTCGAAGTTCCGGAAAAATGAATGGCATCAACTCCCGTTGCTTTCAGTTCCGGGATCAATTCTTCCTTTACGCCACCGCCTGCCATGATCTCAATCCGCCCGTTTGCATACGAAACAAACTCTTTTAAGCGATTTATTCCATGTGCAACACTCAGATCCGATCCGCTCGTTAAAATGCGTTTAAAACCCAGTTTGACAAGTTGGTCTATCGCCGTTCTCCAATCATCTGTATGATCGAAAGCGCGGTGAAAAGTAAAATCGATATTGGGAGCTGTTCGTTTCCAGGTTTCCAGTGCTTCCAGGTTCAATTTAAAGTCTTTGGTAAGAGCGCCGACTACCAGCCCTTTTATCCCTGAATCCTTCAATTCCAGGATTTGATCCCGCATGACCACGATTTCATCGTAGTTGTAAACGAAACCGCCTGCACGAACGCGGATCAATGCGTGTTGTTCCAGGTGAAAGGTATTGTGGATCCAGGAAACCATCGCCCTGGAAGGAGTTAACCCGCCTTGTTCCAAAGCAATGCAGGTTTCGATACGATCGATCGGTTGTTTGCTGACAATACGTGCAGCCTCCAGCGTGCCGACACAAATTTCTATGTTCATTTGGTGAGAATCAGTTCGTTGATAAATGTCCAGGGAGTAAAACCTGCTCCGGTCTGTCCCTGAGGGATGAATTCGTTATTGTAGATTGTTACTTTGACATAACGGGCTTTCATTTTTTTAGTTACCCGGATGACGTCGCCGGTTAATTTCGATTTGGCTACCGTTTTGAATTTTTTCCCGTCGGAGCTTACCTGGATTACGTATTTTTCCGGTCGGTAAATCCAGGATCCGGGGTCATTCAACGTTTCGATGCGTATGGTACGAAATGAAGTAAGCTCTTCCAGGTCGAGGGTAAACCGCACCGTATCCTCGTTGAACCCCAACCATTCGTTCCCTTTCCATGGTTTTTTACCAACTACGCCATCGGTAAGTCCAAGATTTCCGTTGTGGTTATATTTTTCGTGCGGTTGAGTATCGAAACGGACTGTTTTACCCAAAGCCAAATGAGAAGTAAAGGTATAATCACATACACGCAATTCCTGGTCCCCGATATTGGAATGGATTAAGTAACGGTGTTCCCCGACCTGATCGGTTCTTTCAATATCAATCCCGTTTACGATTTCGTTGTTTACGGAAAAAACAACATCGTTTACCGGTTTAATCAGATCATAGCCAGCGCCGGATTTGGAAAGTCTTATTTGCAAAGTCGGATCCAAAAAGGAAGTGGAGAAACGAACACCGTCATTACGCAATTGAGGCAAATAGGTCGAAGACAACGCTTCAACAAAATCAGAATAGGGAACACTGCTTTTATTCCATAAGACCTCAGCCATTGCTACCAAGCGCGGGAAAGCATTGTATTCGACAGACTGGATGGTCGGTAAATATTCCGTCCAGAGATTTGCCTGTCCACCCAGAATATATTGTTTGTACTCATCTTCCACTCCTTTGATCGGATCAAAACGGTATACTTTTTCCAAAGGAAGGTAACCACCGATTGCGAGTGGTTCGGAAGGATGTCCGCTTTGGTAGTAATCGAAGTAACAATAGGAAGTCGGGGTCATAACTACGCGGTGTTTCTGTTTTGCCGCCGCAATCCCGCCTTCCATTCCCTGCCAGGACATCACCTGGGCATTCGGAGCTAAACCACCTTCCAGGATCTCATCCCAACCGATAATGGTCCTTCCTTTTGCATTGACGTGCTTTTCGATATCCTGGATAAAGAAACTTTGGAGCTCGTGAGTGGTGTTTAAGTGATTTTGGGTCATCACTGCTTTGCACTTGGGGCATTTTTCCCAATTGATCTTCGGGCATTCATCTCCTCCGATATGGATTACTTGGGAAGGGAAGAGCTCAATGATCTCATCGAGCACATCTTTCAGGAATGTGCGGGTTTTTTCCTGGCTGCAAAAGACGTCATCAAATACGCCCCATGTACCAGCAACCGGGAGTTGTTTTTCCGTACAGCTTAGTTCCGGGTATGCTGCCAATGCGGCTCTGGCATGTCCTGGCATTTCGATTTCGGGAATGATCTCTATTCCGCGGATCCGGGCATATTCTACCAATTGTCTGGCTTCTTCCTGGGTATAGAAACCACCGTATTTCGTGTGGTCCCATTCTGCCGGTTGTTTGCTGAAGTGACCGATCAGCGTGCTGTCTCTCCAGGCCCCGACGCTTGTAAGTTTCGGGTATTTTTTAATCTCTATCCTCCAACCTTGGTCGTCTGTCAAATGCCAGTGAAACCGATTGAACTTCAATTTGGCCAGTTGATCAATGAATTTTCGCAATTCTCCTATGCTGAAAAAGTGGCGGCTGCAGTCCAGGTGAACTCCCCGGTACGCAAATGCAGGTTGATCGGAAATACGGATTCCTGCGAGTTCTTTCGGATTTTGTATCAGTTGGTTCAGAGTTTGAAAGGCATTGCATAAACTGGCGTAGCTGCTATATTGGATCTCAATTCCGGTATGTGTGACTGACAGCTGGTAACCTTCCGTATAAGCGAAAGTCTGGACCTGTTTTAAACGGATGGTAGCGTCATCTTTGGCAGAAGCCGGTTCGAGGTGGATGAATTGGCGTCCGAATAATTCCCGGAGGTAGGAGAATAAATCGGACGGAATCCGGGTATTATCGACCGTCAGCAGACCGTTAAAAACAAAGTTGTCTGTTGTTTGTTCCACATTAACAGGCTCTGGAAATACCAGACTGTGTTGAGCTGATAATTGAGTTGTAAAAAAGAACAACAAAATAACAAGCGTAATTTTCATACTGTTAAAGTTTAATTCCAACGAGGATAATATCGTCAATTTGAGGAAGACCCCCTTTCCAATTCTGGAGTTTTTTCAGTAAAACCCGTTCCTGTTCCCTTGCAGACAGATGGGTTATTTCCAGGAGCAGCTGCTTGAGGTTTTTAGTCATAAATTTCTTATTCCGCTCACCGCCAAACTGATCGGGATACCCGTCGGAGAATAAATAAACGGCATCTCCTTTTTGAAGCGGAATGGTAATTTCATTGAATTGATAATCGGAATAATTGTTCCCGCCGATGGACATCTTATCAGGTAGAAATTGTATCAGTTCGTTATCGCGTATCAGCCAAAGCGGCCTGTTTGCTCCGGCATATTTAACACTGCTCAGGTCCTTTTCGAAAATACAGATTGCTGTATCCATCCCGTCTTTGTTTTTCACCGTGTCCAGATCCTGTTTCAGGGATTCGATAATGAACTTATTGACGTGATCCAGGATCTGAGAAGAGCTTTCAATGCGCTTTTCAAGGATTGCATAGTTCAACCCGTCAATTCCCATCATGCTCATAAAAGCTCCTGGAATTCCGTGTCCGGTGCAATCGGAAACGGCAAAGACCTTTTTTCCGTTTTCTGTTTCGGTAAACCAATAGAAATCACCGCTCACTGTATCCCTTGGAAGGTACAGGACAAAAAATTCGGGAAAGGATTGTTGTATGGTCTCGACATGAGGTAACCGGGCTTGCTGAATCTGCAAGGCGTATTCAATGCTGTCCGAAATGTCCTTGTTTTTGATTTCGATTTCCTGGTAAGCTTTTGCAATCAGTTCATTGTCTTTCTTTTTACGCAAAAATGAACGGTAAATAAAGAATCCCAGCAGGAAAAGGAAAAAAATGATGATGATCAGGAAGATCTTAAAATTGCGCTCGCGATCCAGGCGGACATCCGATAATTTCCGCTCTTGTTCCAGGGATTTAATCTGAAGCTTATTCTGTTCGTACTCTAATTTGGCACCCATTTCCTGGATGTAGTCGCGGTTGTTACGTGCGTTCACCGAATCGTTGGTTTGCGCATACAGTTCCATATAGTCGTAGGCTTTGCTCAAATTATCCCGGGCATGGTAGATCTTCGAAGCCAAAAGATATCCTTCAGCCAGTTCGGGAGGAAAATTGTTTGCCCTGGCAAGCGCAATTGCCTTTTCGAACAAAGGCAATGCATCGCTTAATATTCCGCGATCATTCTTGACTTTCCCCAAACCTAAATAACCAAGGCACAAATTATAGGATTCGTTGGGAACTTTTTCCAGGATACCGATTCCCGTTTTGTATTCTTTTTCTGCTTCGCTGAGCCGGTTTAATTTATAATTGAGCTGACCTGTTGTAACATGTATCGTTCCGATTGCATCCGGGAATTGATATTTTTTGGCCAATGCGAGTGATTTTTCACACGACTCCAATCCTTTTTCGTATTGCCTGGATGTCAGGTATAAATTGGCCAGATCATCGTAATTGATGATGATCCGTTTCTTATTGTCGAGTTTGATGTTCAAATTCAGGGACTTCAACAAATATTCTTCGGACAATTCGTATTTCTCCTGTCCCAGGTAGATCCACCCGATATTCCGGTAACATTCGGCAATTTGAGCCTGGTTTTTGGTCTTTTGAAAATTTTTGAGCGCATCGATGTAATACTGGGAGGCGTGTGTGTAGTCCCCGGAAAACCAATAGAGGTTTCCCATCGTGTTTTGTGCCCTTCCGATGAGTTCTTTGTCTTTGGTCGCTTCGGCAATCTGTATTGCTTCGGTAGTGAGCTTGAATGCTTTTTTATAATCCGAATGCGCAATCGGAGCAGCGGCGTTGAGTAATTTTAATACGGCGATACTGTCTCCCGGGGTCGACTTCTTATCCGTGCCCACAGTCTTTTTCCCGACTGGTTCATCCGTGGTTTCTGTCTTTTCTGGGGGATCGATCAGGTTGAACAATTCGATAACGGACGCCGGTCTTGGGGCGTTTGTGCGAACATCTGCCCCTGATTTTGGAACTTCATAAGAAAACGCAGAGAATTCGAATACCCAAAGGATAGTGATCACAAGTAATATTCCTTTTCGTCGGATCATGCGTTTTATTATTTCGTGTCACAAATTAAGTATTTATATTTAACCATTCGTTTAAAATAAGTTAGATTTCATGAAAGCAGCGGTTGGGTTTAGTGTTTTAGCCTCGGTATTTTTAGGGTTGCACGCTTTTGGTCAAAAGAAAATTTTGGGACCGGAAGTCTACGATTCCTGGAATAGAGTGGGCGATGTACAACTTTCACAGGATGGAAAGTTTAGTGTGTATTCGGTGAAACCGTATCGCGGAGATGGCTTCTTGTATCTCGTGAACCTGGAAACAGGAAAGAAAGATTCCGTTGCACGCGGCTATGAACCGAAATTCGATGAAAACGGAAGTTTTGTTGTTTTTAAGATCCATCCGGGTTTTGACACCTTACGGAAGGTGGAGCTTGCAAAAGTAAACAAGGAAAAATGGCCGAAAGATTCTCTGGCGATCTGGTTCACTGCGGATGCATCTGTACGGAAGTATGGTCAGGTGAAAGAGTTCAAACTTGCCGAAAAGGGCGACGCACTGGGTTTTTTGGCTCCTAAGAATGAATGGCCAAAAGGATATCTGAGCAAAAGCGAAGCAAAAAAAGAAGCGAAACACGAAAAGAAAAAGGGAAAGATCAAAACCGATGGAAAATTGCTGACCTTGATCGACCCGGTTTCCAAAGAAAAGAAATGCTTTAAAAATGTCACCCAATTTGAAATGAGTAAGGACGGAAAGTATGCCGTTTTTATTCAACAGGAAAAATTCAAAAAAGACTCCGTTCGTTTGGGGATTTACGACTTTACCAAGAAAGAGGTTTGGAACGATCACAAAAGAGTAAACGAGTATGCAGGGATTAATTTCTCGGGGAAGGACCCGATGCTGCTTGGAATGGCAACCATAGATACTGCTTCCGATAAACGCTGGTCTTTATTTATGATCCACCCGGAAACAAAGGTGTTTAGGCCATTGATCGATACCTCAGCCGAATTCGTGAATGAGGAAGTTTTGTCATCGAATTTCAAACCATACCTGAATAACAACGATACGGATGTGTTTTTCGGAGTGGCCGACCGGCCTGAAAAGCCTTTTAAGGATACCTTATTGGAAACAGAAAAATCCAAGGTGGACATATGGCATTGGAAAGATAAGCGTTTGCAGCCACAGCAATTGGTGGAACTGAAAAGAGACCAGACGCGAACCAACCTGGCAGTATATCATCTGAATTCAGGTGAAATGGCTGTGCTTGGAAACGACAGTTTACATCTCCATTCATCAGAACGTCACGCTCAACAGGTCATGCTAGCGAGTTGCGACGAATTATACCGTTATGAAACCTGGAATACGATGAATCCCACCAATTATTATTTGGTCCGGGTTTCGGACGGGAAAATTTCCACCCTGAGAGAAAAAGTCTATACGAGGGGATACTTGTCGCCGGGCGGAAAACAATTTGTCTTCTGGAATCATCTGACAAAGCAATACTACCTAATGGATACAGACTCACAAGTAGAGGAGTGCATCACCTGCGGCTGGAAAGGAAATTTCTTCGAGGATAAGAACGGAATGATCGAAGAGGATGAGCCCCGCGGAATTATTGGCTGGGGACCCGATGACAGCAACCTGTTTGTCCAGGCAGAAAAAGACATTCTATCCTATGAAACCGCATCAAAACGCTTGCATTCGCTCACCGATCCCCTGCGGATTTCGGACCAGGACACGAATTACCAGTATACCCTTTTCAACCTGAACTCGGATTCCCTGCGGTTTTATCCGGAAAATACGATACTGACACGTTTTAATAAAACAAGTAAAATGATGGAGGTGTACCGCATCAAGGGACCTTTCGGGAACGGGTCTTTCGAACTTATATCCGGATCGGGGCATGAGTACTTTAATTTCGTGAAAGCAAAGAAAGCGGAGCGGATTATTTTCAATCGTTCCTCCAACAGCGATTTCCCGGATTTGTTCGCAACAACCCAACCGGGAGCGGAAATTTCCCGTATTTCATTTGCCAATCCTCAACAATGTCAATACAACTGGTCGACAGTGGAGCTCATCAAATGGAATAGTTATTCCGGGATTCCTTTGGAAGGACTGATCTATAAGCCTGAGAATTTTGATGCGAACCAGGAATACCCTTTATTGGTTTATTACTACGAAATGTATTCGGATGAAATCCACAATCACTATGCACCGAAACCAACGGCGTCCATTATTTATCCGACAGAATATGCTTCAGCCGGTTATGTGGTTTTTATTCCGAATATCCGTTATACGGCCGGGCATCCGGCAAACAGTGCCTACGATTGTATCCTGAGCGGTACGGATGCGGTTTTGAAAAAGTATTCCAACATCGATCCCAAGCGAATGGGATTGCAGGGCCAAAGCTGGGGAGGATACCAAACGGCGCAGTTGATTACTATGACCGACCGCTTTGCGGCTGCAATGGCCGGAGCTCCGGTGGGAAATATGTTCTCTGCTTATGGCGGGATCCGTTGGGGATCCGGATACAGCAGGCAATTCCAGTACGAACATTCCCAAAGCCGGATTGGAAAAACCATTTGGGATTCACCGGAATTGTATGTGGAAAACAGCCCGATCTTTGGTTTACCTAAGGTGAAGACTCCTTTACTGATCATGCACAACGATGAGGACGGTGCAGTTCCGTGGTACCAGGGAATTGAATTGTATACCGGTTTGCGTCGTTTGCAAAAACCGGTTTGGTTGCTGAATTACAACGGGGATGATCACAACCTGATGAAACCTGCAAACCGGATGGATTTGAGTATCCGGATGCGCCAGTTCTTTGATTATTACCTGTTGAATAAACCGGAGCCTTTGTGGTTAAAGGAAGGAATTCCTGCAATTCAGAAAGGGAAGAATTACAAATACGAATTGACTGAGTAAGAACAAGCACAGCTTGCTATAAAAAACGGAGGGGCGCAATTAATTGCGCCCCCACCAATATATTTTAACGGATGAATTAAATAAACACCGTTTCTTCTGTTGTCTCTTCCTGTTCAACTTTGATGATGCCGTTTGCAACGGCACCACCCAAGCTTGCTTTTATTTTAAATATGGCAACACCACATTGCCCCAACTGATAGATATCGTTGTAATTGAATGTGGCCTCACCTTGCTCATTAGTCGTTGCTGTTTTCGGATCACGGACCGTTCCGTTGGTTCCTTCACCGATTAGTTCCACCGTTGCACCTGCTACACGGTTGTTGTTTTGGTCCAGGACATAAATCTTCGCAATCGTATCCTCTTTCTTTCTGCAAGAACCGATACCGATCATTACTGCTCCGATAGCCAAAACCAACATTGAACGTGAAATCATAACGCACTAGTTTACTTTATTGCCTGTAATTTCGGACATTAAAAGAGATTCCTTCTTTTCAAATGAATAAAAGCGCGTTGCGGATGTTCCTTTTTGAAGTTTGTATGAATAAAAAACCCCGGCATTCATTGGAAGCCGGGGTTTGAATATCTGAGATTCAGTAGTTACTGGATAAATACAGTCTCTTCGTTTTCTTCTTCTTGTTCGATTTTGATAATTGCTTCACCGGAAAGCGCATCTTTTCTTGCTTCGATGTTCAAAACCGCTACACCGGCCTGGCCTAGCTGATAAACATCGTTGAAGTTGAAAGAAGCAACACCTGAACCATCGCTCAAAGTGGTGTCGAAAAGGACAACCGGTGGGGAATTCGGAACTGTTGATTCGCCTTTCAGTACAACTTGTGCACCCGCTACGCGCTGATTGTTGGCATCCAAAACATAAATTAAAGCCGTTGTGTCTTTTTTCTTTCTACAACCCGTAGACGAAAAAATCACCCCCATACCGATGATAAGTGCTCCGAAAAATGCCGTTTTAATAAGTGTATTCATGTTATTGTAATATTATTCTGATTAAGGTTCAAAATAGACGGTCAATACATTCGTGATATGTGCACGGCAGCGAATATACCCGCTTCCTTGATCCGTATCTTTCTTAGCCAATACATCGAAGTATCCCGTAGTTTCTTTTTTTCCAAGCTTGCTGAAGAATTCTTCCATATCGAAATAGGCAAAACCGGATGTATTCGTTTGAACGGTATCTACGTATTCAGGAGTTGCAGGATCAGAATTTACATCCCCGATAATCACAACTTTCGCATTACTAACCAATTCGTTATTTGTTGAACGTACAAAAACCTTTAATATAGAAGGATCTTTCTTACAGGAAGACAATACAAGAAGTATTGAAATCAAGGAGAAATACCCCATGTTACGTACCATTTTGTTCATAGTGTTGTTTTTATTTCGTTGTAAATATAATCTTTTTGCGATTATAATCTGATTCTCTACAATTTCGTAACTTCGTTGTTTGAAAAAGTATGTTTTTAAACATCAAATTAAAAGAAAAAGTTACATTTCCGAGATTATTTTTTTTTATAGACGTTTAGAAAGTAAAAAGGTTGGATTAAAAGAATGAAAGAGCAAATCGCTGCAGCTAAGGAAGCTATTGAAAATTATGCCGTGACAGACCTGAATTCTGTGGAAGCATTTCGGATTCACTTTTTGGGTTCCAAAGGAGAGTTGAAAAATCTTTTCGGGGAATTGAAAAACGTTCCGAACGAAGAGAAGAAAGAGGTGGGACAGCTTTTAAACGGTTTGAGGATCCTGGCTGAAGAAAAATGGCTGCTTTCAAAAGAAAGCCTGGAAAATGTGCAGGGTGCTGATTCGGATATTGATGTCACCCGTCCTGCAGAACCTGTTCCGCTGGGTGCAAGGCATCCGCTTTCAATTGTACGCAGTGAAATCATTGCCATTTTTGAGCGTATTGGTTATTCCGTTTCAGAAGGACCGGAAATTGAAGACGATTGGCACAATTTCTCTGCCTTGAATTTCCCGCCTGAACATCCGGCAAGAGATATGCAGGATACGTTTTTCATTGAAAAAGGTGAACGCGAAATGGCGTTGAGAACACATACTTCCTCCGTACAGGTACGTGTAATGGAATCTTCCACACCTCCGATCAGGACCATTTCTCCGGGAAGAGTGTACCGCAATGAAGCCATTTCTGCCCGTGCACACTGTTTTTTTCACCAGGTTGAAGGCTTGTATATTGATAAAAACGTTTCTTTCGCAGATTTGAAACAAACGCTGGATTATTTCGCGAAATCCTTATTCGGGGATAAAGCCAAGATCCGTCTTCGTCCTTCCTATTTCCCGTTTACAGAACCCAGTGCTGAAGTAGACGTTTCCTGTACGATCTGTAATTCGAAAGGATGCAACGTGTGTAAATACACCGGCTGGCTTGAGATTTTGGGATGCGGAATGGTAGACCCGCACGTATTGGAAGCTTCCGGAATTGATTCGGAAACCTATACCGGGTTTGCTTTCGGAATGGGAATTGAACGCATTGCCCAGTTGAAATTCAGGGTGAACGACCTGAGATTATACTCGGAAAATGACGTGCGCTTTTTGAAACAATTTAAAGGCGCAAATTTCTGATATGGGACTCTTTTCAAACAAGCAAAAAACTGCATTTCCCTGGGTGAAATTGACCAGCTCCGAACAATTACAGGAATTGCTGCAATCTTCAGAAACGAAACCGGTATTGTTATTTAAACACAGCACCCGCTGCAGTATCTCTTCCATGGCATTGAATCGTTTTGAGAATCAGATGGACCCGGAGAAGGCAACTTGTGTTTACCTGGATCTGCTGGTATACCGTTCCCTTTCCAATGAGATAGAAGCATTGACCGGTGTGCAGCATCAATCTCCCCAGGCGATCTTAATCAGTAATCACAAAGTCATTTATACCGAAACACACAACGGAATAAGTGCATCAGACATTTTGAAACTCATTTAATCATGAAAAGAAGATACGGAATCATTGTTCTGCTCATTTTGGTATTGGCTGCCTTTATCCTTGTTCCCCTGATGAAATCCGGAGGTGGGATGGAAGAACTTGAAATGGCCAAATTTGACCTTCCTGGAGACCCCCAGGCAAAGTACGGTGATGACATTCCGATTAAGTTTGTTATTCCCGAAGGGTTGACTAAAGTTGAGTTGCTTTACAACGATTCGGTCTTCCAAACCTGGAACCATCCGAAAGCTCAAACCAGAACCGTGGCCCTGCAAACCAATTATTACGGTGTAGGTTCCCGTTCACTGGTCCTGCGTTCCACTTTCAAGGACGGGACGGTTTTGGAAAACTCAGCAATCGTGCGCATTACTTCGGATATTGCCCCGGAATTGCTGTTCGTTAAAATTGTGAAAGAATATCCGCACAACCCTGAAAACTATACGCAGGGTTATGAATTTGATGGAAACCAGCTGTATGAAGGAACAGGTGATCCGGGTCAGCAAGGTAAAACGGTAGTTGGACCGGTTTCTCTGGAAACAGGTGCCTACATTGAACCGAAGAACGGGTTGGATGCGACCTATTTCGGTGAAGGGATCACCATTTTAGGAGATCTGCTGTACCAGATTACCTGGCAGAACAGCAAGTGTTTTGTTTACGACAAGAAGACCATGATGCTGAAAAATGAATTCACTTATGTCGGTGACGGTTGGGGATTGTGTAACGATGGAAAATCCATAATCATGTCGGATGGTTCCGAACGCATTACTTTCCGTGATCCAGAATCCTTCCAGGCTACGAAAGTAATCGAAGTGTATGACAATGTGGGGCCGAGAACGTACCTGAACGAATTGGAATACATTGACGGGAAAATCTATGCAAATGTTTATCAAACCGGAACCGTGCTGGTGATTGAGCCTGCAACCGGAAGGGTTTTGCAGGAAATCGATGCGAATGAGCTGGTGATCCGCGGAAAAGGTTCCGGAGATGTTTTGAATGGAATTGCCTATAACAAGCTGTCAAACAAGATCTTTATGACCGGGAAATACTGGACGAAAACATTTGAAGTTCAATTCCATAAATAACCCATGATCTCCCCTTACAACGACGAATATTTCATGCGCCAGGCATACCTGGAAGCTCAAAAAGCTTTCGAACTGGGAGAAATTCCCGTTGGAGCAGTTGTCGTTGTAAATAACCAGATCATCGCACGCGCGCACAATCTTACGGAACGCCTGCATGATGTTACTGCCCATGCGGAAATGCAGGCAATCACAGCTGCTTCGGAATACCTGGGAGCAAAATACCTGAAAGACTGTACGCTTTATGTGACGCTGGAACCCTGCGTGATGTGTGCAGGAGCACTTTACTGGTCACAGCTGGATAAGATCATCTTTGCGGCTCGTGATGAAAAACGCGGGGCAGGACGTTTCCAGAATGAATTGTACCACCCGAAAACAGTTGTCAGCAAAGGACCTTTGGAAAACGAATGTTCGCAGTTGATGGTTGACTTCTTCAAAAACAAACGATCTTGATAAAAATGACTTTGACTAATTAATTTCTTCCCGTATCTTATCCGTTTCTACCCTCAAATGAACCTCCCGTACCAAACCGGATTTTGCCGAACCGACTTTTCAATTAGCTTTACAAAAAACAATCGCTATGTCTGAAATCATTCTGGAAGTAACAGATCTCGACAAGAAATACAAAAAAGTCCATGCCCTGGGAGGAATTTCATTCCAGGTTGAGCGTGGCCAGATCTTCGGAATCCTTGGACCGAACGGGAGTGGGAAAACAACCACGCTTGCCATCTTACTGGGAATCCTGAAGGCGAACAAGGGAGCTTTTTCCTGGTTCAGGAACGGAACGGAATCTGTCAACCGCAAACGGATTGGGGCATTATTGGAGACACCGAATTTCTATCCTTATCTGAACGCCATTGACAACCTCAAAATCGTTGCTAAGATCAAGGAAATTTCCGATCCGATGCCTGCTATTGAAAGTGCTTTAGCAAAAGTAGGGCTGTCTGACCGGGCAAAATCGAAGTTTAGGACTTATTCCCTTGGAATGAAGCAACGACTAGCTATTGGTGCTGCTTTGCTTTCTGATCCTGAAGTATTGGTTTTGGATGAACCCACAAATGGTCTTGATCCGATGGGTATTGTAGATGTACGCCGCATCATTCTTGGACTGAAAGAGGAAGGAAAAACGATCGTGATAGCATCGCACATTTTGGATGAAATGGAGAAGATTTGTACCGATGTGATTATTATGCGCAAAGGGAAAGTGATTCGTGAAGGAAAATTGAAGGATATCATTCAGGATAAGGAGCATGTTTTTATCAGAAGCTCGGAGCTTGCAAAGATCAGGGAACTATTGGGAACAGATCTTTTGCGCGTGGTAAATGAGCAGGATTCACTCATGGAATTCACCAGTAACCTGAGCAGCCATGAGATTAACAAAAAACTTGCTTCCGCACATATTTACTGTGAAGAAATCTTTGTCAAGAAACAATCATTGGAACAATCATTCTTAAGTCATATTGAAGCATGAAAAAGTTAATTCAGATCGAGTGGATCAAAATCAAGAAGCTCAACTCCGTTAAAATCATTCTGGCTATTTACATGGCATTGATACCGCTTGCAATGCTAGGCATGAATGCGTTTTTTGAGCGTCTAAATACCAAGCTGAAGCTATTTCCTACTTCAGAAACCATGTTCTCTTTTCCGAATATTTGGAATTTGGTTACATATTCGGCCAGCTTCTTTAATTTGCTGCTAGCAGTAGTTGTTATAATATTAGCTACTAACGAGTTTTCGAATCGAACGTTACGTCAGCATGTCATTGACGGCTTAACCAAAAGACAGGTCATTGCATCCAAGTTCATCGTCATCCTTTTTTTCTCTATGGTTGCAACCGCTTACGTCTTTATCATAGGAACAATTTTCGGACTGTCACAAGGCAAAGGACTTGATTGGTACACCAATGTCCATTATATCGGCTTGTTCTTTGTTCAAACACTTTGTTATTTCGGATTGGCCTTTTTACTGTCAGTACTTTTGACCAGGCCCGCAGTAACCATTGTATTATTTTATGGGGTGTTGTTTGTAGAAGCAGTGGTTGGAATTTTCCTTCCGGAATCAGTTTATGCATTTATGCCGATGAACAACATTTCAAAACTGACCCCACTACCGTTTTTCAGGGAGATTTTGATGAGTAATCCCGGTCCGAAGGACCCGCATAAGTTTTACATTCTTGATATGTGGCAGGTTGCTGTATTGTCTCTGCTATACATGGGTGTGTTTTATGCCATTGCCTTGTTTCGTTTGAATCGTAAAGATTTGTAGTTGAATGTGTTAACAAACTAACAAGTTTGGATTTTAGAAGTCTGTATCTTAAATTGCGGTGCATTAAACTTCTACTATGAATAAACTATTACTATGCGGAGCCCTTCTTACGGGTTTATCCGTTCATTCCCAAACGACTCTTTTCCAGGACGATTTTGAATCCGGATCAGGAAACTGGACTTTAAATTCCAATGATATGAGCGGAGCATCAACCTCCAATCATTGGGTGGTCAATAATTCCTATACAGGAGGATCGGGATCCATGGTGTGTTTCGGGGTTCCGATTAACTTCACAATCGTTACAACACCTGCACAACCTGGTGGAATTTCCAATGCAAATGGTAAATACATGCACATTTCCAGTTTGGCAGGAGAAGGGAGTGGTGTAACCAATGCCAACTTCATCGCATCAGATGGCTTCTGCAACTTTGATGAAAGTAATTTTGTAAAAATGACGAATGCACTTTCCACGATCGGATATTCGAATGTGACCTTGTCTTTTTGGGAATTAATCGGAGGTGAATCAGGATCTGTTACGGGTGAAATTTATTATTCCCTTGACAACGGTTCTTCCTGGATTCTAAAAACCGGAGGCATCAATAACGTGACTACCTGGACGAGCACTTCTCTGGCAGATGCTGCTTGGGACAATGTTTCGTCATTGAAAATCGCATTCCGTTTTTTGAATACAGCGGGAAGTTCACCAGTCGATCCTGCATTCGCAATTGATGAACTGAAAATTACCGGTACTGCTGCGGCGAGTGCTGCAGTTGCAACGGGTGCAATTACTTCAACAAACTATTGCTCCAATACCAGTGCGAATATTTCGGTTCCGTTTACGGCTACCGGAACAGTGAATGCCGGGAATGTCTATACAGCTCAATTGTCCAGCAGTACCGGTTCCTTCGCTGCACCAACTGCAATTGGGACCCTGACTTCAAGTGCTACAGGTACACTGAGTATTCCGGCGACAATACCAAGTGGATTGCCGGTTGGAACGGGATACCGCATTCGTGTGGATGCATCTGACCCTGCAACTGTAGGAACGGATAATGGAACCGACCTCACCATTGCGGCACCGCCAACCGTTACCATCGGCTCAGTTCCTGCAAACGGAACTATTTGCAGCGGGAGTTCAGCATCATTAACCGCTTCGGGTGCTACGGTATTCGGGTGGAGCCCTGCAGGGTCACTGAGCAGTGCAACCGGTCCGAATGTAACGGCAACTCCAACTGCAACCCAGGTTTACACTGTTATCGGGACAAATGCAAACGGATGTTCGAATAGTGCCACATTCACGGTTACTGTTCAAAGTTGTGCGGGATTGGAGGAAGCAACATCCGGAGAGTTTGAAATCTATCCAAATCCTGCAACTCAAAGCTTAAACGTGCATGTTGGTGAATTGAAGGGGCTTCAGTCCGTATCTGTTTTGGATCTTTCAGGAAGAACAGTGCTCTCATTCCAATCAGTTTTGAATGCCATTGACATAAGTTCTTTGGAAAGCGGGAAATATTTCCTGGTAATTATGCATGAGTCTGGAGCTTCTGCCAAAGCATTTGTGAAGGAATAAGGAAAGATATGAAGAATGTTAAACCGGGTAGTATTTCTATCCGGTTTTTCTGTTGTTAGCAAGTTTACTAACATGCTAATAAAAATCACGGAGTGTCATTGCGAGTACTAAATTCCCCTCGTATCAGCTCTTATTTTATGTTAGATTGATCATTGGCCTTACTCGTAGAGGGAATCTATCCGACTTTTTGGTGTAAGTAAGTTTACTAACATGCTTACATCACGCTTCGATTTTAAACCATCTCTGTACCTCGTTTCACGCGATCATCCCATTCGGGAAGTAAAGTACCCGAAATTCGTTCGGAGTTTTTATTTGTAATTTTGCAGTATGAGTATTTCTCCAAAAACCATTTGTGCGTTATCAACAGCACCGGGAATGGGTGCTATTGCATTGATTCGTTTATCTGGTCCGGACGCCATTTCAATTTTGTCGCAAGTTGCAGGGAGGTCGTTTGATCAGGCCACTTCTCACAGTGCGCATTTTGTTCGTTTAAAGAACGATGATGGCTCGGTACTGGATGAGGTAGTGGTCACTATTTTTCACGAAGGGCACAGTTTTACGGGAGAAAACACGGTTGAAATCGCATGTCATGGTTCGGTATTTATCCAGCAGGAAATCATTCGTCTGTTATTGGCGAATGGGTGCGAACTGGCAAAACCGGGAGAATTTACCATGCGAGCATTCCTGAACGGGAGAATGGATTTGAGTCAGGCAGAGGCAGTTTCCGACCTCATCGCATCTGAGTCGGCGCGTTCACATGAAGTGGCCATGAACCAGATGCGGGGTTCGTTTTCTAATGAATTGCGCGATTTACGTGAAAAACTAATCCATTTTGCTTCTTTGGTGGAGCTGGAACTGGATTTTGCGGAAGAAGACGTGGAATTTGCGGATCGAACTGAATTACTGGCTCTGGTAACGGAAGTTTTGGCTTATGTTCAAAGATTGATCCGATCATTTGAACTGGGTAATGTGCTGAAGAACGGCGTTCCGGTTGCCATTGTCGGGGCGCCGAATACAGGAAAAAGTACCTTGCTGAACCAATTGTTGGGCGAAGACCGAGCGATCGTGAGCAACATTGCCGGTACCACACGGGATGTGATCGAAGAAACATTGAATATTGACGGAATCCTGTTCCGTTTGATCGACACTGCCGGAATCCGGGAAGAAGCTGCCGAAGAAATAGAAGCCCTGGGAATTCAACGTTCGCTGGATAAGATCAAACAGGCCAAAATCGTATTGATGCTGAGTGACTTCAGTGGGAACAATGCTTCTGAGGAAGGACATTTATCCATGAGTCCTGAAGAAACCGGACAGTGGGCAGATGAACAGGCGAAGAAACATCCGGGAGCACATTTTTTGGTAATCGGAAACAAATACGATCTACGTTCGGATCAAGTAAATCCGCCTTGGAAATTTGAAACACCTTTCCTGCCGGTCAGTGCGAAAAACGGAAGTGGAATGGATGAGCTGAAATCGTGGTTGTCTCAGCAGATCCTGGGTTCGTTCAATACCCAATCCGATACGATTGTGACCAATGCCCGCCACCTGGACGCATTGGAAAAAACACAGGATTCGCTGGAAAAAGCAAAATGGGGACTGGAAACCAACGTCACCGGAGATTTTGTAGCCATGGATATCCGCCAGGCCATGTTCTGGTTGGGAAGTATCACGGGCCAGATCTCAGAAGATGATTTACTGGCGAATATCTTCAGCAAGTTTTGTATTGGGAAGTAATCTTGTTGTCCTTTTTGACCATAGCCTCAAAAAGGACAAAAAAACGCATTTGGCTTCATTCAAAGCCTTGTGCTAAGCGAAACCAATTTTTCATCAGAAGCCAAACTAATTATTCGTTCTTACCTGCTGATAGCTAACTCATAAAAGCAACTTATTCATTGTCTTTACGTTAATACAACAGAAGAAGCTAATCTTCTGGATTATTACTAAGGTCGATGAAAAATACACCCCCATTTTTGTCGAATGAGACCTGTTACAAAAGAACCCGTTTACTGATTCTTTCACGAGGTCTGTTATTCGTTTCGCTGCTGTTTTTTTCATTGGGCACAATGGCCCAGGGAGATGATTGTGCAACAGCATTGCCATTGACAAACGTCACCAATTATTGTTCATCTGCAACGCAATATACCAGTACAGGAGCTACTGCAAGTGCATTCACAGCGGCAAGCTGCTGGACAGCCTCCGCCACTTCGGATGTGTGGTTTTCTTTTGTAGCTATCGGAACAAATGTGCTGATCTCCATTAACGGGGCAACGATGCAGCAACCACGAATTGCCATTTACTCAGGGACTTGTGCAGGAGGACTCACACAACCTCCGGGAGGGTGTACAAACGGAACGGGCGGATCTCCCGATTCGCAGTTGTTTAACTCGGGATTAGTACAGGGGACAACCTATTTTATCCGTATCAGTACTACGTCGGCTCAACGAGGAACTTTCCAGTTATGTATTAATAATTACACTCCACCTCCAAGTGCATCAGCTGATTGCAACGGTGCCGGAAGATTGTGTAATAAAAATTCGATCAGCGTCACCAATCTGACAAGTGGTGGAGTGAATAACAACGAGAATGCCGGTACCTGTTTGTCCGGTTTCGGAATTTTTGAAACCAATTCGGTATGGTATACCTGGACTTGCCAGACTGCGGGAACACTGACTATGGACATTATTCCTGCTAACCAGATGGATGACATCGATTTTATTGTGTTCCAGTTAAGCACCTCCGATCCGTGTGGGCCCAGAACGCCAATCCGTTGTTCAGCTACTTCCTTCCTTCAACCGAATGCGAGTACAGGAATGAATGCCACTTCTACCGATCAAAATGAAGCGGTCGGGTGGTCCGGGATTGAAGATGCATACGTGCAGCAGCTTACCATGACTGCCGGAACCAGTTATGCAATCCTAATTAACAATACCAACGCCACGAATGGATTTTCCTTGAATTGGGGAGGAACGGGAACATTTGTTGGTCCCGATGCGAACATTACCGGAGGTCCTTTTACTGTGTGTGCCGGAAATTCCATCTCATTCGATGGAAACACATCAACAAATTACAGTACACTGAACTGGAACTTTTTAAATGGCGGCGGAACGCCGACCAACCCGGCAGGACCGGGCCCTCATTCGATTACATACACCACTCCCGGAACGTATGTTGCGATCTTGAATGCAACTTCTGCAACAGGATGTACTTCGGTAGAAACGGCAACAGTTACAGTCAGTTCAGGAGTAACACCCACTTTTGCAGCTGTTCCTGCTTTTTGTTCGGGCCAGCCGGCTCCTGCATTTCCGGTTCAAACCAATGCGCCGCTTGTTGCAGGAACGTGGTCTCCCAATGTGATCAGCAATACTGTTTCCGGAACATATACCTTTACCCCGAATGCAGGACAATGTACTTCAACACCTGTCGATATAACTGTTACTGTTAATAATTCCATTACCCCGACTTTTCCGGCACATCCGCAATATTGCCTGAATGCCATCCCTCAAGCTCTGCCGACCACTTCGGATAACGGTGTTGTAGGGACATGGTCACCGGCAACAGTATCTACGGCGACAGCCGGAACAACGAATTATACCTTTACTCCGACAGGAAATCCATGTGCAGCTCCGGTTACAGTGGCTATTGTGGTAGGTGCACCCCCAACCCCTGCGTTTAATCAAATTCCGGCACTTTGTTCCGGTGATCCGGCGCCTGTTTTACCTGCCAATTCAACGAATTCAATCAGCGGAACATGGTCTCCTGCAACTGTAAGCAATACCTCTTCCGGAACGTATACATTTACACCGGATGCCGGACAATGTGCTACGACAACTACTATGTCCATAACTGTAAATAACCCGGTTGCACCCAATCTGACACCTGCAGGACCCTTCTGTGAAAATACTGCGGCGCCAGTCAGTTTAACGGCAGATATTCCGGGAGGAACCTGGTCCGGAACGGGGATTACGGATCCGACAGGACTTTTTGATCCGGTAATTGCCGGTGCGGGAACGCATACAGTAACTTATGTCCACACACAAGGCTGCGGTGGAACAAACTCCATGACCATCACGGTCAATACATTACCGGATTCTGATTTTTCGGCAGATGTGCTGAGCGGATGTAACCCGGTTACGGTTCATTTCACTTCCGATGCTTCCGTTGATGCCTCTTCCTGGGATTTTGGAGACAACACCACTGCAAATACGATTGGAAATGCAGATCATACGTTTCTGAGCGCCGGGACCTATACCATTACTTTAACCAATACCCTGAACGGTTGTTCTTCAAGTACTGTGAAAATCGGTTATATTGCGGTTTTCCCGATTCCGGATGCTAGTTTCAATGCCAGTCCGCAGGTGCTTCCGCAAACGGAAACCACTGCACATTTCAACAATCATTCGGTGAATGGAGACAGTTATTTTTGGACATTCGGGGACGGAGAGAATAGCAGTCTGGAAAATCCGAGCCATTCTTTCCCGCAAGTTCCGGGGAATTACACGGTGACACTTACCGTTACCAGTTTGAACGGTTGTACGGATGCTACCAGTTTGATTATTACGGTGAAGGACAATAAGATTATTTATGTTCCGAATACTTTTACCCCGGATGGTGATGAGTTTAACAATGTGTTTGCACCCGTAATTACTGCAGGTTACGATACCCAAAACTATTCATTTACCATCTTTGACCGGTGGGGCGAAACGGTATTTGAATCACACGATGTGAACAGAGGCTGGGACGGGACCTACATGGGAAAATTAGTGCCCGCGGGAATATATACCTGGACCATCCGCATCAAAAGCCTGGATGACGACCGATACGAGGTTTTCACGGGTCATTTGAATATGATCCGATAAGATCACTTGCAATTACATAAGGTGTAAAAAGCGAAGCTCTTCCGGGTTTTGATACACATACCTTCCCGGATTACCGTATAGCGTCTGTTTAACCGCGTTTTGGAAGTTGGCTCCAAAATCACCTCATCGTTTTTTAATGACCAGGTGCCTTCACCGACAACCGGTTTGGAAGGCTTGGTTAAATCCGTATACACAAACGTGTGATTGTCGTTCAATTGCAAATGGGGGGCATCCTTCCCGTCGCCTCCAAAACTTCCTGTTGGTTCGCTGACGAGATTTTGTGCTTGGGAGACAAAGCTCAACAGGCTTCCGGCAAAAAAGAGATAAGTTGCTTTCATAAGTATTTCATTGATAATGCAATATAGGGAATTCATTTCGGATATGAACTTTGTTTTAAAGAATCGCTTTACAAAAATGAACCGATTGTTAAATTTATTGTGCGCTCATAGATTTTTTATATCTTAATGCCCGTAAACGCATTTTTCGTTCTATCAACTATGCATAAATTAATACTACTTTTTTCCAGCTTTTTGGCTGTGTTATCCATTCATTCACAAGGGTTTCAGGTGAATTTCCAGGGTCAAAAGCAACAGGGGATGGGGCTCGCAGGAACCGCGCTTTCCGAAGATGCCTCCGCGTTATTTTACAATCCCGGCGGAGTGGCATTTGTCAAGAAGAGTGAGATCAATGTCGGGTTTTCTCCCATTTTCGCCAATACCTTGTTTGTAGATTCTGCGTCAGGCGAAGGATACCGTACCAAATCCCCGATGGGAACACCCTTTTCCGCTTATGCCCTTGCCAGCTTTAAAAAACTGGAATCTTTAAAAGTAGGATTGGCAGTATATACTCCTTTCGGTAGCACTATCCAATACGAAGATGCCTGGATCGGAAGGTTTGCCCTGACCAAATTATCCTTAAAAGCTATTTATTTCCAGCCGACAGTTTCTTATAAGATCAACGAGCATTTCGGATTCGGAGCAGGTTTCATTGTTTCTGCCGGAACAGTTGATCTGCAGAAAGATATTCCGGTCCAATTTGCTGACGGAACTTACGGACATGCTGAATTGACTGGAAAAGCACTGGGTTTTGGATATAATCTGGGTTTAAACGCGAAGGTAAACGAGCATTTTTCATTGGGGTTGACTTATCGCTCACAGGTTGCCATGAAAGTGAAAGAAGGAGATGCCAAATTCACGGTTCCGGAATCCTTAAGTGCGAATTTTCCCAGCGGACGATTTACTTCTTCTCTTCCTTTACCGAGTGTGTTGACACTTGGAGCTTCCTACGATACGGGGAAGAAGTGGCAATTCGTTTTGGACATCAATTATGTGGGTTGGAAAGCTTACGATACCCTGGCATTTGATTATGAATCCAATACCGCAAGCCTGGTAGATACCAAATCCGCGCGAAAGTACAAAAGCATTATTGCTTTCCGGGGCGGAGCCAATTTCAAAGCCACTGAAATGATCGCTGTTCGGTTGGGTGCAGGATACGGATTTACTCCGGTTCAATCCGGGTACGTGACTCCGGAATCTCCCGACGGGAACCGGATTTACGGAACAGCAGGCCTGGGCTTCAAGTTCAATGAGCATTTCAATGTAGATCTGTCTTTTTATTACACCTACATCAACCGAACGGACCGCAATCTGGAATCAAACCTAAGCGGAACATTCACTACAATCGCTATTTCTCCGGGAATAGGCTTAAGTTATAAATGGTAAGAAAATGAAACAAATTTTACACATATTCATTCCTTTCGTTGTTGGAATCGGGACACTTGCCCTGAGTTCCTGCAAACCGAAATACAAAACCCCGGAAACTTCGGCAGGTGAAATGAATACCTCTCGTTTTGTCATGATCGGAGGTTCACACACTGCCGGTTATATGGACGACGCACTGTATTACGACGGTCAGCAGTATTCGATTGCGAACATGCTCAGCATGCAATTGCAAAAAGTAGGTGCGGGAGCATTTTATCAGCCCTATATGCCGGTAAACTCTGTTGGTGTAAGTGCTTCGGGAATGTCCCGGTTTAAACTGGGTTACAAAACAGATTGCCTGGGAGTTACTTCCCTGTCTCCGGTCCGTTTGGCACCAAGTGGTGACGTATCCGCTTTGGGGACGAATGTCTATGCTTCCGGTCAGCCTTTCGGGAACTTTGGAATTCCGGGAATGACCGTAACAGCTGTCAATGTTGCTTCCTATGGATCGGCGAATCCCTTTTTCGGTCGTATGAGTTCATCTTCGGGCACAAGTGTTTTGGCGGATGCTACCGCTTCCGATCCGACCTGCTTCGCCCTGTTTTTGGGAATCGAGGATATGCTTCCATACGTGCAAAGTGGTGCAAAGAACGGTTCGATGACCAGTACGGCAACTTTCAGTGCGGCTTACGAACAAATTGTTCTTTCCCTGACTTCAAACGGGGCGAAAGGAGTTGTATCCTTAATTCCGGATATTACCGAAATGCCTTATTTTACGACTATTCCATACAACGGATTGAATTTAACTCCTGACAAGGTTACGGCATTGAATAACATTTACAACCCGATCGGGATTTCTTTCCAGGAAGGACCGAATGGATTTATGATCGAGGATCCGGGAGCGGGTGCATTCAATGTGAGGCATATGGTAGCCGGAGAATTGGTATTGTTGAGTACACCCCTGGATTCTGTAAAATGCAATTCCATGGGTTCCGTTTTTCCTTTTCGAAATGAGTTTGTTTTGACATTGGATGAATTAACGGTGATCAGAAACCAGATTGCGGAATACAATGCGGTGATTACAACAATTGCTCAGAATTATAACCTGGCCCTTGCGAAACCGAACGAATTGGTTGATAAACTGCAAACCGGGATCGTTTATAACGGAGTAACACTAAGTGCTAAATTTGTTTCCGGAGGAGCATTCTCCCTGGATGGGATCCATTTTAATCCGAGGGGAAATGCCATTATTGCCAATGAATTTATCCGGGCTTTAAATACCAAATACAACGCCAAAATACCGGCTGTTAATGCCATAAATTATCCATCAATTACATTTCCATAATCTAAAAAAATAACACATGAAAATTCCTACTTTACTAGTATCAGCTGTTTTATCTGCTGCTGCCTTTGCGCAAACACCTTGTCAGAGCGGAAGATATGCCAGCGATGTGTATTCCAACGTAAACGTTACAAGCGATATCGTTTACGGATCAAATCTTTCTTTTTCGGGAGCAACGACTTCCTTAACGTTGGATTTTTATGAACCGGCAGCTGATACGGCAACAGCGCGGCCTTTAATCATCTGGGTGCATGGCGGAAGTTTCCAGTTCGGCTCAAAAACAGATGTAGACGTACAGGAACTGTCCAATCGGTTTGCCAAAAAAGGATACGCCTGTGCATCGATTAACTACCGTTTAGGCTTCTTCCCGGTCGATTCTGTGAATGCCATTAAAGCGGTGTTGCGTGCAACCCAGGATTTGAAGGCTTCTATTCGTTACTTCTATCAGGACCGGGCAACCACCAATATGTATAAGATCGATACCACGCGCATTTTTATCGGAGGGAGTTCTGCAGGGGCCATTGCGGCATTGCACGTAGGATATCTGGATAAAGATTGTGAAATTGCCGATTACATCAACGCAGCAAACCTGGCCGCACTTGGCGGAATGGAAGGAACGAGCGGCAATCCGGGCTATTCGACAAAAGTGGCCGGTGTGATCAATTTATGTGGTGCACTGGGCCGTTACAGCTGGCTCGAAGCCGGAGATATTCCATTGGTATCGGTTCACGGAACTGCCGACGGAACAGTAAAATATAACCGTGGGGTTGTAAATCCGGGAGTTCCGATCATGTACCTGGATGGAAGCCGGATGTTGCTGGAACGCAGCTGTGCATTGAACCATCCGCATAAATTATATACTTTTCCGGGTGCAGACCACGTTCCATACGCAACAGGAACAGGAGCGGCTGCTTATATGGATACCACGGTGAATTTCGTAAGGGATTTCCTGGTGCATCAATTGGGTTGTACCGATATGGACCTGCAGCCGGCAAATCCACCTGCTGAAATGGCATATCTTTACCCGATCAATTACTGTAACGGAGATCCGGTAAATGAAACATGTGTATTAGGCTTGATTGAAAACACTAAGGAGAACGAATTAAGTTTATACCCAAATCCTGCTTCGAGCCAGGTAACTGTGAATTGTGATTCCGAGGGATCCAAGATAATTTCTGTAATCGACGTTTCGGGCAGAACGGTTATGAGTCAGGAAATGAATGAGCACCTTTATGTATTGTCCGTTCGCGATTTAAAGAAAGGAACTTATTTTGTTCGTGTACTTGATCAGGATACTCAGAAATCAATGGTGAAACAGTTGATCATTGATTAAGAACAGGTGATTATAAAACTTCCATAAATAAAAGGCTTCCTTCGGGGAGCTTTTTTTATATTCGCAAGCATGCCGAAAAGTTTGGCAACAAATTTGTAACTTGAGATCAAAATAAATTCTATGAAAAGCATTGGACTGTTAATGATGGTGTTGCTTACCCAAACTGCGCTTCTGGGGCAAAAAACCATTCGAATGACCATCAAGGAAGAATGCGTTCCGTGCCGCAGAATGATGGCTCAAACTTGTTTCCTGGTAAAAAAAGAAGGATCAAAAACATGGGAATTGTTTTATGAACGTATCAAAGGATTCGAATATGTTCCCGGAAACAGATACGTCATTGATGTTATTGAAACGGAACGGCCGGAGCCTGTACCACAAGATTTATCCAAATACCTGTACAAATTGGATCAGGTGATTTCCGTTACGCCAATGGTTAGCGGAAGTGAGGGAATGATTTACAAAGTCATCCGGATGAATGGAAAAGAGGTGGCAAATGCAGAGGTCGCGTTTAGTTTCGACAGCAGCTTTCACCGGATTTCCGGAAAAAGCGGGTGCAACCAATTCAGTGCTCCAATCAAAATGAATAAGAAGCAATCAAAGATCTGCGTAAAAACGGGAGTTTCTACCAAAATGGCCTGTCCGGATATGCAAACCGCGGTAGAGGATGAGTTTTTGAAATCCATTTCCGATCAATCGTTTAAGATCTCTCACAGCGGGAATTTAATGATCTGGAAGGCAAAGAAAAAAGAAGTATTTGTCCTGGAAGCCAGTCCCAAACCTTTTCCGGAAGATCCGGCAGCGACAAGTGGAGGAAAGCCTGAAAGAACACCCTGGAATTACTTTAATCAGCAAAATCTGAAACTGATTCAAATGGATGGGGTTTCAGTAAAGAAATCGGATGCGGCCTTAAAAATGGACATGTCCACTAATTCGTTTACCGGAAGCAATGGGTGCAACCGCATTTCGGGGAGTATGAAAACGACCAGGAATACAGTGTCTTTTTTTGATATCATTTCTACGAAAATGATGTGTACGGATGAATTGGTTGCCAATACCGAGCGTCGTTTCATGGAGATTTTGAGAAGCGAGGGGTTAACGGTTGATTTTGCAGAACAGGTATTTAACATTTACGATGTTTCGGGAAAATTGGTCTTAATGTTTGCGGTTGACGCAACCAAATAAATTTATTCGAGTTTTAATTTCAGTTTTCATATATTTATACACCAAAAATTTTTTTACTATGAAAAAACTAATCAAAATTTCTGCGTTTGCAACATTAGTATTTGTTGGAGCATTAGGAATTCAGTCGTTTACTTCTACGAAGGCAGTGTCTTCAGAGAAGGTATTAAGCAATATCGAATTTAAAGTGATCAATGACACCTCTTCTGAATACAAGTATTGTGTGAATGGAGGTCACAACTACATTAGTGCGGGTGCATCCAAAGGATTCAGCTATAGTGAAGGAACAGAGATTAAGCATTTGGATGGAAGCAACTGCGGAGGAGTTTGGTTTAAAGTAACGAGCTCCATGCATGGAAAATCATTCAAAATTTCTGAATTACCGAAATAAATCATTTCTTGAAATATTGAACAGGAAGCCTCTTTTTTTAAGGGGCTTTTTTGTTTTTCACTCTTTCCCGCAGTTTTTCAATGTAATTCAGGTGAAATCTCTATTCGAATTCATTGAATTCCGTTAATTTCGTATCAGAGTTAATTGATATGAAACGAATTTTGCTTTTGGGTGCCGGCCTCTCTGCTTCTACTTTGATTAAATATTTACTTGATCACGCTGATTATGGGAATTGGCAGCTGCGTGTTGTTGACCAATCATTGGATCTGGTAAAGCATAAACTGGACGGTCATCCGCGAGGAGTAGCTCTTTCCTTTAATGCCTTGGATCAAAAAGAGCGCTGGTCGGAACTGGAACAGGCAGATTTGGTTATTTCAATGCTTCCGGCACGCTTTCATGTCGAGATCGCAAAAGATTGCCTGGAATTAAAAAAACACCTGATTACGCCTTCCTATGTTTCTGCCGAAATGAATGCATTGCATGAAGATGCGCGCAAGGCGGGATTGATTTTTATGAACGAAATAGGAGTGGATCCGGGATTGGATCATATGAGTGCCATGCGCATCATCGATTCAATTAAAAACCAGGGAGGGGAAATCAGTGGCTTCAAATCCTATTGCGGAGGCTTGGTGGCACCGGAAAGTGATACCAATCCGTGGAACTATAAATTTACCTGGAACCCAAGAAACGTTGTGCTGGCTGCACAAGGCGGAATGGCCGGTTACATAGACAGACATCAGTATAAATACATTCCGTATACGCAGGTTTTTACGCGATTGGATAAAATTTCGGTAGAGGGATACGGTGATTTTGAAGGATACGCAAACCGCGATTCCTTGTCTTATCGTCACATCTATGGTTTGGAAGATATCCCGACAATGTACCGGGGAACCTTGCGCAAACCCGGGTTTTGTAAATCCTGGAATATTTTCGTTCAATTGGGATTGACGGATGATCATTTGGTACTCCAGGATTCGGAGAACCTAACACCAAGAACGTTTGTCAATGCGTTTCTTCCCTATGATGAAACGATGCCGGTAGAAGAGAAGTGGATGAATGCCTGCAGACCGTTGGGGATTACAGATATTTCTAAATTTGAATGGCTGGGATTGTTTGACAACTCTGCAAAACTGGGGTTGAAGCATGCGACTGCAGCACAGATTTTGGAGAAAATTTTGCTGGATAAATGGATTCTGGAGCCGCACGACAAAGATATGCTGGTGATGGTCCACCAATTTACATATATGCTAAACGGCGAGAAGCGTTTCATTGAATCTTCGATGGTGAACCTGGGCGATGATCAGGAACATACGGCTATGTCCAAAACGGTAGGATATCCCGTTGGAATTTGCGCAAAACTCATTCTGAATAACCGGATTTCGGAAAGAGGTGTTTTATTGCCCACAAAACCGGAGATTTATAATCCGATCCTGGATGAGTTGGAAGATTTGGGAATTGTTTTCCAGGAATTGGAAAAAGTGGTGTAAGGAATTCCGAATCCCTGTGCTTTAAGAAATGAAGCTGTTGCGCGCGATTAAGCGATAAGTAATCACTCCCAATACTGTTCCGAAAAGAAGCACTTCATCCGGGAACCCCACGAAATAGGAAACCAACAAAACAAGTCCGAAAACAAGGGAAAGAATGATTCCTTGTTTGATACCTTCCCGTGTGAAATAGTGCACAGGATACTTGCGATACAATTGCGGAAGAAGGAACTGTTGCTTGTAAGTCAGGTAACCACTCAATACCATTAAGGGAATCAAAATAAATCCCTGTTGAATTCCCATATCGCTATAGCTTAAAAAAGCCCATATACGTTCAGACCAACTGAAATTGGGATGAAGATTCGGAAGCAGGTAAAAAACGGCCAGAGACGTGCTTAAAATGCACAATAGGGAAATTCCCAGCTGTTTGACAGCTAACTCCTTTTCGGAATTATTTCCGCTGAATTGAATTCGTTTCCGGGCTTTGAATAAACTCAAGACCCAAAATAAGCTCCAGTCGATCAAAAAGAAGAGCAGAATGAAACTCGCATCCCAGTTCCAGTAAAAATATCCCAGAACCGGTATCAGTCCTTCGATAAGTGTTTGGAAGAGGATGGCTCTTTTTGGTGTCATTTGGTTTTGGATAAGCGCTTGATGGCATCTCCCGAGATCGTGAAATCGGGATTGTATTTGAGTGCTTTCCGATAGTACTGGATTGCCTGGTATTTTTCGCCTTTTGTTTCGTAGATCAATCCCAGATTATGCCAGGCCTCCACATAGCGAGGTTCCTTTTGTAAGGTTTCGTTGTAAAAATAGACCGCACTATCCATATCATTTTGTTTAAATTGCTTGATCCAGCCCATTTGGAATAAAGGAGGCGTGAAATTTGGGTCTTTCTTCAGCATTTCCCGGTAAGTCTGCTGTGCTTCCGGTAATTTATCAAAATCCTGGTAGGCATATGCAAGATTGTAGTAGGCTTCAATGTTATTTGGCCTGATTTGGGTAGCCGTAATGAAATACTGGATGCACAATGGATTTCGTTCTTCCTCGTAGATCAGCCCCAATTTGATGTAGGCTGCAAAGAAATCCGGATCCTGGTCGATTGCTGTCTGATAAGATGACTTGGCAAGTTCGCGGTTACCTAAACTCAGGTAAATACTTCCTTTCAGGATATAGGCGTCCCGGTATTTTTTGTTGACTCTCAGAGCCTCATTCGTATAGTAAAAAGCCTTTTCGTTATCACCTTGTTGTGCGTAAGTTGTTGCCAGTGCAACCAAAGCGGCCGTGTTTTTCGGGTCCTTTTTTACTACAAACTTGAAGTGGGATTGAGCGGCCATCACGTCACTTGGAGTACGATCAGCTCTGTTGTTTAATGCATTCGCATACAGGAATCGCGCTTCCGTATTCCATTGCTGCATCCGGTATGCTTTCGCGCCGTCTTGCAATGCTTTATCATAATCGTACCGTTCCAGCATCAAATTACCGTGTTTGATAAGGATCGGAACACTGTCCGGGTACTTTTTGAATAACTGATCTATGGAAAGTTCTTTTTGAGGTTTTTTTGCACCGTTTCCGCCACATGAACTCAAAACTACAAGAAAACCAATAAAAAATAGAATGCGCATATTTTAACTGAATCTGACAACAAAAATAAGGAAATGTATTTAGCTATGAGTAGGAAACGCATTCTTCTTCCGAAACGTTGGAATTTGATCTTTTTGTGAAAATAATTACCATGGAAACTGTTGGCATGGAAAATGTTAACCGGAATGACAAAAATACTCATCTTTAATAACCTTCCGTTCATCTGTAATTAAAGACCCTGAGTGAATGAATAGTTTTGTTTCACTAAACGAAACCGAATGAACAATTTATTACTGATTGTTCTTCTAACTCTTGCGTCTTTTTCCTTTGGTCAGGGTAATTCCTCATACGACCAGAGGCTACTGATCCATTTTACAGAAGAACAACTTGCGGAAATGCCGCAGCCGAAGCTTGAAGCAATTACTTATTATTACTGTGAAAGCTATTCTATTGATGATTCTCATGTGATTGGGTTTGACCCCTATTCGTTTGATGTATCACTGTATGAGGACATGCGAAGAGAATCTGTGGACTTCTCATTCACGAATGATCAGGGTTTGATCATCACCTTGCGGGCGAAAGAGAACTATTTACCGAAAGCAACACTTAAGAAATCATGAGAGGGCTCTTAACAGGTTTGATCGTGGCATCGGGTTTTGCCGCTTTCTCACAATTGCCTTATTCCTGGACTCCGGGTACCGATCCGGGTTGGACCTCTTCGGGCCCGCTGCAATGGAGATCGGGATGCTCGGTGGTGACAACCAACTGCACGGGTACCTACAATAATAACATGAATACGACGTACACTTCTCCTTCAATTGATGCTTCCTGTGCAAATGCATCTACTGTCTCGGTAACATTTACTGCATATGGAAATGCGGAGTATACGTATGATTTTATGTTTATTTATTATTCTACCGATAACGGTGCTACCTGGATCAATCCCTATGGAGCGGGAATCGGTTGGACCGGTAATTTCGGTTCCTCTCCCGGTTCTACTATTCCGGCGATTGTGATACCAACAAGCAATAATATCCGTTTCCGTTTCAATTTCCAGTCTGATAATTCCTTTACGTATCCGGGCTATAAACTGACGGATTTCGATGTTGTCTGTAATGTGGTACTTCCGGTGGAGATTTATTCCTTTACTGGCAAAAGGACCGGCAGTGAAAACCAACTGAACTGGATCACACAATCGGAAAAAGACAATGATTATTTCGACGTTGAATGGTCCGTAAATCCGGAAGCTGATATCTGGTCCCGTATCGGGACCGTTCAATCGCAGGGAAACAGTTCCGAAAAGCAGACTTACGGATTTGTGCATACGAATCCATCTGGCGGGAAGAACTATTACCGGATTACACAGGTCGATCTGGATGGTACAAGAAGAACGTATGAGGAGTTGGTCGTGGTGGATAATACCATGAAAGAAATCCCGGTGAAAGAAGTGGTTAATTTATTGGGACAACCGGCAGATGAAAATACTCCCGGAATAGTGATTTATGTTTATGAGGACGGTACGAAAGTGAAAAAGTACCAGTAGTGCTGCTCAAATGAACATTCAATAAAAAACCCCGTTAGATTCAACTGACGGGGTTTTTCAATGTGTTTGATGTATTTACAGACCTAAAAGAACTGCGTGCGGATCTTTTCCTCCAAAAATAATTCGTTCCGGGTTTTCGATCATCTCTTTCACTTTTACCAGGAAGCTAACGGATTCTTTCCCATCAATGATGCGGTGATCATAAGACAGGGCCAAATACATCATCGGGCGAATTTCAACCTTTCCGTCAATTGCCACCGGACGCTCAATGATATTGTGCATTCCCAGGATAGCGGATTGCGGTGGATTGATAATCGGTGTAGACATCATGGAACCGAATACACCACCGTTGGTAATGGTAAACGTTCCACCGGTCATATCTTCCGGGGCGATTTTTCCGTCGCGTGCCTTAACTGCCAAACGCTTGATTTCTTTTTCAATTTCCGCCAGGCTCATTTGCTCTGCATTGCGAACCACTGGCACCATCAGTCCTTTTGGAGATGAAACGGCGATACCGACATCTGCATAATTGTGGAAAACCATTTCATTTCCGTCAATCTGTGCGTTTACGGCAGGGAATAAGTTCAGGGCTTCTGTTACTGCTTTCGTAAAGAAAGACATGAATCCCAAATTCACATCGTGGAATTTCGCAAACTGATCCTTGTATTTTGCACGCAAGTCCATGATCGGCTTCATGTCAACTTCATTGAAAGTCGTCAACATCGCTGTTTCGTTCTTCACCGATACCAAACGCTCTGCGATCTTACGACGAAGCATAGACATCTTTTCACGGTTCTGATCGCGTGTTCCTCCCCATCCCTGGGCGGCATCTGCAGGAATTCCGGCAGCCATTGCACTTACAACATCTTGTTTGGTAATACGGCCATCTTTTCCGGTCCCATTTATTTTTGCTCCCGAAACCCCGTTTTCGGCCATTATTTTTGCCGCAGCAGGGGATGGAGTTCCTTTTGCATAACTGTCACTTACTGGTCCCGGGTTTGGAGCAGGTGCTTCTTTCTGCTTTTCATCTTTGCCAGATGAAGCCTCCGTCTTCGGAAGCTTTGCTACCTCTTCTTCCACTTTCGGAGTTTCTGCTGCCGGAGCAGCCGAACCAGCCGGTCTTTCAGCAGAAGTATCGATCAGGCAAACCACTTGCCCTACTTTAACTACATCACCTTCAGCAGCTTTTAACGTGATAATACCGGATTGTTCTGCCGGTAATTCCAATGTTGCTTTATCAGAATCCACTTCTGCAATAGCTTGGTCTTTTTCTACATAGTCACCGTCAGAAACCAGCCAGGTTGCAATTTCCACTTCAGAAATCGATTCTCCCGGACTAGGTACTTTCATTTCAAGGATAGACATATTGAATTGGTTTTAATTTTTTAATAATCTTATTTAGCTGCTACCGATGCGTATTGAAATACATCTGCAAACAATTGTTTCAAACGGCGTTCGTGTAATTTTTTGGATCCTTCAGCTGCTGCTGCAGATGCCGGTCTTGTGATTCCAACAAACGGAATGTGTCTCAGGCTCATTGCAATGTAGCTCCATGCCCCCATATTTGCAGGTTCTTCCTGGGCCCAAAGAATATTTTTTGCATTGTATTTGGCAACAATTGCCTCTATTTGTTTTTGCGGCAACGGGTACAATTGCTCTACGCGAACAAATGCCAAATTGTCCACACCCATTTCTGCAGCCTTTTCTTTCAATTCATAATAGAACTTCCCGGAACAGAAAACAAGTGTATCTACCATTCCTGCTTTTGCATTCGGATCATCAATTACTTCCTGGAAACTTCCGCTGGCCATTTCTTCCAGCGTAGAAGTTGCTGCGGGTAAACGCAGGATCATTTTCGGTGAGAAAACAACCAACGGTTTACGGAACGGACGAACCAATTGTCTGCGAAGCAAATGGAAATGGTTTGCTGGAGTGGAAGTATTTACCACCTGGATGTTTTCGTCGGCACATTGTTGCAACCAGCGTTCCATACGGCCGCTTGAGTGTTCTGCTCCCTGGCCCTCATACCCGTGAGGAAGAAGCATCACCAAACCGCTTTGAGTAGACCATTTGTCTTCACCGGCAGTAATGAATTGATCAATCATGATCTGTGCACCGTTGAAGAAATCTCCGAATTGTGCCTCCCAAATTGTCAATCCTTTCGGTGTTGCCAGGGAATACCCGTACTCGAAACCAAGAACGGCGTATTCAGACAAAAGAGAATTATAAATCGTAAATGCTGCCTGTTTGTCGGAAAGCATATTCAATGTCTCGATCTCCTCTTCGTTGTCTTCTGTTTTCACAACAGCGTGACGGTGAGAGAATGTTCCGCGTTCCACATCCTGACCTGAAATGCGCACCGGAATGCCCTCGTCCAAAAGCGTTGCGTATGCCAACATTTCGGCTGTTCCCCAATCCAGATTATTGGTTTCAATTGCAGCCAAACGATCATCGAAGATCTTTTGGATCTTACGGAAATATTTTTTGCCTTCCGGTAAAGTAGCCAGTTTTCGCCCAAGTTCTACCAATTTCTCCTTTTTGATCCCGGTTTCAGGACTGGATTCAAAATCAGATGGTTTGCTGTGACGGAAACCTTCCCAGGTTTTGCTTAAGAAATCCCAAACAACTGCTTTTTCATTCTTGCGTGCAGTTTCGAACTCATTTTCCAGGTAATTGTTGTATTCGTCTTCAATGCTTTTTGCTTCCGCCTCAGATAAGGAACCTTCCGCTGTCAATTGCTTCTGATAAATCACCTTCGGATTCGGGTGTTTGGCAATGATATCGTACAAATTCGGTTGTGTGAATTTAGGTTCGTCACCTTCGTTGTGTCCGTATTTACGGTAACACAATAAATCGATGAACACATCCCGGTGGAATTTCTGACGGTATTCCATTGCAATTTCGATGGTTTGAATGACCGCTTCAATATCGTCTCCATTTACATGAAAAACGGGTGTCAATGTTGTTTTTGCAACGTCTGTACAATAGGTCGATGAGCGTGCATCGTGGAAGTTCGTTGTAAAACCAACCTGGTTGTTTACAACAATGTGGATTGTTCCGCCGGCTCTGTATCCGTCAAGCAAAGCCATCTGGATTACCTCGTAAACAATTCCCTGGCCCGCAACAGCTGCGTCTCCATGGATCATTACCGGACATACCTTGTTCTCATCGTTGAAATGGGCATCCAGTTTTGCACGTGCAATTCCCTGAACTACCGGATCAACTGCTTCCAGGTGAGATGGGTTGGGAGCCAGTGTTAATCCGATCTCTTTTCCTTCTCTGGTTGTCGTTGAACTCGTATATCCCTGATGGTATTTGACGTCACCGTCAAACGCGCCGTCCGCATCGAATTCTTTTCCTTCAAATTCAGAGAAAATATCCTGCGGGCGCTTCTGGAAAATATTAGTAAGCGTATTTAAACGGCCACGGTGTGCCATTCCCATGACAAAGTATTCTACTCCCAAAGCAGATCCTTTTTCAACCAGCGCATCCAAAGCCGGGATCAGTGCTTCACCACCTTCAATGGAGAAGCGTTTCTGTCCGACATATTTTTTGCCTAAAAAGGCTTCAAAATTGGATGTCTGAACCAGTCTTTTATAGATGTGTTTTTTGCGTTCAATGTCAAATTTCGGACGGTTTTTTACTTCGATGCTGTTTCTGAACCACTCCAAACGTTCCGGTTCACGCATGTACATGTACTCAATACCGATGGATTGGCAGTAGCATTGTTCGAGGTCCAGGATGATATCGCGCAAAGTTGCAGCACCAATACCAATTTGTTCCCCGGCCTGGAAAACGGTGTCCAGATCAGAAGCGTCCAGTCCGAAGTTTTCGATGGCCAAAGTAGGCTCATACTTCCGGCGTTCGCGAACCGGATTGGTTTTCGTAAATAAATGACCGCGGGTTCTGTACCCGTTGATCAGGTTAATTACTTTAAATTCTTTCTGAAAATTTTCAGGAATGTCGCCACCTTCCTCGAAGTTCGTGCGGGCAAAATCGAATCCTTCAAAGAATTTTTGCCAGCTAAGATCTACGCTTTCAGGGTCTTTAATATATGATTGATATAAATGATCTATCGCATTTACATCTGCATTTCCGACGTACGTCACTTTATCCATGTTGGTGCACTATAATGGAGGGTAAAGTTAAAACTTTTAGTCCAAGCATGAATAGGAAATGACGATAAAAAAATGCAAAATTGCGAACTATTATTTGAGGGCAAAGGGATTTATCCGTTATGCATGGATTAATTGGCGGAATGAGTTTGTTTTTCCCTCGGATAATTGGTCCCGGTGTCTGCATTTTTTGTTTCAAAACCACCTGAAAGTGGGATGGGATTACTTATATTGGATTTGATAAAAGACTTTCAGCAGTTCGCGATGTAAAATGGCATTTGAAAGGTAAAATAACCGGTTTTCATGGGCGCTTGTTTCCCTGATAATCAGTTCGGGAATATCGATCAGGTACAGCAAGTGCTGCAGTTCGTTTTCCGACAATTGTTTGAGCATGTGCCGGATTTCTTCATTCCACCGGGCCGGATCTGAACTCCTGAGTTCGAATTCCCCGATTCCTGAGCGCTGAAAATCTTTGTGAATTTGTGCCTGCAACTTTTCAAGTAGCTTGCGCTGGCTCAATCGCAATTGCAATTTATGAACGAGCGCGTGTAAATCTTTTTCCTCCATCATTCAGTCATTGAAGTGAACTTCGTACTTTTGCAGCATGATTAATAACTCAAAAGAAGCAATCATTTTTGATTTGGGAGGTGTTTTGTTGAATTTGGATTACGATTTAACAGAAAAGGCTTTTATTTCTTTGGGGATGACCAATTTCGGCGAATCCTATTCTCAACTGCAACAGACTGATTTATTTGACCGCTATGAACGGGGTGAAATTTCTTCTTTTCATTTTATTAATCAGTTATTGGATCGTTTGCCTTTGGGAACGACCGCAAACCAGGTGGTCCATGCATGGGATTCCATGATCCTGGATTTCCCTGTGAAACGTTTGCAGGAATTAGAAGCACTCTCCAAAAAGTACCGTCTTTTTTTACTGAGCAATACCAATGATCTGCACATTGATGCAGTGCGGAGATCTCTTGAAAAGGCAGTTGGACACAGAAGCTTGGAGGATTATTTCGAAAGAACATATTTTTCTTCCGCTATCGGAATGCGCAAGCCGGAGACTAAAATCTTTGAGTTTGTTTGCTCGGAAAACAACCTGGATCCTATGAAGACTGTTTTCATTGACGACAGCCCGCAACACGTAGCGGGAGCCAAATCAATTGGACTGGATGCCTTCTTGCTGGAGAAAAATCAGGAAGTATTTGATTTACCTTTTTTCCTGGCATAATTCCACCAAAACTCCGTTCGAAGATTTCGGGTGAAGAAAAGCTACTAGTTTGTTGTCTGCACCGTTTTTGGGTTGGTCGTTCAGTAACTGGAATCCCTTTGCTGCAAGATCCGACATGGACTGTTTGATATCCGTTACATCAAAAGCAATGTGGTGGATTCCTTCGCCCTTCTTTTCAATGAATTTAGCAATCGGACTGGTTTCATTACTTGCTTCCAACAATTCAATCTTGGATTCTCCCACCCGGAAAAAAGCGGTTTTGACACCCTCACTCTCCACCGCCTCTGTTTTATAGCATTCGGTCCCGAGTAATTCCGTGTAGGTGCGAATTGCTTCATCCAGATTTTTGACAGCAATTCCGATGTGTTCGATTTTATTCATGATTCGAAGATAATAATATGATTCATATGGGCAGGCGATTAATCGCTCGCCCACTGATTTATTTATGAAATAAAAAACCCCGGCATTTATTGTCGGGGTTTCACTATTTTTTCAGAATTTGTTATCCTTTAAAGAATTTTTCGGTTTTATTGTCGAAATTAATGTAGTAAGCACCTTTCAACAAGTTAGAGCAGGGGACCGAGGAACCGATTCCCTTTTTGACAATATTTCCGTAGGCGTCGTAAATCTCGTATTTGGTTTCGATCGGTTTTCCGGATGCGGTAAAGTTGATCTGGTCTTTGACCTTAACCGGGTTCTTGACGACCGGAGGAACCGAAGAAGTGAATTTCACATCTTTCGAATTTCTTTTTGCACCCGAATGATCGATCTGTACTACACGAACGGTGTTTTCACCTGAATGCGGTGCTACCAGGAATTCATAAGAATTTGTTCCCGGAGTTCCTTTTCCTTGTACTTCACCGATTTTCACCCATTTGTTCCAACGGTACTGTTCAATAATAAAAGGAAGTTTTCCCTGTTCGTTGGTTGTTTTCCAGGTAAGCATTCCGCTGTTTTGGATTTGAATATCAACCGTGTTGAAAGTACTTCTTGGAAGCAGCACTTCCGGATTTAAAATTTTTGGTTTGCACCCGTCATTGTGCTCGATTACGATGAAAACAGGTTCACCGATTTCTATGTTAAAAAGAGAAAAGTCAATTTCAAAGGCAGAAATGGCTGTTCCGCCTGGTAAGATGTCGCCGTTTACGGTTACTTTTGTTGCGCAAAAACCAAAGCCATCTCCGTCTTCCGGATTTTGAACATATAAATTTTTACCCTGATAGCTTCCTTCAATAGAAAGAACTGCTGAGCTTGAAAAGCTTAACAGTAACGCGAAAGAGCAAAGTAAGAATAATTTTATTTGTTTCATTTCTATCTAGTAGCTACACTAAAAACTGTGGCAAGTATAATAGCTATTTTTTACATTACCAACATTTTAGGACACGAAATTACAAATTTTTTTCCATTTCAACCACCCAATAAGTTAATTTATCATGAAATAATAGCCGTTCGTCGATTATTTCGCCAGAAAACGTCATATTTGGGGTGCGTATATCTTGATTTTTTAAGTTATTTTAGTAAAAGATTTTTCCTATTGTTGTATGATAAATGCTTACGCTACTATGAAATTAGTTCCTATAATTTTCCTTATTCTCCTCCTCACTTCCTGCGGTTCAGATAAAAAGCAGTTTGAATATGCCGGAGGCAGTTTTAAAATGGCCCTGGATAATACACCGTCTACCTTTATCGCCAGAGAAGTAAATGATGTCTATTCATTTGAATTGCTTTCCCAGGTGATGGAAGGCTTGGTAAGCTTTAATGCGGAAGATCTTTCCCTGCAACCGCAAATTGCCGAAAAATGGAGTATTAGCGGCGATGGAACGGTTTTTACATTTACGATAAGAGATGATGTGTACTTCCACAACAACCCGGTATTCGAATCTCTGGAAGACCGCAAATTGACGGTGGATGACGTGCTCTTTACATTTGAAAAAGCATGCAAGCCGAATGCAGATGGAAATCCGACAGCAGCTTATATGTTCCTGCTTTCCAACCAGGTGAAGGGGGCGAAGGAATACTATGAAGGAAAAGCAAAATCCATTAGTGGAATGAAGGTGAAAAAGAATCAGTTCGAAATTACCTTACTGAATCCGGACCAAACCTACATCAATAAATTGGCCAACCTGAGTGCGAGTATCGTATCAAAGAAAATTGTTGAAGCCAATAAAGAAACGGATGTAGTCGGAACGGGTCCGTTTTGCTTCACTCCACCGACGGAAGATGAAACCTATATCCTGCTGAAGAACCCGGATTATTACATGGTCGACAATAAAGGAAATGCATTGCCTTATCTGGATTCGGTAGTATTTTACGTTCAAACCAGGAAGCTGGAGCAATTGGAAATGTTTGAACAGGGGAAAACCTTATTGATTTCCGGTTTGCCCACTTCGCGCATTACCGAAATGCTGGAAGGAAGGATTTCCGATTTCAATGCACAGCCTCCTCTGAAAGAATTGTACAATAATCCGTTGCTGACAACCCAGTATTATTTCTTTAACATGAATGATCCGCGGTTCAAGGATGTTCGGGTAAGGAAAGCATTTAATTACGCCATTGACCGAAAACGGCTGGCCGACAATGTGCTCCGGAACCAATACTACGAATATGGAATTTACGGGATCACTCCGCCGATCGGATCGGTGTTTAAAGGATATAATTTCTCAGAGATCAAGAAATACGGATATGATTTCAATCCGGAATTGGCCAAACAATTGCTGGCCGAAGCAGGTTATCCGGACGGAAAAGGATTTGGAAGTGTGGACCTGAGAGTCGATATCAGCGACCTGAATACAGCCGTTGCCGAAGAATTGGCCGATCAGATTTACCAAACTCTCGGAATCAATGTCAATATCGACGGCTCCAATTTCGAACAACGGAACGAGGACGGAAATATGGGAAGAGGGGATTTGTTCCGCACGGCTTGGGTGGCTGACTATTCGAGCCCTGAAACATTCCTGGGGAATTTTTATGGAAAACTGGTGCCGAAGGAAAAAGACGTGCCATCAAGCGGGAACCAGTCCAGGTATGTCAATCCGCTATTCGATCAGTATTTCGAGGAAGGTCGTTCGGCAGATCAAAAGAGACGATTGGAATTGTTTTCCAAAGCAGAGATCGAGTTAATGAAAGATCCGCCGATCATCCCGCTTTGGTATGCAAATGATTTTACACTGAGCTATTCGCGGGTCCGGAACCTGAAGAACAATCCAATGGAATTTTTGGATTTGCGCAGAGTATACATCAAAGAGTGGACAAAAGAAGAATATTTGAAGTCTATTCAATAAGTGTATATTTACGGGTTGATATCATCAAAGAATGAAAACTATCCTTACCTTATTGGTATGTGCATTTAGCTCTATTTTAATCGCACAGCCTACTCAAACTGTTCGTGGCACCGTGCTGGATTCCGAATCGGATTTCCCGGTTTTCGGTGCACAGGTGATCCTCACCCTCTCCGATAGTTCCAAATTGAAAACAATGACCAACAATGAGGGCGTTTTCGAATTTTTGAATGTTCCGGTCGGGAAACATCCACTTACGGTTAAATCATCGGTTTATGAGAACTACTCGCTTTCTGTGGATGTTAATTCTGGTAAGCAAACGGTGCTGGAGATCAAGGTGAAAGAACGGATAAGTGAGGTAGAAGAAGTGGTGGTTGTTGCCCAGAAACAGGGAGAAGTCAAAAATGAAATGGCGACCGTTTCTGCCCAGCAATTTTCGGTGGAAGAAACAGAACGCTATGCCGGATCGCGGGGAGATCCTGCCCGGATGGCAAGCAATTTTGCCGGAGTTCAGGGAGCGGATGATTCCCGTAACGATATTGTTGTGCGCGGAAATTCACCGCTCGGGATCGTTTACAAAGTAGAAGGGATTGATATCCCCAATCCTTCACATTTTTCCATTTCGGGGAGTTCGGGCGGACCGGTTTCGATCATCAATAACAAAAGTCTGGCAAATTCGGATTTCTTTATGTCGGCATTTCCTGCGGAATACGGAAACTCGGTTTCTGGGATCTTCGATTTGAAACTCCGCAACGGAAATTCGAAGCAACATGAGTTTACCGGCCAGTTTGGTTTCCTTGGAACAGAAGTCATGGCTGAGGGGCCGCTGAGCAAAAAAAACAATGCCAGTTACCTGATAATGGGTCGCTATTCTACTCTGAGTTTGTTCCAGTTTATGGGAATCCGTATTGGAACAGACGCTGTCCCGGTTTATGGAGACGGAGCGTTTAAGTTCAATTTCCCGCTGAAGAAAGGCGGACAGCTTTCCCTTTGGGGAATAGGAGGAAAGAGCGATATCAAGATCTTAATATCCGAACAGACAGAGTATACAACGGATCTTTATGGAGAAGGTGATCGCGACCAGTATTTCGGAACGGGAATGGGAGTTGCAGGTTTAACGTATAAAAAGTCGCTTTCCGAACGAACTTTTTTGACGACAACTTTCTCCGGAAGTATCGAAGACCAGCATTCGCATCACGATTTGCTGAACCGGTCTTTGGACACGACATACAATGGAAGTGAGCCGGAAGTAAAAATCCGGGTAGACAGTATTTACCGGATTATGGGATACGATTTCAAGATCGCAAAGTATTCCGGAATGTTTAGTATCAATCACAAGATCGGGAAACAGCACATTATCAAAACCGGATTGAATACAGATTTCTTTACGTTCAATATGATCGATAGCGTGTTGAATACGGCGGGAACACAATTTGTCAATCGCTGGGATTACAAAGGCCAGGGAGGAGTTTTGGTCCAACCTTTTTTCCAGTGGAAATACCGCATTACCGAAACGATGGATTTCACTGCCGGATTGCATGCTCAGTATTATTCGTTCAGCAATTCCCTGAGTCCGGTTGAACCGCGCCTGGGATGGAAATGGTCTATGAAAGGCAACCAGAAATTATTTGCCGGAGCAGGTTTGCACAGCCAGACACAACCGTATTATACCTATACCTACCATTTGGAAGATGCTGCCGGAAACCAGATCTACCACAACAAAAAAATGGGGTTCACCAAATCGATGCATTCAGCTATCGGTTATGAAAAGAATTTCAAGAAGGGATTTCAGTTCAAAACAGAAATCTATTACCAGTACTTGTTTGAGGTTCCGGTAACGGTTCAGCCTTCTTCGTTCTCCATGATCAACCAAGGAAGCGGTTTTGCCCGTTTCTTCCCGGACACCTTAAAGAATAGCGGAACCGGGGTGAACTACGGGTTGGAATTGACCCTGCAAAAGTTCTTCGACAAGAGTTTTTACATCCTGACGACAGTTTCAATTTATGACAGTAAGTACAAAGGGAGTGATGGCATTGAACGAAATACCAGTTACAACGGATTGTATACAGCAAATATCTTATTCGGAAAGGAATTCAAACTGGGAAAAAAACACACGCTCGGTTTGGGAGGGAAAGTAACCGTTGCAGGCGGAAAGCGTTACGGGTATATCAATTTGCCGGCTACAAGCGCACAAAAAGAATTGATCTTCAGCGACTCCTTATTCAATACGCGTCAGTTCAAGGATTACTTCCGGGCTGATTTAAAGATCAGCTGGAAAATGAATGCGAAGAAAGCGACGCATGAAATCGGGTTGGATTTGGTGAATATCCTGAATACGCGAAATATCCTGGGCTTGGCTTATGCACCTGATTTGGCAGATCCGAGCAAAGAGCCGTTGGCAGAGAAAACACAGCTGGGCTTTCTTCCGATCTTCTATTACCGGATCAGCTTTAAGTTGGCGAGCGGGAAGAAAGAATAACTCAGGGACTTGATTGTTGGTTTTTTTTTCCGAAATTAGGAGGTAAGTGAATTTGACGTAATAACGTAATATTATGTCACGATCCTACTAAAATGAGCACAAGAAATAACTGGATTTACGTATCAACCATTCTCATACTGATCGTTTCCTGCAACAGTCCTAAACAGCAGAAGAAAATCAACGACGGAAAACTTTTTGAAAAACTCAAGGCAGAAAAGGGTTCTCTGAATGCCGATGAACTGTTAAGGCTGGAACGCGATTTCTCACTCAAACTGTTGGACAAGTACGACTTGTCGGGTTACGATGAGGAAGATACACTGGCTTCCTTCCTAAGGGTTGGTAAAGATGTTTGGATAGCAAGCTGTTATTTGGAGAATGCTGCGGAAACACATTACCCGTTCTTGCGCTTAACCGAAACAAGGGAAAGAGGATTCAAAATGATCAGTCATGGAACAATTCCGATAGCGTATGGGGAATGTGCCTATGAATTGAACAAATTGCTGGTGAGGTCGGGAGAGTATATTTTTCTTTCCCAAAGAAGCAATGGAAGTACGTATTGTGATGATTCACCCCTGGTATTTCATTTGAATGGAAAGAAAGTTCAAAAAAGCGCTGATTTTGCAGTGGCTGTATGGAATAGTTCCGACCGGGAAAATAACCCTGCTCAAAGCGATTTCACGATAGAATCCAATACCCCGGAAAGTATCGTGATTCATGTGCATGAAACGACAATTAACACGGAAATTGATGAAGAAGTTGGTTCGCGGGACTATGATCTTCGTTTCGGGATCCGGGACAACACCATTTATTTCCGCGATACAGTTTATAATTAGTAAGCTCTAAATCTCTGCATTTGGCACGCAGATTTTAACCTGTCTATATCTGTTTAAATCCACGTGCTTTATAAAAATGGTGAGGCTCTTTCGCAGAGAAAGGGGAGCAAATGTGTTTTTGCCGGTATTAAAAGCTTAGCTTTTTCTCATGCGCAACCATCCTAAAATCCGGGAGTGGTCAATTTCCCATAATCCATCATTAAGTTCCAGGTCAAACACATCTCTCGGATGGTCCGGGTTTCCTGCATTCTGCTGGATGATTTCCACTTCATCATCCGTCACTTTTGAGACAATCACCACGTGTCCGTATTCATTGGAGAGTGTAGCATCCATGATAATTAAATCTCCTACTTCGGGTTTACTCTTACTGGGATTGGAATGTTGGATCAAATCCCGGTCTGAATTCAGCTCTCCGTCTTTTAATGTTTTATTGAAGAAATCGATGGCATTTCCGTAAGCATTGGGCATTTTGTGTTTGTAATACTCATAATAGTAGCGTTTCACAAATTCCACGCATTGATACTTTAGCCCGATATTGTAGCCATCAGGAGAAGTGTTCCTTCCGCTGACATTTCCCATTCCGCCATTATAGTAAACAACCACATGGTTTAAACTGTCCAGGCGATCACCGATCTGGTAATTCCGGTCAGGAAATTCATTTCTTCTGTAAAGAAAGAATACGCATGCACTTATTGCACTAATCGTGACGAGAAAAATGAGCGTTTTTTTCATGGGGCAGAAAGATTTGTTTCTAGGATGCGTTTGACGTTCCTCAATGCTTTTTTGGTGCAATAGGTTTGATAAGGAGCGGAAAATACGGGACCCAATAAGGCGGTCAGAAAATTTCCGGGTTTGGAGAAGGTCCGGATTTTAAAAATTATTTTTCCCTTTCCTTCTTCCAGTATAAAATAGGAAATCCCGCATTCTACATGTCCTTGTAGTGTCTCGTAGCTAAAACCGCAACGATTTTCTTCCCGGATAAGGTCTTTGATTCGCACTCCGAAAAGCGCTTTTGGGGAAAATTTCGGGAAGGGTGGAAGATAAACTTGCTGTAAAATAGTGTCGTTTGCTTTCATCGTTCTCCCTTCATCTCTCCATTGCGGATATCCGGTAAGGATGTGATCAGGAAAGATCCGGTAATCGAAAAAAGGATCCAGGTTGATCTCTTCCAACGTTCGTTCGGTCGGAATTTCAATGGAAGAAATTTTTTCGACTAACCGGTCCTTTTCATAATGCATGACAGGAACTTTTTTGAGTTCTTCCAGATACTTTTTGAATTTCTTTTTTTGGTTGGTGAAGGCGATCTTCATGAGTTGGGATTTGCATTAAAATTAACTTATAATCGAATACCCAATACACATACATCATCGATCTGCTCCAGGCTTCCTTTCCAGGCTTCGAAGCGGGCAGAAAGAATGGTTTCCATGTTTTTCTCCGTGTTTTCCAACAGCAATTCCTTGAATGGTTTGTAACGGAATTTTTTATTCTTCGGGCCGCCGAACTGGTCGGCAAAGCCATCGGTGAAAAGAACCAGTAAATCTCCGCTCTGGCAGGAAAACTCCTGTTGGGTAAACGGTTTCAGATCGTGTGAATAACCCACAGGTTGCCGGTTTGCAGCACGTTCTTCCAACACATGTCCGGAGATATGGTAAACAGAATTATTCGCGGCGGCGAAAACGTATTTGGTAGCCTTTCTGTCGATTCGCAGGATGGAAATATCCATTCCGTCCTTGTATTCGCTGCTTTTTCCTTCTTTATCGAAGGCAGCGATAATTCCCGAACGCAATTCATTAAGAATTTCAGCCGGACTGAAAACGCGTTTGTTCTCTACAATTTCATGAAGGAGGTTGATTCCGAGTACGCTCATCAAAGCCCCAGGGACGCCATGTCCCGTGCAATCGCCAACTGCAACGAAACGGTAATCCTCGTTTTGAAAGATCCAGTAAAAATCACCGCTAACAATATCCTTTGGCTGAAAATAGAGAAACGAACTCGGGAAGAGCAATTGCATGTTATTTTTGCTGGGCAGCAGTGCCGATTGGATGCGTTGTGCATAATGCATACTGTCGAGGATGTCCTTGTTCTTTTCTTCTATGAGATTTTTTTGTTCGGTGATGCGCTTTTGAGATTTGAGCATTTCCTCTTTGAAAAACAGGATGATCAGGGATGCAATGATGAATAAAAGGAAGAGATTAACATTTCCGATAATGGCTTGAACGGTTTCGGATTGCTCCAGCACGGTAATGAACGGCTTGTGAAAATGCAGCCAGGTAGTGAGTCCGAAGAAAGAAACAACGGCAAAGGCAATAAATCCCTGGATCGTTTTCCGCTTGTCAAACATCACCGCACTGATCATGCACATGATAAAGAGATAGAAATGGAGGTTGGTTTGCAGTCCATACGTTAGTGTTCCCTCAATAAAGTAGATAAAACCGCAGCAAATGTGAAAGAAGAAAGCCTGTTCATATTTTTTCCAGCGGATCAGGAAGAAGGTAATCAAACTGGCAACAAAGAAAAAGCTGTTATTGAAAATTCCTGCCGGCTCGTGATAGTAGAAATAGACCGGGGTGTAGCAGAACATGACTACAGCGGTCAGCAAGGCGATCAGGTTACCGATACGGATCTTCCGGTTCAGGGAATCCGGGTTCTCAGTAGTAATTCCGTTGTCGAGTATTGGTGCAATCATTGCTTCAAATATACCATTCTAAAGTAGTTTTTCCTTCTTCCAGGCAAGAACCTTTACCCCGGGGGAATAATGCACCCGATCAGGCTTATTCTTCAGGTCTATTTCTCCAAACCGATAGGTTGTTTGAATTTCATTCATTTCGACTTCCAGTAATTCCCATGGAAGGTGATGGATTTCATACATGTAGGTTTTGAGTCCGCGATCCAGGTAAAGACAGTAACGTTCGGTAAGCCACAGGTCCAGTTCTGTTTTTGGCACCGGCTTATTCGAAACAGTGTATTTGGCAGAGAACCGGAACCCTTTTTTCTTTAGGTTGGAAGTATATTCCTGGAATATGTTTTTCTGAATCCGGATCATCTTTGCTTTTTCATAAGGTAATCCCGAAAGCAGTTTGGAAAGTTTCGCCGAAACCAGCTTCTGTGCTTCGATATTCAAAAAGTAAACACCCGGCTTGTTGTTGTGAGTAACATACGTTCGGATATTGATCTCGTGAAAGTTGGAAACAGGTGAAAAAGCGGGCAGATTTTTCGGCCGGATCTTTTCCATGGTGAATGCTACGAGCGAGATCCATGCTTCGCCTTCATATGTATCCAATTCAAGTCCCTTTGGAATGAAGGGTTCCAATAACCCCGGTTCCACTTTCCAATGAAGAAACAAGGCATGATTCCACTCCTGGTAATAGCTCCAGCTTTTGGTTGGGATTGGCCAGGGTCTGTGGGAGACAGATTGGAACAGGCGCTCTTTGGCGGTTTTGTTCATGGATTTAATTCTTACATTGCTTACAGTCAAAAATAGGAAATAGTGCTGATGATTGACCGGATTCTGCGTAATTTTAAACCATGAAACCATTGCGAAAAGATATTAAACCTGGAATGCTTGTTCTCTTTGTTCAAAAGAAACACCAGGCAAGCGGAGAATTAACCGAAGGAATTGTAAAATCGATTCTTACGAGTGCGCCTTCCCATCCGCACGGGATTAAGATCATGACGGTTGATAAATTGGTTGGAAGGGTTACGGAAATTCTGGACAGTGAAGTGGATTAAGTATGATCCGCTAGATAGCATATGATGCCCATTCCCATTTTTACCACTGATGCATTGATATTTGGAAGCGCCTACCGGTCGCTTCTTTTTCATTTTTAGTGTAGAACTTGGCGAGTCCGGTAGGCTCGCATGAATCTGTGGTAAAGAAAAAAGGGTGCGATTAATCGCACCCCTCGTATTTTGAATGAAAATGATTTTACAAATCAAACTTGATTCCCTGTGCCAATGGCAACGAATCGGTGTAATTGATTGTGTTTGTCTGGCGGCGCATGTATACTTTCCATGCATCCGATCCTGACTCACGTCCGCCACCGGTTTCTTTTTCACCACCGAAAGCTCCGCCGATCTCAGCACCTGAAGTACCGATATTCACGTTTGCAATTCCACAGTCGGAACCAGCCTGGGACAAGAACGCTTCCGCTTCTTTCAGGTTGTTGGTCATAATTGCAGAAGACAATCCCTGAGGAACTCCGTTTTGGAGTGCAATTGCATTCTCTACACCACCGGAATATTTCATCAGGTACAATACCGGTGCAAACGTTTCGTGCTGAACAATTTTAAAGCTGTTTTGAGCCTCTGCAATTGCCGGTTTCACGTAGCATCCGCTTTCATATCCTTCTCCGGAAAGAACTCCGCCTTCAACCAGGATTTTTCCACCTTCTTCCACCACCTGAACCAATGCATTCTGGTAAGCTTTTACCGCATCTTTATCGATTAGCGGACCTACGTGGTTATTCTGATCCAAAGGATTTCCGATACGCAATTGTCCGTAAGCATTTACCAAGGCATCTCTTACTTTATCGTAAACAGATTCGTGAATGATCAAACGACGAGTAGAAGTACAACGTTGACCGGCTGTTCCTACTGCACCGAATACAGCTCCCGGAACAACAATTTTCAAATCTGCACTTTCAGTAATGATCACCGCGTTGTTTCCTCCTAATTCCAATAAGTGACGGCCCAAACGTTTTCCAACTGCTTCACCAACCAATTTACCCATGCGAGTAGATCCTGTTGCAGAAATCAATGGAACACGTGTATCGTTTGACATTAATTTTCCTATTTCAGCGTCTCCGATCAACAAACAAGAAACTCCTTCAGGAACTCCGTTTGCTTCGAAAACTTCTTGTGTCAATTTTTGACAAGCGATAGCAGTCAACGGTGTTTTTTCGGATGGTTTCCAAATACAAACGTCTCCACAAACCCAAGCTAAAGCAGTGTTCCAATTCCAAACTGCAACCGGGAAGTTGAACGCAGAAATAATTCCTACAATTCCCAGCGGGTGGTACTGTTCGTACATTCTATGTCCTGCGCGCTCAGAGTGCATGGTCAAACCGTATAGCTGACGGGAAAGTCCAACTGCGAAATCACAGATGTCGATCATCTCCTGAACTTCACCCAAACCTTCTTGAAGTGATTTCCCCATTTCATAAGAAACCAATTCACCTAAAGCTTGTTTTTTCTCACGGATTTTCTCTGCTAACTGACGAATAACTTCTCCACGTTTCGGTGCAGGAACCATTCTCCAATATTTAAATGCTTCTTGCGCTTTCAATACGATTGCTTCGTACTCTGCCTCCGTTGCCGAAGCAACAGATGCGATCACTTTTCCGTCAACCGGCGAAACTGAATCGATTTGAGTTCCACGCGTGTTAAACCAATATCCTCCTGTGGAAGCTCCACGGTTTACCGCTTCAATCCCCAATGTTTTTAATGTTTCTTGTATTCCAAGATCTGTTGCTGTTGCTGACATTCCTATTCGATTAGTTTGTGCAAAATTACACAATTTTACCGACTAATAGTTCGTAACTTATGTTAAGCTTTTCACTTACAGATCAATCTTTCAGGATGGAGATCGGCGTAATAGAAACACCCGAACTAAGTTTTCCGGTAAGTATGTAATATCCGCGGGCAAGACTTTCGGTTGAAACATTCACGGAATGGGTGTTTTCAGCATGTTGTACCAAAAGCACTTTTCCATTGAGATCGCATAATTGAAGGTCAATTTCTGCATAATTATTTGCCAGGTCAACCACGAAATAATCGTTGGCCGGATTCGGATAAATACTGATTTCAAGAACATTTTCGGATAGTGACAAGTCTGAGCAGGCATCCACCAGGATCTGGTCTGTGAACGGACAGCCTTGCATATCCTCTCCGCTGATGTATACGTTAAACATCCCGTTTGTAGTAATCGTATTAGCAGGAACAAACAACGGGTTGCTGGTGTAATCTGTTCCCAAAAGATTCCAAGTTATATTCTGGAATTGATTCGAATCAGCATACAATTGTAGCGGATAACCGCACAAAAGGTCCATTGAAGCAGGGAAGTTAGGAACAAATGGCTCTTCTGTCAATTTGATGACCTCAAATTCCTGTGTAGCGAAGCATCCCTGGGAATCACGCGTAGTCAGATAACCGGTTACCGTATCGTTCACCGTCAAACTAGCTGTTGCTACATACAATGATTGATTGACGGCGGTTACACCATTGAAATTCCATTCGTAGTTGGTAATGTTCGGATCTGAAAAATAAAGATTTGTACCCGGCTGACATTCAAGTAAAAACAACGAATCAATATCGGGATAATAAGTTTGGTAAACCACGTAATTAAAGGAATCGAGTAATTGATACTGCGGATCAAACAATTCGAGGGTGAATCCGTTGTTTGGATTTGGTGCAGTAACCACGATGAAGTTGTCCTCTATCGGGAAGTATCCCATGTTGGAAATTCCGTTCGTGTGCATAGTATAAGCTAAAGAATCCTCTTGGCTGACATAGTTCAAATAAAATATGCTATCCGAAGAGCAAATCCCGAAGATATCCTGGCTGGTCAAACAATGATTGGTCGACAGCTTCAATACAAAACAGCTGTCATAAGAAATGACCTCACCATTGAAAGGCAGAACAATCGTGTCGGGAATGTTCCAGTCAAAATTCCTGTTGGAAACGTAAATAGTATTGTTATTCGCATTCACTGTAGGGTTCAAATTATCGAACCGCAGCCCGAAGTTAATACCATTCACAAGTGAACAATCGGTGTTAACAACAGCAATACCCAAACCGGATTTGCCGGAAGAAACGGAATTCCTTAAGCTTTGATAATTATTCGGACGCTTCAGCTTTAAACCGTCATGACTGATTCCTGATAACAGGAATTGATTATTCTTCCAGTATGCGATCTTTCCTTTTCGCAAGTTGGTTTCTGTTAAAGACAACAGGTTAAACTGGTCGTCTGTTTTTACCAGGAAGCTATTAAAAGGGTTACTTCCCAACGTGATTGGAGTACTCAGGATTTGATATTCATGGTATTGATACCAGAATTCATTTAGCAAAAAGTAGCGGTTGTTTGCCGTATCCACTGCAAAATCGTGGATTAAAGACACACTGCTTAAGGAGGTATAAGCCAGTTGGGTTTGATTGGAAAAACCGGAGCTCAATGAAAGGTTTGCTCCGAATAAATACGTTCCGGTGGCATTAGTTGGCATGGTCACAGTTCCAATCATTGTGGGCATATTGTTCGTAGTTACATTGGCCATATAAGCAAAAGAGTCCGGACCGGTTTGCTTTAGAAAAGAACGGTTACCTGGAGCATCCGGAAGAATAGCTTGAAAACTTTGCACAAAAGAAAACCCGGGATTCGGAGAATATGTGATATTATAAACATAAACTCCTAAACGGGTACTGTAAATTAATTTGGAATTGTCAATGATTATTTCATCGACTGCTACATTGTTAATAGTTGGAGGGCTGCCAACAGGGTTGCCGTTCGAGTCAAAGACATATATTCCTGCAAAGACATCTGTTACTCGTGCAAAATAACCATTTCCTAAACTGTCCATTGCTCCTGCTGTAAATCGGTTAATAGCATTAGACGTAGTATATGGATAGACTTTCTGCCACAGTAGTGTTCCGTTTGAACTGATTTTGCGAACAACTGCTGTGGAGTATATTCCAAAGACAATCTCTTCATAACCATATTCGTACAAGTTGTCGTCTTTATCCACCAGGGAACCAACAACAATCATTCGTTTGAATTCATCGTCTAAGCAATGAACAATGGAAGTATTGCTGGCAACAGGGTCCAGGAAAGTATGTGTTTGAGTAATCGTATCTGCGCACCCATAGCTGCTTTGGTTGATCAGGGTAATTTCTTCTTCACCAGATTGGTAAGAACCTAAAATCGGAGCTGTTGCTGTGAGCTGGCTGGAAAAACCATTGCCTATGGTGCTTGACCAGGTTTGGGCCGCATTGATCTGGTCATTGACGATTTCTACGGTGTCGTTGATCTGAGTTCCGAAAGAAGTGTGGAACATGGCATGAGGATTTTGTACTGTAAAACTCACCAGTTCATACGTTTGAGACGGGCAACCGTTGTAGGCTACTTCTACTGCAATTTTATTGATATATTCCGGATGTGTGTACTGGAAATTGATACCATACGAATAATTGTAGACTTCCGCTCCGTAATCGGGGTAAAACACCGTGTTGTTTGGTAGCTGAAAAGTGGAAGTACCAACCGTGGAAACAGTTGAAGGACTGATTGTAGTAGTTGTTGGGAAAGCTGATCCCGGAATGTAATTGTTGTTTTTGATGCTATAGGTAATACCCGGCTCGCTGGTTGTCAATTGGAATTGAATGCTGTCGGTCGGGAAACAGTAGGTTGGCTGTGAAGTAATGACACTGAATGCATTCGCCATTTGTGCCTGTACCGCTACAGGGTAAGTAAAAACAGCAACTTGCGTATCGCAGGCATTGTGTTGTTTGTATTCAATGAACACCGTATCAGCGGCCGTTAAGTTGGGCAGGGAGATATAGTAAACATCGTTTTGCTGGACCTGGGTTATCAGGTTATGAAGAACGGTGGTGGTGGTTCTGATCGTTATCGTATCAACCGTGAATGGAGTTGTATTGTGGAAATATCCGCTTGCATCTGTTCCGTAACAAACAGAAGCTGGAAGGTTGAAATTGAAAAGAGGAGTAAGGAATGTATTGTAATTCGTGAAGGAAGATTTGGTGATACTGTCCCGGATTCCCTGGTAACTCGTGACCAAACTAATGGTGTGAGAACCGGGTATAGATGAAAAAGCATAATTCAAAGTGTCATCCGTTCCAATCAGGGTTGAATCATAGTACCATTTGTAGGAGTCCGAATTGGAATTGATTGCAATGGCTGTGAATGGTTCGCCCTCGCATCCGGTGGATTGAGAAAGTTGGAACGTTGCCGGCACATAATAATTGGATGTAAAGGGCAAACTGCGGTAACCCAATGCACCGTCAGGTCCTACGGCATAACCAACTGAATTCAGGAATACCATTTCATTCACAGTTTCAGGAGAAACGTCACTTAAATTGTGAATGGAATCTTTCGAAACCAGGATGTTATTGGATGAAGCAGAAAGAACAGCAAATTTAGTACCTGCGGTAATCAGGTTTCCATCTGGCAGAAAATCAGTAGTAGTCACTGCAAAAGGAACGATGTAACTGTTCAGAGTTGTACCGGTACCGGTTTTTTTATCGATTTTGCAGTGATAACCCAGTGCACCCATGGATCCCATGTTTGTTGTTTCGATCAGGAATCCGTTTTCGTAATTAATATCGAAAATTTCTCCGGTTACAGTAGCTGAAGTGTAAGTCAGTCCGTTATCGAATGAAGTCAGTTTTTTATTCAAACCACCGATAGTCCATTGGTTTAATGCTGGGTTGTAGCATACCGTATGAAGGTCTGTAGTTGTTCCTGAGGGAATATTGGCCCAACTCACACCGTCATTGGTCGACCGGTAAATCTTTCCCCAGGTTCCCACTGCAACCAATGTGCTCCCGTTCCGGGCAACGTCCGTTAATTCAAATCCAATGACTCCCAGGTCAACAGTCGTCCAGTTTGCTCCGCCGTCATAGGTGTACATGATGCCTCCGTTCGAAGGATTGTATAACCGGCCCACTGAAAGAATGTGGTTATTATCATAGACAATTACCGAATTGTGACTGAAGTAGGAATTTGTATTGTTGGTAATCTGTGTCCAGGAAGTGGGGTTTCCCGTGTTTTTGAAAAGATTGAAAGCTCCTGCTACACAAAAAGTATTGGTGGGATCTTTGGCAATGCAATTGATGTTTAAGTGTTGAGTGAAAAGCGTGTGATGATTCCACTGGGAATAACTATTTCCTATTAAAAATACGACAAGAACAACGCTAAGAAACTTCATGAACTTTTGACTTTGGTGATTGAGACTTCAAAGATAGCACTTAATTTATAAATCAAAGCATTTGATTTCCTGGTAAAATCTAGTTAAACGATTGCCTGAATTCCAAAGGAGAAAGTTTGGTCTTGGTCTTAAAGAGTTTGCTGAATGACTGCGAATGCTCAAAACCCAGTTCGTAAGCAATTTCACTGATGGAAAGATTCGTTGTGGAGAGTTTTTCTTTTGCTTTTTCGATCAGTTTTTCGTGGATGTGCTGCTGGGTGTTTTGCCCGGTGTGAACACGAAGCAAACTCCCAAGGTAACTTGGTGAAAGATTTAGTTTTTGAGCAATGTATTGTACGGTCGGTAAACCGGTAGATGCCAGATCGGGGTCATTGAAATAACCGGTCAGCAGTTTCTCGAGTTGTTCCAATACCTGGTGATTCGCTTTTTCGCGTGTAATGAACTGGCGATTGTAATAACGCTCGCAATAGCTCAACAAATTTTCCAGGTGTGTGATGATAATTTGTTTGCTGAACTTGTCGATGTTGGAATGGTATTCCTGTTGGATGTGTTGAATGATCCCATTTAAAGTACCTTCTTCTCTTTCCGAAAGGAATAAAGCTTCGCGGACCGAGTAACCGAAGAATTCGTAGTTTTTAATGGATTTGGACAGGGAAGTGTTCCAAATAAAATCAGGGTGGATGAGCAGGATCCAGCCCGAGGCTTGTTCGGGAACTTCGTTTTCGGGAATCTCCAGTTTCAGCACCTGGTTGGGAGCCATAAAGAAGAGTATGCCTTCATCTTCGAAATCATAATGCAGTTGTCCGTATTTGTACTTCACTCCTTTTATCCGTTTCATTGCAATGAAATAGAAATCAAAAACGGCATACATGGGATTAAGCTCGGGCATTTCCGTGAAATCGTCCATACTGATGACACTGATCAGTGGATGCTCGGGTTTGGGCAAGCCCCTGTGCCGGTGAAACTCACTGATTGATCTGATCCGTTGGGGGGTTGAATTCGCCATATCCAATAATACTATTTTTGATTGTAAACTGCCGCAAATTCTTTGGCGAAATCAGCCAATTTTACCTTTCCCATTTTGGGATTGTTCCGGTGAAAGTTTTGAAGCGGTTTCCCGCTGTGCATCACGGATTGCATTTCCACCATCGTTTCTGCCAGTTCCTGTGGCATTTTGGCCATTTTCAATCCCTGCAGCATTTGTTTGTCTGAAATGCGTACCCATCTCAACCAGGGTTTCCCAATCGCCGTACCAATTATTTTGGCGGCTTCGTTGCAGGTCAGTTCTTCACTCCCCACATAACGTATTTTCAACTGTTCGACAGGCAGTTCGATCAATTCTTCCGCCACTGCAGTCGCAATGTCTTTCGGTGAAACGAATACAATTTTATCTTCTCCACCGTAATTCCCCATCAATAAACCAGTTCTGCCTTTAAACAACGCCATCAACCCTGAATAGCGGAGTGTCAAATACTTTCCGATGAATCCTTTTCCTTTGATCAGGTCCATGGAAAAATAGAAATTGGTGTAAAACGCTCCCGGGCGCATAATGGTGATGGACGCGTCGAGTTGCTCTATAAATAGGTGCTCGATATTTTCACCCTTGATCAGGTCGGCAGACCAGCCACTTAGTATTACCACCCGTTTGATGCCTGCCTGTTTGATCGCTTGCACATAGTTGTTCGCTGTGTTGTGCATGTAGTTTTGAAAGTTGGTTTCAGATAGATTCATCGGGATCATGCAATAAACGGCTTCTGCGCCGGTAAAGGTTTTTGTAAGAAAAGAACGATCCTCCAGCTTCCCGATAGCAGCGGTTGCTCCGAGTGCATGGATGTCTTTTTCTTTTTGAGAGTTACTGCTGATCACAGTTACCGAATGTCCTTTTGCAATCAATTCCTGTGCAAGAGGTTTGCTGATATTGCCCAATGAGCCTGTTAGAACAATGTTCATACTGAAAGTTTTTGATAGTGCAAAAGTGCAATGCCATCAAAAAACGGATGTAGCCGAAATGGCGGTTGTTGTAGTTGAAATGAAGGATTATTTAACCTCTTCCAACTGCTTCAAATGCTGTTCCACCTGGAATTTATTGAAATTATCCCACCTTGGAACCGTATTCGGTTTGTCACCCAGCATGTTGTCGATGCAGGTATTGTTGTCCTTGTATTTCTCGTGCAATACTTCAATGATCCGGAAGAAAAATTCGTCCAGCTTCGTAATTGAATCAAATGCTGTTTGCTGTGCCGAAAGATTTAATACTTCCAAGACTTCCTGCTTTTCCTCCGAAGTGATTTCTGTTTGATAACCGTATTTGAGGGATTTGAACACCAGGTTGTTCCAGACCACGCTGTCGTGGCACCACGGCACATCCGGAACGTTCAGGGAATGCTCGCAGATGGTAATAATGGCATGAAGCAGTTCGGGTAAATAGCTGGCCGGGAATTCGTCGAAACTTCGAAACTCGAAACCGCTTTGGTACATTTTTTCCTGGTTGAAATCCAAACCGATGTCTGTGAGTAATTCATAGCCAAAGTCTGATTCAACCCGATCGCGCCACCAAATGTTTTCTTCTTTCTGAAATTTTAGGAGTTTCCGGAATTCTTCTACCTGGTAAGTCAGGATTTTTCCTTTGGCCATTGTTTTGTTGAAGGTTCCTACACCGGTGTAGCGCGACATGGCATTGCGCATGGAACCACCGGCGAATTGGTGGTTTAACCCGTGTTTCTTGCTGATGACCTGCATGATGTCCGGACTGCCCAGCGTTGCTATAAAAAGCGGTTCGAACCACTGAAGCAGGTAAATCGCATTGGCGTGTTTCGCTTCGAAATCAATGTAATCTATAATACGGCTGTTTTCTGTGAGGGTGGGTAAAGTAATGTGGAAATGGTAAGTCCCGTTATTGAACAGGACGATGTTTTCCTGGTTTGACATGAACATGTTGAGCCCGATGTTGTAATCCGGGAAACTTAATGTTCCGTTCAGGACACCTGATTCGTTCAACTTATCAATAAACAGTTTTTTGGTTGCCGCCAGCTCATCGCAAGCATCGGAAATAGTCCTGTTCTCAAAGTATTTGGTGACAAATTCGATCGAATCGCCGTCAAAATTCACCGATCCCATCGGATTGGTCTTCTGCGTAAACATGCTCCAAATATTGTAAGGCTGTGTTTCCAGGAAATTCTCCAAAATAGACTTTCCAAGATATTCCGGATTATCCGCCGCCGGATTGGTCGAAGCGATCGTTTTATGCTGGTAGTTTAAATCAATTTTATCCAGCGAATGGCTATTGATCATTCGGCTTACCCGGTAATTGTGGTCTTTGGTCAATCCGTTTTCCAGCACTGATGCCAGTATTCCTGATTTATAGCATTTTCTATAATCGATGCTGTAGCGCTCACAACCAATTTTTTCTTGTATGAATCCACCGGAAACAATCATTGATTCTTCGAATTGCAGGTAGGTTTCGTTTTCTAATCCAATTCCCCAATAGTATTTTTGTTTCCGATTTGTGTTCATTTAGTTTTTGTCTTTTATGAGAGTCAGGTGGTTTTCTCTACCTCTGATTCGCAGTTTTAATGGCATCTGCGGGATTAACATTCTTATGCATCAAACAAGACCGCCCGTTCCGAAACTTCGGGGAGTAGGCTCGCTTTTATCTGTGCAACTTGTCCCGGCCATTCGGGATCAGCGTACTTAATAATCTAATCGTGGTAAAAGAACACATGGGAAGAGTACCGCTCATGGTTCCACCAGTCTTTTCGTGCTTTCGAGAAATAGTTGTAATTCAATTTTCCAGCTTGCGACTGCAAAGGATAGATCACTACTCCGTCTTCCCGGTATGCTTTTTTAGCAGCAGTTTCCGGAACAATGGGAGCGATGTGCCCCGAAAGTCCTTTGATTTTCCGCTTGGCGCAAATGATCCCAACTCCGCCTTCTTCGTTTACTTTCCGTTGGATCTCATCCAGGTCCGTCATTTGTTTCCAGCCGAAACTTGGTCCCCATTCCGACAGCCAGTCGTGGATGGCGCTGGAGTAGATGCGTGCAACCGTTTGATCGAAAACCGGGATGACCTCTTCTCCGGCCAGTACTTTTTCGAGCGATTCGGCCGTCCACCAGACGGTAGGCAAATACACCTGTGCGAAATAGCAAAAATCATAGGCGTACACGTTGCAATAAGTGTCATCAACAGTACGCTGATAGCGCAGGTTGTGTTTCACATCCAGTTTTTCGATCAGTTTTTCGATGCTTGTCCGCTTGGTTTCCGCGTTGGTCAGATCGCGGTATGGAATATCCTGATCGCTGAGCGGATGCGGTTTTTCCTCCATAGAATCCAGCCGCGATTTCGGGCTCGGCAATAAATGGGCAGGTTTTATTCGCATATCCGGAGTTGGATTGTCGACCGGCGTTTTCACAGTTGTTGCTATCGTTTCTTCTTTCATTTCGGCCGTTTTGTGATGAAGGGCAATGAAAGGTAAAGGTAATTAATTCTGGTTCGGAATGACAAAAAGTGGTGTTTCTAAAGCTGCTTTTCCCAACTCACAGCTACTTTTCCTTGTGTACGCATGGCTTCGATGTAAGCGATTGCCTGCGGAAGTTCCCGGTAGGGAAACACTTTTTCTATTCGGGAGCTAATCTTTTTATCCTGCACCAGGGCGGCAAGGATTTCCAGGTCTTTTGAATGCGCTTCGGCAGTGAACTGGATCAGGGGGAATTTGCTGAACATTTTTTTCAGAAGCACTGACATCATGTGCCCCATGGTGGTGAAACCAACCATGACCCCGCGCCGGCCCATGCGTTTGTAATCGGCGAAGGATAAGTTTCCGTTGGTGTCTACTACCAAATCGTATTTTTCGGAATGCTTGTGAATATTTTCCTGATCGTAGGCAATGACCTGATCGGCGCCCAATGATTTGGCAAAGTCACTATTTTTAGCCGAGCACACAGCAGTTACATGTGCACCGTACGCTTTGGCGATCTGAACGGCAAAATGTCCCACACCTCCGGATGCGCCATTAATCAGTACGGTTTCTCCCTTTCTCAATTTTCCGTGAGTGGTAAGGGCCTGCAAGGCGGTCAGCCCTGCAATTGGAATGCATGCCATTTCCCGGAAAGTTGTTCCCTCCGGCATTTTGGCACAAATGGTTTCATCCGCGCTGACATATTCGGCAAATGCGCCGCCCGACAGGGATTCTCCGAATACGTTATCGCCGACCTTAAACTGGGTTACCCGGCTTCCGGTTTTTTCTACGATCCCGGCAAAATCCGTTCCTGGGATGAGGTCTTTGGGTTTGAACAATCCGAAGGATAAGCGTGCAAAGTAGGGTTTTCCCCGTAAAATATGCCAGTCGGCCGGATTGGCTGAATTAGCCATGACCCGCACCAATACCTGATTTTCCTTTAGAGCAGGCAGTTCGACCTCTTTCAATTGAAGAACCTCCGGTCCTCCGTATTTGGTTTTTGTATACCCTTTCATAGTCATTTCTGATTCGTTAATCGTGATACGGTTTCTGCAATCGCGAAACCCGGAAACGAAATTAGTGGATTGCGTCCGTGGATGCTTTTGGGTTGTGATGAAAGAATGGATACGGGTGCCGGGTGGTTGTTAGATGGTTTTAAGAGTATTTATTTCATCTGCCAATAAAGGAATATTGTTCTGAATAATTCCCCATATCATTTCCGGTTCAATAGAATCATAAGCATGTGAAAATAATATTTCGCAGTCCGATAATGTTCTTCGCAGATGTAATTTTAATCGTCGGATCAATCTCAAGGATCTTTCGGATTGCTTCCCCGATAATTTCTAAATCCCGCTCAATAGCTCTCTGTAGGATAATATCAGATTTAAAAGAATTGAAATTATTATTGGTTTTGGTTTTTATCGTTTCAATTTCCTGAATGACACTTTGAATATCGAGGATATATTTTAAAACTTTAGGCTGCATATAAGTCTACCTTAGAGCGATCAATTTCTTCAATCAAGACAGGATTTTTGAGTGATTTTTTGGAAACAAGATCCACTTTTTTGCCTATCAAATTTTCCAGTTTTTCTAAAAAGGAAAAGTAATTGTCAGCATAATCAAGTACATCAATTTCATCAGAGAATTGCACTAAGAAGTCAATGTCGCTGTTTTCATGCATAGAATCTTTCGCAGCCGAACCAAATAAAGCAATAGACTTTACCCGGTGCACTTTGCAAAGAGAAATTATTTCATTCAGTCTGTCTTCTATCAACTTGATCATCGCAATTCAAAGATAGTTCTTTTTTTGATAGCCTTTTTCGGTGAAGATTAAGGAATTGGCTGAAAGGATTTTTATGCTGTTGATCGTGATTTGGGAATGGTTTTCTTAAGTTTGTCTCTCATGTTAGTGAACAGCACAACCATTCTCTTTTCGATACTTATCCTTTTGGGGACCATAATGGCAATCTTGATTTACAGAAGGAAAAATAAGTCGCGAGCGCTTTCGATACAATTTGTGCAAATAAACAAAACGGAAGAATACCTGATTTTGGGCGGAAAAGAGCATGTGCTTTTTAGCGACATCTTAAATTTGCGGCCAACTTCCCAATTTTATACTTCATGGAATGAATATGGGTTAGATCATCAGAAATATGGTTTGGTGTATTCCAAAGATAGCATGAAGCAGGTCGTTAGCCTGATCGTCTATGATAATGAACCTGAATCTGTGGCAAAGCTTGACGAATTGAAGGCAATAGTAGCGGGGTTGAGATACGCCCGGATTTCGAAGGTAAAGGCTAAATAACGGTTTGCCATGTATACCTGATCTAAATCGGATAACCATTCGTTTATATCAAAAAGGATTCTATTTACTTAGAATAGTGAATCGGTTCCACAAACTACCAGGTTTCTTTCAGCCACTCATTGTATCTGGTTTGAAATGCCTCCGGTTTCTTTTGAATGCTCCACAGGAAACTTTCTATATCTGTACTAATCGGAGGAATGCATTGTTGCACCCCGACAACCCGGGCAATGGGAATTGGTTTTATTTCGATAAAACTCTGTCCACAATGATTTGATTTCCCCATCATCAATTCCATTGGTCAAATATTCCATTTCTACTCCAGGCTTAATTCCCTTTTTATAGCATTCAATTCCATAGTTTTTGGTTGAATCAATTAAGGCTTGCAGATTCTCATGAAGTTCTGATTTATAGGCGTCAGTTAATTCAATGAATTTTGACATCATTTCGAACCGTTCTTCCTTTGACAATCTGGGAATGAATAGATGCGTGTCGTAGTTTTTTTCATGGGCAATAATGGCCTGCTTGATATCTCTTTCTTCCTCGTCAGTTAAACCGGATTCATATTCCGATTTGCATTCCGAAACCAGGGAGTAATCGAAAATATGAACACCAATGACCTTTAAATCCTCTTTCCTTAAATAAAAAGTTTCATTCATTGAAGCGAAAGGATAAGCAAACGCAGAAATTAAGAATTCGATGTCTGTGTTGTATTCCATTTACAAGATCAGGTTAGGTTCATTCTTTCTGCCCATTTAAGCTCTTGTGGCAATTCCATCGTTGAAAATTCAATATGTATTACCCGCCTTTTTTGGTTATTGGTCGTTCTGCCGGAGCTATGAAGTATTAGTGGTTTCATCAACATCACTCCGCCTTGTTCAACACAACAGGTTGTTTCTGTTTCCTTGCTCCAATCAATTGTTTCGGGTCTGTAAATTTGCTTTAAATGGGATTTCGGAACAACTCTCAACGCGCCGTTATGTTCGTCCGTATTATCCAGATGGATCCGGATGGTTGTAATGTTTTCCAAAAATGCTATCGGAGGTTGAACGGCAAATTGGTTTTGTTTCGTTGTCCAGGGACCAAAGTTTTTGAGCTCAAGTTTTTGGTCCACGGAAATGGTCAAATCCTGGTGGTAGGCAACATACCAGTTGGAAGTTTCCGGTTTGTCGAAATAGATACTCTTAACAACAAAGCAGTTATCACCCATAACCTCTTTGATCAGGGTTCTCAACTTGTCTGTAAAAACCAGGTCAATTACAGATGGAATTTCCTTTAGAAATTGCCGAATGGCAAACAGGTCGTTTGTTTTTCTGAAAGTATCCCTGGAGGTGTCAGCCTGATCGATGGCAGTCAGAATACGTTTTATTTCGTTGGTAGAATAGATGTTGTTCACAATGGAGAAACCATTTTCGAGAAGTTCTTGTTTGTTTGTTGTAATCTTTTGCATAGGGGATGCTATTAAAACACTGTTATTGTTCTGTAAATCAACATAAGCTTAAAACACCATTTCCGACAAACGTTGATAGTCCTTCCCAAAAAACGCCTCAAAAATTTCCAGGTTCTCAAAAGACCTGAAACCGGCAAGGCCCGTGCCGTGAGGACTAACGGATTCTTCCGTAAACAACAGTCCGCAGTGCAATTCGATATACGGTTGCGATTCGGAATGATTCAATTCGATCAGATCCTTTATCCGCCAATCGGCATTCGGATTTTGGTTCTCACTGAGAATATTGTTTGATCCGCTTATTTCGGTTTCTAGGATAATAGAGATTTCGCTTTTCAGTCCAAGCGGGAATTCGATCGTTTCTCCTGTTTCAAGCTGAATGAATAATTCGCCCCGGTCCAGGCCACCAAACTCCTGGGTGATTCGTTCGAAGAGATGGGTGATGCGGTTATCGATGAGATGATGGGGTGTCATTGTCTTAACTATTGTATTTATCGTGAATACCAATAGCATAAAATACGGATTCTATGTGCTTTTCAGTTAGTCGATCCAGATTCACCTTCGACAAGTTATCCAAAATGAAATGGATATTCGTTGCAGTAAAAAGTTCCGTATTTGTTTCCGAATAGATTTCCTGAATATCCAAAATGATCTCTACATCGGACAAACTCATTTCGTTTGAGCTTGCTCTATCCAGGTTGTTGTAGATATAAACCGTGTATTTATCGAAATTAGACTCCAGGTCCAATTTGGTGATGTCCTCCCCTCCGGAAAGGTTGATCCCGATTGCCTGGAAGGTATTTCTTAATCCCCGGAATTTTCGGAGAATTCCTAAGAATCCCCAAAACAAGCCGGTCAGCAAATTCAGTAGGGCATATAAAACACCTACTAAATACGGCGATATCTTTTTTTGAAAACGGAAAGTCTTTGAATTGTAATAGTAATAAAACAACCCAAAGTTTATAGAAATTTTGTAGTACCTGCTGACGTGTTTGTTGGTTTCGATTTGATTCATGAGGTCCTTATTTAGCTCCATAGCCTTATACAAAAGATTCTTATCTATAATTCGATAGTTTCTTCCTGAAAGGTTTCTATTAATTGAAGGTTTTCACCTTTTACACGGTTTAAATTCATTTCGTACAAAATGTTCTTCAAGATCGAACTAAGTTTAAACCTTTCTTTCCTTCTTATGGAATAATCATTTTGAATTGTCCTGAGAACATTGTTTTCAATTAGTCCAAAAGTATACATATCGTTTACATAAACAACCCAACTCGTAAATTCGCTTTTTTTGCAATCGAATACAAAAGCATCTTCAACGATTCCGTTTTTCAGATATTGTCCCACACCGGGACCTCGAGTCATGTAATTTTTAAAAAGCCCTTTCATATTTTGAACGATCTGTTTGGAAAGAATCCTTTTACCAGGAATATTTTGATACGAATAGACAATTCCATTTCTCTCATTCTTAACATTTCGAATGAAAATCGCTTGGGTACTTTCACCGTTATTCTGAATAGTCGCGATAGTCTTTATAAGATCAAACAAGCTTGTTTGAATACCTGAAAACCGTCCGGGACGATAATGGGAGAAATCAAGATCAATATCCAGTTTTTTCTCTAGGGATCTCCAATCGGAAAGCGGATAATAATCATAAGGATGAGACATAATATTCCCACCGGGAATCCATGTGAACGAGCGTGAAACTGTAATCCATCCTGGTATTTGAAAAATTGCAGGAGCTTTGGGATTTACTTTAAATGTATCATTTAGGTTTTTTCCTTTGTCAAAGGTCATAATATACCCATATAGATCAGTAGCTCTGAATTCTTGATTGCGATCAAAAAAAACTTTTTCTGAACCATGATTGAAGCTACAATTTTCAATTTCTCCGGTTTTATTATTCAATACAATGATAGATATATTGCTCAACCGCCCCAGTTGATATAACGAATCAATAAAGGACCGGTAGTCAGGATAATCTCTTTTGAGTCTATCAAATAGGTTTTGTTTATACTCATCTGAAATTTGAAAAAAGTCCTCGGATTGCTTTTGTGAAAGGGTTGTCACGATCTTTAAATTCGTTGCAAGTTCTTTCTTTGGTACGAGTTTGCGTAATTCCCGATTTAAAATAGTTAATTGCATAGTATCTTTTATTTCGGTTCCTTCCCGGTAATAAAAAATATGAATACCTTCTTGTTTAACCAGGTTACTCCAGAGAATGAATTCGAATAAAATAACTCCCAGTACTAAAATGATTATTTTATTTAAGGGTCTCATATGGGGCAATTAATGAGGAAAAGAAGTAAGAAATGGTTTTAGTGATTTCAATAGATGAGTTGTGATTTTGCTAAAATAGCAATATTTCGACATTCGAAAATCTCAACATTGCAATATCGCAATGTTCAAATGTTGCGATGTTGGAACTTTGTCAGGTTGTTGCTTTTCCTGGCCAGGTTCCTGAATTTGAAAATGACCAGGGTAAGAATTCCCCGGTGTGTTATCAAAAACCCCACGTAGTTGACCTATCCTTGTCGGCAAAATGGGCTGTGAATGCAATATTGATAGTGGAGTGAAAACTGCGCAGATCAGGATACTCCCCCAAAAACCAGTAGTTATCCAACGCCTTACAGGTTCTGGCATCCATGTCTACGGTTCTATAACGATTCTTTGTGTCGCTTTTTCATAAGGCGTTTCAATGATCAAAATATAGGTCCCACCCTTATCCAGGTTTCTAATTTTTCGTTGAAATGTGTTTTCGCCGGGAACTAAATCGGTTAAAACCCTTTCTTCTATTTTTTTGCCGTCAATGCGATAGAGGGAAATTTTTGTTTCTGCAACTTCAGTCAACTGGAATTTCACAACAAAGTTTCCACTATTAGGATTTGGAAACACCTGAACTTTTAGTGTTCCGGTACTTTGTTCGTTTAAGTCATGAATTCCTGCTATTGAATTTTTAATAACAGACACTTTAAATAATTGGTTGCTAGCACTACTTTCAGATCCGGTATTCGTAAAAAATAGATTAGCTGCCGTACTGCTTATACCACCATAGATAAAACCAACCAGCGTTGTGTCAGCCGTAAAATCATCCAGTTTAAATACATCGTTGTTATAATGCGGCACTGTTTCTATGGGAATAAATTCAGAACCTGCACCTAGTAAGGCAGGCATTTCAAGGGGTAATTTATATTCAGCCATGGTACCGTTTGCATTTCTTGTAACTCGTGCAATGGTTTTTACAAAGGGTACATTATTGTCCTGGACCAATATTCCTAAACTATCGTGATATTGAGCGATACCGCCAAAAAACACCGTGTGCATTTCGTTAGCAGAAGCACTGTATAAAGGAATATGCGCGCAATGGTAATGATTGTAATATTGAGAAAAAGCATTGTTCACTGTATACCCTGTGCTATCTATGTTTACACAGTTTAGAAAAGGCAAATCTACATCCGGTTGAAATACTCCCGAAAATGCGGTTAATCCTTCTTGTCCTGTAGGCATTATTTGCGGAACTACATTATAATCTCTTCGGTGAAGATTGGTAGCATCATTGATAGCAGCTAAATGAGTGACAGAAAGAGTTAAACCATTATCAGAGATTGTAAATTTCCTGCTGGCGTTTGTATATTCCTGAATAAAACCGGGCCCATGTGTTGGTCCCATAGGATTGTACCTGCCTATAAATTTCTGACCTCCGGTAAGATAGAACGTATTGTTTATTTTATTGAGATAGCCGCCGGTAACGGCAAACAGTGTATCTGTAATCTGCCTGAAATGCGATGTAAGCGATGTTTCATTGATAATTGCATCTATAACATCAGGAACTTTAACCGCACTAAGATTTGGGTACGTAATATGGTCGGCAGAGGTGTTGCTGTAACCATAGCCACCAACCAGGTATAAATAATCTCCCTCTTGATAAAATTCCATATTGGTTGAACTTAATTGTTCCTGCAAACCAATTGGAAGAGATGATACTGGAGCCGACCATTTTTGTTGAGCAACAGGATCAACAACGATTAACTGATTGTTGTGTCCCGCTGCATCAAAAGCAGCAAAAGGTTGTCTGCGATGCAAACCATCCAGTCTGCCACCGATGATTAACCATTTACCATTGTGTTGCCCCCAGGCAAATGATTGTAATCCACCCAGCCCACTAATATTCATCGGTTCCATATAAACATTGAAAGGTGTAGTTTGTGAAAAAGCTGAAAGACTGAAAATGAGTAGTCCTAAAATGAGTGTCGCTTTCTTTGTCATTATAATCTGATATGCCTGCAAGTTACATTTTTGTTGCGAATCAATTTGTGACCTTTGTTACATAGGTCGTACCTGGTCTGTTTACTCTACCGAAAACTGCTGCGCCCACAGGCTGCCAACCCCTCTTTCACCGGCTTTGTTGTTCAGTCTTCCGGAACGAAACGCAAACCTTCAGGAAAGTATGTGAAACTCTCCGGAATCAATCCCGAAGTGTCGGGACAAGTTATTCAATCATCCGGAACGAGGCGCAAACCTTCCGGAAAGCATTTGAAACTCTCCGGAATGAAACGCAAATCGTCCTGAAAGAGTCGCAAACCTTCCGGAAAGCATGTGAAACTCTCCGGAATGAAACGCAAATTGTCCGGAAAGCATGTGAAACCATCCGGATTGAATCTGCAATCGTCCGGAACGAAACGCAAACCTTCCGAAATCAATCCCGAAGTGTCGGGACAAGTTATTCAATCATCCGGAACAGGACGCAAATCGTCGGGATTCAATCTGCAATCAAATCTATTGGGTGTTCAACCGGAGAAATTCAATCTGTAATCATCCGGAACGTGACGCAAATCGTCGGGATTCAATCGTCAATCAAATCTATTGAGTCTTCACCCGAAATAATTCAATCGTCAATTGAATCATTGGTGTCTGAAACCGGCGTGTGCTTCTGGTAACAAAATCCTGCAGGGATGCAATTAATCGCGTACCTACGTGGTTCGATAACGGATCAGGTATGAAATTTTGATTCGTTCTGTAAACTCCTTGAACAAGGAGCAGATTTGGAACATGAAAAGATGTAGGAATTAGCAGAAGGGATTTTTAGGGAGTTGATGGTGGTTTGAACGAGTAAAGATTCCTTATAAATTGTCTTTTTCTCTGGTTTGGAACCAAACTTGGAATTTAAGTTTAATAAGAACTGTTTGGAATCTTCTGAGTAAACAATTTCCACCTTTTTTTCATTGCCAAAAAAAGGTGGAGCCAAAAAACGCTAGGCCTGTACTAAAGAATCTGCAAGCTACAGGTCATTACGCGAAAGCATTTAAAACTCGCCCGCCACTCCGTTCCGGACTCAAACACCAAATGCTTTTATTCGCTTCATTCCTTTGCTTGCTAAGCTTCTTAGCGTAAGGGCCGATTTGGAATCCTCTATTCTGGATCGTTTTGAGCTCCGAAGAAAGAACCGTTTCAATAGAAGGCGGATCTCTTTGGTCGCCTTAGCGAACAAGAATGGGGACCCATGCAGGAGTGAGCGTTCATTTTTCGCTTGTCTGAGACGCAGTTGAGTTTAAGAAAAATGAGGGAACGATCTGCTAATGGGTCATTCGGTTTGCGAGCGACTAGCCTTTTTTGGTTCTTTTTTGCGCAATGGGAAAAAAGAACTGTAAAAATGTTGCTAACCAGTATAACTTGCGCAACTCCAAAGTCATTTTCTCGCTCATGGGAATCCCCGATGAAGAAACAAACCAGGAAATCTATTGCAAACTCATTGAACAAGGAGCAGATTTGGAACATGAAAAGATGTAGGAATTAGCAGAAGGGATTTTTAGGGAGTTGATGGTGGTTTGAACGAGTAAAGATTCCTTATAAATTGTCTTTTTCTCTGGTTTGGAACCAAACTTGGAATTTAAGTTTAATAAGAACTGTTTGGAATCTTCTGAGTAAACAATTTCCACCTTTTTTTCATTGCCAAAAAACGCTAGGCCTGTACTAAAGAATCTGCAAGCTACAGGTCATTACGCGAAAGCATTTAAAACTCGCCCGCCACTCCGTTCCGGACTCAAACACCAAATGCTTTTATTCGCTTCATTCCTTTGCTTGCTAAGCTTCTTAGCGTAAGGGCCGATTTGGAATCCTCTATTCTGGATCGTTTTGAGCTCCGAAGAAAGAACCGTTTCAATAGAAGGCGGATCTCTTTGGTCGCCTTAGCGAACAAGAATGGGGACCCATGCAGGAGTGAGCGTTCATTTTTCGCTTGTCTGAGACGCAGTCGAGTTTAAGAAAAATGAGGGAACGATCTGCTAATGGGTCATTCGGTTTGCGAGCGACTAGCCTTTTTTGGTTCTTTTTTGTGCAATGGGAAAAAAGAACTGTAAAAATGTTGCTAACCAGTATAACTTAGGCAACTCCAAGGTCATTTTCTCGCTTATGGGAATCCCCGATGAAGAATCCAACCTGGAAACCTATTACAAACTCATTGAACAGGGAGCAGATTTGAAACAATACGATTCGACTGAGTCAATCTCAAGGAAACTTTTGCCAATCTCCAGCGAACCAACGTCTGTATTCAATCAACCAAAGTCAATAGTTCATCAACGGAAGTCAATCTCCAACGAATTGATGCTCGTGGAAAGCGAACCTACATCAATCTCACGCCAACGGATGCTCGTAGAAAGTCAACCCAACTCAATCTCCAACAAACTTATGCTCGTGGAAAGCGAACCGAAGTTCTTATTCAATCGACCTTTGTCAATCTCCAGCGGACGGAAGTGAATAGATAGTGAACGGAAATCGATTTTTAATAATCCGGCAAAGTCGTTAATGATATCCTGTAGGGGCGCGATTAATCGGGATATATGTATTATTCGCACCCAAGCCATTTTTGAATAGTATACTTTCTATTTTTACCACAGATGCACAGATTAAGAGCGAGCCTAATGCTTACGCTGAAGCTTTAGCATAGGCGCACCGGTCTCGCTTTTTTGAATATCAATAATTTACAGGGTTTGTAAAGATAGAGGCGACTGGTAAGCGCCTCCAATTATCAGTGTATCTGTGGGAGAAGAAAATGCACTCCATTTGATGCGGCGGGTGCGCATTTTGATTAATCGCGTACCTACGTGGTTCGATAACGGATCCGGTATGAAATTTTGATTAGTTCTGCAAACTCATTGAACAAGGAGCAGATTTGGATCAGGAAAAGATCGACGAATTGGCGGAAGGGATTTTTAGGGAGTTGATGGGGGTTTGAATTCGTTAGAAGAAGTGCCGGCACTTTCTCAAGGTCAAATTTTCTCTGAGTTCTGGTCGTAATCGAAGGATCCGATGTAGTCAACATTTTTGTTTTTCCTAACGTAATCCGTATCAGGAATAAAGTCATAGTCAAAAACGCATATCACGGAATTGTATTTATTGATATCAAGAGTTAAGCTACTTTTTTTAATATTTTCTACAATAGTTTTTGAGTATGATACCTGCGCAAAAAGCTCCTCAAGCGATGATGGTTGGTCTTCATGAATAATGAAGTCAATTAAATCGTAATCGAGAAAACCCATTCTAAATTCAAGGTAGAAGTCTGAATAAATATCATCATCCCTTGTTTGTTTTTCCTTCATGTAAGCTTTCAGCGCTTTTTCTGAATCAAATTTGCAAGCCCAGATTGAAACCTTTCCGGAAGCTTCAAAGTCTTTTTCGTAGTCTTCTTGATAAAACATAAAAAGTAAAATATTCCAATAAATAGCCTTTTCGACCTACCCGGAGGCATTATTAATAATTTATTAGCCTAAAAATACAATTTCTACGAAAAGATCGCCGAATTGGCAGAAGGGATTTTAGGGTGTTGATGGGTTATGTGAAAGTAAGTGTTTGAAGCTTACTCCAACAGGAGAGAAACTCTTGAATACATAATGCATGAAGATAAAAATGGTTCTATTTATTTTCCATTTGTATTTAAAAACAGCAATTTAATGTCGTACTCTGTTTTTAAGAAATTGGCAAAATCATATATTGTTTGTTCATAGGGTTGATCTTTATTGAATTCTTTAAAATTCTCTTTTATGAACATCGAGTATTTTTCCATGTTAAATCCATCCCCGAATTCATAAGATTCATAAAAGATTTTTTCCAGTTGAGAAGACAATCGAAAATCTCCCTTCAGAGATTCGCCACTATGCCAAGCTAAGTCACTTCCTGACTTGGAATATGAATAGTAATGATTAGAAGTCGTAATGACTTCGTGTGGAGGTATTGAAATGTGACCTCTCAAGAATGGGTTTAAACCTAAATATCTTTTCCTAATACTACTCGTAATTCCAATTGGTCTGTAATCAAAAGGATCTATGATAAACAATCTCTCAAGGAAAGATTGTTTTAAAGATTTATTATATTCTTCAATTGTCAATGAAAGGGGAGCAACATATAGAGCATATTGTATAGGCGGATTATGTAAACTTAAAAGAATATTATGTTGAAAATCATTTGCAGTTTTAGCCTTGTTTCTTAGTCTAAAATACAGTGTTGGGTTACGTGATAATTCTTCTCTCCTTCTGAATACTCTAATGCTTTGAAGATCTCGATTTGGTGAGAGTAATTGAAAACCTCTGGGTAAGTTTTTTAATCCCTCCGAGACCTTAAATTGCAAGTAAATTGGTTTGAAATTCTTGAACAACTTATCGGCACCTGTCAATTGCTCATCAACAGCATTTAATTGAAAACGCCTACTCCAAAAAGGAGTGATATAACCTAAATATGAAGCTACGTCAGCTTCAATTTGATCTTCTGATAGCTCGCTTTGTATTCTATAGCTGATGTTCATTTCGATGATTTTATTTTAGTTAGGCATTATTCGTCGCGTCCATAACCCTCTTCACAATTTGGGCAGAACCATATATTCTGTATAGTACGAGTTTCTATCTGAACATTTCAAAATCCTCTTTTAAGTATTTATCGAATCTTGGGTGTGGATGTTCAGTTTGAGTTTTTTTACTTTTTCCATTAAACCAGATTGAACGTTTACCTGCATTTTTCCCGGTTTTATTTTGGACGGCTTCTGCAATAAACTCTTCAGAAGATAGTATCCAGGTTTTATCTAATCGATGTGAATAAAACACAAAGTAATAATTGCTGCGGTGTTCATGCGTAATTGCTGCAAAAAGTGCAGCATCACCAAATAAAACATCTTTGGAGCGTGCTTTAATTTGAACCTCAACAAAGGTTCCGTCATGTTTCCTGATAACTGCGTCGATTGCATTATCATCTATTAGTGGAATATAAACATCCAGGCCTTGCTCAAGCATTCTGCTGATGACAAAGTATTCCATGCGTTTTCCGAAGCCGGCATTGTGGCGAAAGGTTTTGCTCATTCTTTTTTGTTTTCAGTGATTGATATAGTAGTTTTAAGAAAACTCTTAGCGAGTTCAACGTAATTATTCAGTGATTTTAATAATCTAGCAAGGTGGTTACGCTAACTTCCAACCCGTTAGCTAATTCTTTCAAATATAAAAATGATGGATTCACTCGTCCTGTTTCAAGCCTTCCAATTGAACTTGCATTTTTTCCAATTCTTGCACCAAGCTCAAACTGAGTTAAATTCTTCTCTATTCGAAGTTCCTTAACTCGTTTACCCAATGCTATTAAGTCTTGATTTTCCATCAAACAATTTTAGATAATTTCTATCTAGAACTTGATAACGGATTCGTTATTTAAACTATATTTGTAACAAATCCGTTATTATGAAAACGAATGTCCTAACGCTCATCAAAGACGATATCAAAATCTCCCGCTTGACAAATGCCCTGGATCGGTTGAATGTTCCCGTGAATCACTATCCGTTAGGCAATGCAAAAGTGATTTTCTCCTTGATGGAAATTCCAGAAGCCGAACAGAATTTTGAAATGTACTATAAACTCATTGAACAAGCAGCGGATATGGAACAATTCGATTCGACTGAAAAGATCTCCGAATCGGCGGAAGGGATATTTAGGGAGTTGATGGGGGTTTGAGATTTATAAATCTTCAATAATGTTGTTACTTGGTAATATAATAGCTTCTGTTTCAGGATGCCAGAATTCAAAGTTGGCAAACTTTATAAATCTCATCGCAATTAAGAATTCATTATTAAGTGGAAAGTTAAGATGATGAATCTTATCTTGATCCATTTTTAATGTGAAGTGTGGTAACACAATATTACCATCCGAAGGTATTTTTGTTAGAAAAAACTCAGCAAATAATCTATTTTTTGATGCTTCACCTTCTAGTAAAATTGCTCTTCCAAAAGCATTGTCACGAGTCAAGTTTTTCTTATCGATAGGATAGTTTTGAAATGGTAGCGTTAATAAACGAAAGACTAATTTTGTATGATCTTTCTTATCCCAATTTTCAACTGCATATTTTCCTGAATATAAATTGTTGTTTAATTGTCTTATATGAAATTGTCCGCTTTCATGGTATGAAAACTTGCTTGTCTTTTTTAAAGGGGATTTAAATATTTTAGGTGTTGAAAGATTGAAACCAGTGTTTGTAATTTTGTCAATTGAACAAAAAGAATGATTCCGGGGTGATGAATTTCCCCAATAAAAATCATTTTCTTTCATTTCGAACCAATAAAATTTTCTGTGCTCAGTTTCCGAAGTTGAAAGGTAGATTCTTAATTTATTCTTATTTGTATGTAATTTGATAAAATCGATAATCTAAATATTTTATATGTAATTCAGTTGCTATCCTTTCTACTCATTTCAGAGAACTATTCTTCTATTAGTTCCATTTCTTCTTCGTTTTTGCAAGATTCGCAAATTGCTATGAACTTATTTGGAATTGTTTCAATAATACTAATTTTTTTACTCCCACATATAGCACAAACAGGTTCATTATCAAATCCAATATATTTTAAAAACAAATTCTCTAGCAAGCTAACAGCCATTGAAGTAAAGAGCAAAGCAATTTTAACATCAGGATAAGTTTTATTAGGTGAGTGGACAATAGTAGAACAATAGCTCCAAGCAATTTCTGTTATTTTTCTTGAATAATTCCTTAGCTCAGCATTATTCGAGCCTGTTATATATAAATCTATAAATTCAGAAGAAACATTTTTAAAATCAGAAGTCTTAAATCCCTTTTCATTAATTAGTTGTTCATTTCTTTTACAAAGTTCTTTAGATAAATCAACTAAACTTTCTCTACAAATTAATCCAATTGATTGAAATTCTTCGGGCTCTAAATCAATGGATAATTTTTTGGATGCTGAATTTAATTTTCTACTTATTGACTTAACTCTTTCTATATCCAAAGGCATCTCATCAATAATATCTTTAAAATTATCTTGGTGTCTTTTGGTTAATCTTTGAGTTATACCCATATGAAAAGAATAAGCTTCATCTACTGAAAAGTAATGTGCATTTTGAGTATATAAATTCATAGGTGCGTTTTCCCCCTCAACGACCCAATAAGCTTCATTTACTGTCTTAACATTCCAAACATTGATTTCATAACCTAAATCTGAAAAGGTTTCTTCGCATTTAATATTTACGATGTCCCCAATTTCCTTAAATGATTTTAAATAATTTTTTATTCTTTTTTCGATTTCAATTCTATATTCTGGGGTCATTTTTATTGGTGGATTTCATAATTAGCTTACAAATTCTTGGAATTTGTTAATTGTATAAAAAGGTATATTGAAAATTATTTATATCACCCCCTTCGCCTTCAATTCCAAATACTTATTAATCGAATTAATCGACAAATCTTCCGGCTTGGAAAGGATGGTTTGGATGCCGTTCTGGCGCAGCTCGCGGGCAATGTTCCACTTCACGTTCGACATTTTATCCGCTACCGTGGCTTCGATCAGTTCTTTGTGGGTGTGGACCGGCTGCTGAGCCAGTTCCTGTAGTTCGTTGTTCTGGAAGAAGATCACGACCAGTACGTGGCGCTTATTGAGGCGTTGGAGCATCGGTAGCGCACGGCGCATGGCGAATTCACTTTCAAAATTGGTGTAAAGCAGTAGGAGGGAGCGCGTTTTGACCTGTTTGCGGATCGTTTGGTACAGCAATTCGAAGTTTCCTTCTTTGAACAGGGTTTTCTGGTTGTACAAACTTTCCAGGATGCGCCGCAGCTGTCCCTGGTTGCGTTCTGCCGGAACAATCGCTCCCATTTTGTCGGAGAAAGTGATCAAACCGGCACGATCGCCTTTTCTCAAGGCAATATTGGTAAATACCAGCGCGGAATTGATCGCGTAATCCAGCATGGTCATTTTGTGGAAGGCCAGCTGCATCGGGCGGCTTTTGTCTATGACGCAATAAACCGGCTGCGAACGCTCTTCCTGGTATTGGTTCACCATCAGTTCGTTCTTGCGGCTGGTTGCTTTCCAGTTCACGGTGCGCAGGTCGTCGCCCTGCACGTAGTTGCGGATCTGTTCAAACTCGCTGGTGTTACCAATGCGGCGCACTTTTTTAATCCCTTGTGAAAGTGTTTGCTGATTGAATACTTTCAATTCGTACTGCTTCATCTGCAAGACGGACGGATACACTTCGATGCGTTCCACCAACGGGATCACCATGCGGCGCTGGGCAAGGAAAAGAGTAGAGCGAACAAAGATCACCACGTCCCGGAATTCGTATTCCCCGCGTTCGGTGGGCGTGAAGGAATAATGGAAATCCTTCGTTTTTTTCGGCAGCAGGATAGCATTCCAAACAGTGGCCCGTTTCTGCATAAACAGCGGATATCCTTCGTAGATCCCAACCTGCAATGGCTGCGCGGTTTGGTTCAGAATGGAAACCGTGACTTTGTTTTCGTCGCCCAGGTTCATGCGTTCCTGGTACTTGCGCTGCACGCGGATCGGTTCTTTATACAGGTTTACAAGCAATACATCCAGGATCAGGGCAAAGAGCAGCACAAACAAAACCGTTTTGCCTATAATGCCCAGGAAAGGAACAAAAAATGCTCCTCCTACCAATGCAACCCCGATTCCTGCCACGAGGAAGAAAAAACGGGTGAGATGGATGCTTGCGAGTAACTTCATTAACGCGGAACTTCGATGGTTTGAACGATTTCACGGATCACTTCTTCCATGTGTGTTCCTTCCATTTCCGCTTCCGGTGTCAGGATCAAACGGTGGTTCAGTACGTGGATCGTCACGAACTGGATATCATCCGGTGTCACGAAGTCGCGCCCACGGATCGCTGCGAATGCTTTTGCGGCTTTCAAAATGGAAAGCGAAGCACGCGGTGAACCTCCCAAATACAACTTGGAATGGTTCCGTGTTTTATTCACGATCTGTGCAATGTATTGAATCAAACGGTCTTCAATGATCACTTTTTCTACGACTTTCTGAACTTTGTGCAATTCATCGGCTGTAAACACCGCAGTGATGTTTGCCAAATCCGGAGCCTGGATCTGCTCTTTGTAGCGGGTCAGGATCAGTGTTTCTTCGTCCAATGTCGGGTAATCCAACTTGATCTTGAACAGGAAACGGTCCAATTGTGCTTCCGGAAGGTTGTATGTTCCTTCCTGTTCCACCGGGTTTTGCGTGGCAATGACCAGGAACGGGAACGACATTTGGTACTGTGTTCCGTCATACGTAATCTGGCGTTCTTCCATCACCTCGAACAAAGCGGCTTGTGTTTTCGCCGGTGCGCGGTTGATCTCATCGATCAGTACGATGTTGGAGAAGATCGGTCCTTTCTTGAAGTTGAATTCGCTGTCTTTCATGCTGAATACCGAAGTACCGATCACGTCCGAAGGCATCAAATCCGGTGTGAACTGGATACGCGAGAAATCCACGTGCAATACGCGCGATAATGCTTTGGAAGACAACGTCTTTGCAACTCCGGGAACACCTTCCAATAAGATGTGCCCGTTGGAGAAAATTCCCGCCAGCAGCAACTCGATCATTTCGGATTGCCCGATCACGTATTTGCGCATTTCTTCGCGCACGCGGTTTACTTTTTCGGCTACCCAAAGCAGTTCGGTCTGATCGCGTTGAACAAAGCCCGGGGAAACGGTTTCGTTCGGCTGCGACAAGGCACTTGTCTGCTCTTCCGGTGTGGGATTAGTTGAAGCCGAATCATGTGATTGGCTTTCGTCGTTGGGCATATATGCCGCTAAATCGTCATTTCCTTCCTGGATCATGAGTTATGAAGTTTAATGAATTCTACAAATTGGTACAGTGCCGACTGAGCTCTTCGTGAAAGCAATGCCTGGCGTATTATAAAGGTATTTCCATCTTCGCATTCGAAAGTAACACGGGTTTTATCTACTGTACAATGAATGGTTTGGTTCAGAGAAATAACGCGTTTTCCGGCAACAAATCCGTAAATAATGAGTTGATCCGATTGAATGGTTGCCAACGGCAGGCGAATGAAGCGCGAAGCCAGGTAAATAAGCACCATTGCCGGAATAACCAGGAACATCCCGATACTTCCGCCGGCAGCCAGCAGCATCAGTCCCTTCATCAACAGCAGGATCGATTTGAGGAGCACCAAAGCTCCCGGCCAAAGGCGTTTGTTCAGGTCTACCACTTTATCGGAAACCACGAAACTTTCACTTGGGCGCACGATACCGGTTTCAATGTAGAATGCCCGGATCTTCGCATAAGTTGTTCCCAAATACCGGTTGTCTACGTTGTTTTTACGTGAATCGAGGCTGTTGACAATGTCGACCAGTTTCTCGGAATCGTAAGGTACTTTGGCGATGAGCTTTTCCAAATTCTGTTCACGGGTTTCTTTTCGGGAAAGATCCACGTAAAAATGCCTGTTCATCGCCGAATAGAAGTTCTTGCGCATGACCTGCAGCACACCGATCGGGGAATTGCGGGAAATATAAATGGAACTCAGGGTTTCTACGAACGCCAGGGACATGTTTCGTTTCTGAGAGTATCCCGGAAGAATTTCTTCCTTCCGCTTTGCCCGGAAGAATACGTAGAGCAGTAACAAAACGATCATCAGCAGGAACGCAAGCCGCAAAATCGGGTTCTTAAGAATGAATTGGATCAGGGAAGTATCTTCTTTCTCCGCGCCATCCGAGTCGGCATCTTCGTCTTCATAAATGGAAACCGGCTCACTGGAATCATTGATTCCGCAGGTCAGGAAAATCACCGGTTTGTCTTTCGGGATTTTGTTCAGTACGATGCGGGCATGTGCATAACCGTTCGGCTGAATGACCTGGTAGTTCTCAAACAGATCGGGGATGCTGTGAAAATGTACCTTTCCTTTGTGGTGTTTCTCATAGAATGCAAACGGATGCTTCATTGCGAACAGGTACGAACGGTAATTCGTGTCGATGATCTCCGTTTCGGAGAAGGCATACCAATCTTCATTAATCGTATCGTTTTCATACACGTGGTAGAAGGGAACCGTTGTGTCACCGATCCAGGCAAAGAGCACCTTGCTGTAGTCCCAATAGAAAGCACCTTCTTCGAAGTGGCGGTCATACAGGTTGCTGGTCAGGTGATTGAAACTCAGGTAAACCGTTGCTCCGCTGTCGGCGTAATGCATAATGGAGTCGTAATAATCATCCGGTGCGCCGAGTTCATTCCCGATAAACAGGTAGGTTGCTTCTTCGTGACGGGGAATTGAGTCCAGATCCGACCAGTATTTCAGGTTGTAAACAGAATCTTTGACATGCACATCCAGCAATTCCATGAAGAAGGAAATGTTTCGTGGATTCTCGTCGTTTAATTCATAGGTTTTTTTCCAATCGGAGCTGTATTTCTTCTGAATGTGGGCTTCCCCGCCTCCGGAATTGTCGAGTAACCAGATTACAAGCCCGATAAACAGCGCAAAGCCCAAAAATGATAGGATGACTTTTTTGTTCATTACGCTTTTTCAATTTTTTGGAAAGCTGTTTTCAGCTGTGGTTCGATCACCTGGTAGCTTTTGGAATCAATGGAATAATCCCCGTACCAAACCAGGTCGTAGATCGATACCACCTGTTCGAACTCCCGGGAAATGGGTTTGCCCTGCACCTCGATGATGTAATGCATGTTCGTTTTTTCCTTTTTCCAGAAGATCCATTTGCGCTGGATCAATTCTTTCATGGCAAAAAGGAAATAGATGCGCACACATTCTTTATAGTTACCTGCCGCGGTGGCTTCGTCCAAACGCAATTCCAGTTCGGTTTTGCTAATTTCCGCAGGATTTAAATCTTCCACCAATGCTTCAAACGGAATGGTTTTGATGCGCGGACTCCTGTTTTTGATCATGTAAAAGATCAAAATGGCCAGTGCAACAACAAGCAAAATAATTCCAAGCCATTTCCAGAAGTTCACGGAAATATCCGGAGCATCAATATTCGGGCCTTGGGGAGCATCAAAATCGGGGATGTCAACGGATTCAGCCGGTTCAATATTCGGATCTTCTTCAATACTTCCGGTTCCGCCGTCTCCGTCTTTGCCGTTTTTCCCCTTCTCCAGGTCTTTGGGAGAATAAGGTGTTCCCTGGTAGGGTTTGGTTGTTCCGTTTGGACTTCCGGAACCCGTTGTGTATGATTCGTTAATGGAGCTTGGACTTTGGTAATAATCCGATTCCGGGCCTTTGTACTTATCGGATTGCTTGTAGCCGTGTTCCTGGCGGATCTGGTTCCACTTTTCGCGGGTGCTTACTTCTTTTTCTTGTTCCTTTTTGGCTCCATCCACGGAGCCGGGACCTTGTGCCGATAGGAACAGGGGAAAACAAAGGGAAACGATATGGAACAGGAATTTATTCAAAATCAAGTGAAGTTTCCTGGTAACGTTTCCGTTTACCGAAGTTGGCAAATTGTTTTTTCAAACCGGTGGATTGATTTTGCTCCTGGAAGGTGAAGAACATGAATCCCATCATAATCACAAAGAACGGAAGGGAGAAGAGCATGAAGAACACGTACACGATTTGCCGGGCAATGTTTGCCGGGACCAGGAAGTCTGAAGTATAGTAACGCGCTACGTTTTTAACGAAATCGGCAAATTTATCCAGGAAATCTTCCAATACCGGTTCTCTCATAAAATTCACTTCCTGGTAACTCAGTACACAGGCGATCGGTTGTGCAAAAATGAACAATACCAATCCCATGAGCGAAATTCCAAGCAATACGTTCCCGTAATTGCGTGCTCCATACCTGAATCCGTTCCCGAAGCGTCTCCCGAAACGTTCTTCTCCCAAAATAACGGAAGCTCCCTGCAGCCAGAAAAACGGTGCAATGAAAACGACCAGGAACATCCAGTACCACGGAACATAGAACAGGATCAGGAACAGGAAACTCAAACCAAGCCACGTACCCGGAAGTTTCTGAAGCATGAAGGGAAGAAAGCGTTTTAAACTCGCTTTTTGCTCCTGGTTCTTAAAATGATACAAAATGGAAAGGGTAAAAATCGATAGGATAATTGTCCAAAGTAAAGTCACCACGAAATCACTGAATGACCGGATATCAAATCCCATAATAATGCTTAACTGGGAAGCCCAGTCGTATTCATACTGATGGGTGAGGTCTTCGTAACGCATGAGGTCCTGGAAAACCACAACCGCAATAATGATCGGGATTGTCAATACCAGGTTGTAACGCATGATCTTGCCGATATGGACACGGTAAAACGAAAAAGTATCCGAGAAAATCTGTCCGAAAGTCCGGATTTTATGCAGATCAAATACATTGACATACGTTTTGATCGGTGGATCACTCTCGTGAACCAGTTCCGGGTGACGTCTCGCAATGACGATCGGGAAGATGATATAGTAGAAAATAATAATCGAGAAGGAAACCGTAATAATGGTCCATTTCGACCAGTCTGCCAATTCCTGGTAATTGTGGGTTACAAAACTTTCCAAAAAGCCGGCTGCAATCAGGAACGGGATCAGTGACATCATGATTTTCAGGCCTCTTTTGGCTGAAAGCTGTAAACTTTGTAAGCGCGTATAAGATCCCGGGAAGAGCAAACCGTTTCCGAGTGTAATTCCCGCTCCGCCTGCAATGGCGATCGAACTGATCTCAAATGCCCCGTGGATCCAGATTCCCAGGAACGAAACGATCAGTAATCCTTTCAGGTGAAAGAAATATTGAAATGCACCCAGCATGATCGAGTTGTTAAAAATCATGATGTGCGTTCCGATCGTAAAGAAGATCCCCAAAATAAAGGTGTAGAAAGACACCGTGATGTTGTTGAGTGTAATTTCCAAAAACATACTGACCTGCGATCCGCTGTGGTAAACACCCAAAGGGTCACCTTTCTCAATATTCTTCAAGGTCATTTCTACATAGCCATCGCCCAGGATCATGCGCGGAAAATCCGGGTTGAAATGCGTAGAGATTGCACCGACGATGGTCCAGAAAAGGAATACGAACAGGGCGAATAATAAATTTTTGCGCGACCTGTAAATTTCCAATGGAATGGAAACCCGCCAAACAGTGAACAACTTCCGGAAGGAATCCTTGCGTTGTTTGTGCACCAGGTTGTGAATACCCTGGGCGATCTGGTTCAGGTAAACCCGGACCGTCCGTTTGTTATAGAACGTTTGCGCATAACTCAGATCATCTGTAATGTCAGAATATAAATCTGCAATTTCTTCAGGATCACTGGTTTGATTTGAAGTCAACGTCTGGAATTTCTTCCATTTTTCTTTGTTCTGTTCTATGAAGGAGGTTTCTTTCATGCGGTTCGATAAAAATAGTTGTTTTATTGAATCAGAACCTTATTCCCCTTTAAAAATTTAAAATGGATAATTGATCATTGAATAAGGAGTCAGGACATTCAGAACCAAAAGTTACGGCTGCTTAATCCATCGTACCTCAATTTTACATTTTCATCCAGATAACTATCGGGACTCAATTCAATCACTTTTTCTTAGATGACTTATGTGAAATCTCGAACTTCCCGATTTTGACAAAAAATCCTCCTTTTTGTGTTTCTGTCGCTTTTCCGGTCTGGAAATCTACCGGAGTTTTGGTTTTTTCAGAAAGTGTATTCGTAATCAGCGGAATCGGGTTTTTCATGTTTGAACCACCTGTGTTGGATGCCAAATCTTTGCTTGGAGCTTTGTTCACGTCCTCGTTCAGGGTAGGAGCAACCGGCTGCTTGTCGTCTTTTACCTGGGGCAAAATCGTGGGGTGGTGCGGCTGGGGTTTATTGTCGGCAACATTGTTTTTATCTTCCTGCGGTTGATTCGGGATCAATTGAACCGGATCTTTTTTCTCTTTTTGATTCAAATCCGGGCGCTTATCCGTTTTCGAAGTTGCGTTTGCTTTCGGCGTATTTTTTTGGGCAACGTAAGTATTGTTTTCTCCGATAGACTCAATGGAAGGGACCACTTTCGCTGGTTTTTTGCTGTCAGGTTTGGTATGGTGCTTTGTTTTGTCGTTGGAAGCTACCGTATTATTCTGATTGTGAGAGGCTTCTTTGCCATTGTTGAATCCTAATTGGAAGAATAAAAGTAATATGGCAGCAACTGCGACAGCTCTGGCGATAAATTTCCAGGAAACCAAAGCAACTTCTTTTTCTTTCAGGTCTTCTTTATTCGGATAAACAACCGGTGTAGCCTGCAAACGCGTTTCGCGGTATGCCGCAAGAACCTGTTGAGCTTCCGGATTGGCAATTAAATAGGTATCAAACAATTTTTCTTCATGAGCAGAAAGAACCTGTTCCACTTTTCCAATCGCGAAATAATCCAGGTTTTCAGGGGTAACGATCGAAAGGTCTTCCTTTTTCAGTAAGCATTTTTGCAGTGGGTCCATTGTTTCAGGAACGTCATCCAGGAATAATAATTCCTCATCTACCTGCAATTCAGGATTGGCAGCCAGGAATTCTTCAAACGCAATACGCTCTTCTTCCGAAAGAGTTCCTTCCAGGTAATCCAGGTAAAAGGATTCGTAATTGTCGATATGGATGCGTTTTTTCATGCTACTAATTCTGTTGATTTGAGGTAGTTCTTTAAGGTCTGACGAGCTCTAAAGATATACACTTTTACCTGAGATTCGTTCAGGGCCGTAATTTCTGCTATTTCATTGTAATTGTATCCTTCATAATCTCTCAGCAAAATGACGGTTTTTTGAATTTCCGGCAATCGGTTGACAGCCTCCTGCAGTGTTTTCTGAACATCGAACAAATGACTTAAAGCATCGTCCTGTTTGACATCCTGGCCATCAAAACCGGTCGTGCGTTTTTCTTTTTTAAGCACATCCACCATTTGATGGTAAGCAGTGGTGAATAAGTACGACTTCGCTTTTGAAGCTTCAATGCTTTCGTGTTTCTCCCAAACTTTCGCGAATGTTTCCTGGATAACGTCTTCAGACAACATGCGGTTTTGGGTGTGCTTGACTACAAACCGATAGAGATTATCCGCGTACAATTCAACTGCCTCATTGTATTCTTTCCTGGTCATGTAGTCGTTTAACAGTGGTAAGACTGGTTCGCATCTATAAAGTTACAGCAGAAAATGTTTTTTTTGAAAAAAAATTGAAAAGCACCTGTTTTATAGTGAGTTGGAAAGCGTATAATTGTAGTGATTTAACAAATAGCTTATGAAATTATTAGCACTACTTTTTTTCGCGTTCTTTGGGCTTTCAACTGTAAAAGCGCAATGTGACACAGAGGTTCGCGAAGCTTTCGGTGGAGTTTCCTCCATAACCATTTACAATACATACATTACCATCGGTGCTATTGCAGATGCGCATGTGAATGAGGTATACGATGCTGCCCGTGTAAAGGAATTAATGGGTGAACAAACTTCGATGCTTCAGGCCGTAATCGATATGCTTGACAAATGCAAGGTGGTAAAAAGCAACGGGCTTTCGGCAGATGATGTGGAATATGTGAAGGACTTGATCGTTTGTCTTCAATCCTTAAAAGCAGAAGCACAGGGATTGAGTGATTATGCAGCAACTCAAAGCGAAGATGCTCAAAACAGATACAATACCAACCGCGATAAGGCCTGGAGTGAAATAAAGACACTGATGGGATTGGAGTGATCGGAATAGGCAGTTCTGCCTTTCTTCGAAGAGAACATTTTAGTAAATGATTGGTACCAGTGGTGTTTTTATTTGAGCAGAATTCCCGTAAATACTTAAATTAGTGGACATCCTTGAATCAGCAGATGAAGAAAATTCTTTTAATTTTTACGGTTCAAATTCTTTGCGGTGCTGTGTTTTCACAAACGCCACCTCCGAATCCTCCTCCGGAACCGCTTCCCGAGGAGCCAAAAGAAAAAATTTACGAATTTGTGGATGAGCCGGCTGAATACCCGGGAGGGTTTAAAGTTTTACTGAAGTACCTTTCAGATCAGATTGTTTATCCGAAAGAAGCCGTGAAGAATGGGCTCGAAGGGAAATGTTTCTTTCAATTCGTGATTACAGATTCGGGAAAGATTAAGAACATTACGTTGAAAAGAGGTGTCCCGAATTGTCCGGAATGCGACCAAGAAGCTTTAAGAGTGCTTGAGAAGATGCCGGATTGGATACCCGGAAAAGTGGATGGCAAAAATGTGAGCAGTTATTTTTCGCTTCCGATCATGTTTAAATTGTAATTCAAAATAGATGCATATGAAATCCGGATTGCAACAACTTATTTTAATCTGTGCACTGCAACTTGTGTGCAAAACCGTTTTTTCACAAGTCATTGAGCCGAGCCGCGAACCTGATACCGTCAAATATATTCCTGCTATTGAAGAACAAGAACCGATTTACGATGTAGTGGACGAACCGGCTGAATTTCCGGGCGGGTTTACAGCGCTCCAAAAATACCAGGCAGAAAACCTGAATTACCCGCAAGTGGCTTTGGAAAATGGACTTCAGGGAAGATGTTACCTTCAGTTTATTGTGACAAATAAGGGAGTGATTACAAATATCGAAGTCAAAAGGGGTGTTCCCGATTGTCCGGAATGTAATAAGGAAGCAATTCGTATGGTTAAATCGATGCCTCAATGGATGCCTGGAAAGATTAACGGAAAGCCTGTAAGAAGTCGTTTTATTCTTCCTGTTACGTTCAAATTAAACTAGCTTTATCCCCATCACGCACACATCATCCGTCTGCTCGTGGTTTCCTTTCCAGGTTTCAAATTCTTCTTTTAATGAGGCTTTCAGTTCCGAACCGCTCTTATCTTTATGAGCCTGGATGAATTCTTTGAAAGTGGCATACTTATATTTCTTGTTTTTCGGTCCGCCGAATTGATCTGCATAACCGTCGGAAAACAAGATGATCCAATCGTTTGCTTCCAGTTGGATTTCATGTGTTGTAAACGGTTTTGCTCCGTCAAACTGACCAACCGGTTGTTTATCCGGACTAGTAATCAAAATTTCTTCCCCGCGGAAAATCCACAAAGGATTGTTGGCACCCGTCCATTGAAGGATTTTAGTGTCGTGATTGAAACAAGCCAGTGAAATATCCATCCCGTCTTTTACGGAGCGGGCCTCTTTTGTAAGTGTTTGAACGACCAATTCACGCACGTGATCCAATAATTCCCCGGTAGTTTGGTTCGGATTTACAGCCAGGGATTGGTACAACGCATTGATACATAAAACACTGACCATAGCCCCCGGAACACCGTGACCCGTACAATCTGCAACTGCAAACCAACTCAGATGATCACGCTTTTCAAACCAAAAGAAATCTCCGGCAATGATGTCTTTCGGAGCGTAATAGACGAATGCATTCTCATCGAAACTGGCCTGGATCTCGCTTTCCAATGGCAATAATGCTTGTTGGATGAAGCGGGCGTATTGAATACTTTCTACGATCTCGTGGTTTTTGTGCTCGACAATTAATTTTTGTTCGTTGAGTTCCTGCGTTCGCTCTACCACTTTTTCTTCCAGGTTTTCATAGGAATGCCGCAATTTCTGCATCATCGAATTAAAATTCTTCGAAAGCAAATCCAATTCCAGGCTTCCAGTGATCTCGATCGTTTGGTCCAGATTATCCGTCGAGATAGTTTCCGTCTTTAATGCCAGTTCCTGGATGGGTTTGGTGAGTTTTCGCGAACGGAAATAAACGATAACGGTTAGAATGACCAAAGTAACTCCGAAAATAATGCCAAAACGAAGCAACAGGCCGTTGATCAGGTTTTGATAAGGCAGATCGTTCGTTCCCAATTCCAATACATAACCCGAATACAGTTTGGATTCCAGAACGGGAAGAAAAACATATTCTGTGAACTCTTTGCCTTTGGAATCCGGATCATCGTTCTCAATGGTCACATTCTTTCCGCGATCCAAACACTGGAGATAGGCTTTTTGCAGTTCGGGATTGGTAATGCTGACATCGGGAATTCCTTTGACGCCTAGGTACAATTCTACCCGGTTGATCGCTTCAAAACGTTTGTCTAAACCGCGGATCTTGGAAAGCAGCAGTTGTTTGAACTCATCTGCGGATTTGGAATAGAAACCCAGTTCGATGATGTGTTTCCTGTCGAATGAAGTCTGGTAGCTGTATTTCTTGATCTTCCCGGTCTTGATCTCCAGCCCGAATCGGTCCTCCTTAAATTTTTTGGATTGGAAGATCTGGTTGAAGAAAGGGATGAACGTTTTATTGAGTTTTTTGAAATCCAGTCCCAGGTCCGGTTTGAATGTCGTGTTGACAATCTTCAGGTTCCGGTCGATGAGGTAAATATCTTCCCGCTTGGGATCCATTCCGAGAGAAGATCGTAAAGCATTCAGATCAATAGATTGTGCGTTTTGTTTTGCCAGGACGAATTGAATTTCGGTGGAAATATGTTCCATCCGCTCAATCAATGACTGCTCATGTGCGCGCATGGAGAAATCGTAGTATTCGATCAAATTCCGCGTTTCTTCCACAATATTCTTCTTCTGCTGTTGAATATCGCTTTCAACCTTATCAAGGTTGTATTGATAGGTGAGGTAGAAAACAATGGAAAAGATCAATAGCACGGGAACCAAAATGTTCACCAGCAGCTGTCGTAGGATACTTTTTTTCGTTTTCACGGTGTGAATGTATGGAAATTGTGGGAGAGAAGGTCAATAGAAGGATTTTAGATGGAAGAAATAGGGCAAATGCGGTATAGGTTCGATATTATTCATTGGATTTAATGAATTGTTCATTTTGGAATTCTGTTGTGTTTTCAAATAGTATTATTGCAAGAAAAAAATGAGAACCCTTCTAACCCTGGCATTAATTACACTATTTCAATTCAGTTCCTGGAGTCAGAATTTATATGTGACTGCTTCAACAGGGTATAATTTTTCTGCTGAAAAATCCAATTTTGATAATTTTTATTATAACAAATTAGTTGGTGCTTTCTATACTCAAAATAAAGATCGATTTGAATATTCTGTGGGGAAAGGAGTGAATTTTAATCTTGGAATAGGATATACAACCAAACAGGATATTGGATTTGAATTGGAAGGATCTTATTTAATGGGAATGAAAACGATTGGGAAAACCGATTATTTCGTTTCTGATGTTTTTAAAAAGGAGATTTGGGGCTGTTTTTACAGAATCAATCCAAGCATTTATTTGCTACGGCCCTTGAAAAAGTTATCACTTAAATTGTCAATTGGTGGTTTAATGGGCTTTGGAAAAATGTATTTGAATCAAAGCGTAACATATAACGAAGGGATGCCTGGTTTTCAATATGAAAATGAGTTTTCCGGAGGCTATTATTTGGGCTTTGAAGCAGGAATAAGTGTTTTATATCCAATCAATAATCAGTTGAATTTATTTGTAGACGTAAATTGGATCAATGCTTATTTTTCCCCGATGCGTGGCAGGGTTACCAAATTTGTGTCCGGAGAACATGATTATACAGATATCCTGGATGTATGGGATCGTGAGTTCACCTATTCTAATTCGGTTGATAAAATGTTTAATACTCCTGAAGAACCTGCTAATATGTTAAGAGAAAACTTCGCTGCAAGCAGTATTGGTTTACAAGTTGGGATTCAATGGAGCCTGTGGCACAAGGAAAAAAATAAAGAAGAGAAGGTAGATTAAACAAGTAGGGGGGGCGATTAATCGCGCCCCCTACGTTTCTATTATTTTCTATTTCCTAAAACTCAAACGTTTCCATGAACTTCGTAGTGAAGTTTCCTTCGTTGAACTGTGGATCTTCCATCAGTTTTTGGTGGAAAGGAATCGTTGTTTTGATACCTTCGATGATGTATTCATCCAAAGCACGTTTCATTTTAAGAATTGCTTCTTCGCGTGTTTGAGCAACTACGATCAATTTTCCGATCATGGAGTCGTAGTTCGGCGGGATCGTGTAACCTGCGTAAGCATGAGTATCGATTCGCACACCGTGCCCTCCCGGAGAATGGTAGCTCGTAATTTTTCCCGGAGACGGACGGAAATCAGCATACGGGTCCTCTGCATTGATACGGCACTGGATCGCGTGCATTTGCGGATAGTAGTTCTTTCCGGAAATCTTTTCTCCGAAAGCAATTTTAATTTGCTCCTTGATCAAGTCGTAATTGATTACTTCTTCGGTAATCGTGTGCTCAACCTGGATACGTGTGTTCATTTCCATGAAGTAGAAATCGCGGTTTTTGTCAACCAGGAATTCTACTGTTCCAACACCTTCGTAATTTACAGCCTTCGCAGCTTTAATTGCCGCCTGACCCATTCTTTCACGCAGTTCGTCAGTCATGAACGGAGAAGGAGTTTCTTCTACCAATTTCTGGTGACGGCGTTGGATGGAACAATCGCGCTCAGATAAGTGACACGCATTTCCGTATTGATCACCTGCAATCTGGATCTCAATGTGGCGTGGTTCTTCAATGTATTTCTCCATGTAGATCCCGTCGTTCCCGAAAGCAGCACCTGCTTCCTGGCGCGCTGAATCCCAGGCAGCTTCCAATTCTTCTTCTTTCCAAACGATACGCATTCCTTTACCACCACCACCGGCAGTTGCTTTCAGAATGATCGGGTAAACCACTTTTTTAGCAGTCTCGCGTGCATCGTCCAAATCTTTCAGCAATCCTGTTGATCCCGGAATACAAGGAACTCCGGCAGCGATCATGGTTGCTTTTGCAGTTGCTTTATCACCCATTCCGGCAATTTGTTCCGGCAATGCACCAATGAATTTGATGTTGTGTTCCTGGCAAACGCGTGAGAATTTTTCGTTCTCGGAAAGGAAACCGTATCCCGGGTGAATGGCATCTGCGTTGGTAATTTCTGCAGCTGCAATGATGTTTGCTATGGACAAGTAAGATTTATTACTTGGGGCAGGTCCGATACAAACTGCTTCATCTGCAAAACGGACAGGTAAACTTTCTTTATCAGCAGTAGAATATACTGCAACCGTTTTGATGCCCATTTCTTTACAAGTACGAATAATACGTAAAGCAATCTCACCACGGTTGGCAATTAATATTTTTTTGAACATAAAATCATGTTTAATGAATCACTAAGTTGTTGCGTTGCAAGACAACCCGTCTATTAAGCAGGATCTACCAGGAATAACGGTTGATCGTATTCTACCGGAGAAGCATCATCAACTAATACTTTCACGATTTTACCGGTAAATTCAGCTTCAATTTCATTGAATAATTTCATCGCTTCGATGATACATACGGTTTCTCCTTTGTTTATGGATTGTCCAACGCTAACGAAAGGTTCTTTATCCGGACCTGAAGAACGGTAGAATGTTCCGATCATCGGAGACTTAACCGTAATGTATTTTGAATCATCAGATGCAGCAGGTGCCGGTGCAGATTCTGCTGCCGGTGCACTTGCCGGAGCCGGTGCTGCAGCTGGAGCTGCCACCATTTGAGGAACAACCGGAGCCGCTGCTTGTACGATAATCGGAGAATCAGATTTTTGCTTTTCTGATTTGATCGTTATTTTAAAGTCTTTTTGCTCAATTTCTACTTCCGTAACACCTGATTTTGCTACAAACTTAATTAAGTCTTGGATTTCGTTCAGATTCATATCAGTATAATTTAATAGTTGTTTTTTCGATTATATTAAGAATTATAAGCCCATTTTAAATAAACGGCACCCCATGTAAATCCACCACCAAAAGCAGATAGGATTAAGTTGTCGCCTTTTTTCAATTGCTTTTCCCAGTCCCATAAACAAAGTGGTAAAGTCCCTGCTGTTGTATTTCCGTAGCGTTGGATGTTGATCATTACTTTCTCTTTCGGAACACCCATTCTGTCGGCAGTTGCATCGATGATGCGCAGGTTTGCCTGGTGAGGAACCAGCCAATCTACATCAGCAGGAGTAAGGTTATTGCGTTCCATGATTTCAGCCGAAACCTCTGCCATGTTTGTTACCGCAAACTTGAAAACCTGTTTTCCTTCTTGTTTTACAAAATGTAACCGCTGATCCACTGTTTCGTGTGTAGGAGGGTTCGCTGATCCGCCTGCAGGTTGGTAAAGGTATTGCCTTCCTGATCCGTCTGACTTCAGGATTGCGTCTTGAATTCCCAGTCCTTCCGTATTTGGTTCCAATAAAACGGCTCCACCCCCATCACCAAAAATAACACAAGTCGTTCGATCTTCGTAATCCAGGATGGCACTCATTTTGTCCACGCCAATGACGATTACTTTTTTATGCTTTCCGGATTCGATGAAACTGGCCCCTGTTTGCAATCCATAAATGAATCCCGAACACGCAGCAATCAAATCATAACCCCATGCATTCTTGAGTCCCAGTTTATCACAAACCACATTTGCCGTTGATGGAAAAGGATAATCCGGAGTGACCGTTGCCAGAATCACCAGCTCGATGTCCAACGGATCCGTATTTGTCTTTTCCAATAGTCCTTTTACAGCTGCAGCAGCGATATCTGAGCAAGCGCCTTCGCGAAGAATGCGTCGTTCTTTGATCCCGGTCCTTGTTGTAATCCATTCATCGGAAGTATCAACAATTTTAGCTAAGTCGTCATTTGTAACCACTTCCTCCGGAAGATAGCCACAAATGCCTGTTATTGCTGCGGTGATTTTACTCATTTTATTGATTAAAAGCTTCGTTAATGTTTTTTGTAAGATCTGATTTTGCCACCTCATAGGAGTGCAGTAGCATACTTCTTACGGCCTTATCGTTTGAGATACCGTGACCGATTATGACGTTCCCCTTCACGCCAAGGATTGGCGTTCCGCCGTAATTCTCATAATTGAAACGATCGAAGTATTCATCACGCAGCCCTCTTTTACGCATGAGTGTGTAGATTCCTTCGGCTTGCTTCAATGCAATATTACCGGTGAATCCATCACAAACAATAATGTCTGCCACACCGGTAAACAGATCGCGACCTTCAACGTTACCAATGAAATTTATTTCATCGGATTCCGCCATCAGCTTGTGAGCAGCGATCGTCAATAAATTTCCTTTGGTTTCTTCTTCACCAATATTCAATAAACCGACTCGTGGGTTTTCTACGCCATAAACACATTTGGCGTAAAGACTTCCCAGAATGGCAAATTGGTAAAGTACATCGGGTTTGCAATCGGCATTGGCACCAACATCCAATAAAATGGAGTTTTTACCATCTACTGTTGGCAAGACGGAGGTAATACACGGACGGATGATCCCGGCAATGGTATTGATCTTATAGATCGCACCAACCAGCATTGCACCCGTATTTCCCGTACTGGCAAAGATGTCGATTTCCTTCCTGGCGAGCAGATCAAAACCGACCGCGATACTACTGTGCGGTTTGTTTGGAATTGCCCGGGTAGGATGGTCGTGCATAGTAATGACATCAGGGGCATGAACAATGTCATATCCAGCTGAATCTTCATTCAACGCGTTTAGGCCACTCAAGATCTGATCCTGGTCGCCAATCAACACGAGACGCACGTCCTGAGGAAGTTCTTTTCTAGCAAGTACAGCACCGGCTATATTGGCCTCTGGTGCGAAATCACCGCCCAAAATATCTATTCCTATCTTCATCAGGAGGAATGTTTATTACTAAACAGCGCGAATTAAATCGCTACTTCTTTCTCAGCTACTACTCTTCCTTTGTAGTACAACTTGCCTTCATGCCAGTGAGCATGGTGGAACAAATGTGGTTGTCCTGTTGTAGGACAAGTTGCAATGTTCTTCGCAATTGCTTTGTCGTGAGTTCTTCTCTTGTCACGACGTGTTGTGGACGTTCTGCGCTTTGGATGTGCCATTTTACTTATTTATTTCAATCGTTAATTCAAATTTTTTAATGCAGACCATCTGGGGTCTATCGGTTTGTCGTCATCCGGGTCGTCCGAATCATCGTCGTCTCCGTCTTCTTCATCCCAATCCTCGTCGGAGTCTTCATTGTCGTCCCAATCCCGATAGCTATCGGGATCATCGTCTTCATCCCACTCGTCGTCTTCACCCGGCTGACTTGCATTCACAATGTATTTGTTATACAAATCCATTACCTCTTCGTTACATCCTCCTTCCGGATGGATTCTTCGGGCGGGTAATGAGATTACCAACAACTCATAGATCGGTGCTGAAACATCCAGTTCATAGGATTCCGGGGGAAGAATAACTAAATTCTCATCTTCAGAAACTTCTGTCCCAAATTTGTAAACAATGCGGTAATCACCGTGAATGGCTACTTCCATCGGATCGTTGCAACGATCACATGGAGTGGCAACAGTTCCTGAAAGCGAAAATTCCGCGATCATCATTGTTTCCTTCTTTTCAAATGCCAGTTCTACCAGAACATGAGCATCTTCAATCAGCGTGTTTTCAACACCTTCAAAGAACGATTTGTCTATGTTGAACTCATAGCGATGCGTCCCTGTTTTTAATCCGACAAACTGGATTATGAACTCATTCGTAGATTTCTTCACTACACAAAAATTGGAGGGCAAAGGTAGAAAAAATAAACGAATAGATTCTTATAATCCAGTTAAATTTATTTTTCATGCTACACTTTGGACCTGGTTTCAGGTTTTGACACCATCAAAAGAGCTGCTGTTTTTACGCTTGTACTCGCTCTTCGCAAGCCGTACTGACTCTTCTCACAAGCTGCACGTTCCATTACTCAATTTCATGCTGTCGGTCACCTCTTTTCCGGTGGTGGGCAGATTCTTGAATTTGAAGCGGATTTGCTGCGATTTCTTTTAGGAACTTCCGGGTATTGAAAATGTCAATTGCCAGGTAAATTGCGCTGCGCATCGATTGGGCATTGGCTTCATTTTTCCCTGCAATATCGAATGCTGTTCCGTGATCCGGGGAAGTTCTTACGATAGGTAATCCTGCCGTATAATTCACTCCGTCTTCAAAAGCAAGTGCTTTAAAAGCTGCCAATCCCTGATCGTGATACATGGCTAAAACGGCATCGTACTGACTGCGGTTCGGACTGCCAAAAAATCCATCAGCGGGAAAGGGGCCGAATGCAAAAATGTCTTCGTTCCGTGCCATGTTGATTGCCGGAGTAATGGTTTCTGCTTCTTCTGTTCCCATTTTTCCATTCTCGCTGGCATGCGGATTCAAACCGAAGACGGCAATTTTCGGACGTTGAATTCCAAAATCCTTTTTCAAACTGCTGTCCAGAGCTTTGATTTTTGCCAGGATTTTTTCGCGCGTTAAGGTACCCGAAACTTCCTTCAGGGGAACATGTGTAGTAACCAATGCCACACGAAGTGAACCGCTTACCATCATCATCAGGGCCTCATCCATTCCTGCCAGGTGCGCCAGGTATTCCGTATGGCCCGGAAATTGAAACCCTGCTTTCCCGATTGCTTCTTTGGAAATAGGGGCGGTTACCAGCACATCGATTTTCCCCGAAGCCAGGTCTTCTGTAGCCTTTTCCAGGGAAAGGAATGCGTATTTACCACTGGCTTCAGTTCCTTTTCCCAATTCGAACTGGACCTCTTCATTCCAGACATTGATGATATTGACCTTGCGATTGACTGCTTCGTTCGCCGTTTTGCATGTTTGGTAATTAAACTCCGGCTCATTCATTGCTTTCTTATGAAAGGAAATGGTTTTGGACGAAGCGTAAATGATGGGTGTGCAATCCAGTAACAAGCGGTTATCCGCCAAAGCTTTGATCACCACTTCCGGCCCGATACCATTGATATCACCAATTGAAATTCCTACACGAATCGGAACTGCACGGCCTTCTTCTTTGATTTTTTCTTTCTCTTTTTCCATCTTATGAAAGGCGTTTTAAGAAGTTGATCATTAAGCGAATTCCGGTTCCGGTTCCTCCAAATCCCCTGTAGTCCTGAGGTTTGTCAAGGAAGGCCGGTCCGGCAATGTCCATATGGATATACGGTGCTTTTACGAAATGCTCAAGGAATTTTCCTGCTGTAATCATTCCTGCATAGCCGTTTCCGACATTATTCAAATCCGCAATTTTGGATTTCATATCGTCGTAGTAGTCGTCCCAAAATGGAAACTCAACCAGGCGTTCATATGTTTCCATACCTGCTTCGTTCAGCATATTGAAATATTTTCTATCGGCATTTCCCATCATAATGGATGCACGTGTACCGATTGCCCTGGCAGCAGCTCCTGTTAAGGTGGCAGCATCGATAACCAGTTCGGGTTTGTATTTATCTGAATAAGCCAAAGCGTCTGCCAGGATCATTCTTCCTTCCGCGTCGGTGTTAAGTACCTCCACGGTGGTACCGTCGTACATCGTAATGATGTCACCCGGCGTATATGCATTCAATCCCGGTCGGTTGTCCGTAGCAGGAATCAATCCGATCAAGTGAATAGGAAGTTCCATCATCGCGGCAGCATAAATGGTTCCTGCCATCATCGCTGCTCCTGCCATATCGGATTTCATGGCATCCATTGATCCGGCTGTTGGTTTCAAACTCAAACCTCCCGTATCGTAAACAACTCCTTTTCCAACCAGGACGATGGGATTTTTGTTGCTCGCTTTTTTGGGTTTGTATTCCATGATGGTGAATGTAGGAGGATCAACAGAGCCTTTGTTTACAGCTAATAATCCACCCATTTTCAGTGCTTCAATCTTCGATTTTTCGAGGATGGTTACTGAGAACTTTGCTTCTTTTCCTTTGGCTTCAATTGCTTCGGCAAGTTGCGTGGCATTTAACCCTGAAACCGGTTCATTAACCAGGTCACGGGCCCAGAAAACAGCTTTTAGGCTAGCAGCGAGCTCTTCAATTGCCGAGGTCGTGATTTTTGCTGAAAAATCAATAGTTTCCAGGGCGAATTTTTCCTTGTCTGCTTCTTTTCTGTATTTCAGGTACTGGTAACAGGAGAGTGCAAATCCTTCTGCAAGAAGCAGGCTGTTTGATTTTCCTCCATCGATGAAAACGCTTTTGACTTCTTTGGGTAAAACTCCGCGGAGTTTGTGTCCCATGATGCGCATTTTTTCATCGGTTGCCTGGTCTTTGATAAAGACGAAGTGTTTTCCTTTCAGGGGTACGTGTAAAAATTGGAGATCAGCATTTTTGTGAAAGATTTCCAGTTCTTCTGCCACCACCTTAGGAAGCTTGGTTTGCGTTTCCATTTTTTTCCCAACAAGGACAACGAGGCCTTCTTGTTGGTCGAACGCAGCGGATGTATTCAAATTCATAACAATCAAATTATGTGAATTGTAAAGATAGGATTAATTGAAAATGTAAAATTGAGAATTGAAAAGTCTTTTCAATTTAGTTGACTCTTAGTATCACTTTTCGACCGGATTTAGTTTTTTGGATTTTTTAGTTTTCTATAGCCATAGATTCCTGCCGGAACAAGAATAACAAGTAACGGCCAAATGGAAAGCAATCCCAGAAAAAGAACAACGATGCCGGTCCACCCTTTTGCAAGCGCGTTTTTTGCTTTTTCCCAAAATCCGGGTTCTTCTGATGGAGTAACGTGGTGACTGAGGGGTTTGTATAATTCAATGTCGAGGGTACTGTAGCCAACTTGATCATCCAAAAAACTGAGTCTTGCTTCCTGGCTTTCAATTTCCTCGATCAGTTCCCGGATCTGCTCCTGGATCTGCAATAGTTCTTCCATATTTTTAGCCTTTGTCAGGAATGCTTCATATCTTGCCAAATAGGCTCTCTTGCTTTTTAGTCTTGTTTCAAGGTCGATATATTCTCCACTGACGTCATCGGTTTGGATGTTTTTGGATACGATTTCATCATTGCCATTATGAATAGCCTGAAGCATTCGGTCGAAATTTTTTGCAGGAACGCGGACTGTCAATGAGTAACGGTATTCATAACCTGATTTGCTGAATTGTTCGTTGTCGTAATATCCGTCCAACGATTGGATTGCCCTGTCCAGATGGGCTTTACTTTTTTCAATGTGTCCGGACTCTAAAACCAGGTTTCCGGTTTTAATTAGTTTCTTTTTTGCGCGCGAATCGGTCGTTTTCTCTTTGTCCTTTTCATTGAGAGAAGCTGTAGATTTGAAGCCGGAACTCTGATCTTCGGATTCAATGTTGGCAGAAACACTTCCCGGTTCGGGTGAATTTTTCAATTCCGGGTTCTGAGAACAGGAAAAAACAGTCAGTGTAATAGCGAATAATCCTGTAATGGATAGATATGGATTGATTGACTTTTTCATTTTCAGGTTTTTAGTAATGTATTATACAAACGATTACTAATAAGGTTCAGGTTGGGTAGAAAAGAGATCTAGTGCAACTTCGAAACCTGCCTGCCAATGTTTTTCAGCATGGTGATGGTCTTGTTCAGGTTTTGAATATCTACTTCCTTCAAAAAGTTCGCGTAAAATTCCTCAAACATTTTGTTGTAGGAACGACACAGACTTTTTCCTTTATCAGTTAAAGAAATAATGTTATTTCTTCTGTCGGAAGGATCTTCCTGTCTTAATAATAGCCCTTTTATGGACAGTTTGTGGATAATGGGTGTCAGGTTAGCTTTGTTTTTGCGGACCCGGTCTGCAATTTCTTTTTGGTTGATCTGAGCACTTCGGGAAAGAAGCATCAATACTTCCAGCATCTCAACTGTAATTCCCAGCTCATTGTTTTTCAATTGCTTTTTAAAATAGGCCTGGATGATAAACCGCATGTCCTTGATGGAATCAATTAATTCCACCAGTTTAGCCATGTTTGTATTTTCAATTTCGATCATTACTTTTAGTTAAGTCAAAAGCAAGTTACAAACAAATACAGTTATCCAAAGTAACTAATACCTGGGGAATTACTGAAGTGTATAACTTATTTAGCGATCGGTTATCAAAGGGTAAGTAATTCACCTCTTGACACTTAGTTAATATTGGAAATTACCTTATTCTTCGTAATTCATGTAGATCTCTTCTTCCCCGTAATAACCTTCCGGGGCTTCACTATTGTTCATGTTGATGCCGTAGTACTTTCGTTTCAGCTCTTTCCCGATCTGATAGGTGATCACGCTGACATCCAACAATTTCTCCTGGTAACTCAAAATAGCATCGAGATTTTCCAGGTTCGGATTCAGGCAGATTTCGCTCATGTTCTTTACACTTCCCAAATCACCTTTTAACCAGCGGCCGTTGCGTTTGCCCATTACATACTCACCAACCTGGTTTAGGTTACCGTTGACGTCGTACAGTTTCCAGATCCCGGTCGGTAACCCGTCTTTTACCCAGCCTTCATTTTGAATGGACCCATTGTCGTAATAGTTTTTGACATACCCGTTTTTCCGGTGTTGTGAGCTGTCTTTTTCCCAGAAACAATACAGCATCCGTTCTTCATTGTGGTCCGTATGCGCACAGTCGTATTTTTCAAATTTCTCGATGATCCAGTTTTTACTCAAAGGATTGTCGTTTTCATCCAGGTAATAAAGAATTCCCTTCGATTTGAATTTGATGCTGTCATTTACCGTAATAATGCTGTCAAAGTATTCTACTTCCATTAGTTTCTTCCCGAAGTAATTGAAGTATTTCCAGCAGCCTGTTTTTATTCCTTTGGAAATGGTCCCGATACGAGCAATGGTGTCGTTCGGGTAATACTTGGTGATGTGATAATCAATACCGGTTTTATTGACCAGGCTTGGTCTTCCGTAATACGGTTCGTTTAAACTGTAATCGGAGTAACCGACCTGGTAGATCAATTGGTCGATGCTGGAACTGGTTGTAATGTCTGCAAAATTGAATGCAATAGAATCCCTCCAATCAAATTCGTAACGCACGCTGAGTTCGTTTTCTTCCCAGATCTTTTCCTCGACCGGCTGATTGTATTGGAACTTCACATATTGGTATTTGAAACCGAGTGTATCGTAAGCTTCATAATCATCAATTGGCTGACCGCTTAGGAAAAAGCCTTTTTTTGCCAGTTTGCCGTTTGAATGATAGGCTACGGATTCGCCCTGCAAGGCCCCGTTTTTGAAACTTAAGTCAAAGATCAATATGGAATCTTTTTCAGGGCCGGTGAAATAGGTCTTTACATTCCCGTCGATGTATCCGTTTTTATAATACGATTGACTGAAGAATAATTTGTTGCGTTTGAATTCAAGGCCTTCCTTGGCTCCATCCACAAAGTTCACATACGTCAGTGTGTCGCCTATCCAGTTCATGGTAGTATACGGACCGTTCAGAGCACCATTTTTATAAGTACACTTTGATTCCAGATAATACGTCTTTTTTAAGGGATATTCTTCGTATTTGGAAAGCGGATCTTCGTAGCCTATTAGTTCGTCTTCGTTTTTTGGCTTCGGTTTGGGAAGCACTAAATTGTAATCTAAATTGTCTCCATGAGCTTCCCCGTTTTTAAAGCCGATGGTTGATCGCACTTTTCCGAATTGATCTTTGTAAGTCCAGAGACCTTCGGGTTTTCCGTTCAGGTATTTTCCTTCTGCAAAAGTAAATACGGATCCGGTTTCTCCTTTTAAGCGGGCAGATCGGCTTGAAAAGCTTTCCCCGTCATATTCGCGTTGCCCGTCAATTTCGTAAAGCGGACGGTCATACATTGCGGTGAAAACTCCGTAAAGGGTGGTAAATAATCCGGTAACTGAGTGGGAAACCTGTCCTGAACCACCGAATTCGGATAGGTATCCTAACAGGAAGTCAGTTCTCTTCCCGGATTTTAAATACGCTTTGACTGCTGCTTTGTACAGTTTTAGATCCGTTTTTCCGTCAGGAAGGGAGAGCTGAATCAGCTGATCGGAAGCGCTCACATGAAAACTTCCCTGTTTGTCTTTCAGTTTGAATGTTCCGGTAAAAGGTTTGCCGTTCACCAGGAGCTCATCGTCTTTTTCGACCGTGTACTTGTATTCCCAATAGAAAGCCAGCTTTTCAAGTGGAACGGTATCGGATAAACTTGATTTCCAATAATCGTCCAGGGTCCCGTTTTGAATGGTTTTTAACGTCAGGTTTTTGAATTTCCAGGTTTTTACGGCATTCATATTGAGGTAATCTTCCGAAAAAATGACTTCCTGAGTGGATACCGTATCACCCATGAGGTTCAGTTGAAACGCATTCAAAGTCCTGCTCTTCGGGTAGAAATAAACGATTTTTGCCAGGGAAGAATCCAGTTTGAAACGTTCCTCGATCAATAATATTTTTTCCGGCATCGCTCCGGGTTTGATTTCCTTGTCTTCCGAATAAATGAATGTCGGGTTTCCGTAGTTCCGGTCGTATTCTTTGTCTCCAATGGTTACGAAATCTGGATTTTTCCGGGAAGGACTGCTTAAAATATTTCCTATGGAATCGTGGTAAGTTTCATAGTATTTGACACCGTTATAATCGTAAAAACGCTGCACATACTGATTTGAATCTACCAAGAAAACCACTTCGTTTGCGATGGTCCCGTTGTCCCAGTAAACAGGTTCTTCTTTTACCAGTTTTCCGTCTTTTACTTCAAAGCGGTACTGCAATTGCCCGTTCTGATAGTAATGCTCTACGATTCCTTCATATGCATACAAATAACCCATTGAGTCGATCAGATCGTTGAGCTTGTACCGTTTTTTGTTCACGAATTCGTAAAATTCATTTGGATTGTAATCCGGTCCGGGGGTAAAATCAAACTCTGAGCCGTAATCATAATATTCTCCTTCGTACAGTTCTTCTTCACCTTCGTAACTCGTCAAATTTTCTTCCGGTAATTCGATGTTGTCGTTTTGAACTTCCTGGACGGTGAGGAAGGTGCTGAAATCCGGGAAATCTGTTGCATAACCCAAATCATATTTATTTTCGTCATTGGGGGAGCTGTTTACCAGCACTAAGGAATCTTCCCGACTGTAGCCCATAAATTCATAGGGAATGATGCTGTGTCGAATGATGGGAGATTTCCCTCTTTTTTTGTCGCTTCGAATGGTATACCGGTCGATCAGGATCTTTTCTGGTCCTTTTGTAATGATCAGTTTCCCTTTTTTGTCAACTGTTACCGTGGTTTTATAGCCATAAATTTCCCACGATCCGGAAGTTTGGTCTGCCAGGAAATTTCCGGAAGTCAGCAATTCCTGGTTTTGGTAAACGGTAAACGGTCCGTTTTTCAATCCGTCTGAAAAAGTAAAGGTTGTTTTTGTTGTATCGTAAATCATCTTTTGCAGGCGGCTTTCTATCGATTCCTTGGGATCGTAGGTGTAAGACTCATCGATCTTCTGCATGTATTCGTATAAGCGCCAGGTACCTGTTTTTTCACTGTTCCTGTAATTTCCGGTTTTCACTGTTTTTCCATCCGGAGCATACCAGGTGCTGCTTCCTTCAATGAGGTTGTTTTTAATTGAAAAAAAAGCAGCAACGACATCATTTTTGTAGCGCAAAACGCGTCCGGAGATAAATGGGATATCCCGGTAGTACATCACATAATCTCCGTCCGGAAGAGATACCAATGCGGGAGTCGGGTCAACCGTAATACCATTGTCGGTTGTGACCATAAAAAATGGATGTTTCTCCAGCATTTCCTCAAAATCCTTCAGGTATTTTTTATATGATTTCGGAAATTTGAAAGCGGTTTTTTTCTCCAGTTCCGAAATGGGTTCTTCGCTGACCGAAACGATTTTTTCATTGCGCTCGTCCCTTTTGATGACTTCTTTCCGGTCGGCAAAATTCAGGTAATATTCCTGCATTCCTGCAACAGCCTGCTGGTGTGGATAAACATAATAGTTTTTACCATCAATAGTAACCTTTTCTGTTTGAGCAAAAACAACAAAAGAAGTAAGAGAAAGAACGATTGCGAGGATGAATTTTCTTTCTGAGGTATTGTTGATCATGGAATAACGGGATTTTTTAATATCGTGTAAAAATTAAAGCGTTGTTAGGGGTAATAAGTATAGGTGAATAATTCATGTGTCTGGTAATTGTTTACTCCTTCTGCATGTTCTTTTTTATGGATAATTTTTGTTGGCAAATGGTTGTTGTCATAATAAATGAGAGACTTTACAGAGGTTACAAATGTTTTGTCAATAAAAGTGGAATCAATGTAGCCGTTAAAATGCCCGTCATTGTAGTTGAAGTAACGTTTCTTAAAGAAAGGATAATCTTCATTGGTAATCAGTTTCGGAAAGTTGCCGGTGTAATATTGGTAATTTGAAATAAATGTTTCTTTGACTTTGTTTCTCACTTTGTAGCGTTTCACAGGTCTGTCCGGAGATCCCAGGATGATCCAGTCATTTGGCAAAGGATTTGCAAGCGAATCGACCGAAAGAGGGCCAAAGTATTTTTTGTTCAGAATAAAATGAATCAGGTCCATTTCATTGGAAGCGACAAAAGAAGCATAGCTCGGGGATAACTTGTTCGGATCGTAGGTGAAAGTAGTATTCTCCACACCGTAAAAATTGTCTTTTTGGACTGCTTCGGAATAATTCAGTTGACCGGGCTCACTGATCCTGAAAGACTGATTCGAAATCACAATTCCTTCTGAAAAGTCTGTTATTTGAAGCTGAATTAATCTCCCGGACTGATTAAAGGTGTAAATCAGTGTTCTTTTTGGAAACGTTTCATCTTCCGATTCGGGATTGTAGACACTGGTATCTGAAATGACCCCTTTAAACGAAGTGACGGTTAACTGCTGGATTTTTTTACTGGCTACGATACTGTCGTTAAACCAAAATGGGAAATTGATCAGGGATGCGATTTCTTCCTGAAAATAAAGCGGGTGAATCAGATCCGGCATAATTTGGACCTCTCGGACCTGAACTTTCTTTTTTTGTGCGCAATCTGAAAGTAAAAATCCGGCTAAAATCAACAGGTAAACAAGGGTTCGTTTCATCCAATTAAAGGTAATATATTTTGTTTTGTTCTAAACCTTATTGGTTTTGAAGTTTTTAGTTCCGAAATGTTCAAATGTTCGAATTTGAAGTTTAAATACTTGAACTTCTTGAACCCTTTCCACCTTTTGAACTTTTTTTAACTTCCTTCTAAGCTGTTAATGTAATACAAAACCTTCAGTTATAAGGCTTAAACGGCTCTTTTTTGGTAACTTTGCCCCATGGATATGGAAAGGCCGATAACAGACTGGTTGCCGCTGACAAAAAAAGAGGTTGAAAAAAGAGGTTGGGACGAACTGGATGTGGTCCTGATTTCCGGTGATGCCTATGTGGATCATCCGGCTTTCGGTACTGCAGTTATTGGAAGGATCATTGAAAGTGAGGGGTTTAAGATCGGGGTAATTGCCCAGCCGAACTGGAGAGATGATTTGCGGGATTTTAAGAAATTGGGAAAACCCAAATATTTCTTCGGAGTAACTGCCGGATGCATGGATTCCATGGTTAATCATTACACTGCTGGAAAGCGTTTGCGCTCTACGGATGCTTATACGCCCGGTGGAGTTTCCGGGTTCAGACCCGATTATGCAACAACTGTTTATACCCGGATTTTAAAAGAATTGTATCCTGATGTACCCGTATTGATCGGGGGAATTGAGGCTTCTCTCAGAAGGGTGACTCATTACGATTATTGGAAGGATGAATTGATGCCTTCTATTTTGGTTGATTCACAAGCCGATTTATTGGTTTACGGAATGGGCGAACAACCTTTACGGGATTTGCTTCGCTTGTTGAAAAAGGGAGTTCCTTTTAGTTCCCTGACGACCATTAACCAGGTTGCATTTATCCAGGATTCTTCCAAAGAACTTCCCAAAAACAAACAGTGGGAAACCGTTGAACTGGCCAGCCACGAGTTGTGTCAGAAGGATAAATTGGCTTACGCTGCGAACTTCAAAATCGTAGAAGTTGAGTCCAATAAACTAAAAGCGAATCGTATTATTCAGCAGGTTGGTTCCAAAACCTTGATTATTAATCCCCCATATCGTACCATGACCGAAAAGGAAATGGACCAGTCATTCGATATGCCTTATACACGCCTGCCACACCCGAAGTACAAGAAACGGGGCACCATTCCGGCGTATGAAATGATCAAATTTTCGATCAATATGCACCGGGGATGTTTCGGGGGCTGCAGCTTTTGTACGATTTCCGCTCACCAGGGAAAATTCATTTCTTCCCGTTCTGAAAAAAGTATCCTGAATGAGATCGATGAGGTGGTAAAACATCCGGAGTTCAAGGGATATTTATCCGATATCGGTGGACCTTCTGCGAACATGTACCGTATGAAAGGAAAGGTGGAAGCAATCTGTGAACGCTGCTCCAGTCCCAGTTGTATTCATCCGGTCATTTGTAATAACCTGGATACATCTCACAAAGCAATGACAGAATTGTATCGTAAGATCGATGCGCATCCGAAGATCAAAAAAGCCTTTGTGGGTTCGGGGATCCGTTACGATTTATTGGTAGATGATTTCAATAAGAACAACGAAGACGGTAATCACGATGAGTATATTGAACAGCTGATCACGCGCCATGTGAGCGGCCGGCTGAAAGTTGCCCCGGAGCACACTTCCGATGCTACTTTGCGGGTGATGCGCAAACCGTCGTTTAAGTATTTTCATAAGTTTAAAGAGAAGTACGACCGTATTTCGGAGAAAAACAAGTTGAATCAGCCTTTGATCCCGTACTTTATATCTTCTCATCCGGGCTGCGAGGAAGCAGATATGGCTAACCTCGCTGCGGAAACAAAAGATATGGGCTTCCAATTGGAGCAGGTCCAGGATTTTACACCAACTCCAATGACGGTTTCGGAAGTAATTTACTACACGGGAGTGCATCCATATACGCTGAAACCGATTTACACAGCAAAAGGTGTGGACGAAAAGAAAAATCAGAATCGTTTTTTCTTCTGGTATAAAAGGGAGAACCGGGATTGGATCAAGGACCGGTTAACAAAGGCTAAAAGACCGGAGCTAATCTCCCAATTACTGGGAGATCAACGCGGCCCATCTATGAATAGTGGTAAAACAAATAGCGGTAATTCTTCCAAATCGAGCGCGAACGTACCAAACTGGTTGAGCGAGCGCAGGAAAAAAAAATAAGCAACAGGCCGTGAAAAACTCAGTGAAAGTGGAAACGGTAATTTCGTTACGACCTGTTGCTGTAATCTTATTTTAGTTCTTTAGATTGCGATATTACGTGTAGACCAAACTTGCAGCAGTGATTTGTTCATGTGCAGATAGCTTTCTATTGCAATCACTGAAGAACCAACCTTCGATATACAGTAAAGCAACTCTTCTTCGGAACACTTCAACTCGCTGCTCCAATAGGAGATATTCGTTTTGCTGTGAATATCTACTCTTGGTTTGTTTATTTGATCATGTATCATCTCAAACAGTGAATTAATTTTGTTATGTTGAAACAAATGTAGGTCCCGGATTTGATCCAAACAACCGTATTTTTACTGAAAATGCATTGCGGAAAACCACATTTTTTTGATTTTGTGAAAATTTTAAACCCATTAAAATCAGGGATATGGCAGATTTCGCTGTTTTAGCGGTTTGGAAGTTCAATTTATTCCAGTTATAATTGATCCCGTATAACTTAAACTATATTATTATGTCATTTACAGGAAACGAAGGGGGACAAATTACCCTAGCAGAAGGGGCAGCTTTGACAAAGGCATATCGTGATAAAAATCCGAATGCTATAAAAGCAAGATTTTTTGGAAGAGCCGGGATTGAACAAATTTTAGCTCAACCCGATTGTAAAGGTTTGCGTTTGTATTTTGGTCATGGCGTCGATGGAACCCCTGAATTGGTAATGGTTGGCGCGGACTCCAATGAAAATGACATGCTGGACATAATTTATGATTTTTCAAAACCATGTCCTGCTAGTTGTAGCAGTGTCAATTTATTGAACAGTGATCAAGGGAGTTTGAGGTAATCGATGAGTGGCTTGGAGTATCTTGTTATTTCATCCTACTTTTTTCCAATAGGGATTGGTTTGGCGCTTCTGGTTTGGAAGCGCCTTATTTTTGTTGGAAAGATGTTGTGGTTTTACTTATTATTCACTGTTTGTGTAGAAATAGTTAGCGCTACTCTTGCAACTAATGGGATTAACAACCTATGGCTTTATAGGATCTATCTCTATGTTGAATTAGTCTTTCCTAGTCTTTTTTTCTTCAAACAGTTGTCGAATAGAAATAGCAAGAATATTTTACTATTTGCTTTCTCAACAGCCATTGTATTAACTACTCTTACGAATTTTTTTGACGATTGGCAAAGCCATGCTTCTGTTCAAACTGGAATTACTTTTGGTTGTATCGCACTTATTATCATCAGTTATTTCATCGAAATGTTTCGTACGGAAAATGTATTTAATCCGTTTAAAGATATTTATTTTCTTGTTGGCGCAACGTTGCTTTTGGCGCATTCTTGTACTTTGATATATAATTTACTTTATGATTACTTGGTAATAGGATATTTTGGGGATGAGATGCTCAAAATTCTGAATAAGGGGAATCTAGGGTTGGTTTTACTTTATAATATTTTATATTCATACGCACTATGGATCAGCAGGAAACCTCAAATTTAGGACTCTTACTAATTATTGGTACCCTGGCAATGTTCATCATGGCTTTGAGTATCATTGTTTTTGCCGTGCTGTACCAACAGAAAATGCGCCGCAAAAAGCAGGAAATGATTCAAATGGAGCTGAACTACAAGAATGAAATGGTGCAGGCTACGTTGGATGCCAAGGAACTGGAACAGCGCCGGATCGCCATCGAACTGCACGATGATATCGGGTCCTCGCTTACCGCCTTGAAATTGTCATTTGCCCTGCTGCCTATTGATGAAGACGAGCGAAAATTATTGAACGCGGGCATCCAGGATACAATCAACAAGGTGCGTAGCCTTTCCAATCGCTTACTTCCTACCATTTTGGAAGAATTAGGACTTGTTCCGGCGGTAAAAAGCCTGGTAAATACCCTCGCACAGCAAATCCCTCACGTTCAATTTTCTATAATTGCAGTGAATGACCCGAAACATCCAGCTCAGACAAGAGAAGTGAGCCTGGCGGTTTATCGGATCTTGCAGGAATTAATAAACAACATTCTGAAATATGCCGAAGCAACAGCGATCGAAATAGTGCTGGAACAAAATGAAGAAGGTATCCGTATGAGTGTGAGTGACAACGGGAAGGGATTTATCCCCACCCAGGATGACAAACGAAAATCCCAAAGTTTGGGACTAAAAAATATTGAAAGCAGGAGCCAGCAAATTGATGCAAAAATCGAATATCAATTAATGGAACCGGGAACTAAAGTTGTTTTAATATGGCAGGTGAAGGAGGAAATATAAGAATTGCGATTGCAGAGGATCAGTCGATTTTCAGAAATGGATTAACAAAACTTCTGAACGATATTGATGGATTTGAAGTAGTCCTGGCAGTGGAGAATGGTCAACTGCTTATTGACGGGTTGCAAACGACACCCATCGATCTGGCATTAATCGATTTTAGAATGCCTGTGAAGAACGGCATTGAAGCCACAAAAGAAATCAGGCAAACATTTCCCAAATTGAAAGTTTTGCTCTTATCCATGTACGATGATGTGGAATTTGTGGAGCTGGCGATTGAAAATGGGGCAAACGGATATTTATCCAAAGACGATGAAGCGGAAGAGATCCAGTTGGCGATCCGGTCAGCGGTGGAAACCGGGTATTATCTGAATGACCGTACTTCCAAAATGTTTATTGCCAAAATGGTCCACTCCGGAAGAATTCAACCGGTATTCGAAGCAAGCTCAGCCAGTATTTTTAACGAAAATGAATTGGTCATCCTGGAATTGATTTGCAGTGAAATGACTACCCAGGAAATTGCCGATAAATTATTTAAGAGCAGGCGTACGATAGAAAGTGCACGGACCCTGATGATGAATAAAGTAGGAGCAAGAAATGTGGTCGGATTGGTTATGTATGCTATTCAGAACGGAATTGTGAGTCAGAAGACAAAGTAAGCGATACAATTATCAAGGATTGAATTTTCCCTTGATAATTAAATCATTTATAATTGATTAATTCTTGTTACAATCCCATAATACAACTCCTTGCCGCTGGTTGTTTTGAACCACAATTCGGCGTTTGTCAGTTGTTTATTCGAAATACCCAGTTCCTTTGCAATCTGTTGGATAAATGGAATATCGACTTTGGGTGAGTACGTATTTAAGATCAATATTCCCGATTTTGAAACGAGCTGAAGGGCTTCTCCGATCAGTGTTCCCAGCAACTCTTCCAGTTTCCATTTTTCACCTTTCGCGCCCAAGCCCCAGGCAGGCGGGTCCAGTTGCACCATGTCATATTTGTTTCCCCGCTTTACTTCCCGCCGGATAAACTTCAGTGCATCTTCATGAACCCATTTGATTCCGTCCAAACCGGATGCCGACTGATTTTGCCGTCCCCAATCCAACATGGTTTTTACACTGTCGCAATGGACTACTTCCGCTTCGGTTTTTCTCCCGAAAAGAGAGGCTGCGCCTGTGTATGCAAATGCATTCAGGAACCGTTTGGAAGCGTTTAAATTTTCGGAAAGGAATTCCCAGTTGATTTGCTGTTCGGGAAAAAGTCCCAGGTGCTTGTTGTTGGTAATCTTTAAATTGAAAACAAGTCCGGCGCTTTGAAAAAGCCATTCTTCGGATGCCAGCGGATTGAGTTTCTTCCAGTTTCCCTGCAAGGAGCCTTCCTTTTTTGGAATAAATTCCCAATCGGCAAGTTGGGTCCATTGCTTTTTGGAAAGCACCGCTCCAAAATAAGCCTGGTGTTCCGGACGAATGGTTGTGACTGTTCCCCAACGCTCCAATTTCCTTCCACCACCGGCATCAATGAGCTCGTAGTTCTCCGGAAAATCAGCAAATAATTTCATTCGTCGTATTAACGCATTTTAGGCATCTTCTTGCGCCCACCCATCATTTGCGCCATACGCATTTGGTTTTTGGATGGAGCATTTTGCAATTGTCCCTGCATCATTTTGATTTGGTCCTTGAGCATTCCGCTGTCGTCCATTTTCTTTGCTTCTGCCAAGAGCGTGATTGCTTCTTGTCTGCGGCCGGTCTGAACACAAATTCCGGCCAGGTGCATGCGTGCCATGGCTTTATCGTGACCTCTTTTCAGTCCCATTTGAATAGCCTGACGAAGCATTGCTTCTACTTTCGCATGTGGAAGTGATTGGGCGTTCAGAAGTGCCTGCATGTAAATAACATATGCTCTTTGGCGTTTTGAAAGAATGTACTGCGGTGCTGTAATGCGGTTAATTGCACGTTGTGCCTTATCCTGGTTTCCGCTGCGCATGTGGTTGAGCGTAAATGCCAGGTTTTCATTGTAGATAAAAGAAAGAATTACCAATGCCAGCGGAATGATCAGGGAGATTCCCCAACCCCAGTAGCCGGTATAAAAAGAATAAACTGTTAAGAATAACATCCCTGCAGCGATGAAACTGCGAATAGCAAATCCGATCATAATTTTATTTAGTCAATTGTTGCAATACACTTTAATTCGATGGCAATAGGGGTAGGAAGCGAATTGATCTCAACGGTTGTTCTGCACGGTAAATTATCCTTGAAATACTCGGCGTAAACACGATTATAAACATGGAAATCACGTTTCATATTCACCAGGAAAACCGTTACGTCAACCAATTGGTCCCAACTTGATCCTGATTCTTCCAGGATAATACGCACGTTATCAAAGACACTGCGGCATTGTGCTTCAAAATCAAATTCAATGAAATTTCCGTTCTTATCCAACTGAAGTCCGGGTACAGCAGAGTCAATATCATCAGATCCCGCTACCCTTGGTCCAACTCCCGATAAAAAAAGAAGGTTGCCAACTTTGCGTGCGTGAGGATACAATCCGACTGGTTTCGGTGCCTTATTTGTTGAAATACGTGAAACTTCTGCCATACATTTTTTTAGCAAAGATAGTGCTTTCTGTTGGATTGCATAACGAATTATTTTCCCGGTTTGAAAGAGTTGGTTTGAATGCACGAAGAGAATTATATGTACATTTGTCAGGACTATGAATAAGCGCATGAAAACCGTTGGGGTCATTGGAGGAGGAAGCTGGGCTACCGCTTTGGTGAAGATATTGTGTAATAATTTTGCGCAGGTAAACTGGTTTGTCCGCAGAGAAGATCAGGTTGCTCACATCTTGAGATATAAGCACAATCCTACTTATTTACAGTCGGTTGAGTTTGACCTGAACCAGATACATGTTTCGAATAATCTTGAAACTATAATCAGCAGATCCGATGTGTTGATCGTTGCAACTCCATCTGCTTTCTTAGTTGAACTTTTTAAGGATACGACCCCGGAACTTTTCAAGGGTAAAATTGTTTTTTCGGCTGTAAAGGGAATTGTTCCGGAATACAATGCGATCCCTGCACGTTTTTTTCATAAAACATTTGGAACTCCATACAAGGATATTGGAATCATTTGCGGACCTTGTCATGCGGAAGAGGTTGCCCTGGAGCGTTTGTCCTATTTGACGGTTGCTTGTCAGCACGAGACCATTGCCAATGAAATGGCGCGTATGTTAGCATGTCGTTATATCAAAACTACTACTTCGGACGATTTATTCGGAACCGAACTTTCGGCGGTATTGAAAAATGTGTATGCCTTGGCTTCAGGCATTTGTTCCGGTTTGGGTTATGGAGATAACTTCCAGGCAGTGTTGATCGCAAATGCTATCCAGGAAATAGAAAATTTCATTGATGAAGTCAGTCCGATTCACCGGGATGTAAAATCATCTGCCTATTTAGGGGATTTGCTGGTAACTGCTTATTCCAAATTCTCCCGGAACCGCACGTTTGGATATATGATCGGGAAAGGATATTCGGTGAAAACGGCGCAGCTGGAAATGGACATGATCGCGGAAGGATATTATGCGACGAAATGTGTTAAGGAGATCAATAAGAAGTTCCAGGTGGAGATGCCTATTTTGGAAGCCGTTTACAATATTTTGTATGAAAAAATCTCTCCGGTGATCGAAATGAAGATTTTGTGTGACAAATTGACTTAGATCCAAGAGACAAGAGAGGAGATTTCGCGTGCGCGGGTCAATAATATAACTAGTTTTTTTGACACCACCCTTCTAGGGTTATAAACCCTAGAACAGATTGGAAGCTAAAGTTGTCGGTTTGTTTTTAACTGTTCTTCTCCCGGAATTGTTTTGGCGTTTCTCCTGCATGTTTTTTGAAGAACAAATGAAAATAGGGATAGTTCTCAAATCCCAGTTCATCCGCAATTTCCTGGATACTTTTCGATTCGCTCACCAACTTGCGTTTGGCTTCCAGGAGCAACCGCTCGGCGATTAGTTGAGAAGTACTTTTCCCCGCACAGGATAAACAGATGCGGTGCAGATGCTTCGTCGTCATCGCTAATTCCGAAGCATAAAAGGATGCATTCTTTTGGGAACTGAAGTGTTTATCCAGTAATTGGGTGAACCGATGGAAATGGTCCTGGTATAAATGGTTCTTTTGACCCGGAATGGCTGTTTGTGTGACATAAACCCGGGCAAGATCTGCATAAATTAACTGGCTCAGGTTCGCGATTTTAAGAAAGGCATGTTTTGCATTTTCCTGGTATTCGGTTAGAATCTCTTCAAAACGTTGGTGTAAAATATCTGCCACTTCTTCCGGAATATCCAGTTTCGGATTTGAATCCCTGGATTGAAAAAACGGCCATTGAGTCAACTCGAAATGGGTTACGTACAATTTATAAAAATCTTCTGAATGAAAGAAGATCCAGCCCTCGGCTTCCTGGTCAAACTCCCAATGGTGGATTTGTTCGGGCTGAAGAAAGAATACTCTGTTTGGCTGGATGGTGTAAGTGTGGAAATCAATATCGTGTCTTCCTTCTCCTTTTTCAAAAAAGACCGTCAGATAGAAATCGTGTTTATGTGGATGGTTAATGTCCGAATGGTATTTTTTCAGATGTTCGGAAAAACGATTGATGTAAAAAGCTTGCAACAAGCCATTTTCATCAAACTTTTCAATGGGAAGTCGTGGAAAATTCATGTTTAAAATTACAAAAATGTCCGAATAATAGAATTATTTGAGATAAAGGATAATGGATTGGACACCTCGTCCACAGTAACTTTGTAAAAAAAAGAGATGTCAAATTTTAAACCGATACTCAGTGGAACTTGTCCGATATGCGGAAAGGGTAAAATATTTGAAACAAAAGGATCTTTGCTTCATTTGAAAGCTCCCAAAATGTATGAACGCTGTTCGGAGTGTAACTACAGGTTTGATAAGGAGCCCGGATATTTCTTCGGGGCGATGTATATCAGCTATGGCCTGGCGGTTGCGGAATTACTCCCCGTGTTTCTTTTATTCTCCTGGTTTCTCCCTTTGGGATGGATGTTTGCCCTCATGTTGGTAGTGCTGATTTTAACTATGTTCTTTAATTTTCGGGCTTCCCGAGTACTTTGGATCCACATTTTTCATGAGTAACCATTGAATTGTAATAACTGAAAATAGGAAGTGTTTTTCGTGAAATGGTCAGAAATGAAAGGGCGCTTGGTTGCGGCAATTGTAAAAGGTATTTTTGCCTTGGAAAAAGTAGGAGCAGAGAAATTGAGAATGATGACTGGTGATTTTAACCAATTGACAGCCAAATAATTTTTGGAACTGTTAAAAGTAACGCTACTAAATCCATTTTCTTTTCCATTGATTTTCAGAGCTGTATAGAATTGAATATCTTAGTCCTTTACTACTGATTGAAAACACTATGAAGAAACTTCTGCTATTCGCAAGTTTGCTGGGATTCCACTCATTCGCACAAACCAATACGGATTTTGAGAATCTGTGTCAACAGGCTTATGCTGCTTATCCGGCTATACCGAAAGGAGTCATCGAAGCAGTTTCATTTACCCAAACGCGTATGTCCTATCTGGCGGATTCGGAATTAGAGTCCTGTTCAGGTCTGCCGAAATCCCGTGGATTCTTAGGAATGGTTGCTAGAGGGAAAGGCTACTTTAAAGAGAACATGAAGCTTGTTTCCCAACTGTCAGGGATTCCAGTTTCGCAAATCAGGCAAGATCCGGCGGCAGAAATCAATGCTTTTGCAAAAGTAATCAACGGATACGTGACGGAATTGAAAGGAATGTCGCTTCAGAACACGTTGAAAGAGGTTTTTAGCAGACTTTCTTACTTGCCGGATTCCGGAAGGGTGAATATATATGCCCGTGATGCGGAATTGTATGAACTGTTCCGGTTTCTAAATAACGATGAATACGCTGTTTCTTACCATTTTCCGAATTACAATTTTGATTTGGTTAGCTTATTCGGTGCAGAGAATTTGGCAGTTCTAAGTGCTCAGCGCGTTATTTTCTCAGAAGAGGGAATCCGGTCAGATTCAGGACACAGTTACCTTCCGGTTAAAAAGGAAAGTATATTGAAATCTACGGAATACGCACCGGCGATATGGAACCCTGCACCTTCCTGTAATTTCAGCTCCCGCAACGGTACTGCTATCTCGGCAATTACAATTCATACCATTCAGGGAACCTATGCCGGGGCAATTTCCTGGTCTCAGAATTGCTCTTCCAGCGTTTCGTACCATTACGTCGTTCGTTCTTCTGACGGACAAGTCACGCAAATGGTCCTGGAGGCGAGTAAAGCATGGCATGTCGGATCAGAAAATCCGTATACGATCGGGTACGAGCACGAAGGATATGTGAGTCAGTCACAGTGGTACACAACAGCGTTGTATAACGCATCAGCGGGAATTACACGCGATATTTGTCAGAGCGGTTATGGGATCAATCCGCTCAGAACCTTTTCCGGAGCGGCAACCAGCGGAACAAATGTATTGGGTGGCTGCATCAAAATAAAAGGACATCAGCACTATCCGAACCAAACACATACGGATCCCGGAATTTATTGGAATTGGGCATTGTATTACCAATTGGTGAATAACAACCCCGTTCAAAGTAACCTGACGACTGTGAGCGGTACATTTACAGATTCCGGGGGAAGTTCGGCGGATTACAGCAACGATCAGCGTTATTTTACATTGATCCAGCCTGCAAACGCGAGTTCGATTACCCTGAATTTTTCAAGCTTTTCCCTAGAGACCAATTGGGACTATCTGTACATCTATGATGGCGCAACAACCAGTTCACCGCTGATCGGAACGTATACCGGTACCAATTCACCGGGAACAATCAGTTCTACAGGCGGAGCTTTGCTGATTGAATTCCGGAGTGATTGTGCTACCACAGCTTCCGGTTGGGTGGCTAGCTGGTCGAGTACCATTTCAAATCCGGGCCCGGGAGATCTGATCGCTCCGACAACAGTCATTGCGGCACAACCTGCCTGGATTACCCAGGATTTCACAGCAACTTTTACCGATGCGGACAACGCGTGCGGAAGCGGAATTGAGAAAGCGTATTATCAGGTGATTGATTTTGATGGAACGGATTGGAGGGCAAATAGCAGTAAGGGGTTCTTTAGCGATAATTTTGATCAAAATGCCATTCATTCGGATTGGACAGTTCAAACAGGAACGTGGGCGTTAGGAAGCAGCCACCTGATCCAAAATGACGAAAGTAACGGCAATACCAATATTTGGACCCCGGTCTCAAGCACGCTGAGTAATCGCTATCTGTACCATTGGACAGGCGCTATGTCAGGGAGCGGAACAAACAGAAGGGCGGGACTTCATTATTTCTGCAGCGATCCGACTTTACCAAACAGGGGAAATTCCTATTTTGTCTTTTTCCGACTGGACAACGACAAAGTCCAGTTATATGAAGTAACAAATGATACCTATGCCCTTGTGGATGAGGTTTCCTATGATTTCAATGCGGGTCAATGGTATGATTACAAAATTATTTACGACCGTATTTCCGGAAAACACCAGGTTTACGTAGATAACGTGTTAGTCCAAACCTGGACAGATACGACTCCTTTGGCCAGCGGCGAATCCATTTCATTCAGAAGTGGCAATTGTGTCTATGAAGTGAACGATCTGAAAGTCTATCGTTCCAGGGCGCTTACTGTGCCGGTTTCGGTGGGAACAGGTAATGATATTCGTTACCAAAGTATCTCGCCGTCTTCACCATCCGGCCGCATTAAGTCAATTGTCCAGGATCAGGCGGGGAATTTATCTGCTATTCAGTCACTGGATTTAAAAGTGGATTGGACGGTTCCAGCAACTATAGCAAGTGTTTTTGACGGACTGTCAGCTGATATAACAACGACGACCAATAATTCCATGCTGGAAGCGAATTGGACGGTCTCTTCGGATCCACATTCGGATGTTGCAAATTACTGGGTGGCTATCGGTACCGCGCCGGGAGGGACAGATGTAGTATCCTGGACGAACAATTATTGGAACACAACGATCAGTATCGGAGGTCTGAATCTAAGTGTCGGAACCACGTATTACGTTTCGGTAAAAGCGGAAAACGGTGCGGGCTTGTTTTCAGCGATAAGCACGTCGGATGGACAAACAGTCGTTTTGCCGACCAATCCGCCCAATGCGTCATTCATCCTCCAGAATACCTATGTCTGTTCAACCGATTCCCTGGTTTTTCAAAATACCTCTGTGGATGGAGTTAGTTATTTGTGGTCATTCCAGGGAGGATCTCCGGCTGCAAGCAGCGAGGTAAATCCGAAAGTACAATTTCCTGCTTCAGGATCATACCAGGTCCAACTGATTGCTTACGGACCCAACACTTCAGATACCATTCAGCAGTTGATTGACGTAGTGGTAAGTTTGCCGGTCACGGCGCAATTTAGTTTAAATGATGACACGCTCTATTTACCGAATGCGGTGCTTTACTGCACAAACCTGTCATCCAATGCAAACGGTTACAATTGGAACTTCGGAGAAGGCACCCAAAGCCAGGACGAAAATCCCTGGCACACATATTCGGCTGCAGGTAATTATGAGCTGACGTTGATCGCTGTAAATGATGCTTGTCCGGGAGATACGATGAACCGGTTGATTCGTGTGATAGACTTTGCCGGTATAGACGATCCGGAAAATCAGGTATTCCATGTTTATCCGAATCCCGCTGCTGACTTTGTGACCATTGAGTTGACCGAATCGGGCGGAACACTCCTGGTTATGGATGGTTTGGGAAGGATCGTACGGGAAAAGAAGTTAGACACGGCAACAACTGATTTGAAAATAAGTGATTTGGCTGGTGGAATGTATCAGTTGGTTTATGTCATTGACGGGAAACGGGTGCAGAAATCGATCGTAAAACGGTAAATGCGGGAAAACCTAAAATCGATTTTGTTGAAAATTGACGGTTAAAAAACTGAAAGCAGCGTTAGAGAAAAAGGGGACGAGGAAAACCAAAGTTGCTCTGTAAATTTGGTTTAGCCTAAGTAGGTGGAGGTATTAGAGCCTACTCCTAAATCTAATAGTTAGTTTTGCCATCTTCGCGTAAAAGTTGAGATGGCTTTTTTACAGCGTAGAAATTGAGAAATAAAAAACCCCGACGATCAATGAGATGTCGGGGTTTTTGTTAGATATTAGAAATCTTATTCTTCATCCTCATCATCAGCCTCTGCAGCTTTAGAAGCTCCACGAGCCATTTTCACTGCAACAACTACTGCATTTTTCGCTTCGGAAATAGTTAAACCATCATTTTCCAAATCTTTCACGCGAATAGATTGTCCGATACGCAATTTAGTAATATCGATTACGATTGCCTCCGGTAAATCTGTTGGAAGACCAACTACACGTAAACGACGGAAAACCTGCATCAAACGACCTCCTGCTAATACACCGCGAGAAGCACCTGTCAAACGAACCGGCAATGCTACTTTAACTGCTTTTTTAGGATCTAACTCCAGGAAGTCAATGTGCATTACTCTATCCGTAATAGGATTTTGTTGAATCTCCTGGATAATTGCATTTGTTTTTTTACCGTCGATATCCAATTCGATTTTGAAAACGTCAGGGTTAAAAACCAATTTTTCAACTTTAATGTCTGGAAGTGAAAAATGTGTTTGAGTTCCTTGTCCGTAAAGAACACATGGAACCTGCCCTGAGTCTCTCAAAGCTTTAGCATCTTTCTTCCCTACGTTCGCGCGCAGCGAACCGCTCAATTGTGCTACTTTCATGTTTGTTATTTATTTAATTGTTTTATCCGCCCGGGCGGATGGTTATCGGAAGCAGTGCCTCCTCTTTTATGAAATTATAAAATGCGTACTAATGGATTCGTTTTTAATCAGGCGATCAATTACATCTGCAAACAGATCAGCTACGGTAATGACACGAATCTTGTCACTCTTTTGTTTCAACGGAATGGTATCTGTAACGATTAGTTCCGTTAGTTTGGAATTATTGATGCGTTCGTAAGCAGGTCCTGATAACACAGCGTGTGTACAGAATGCACGAACACTTTTTGCTCCTTTTTCAATAAATAATTCGGCTGCTTTGGTCAGCGTTCCGGCAGTGTCACACATATCATCTATCAAAATAACATCTTTTCCCGCTACGTCTCCGATAACAGTCATTTCAGCAACTTCATTTGCTTTCTTGCGGTGTTTGTGGCAAATGGCCAGCCCGGTATCTAATTTTTTGGCGTAGGCATTGGCACGTTTTGCACCTCCTGCATCCGGAGCTGCCATGATCAGATTACCGTTGTCCAGTGCTTTCATTTCGTTGAAGAATAAGGTAGATGCAAACAGGTGATCAACCGGAACTTCAAAGAATCCCTGGATTTGATCTGCATGCAGATCCATGGTCATGACGCGGTCAACGCCGGCAGCCATCAACATGTTTGCAATCAGTTTTGCACCGATAGCAACTCTTGGCTTGTCTTTGCGATCCTGGCGTGCAAATCCGAAATAGGGAATTACAGCAACGATTTTGCGTGCTGAAGCACGCTTTGCTGCGTCAACCATCAACAACATCTCGAACAAATTTTCTGTTGGAGGCATGGTAGACTGAACGATAAATACATCCTGACCACGCACTGTTTCTTCAAACGACGGTTGAAATTCACCATCACTGAATTCAGTAACTTTTACATCACCCAAACTAGCACCAAACTTGGTAGCTATTTGTTCTGCAAGCGATTTGGACGCTCTTCCTGCAAAAATTTTTACGCCGTAAGACATGATCTTTACCGTTTTAAGAGCGCAAAGATAGGAATAATATCCGAAATGACATCATTTTTTTGAACCGCTTCAAAACGATTTAGTCTTTGTTTTTCCGTTGTTTCGATAACCAGCGTGGTAGAATGACCGATCCGATAATCAAATAGGGGAAATAAGAGATCAGTCGCCACAATACGGCCATCGTTCCCAAAAGAATAACACTTGTACTGAATTCAGACAATAATTCACCAAATGCCCACTCTGCAACACCACTTCCGCCAGGAGTAGGGGAAATTCTCAGGAACATCCACAGAACAAATTGTTTGGTGAAAATTTGTGCCTGCTGGAAGAAGCCCAGGTTTAAGAAAGCCTGCATAATGAAATTAATTACCAGAAAGCGGGACGACCAGGAGAAAACAGTAGTCCCAAATGCCTTCAACCAGAAGGAAAACGGTTCTTTTTTCAATTCAGCGGCTGTATTCTTTACATCATTACCTGTTTTTTCTGCACCCGGACGGAAGCGCTTCAGGAATGGAATACGCGTAATAAATGTGAGCAGGTGGTAAACCAGTTTCGGATAAAGGACAATACTTGAAAAAAGGACAATACACAACAGCGCAAAAACCGAAAAACCGGTCCAGAAAACAACGGTCATCGACTCATTTCCTGCACTTGGAAATAATTTTCCAGCGGGCATGAGAAGAAACAAAAGCGGAATAATGACTACGTAAAATAAATTATCCAGGAATGCAGTCAGGATCACGATAGCTGTTGCACGACCAAGTGCAATTTTTTCCCTGTTTAGGATGAACATGGCGACAGTTGCACCACTCATAACTCCAGGCGCAAGTGCTGAAGCAAATTCCCAAAGCATAATCACTTGGAAAGATTGCCGCCAGCTCAATTGCTTCTTTGTCAGGATCCGGATGCGAAGCATATAGCCCAAATCACGTCCAACCATTCCTAAAAGTGCAAGAAACAGCCAAAAAAAAGTAGTACTGTTCCATGAAACTTCCGATAACACTTCATAAGCAGATTTTTTCTCGAAATCCCCATTGGGAACTAAGGCGAAATCTCCCGGATCGGTATAATCTATCCGTTTGTTTTGATTGAAATCTTCCCAGGCATAACTCCCTGTTCCTTTTTCTACTTTGTGAAATTCAGTCCGCGTAAAGCTGTAAACGAGGATCCCGCCCGAAATTGAAACACCAATCAGCAAAGCGAGATAAATTCTCCATTTACTAAAGGTTTTTTCAATGGGTTCACTCATCGGTCTTGAGTTCGAGGGTTTCTTCAATATCCCAGTTTGGTCTGAGCTTGGATTTGAGATCAAAACGGACCACCTCTTCCGGTTGTGTTTTCTTCTCCCAATTCCCGGCGTCCCATTTGCCGTTCCCATTTACATCCCGGATACAAAGAACCTGGTAAACTGCAGGAATCAAATTCAGCCAGTTGATAACGGAATCCGAGTCGGTTTTCAAAAAGGTGCGTATGGGATTGGTACCGTCCATTAATTGAATCACCCAGCGACCCTTCAGACTTCCGATATTCAGTTGGAGGTTTGACAAATCGGATGTCCGGACTGTTTTCAACTCTAATTTGATGGAATCGTTTTGATTGGCTGATCCTTTTAAGGCGCCCATTTTGAAATTGACAACCAGTTCAAAGGCTGTAGCGGATTTTGGAATGATCCGGACCTGATTTCCAGAAAAAGAATAATCATAGGCAATCTTCACTTTTGTTTTGTCCTCCATTACAATCAGGGAAGTGTCTACTTGCGTGATTTGCTCGTTGGTTTCGAAAAGAAGTGTATCCCCCAATAACCACGTATTTTTATAGACTTTATTTGAAATGGAAAAGTTCTTACTCCGGTCCTTCAGCGGAATGATCTTCGTGATTGTGTCCGGACCATCGATAAAAGTATACACCTCATTTGAAGCAATTGGGAGTACAGCTAAAAGAGAGTCCGGAGCATACCGTTTAAGGATCCGGACCGGTTGGGAGTTAATGCTGAGGTCCGCTTCATTCAATTCCTTCCCAAATGCATAGAATGTACCCGGATTCAATAGTTTTACCTGGAGTTGTTTTAACGGACTTTTGGGTTTTGAGGCCAGGATGTGAATGAATATGCTGTCTCCGCTAGCAATCAGTTTGGAAGTGTAAGCCATGTTTTCCCCGATGGAGGGAAGCCGGTCTTTATTAGAATCCAGGAAGGCAAACAATTGATACCGGCCTTCCTTCAAATACGCGAATTCGAATTCACCTTTGGCATTGCTTTTACAAATATAAGTGGGCGCTTTTTGGTACGGATCTGTTAAAGAGTCATATAGACCGATCGTAAATGCAGCTGAAGGTTTATTGGAAAACGCATCTGTAACAACTCCATTGATCTTCAATGAATCGATCCGGTCTCCTGTTGAGAAAACGAACTGGTGGATCGTGTCATTTTTTTCATTCAAATCCTTGATAGTCCCGTTCAACTGAATAATATACGTGGTATTTGCCTGAAGTGTGCTATCCCATTTAATACTTAGTTCCCGTTTGTTCGATGTGATGTCGAGTTTACCTGCTGCCGGGTTCATAACGGCCGTATTTGCAGGATCATTCAGCGTGAAGTATTCATTGAATTTTACGGTCAATTCATTTTGATTCACGTGTAATGCTCCCTGTTCCGGATTTTGAGTTCCCTGTACAGGAACCGCAGCGCGTTCATCAGCAGGCCCTCCAGTTAACGGAACGATTTCGGCGCACCCGAACAATAAAAGTAAAAGCCCTAGAAACAGTGAGTACCTACCCATTCGCAAAGTTCATTTAAAAAGTGTGCATCCATCTCGTCAAAATTGTTCAATACATTACTGTCGACGTCCAGAACAGCAATAACCTGACCATTTTTCCTGATAGGAACCACGATTTCACTTTTGCTTTCACCGGAACAGGCAATGTGTCCCGGAAATGCATCTACGTCAGGAACCAGCAAAGTTTCATTTTGTTTCCAAGAAGATCCGCACACTCCTTTTCCGTAAGCAATTCGCGTACAGGCAATCGGACCCTGGAAGGGCCCAAGTACCAACTCCCCGTTTTCAACCAGGTAGAAGCCTGCCCAAAAGAAATCGAAGGTCATTTTTAAAGCGGAAGTGATATTTGCCAGGTTGGCAACCAAATTCGGTTCACCTGCGCACAACGCATGTACCTGGGGGAGCAGGGTCTTGTATTTTTCCTCTTTGGAAGTTTGAGCTATGATTAATTCTTCGGCCATAATGCACAAAAGTAAAGAATCCTATTCTTTAAGTCTAAAAAATGGATTTATTTGGGAAAAAAATCGAAAAAATGCATTCCGGTAAATGATATTTTTACATAACTTAAATGGAAAACAAAAATTAGTATGCTTGATTTGAGCCAATTAGACAAAATTCTTTTCTTAGACATTGAGACAGTACCTGAAGTTTATCACTACGCAGATCTGGATTTAGAAACCACGAAATTATTTGACGCAAAAAATGCGCGCTACCTGACAGAAGACAAAACCAAAGCAGACGTTTACAACGAGAAAGCCGGGATTTATGCTGAATTTGGAAAAATAGTCTGTATTTCCGTTGGATTTGTACATCAATCCGTGACTGGTAAATCGATTCGCATGACCTCTTTTGCACACGAGGACGAAGAAACGTTATTAAAACAATTCGTGCGCTTGCTGGAAAACAATTACAATACCCCGAAACATGTTTTGTGCGGACACAATTCGAAGGAATTTGATATTCCGTTTATCTGCCGAAGATTGCTGATCCATGGGATAGGTTTGCCGAATGTGCTGAACCTGGCCGGAAAGAAACCATGGGAAATTCAGCATTTGGATACCATGGAGTTGTGGAAGTTCGGGGATTATAAAGCATACACCAGTTTGGCATTATTGTGTCATATTTTTAAAATTCCAACCCCGAAGGATGATATTTCGGGAGCAGACGTAGCACGGGTTTATTATGAAGAAGGCGACTTAAACCGCATTCGTATTTATTGCGAAAAGGATGTGGTTGCATTAATTCAGTTATTTTTGAGGATGAATGGAGAACCTTTGGTTGACGAAGGTGAAATTTATATTAAATAGGAGTTCGCAGCGGCGGGCAATAAACGATTCCCGTAAGGGGATAAAATAAATTACTACAAAACAACTACAATTTATGATTTTGACAAAACAAAAAGTGATGCTTTTTGGCATCTTCCTAATGAGCCTGAATTGCCTGAATGCACAGGAAGTGATTAAGTATAACGACAAGTCCATTACTATTTACGGACCGAAGTGTTTTCTGATGGAAATTAATGGAACAATCCTGGAATACCACCAAAAAATTGTAGGGGATGATTTGTATGCGACTGTTTTAACCAAACGTGGAGACGGAACTGTTCGTGAGTTGACGGTTCGGAAGGTTTCCGTAAAAGTGATTACGGATAATGTTTTTAAAATTGAACATTTCGATAAGTACGGTGAGATGTATTCCTGCAACATTTTGACCGATCTGGATAAGGTGAATGCCAGTGTGTATGAAAAATCCGGATCAAAGATTTTTATGGAAACCAATGTGACAGTTTACTTCGCAGATAAAAAACAAATGACTGATTTCATTGATGAAATCAAAAAGAAAAGAGGATTCTGACGGAATTCGAATGGAAAAGAAAACCCCCTGATGATTGCTCGTCAGGGGGTTTTTATTTGGTTTCAGTTATTAATTTACTTTTTAACGAAGGTCAAGGTTCTTTGACCTGTTATATCAATCATTTGGATCAAATAAGTTCCTGCAGACAGATTTTCCGTTGCAATGGTAACGAGGTTGTTTCCTTCGTTTGCATTGATGGTATGGTGTTGAAGTTGTTTTCCTGTCAAATCTGTTACATAGAACTGGATTCCATTGTTTCCTGCCTGTGAGCTGAATGAAATTTGAACTTCATTGTCAGCAGGGTTCGGGAATAGATTGATGTTGGCCACCGTTTCCAGGTCAGCCAGTCCGGCGGTAACCGGGTTATCAGATGGCGCTCCGGAATAGATGTTGATATCATCGATGTAGAAGTTATTACCACCTCCTGAACTTGCTTGGAATTTGCATCGGAAGTTGTCATTCCAATAGGTAGATGTAACGTTTGTTACGTGCACGGTTACCCAATCAGCTGCACTTGGGGTCCAGGCAGAAGTTGCTGTGTTTGTTCCAGACATAGTTGCAGCCGTCAGAGTTTTGCGTACATCCCAGGTTTCGCCACAATCAGATGTTACGAATACCTTTAATAAATCCGTGTTAGTGGAAGTTTTCTTTCTGTAAGCATATCTGAAGGATAAAGTAACACCCGTTCCGGACGTAATGCTGGACAAGTCAATCGGTCCGGAAATTAATTCGTCGATTTGTCCGGTGCTCGACTGGCTGAAATTATCCAGTTTTGCTGAATTGGTTCCGGTTTTGGCAGCAGTATTTGTAACTGTCCAGGCGCTTCCGCCTCCATTGTAAACAAACCAGTTCGGACTGTTCAGGTTCATGGATCCCTCGAAACTTTCATAGAAAGGAAGGTTTCCTCCCGCAGGCAATACAGTGATGTAACCCGCAATGGTTGCTGTATTTGAATTCGATCCGTCAGTAGCTTGTAACTGAACGGCATACGTTCCAGGCGTATTGTAAGTAACCGTTGGGTTTTGAACAGTCGAAGAAGCCGGTGAACCACCAGTGAAACTCCATGTCCATCCTGTTGCAATATTGTAAGATTCGTCTGTGAATGTAATGGATTCTCCCGCACAGATTACTGTTCTTGGAGTGCTGAATTTAGCCGTACAAAGTGCCAATGGTGTATTTGCTCCAACAGCGGTAAGATTGGCAGCAGAAATCACATTTGCACGACCGGTACTACTTACTGTTATTGCAGTTCGCATACGGGTAACCTGTCCGGCTGTAAACATTTTTGAACAATAAGAATAATCCATGTAGTTCTCAACATTGTCAATTTGATCAAATCCCCAGTAAGCATTATCTGTTGAACAGGTATTTGCTGCAGGATTACACGTTGTTGAACCCTGAGTTGCTGGTGTATCCTGGACGTTATCCGTTCCGCCGCAGCCAGCAGATCCCGGGTTGTTGTTCCCTCCCCAAACGTGATCCAAATTCAGCCAGTGACCAACTTCATGCGTTAGGGCACGGCTGGAGAATTCAGCAGAGGTCCCGATGTTCCCGATGTAATTATGCAGGATGAAAATACCGTTTTGCATGCTGCTTGCCGACCAGCTTGCGGGAAGCATAGTGTATCCTGCTGCTCCGCCGATGTCTTTACAAACATATACGTTCATGTATTTATTTCCCGGCCATTGTCCGTTATACACATCATTTCCTGCAACAATTGCATTGATCTGAGCGGTTCCGTTAGACCCGTCATTGGTGATGGCGTTTTGTGTTCTTGTGATTCCTGAAAAACAAGCTCCGTTCGGTGCTTTGGTAGCAAGTACAAACTTAATGTCAACCTTGCTTCTAAGTGATTGGAAAGGTGCCTGAACGGTTGCTGTATCAGGATTTAACATCGCGTAATCTCGGTTCAAAATAGCCAGGGCAGACATGATCTGGTCTTTTGATATATTTTCACTGCCGTTGTCGTGTAAAATATGAAAAACTACCGGTACCGTATAAACGACAGCTTTTGTAGTACTGTTGTCTCCTTTTTTAGCCAACATCAGATTTTCAAATTCCGCTTGCTCTTTTGCATATTGTTTGGCAAATTCCGGATTTGATTTAAGCTCGTTCATTTTTTTATGGGTGATGCAGTATTCTACATCTTCGCCCTGACGCATATTGCTTTTATCTAAGATGCGCCCTTGCTGTTGAGCAAAACTCCATGTGGCAGAAAGAAGAGAGATACCTAGGAGCGAGTAAAATTGTTTTTTCATTTTTCTAGCTAGTTTATTACTATAATGATTTAAATGATGTGGGAAAGTTGGAAATAGAGTACAGTTCGATTTGCGAAATTTACACACTTTTTCAATGGTGTGTAGAAACTTTTGCCTTAAGTGTCTGAATTGTTGATTAAACAGAAATAAATAAGGTTGGAAATTATTTTCCAACCTTATTCCATAAACCTAAAATTATCTTTTTACAAACGAGAATGTCCTTTGAACAGAACCTTTTATCTGAATTAAATAAGTTCCTGCAGACAAATCGGAAGTCTCAACGAATACGATATTTGATCCTTCATGCGCATTCACAGGCATGGATCGGATCATTTTTCCTGAAAGATCGGTTATAATGAACTCCAACGGATTATTTCCTGTTTGAGAACTAAAGCTGATCTGAAGTTCATTTTCCGCCGGATTCGGGAATAAACGGATATCCTCAAGGAACTCGGCATCATTTAATCCTAAAACAATATCATCGGATGGTGCTCCGGCATAAAGATTAATATCGTCCAGATAGATATTGTTTCCACCTCCGGCAGTAAACTGGAATTTGAAGCGGAAATTTTCGTTCCAGTACACACTTGTTATATTGGTCACGTGAACAGTTACCCAGTCAGCAGGAGTCGGTGTCCATTGCGTTGCTGCCAGATTCGATCCGGACATAGTTGAAGCGGTTAATGTTTTACGTACATCCCATGTTTCTCCACAATCTTTTGTAGCGAATACTTTCAATAAATCCGTATTGGTAGAAGTTCTTTTGCGATAAGCATATCTGAACGAAAGTGTTGCATTGGTAGCGGAAGTGATTCCGGATAAATCAATGGAGTGTGATTCCAATTCATCCGTTTGAGTGGCAGTTTCGCCGAAATTTTCCAGTTTTGCGGAATTTGTCCCGGTACGTCCAACAGCAGTAGTTACGGTCCACGCATTCCCGCCGCCATTCGTTACAAACCAGTTGGGGCTTGTAAAATTGGTGAATGTCTCAAAACTCTCATAATACGGAATGCCGGTTGCGGCAGGAAGAACCGTAATATAACCTGCGATAGCCGCCGTGTTTGAATTCGATCCGTCCGTAGCTTCCAGCTGAACAGCATAAGTTCCGGGTGTATTATACAAGACAGTCGGGTTTTGAACCGTTGAAGTTGCAGGTGATCCACCGGTAAATGACCAGTTCCATCCGGATGCTGTATTGAAAGATTCGTCTGAGAACTGGATGGATTCTCCTGCACAAATGATTCTTCTCGGTGCACTGAATCTTGCCGAACAAAGAACAGGTGCGGTGGTTGCGCCGACTGCTGCCAGGTTGGCTGCAGATACTACATTGGCCCTTCCGGTTGAACTTACGGTAAGTGCGGTTCGCATACGGTTCACCTGACCGGCTGTAAACATTCTGGAACAGTAAGAATAATCCATGTAATTTTCTACGTTGTCTATCTGGTCAAATCCCCAATATGCATTGTCGCTGCTGCAGGTATTGGCACTGAGGGAACAGGAAGTTGATCCGATGCAAGCCGGTGTGTCCGCAACCGCATCATTTCCGCAGCTCACGCCCGGATTATTTGTTCCTCCCCATACATGAGACAAGTTTAACCAGTGACCGACTTCATGTGTCAATGTACGACTTGTGTATGGAGTTGAAGTACCGATATCGCCGACATAATCGCTCAAAACCCAAATTCCGTTTGTCATTGCGGATGCCGACCAGCTTCCTGGATTCGTTGTGTAACCTGCGGCACCACCGATATCCTGGCAAATGAAAATGTTTAAATACTTGTTTCCGGGCCATTGACCATTGTAAACATCATTTCCGGCAACAATGGCATTCACCTGTGCACCACCATCATCACCATTGAATGTTAGCGGACTTTGGGTTCTTGTAATCCCGGAAAAACAAGCTCCGTTCGGTGCTTTGGTTGCAAGTGCAAATTTGACATCTACTTTGCTTCGAATGCTTTGGAAAGGGGCCTGTACAAAAAGGGTATCCGAATTTAACATCGCATAATCTCTGTTCAGAATGTCCAGTGCAGAAAGGATCTGATCCCTGGAAATATTTTCTTCTCCGCCGTTGTGAAGTACATGGAATACAACCGGAATGGTGTAAACAAGTGCTTTGGTTGAATGGTCTCCTTTTTTTGCAAGAAGTAATTCCTCGAATGCCTGTTGTTCCTTGGCAAATTGTGTGGCACGGGCAGGATCAGCTAAAAGCTGATTCATTTTTTTGTGGGTAGTACAATATTCGACGTGCTCTCCCTGACGCATGTTTTCCCTGTCCAATTTCCGTTCGGGAATTTGTGAGAAGACAACATTAGAAACGCATAGTGTGAAGGTTAAAAGAGTAGAAAGCTGCTTTTTCATTATCTAAAGTTCTAGCTAGTTTTACTAAGTAAGCATAATTTGAGTGCAACAAGTTACAACATTTGTTTAAAAAATGAAGCCTTCTTTAAAAAGTTTAACCGATCTGGGTAACAATAATTTAAATTTTAATTCACAAATGGATATCGCGGAGTGAATAGAGTACTTGCTCCAGAGGCGTTTCATGGACCAGTTTGAATAATTTTTTCGCAACAAGTTCCGGGGAGAAAAGCTGGTTTGAATTTTTGTATTCTTTAAAACGGGCCACTTCCCTGAAAGCTTGTTCATCGGTGTTTCTGATGAACGTCTGCATGTCCGTATCAACAACCCCGGGGGCCACGGAAAGGCAATGAAAGTTTTTTCTGCCGAGTTGCTGTTCCTCCTCCTGGATAGTCTGGCAAAACAGATCAACCGCGGCTTTGGATGCACAATAAGATGCCCAGGACGCAATGGGGGTTTTTCCTGCCCCCGAACTAATGAAAATTGATTTGAAGGACTGCGATTTGGGAATTTGACGAAGTAATTTTTGCAAAATAACGGCTCCTGCAAACAAATTAACTTGCATTACACGGGAAATTTCAGTGGAATCCAGTTTTTCGAAGTAATCTACAGTTCCCAGAATACCGGCGTTGTGAATAAAGACCACCGCTTCAAGACTCAGGTCCGGGAAAGAAATTTGTTCAACCGATTCAGGAATGCTTAAGTCGCAGTGGATTGATGAATACTGTGGATGGGAAATCGGGTGGTTTCTCCCTATACCGATTACCTTTTCGTTCAAGGACAAATAATTTTCTGCGATTGCTTTTCCAATTCCCCTGGAGGTGCCTGTTATGATTACCATGTTATTAAATTCAAAAAGATGCATGCAAAATGCAAAAACTAATCGAGAATGGGAATTGAAAAGAGTTTTATATCCTAAATAAAAAAAGCGTTCCATCCTATTTAGGAGAAACGCTTTTTCATATGACATCTATTGATTTATGCCAAAGCCTGTTTTAAATCTGCGATCAGGTCATCCACATGTTCCACCCCGACACTCAGACGAAGTAGGTTGTCTACAACACCTGCCTTTTCTCTTTCTTCCTTCGGAATAGACGCATGTGTCATGGTTGCCGGGTGATTGATCAGTGATTCAACCCCTCCCAAAGATTCTGCCAATGAGAAAACGTGGAATGAGGAAGCAACACGATAAGTGTTTTCAATGCTTTTGTCTTTTAAAACGATGGAAATCATTCCGCCGAAATCACGCATTTGCTTTTTTGCAATTTCATGGTTCGGGTGTTCCGGGAAGCCCGGCCAGTATACTTTTTCAATTGCAGGATGATCTTTCAGGAAATGTGCAATTTGCTTTCCATTCTCACAATGACGCTGCATCCGCAGGTGCAGTGTTTTAATTCCTCTCAATACCAGGAAAGAATCCATTGGGCCCGGATTTGCTCCGGAACTGTTCAATATAAAGTACAATTGTTCATGGATTGCCGTGTCGTTGGTGATCAGAGCTCCCATTACCACATCCGAGTGTCCGCCCAAATATTTCGTAACGGAATGCATGACAATCGTTGCGCCCAAATCCAGCGGATTTTGTAAGTAGGGAGATGCGAAGGTATTGTCGGCAACCAAAATAAGATCGTTGGCTTTCGCAATTTTAGCAACTGCTTCAATATCGATGATCTGCATGGTCGGGTTAGTGGGTGTTTCCGCCCAAATCAGTTTGGTGTTTGCATTGATATAATTGGTTACATTTTCCGCATTGGTCAAGTCGATGAAATGGAATTTGATCCCGAATTTTTCATAGATTTTTGTAAACAAACGGTAGGTTCCGCCGTACAAATCATCTCCGGTAATCACCTCATCGCCCGGTTGTAATAATTTCAATACAGCATCTGTTGCCGCAACACCGCTACTAAAACATACACAGTGTTTTCCATTTTCCAGCGCAGCGATATTTGCCTGCAATGCCTCCCGGGTTGGATTTTTTCCTCTTGCATACCCGTAGCCTTTATTTACTCCGGGAGATTCCTGAACATAGGTGGAAGTTTGAAAAATCGGAGTCATGATCGCCCCGGTAGTTTCATCAGGATGTACGCCCGCATGAATCGCTTTGGTACCGAATTTCATATCTTGTTCTTTCATAGAAAATGGATTCATTTTAATCGAATAACAAAAGTAACAATCTTCGGATTATTTCTCATTTTCATGTTAAACTTTGCGTCTTTGTATCTTAGCAGGGAAAAATGGACGGTTTGAACGGCGAAGATTTCCAGTTCCTTCCTTTTCATTATTTTCGTCAGGTGGTTCCATGAGTTATCCTTCAACAAATATCGGCGATTTTATCCATGCTTTGTCAGACATGCCCCGGACAGACATGCTGGTAAATCTGACAGAGTCAGCTCATTCGCTGGTCCGTCTGAATGAGTTGCCACAGGATAAATTTCAGGTTCAAGTGGATGGAAACTGGAAAACGATCTGGCAAACAGCCAATAAATTCCGGCTGGAATCTGATGTGAATTCCTTGTGTTTGGTATTTGGAACGGTTTCGTCCACTATTCAGACCGGAGCCATTCGCTCTCCTTTGCTCATTGTTCCTTTGAACTGGGAATATACACGCATAAATAATACCCTTCAACTGGAATTGCAGGAAGAATTTATGGAGATAAATCCATACATTCGGTTTCTGTATTCCGAATGGAATAAAGAATCATTGAGAGATTTCCCGGATGATTTGGACCTGGAAGAAAAATTGGACTGGGTCGGCGATCAGTTTAAAAAGCTGAATCCTCAGGCTGAATTATCGCATGAACTGTATATTGGAAATTTTCATTACCACCGTTTTCACCTGTTGCGGGAATTGGAAGGCATTGAACGGTCGGAAATCAAGAGCTCACTGGTTCAGCAGTTATTGGGAAATGATTTTGAAGATCCTGAAGAACTGGATTTCCCTCCTGATCTAATAGAACCTGCCGACACGGACCAAAAACAGGTTTTGAATACGCTGAAATCAAAAAATGTGTTGTTACAAGGTCCTCCCGGAACCGGTAAATCGCAGGTTTTAATTAATATTATCGGGAAAACCTTAAACAATCAATTAAAGACATTGGTTGTTTCCGAAAAGAAAGTTGCATTGGATGTATTGGTCAAAAAACTTTCAGAATTGGAACTGGACCCTTTTGCATTTGTCGTGCATAGTCAAACCAAGTCAAAGGATTTATTGACTCAGTTGAAAACGACCTGGAACAAGATAGAAAGTTCTGTCACAGAGCCGGCTGTCAACCTGCGACTGTCGGAACAGTTGTATGCAAACCTGCAATTGCTGCTCGATCGGTTAAATACTTCCGATTATTTTGCAGGAGTTTCATACAAAGTGCTTCGGGAGCTGCTCCGCGAAACACCTATTCAAGAGGAAAAATTTTCCAGTTTGATTCCGGACCTGGACGAATGGTTGAAATACAAACCGACCATCCAAAAAGTGGATTTGCAGCTGAAGGGATTTTCTAAATTGAACGGTTTAAAACCGGCTTTCTTTGAGCAATGGAATGGAGATCAGTTGATCAAAAACAGTTTGAACAGTCTGAATTCGCTGCAAGCCAGGATGAAAGACCTGATTACGTTCAGTGACCTGGAAAGGACCATTGCTGTATTGGGTCGCTGCCAACTGGTTGAAAACGAACAATACAAAGCATACAGCCGGTTAATTTCCAAGCCCAAAGAATGGAAGAAATTCCGCAAACACGTGCTTCTTTTGGAAGAATTAAAGGATAAGCTTGCAAGTGCTCATAACGAAAATCAAATCTGGAAACAGATCCCTTCGAAAAGCCAGTTGGAATCCTGGGAAAAATCCACCACCTGGCTCCAGCTTCACAGACGGAAAAAAACCATTGCAAAATTGCTGAATGATCCGTCGGTCCTGCCGGAAATTGCACTTGCAAACTGGAAAGATTACCTAGCTGAAACAGAAAAAATAAAAGAGTTGGAAGGATACTTCCGTGAATTGGGGCTGGATGCGAACCGGCACGCCCTGGAAATGGGAATAAGATACGCAAGCAGCCTGGAAAAGGAAAGCGGTTCGGTATTAAGTGAAATTGCTTCGTGGCCGAAAGAGCGACGACAGACAATCATTGAATCGGGGCCAGAGCTTAACGAATTGCGGTCGAACCTGGTGCGTTATTTCGACTGGAAAGAATCGGAGATGTTATCTGATTTTTTACTTCGGAAACAAGCTGAATTTGTAGAATTGAGTGGACTTTACGAAGACCTCAAACAACTTCCGCGTTTTTTCTTTCTGTTACTTGACCGGGCAAATTCATGGGAAGAGATGCAAGCGTTGATCCTGTTCAGTTCGTTAAAGAAAATAGAATCACTGAATCCGGAGCTGGTCAAATTTTCCGGCGATTCCTTAAAGGAACGGCTGGATGCCTTGATCGAAACGGAAAATACCGAATTTGCTGATTTTGCGCGTTCCCTTCGCTTCCGGATCCAAAAGCAATTTTCGGACTTCGAAGAACTCCTGCGGACACCTGCTCAAAAACTTTCTCCTGCTCAAAAAGAGCTCAAAACACGATTAAAAAAGGGGAAATCACTGTTAGTGAAAGAATTTGCGAAATCGCGCAATACGATCACGATCCGGAACCTGATCGCGAGTGATGCAAAAGAATGGGTCCAGTTACTGGTCCCGATTTGGCTGGCAACGCCCAACCAGGTGGCAGATCATTTCCCCTTGGAAGTGAACCTATTTGATTTGGTGCTTTTTGATGAAGCCAGCCAGCTTCCATTGCCAAGTTCCCTGGGTTCCTTGTTCCGTTCCAAAAGAGCATTGGTTGCAGGAGATGAACAGCAAATGGCGCCATCTGCTTATTTCGGAAAGAATTTCGGATTCCATGATCTGCTGCACCAGGCTTCGTATTATTTTGAACGCGTTCCGCTGAGACATCATTACCGCTCCGAATACCCGGAACTGATCCGCTTTTCAAATAAACACTTTTACAAGGATGAATTGATTGTTTACCCGTCTCCGAAAAGCAAGCAAGTGCTTTTTCATCACTATACCGGGAACGGGGTTTTTGAAGAAAGGAAAAATCCGGCAGAGGCACAAGCAGTTGCAGATTACCTGGAATCATTTAAGAACTGGGACAAACAAACACTTGGGATCGTTGCTTTTTCCGAAGAACAGTTAAAAACGATTTGGAAAGCCTGTTCGCTGCGTGTACAGGAACTAATCACCCTCAAGCAGGAAGAAAACACCTTGTTTTTTAAAGCATTGGAAAATGTACAGGGAGATGAAGCGGATTGTCTGATTATCAGTTTGGGTTACGGAAGAAACCCGGAGGGATCATTCCAAATGCGTTTCGGACCTTTAAATCAGGTTAATGGGCACAAGCGCCTGAATGTGTTATTGACCAGAGCGAAACAGGAAATGCACTTTTTTACCTCGGTAAAGGCCGCTGATTTCGAGTTGTCCGAAAACGAATCGGTGAACTTGCTGCGGAGATTTTTGCAGGAATTGGAGACAAGTCAGGTTCCGGATCGGACATTTTTTTTCCCTTATGGACTGGAGATTGAAGCAATTGAAGGTGATGAGGTCCGATTCAAAAACAGTTATGCCCAAATCCCCAACGGAGAGGATTTGGTAACTTTTCATCGCGTGATGAATCAACGAGGCTGGCATTTAAATTACTAGGGGGCCCCTTTAACAAGTTTACTCAAGGTCTTTTTTTCAAAGCTTTTACTTTTCTTGTCTTTTTTTGTACATTGGACAACTTAAAAAACTGAAAATGAAAAAGCTACTCTCCTCTTTTTTGTTCCTGACACTCATACAAGTTTGTTTCGGACAAAGCGAATTGGTTTCAATTCAGCGTTATTTGCAGGAACATGCAAGTGTATGGAACCTGAAAGCTGCTGACTTCGCTAACCTGGAATTGGTTTCCAGTGCATCCTCGAAAGCTTCCGATGCAAAACATGTAAAAGTACGTCAAACCAAAAACGGCATTTCAATTGTCGATGGATTCGGAATAGTTACGCTGCGCGATAAGGAAGTAATCCATGTGACGACGAATTTTGTTTCCGTATCTGAACCAACTAATCATCCAACATTGAGTGCTGCGGGAGCGGTAAATGCTTCGTTGAAACACCTGGATTTGACTGCGGCCGATTTGAGACAGATTCAGAATAAAAACAACAGTTTTCTATTTTCAAAGGAAGGAATTTCGAAAGAAGACATCCCCGTAAAATTAGTTCTTGGTCAGCACAACGGGCAATTGATGTACCTGTGGGACTTGAGCATTTATCCGTTGAATTCGGAACATTGGTGGTCGATGAGGCTGAACGCGGAAACAGGAGAAGTAATCTTTCAAAATGACTGGATCAGCCATTGTTCTGCAGAACATTGCTCCGGTGAAAATCACCGTGCTGCTCAGGCAATGATGGTTCCGCCACCGCCTCCGGGAACAGATCAATACAAAGTATATGCACTGCCGAATATCAGCCCGGCTCACGGAGATCGCGTGATGGTAGTGAATCCTTCAGATGCAACTTTTTCTCCCTTTGGATGGCACGATACAGACGGAATTGCCGGTGACGAATATACCATTACACGAGGAAACAATGTCTATGCATCAGATGATATCGATAACGACGATGTTCCGGGTTATTCACCGGACGGGGGCGTGGCTCTGAATTTTGATTTTGCCTACGATTCATTAGTCGGAGTTCAGGGAAATCTGGATGCGGTGATTACCAACCTGTTCTACATGAATAACATGATGCATGACATTTGGGCGCACTATGGTTTTGATGAGGAGAGTGGAAATTTCCAGGAAATGAATTATTCCGGTTCGGCATTCGGACAAGACCAGGTTATGGCTGATGCGCAGGATGGAAGCGGAACAAACAATGCAAATTTTGGAACACCGCCGGATGGAATGAATCCGCGGATGCAAATGTATTTATGGACGGAAAGCAATGTTCCGGACTTACTCACGATCAACTCACCGGCAATCATTTCGGGTTCTTATTCCTGTTCTACAGCTGGATTCGGGCCTCCGGTCCCAAATATTCCGATTACGGAAGACATGGTTTTGGTAATTGATGACGGAACGGATACAACAGATGCTTGTGGATTGATTACAAACGGTGCTGCCCTGGCGGGGAAAATCGCCCTGGTTCGAAGAGGTTCTTGTACCTTCTCTGAAAAAGTCATTGCCTGTCAAAATTTTGGGGCTTTGGCAGTAATCGTTATGAATAATACAGGAACAAGTACCCAGGCGATGGGTGGTGGTACGGGAGCGGAAACAATTCCGGCTATTATGGTTTCAAAACCAAACGGAGATGCGTTCGTGAATCAGCTGAATCAGGGAATTGCAGTAAACGGAACCATTGTAAATCCGGGAGATTTAACGGCAACTGATTCCGATTTTGATAATATGATTATTGCCCACGAATACGGACATGGAATTTCAAACCGTTTGATTGGTGGCGGTGATGACACCGATTGCTTATGGAATGCCGAGCAAATGGGGGAAGGTTGGTCCGACTGGTTCGGATTGATGATCACACAAGTTGCATCAGATCAGGGAACAGATGGAAGAGGAGTTGGAACTTATGTTACAAATGAACCGAATAACGGGGGAGGAATCCGCCCGGCACCCTATTCCACGGATTTTGCGATCAACGATTATACGTATGGAAATACGAATAGTAATGCGTTGAGTCAACCGCACGGAATCGGATTTGTTTGGGCAACGATCCTGTGGGATTTGAACTGGGCGTTGATTGACGAATACGGATTTGATCCGAATGTCAAAACCGGAACAGGAGGAAATAATAAGGCAATGAACCTGGTGATTGAAGGTTTGAAATTAACTGCTTGCGGCCCCGGATTTGTAGACGGGCGTGATGGAATTCTTGCGGCGGACCAAATCCTTTATGGAGGCGCAAACAAATGCCTGATCTGGAAAGTATTTGCTAAAAGAGGTGTTGGCTTTTCAGCCGATCAGGGAGACTCGGACGACCGCAACGACCAGGTAGAAGCATTTGACTTGCCGGTTGAATGTACGCTGGGATTATCCGAAAATAAAGCGGCTGTCCACGTTCAGGTATACCCGAATCCAAGCAACGGAAAAATGACCGTTAAAAACACTGTTTCGGGAATAGAAAGAGTTGAATTGGTTGATTTAAGCGGAAAAACCGTTTATGCTAAAACAATTGAAAACAGCAGTAAGGAAGTTGTTTTAGATATCAGCAACCTGAATAAAGGATTGTATTTAATGAAAATTCAAACATCAAACGGATTGGAAACAATCCGGATGGAAAAATTCTAATCGTAGCACGATTGTTGTAAAAAGGAGCTGACAGACTGATTCCTATGAAATACCTATTTGTCAGCTCCTTTTTTGGTTTTATGCTCTTGTTTTTAGCGACTTCAGATTTTGCAAAGGAGTTTTTTACTTCTGATAAAGAAGCTTTTGAAAATCCTTTGGATGCTATTTTAGGAGAAAAAAAGCTGGATAGCGGAAATCTGCGACGAAACAATTTCGATTCGATCCTTAAACTCAATGCATCAACTTTAAAGGATTCATCGGCATTATACCAGATCAGGAAATTAAGGAAAAACCTGTTTTTATTGACCCGGAAAAAGTTCTTTTACAATAACAAAAAGTATTCATTGTTTGTAAAGACTCTGGGAGATCAGATTGTTTCTTATCATGCCGTAAATGACTTTGCTATCAGAGGTGCTGTGTCTTTGGAAAACAGAATTTATTTCATGGGGGATGATTTTACAGGAATATCCAATGATTGGCAGTCATCTTATATCGTGAAAATCACCTGTTTGAATTTGGATTTTAAGGAACAATGGAGCACTGTTTCTATGCTGAACAAAAGTTATTTCTTTTATGGAAGCGGTTTGAAATACAAAGATAATATGTTGATTGCAGGGATCATTATTCGGAATGCAGGAGGTTCCAGCATGTGTGTTGACTATTATGATCTCTTTCTATCTAAAAAAGGAGAACCTATTCGTTCTGTATTTCTTGGAACAGATGCGTGTACCGGTAAAAACGTTCGGGAACTCCATGACATAACAGCACTATTTGAATAATCAGATCAACGCATATCCGGCCGGAGATGGCTTATATTTCTAATTCCGAAACGGTGTTATTCCCTTTTGAATAAAATAGTTTGTAAAAATCCGACCTGGTAAGATTGAACTTCTGCGTCGGATTTCCTTAAAATTCCCTGGCTGTAAACAAGCATCGTTCCTTTCCATTTGCCTACGCACCGCAAGCCGAAGTGTTGTTGTGAAAAAGTACTCCCTGAAATCAGGATCATCCAAAGAAACGAAATGATTTTAATGTGCATCCAGCCAGTTTTGGGCCAATTCCATTTCGACCTCCATTGGTACGGCCAATGAAACAGCGGTTTCCATGGCTTCCTTCACCAATGCCTTCATGAGTTCCTGTTCGTCTTTGTGGACATCGAAAACCAATTCATCGTGTACCTGCAGGATCATTTTGGATTGAACGTTTGCTTTTGTCATCGCTTTGTCTACCGCAACCATGGCCAGTTTCACGATATCAGCAGCCGAACCCTGGATCGGGGCGTTGACCGCATTTCGTTCGGCAAAGCCTCTTACTACCGCGTTGGCAGAATTGATATCCGGCAAATAACGGCGACGTTGCATGATCGTTTCCACGTAACCGTTTTCACGTGCGTCTTTCACCGCTTTGTCCATGTAGGTTTTGATGGTGGAATATTGTGCAAAATACGAATCGATGATCTGTTTCGCTTCCGTTCTGCTGATCCCCAGGTTTTGTGAAAGCCCGAATGCCGACTGTCCGTAAATGATTCCGAAGTTCACCGCTTTCGCAGCACTGCGCTGATCTTTGGTTACGTCATCCAGTTCCACATGGAATACTTTTGCTGCTGTCGCACGGTGAATATCCACTTTGTCTTTAAACGCCTGGATCATATTCGTATCATTTGCCAAAGCAGCAATAATCCGCAATTCGATCTGGGAATAATCGGCCGACATCAATTGGTAATCTTCCGAACGGGCAATGAATGCTTTCCGGATCTCTTTTCCGCGTTCACTGCGGATCGGAATGTTTTGTAAGTTCGGATTGTTGGAACTCAAACGCCCGGTTGCCGTAACGGTTTGCATGTAACTCGTATGGACTCTTCCGTCAACCGGATCTTTCATCGTCGGAAGCGGATCTACATAAGTCGATTTCAACTTCTTCATTTGACGGTAATCCAGGATGCACGGAATAATCTCGTGATCGTTCTTATGCTGTTGTAAAATATCTTCAGAGGTAGCGTATTGACCCGTCTTGGTTTTCTTCGCTTTCGAAGAGATCTTCATGTGTTCGAACAATACATCCCCTAATTGCTTGGGAGAATCCACATTGAAGTCTATTCCAGCCAGTTCTTTGATCTTAATTTCAAGAGCTGCTGTTTCATCCGCCAATTGTCTGGAATACGCTTCCAGATGCGGAATGTCAATTGCTACCCCTTCTTCTTCCATCTTTGCCAGGACGGAAACCAAGGGCATTTCCATTTCATAGAACAATTTTTTCAAATGATCCTTCTCAATCTGCGGGGCAAACAATTGTTTTAGCTGGAAGGTAATATCGGCATCCTCACACGCATAATCACTGACAGCTTCCGGAGGTAAATCTCCCATATTTCCCTGGCTTTTTCCTTTCTTACCGATCAATGCCTCGATACTGATCGGAGTATAATTCAGGTAATATTCCGCCAGGAAATCCATTCCCTGCTTGGATTCGGGCTGGATGAGGTAGTGAGCGATCATGGTGTCGAACAGGGGGCCGGCGAACTCAACTCCGTAACGATGCAACACCTGGATGTCGTACTTCATATTGTGTGCGATCTTCTCGATCGTTTCACTTTCAAAGAAAGGTTTAAACTCATTTACGATAGACTGAGCTTCGTGTGGATCTTTCGGAACAGCGACATAATATGCTTCACGTGCTTTAAATGAAAAGGACATTCCGACCAGGTTGGCATGCAGGGCATTGATGTCAGTTGTTTCCGTGTCAAAACACACTGATTTTTCCTTGAGTAATTTTGTTAGTAAAGCTTTACGTTCTTCCGGTAATGTCACTAAATGATAGGAAGGTTTTTCGGTTGCAATTGTTTTGACTCCGCTTGTCGGTTGTGCTTGCTGTACGTCCACGAGGCTTTGTGTTCCGAAAAGGTCCAGTTGTCCGTTTTCGTCTACTCCGGCGGAAGTAACGACGATCTCTTCACCAGTAATCCGTTTGGCCAGGTTCCTGAATTCAAGTTCGGTGAAAATATCCAGGATTAAGTTTTTATCCGGCTCCTGCAATTTCAATTCATCCGGATTGAATTCAACCGGTGAATCAAGTATAATTGTTGCAAGGATTTTGGAAATAATTCCCTGTTCCCTGAAATTAATCATGTTTTCTTTCATTTTTCCCTTGAGATTCTCTACGTTCTCAAAAACTCCTTCCATGGACCCGTAGTCTGTGATCAATTTCTTCGCTGTTTTTTCTCCAACTCCCGGAATTCCAGGAATATTATCGGCAGCATCTCCCCATAATCCTAAAATATCAATGACCTGGAGCGGATTTTGAACTTCGAATTTTTCACACACTTCTTTCACACCCATAATCGTAGCCGGATCTCCGCCACGCCCCGGTTTGTAAATGAAAATATTCTCACTTACCAATTGACCGAAATCTTTATCGGGAGTCATCATATAAGTCAGGAATCCTTCTTTTTCAGCTTTTTTTGCCAATGTTCCAATCAAGTCGTCAGCTTCGTATCCTTCTACTACGTACATCGGAATGCGAAATGCTTCAATGATGCGTTTGATCGGTTCGATCATATTGCGGATATCTTCCGGCATCTCTTCCCTGTGAGCCTTGTAGGCTTCAAAATCTACATTCCGGTTGGTTGCACCTCCGGGGGGATCAAAAACGACTGCGATATGAGTTGGTTTTTCTTTATTGAGAATATCGATCAATACATTGGTAAAACCAAAGGCTGCGGAAGTGTTTTGCCCTTTTGAATTGACTCTTGGATTTTTTGCGAAAGCGAAATACGCTCTGTAAATCAATGCAAATGCATCTAAGAGGAACAATTTTTTATCTGACTCCGGAGTAAGCATACTATTTTAGAATTGTGAGCTACAAGTTTAAGGCAAATTCGGGAAATTCTTAAAGGTTTTCCGATGAAATAACCGCAGAGTAGGAAAGAACACAAGGAATAGTTCTGAACTTAGCGTTCTCCAGGTCTTTGGGGTCAACTATTAACAGTCTGAGTTGCATAACTCTTCTTCCTCTTATGCTTTTCAGGGTTCCAATTCCACGAACTTTACAAGGTGGTCAGAGCGTTTAAATTATTCGTTGTTTACGGGATTGTCTTTTTGGCCGGTTACCTGGGAACCGGGATTACCTTGCATTATGTCAAACCGGAAGTGCGGATATTGCCCGAATTTGTGGAGAATATCCTGGATGGAGGCGCAATCTGGAAGGTTCAGTATCCCGAGCAATCGGATATTTCCATGTTTGACCAGCGGAGCTACAATTCGGAAGCACATGATCCGGAAGAAGCAATTTTGTTTACAGACGATTATAATTCGAAGAATGGAATTTTTTGTTTCCGGGGAAATGCTCAACGCAATGCACCCACACGGGGTTTGCTGAAAGGAAGACCAAAAAATGTGCGTTTGGACTGGGAATTTATCACCGGTTACGATGGAAGAACCACCGAATACGGTTCTTGGGGTGGAGGTTCGGGCTGGACAGGTCAACCGCTGGTTATTAAATGGCCGGGCAATATTGCAAAACGACTTCATGGAATGGAGGCTGTTTACCCGGATCAGGCCGATTTTCGCGAAGTGATTGTGGGGAGTTTGTGTGGTGATATTTACTTCATCGACTGGAAAACCGGTAAGGCAACTCGTCCTCATGTGACGATCGAAAACCCGATCAAGGGAACGGTTTCCGTTGACCCCCGGATGAATGGCCTGTTGTATGTGGGGCAGGGAATTAAAAATGGGGAACGTTTCGGGGCGTATATTTTCAATATGTTTACTGGTGAAGAGATTTTCTTCCGGAATGGGTTGGATCCCAAAGCGCGAAGAGCTTGGGGGGCGTTTGACAGCAATTCCCTGGTTGATGCCAAAACGGGATATTGGATCCATCCTGCGGAGAACGGTCAGATCTACAAAACCAAAATCACAAACGGGAAAACGATCCCAAAACCTTTCATTTTCAATTACCAGGTTCAAAAGCATCCCGATCTGGGAATTGAGTCGAGTTTTGGAGCCTGGAACAACCTGGGCTGGTTCGGTGATAACGGAGGAAATGTATTTTGCCTGAACCTGATGACCATGAAGCCGGTTTGGTACCTGGATAATTACGACGACACAGATGCATCGATGGTAGTCGATCTGCAGGAAGACAATCATCCGTTTTTATTTATTGGAAATGAAGTCGATAAGCAAGGAGAGACGGGAACAGCCCATATTCGAAAAATTGACGGGCTTACAGGGAAGGAAGTTTGGGATGTATCGCGGAAATCGACCAATACAAAATTAAACGGACGCGTAAATTCCGGAGGTGTTTTGGCTTCTGTTTTACCGGGAAAGAAAAAGGCAAACCACTTGGTTTACGGGATTTTCTCACGTGTAAACGGAACCCTGGCAGGAGAATTTGTGGCGATTGATAAAGTCACCGGTAAGGAAAAGTTCACGATCCCGATGGACTATTACAGTTGGGCTTCCCCGATTGATTTGTATGATAAGAAAGGCAACTGTTATATTTTCTTCACGGATGTTTATGGAACGATTTACCTGGTTGACGGGTTGAGCGGTGAGATTATCGTTAAGCGGAAAACAGATTGCGTTTGGGAATCCTCGCCGGTTGCCTGGGGAAACCGAATTGTGGTCGGAAGCAGGGGAAAGAAGATCGTGAGCTTTGTAATTGAAAATTGAACAGGTAAACTTGAAAAGTTAGAAGAGAGGGTTTAATTTGTAAGTCGGAACCAATCTTTTCAATTCTCAATTATCCATTTTCAATTCCGGTGTTACTTTCCAAAACTTTCACATTTCCGGTTAAGCCAGTGAGAAACTAAAAATGTATCTTTGTTTTTAATGAAAAATTCGAATCGCCCACTCATTTTCGTAACCAATGATGACAGTCTTCACGCAAAAGGAATTGCTTCCTTAGTAGCTGTTGCACAGGAGTTTGGAAATGTTGTGGTTATCGCTCCCGACAAACCGCAATCCGGAATGGGGCATGCAATTACCATTTCACATCCTTTGAGACTGTTTCGTTCTGAAATTTTTGATGGGATTGAGTCTTATTCATGCAGTGGAACACCTGTAGATTGTGTAAAGCTGGCAGTATATGAAGTATTGCACCGGAAACCGGACCTGATCTTGTCAGGAATCAATCACGGGTTGAATTCTTCCACTAATGTGCTGTATTCGGGTACGATGTCTGCCGCGGTGGAAGGGGCAATGGAACACATTCCTAGTATCGGGTTTTCGTACGGGGATTTTGATCCGGATGCGGATTTTTCGGCTTCCATGCATGTAGCAAAACAATTGATTCCCCAGATATTAACTCACGGGCTGCCACAGGGCGTTTGTCTGAACGTAAATATTCCGAAAGGACCGTTGGAAGCGCTGAAAGGAATGGAGGTATGCAGACAGGCGTATGCTTTTTGGGAGGATCGGTTTGACAAGCGGATCGATCAATTCGGAAGGCCGTACTATTGGTTAACCGGAACATTTGATTCGCGCGAAGACGCTACAGATACGGATTTATATTTTTTAGATCAAGGATTTGCCACGATTGTACCAACCCAATTTGATCTGACAGCTCACCAAACCATTACAGGTTTAAAAAAGATATTCAAATGAAAAGAAGATTTAACTGGAACTCACGCGTAACCGTTGGAATGATTATCGGTTTATTATCTCCGTTCTTGTGCATTCCATTGACAATCCTGATTATTTCCTGGGCGCAGCATTACTCCTTTTCTTTGTTTTGGGATCGGTTTTTAATGGATTTGAATGTCATGAGCAAGTTTTTATCTCTTTCTATTATCCCGAACCTGATTTGGTTTTACGTGTTTCTGAACAAGGAGCGGTATGATCTGGCACGTGGAATTATTGTAGGATCTGCATTGTTCCTCCCGTTTATTATTTACGTCAACCTGATTCGATAAATGAGCAAAAAACTGTATATTATTTCGGGTGAGGCGTCCGGGGATTTGCATGGAGCGAATGTGATGAAGGAACTGTTTGCGGAACAACCTGATCTGAATATCCGTTTTTGGGGAGGAGACAAAATGCAGGCTGTTGGCGGAACAATGGCAAAACATATTCGTGATCTGGCATTTATGGGCTTTGTCGAAGTGCTGATGAACCTTCCGACGATTTTGCGGAATATTCGGTTTTGCAAAGAAGATATCCTGAAATTTAAGCCGGATGCAATCCTGCTGATCGACTATCCGGGGTTCAATATGCGTATCGCCGAGTGGGCGAAGAAAAACAACATCAAGGTGTATTATTATATTTCTCCTACGGTTTGGGCCTGGAAAGAAAACCGTGTTCACAAAATCAAAAGAGATGTTTTCAAGTTGTTTTGCATTCTTCCCTTTGAAGCGGATTTTTATAAAAAATACCATTACGAGGTCGAATATGTAGGACACCCATTGCTGGACGAAATAGAACAATACCGGGAGCTTCCGAAACAGGAACTGGAGATCGCACCGACGAATAAACCCATCATTGCCATGCTTCCGGGATCCAGAAAGCAGGAGTTACGCACCAAATTACCGGTCATGCTTCCACTGGTAGATCTGTTTCCACACTATCATTTTGTAATTGCGGGAGCTCCCAATATGGACCTTGCGATTTACAGGGAATTGATCGGAGATAAGGATGTTGACGTGGTTTACGGCCAGACCTATCCTTTGTTGCAGCAAGCGGAAGCGGCAGTGGTTACTTCCGGAACGGCCACGCTCGAAACAGGGTTGTTTGAAATCCCGCAGGTGGTGTGTTATATCGGGAATGCGGTCTCGTACCAAATTGCAAAGAGATTGGTCAACGTGAAATACATTTCACTGGTCAACCTGATTCTGGACAAAGAATCCGTTACCGAGTTGATTCAAAATGACTGTACAACTGAACGTTTGGCAAAAGAATTATCCCTGGTTATCAAAGGTGGAAGCAAGCGTGATCAGGTATTGGAGGATTATTCCCGGTTAAAAGCGATGCTGGGAAAAGGAGGTGCATCCAGGAAAGTTGCACAAGCGGTGTTGAAAACTATTTGAGTTCGAGCCGATTTCAGTTTGGTACAGAACTAATTTTGTAGGATGTTGCGCTTATTCGTGCTCATAGGGTTCATTTTTCCGGTTTTCGTATTTTCTCAACAAATGCGGATAGGTGTTTTGCGCGATTATTCCGTTCAACGGATCGTCTTTGCCTATTCGGAAGGAAGTTATAATGTATTTGGGGATACCACGAATTTCGCAACTTTGCTGCCAAGCGAATTTGTTGACCTTTCTGTAACTGCGAACAATCAAATAGAATTGAAGGTTGGGGTGAAACAGGTTGCAGTGGTTTCAAAAGTGTTGCTGGTTGCTACGAAACTGAATAATTCCCTGGTATATTCTACCAAAGTTCCAACGGTTAAAGAACGCAAGTATAAAGACGATGTAGAGATCACTGCTCAAAATGGGTCTTTGACCATCGTTAATCTCGTGGATATCAATAATTACCTGAGCGGAGTTGTAGAATCAGAAGGCGGTGGCGGAAAGGAAATCGAATACTATAAGGTGCAGGCTTTGATGAGCCGGACTTATGCGTTGAAATACAAAAACAGGCATCAGAAAGAAGGATTTGATTTATGCGACAGGACCCATTGTCAGGCATATCATAACCAGTTACGGTTAAATCCGATGATTGATTCTGCCGTGTTAAAAACAGAAGGAATGGTAATGGTCGATCAGCACAATCACCTGGTTGATGCCTACTTTCATGCGAATTGCGGCGGACAAACTTCGGAACCAGATTATGTCTGGAACAACAAAATTCCGTATTTAAGCACGTTTAAAGATACTTTTTGTATTTACACCAAGCAGGCTACCTGGGAAAAACGCATTTCGCAGAATGACTGGCTGGAATATCTGGTGGGGACGTTTCATTACCCGGTAAACGACTCGGTTTTGGGGCCTATGATCTTTACCTTCAACCAGGCAGACCGGTGTGCCTTTTATCAATATCCGTGGTTGGGAATTCCTTTGAGGGACATTCGGGAACATTTTAAGCTGAAATCTACGTTCTTCAATTGTTATCCGGAGGGTACGGAAGTGGTATTAAGAGGTCGCGGATACGGACATGGAGTCGGTTTGTGCCAGGAAGGAGCTATGAAAATGGCGAAATTCGGATTTAGTTATGTCCAGATAGCCCTGTATTATTTCCCCGGAGTGAAAGTTGTCAATTACCAGGAACAGCAGTACTTTAATCAACAGCCTAAGATCGTAGAACTGGATTAAAAATGTTCAAATTGTTTTAACACTTTTCAATTCTCCATTTTCAATTGAACGTCTTTGAACCTTTTTGAACGTTGTAACTCCTTTGAACTTCACTTATAAGTAATCACAAAAATGTCTTCGTCGTCCTTCTTGAATAATTTGTCTTCTCTGGCCAGTTTTTCCAGGTAAGAAGGGTCTTTGATCTGGGAAAGAATGTATTTCGTGTCTTTCAGTTTCAGGTTCATTGCGGATTGCGCGGAACGCAGTTCGGAAAGCTTTTTGTTTTGGTTGATGATGGTAAAGATATCGACTTCATCCAAAAATAAATTATACACCAAAAAAAGGCACAGTGCAAGGATGTATTTATTTTTGAAAGGTATAAGATACTTCTTCATAGTTCAAAGGTAGGACTTATCGGTTCGCGTTCTTCAAAAGGAAGAAAGGAGATATCCTCCGAGGGATGTTAATAGCAAAACAGAAGTTCAATAAACAAGCAGGGGCGCAATTCATCGCGCCCCTACGTTTATGTATTCTATTGAAATCAATTGACTATTTCGTCATATTTTGCTTTGAAATCTTCATTTCCTTCATACCATTGAGCAACCTTGCCCATGACAGCTTTTGCTTTTTCGGTTTGTTTACTCGACAGATAACATTCTGCCGTTTGAATGACTCCCATCATCAGCATGTCCTTTTCCGCTTTTGACCAATCGTTAATATCAGATACTGTCTTCAGCATGTTATCAGCTTCTTTCCAGGCAGTATTGGCACCTCCTTTATCTGAATTCCTGTATTTACAAACTCCGTCCAGGTATTTTGCACCAACACTTTTCAGATTGATTTTGTAATATTTTAATATCCAGGTGTTTGCTTTTTTATAATCCTTGACATCAATTTCATTTCGGATTGTTTCTACCAGGCTATTTGTGAATTCTTCAAAGAACTCAGCGTATTCAGCTTGAACACTGCCGTCTTTATCGTATTTGATACTTTTCCCTACTTCACCGATTGCCTCCTTGTAAGCATTCTTATATTTTTCATCATCAGTACCACTCAGGGAAACTTTATAAAGACCTCTACCCATCCACATGTGTGGTAAGGGATCACTCTTTGTTTTGTCATTCATGGTATATTTTTCAGATGCACGGACCAGTTTCTCGTAATCACCATCTGCGTAAAGAATGCGCAAATCATCATACTCCGGTGCTTGTGCAACCAGTAATTTGGTAGTAAGCAGAGCACCAATTAGAACAAGCTTTTTCATAATATTTAATTTCGTTGAATGGATAAAACCAATAACTATGCCGAATGTACGAAAACTTTAAATAAAAGTTTCAAAGTGCTTTTTACAAATCGGTTTAATTGTTACCGATTTCATTTAAAAAGTTCCAAAATCAACAACATTCTCCAAGTTCAATTATTCTGCACTGCGGATCAATAATTCCAGGATTTTTTGAGCAGCCTTCGAAATCTTTGTTCCCGGCCCGAAAACTCCGAAAACTCCTGCATCGTATAAAAAATCATAATCCTGTGCCGGAATAACACCTCCGGCAACTACCATGATATCGGGACGTCCCAATTTTTTCAATTCTTCAATGACTTGCGGAACCAGGGTTTTATGTCCGGCGGCAAGCGAGGAAACTCCCAGTACGTGAACATCGTTTTCAATGGCTTGTTTTGCAGCTTCTTCCGGTGTTTGGAAAAGTGGTCCTATATCGACGTCAAACCCGATATCTGCAAAGGAAGTAGCAATGACTTTTGCTCCCCGGTCGTGTCCGTCCTGGCCCATTTTAGCGATCATAATCCGCGGTCTTCGTCCTTCCAGTTTTGCAAAGGACTCTACCATCTCTTTTGCTTTTTCAAAATCTTTATCACTCATACTTTCCGCTGAATAAACTCCGCTTATGGAGCGGATTGTTGCCTGATGTCTCCCGAAAGTGCTTTCCATTGCCAGTGAAATTTCACCCAATGAGGCGCGTTCCCGGGCACATTCGACAGCAATTTCCAACAGGTTGCCTGTTCCTGTTCGGGCGGCTTCAGCCAATTTTTCCAATGCAGCTTTTACACGCTCCGGATTTCTTGTTTCGCGCAATATTCTCAATCGCTCCAGCTGGGATTCACGCACCCTGGTATTGTCTACTTCCAGGATATCGATTGCCTCTTCTTTTTCCAGTTGGTAGCGGTTCACCCCTACAATAATATCTTTACCCGCATCGATTCTGGCTTGCTTGCGTGCAGCAGCTTCTTCGATGCGCATTTTTGGAATTCCCGTTTCAATGGCTTTGGCCATCCCGCCAAGTTCTTCCACTTCCCGGATCAGTTTCCAGGCTTCGTCCACCAATTCCTGTGTGAGTTTTTCTACGTAGTAACTTCCTCCCCACGGATCGATGAGGTCAGTCATCCCGGTTTCCTGTTGCAGGTAAATTTGCGTGTTTCGTGCAATTCGCGCAGAAAAGTCGGTTGGCAATGCAATGGCTTCGTCCAATGCGTTGGTATGGAGGGATTGGGTTCCTCCAAAACCAGCTGCCATAGCCTCAATACAGGTTCGCGCAACATTGTTGAAGGGATCCTGCTCGGTTAAACTCCATCCGGATGTTTGACAATGGGTTCTGAGTGCAAGGGATTTTTCACTTTTCGGGTTGAACTGGGAGACAAGTTTCGACCACAACAACCTTCCTGCCCGCATTTTTGCAATTTCCATAAAATGGTTCATCCCGATTGCCCAAAAGAAACTCAGGCGCGGTGCAAAGCTGTCAACATCCATTCCCGCATTGATCCCGGCTCTTAAATATTCCAATCCGTCGGCTAAGGTGTATGCCAGTTCGATACTTGCTGTTGCACCTGCTTCCTGCATGTGGTAGCCTGAAATAGAAATGGAATTGAAACGCGGCATTTTTTCTGCCGTGTAAGCAAAAATATCTGCAATAATGCGCATGGATGGGGCCGGAGGATAAATATACGTGTTCCGGACCATGAATTCCTTCAGAATATCATTTTGAATGGTACCCGAAAGTTCTTCTTGTTTCACTCCCTGTTCTTCCGCAGCAACAATGTAAAATGCCATGATGGGGATGACCGCACCGTTCATGGTCATGGAAACCGACATTTCATTCAGCGGGATCTGGTCGAACAAAATTTTCATGTCCAAAATGGAATCGATTGCTACTCCTGCTTTCCCAACATCACCGACTACCCGTTCGTGGTCCGAATCGTATCCACGGTGGGTTGCCAGGTCAAATGCAACGGAAAGCCCTTTTTGTCCTGCAGCCAGGTTCCTGCGGTAAAAGGCGTTCGATTCTTCAGCTGTTGAAAATCCGGCGTACTGGCGGATAGTCCATGGCCGGATTGCATACATAGAACCATACGGACCTCTTAAGAATGGTGCTATACCACTGACAAATCCCAAGTGGTTGACTTCTTTCAGGTCGTTTTTATTGTAATAGCTTGCCAGTTCAATTTTTTCAGGTGTCGAAAAAACACCTTTCTCGGCTGTCCCTGACAGTGTATCCGTTGTTAAGGATACGTGTTCAAATGATTGACGGATACTCATAGGGTTTGTTCTAGAATTAATGGTTTCAGGTTGTTCCAGCAAAGAGGAAGCTCTGTCCAGCTGTTTTCAACCTGTTCCGGGTTCGGGAAGATGTTGATCCCGATTCGTTTTTCCGTTTTGTCTTTGATCTCAGTTACGCGTATAGCAGCTTTCTCCTCGATTTCAGAAGCGAGCGTTTGACGCACTTCCTGATTGGAAATGCTTCCGTTCCGTTCAATCCACTGAAAGGAACTCCATGCACGTTCGGCAATGGTTTCTGTCAATGCATCCAACGCATACGAGCCACCTGCCGGATCAATTACGACCTGCAGATAGGATTCTTCTTTCAACAAAAGGGAAATATTCGTTGCCATTCTGCGTGTGAAGGCGGTATTTGAATTCGCCGAGTACCAATCATAAGGCTGAATGTTCAGGTGCTGAATTCCAGCCAGGACAACGGACATTGCTTCAGTAGTCTGACGCAATAAATTGGTGTAGGGATCTTTCAATGTGGTATTTAGAAATCCGGTACGTGCCGTGATGGTGGCTGCCAATGAGCACGAATGTTTGGGTGAATAAGCCGAAACAATTTGTGCCCAGCATGTTCTGAACGCCCGGATTTTGGCTAATTCGAAAAAGTATTTGCTTCCGATCCCGAATGTAAAATGAATTGCCGCTGCTGCTGCATCACAATCCATACCACGCTCTAATTGCTTCACCAGTAATTCGTGGCCTTCTGCCAGCGCGATACTCAATTCCTGCCAGGTTGTTCCACCTGCCTGTTGCACGGAAGAGGCATCTACATGATACAGTTTGAGGGTTGGATTTTTATCCAGATAAGCTTTCAAATCGGTCTTTAACAGTGCATCGTTGTCGGCATATTCGATCAGGGCCGGAGCTTCTTTTACAAAAACCAGGAATTGATTTACCTGTTCGATACTTTTTGCCCGGAATGTGGTGTGAATAAAAGAAAGCCCGACTTCCTTCAACAGGATGTGAAAATCAATCGGGTCTGCATTCGTTGCTTCCAATACCAAATGATCTGTTCCCGACATTAAAGCCGCTATGATCTCCCGGTTACTTTCCTCGGGATCCTTAATCCGAAAACCCGTGGCGATTGTCCAATCGTTGCTTTTGGGTTGAATTCCCCGTGTATAGGGAACCAAACCCGGATCGGAGAACGTACTTTTTTGGTCTTCCCTATGGAAATAAGCTGGAAAAGCGATTTCCTCTACGCGATTGATCTTGTTTAATGTATCGATCGATTCACCCTTCAATTCCTTTTTCAGGATGGCGATCCATTCTTCTTTAGAACTTGCCTGGAAGGATGAGAATAAGTCATTCATGTGATATTCTTTTATGTATCTAATAGATCTTGATCCCGGACTACCGGTGTCGGTTGTACCTGTGATTTCTTATTCATCAGGATGTATACGGCAGTTGAGAGCATGGCTGTTAAAACAGGTGCTACAATGATCCCGATTACCGGAATTTTGATCATCAAAGTAAAAATCCCGCCGGTGATGAGCATGTAACTCATTTTGGAGAAGCCCATTCCCCAGCTTTTAAAGAAATTCAACCCATAACGCTCCATGCTGTAATCGTAAAAAGAAAATCCTACGAAGAATGAAGCAATTAGAAAGAAGATGGTTTCGCCGATAAAATCCGGTATGACTAAAGAAAAGAGCCACCAGATTCCCAGGAAGACATACTCCATAAATAAAGCGCTAATGACAATCAGGATCATTCTCAGGAAATCATTGAGCAGGCGGATGAAATCGAATTTGTATTCGTTCCCGGTGAGGTAACTGTCGAATTTTTCCGAGAGAATGCAATTGACCGGTGAAAGGACAACCAAAATGACAAATTTGTAGAATTCGGAAGCAATGAGATCAAAGATGCTGAAAATACCGTCCGCCAACCAGCCAATGGCAGTTCCAACCAAGGGAACGTCGTCTGCTGCATGGGCAATTGCAAGCACTTTTTCCGCCTGCCATTTGTAGTAGACATAAATCGACCCGACGATGAGTCCGGGAACAAAGAACCACAAAAACTTTCCTTTCAGCAGTGCTTTTGTTACCTGTTCTATTCCTGTCCAATGATTTTTAAAGGCTTGAACCATGTCTTTGTTGTTTCGCTTTCAAATATAATGAAAGTTCAAAGGTTTAAGGAGTTCGAATGCTCAATTCTTTGACGGAAGAAACTTTTAAATGCCCGAACTTGTCTGAACTTTCTTATATTGGCATGTAAATTGTTAAACTCCAAGGAAAAAAGAAAGCTATGAAAAAGGTATCGTTAATAGTTATTGCATTATTGGGACTTTCATTGGGTACTTATGCGCAGGATGGAACAAAGAAACAAGATCCGAACAAAGTAGTGGCTAAGAAGCCGGTCAAAAAGGTAAGACCTGTGGTTGCCAAGAAGAAAGAAGTTCCCGCAGAAAAGACGAAGTAAAGAAAATGCCCTGACACTGATGCCAGGGCATTTTTATTTTATAGAATCCCGAATTGGGTAAAATGATGCGTCAGATGCTTCTTGTTCAGTAAGTTCCACTGTTCGTAATCCAAAGGTCCGTAATAGGCATGAACCGTTTTCAGTTCGGGGTTCTGAGCGAATAATTCCTGGAATTCCAGGTAAACATCCACGAATTCATCAATAGCCAACTCCAGTTCTTCGTTGCGCAACGGGGTACCTTCTTTTGCAAAAGGGACCTCCATATTTTGCGCCATGGGTTTATCCGAATACAAAAAGGCAACCATGCGTTCTACCTTTTCTTCCGGGATGATTAATTCCTGCGGGTTTTCTCCCGTTGCAATTCGAAGGGTGTCTGTCAGGTGTTCCACCATCCGTTGCGCAGACATTTTTCCCCATGCCGGTTGCTTTTCCGGGGTTAATTTATTCAAATGCGACAGCACTGATTCCAAATCCGTTTCAATAAACATGTTCGTCTGTTTTAAGTTTCAAATGGGTAAATTCCAGGTATCCTTTTCCGCAAAGTACCGAAAGGCTGCATGGAACGATCTCTAAGTTAATTTCTTTTCGCACTTCAAAAGGTTCTCCGTCGTAATGTGCCAGGGGAACTTCCAAAATAATGCGCGCTTTTTGGAAAGGAACGATGCGTATGTACCGGGATCCTTCGATCTTTTTGAAGAAAAACCTGCTGATGACTCCCATGGTTCTCCACCAGGAGAATTTGCTCAATAGTACGAGTTCCATTTGTCCGTCAACGACATTGGATTTGGGAGAAATGCAGAACCCGTTTCCAAACTCGGAAGAGTTGGCAATGGAGCAGAGAAGAAAGTTTCCTTTGATTTCCTGATCGGGCAGGGAAATCTTCATTCTTGGAGGTTTATATGAGAAGTATTCTTCATAGACCAATTGGGTATATCCCCAAAAACCGCGAATGTGGTACTCATCAAATCGTTTGGCAATAAAGGCATCAAAGCCATAACCGCCCACTCCCAGGAAAGGTTTGTCGTTCGCAAGGCCAGTATCCATCCGGATGCTGTTCAGTTCATTGATGTTTTGGATGGCCTGTGCTGTTTTCAGCGGAATTTTCAAATGCCGGGCTAAACCATTTCCGGAACCGGTTGGAATAATGGCCAGGTGACATTTTGTTCCGATGAGTGCAGTTCCTACTTCGTGGACGGACCCGTCGCCACCTACTGCGCAAACAATGTCGATTCCTTCTTGTGCGGATTCTTCCGCGATGGATTTTGCGTGTTGTTTGTATTGTGTAATTGCGATGTCATATTCAAACAGGTCGTGGTCCAAGTGCTCCTCGATCATTTGAGGAACCCTGGCTTTCTTGACCCCACCCGAAATGGGATTGATTATGAATCGAATTCTCTTTTTCATCGGACAATCGTCTGATTATGGATTAGATCGTGATTATATCGTTGAATAATGGCCTTCAAACGCTTTGCCATCTTTTCCGCTTCGGCATTTTTGGCAGGCAGGAGGTTTTTCGGGTTTTTCGTACGAATGGTGAAATCGAAGAGGCTTTTGATCTCGTCGTTCGAATAAACCAGCAGTTTGTTGTTTTGGAAATAGTAATACGACCCTTCCAGGTAAGTAACCGCTTCCCGCGGATCTTTGGAAAAGTAACTGTTCCCGAAACTGTAATAATCGGTTTGGATATTGACCAGATCCAATACGGTCGGCATGATATCAATTTGCTGGAAGATCACTTTCTCGCGCCTGCGGGGTAATTTTCCGCTCGGATCGTAGAATGCAATCGGGATGCGGTACATTTCGGTGCGCTGGTTGTAAAGTTCGCTGTTGCTTGAAGGAGTATGATCTGCCACGAGTACAAAAAGCGTCTTTTTAAACCACGGTTCTTTCTTTGCCTGTTCAAAGAATTTCCCCAAGCTGATATCGCCGTAATGAATGCTTTTACAGATCGGATGTGGTCCTTTTTTAACTTTGGAGCGCCATTCCTTCGGAACGAAATAAGGGTGATGCGAAGAGAGGGTAAACAGGTTTGCCATGAATGGAGCCTTCATTTTGGTAATTTGTTTTGCTGTCCACGGATTGAAGTATTCATCCAGGATTCCCCAGGTTTTGTCAAAGTGCTTGTCGTTGTTGTATTCAAACCGGCCGATGTATTCCTGGTAGCCCAATTGGGAGGCGAAGCTGTTGAACCGCATGGAACCGTTTGTTGCACCATGGTAGAAGGCCGTACTGTATCCGTGTTTTATGAGGATATTCGGCAGACTTTGAACCTGGTTGTTGCAATAGGCGGATGAAATGTACGGATTATCCATCAGGGTGGGAATGGATGCCGAAATGGTCGGAACGGCCTCAATGGATTTCTTCCCGTTGGAAATCCCGTATTCAAAATACCAGCTCTTATCCAGCAGGGAATCCAAAAACGGGGTGTAAGAAACACTGTTGTTGAATTGTCCGACCCATTCGTTCCCGAAACTTTCCAACATGATGATCATCACATTGGTCCCGTCGGGAAGGATGTGCTGCGGATGGCTTGTCCGTTTCGGATTGAAGAGTTTGTCCAGTACATTCTCCGGGTAATAATGATGTTCGACCAAATCGTCTTTCCCGATGGATTTCAATAAGGTAAAGGCCGAGTTGAGCACCAATGCCGAATTTTCAGGTTGTGTATAAAGCGTTGCGTCGATGGAAGAGATCGGCCGAAGACCGAATCCGCCTCTTCCAACCAGAAGAAAGAGCGGTACGATAACCAGGAAAACGATCAGTTCCTTGCGCGGACTGCTATTTCCGGGATTTTTTAATTTGCGGATACTTGTCCGGTTGTAATAGCGAACCAATAGCCAGGCGCCGACCAGGAAAATGAGGATCAGCATCCAGTAATCGGAAATGAAGCTTCCAAGCAACTGGCCGATGTCATTTCCGGCGGATACGATAGCAAATAAATCTGCGGTGGAGCGTTTCAGGGTGAAATTGTAATAAGCCGTGTCCATGAGGTTCAGGGCAACGATCAGCAATACCGGGATGAAAAAAGTGAGTGCCTGCAGGCTGCGGATGATCCAGTTGCGTTGCCATTTTTCAGGCAACAGGCTGAACACGATGAAGGGCATGAGCAGCAACCCGATGGTCGATAAATCAAACCAAATTCCGGCCAACCAATCTGTGAACTGCACGTGGGCAAAGGAATCCAGGTTGAAAAAATAGAACACGATGCGGGTAATGGTCATTAACAACAGCAGGATCGCAATCCGAAGGAACAAGCTTCTTAGTGTTACCGGAAGAGCATGACGCAATTTTTTCAACATGGTACAAAAATAAGGAACCTTTTTGAGGTAGGTATTGTGTTTTTGTTACTTAAAAATAGATAGAATTTCGAAATGTGACAGGAATGAAAATTCTATTTTCCCACAGACTTCAATGTGAGTGGCTTCGCGCAGGCGAAGAGCTATTGACGACATGCGATCAGTATAGGTGCACCAATGCGTATATGAACTTCAATCGGCGAACCTTTAGGTTAAAAGAATAAAAGCTGATCACTTACTGCAGAACCATTCCATTGTAAGAAGTTGAATCCACCCTTCGGAAGGTGGTTTTCGGATTTGCCTTACATAAAAACGGTTAGGAAAGGAATTTTGAAAGTTCCTATCTTTGGTGGATGAAATACTTTTTAATCTGTCTACTTCTTTGTTCCGGTGCTTATGCACAGGAGTTGGAAGCATTCCGCATTTTTGATTCCAGGGGGAAGGAAGTTTCCTTCGGGAAAATGATGGCCCGGGTTTCACAGAACCAGGTGGTTTTGTTCGGGGAGTTTCACGATAACCCCATTTCGCATTGGCTGGAGTGGAATGTGTTGATGGAACTGAACAAAAAGGTGCAGGGTCCCAAGCTGGCTGTTGGGTTTGAAATGTTTGAATTGCACCAGGAAAAAGCGCTGAATGACTACATTGTCAATAAATCGTATCGCGTTTTGAAGGATTCGACCGAATTGTGGACCAATTTCAAAACAGATTACAAACCGGTGCTGGACTCGGCCATTTCCCGGGGAAATATTCCTTTTGCAGCGAACGTGACCCGTAAGTATGCGAGCCTGGTCTTTAAAAAGGGCCTGAGCGCGTTGGATTCCCTCCCGGAAGACGAGAAAAAATGGATGGCGCCCCTGCCTTTTCCATTTGATTCCACGCTGACGCAGTATGTGGAACTGATCCGGATGGGAAAAGAAATGCATGCTTCGGGGATCAACTTTGCGTATGCGCAGGCGATCAAGGATGCAACGATGGGCTATTCCATTATGCAACATCTGAAAAAAGGGGAGATGGTCTATTTCCTGAATGGTGCGTTCCATTCCGATTTTCACCAGGGAATCATGTGGTACATCGGGCAGTATGCCCCGGGGACGAAGGTCGGAACCATTACGACGGTATCTCAGAAAGATGTGCGCAAGCTGCAAAAAGAGCACCTGAACCGGGCGGATTTCATCGTGGTGGTGAATGAGACGATGCTTTCGACGCACTGAATTTCATTCCAGCGGTTGTTTTTTAACGTGGTGAAGTCACTTACCGGGTTTATTACCCGTTGACCTTCTTGAGCAATTCGTTGTAATCTTCCAGTAACTTCAAGTACTTGTTTTTCCAGTATTCCTTTGTCTGATTGTTGTATGCATTTTCAGGATCTGCCACTGTGTTGACATTGATCGAACTCAGTTCTTTGATCTCATCCGAGAAGTCGTGGTGAATGATGTTGCCGATTGCCATGACTGTTTCCAGGTCAATTTGCGTATTGTCAAACATCAAGTACATCCATCTCCTGCTCCTGCCCAGTTTTTTGGCAATGGTACTGATGGGGTATCCGCTTTGACGGATTGCTCGTTCTACTATTTCACCACGGTGTTGCATAGTGACAAAAATCTTCACTTGACCGAGTAAAATGTTAAACACAAAATGCTCGTTTACGGGAATTGCTAGTCATATGTGGGAAATGTCAGCAAAAATAGTCTAATTGCGCAGATGTGAGCTATAAGTGAGCACGAATTTTTCTGTTTTTCTTGAGCTTTTGGACGGGATTATTCCGGATTGGTTTTTTTAAGCAACGTGTTATAGCTTTCCAGCAGTTTCAGATATTTGTTTTTCCAATAATCTTTGTTTTGCTTCGTGTATTTGGATTCCGGTTCGGAAAAGGACTCGGGATTTATGGCATTGAGTTCCTTAATCTGCTCAGAAAAATCATGGTGTATGATCCTTCCGATCAAAATGATGGATTCGAGGTCTACTTGGGAATTATCAAACATAAGATACATCCATCTCCTGCTTTTCCCCAATTTTCTTGCAATCTGGCTGATGGGATACCCACTTTTCCGGATCGCTCGTTCTACAATTTCGCCACGGTGCTGCATAATGACAAAATTGTTTACTTATTTGAGTAAATTAATTACCAAAATGTATACAATAATGAGAAATATTTTATAGATTTGTTTCACGCCAATTAACAGAGTGATGAAAAATGCTTCTCAAAACAGGAAAATTTAAGCTCTTGGAAATATATACCGGCGGAAAATAATAGATGCAACTATTTGATTTTAAAATAGTTAAACTGTGATAATTGAAAAGACATATGATCATGGTCGGTTAGATAGAATCAGCCGATTGGGGTGGGGATCGATATCCCTGTGTCATTCTTTTTTAGTTGATCGGAAAACGAAAAAGTTCACTCAAAGAAATGTCCAAAGCCTTGGAAATCTGATAGATCATGCAGGTAGTTACATTGTTTTCTCCCCGTTCAATTCGACCGATCTGCTTACCGGAATTTCCGACCAGGAATCCCAGGTCTTCCTGGGTCATTTTTTTGGCCAATCTCAGTTCGCGCACCCTGTTTCCAAGGGCATTCAGAAAATCTTTATCTACCACATTTTGCACATACAAGAGTGGAGGTTTAAAAAAAACCATAAAAGCCCATGTATGGGTTATTTTTCTGTTTTTGATTACTTTTGGTCAAAGGGGAAAGGATTTAAAAAAGTAGAACTAACCGATGTTTTTGTCCACTGATAGCTACTCAATATTCTAAATAATAACCTATTAAATATGAAAAAGCACTATTCCGAAAATGACATACGTGTCACTATCTGATACACAGCGAAACAAATAACTTGAAAATAGTTGAAAAAATGGAGGTGCGGTAACACCTCCTTGCATTTCGGCAGTTTACCGGCTCCCGGCAATGCAAACACTTTGCCTTAGCAGTTGGGCCGAAAATGCTAAGGTAAAGGTAAGGAAATAGAGTAGGCGAAATAAAATAATACATTCAATTATGAATAAAACACTTGAATCTTTACAATCGAAGAAATTTGATTCAAAAAGCCTGATTGGAATATCAGGAGGTGAAACTACCTACGGGCCGGCACGTGAAACACGTTATGACGGATTTGGAGGACAGGACGGAGATACTGCAGCTACGACTTACAATCCGCCAAATTATCCGGCAGGAACACAAGGAACTGATTATTTGCCTAAGAGATAATCGGATTTGATCATAATCCCCTGCTTTAGACGAAAGCAGGGGATTCCAAAAAATAAACCAATAGAAAATGAAAAAGGTACTTTTCCTGTTTGGCATGCTTGTTAGTGCCTGTTCCTACGGACAATTTAATCACATTCAATACAAAACGGATTGCGATGTGGCATACCGCTTTGCAATTGACAGTTTGAATTATTCGAAATGTTTGGGCCAATTGTCAAAAGTGAGTAAGAAATATGGAAAGCTGTATTGCGAGGAATACATTCTCATGGCCCATTGCTACAAGAAACAGGGAAAAGGAACCAAAAGTGCCAAATGTTTGAGAAAGGCGTGGTCGAATTACGGATTTGATATGGCTTGTCTCACTCAGATAAAACAGATCGACCTTGGAGAAATAAACAAGGGCTACACCGCTAAACAGCAAAAATTCGTGCAGCAGGGTTTTGACAATTTTGCGAAACTGAAAAGAAGCAATACGGATTCCCTGATGCTTGTTTTGCAGACCATGCTGGAAGCAGACCAGGTACCGAGAATGAAATTTTATTCGGATACGCCTATTGATACCGTTGCTGTTAACCGGGAAATAGCACAAACCGATTCCGTCAACATGATCGCATTTAAGGAGATTATTTACAAACTGGGTTATCCCGGTGAATGGATTTTGCCGGGCAACTCTTCCCAGGCATTCGTGCTGCTAGTTCATTCTTCCTATAATCAGGCCTTTTTTGACGAAATGCAACCTGTTTTGCTGCATGAAGTAATACAAGGCAGGATGCCTCCGAGTTACTATGCTTTGTGGCTGGACAGGCATAATTCTGTAAGGGATTTGCCTCAGGATTATGGAATGCTGGCGGTTCCGGCGAATTTAAATCTTACGGAAAAACAGAAGCAAGCTATTGCAGCGAACCGTTTAAAAATCGGTTTGATTAAGAATTGCCCGATTCCTACACAATTACTGATGTTCAGATGATACTGGTTTTTACGGAACGGGCTGATTTGAACTCGCGGATCGTTCTTTCTTATTTGAATAACTATGAGGAACCATTTGAAGTGTTTTTGGAAGATGACGCGATTGAATTGGAATACCTTATTAATATTAATCGGAATCAGTTTGATTACCGGATCTACAAAAACCATCGGTTCGTATGCGATTCCAGTGATTTAAAATCTGTTTGGTACAGGAGAACGGACATCCAGGTTTATCGTTTCGGGACAGGTGAATTTTCCCAGGAAGGATTGAAAACGTATTCCCGGGAGCACATGAATACCCGGTACGAACAAATCCAAAGGTGTTTTCATGCTAAAAGATGTTTGGGAAAATTTGGATTTGGTAATTACAATAAAATTGAATTCCTGGAACAATGCATTTCTCTGAATATTGAAATCCCCGGAACACTGATTACAGGCTCCAAACAACACTTGCTGGAATTTTGGAAAAACTGCAGGGGAGGAATTATTACAAAATCACTCGCATTTCCATTTGAATGCGTCAATTATAGTCAATCGGGAGAAGCGGACAGTTACCGGATGGGATATACTATTTCAGTGGGCGAAGCCGAATTGGAATCGCTGCCAGATTTTTTTGATCTGAGCCTTTTCCAGGAGAAGCTGGATAAACTGTTTGAAATACGGGCCATTTATTTGAATGGTAGCGTTTATTCGGAGGCAATTTTTTCCCAAAGCCGGGAAGTTGCGGCATTGGATTACCGGTTGGGATACGACTCAGGGATGAGAATGTGCAATTATACTTTGCCGGATACCATTGAGGAACAGGTTCAAAGACTCATGGAAAAACTGGATCTGAATTTCGGGTCGCTTGACATCGTGGTTACAACGGATAAAAGATATGTGTTCCTGGAAGTCAATCCAAACGGGCAATATGGTGCAGTTTCTCAAACAACCAACTCGAACGTCGACTACCAGGTCGCAAAATTTTTAATGAACAAATGAGTAATGGAAGGAATTAACACAGCGGATGCGCTTTTATCAAAAAATTTCCCGGTTGCAGATCTTGATCAGAAAATGAAAAAAAAGGAAGAACGGGCCAGGATTGCTATCCAAAAACTAAAAATGGACCGGTTGGAGTGTTTGAACGAACCGCTGTCACCCATTTCACTGATAATTGATTATTCCAAAAAAATATGAACGCAATTAAAAACGGGCAGGTATTGAAGTTATATCCGAATGTGATTCCGGTGAAGGGATATAATCGTTCGATGCTTGTTGATTTGCAAAAAGCAGCAGCTCATCTGGTTCCGAATGACCTGGTTGATTATTTGGAGTATCCTGCTGTTTCGGCGGTTGAAGAATATACGAATTTTATTATTGAAAACGAACTGGGTTTGTTTGTTGACCGGGAGATTGCCGCCTGTTTAACACCACTTCCAACAGATTATTATCCTGCCTCCAAAATTAATAATGCAATAATTGAACTGGACAAGAATTCTTCATGGAGCCTTCCGGCTGTTTTAGACCAATTGGATGAACTGGGGACACAGTTCCTGGAAGTCAGATTTCTGGACTTTTATTCAGTGGTGAATAACCTCAGATTGCTGCAAGTATTTAGCAATGAAACCACCATTGAGTCCATTCAGCTGTTGGTTCCTTTTCATAAGGACCTGAAAGCTTTGTTGGATTCATCCTTGAATGAGCGCTTTTTTCGATTGAGTACGATCCTTGTTTACAACGCTTCGGAAGGGTTTGAGCTGGAGGTGGATTTTTACAAGCTGGTTTTTACCGGACAGGAAGCGGTTTCGCAGGAACATTGCGGGAATATCTCTAGGAACTATTTTAGACCGAATACCCAGTCATATATACGCAGCAGGAATTACAACAGTTGTTTGGCTCACAAGATCAGTGTTGATAAAAACGGATTGATTGCGAATTGCCCTTCCATGAACGTGACATTTGGTCATGTCGATCATACTTCTTTTTCAGAAGTGCTTGCAGGAAACGATTTTCAAAAAAAGTGGGGATTGACAAAAGATAAAATCAGTATTTGTTCCGTCTGCGAGTTCCGGGCAATTTGTACCGATTGCAGAGCCTTTACAATGGATAATGCAGAAAATGGCAAGCCTTCCAAATGTGGTTATAATCCATTCATCAGTCTTTGGAAAGGGGAAGAAAACTATTTATCAGAACAGGATTGCGGTATACGCATCGAAAATGACGGGATATTTATTCCGGAAGAAAAAATCAATGAAATAAATACAAGAATATGGGGATGAAATTATATGCATTCATACTTGTTTTGAGCCTGTTTTCTTATTCGGGCTTGCAGGCGCAGGAATTCGCTGAAATCAAATTAGCCGATTCCGTTTCCATCTCCTTTGATGTCGGAAGTTCCGTAGTGCGAAACTCAACTGCATTTTTGAATAAGGTCAATCACCGCAAACTGGCATACGGGAAAATCAAACTTGTTGCTTACACAGATACGATCGGAAGCGTTTCATACAATAAAGCCCTCGCGTCAAAAAGATTGGGTTCCGTTTTGAAACTTGTGGAGTCATCAAATATGAAAGATTTCATCATAGACACACTGAATAAGAACGAGGAAAGAAGAACGAGCCGGAATGACGAAGAGGCATTTCGCAGAGTGGATGTGTTTGTATACGAAATAAAGCCAACCATTAAGTACAATGTTCCGATAAACCTTCGGATCAATTTCCATTCCGGAAGCAGTAATATCGTGAAGGGTTCCATGGAGAACATGAGAATTCTTGAAATGCTGATGAAAAGTGATACGACAATTCGCATCAAACTAAACGGGCATGTTTGTTGTGAACCGGATATGAAGCTTTCTGTGGACCGGGCGGAAAAGGTAAAAAGTTACCTGGTTGAGCAAGGAATTCAAGCAAACAGGATCAGTTGTAAGGGATATTCGAACGAAGCGAAACTTTTTCCGGAATCCAATGAAATCAATAAAAGCAGGAACATGCGAGTGGATGTTGTTTTTATTAAATCCGAACGCAAGTGAGAGCTTTTCCAATATACATGCAGCCGGATTCTATGGATTGCGGGCCAACCTGCCTTCGGATGATTGCCAGGCATTACGGTCGTTCCATTACGCTGGATAAATTGCGGAACCTTTCCGAAACCACCCGTTTGGGAAGCAGTCTTCAGGGAATCAGCAGCGCAGCTGAAAGGATCGGATTCCGGACACTGGCGGTAAAAATCGATTTACAGGATCTCATTCAAAATGCCCCGATGCCTTGTATGTGTTTTTGGAATCAAAGGCATTACATTGTTTTGTACCGGATTAAAAGAAACCGATTTTACGTTGCTGATCCGGCAAGGGGGAAATTGATTTATTCAAAAAGTGAATTCCTGAAGAATTGGATCGGGGCACATGCCGATGAACGTACTGAAGAAGGCGTTTGTTTACTGCTTGAAACTACTCCTTCATTCGGGGAAAAAGAGGCCGAAGAAGTAAGAGACGGAAATGGCTTCCGATTTTTATTCAGCTACCTCAAAAAGTACCGAAGATTATTGTTTCAACTTAGTTTCGGATTACTGGCATCGAGTCTTTTACAGCTAATCATTCCCTTCTTAACACAAAGTGTGGTAGACATCGGAATTCAAAATAAAGACATTCACTTCCTGTATTTGATTCTTTTCGGGCAATTAGCTGTATTCCTGGGCAGGATGAGCGCCGACATTGCCAGGAGTTGGATTTTACTGCATTTAAGCGCACGGATCAATATTTCATTGGTATCGGACTTCCTGGTAAAATTGATGAAACTGCCGATCTCTTTCTTTGATGGGAAGAAAATGGGGGATCTGATGCTGCGGATCGATGATCATTCCCGGATAGAAGTACTCCTTACAAATCAAACTCTGAATATTTTATTTTCGTTTTTCAATTTTTTGATTTTCAGCCTGGTATTGATTATTTATAGTTTACCGGTTTTTTTTATGTTCCTGGCAGGAAGCGGGATTTATTTCCTGTGGGTCCGATTTTTTCTCAGGAAACGAAAAGACCTGGACTATGAACGTTTTTCACAAGGGGGAGAAGACCGGTCAAAAATAGTAGAACTGATACAAGGAATACAGGAAATCAAATTACACAATGCAGAAAGACAAAAGCGCTGGGCTTGGGAACGAATACAAGTAAAATTATTCAAACTCCGGATAAAAAGTCTCCGCCTGGAACAATTCCAAAGCAACGGAGCAACTTGTATTCATGAACTAAAGAACATTCTTGTAAGCTTTTATACTGCCAAATTGGTTATAGACGGAGATCTGACTTTAGGGATGATGTTATCCATTTCCTATATCATCGGACAATTAAATACCCCGATTTCCCAGTTCCTCGGATTCATTTATTCCGTTCAGGATGCTAAAATTTCGCTTGAGCGCTTGAATGAAATTCATACCAAAGAGGACGAAGAACCGGAAGATTCCCAACGATTAAACAGGCTTCCGGAGAAAAAGGATCTGACGCTGAAAGAAATCAGTTTTCGATACACAGGAACAGAAAAGAATGTGCTGGAAGGAATAAATCTCACCATTGAATCCGGTTGTTTGACTGCAATTGTGGGTGCCAGCGGAAGTGGAAAAACGACCCTGATGAAATTGCTTTTGCGGTTTTACGAACCCACGAGTGGAAAAATCAGCATAGATTCGATGGACTTGGAAAATTTTACGCAGCAAGTCTGGAGAGCAAATTGTGGTTCGGTCATGCAGGATGGATACATTTTTAATGATACCATAGCACATAATATTGCATTGGGAGAAGAAATGGTTGATTGGAAAAAATTAAAGCACGCCGTTGAAGTCGCTAATATCCGGGAATTCATTGAGTCACTCCCGCAGAATTACAACACTAAAATCGGGAATGAGGGAATAGGGATCAGTGGCGGTCAGAAACAACGCATCTTGATAGCAAGGGCTGTTTATAAGAATCCAAGCTTTCTTTTTTTTGATGAAGCGACCAGTTCACTGGATTCAAGAAACGAGAAAATAATCATGGAAAACCTGGATCGGTTTTTCCGGGGAAGAACAGCGGTAGTGATTGCGCACCGGTTAAGTACGGTAAAAAATGCCGACCAAATTGTTGTATTGGATCAGGGCAGATTGGTGGAAAGGGGTACCCACAAAGAATTGATTGCGATAGGAGGTACATACTATGCACTGGTCCAAAGCCAACTTGATCTGGAAAAAAGCGGAAGCGCTGAAATCCATTCCTGATTATGGAAGAGAAAAGAGACATCGATATGGAATTGAAAAGCGAGCAGATGAATGAAATGCTTTCAAATCCGCCTTCCTGGATCGTCAGATCCGGTAACGGAGTTCTTCTCATCGCTTTATTGGTTTTAATTGTCCTTGCCTGGTTCATTCGTTATCCCGATGAAATAAGTGGTGAAGTGTCGATAACATCGTCGCAAGCACCCATTGAATTATCGAACCAAAGTTATATTCAGTTAAAAACATTGAATGTTACGGAAAATCAGGAAGTAAAAGCTGGTGATCTGATCGCTCAGTTTGATGTTCAGGCTAAACAGACAGACATTTTGACAGCAACGCATTACCTGGATGTGCTTGAAAGAATGAAGGGACATTTTCCAGCGTTTATTCCTGAATTTAAAGAACAAATTTATTTGGGAGCTTTCCAGGAACAGTGGGCCGCGCTCCTTTTCAATATTCGATTGTGGAATAATGAATACAAGCAAAATACAAGTGCCAGGGAATTGGCTTTCATCCGGAAAGAAATCTCCTACCGCGAACAATTGCAACTGATATCAGGAAAGAAAATCCGGCTTTCGGAAGATGAATACGAAATGATTGCAGAGCAACGGGCAGGAAGTGAACGGCTTGCGGAGCAACAAGCAATTTCGAAACAAACCCTGAACCAGGATATGCGCTTGCAGATGCAGGCAATGCAAACTGTCCAGGCTCAAAGAGAACAACAGGTTCAAAATTTGATTGCCTTGAATGCGCTGAGAAAAGACGAGTTGCGTTTGGAACATGAGGCCAGATTGCAAAAACTGCAAAATGCGGTTGAAATTCAAAAGAACCTGGCGGCCCTTCGGAACAGTTTTCAAAATTGGGAGAAGCATGCAGTCTGGATTGCGCCGTGTTCCGGAAGGATACTTTTTAATAAGCTTTTGCAGGTGAACCGGTTTTACAAGGCAGGCGAAGCATCCCTGGTGATTGTTCCGGAAGGAAAAGGCTACCGGGCTGTTGCGCGTATTTCCAGTTCGGGAGCAGGGAAGTTGAAAACCGGTCAGAAAGCATTTATTGAGCTCATTGATTACCCGAAAACGGAATTTGGAATGCTCGAAGGGAAAGTAAACAGTTTAACTCAAATGGATAAAGAAGGAAAATACGAAGTTCAAATAATCCTGCAACATCCATTAAAAACCACTTACAACAAAGAAATTCCGCCGAAAGTACAATTGAAAGGAAAAGTCAAGATCCTTACAAAGGACAAACGCTTGCTGGCGCGTTTCTTTGAACAATTAACCGATTTGATCAAATGAAGTGGAATGTTTTCATCGGATTTATAGTGGCCGGTTCTATTGCGTATGGACAGGGGGTACTTTCATTACAATCCTGCCTGGACAAGGTCGAAGAAAATTCCTTGCAAACGCTCACGGAAGTGAACCTGGTCAGCAGTGCGAAAGTCACGCTGCAATTCCATTGGTGGACCTTACTTCCCATGTTAAATGCAACGTCCGGAGTCAATACCTCTTTTGGTCGAAGATTGGATCCGTTCACAAATACATTCGCCACAAGTTCCGTAAATTCCCAATCGTTTGGATTGAATTCAAGCGTTCCAATAGTGAATGGGTTTTCTTATTTCCATAAACGAAACTTCTTAAAGGCAAGCATCGAAAGGGATGAAACGGGGTTGAAAAGGAAGTTGAATGAATTAAAGATCCGTGCGGTCGAAACCTACCTGACTTTGTGTGATCTTTCAGTACGAACAGAGTTGGCGGAATTGCGTATTGAAAAATACAAGCAGATCCAGGATATTCAAAAATTGCTGATCAATGAAGGACGAATAAATGCAATAGATACCTTAAAGAGTCACTATTCGCTGCTGAACGAACAGGATGTATTGGTGAATCTTCTGCACGAAGCGAAACTAATGGAAATCGATCTGAACTTCCAAATGGGGTTGCCACTTAATACTGAACATACAGTCGATATTTCTTCTTTGTTTGTTAGCGAAGAAAAGGTGCAATTCGAAGAGGTTTACCTGGCGGAATTGGTTGAAGCGGAATTGGAATTAACGGAAAATCAATGGAAGATCGAACGGTCTAAACTGTTCCCGGTTATTTCACTGAATGGATTGGTAGGTACCGGTTTTTCAACCAATAATAAGAACTATTTGCTGGATGGGACTCCAACAAAACCGTATCTTGGTCAGATCCGGGAGAATTTGTATGAAGGAATCGGGTTTTACCTGAATATTCCCCTGTTCAATCGTGGCGAATGGCTTAAAACCAGGCAACTAAGCAGGATTAAGCAGACTGAATTAACCGGTAAGGTGGAATTGACCAATCAGCTTTTGGAAAAGAGGCAGTTAGAGCACAGGCAGGCGCGTTTAAACCTGAAAGCAAAACTGGAACAAAACAAACAACAGATTAACAATCTGGAAATGATTTACACCAAAAGCATCCTGCTCTACCGGGAAGGCCGATTAACGTATCCCGAATTGGAAGCGGCTCTGATGGAATGGCAGGTGAAGCTCGCGGAATGCGAACGGTTGAAATTGGATAACCAACTATTAGAACACTATGAATACTGACAATTCACTGAACATTTCTTTTGAGGACCTGTTTAGATTACTGATGGGTCTCATTGCGGACGATTTAAAGGTGCAGCGGCATTTGTATCACCTGAGCCTGAGCGGGTTGGACACGACTCCCTTGCAATTGGACCTGCACCGCAGCATTTTTATCCTGGCCGGATTTAAGGAAGCCACTATTTCCGAAGAACTGGAGGAATGGTATTTTGAACAAACGCTGCGCGTGAATGACGCAGAGCTGGTACCGGACGAACAAGCACTAACTCATTTGTCTGCAGAGATCCTGGAAGGATTGCTGAAGCGGCGGAATGAGGTATACGGCAGGAAAATGGCCAATTAAAGTGCGCGATACAGCGGGAATTAATCACAATTCACACCCATTCTTATTTTTTACCACAGATACGCAGATAATGGGAGGCGCTTACCAGTCGCCTCTTTTTTGGAAATCTTTTTAAATTCTTTCTATACTTGAAAAAGCGAGTGCGGTAGCCGAGCAAAAAAATCTGTGCATCTGCGGTAAAATAGAAAATATTGTGCTTCAATAATGGCTTGGGTGGGAATAATACATATACCCTGATACAGCGCGCCTACGGGTGAATAATGAATAAAAACATACCGCTCATTATTTGAGCGGTTTAAAAATATTTATCTAACTTAGAAATGTTAAACCAAACTAGAATTACTGCAACTCAGACAATCCAACTATTCACCTTCTTTTGTATCTACTCAAAGAAGCCTTGCCATTGGCTTGGTTAGTGGGAATTCATTCATTTTATCACTGTTCTTATCAATTGATAAAACCTGTTTTTTATATCACTATTTTCCTTCTCTTGCTTGTGAAACCATTACAAGCGCAGCTAAACTTGGTTCCAAACGGGAGCTTTGAGGAATACACCGTTTGCCCAACGAGTAATGAACTTAACAATGGTCAATTCGAACGCGTAGAAAATTGGTGGAGACCAACTGAATCCACTCCAGACTATTATAATCGCTGTAATAATGGAATCGTAGATATACCTTCAAACTTTTGGGGATATCAAGAAGCTTTCCAGGGGGACGGGTACGTTGGTTTCGGAGCAATATCCTGGAACATTACCGGTGAAAATTTAGGTAATGAATATTTCAGAACTCAATTAGTTGAACCATTAAAACCTTGTGTAAGATATAGATTTTCTATGTATGTATCGTTAGCAGAAGCCAGTAGTTATGGTGTCGGAGATATCGGAGCTTTTTTTTCCACTGATGATAATTACTTATCTACTATGCTTTCAATAATTGAAGAGCCTCAAATAATATATGACGGGGTTCCAATCATTGATACATCCAATTGGACTAAAATCGAAGGAACCTTTATTGCAAATGGATTTGAGAGGTATCTTACAATTGGTTATTTTAGAGATAATGTCACATTGGATACTTTGTTTTTACAAGATTTTGGACCGTCGATTCAAGTTAAAGAGGCACTATATTATGTGGATAGCATCTCGCTTGTAGAATTAAATTATGTATCTACGGAATTATGCGATGCCAAGAATATTGTTTTTCCAAATATTATTACACCAAATGATGATCATATTAATGATGAATTGGATATTTCTAATTACCTAGGGATTATCAATGAAATTATAATATCTAATAGATGGGGAGATATTGTTACAATTCTCAATGGTGAAAATCCAATATGGAACGGAGAGGGATTATCGGATGGGTTATATTTTTACCGTTTCACATTAGAATTAGATAACAAAATTCAAAAGACAGGTTTTATTCAGTTAATGAGATGATGAAAGAAGCGGATATTTTGGAATACCTGATTATAAAAGAATAGAATCGTCTTCCAGATATTTTTTAAGAAAATCAATATCTAGTTTTAAAACAAAGCAGATTTTTAGCAATGTTACAATTGGAAGAGTAGATTCATAATTTTCAATGCGTCGGATTTGTTTTTCATCCAAACCGGTTTCTGATGCTAATAAAGATCGTGATATAGCTAATTCTTCCCTGCGAAGCCGAATCTTTTCACTGATCTGTTTGATTACGATTCTCTCTTTTTCATTACTCACATTCAAAGGTGCTGTATGAAAAAAACAATAGCTCGGACAAAGTGTCCGAATTAATTATATATTTGAGTATTAATGATGAGCGTAAATAGCTTACGTTCCCGAAAACTAATTTTGCAACGATTCACAACTGAAAACATTAAACCTTTATTTAAAACTATTCACCGGCGGAGCCATCTAACTTTAAGTTGGCCTGTCTGCGGGATGCAGGCACTTTGAAAATTCATTACCCGAATGGGCAAAGTAATCACTATTTATTAACCCTATAAACTGAAAGTCAATGAGAAAATAATCCAACCTTTGATATATTAAGTCGTCTACCGGGTGTGGACGATTGAATCTTGAAATGATAGAGATTCTTTACTAATTTTATAATCAATTCTTATCAATTGATAAAACCTGTTTTTTATAGTATTCTTTTTTTAACCCTATTCGCATTCCCTTTTGGTTTTGCACAGACCAACTTGGTCTATAATGGAGGGTTTGAGGAATATTATTCCTGTCCTGTTTCAAATGATTTAAATAATGGGCAGTTGGAACTCTGTAAAGGCTGGTGGAAGCCAACCATGGGAACAAGCGATTACTTTAATCGTTGTAATAATACCGGAGTAGGTGTACCGAACAATTTTTGGGGGTATCAGGAAACGTTTGAAGGAAATAGTTATGTAGGGTTGTTCCCAATAGATTGGTATATTAATTCTGGTGAATATTTTGGTTCCGAATATATACAAACACAACTTTTGGATCTCTTAACCCCATGCGTTGAATATCATTTTGAAATGCAGGTGAATTTTGCCAATTATTCCCGTTATGGATTTTCGAGATTGGGAGCTTTATTTACTCAGAACCCTATTCATTCGACCACCTGGGATGCAATCACTTTAAACCCTCAAATTCTGAATAATCAAGGAATCTTGGTAGATACGCTTAATTGGGTGAAAGTTGAAGGTAATTTTATTGCCTCCGGAAATGAACAATACCTATGTATTGGTTATTTTTTTGACAATGTACAGAATGATACAGTTAATTTTCAGCCTCCTGTTGGATTTCCCGAGGAGGGGGGGGGGTATTATTATATTGATAATGTCTCGTTAACTGAAATCGGGGTTGTTCCGAACTGTGATTATTCGCTTCCGAATATCATAACACCAAATAATGATGGGATAAATGACATTTGGGAATACAACTCTCCATCAGAAGGAGAACTAACCATTGTCAACAGATGGGGGAATACCGTATACCACGAAAAAGGAATTTCCTTTAGCTGGAACGGAGGAGAATGTACCGACGGGGTTTATTATTACAGGTACAACTCTGAACTATTTTCGAAAACGGGTTTTATTCAGTTGATAAGGTAACACTTATTAAATATGAAACGAATCATACTCTTGGGGTTAACAACCCTGAGTATTTTAACAACACAGGCACAGGTTGTGCCCACAATCAGCACTCCGCCCAATGGCGGGCAAACAAACGGGGATTATTGGAGCCGGGCAGGTAACACCACAACCGGGAACAATATTTTCGGTACGATGTGGAATTCACCCATTTACACCGTTACCGGGAATACCTTCAGTTCCGGTAACAATTACAGAACCAAATTAAACGGAATTTTTTCTGGGCCAAATCAATATAATATCAATGGTTTTGGCTGGAATCAGGGGATCAACACCACCGGCTACATGCTTTTGGGCAATAACCTGAATAATTTCTACACTAACATGGGTGCCTTTTCCCTGTTGCATTTGAACACGCAAAGCACCGGGAGCATCCAGGAGTTCGGTTTCCGCCCGTGGATGAAAACCGGGATTACTTTAACGGGGAACTCGGATCTGTCCTATATGGGGTTGCGGCAATTGGGGACCGGGGAAGATGTTACGGAAACCACCATTGCCTGGTCAGATAATGCCGGGTCGATTTCCGGGCCGGATGAACTCACTTTCCGGTATACAGAAGGAAGCGGGAGTACCTACAATACCAATTTTGCCAATGCGGATGATATGGACGGCAGACACATCGCCCGTTTCACAGGCGAAGGAGCTATGGGGTTGGGAAATACTTTTGGTATCAATATCGGCAGCAGCGTAAATTATGCGCGGCCAATGTCTTTGTTGCACCAGAGTTTCCAGTTCGTTGCAGGAAACGGAGCTGAAGGAAACGGGTTTCACCAGATCACTTACCGCAGGGCCAATGGTGCTTCCTCTGATATCGTAGGACAAGGTGAAGCCGCTACGGATGGGCTTCGATTCGGAATTGACAACGATGTATTCAATACCGGCGGAGTTAGTTACTTAAACAGTTACCTGCGCTGGCAGGAAGCATCCAGTTTTATTGTCCAGACTGAAGACGATGCAACACCGAATATTCAGTCAAACGAACGCCTTCGGGTTACTTCTATCGGGGCACTCAGCACCAATTACAACACGATACTTTATGATGGCTTAACAGCTTCTTCCAATGCTACCCGAATTTCAATCAGCGAATCAGGGGCCGCTCCACTTCTTCGTCCTAAAAGTTTGTTACACTTGGGATACGATTATGGAGGTCTATTTAATATCCAAGGCTACCGCAAATGGATGGATTTGGGAATGTTGACAAGTAATCAACGCGACCATGTTTGGATCGGATTGAAACCACGTGATTCTATTGTATCAACAGTATCTCAAACCAATGATAAATTAGATGCAGTTGTTGCATGGGGAACCGACAGAGAAGCCACCTCCCCAACTCAGGTAGACAACATGCGCTTTATTTTTACAGGCCATGTATTTGATGTGAATCCGGAAGGAGCACCTTCAACCAGTTATAATGGTTTGGAAATGATGCGAATGTATCCTGCAACGGTATATACCCATCCCATCTATGATGCTTCCGGTACATTGATCGGAAACGAGAAAAGCTACGGGCGTGTTGGGATCGGAGACTTTACCGCATCTGGTGTTAGCGGGGAGCCTACACAAAAATTAGACGTGGTAGGAAATGCACGTTTGCGCTATTTACCTGATCCTGCTTTTGCTAGAGACAGCACGGTGGATAAATTTGTCATGGTTGATAGCACTGGAGTTTTAAGATGGGGGTATGCCCCAAAGGGTCTGTCTTGCTGGGATTTGAATGGGAATGGTATCCCGGAAAGCAATGAAGATATTAATAATGATGGTCAATGGGATGCACTTGACTGCCAGGGTGATGACGGCCCGATGGGATCTTTCGGGGCACATAATGGTACATCCCTTTCAACAATCGACACAACCAAAGTTTCACTTGGACAGGATTTGAATCAGGTCGGTTCACCAGGTAGGCTTTTAAGTAACCGTGAAATACCAATGAATAACTTTAATACAATATTCACGAATGCTCCAGGCTACGATGGAAACGCCAACCGTTTAGGATTGGGGACATCCGCACCCTCCGCTAAGCTGGATATCACAATGACTCCAACAACACCGTATTCTGTTCCAATTGCCTTAAATATTTCTATGAATCAGGCTGCATCCAATGGACAGATTATTGGGCAGCGCATGGAACTATTCGGTAATAACACTGTTAATAGTGGTGCAAAGTGGAGTGTTCAAGCTGGACAAACACAATCAGAAGGTCATTTAGTCATGGTCCATGGGAATAGTACAAGTAATTCAAGTCATCAAGGAATAGTCGGTACTTGTGATGTTGGAGGACTGCCCATACTCAATGTTGGTGTAGCTGGTGCCGCTAGAGGAGGAAAATCTACTTATGGTGGTAATTTTAATGCAACTGGAGTTGCTGGATCAAATATTACTGCAGGAGTTCATATACATGCACAAGGTACTGGTAATAATAAGGTTTATGGCTTACATGCTCAAATTGGTGGCTCCGGAACAGGAACTGCGTATGGGGTATTCAGTGATGTTCTGTCAACTACAGCTAATTATACCATTGGTGTTTATTCTAATATATATGGTAACACCAATAATCCTATAAATAGAGCAGGATATTTTACAGGTCCTGTTGAAGCAACTAGCTTTATTACCACACCTTCTGATCAACAGTTTAAAACGAATGTTAATCCATTGGTTGGAAGTTTGAAATCGATTCAGGGACTTAAGCCAGTTTCTTATTATATGGATAATGTAAATTATTCGCAGTTTGGTTTTGACTCCAATTTGCAATTTGGATTTATTGCACAGGAAGTTGAAACTGTATTCCCGAATTTAGTTCATGAAAGTTTACATCCTGCGCAATACGATTCTTTAGGTGTTGAGACTTTCCCGGCAGTACCCTATAAGTCACTTAACTACAATGCAATGATTCCAGTAAATACAATGGCAATCATTGAATTAAACGAGAAGGTTGATCGGGCAACACTTTCAGATCAAACCATGAAAACAAACGTGCAGGATCTAACAGGTTCATTGGACAAGGTGTTAGATATGCGTGGTGTGTCTTACGATTGGAATCATGCAGTAAATCCTGAAATGAATCTGGACAGTTTAAATCACGTTGGCTTCATCGCACAGGAAATTGCACAGATCGATCCAAGATTAACTTACTTGGCGGATGACAGCTTATTGCATGTTGAATATGATAAGGTTGTTCCTATCCTTGCTGAAGCAATTCAGGAAATGAATGATTCAATCGAAGTAAGAGATTCTATTTTCAATATATTAATAACTGAAAACTCGACTCAGCAAACAATTATTAATACATTATCAGCAGAAAATGCGTCTCAGCAATCTACTATTGATGATTTGAATAACCGATTAACTCAATTGGAAAACTGTTTGTCCGGAATCTTGCCTTACTTGTGTCAATTGAGCCACAGTGCAATCCAGGCAAATACACCTGAAACACAGGAAGAAGTTCGTAAGAACCTAAATGTGACATTGAGTAATCGCAATGCAATTGTATTGGATCAGAACGTACCGAACCCGTTTGCAGAACAAACCATTATCAACTTCTCTATTCCTGAAACGGTGAAGAAGGCGCAAATTCATTTCTACGATGGAAATGGTCGCTTTATGAATTCAGTTGATGTTATAGAAAGAGGCCTTGGCAGTGTGACTGTATTCGGATCTGATTTGAGTACCGGTGTTTACACTTACACTTTGGTTGCAGATGGTCAAGTTGTCGCAACGAAGAAAATGATGAAACAATAGATTTGATAAAATAGGAGGAAATTCCCTGCATTCATTCTATAAAACCCATCTTTGTGAATTACACCACAAGGATGGTTTATCAAACCAGGGCGGTAATAGCTGGGGGCGTCACCACATGAGCGGGCGCCTCTGCTGTTTTATAAACAGATTGATTTTACCACTGAAATACTTTCTTTGCCTTCGGGTCTTTTTCTTTTTTCGTCCGGGTTTTTTCGGATTCCGGGAAATGGACAGCCATTCCGAAGCGAATATTGAGGGCATTCAGCCACTCTTTGTGCGGTTCCTGTTTCCCGTAAATATTGGTTAAGCCCAGGGAATAGCAGGGAATGAGGTAAGCCGAAAAGTATCTTGAAAAACGGTACTGGATCCCTGCGGAGAACAGGAGGTTGATCCCTGCACTGTTCAATCCTTCGATGGTTTTTGCATCCTCCGGGCTCACGTCGCTCCCCAGTGAATCGAGGATGGTTGTTTTCGTTTTCATACTTAGCGGAATATAGGGCTGAATGCCGGCACCTGCCAGGAACTGCACACGTTTTCCGTAGGTGAAGTACATTTGGATCGGGAGTGCAAGCATGTTGTATGCACGGTCGTAGGAATAGGCACTGTCTGAGGTCGTGGATTCGTATTTGTATGATTCCCCGTAGCGGTCGATTGCCAGTCCGGCCTCAAACGTCCAGAAGCGGTGAATGCGGTTGCGGACACCGACCTGGTAGGTCCAGCGGTTGATCATGTTTTCGTCGGCTCTTTTTCCTACCGGCCTGCCAAACAAGCCTTCGTTTGTTTCAATTTTGTGAGATCCGATACTGTAACCCGCTCCGATGAACGCAGTGAAATCCATCAATCCGGCATCCGGATCGTATTTTTGAGAAGGATCTTTGTCTGCTTTACCCGATTCGGTTGCGTTTTTCTTTTTAGCGTCTTCTACCTTCCCGGTAGAGATTTGCGCATGATTCGCAAAGGGGCTAAAAATTAATAAGGCCAGGACTGCTAATTGTTTCATGAAAAGCTTATTTTTGGTAGAATTGTAAAGATACAATCTTTGGTTAAAAAAAATGGTTACACTTAAAATACCTATCAATGTCTAGAAAAGAAAAATTGCCTAAAAAGAAGAAAAGTTTCATTCGCAGACTTTTCAAATGGACAGGATTTACCCTGTTATTCTTATTGATCGCAATCATCCTGATCCCTATCATTTTCAAGGATGAGATTAAGGAAATGGTCTTGAAAGAAGTGAGTAAGTCCCTGAAGGCTGATGTAACTATCAAAGACTTTGATCTGACCTTTCTGTCCACGTTCCCCAATGTCACTATCCAATTGTATGACACGAAGGTAACAGGTAGAACGGAATTTAAGGGCGTAGAGTTGGCAAGTGTCAAAACTATTGAGGCACATGTAGGTTTATGGGATGTAATCGGTGGCGATGAGATCGAAATTGACGAGGTGCATATCTCGGATGCGAAGTTCGATGTGCGCGTGGACCCGGACGGAAAAGCGAACTACGATATCGTTATTCCAACAGAAGACCGGCCGGTTGAAGACCAGGAGCCGTCCAAGTTCAAACTATCTTTGCAGGAATACTCGCTGAAAAATATTGAGATCGTTTACGACGACCAGGCTTCCGATATGTATGCCAATATCCAAAACCTGAATCATACGGGATCCGGTGATCTGACAGCTGATATCATAGATTTTGAAACCAGTACGCAGATGGATGAGCTGACCTTCGAAATGGAAGGCCTGAGCTATTTGTCGAAAGTAAAAACAGACGCAGACGTGAATTTATTGATGGAATTCAAGGAGGATGATTCCAAGTTCACTTTAAAAGAGAACAGTTTCAAACTGAATCATTTCAATATGTCACTCGACGGGTTCTACCAAATGCTGAAAGATCACGACCAAATGGACCTGAAATTGAATACGAAAGAAATCAGCTTCAAAGATTTATTGTCGCTGGTGCCGAGCTTCTACCAAAGCGGGTATGAGAGCATGGTGGCAAAGGGAGATCTGAAGATGAACGGGGAAGTCAAAGGCCGTTTGGACGAGAAAAACCTTCCGGGCTGGGATTTCGGTCTGAATGTGAAAAAGGCGATGATCCAATACGCGGGACTGGGCTCTATCAGCAACATTACGGTGGATGCCGGCTCCAAATTTGCCGGAGGTTCGAACCTGGACAAAATGACACTGGATGTAACGAAATTCCACTCCGAGTTTGTTGGAAACCTGATTGACGCGAACCTGAAATTGAGAAATCCGATGACAGACCCGCTGATTGATTCCAAACTGAAAGCCAAGGTCAATCTGGCAACTATCGGTAAAGTCATGCCACTGGCAGAAGGAGAGTCTTACAAAGGGAAACTGAATGCCGATGTGGCATTGAACGGCCGCATGAGCTCCATTGAAAAAGAGCAGTATGAGAAATTCAATGCGAAGGGACTGATCGAGTTGTTCGACTTCCTGTACAAATCCAAGGATCTGAATGAAGATGTGAATGTGAAAGACCTGACTTTCCGTTTCAGTCCGCAAAACCTGTCATTGGAAAAAATGCATGCGAGTATGGGGAAATCCGATTTTGCCATGGATGGAACCATTGACAATTACCTGGGCTACCTGTTCGGAACAAAAAAAGAAGACCAGTTGCTGAAAGGAGCATTCAACTTCAACAGCAACAACCTGGATCTGGATCAGATCATGGGAGTTTCTTCAAGCAGCACTGCAGCTGCAGATCCGGCATCCGCAGAACCTGCCCCGGTTGACCCGAATGCGGAACCCCTGTTAATTCCCGAGAACGTGGATTTCAACCTGAATACGAATGTTCAGAAACTGCACTACAATGGAATCGACATCCATAACATGAAGGGAAATGTGAACGTAAAAGAAGAGGTGGCTTCCCTGAATGGGTTGACCATGAATACAATGGGTGGAACAGTTGGCCTTCACGGAAGCTATAGCTCCAAGGACCACAACAAGCCTGCAATTGATTTGGGTTACAAATTGAAAGAGATCGATATCCAGGAAATTACTTCCCACTTCTTAACGATCGGGAAATTGGCGCCGGTTGCCAAATATGCAAAAGGGAAATTCAGTTCCGACCTGAATATGAAGGGGGACCTGACAAAAGCCCTGGAACCGATATACAATTCCCTGAGCGGAGACGGAGATTTCTTTACGAATATGGTCACCGTAAGCGGGTTTGAACCTCTGAAGAAACTGGGAGATGCATTGAGCATGGATAAGATTTCCAACCAGACATTCAAAGATGTGAAGGCATTCTTCAGCTTTAAGGATGGAAAGATGAGCCTGAAAAAGCCGCTGAAGATCAAACTGAGCGGCATTGATACCGAAGTGACGGGATCTACTGCATTTACCCAGGAAATCGATTACAAAATGGTGATGCAGGTGCCGAAAACTATGATCCCGGGAGGAATTATCAAAGCGGCTGAGTCGGGAATCGCAAAAGTGAATGGTATTTCTCCGAAATTGAATATCGGATCTATTCCGGACATCATTCCGGTCAATGCATTGGTTGGCGGAACGGTGACCAAGCCGGTGATCAAAACCGATTTCAAAGAAGCCTTATTGAAAGCAACCGGGAACCTGAAAGACAACCTGAAGGAGAAAGGAAAGGAGCTGGTCGATAAAGCGAAGGACTCTGTGAAAACCCTGGTAAAAGACAAGGTGGATGAGGTGAAAAAAGACCTGGTCGCAGAGAAGAACAAGATCCTGGCCGATGCGCAGAAAGAAGCGGACAAAGTGAAAGCGGAAGCGAAGAAAGCGGGTGACCAGATCCGTGCGGAAGCAGACAAGCAATGTACTGCGGCAATGGATGAAGCGGGAGGAAACATTGTGAAAAAGAAACTCGCGGAAGGTACGTGTAAAGAGCTTAAAAAGAAAGCTGATAACAGCGCAAACAAATTGGACCAGGAAGCACAGACCAAGGCTGATAACATCATGAAAAAGGCCCAGGAAAAAGCGGATGCTTTGAAATAATAATAAGTAGTGTCCCAGAATATAGGTGATAAACAATTTTTCACGCAGATGTCGCGGATTACGCAGATAATATATAATCAAAATCTGCGCTCCGACCATGTCGGAGTCCATATAATCTGCGTGCTCTAAAAAAATCACCTAAACTTTAGGACAATGCATAATAATAATATTAAATTCAAAAATAGTATGGGCGCGATTAATCGCGCCCATACTATTTAAAATGGTTTCGTAATTACTCCGAATCAATTGGTCCGGATCCGGTACCGAATGATTGAATGTCTCCATCGTAGAAGATCATCAATTGCGCCACATCGCGTAAGAAATCAATTTTACCGATTTCAATGCGGTTAATCTTTAAACCGGTTCTTTGCTGAACGTCCGCCATCATTTCGTGGTATTTTTCCGGTTGGATCAGATCAATGCGATCATATAATATGATCTTCCGGGTTTCGTGTTTTAAGAGCCACAAGTATTCCAAACCGGCTGTTAATAAAATCAGGCAGCCATTCATCAAAGCCATTTCGGACATGGAGATTTTATTGGAGGCCAAGGCATTGATCACCGAGAGCCCGATTACCAGGAACAGGTAAGTCATTTCCTTGATCTCAATTCCTTCCGTGCGGTACCTCAGGATTCCGAAGATGGCAAAAAGTCCGAGTCCCATTCCGGTGTCGATATCGAGTTTTTTCAATCCGAAACACAGGAAGAAAGTAATCATCCCGATCAAAAAATAGGTGAACAGGTAGTCTTTTCGGCGTGCCTTGGTGTAATACATGAACCTGATCAGGATGAGCAGAACCACCAAATTGACGGTCATTCTGAATAGAAGCGCATACAGGTCTTCATTGAAAAAGGAAATGCCGAATAGTTTATAGTCCGGCTGATGGGAGAGCAACATGTGATGAATTGTTTATTAGTTTTTGTATCAGTAGCTTTTTTGCTTTGAACCTGTTTGCCTTTAACCGGTCTTCTTCGTAGAGGTCAATCATGCCGAAGCAAAATTTAGATATGCGAAAGGGTCGGATCAATTCGCGTTTCATTAATTGATAGAAAGGAGAAGTCCGATCAAGTTTGGGTTGTTTTAATTCTGCGATAACAACATCCGAAAGTGTCTGATTCTTGCATTCGGGTGCCTCGAGTGTGCCATTCACAATGTCAAAATCAATGGTTAAACGCTCTTCGGCCAGTTTATTCACCAGGGTGATCCGTCGATAACTGTTAACCATGACGGGTTTCAAATCCATCTTCCTTCGCAGCCTGTCCATTAAGAACGAACGGTGGTGTTCTGAGAAATCAGAAGTGAAACCATCAATATTGATGCGGTTCTTGTCCGTTCTTCCTTTGATTTTTTCTTTGACTTCCAGATAGGATTTGTTGCTGTCCAGGTATGTACGGATGCGCACTTTGAAGCGATTGGGAATGGATTTGTGATGATCCTGGAAAAAGGAATAGCTGGAATTGTCGAAATACTGGCTGGTATAATCAAAGATTACTTTTCCGTCTATATTCAAAACATCGTAATAAGGACGCATTTCATCCAGGAAAGCCTCCAGTTTACTGATCGGGAAAGCAAACTTTTCGTCCACACGGTTCATTAAGGGAGCACGAGACAATTCTTCCAATGAAATGCCATGGTAAGTATGTAATAAATCAGTTAATTTTCCCTTCATGCTAATTTCAAATATAGTTAATATTACATATGACGTGATTTTCCGCCAAAAGTTTATTCAATTTACTTCAATAGTTCAATATAGATTTCCTTAAAACACCTTTGAACTTTAGTTTAACCCCTTTCCAATTTTTAAACTCTTTACACTACTTTTGTGTCATGCAAAAGAAAATTTTACTCCTGGGTTCGGGTGAACTTGGAAAGGAACTGGTAATAGCCTTACAACGTTTGGGTCAGACAGTTATTGCTGTTGACAGTTATGAAAATGCTCCGGCCATGCAGGTTGCAGATTCGTTTGAAGTCATCAATATGCTGGATGCGGTTTCACTGGATGCCATTGTTGCAAAACACCGTCCTGACTTGATCGTTCCGGAAATCGAAGCAATCCGTACGGAGCGTTTCTACGAATACGAGAAAATGGGAATCCAGGTCATTCCTTCTGCAAAAGCAGCTAATTTCACTATGAATCGCAAGGCAATCCGTGACCTGGCGGCTAAGGATCTGGGAGTAAAAACAGCTAATTACCTGTACGCAAAAACAGGAGCGGAATTTGAACAGGCAGTCCTGAAAATTGGTATTCCATGTGTGGTAAAACCGCTGATGTCGAGCTCCGGAAAAGGCCAGTCCGTAATCCGTTCGAAAGAAGAGATTTCCAACGCATGGACTTATGCTATTGAAGGTTCACGTGGTGATTTAAAAGAAGTAATCGTAGAAGAATTCATTCCGTTCGATTACGAGATTACACTTTTAACCGTAACACAGCATAACGGTCAGACCTTGTTTTGCGCTCCAATTGGTCACCGGCAGGAACGCGGAGATTACCAGGAAAGCTGGCAGCCTATGCCGATGAATGAGGAACATTTGAAGGAAGCCCAGGAAATGGCAGCTAAAGTGACGAAAGCACTTGGTGGGTCAGGTTTGTGGGGAGTAGAATTCTTTATCACAAAAGATGGGGCTTATTTCTCCGAATTATCGCCACGTCCGCACGATACGGGTATGGTAACACTTGCCGGGACACAAAATTTCAGTGAATTTGAATTACATGCACGGGCCATTCTCGGATTACCGATCCCTTCTATCGTTTCTTTAAAGAACGGTGCAAGTGCTGTTGTTTTGGCCGATAAAGAATCCAATCATGCACCTACTTTTTCCGGTTTGGAAGAGGTATTGCAGGAGGAAGGTTCGGATGTACGGATTTTCGGAAAGCCTACTACGCGACCGTACAGAAGAATGGCTGTTGTATTGTATTCGGGTGATCAGGAAGTGGATCTGGTTACTGATAAAGCGAAAGAATTGGCGAAGAAGATCACGATTAATTATCGCTGATTTGAAACGTGTACTAATTATTGGCGGCGGACCTGCGGGTCTAATGGCTGCAACCCAATTGCTGAAAAGCGATTGTGAAATTCTTTTGCTGGACCACAAAGCAAGCGTGGGACGCAAATTCCTGGTGGCCGGTGATGGCGGATTTAATTTAACACATTCGGAAACTCCGAGTGAATTCCGTGACAAATACGATTCCGAATGGATCAGGCAAACAATCAGGCAGTTTTCGAACAAGGACTGGATCAAATTCCTCAAACAGATTGGTGTTGAGACCAAAATCGGGTCATCGGGCAAAATTTTTCCGGCGGATGACATCAAACCGATCCAGGTCCTGAATGCCTGGAAATCGTTCCTGGAACCGAAGGTGCAGTTTTTACTGAATACCCGGTTTGTGAACTTCGATCACAAACAAGCAGTGATTGAGCGAGAGGGAAAATCCGAAAAAATGGATTTTGACTACCTGGTTTTGGCTCTTGGCGGTAAATCCTGGCCGGTTACGGGTTCGGATGGGGCATGGACAGCTGTTTTCGAACAGAAAATGATTGAATTAACTCCGTTCCAGGCGAGTAACTCCGGTTTGGTGTTGTATGAAAACTGGTTGGGGGACCTGGAAGGGAAGATCCTGAAAAATATCCGGGTTACCTGCGGGAACCAGAGTTGCTCCGGCGATTTGGTCTGCACAAGTTACGGTCTGGAAGGGAAACCGGTCTATGCGGTCAACGGAGCTTTGCGGAAAATGGAAAAACCGGTATTTAAAGTCGACCTCAAACCTCAAATGAGCCTTGAGAAAGTCTTCGAAGTGCTGAAAAAGGCCAAGAATCCGTCGCAAGGACTGAAAGAATTGAAATTGGGAGAAGTAGCCATTTTCTGGATCCGGAATTTTGTTTCCAAGGAGCGTTTCTTAAACCCGAAAGAATTGGCGAAAGCAATCAAGGAATTTCCGATTGGCATTCGCGGTTTCCGTCCGATCGAAGAAGTGATTTCCTGTGCCGGCGGAGTTTCGGTCTCCGAAATTTCAGCGTCCGGAGAATTGAACCGCTTTCCGAACGTATTTGTGGCAGGTGAAATGATCGATTGGGATGCGCCTACCGGTGGCTACCTGATACAGGGATGTGTTTCGAGTGGATACGTTTCTGGCAAAGCCATAAAATTATCAATTATGAATTAGATAATTATCAAGAAGAACAAGCTTGATAATTGATCAGTCAAAAATTGATAATTACTGGTCGATCCGCGGCAAATTAATTTTCTCTTTTACGATAAATCCGGTGGGGAATTGCGAAGCAGTGGCTGCTTTTACTTTTTCAGCTTCCAATTGTGTCCGGAAATCACCAACCTTCAGGAAGTAATGTGGAGCAACAAATTCGACGTAGGTATCGACCTTTGGAAATTGCGCTGAGAAACGTGAGCGTGCATCATCGATAAACGATCTATTCGAATCGAATGCCAGTTGTAAGCGGTATCCGTTGATTTCCTGCATTGCTCCCTGCCCTTGGGCGTTTACCAATTCGTCAATTCTACTGTCTTTTACAATCGTAACCTGTGCATTTCCGGAATACGAAAAAATGCATAACGCAGAGATCAAAATCACCTTTTTCATACAAATAGCTTTTGACAAAGTTAATTGATTTTTTGCATGTGCCTTATTCAATCGGTATTTGCTGAATTCATTGAAAAAAATCGTGCCAAAAAACGGAGGCTAAAGTGTCCGAAACAGATGTAAGTTGTAGCAAATTAGGGGATTGTTAAGAAATGTGAAAGAAGGGAGTTATTTAGAATCATTTTAAATTAAAAAATCGGGTGCAGAAATTGTCATAAAACTGTCACAGAAACCCCTTATTCTTCTAAATTTGCCATCGTTAATTGCTGTATTAACATGGCATTGACAACTTATTGTAGAAACAAAAATATCTAATAATCAGATGTTTAGAAGTATAAAACAATGGTGTATCGGTGCGCTTTCGACAGTTTTTGTTGTTGGTGCATTTGATAGTTTCGCTGCGACTCCGGATGGTGGAGCGCTTTTCAAGGCAAAGTGTGCTACTTGTCACTCTCCGCACAAAGATGGTACCGGACCAAAATTATTCCACGTTCGTGAGAAATGGGCGGCTGAAGGAGCAAAGGAAGGATCGATTTACCAATGGGTAGCGAACTGGAATGCGGCTGCGGCGGCTGATCCGTATGCGAAAAAGATCTCGGGTTTGAAGTCGACGGCAATGAATACATTCCCGGATCTGGCTGGAAAAACCGAAGAAATCGACGCAATCTTTAATTGGGTGGATGAGCAGCCTGATCCATCCGCTGGTCCGGCTAATGGTCAAAGTGTTGCTGCGGGTGCTGCTGCCGAAGAAGTGGAAGAAGACAGTCTTTCCTGGGTCTGGATACTGATGGGAGTTGTGTTCGTTGTAATCATTATGGCTGTTGGTGGTGTTCGCCGTCAATTGAGAAATGCAACGAGAGAGCACGATGGACAGTCTGTTGACGATGATCTTTCATTCGGACAGGAGTTCAAGGCATGGGCTTGGAAATACAAGAGTTATGTAGGTCTTGGAGGATTGGTGATCACGTTCTCTTTAATTGTATCCTTATTTCTTTCGTTGTATTCAATCGGGGTGTTGGAAGATTACCAACCGTCTCAGCCGATCGAATTCCCGCATGACATTCACGCCGGTAAGAACGGAATTGATTGTAAGTATTGTCACAATTCGGCAATCGATGGAAAAACTGCAGGGATTCCAACGGTAAACGTATGTATGAACTGTCACAAGCAGATCAACGGAAATACTCCTGAACAACAAGAGAAAATCGCTAAGATTTACGCTGCTGCAGGTTATGATCCTGCAACTCAGAAGTACTCCGGGAAAACAAAAGAGATTATCTGGAACAAAGTTCATGTTTTACCTGATCACGTTTATTTCAATCACAAACAGCACGTAGTTGCAGGTCAGGTGGATTGTAAGCAGTGTCACGGTGATATGACCAAAATGAATGAAACTGCGAAAGTTCAACCGGTTTCCGAATTGAACAAAGTAGAAGGAAACGTTCCGTTGACAAAAGCAACGTTGACAATGGGATGGTGTATCGAATGTCACGCTGAGAAAGAAATTTCTTCCGGGTCATTGGATTCAAAAGGAAGCAACTATTACAATGAAATGCATAACCGTTTGTTAAAAGACAGAAAATTATACAACAAGTTCCTTGAGGACAAGAAAATAACGGTTAAAGAATTAGGTGGTTGGGAATGTGCTAAATGTCACTATTAATCAATCTCGAACAGTAGAACAAAGATTATGGCTATGTCAAAAAAATATTGGAAAGGTCTTGATGAATTGCATGAAACACCTGCATTTGTTGAGTCAAGAGATCGTGAGTTTTCTCCGTCTGTTTCTGTTGACGAATTCTTGAGTGATGATCAACTTGCTGAAACATCTACGGCACGTCGTGACTTCTTGAAATTCTTAGGATTCAGTGTTGCAGCTGCTACAGTTGCGGCATGTGAGGCTCCGGTTACAAAAGCTATTCCTTACGTTGTGAAACCGGAAAACGTGACACCTGGTGTTGCTACTTGGTATGCGTCCACTTATTATGATGGGAATGCGTATGCAAGTATTGTTGTTAAAACGCGTGAGGGTCGACCTATTTATATCAAAGGAAACCGCGATTTCGGATTTACACAGGGAGCTTTAACTCCTCAGATCGTATCGTCTGTTCTTTCTCTTTACGATAATGCGCGTTTGAAAACGGCACAAGCGAAAGGTGGAAAAGATATTTCATGGGATAAATTAGATGATGCTGTAAAAGCAGCATTGGCTAAGATCAAGAAATCAAACGGGAAGGTTGCTTTCGTTGCAAATTCGGTTATTTCTCCTTCCATGCAAGGTGCCATTGCAGATTTGTCTACAAGCATCTACGGAGAAGTGAAAGATGCAAACGGAATGCCGACAGTTCACCCGAACTTTAACTTTATTCAATACGATGCGATTTCGTATGCAGGAATGCGTGAGGCGAATATGGAATCATTCGGAATGCGTGCGATTCCTGATTACGATTTCACACAAGCTAAGACCATTGTGAGTATCGGTGCAGACTTCTTAAGTACCTGGTTGCTTGGAAATGCATTCTCTGCTGATTACGGAAAACGCCGTAACCCGGACGGAGAATGGATGAGCAAACACTTCCAGTTTGAGTCGACCATGTCTATTACCGGTTCGAACGCAGATTACCGCGGAATGATCAAGCCTAGTGAGCAGGCAAATGTATTGGCTTATATCTTGGGCAAATTCGGAGTAAATGCCGGAGTTTCCGCTACTTTACCGAAAGAAGCAATGGCTGTTGCTGATAAAGCAGTAAAGGCCCTGAAAGCTTCCAAAGGTATGTCAGTGGTTGTTTCCGGGTCTAACAATAAAGCGATCCAGATTCTTACGAACAAACTGAACAGCGTGTTGGGGGCTTACGGAAAGACTATTCTTTTTGATAAGCAACTTCAAATGTTCCAATCGGAAGATGCGAAAATGCAGCAGTTGGTTTCTGATGTGATCGCAGGAAAAGGACCGGATGCTGTATTCTTCTTAGGAACAAACCCTGTTTACAACTTGCCGAACGGGAAGGCGTTTGCAGAGGCTCTTGATAAAGTAAAATTGAGTGTTTCACTATCCGGTTACGGAGACGAAACAGCCAGCAAGTGTGCATACATTGCTCCTGATCACCATGCATTGGAGTCTTGGATGGATTACAATCCGAAAGCAGGACATTATGCGATCGCACAACCGACTATTCGTCCTTTATTCGATACGGCTTCTGCTATGGAGTCCTTATTGGTTTGGGCAGGAAAAAGTCATCGTGGGGGGAAAGACTCACGTGTAGCTTACGAATACATTCAAAAGAATTGGGAGATCTACGGATTCCCGATGCAAACAAAATACACGGATTTTAATACATACTGGGAAATGGCTATTCACAATAGCTGTAACGAAGATTTCGTAATGCCTGGTGCTCCTGTAGCGTTTAACGATGCTGCGATGGGTAAAGTAGCAGGTAAATTACCGAAAGGCGGTGCTCTTGAAGTTGTATTGTACCAAAAAGCAGGGATCGGAAACGGAGATATGGCAGGTAACCCATGGTTACAGGAGATGCCGGACCCGATTTCCAAAGTGACTTGGGATAACTACATTACCATGTCTCCTGAAGAAATGAAAAAAGGTGGTTATACCACTTATTACGATCAGGAGAACGGATTGAACATGGCAACTGTAAAAGTTGGTGGTGAATCGATCACACTTCCGGTTTATCCTTCACCGGGACAAGCTCCGGGTACCATCGGTATCGCTCTGGGTTACGGACGTGGAGAAGGAAATGAAAACATCGGTAACGCAGCATTCGTAACCAAACAATACGGAGGTTTCGAAACAGATGCTAACGGGAACCGCGTTTCAGTTGGTAAAAATGCTTACCGCTTCCTGACTTGGGAGAACGGAACTTACCAAAACAATGTAAGCGGATCTATTTCAAAAACAGGAACTGATCTGTATCCGATCGCAGCAACACAAATTCATCATACAGTAATGTCCCGTAACTCTATCGTTAGAGAAACGACATTGGATATTTACCAGAATGAAGAGCCCGGAACATACAATCACAAGCACGTGTTACATACACACGAAGGTGAAGTTCCGATCTCGGAATTCGACTTGTGGGATGCTCACCCGGTAGAAAATATCGGTCACCGTTGGGGAATGACAATCGACTTAAACCAGTGTTTTGGTTGTGGTGTTTGTATCATTGCCTGTCAGTCTGAAAATAACATCCCGGTAGTTGGTAAAGACGAAGTACGCAGAGGTCGTGAAATGCACTGGTTGCGTATCGACCGTTACTTTGCTTCCAGCGAAGAGGCTGCTGTAGGTACACGTAAGGATCCTGTTTTAGGACATTTGGATTATGTTGAATCTGAAATCCCTACTGCAAATCCTGCTGTAGTTCACATGCCGATGATGTGCCAGCAATGTAACCACGCTCCGTGTGAAACGGTTTGTCCGGTTGCAGCGACAACGCACTCCAATGAAGGATTAAACCAAATGACTTATAACCGTTGTATCGGTACTCGCTACTGTGCGAACAACTGTCCTTACAAGGTTCGTCGTTTCAACTGGTTTAACTACCCATCTTATAAGAAATTTACAGAAATCAACCCGGCACAGGACGATTTAGGACGTATGGTATTAAATCCTGACGTTACCGTTCGTACACGTGGTGTGATGGAGAAATGTTCATTCTGTGTTCAGAAAATCCAATCTGTGAAGCTGGATGCGAAAACTCAAAACAGAACCGTTCAGGATAATGAACTGGAGTCTGCTTGTTCGGAGGCTTGTCCTGCGGGAGCAATTGTATTCGGTGACTGGAATGATGTGAATTCTAAGATTCGTAAGGTTTCAGCTGACAAACGTTCTTACCAGGCACTGGAAGAAGTAGGTGTGAAACCAAATGTTTGGTACCAGGTTAAGATCCGTAACAACGAAAACGCTGATCTGGATAAACTGGTAGCAGAAGCGCATCATGGAGGCCATGAAGCACATGCTGAAAAACAGGAAAGTAAGTCAAATCATTAATTGCTTAAAATTAAAGTCTAATGCATAAGGAAGCTGCAATTCGTGAACCCCTCATATTAGGTCACAAAACGTATCACGAGATTACCGAGGACGTCTGTAAACCGATTGAGGATAAAGCACCGCGCATGTGGTACATTTTATTCGGTATCGCTTTAGTTATCGGATTATACGGAGTAGGATGTATCTTTTACTTGTTAGGAACAGGTATCGGAGTTTGGGGTCTTAACAAAACCATTGGTTGGGCTTGGGATATCACCAACTTCGTATGGTGGGTAGGTATCGGTCACGCCGGAACCCTGATCTCAGCCGTGTTGTTATTGTTCCGTCAAAAATGGAGAATGGCGATTAACCGTTCTGCTGAAGCGATGACCATCTTCGCGGTATTCATGGCAGGTTTGTTCCCGTTAATTCACATGGGTCGTTTATGGGTAGGTTACTGGACACTTCCATTGCCAAACCACTTCGGTTCATTATGGGTTAACTTCAACTCGCCGTTGTTATGGGACGTATTTGCGATCTCAACGTATCTTTCGGTATCCCTTGTTTTCTGGTATATCGGTTTGATTCCCGATTTCGCAACTATCCGTGACCGCGTGAAAAAACCGATTCCAAAGAAGATGTATTCCATTCTTTCTTTCGGATGGTCCGGGCGTGCGAAGCACTGGAACCGTTTTGAATTGGTTTCTTTGGTATTGGCGGGTGTTGCGACACCGTTGGTATTCTCGGTTCACTCGATCGTATCCTTTGACTTTGCCACATCGGTAATTCCGGGATGGCATACAACTATCTTCCCTCCGTATTTCGTTGCGGGAGCCGTATTCTCCGGGTTCGCGATGGTACAAACGCTCCTTCTTGTTATGCGTAAGGCAATGAAGCTGGAAGCTTACATCCACACAAGACACGTAGAATACATGAACATCGTAATCATGGTTACAGGTTCGATCGTAGGTACTGCATATATTACCGAGTTATTCATTTCCTGGTATTCAGGTGTGGAATACGAAGCATACGCATTCTTCAACAGAGCAACAGGACCATACTGGTGGGCTTACTGGTCAATGATGACTTGTAACGTGGTTTCACCTCAGTTGATGTGGTTCAAGAAATTGCGCAGAAGCTTATTGTTTACATTCGTCATTTCGATTGTTGTAAACATCGGTATGTGGTTCGAGCGTTATGTAATTATCGTGACATCTATCCACCGCGATTACCTGCCATCTTCCTGGTCTATGCATTACCCGAGTCACATCGACTTAGGTGTCTATATCGGAACGATCGGTCTGTTCTTCGTATTCTTCTTATTGTTTGCCCGTTTCTTCCCGGTATTGGCGTTGAACGAATTGAAAACAATCTTGAAATCATCCGGTGAATCATATAAGAACGATACCGCTCCGGTTCACCCTTATTTTGCAAAAAACGGTCATGGCAGTCATGGACACGATGACCACGATACTCATAATCATTAATAGAGAAACATGGCAGAGAAAGTAATTTATGCAATGTATGACGACGACGATGTGCTAAAAGATGGTGCAAAGAAGTTAGTCGCTAAAGGAGTTAAAGTAGCTGACGTGTTTTCTCCGTTCCCGATTCACGGTATTGATCCGATTATCGGTGTAAAGCAGACACGTTTGGGAATTATGGCATTCTTATATGGTTTGACCGGTACCACATTGGCAACTTTGGGAATGAATTATTTCATGATTCACGACTGGCCGATGAACATTGGGGGTAAACCAAGTATGACCTATTTAGATAACGTATTGGCGTTCATTCCGATTACGTTCGAGTTCACGGTATTGTGTGCTGCTCACGGAATGGCGATCACTTATTTATTATTGAATAGGACTTTGCCGGGAATGCCAGCAACAAATCCGGATCCTCGTACAACAGATGACAAATTCGTAATGGAGTTACGTTTGTCAGACAACGGTCAGTTTTCCGAAGGAGAATTAATGGCCATGTTGAATGAGACAGGAGTGATAGAAGTAGATCAAAAAGATATTCATTAATTAACTGTAGATCTTAAGTCTTACAGAGTTTAAAGACCAATACAGATGAAAGTAAAATTCAAGGCATTTGCACAGTTTTCTTTGGTAGCGTTGCTGGCGGCAGCGTGTACTTCTGATCCGGATAGTGCAGGTTTGGAATACATGCCTGATATGTATCGTTCTCCTGCGGTTGAACCATATGTTGATTATGGTGAAGTTCGCGGTCAGATCAATGACGAAATGAAAATGCGTCGCTCCGCAATGGTTCCGCCGCGTTACGCAATTCCTTATTGGGGTACTGATTCGGCAACTGTTCATACCTTACTTCCATACCACCGTATGCCGGGTAGATTGTTTGCAGAAACGCACGGTTTGTACCAATATGATTTGTCTTCCAATGAAGATGCGGATTATGAATACAAAATGGCAGCTTCCGATGTGAATCCATTGAAGTTAACTTCGAAAGAAGTGGCGGATAAGATATTCGCAGACGGGAAAGCATTGTACCAGGTAAACTGTAATCACTGTCATGGTGAGAAAGGTGACGGAGAAGGACCGATGGTGAAGTCCGGAGCGTATACCGGTGCAGCTGTATTGAGTGGTTTGGCGATCCAGGAAGGACAAATGTTCTATTCCATTTACTACGGTAAGGGAATGATGGGGTCTCATGCATCTTTATTGAACAAGAAGGAAATCTGGACTTTGGTGCACTATGTAAGAAAGTTCCAGGATCCGAAGTACGGTACATTTGATGCAAACGGCGCTCCTGCTTGGGGTGCACTTGCAGCACCGGTTGCTGATTCAATAAAATGAATGTAATATTTACTAAGAAAGAAAACGAATAAAAATGGAATTCAAAGTTTCATCAAAAGCAAAATCCCTTACGGTAATCCTGATGTTGTTAGGAGTGATCGGCATCTGTTTAGGTGTTTGGGTGGAGTTTACAGAGTCTCATCATCACGGAGCGCATTTTCAAACACGTTTCTTAGGAAACTTGTTGGTGGATAGTTTCTTCTTCTTCGCGATCGGTTTGGGAGCATTGTACTTCTTAGCGCTGCAATATGCAACGGAAACAGGATGGTACGCATCTGTAAAGCGCATCATTGAAGGAGTAGCAGGTTACCTGCCTTATGGTATCGCATTGATGTTGATTACTCTTTTGACTCTTTCGTTAACAAAGGGTGGAGGAATTTACATTTGGATGGATAACGAGCATGTTCAACATGATCCGATCTTAGTAAAGAAAAGTGCGTATCTGAACCAAATTTTCTTCTGGATCAGAACATTGGCTTACATGGGAGTTTACTTCATCTTCTGGAGAGGTTTCAAAATGCGTTCCTTGGAAGAGGATCGTGTAGGTGGAACAGCCATTCACTTTACGAACTATAAAAAAGGAGCATTGTTCCTGGTTTTCTTTGCGGTATTTTCCTCTACGTCTGCTTGGGACTGGATCATGTCAATTGATGCACATTGGTTCTCTACGTTATTCGGATGGTATGTATTCGCCGGAATGTGGTGTTCAACGATGGTTGTTTTGGTAACCTTGACATTGTATTTGAAAAAGCAGGGGTACTTGAGTAAGGTAAATGAAAACCACATCCACGATTTAGGAAAATGGACATTTGCAACTTCTTTCTTATGGTCCTACTTGTGGTTCTCTCAATTCATGTTGATTTGGTACGCAAATATCCCGGAAGAGGTAACATACCATTTGACTCGTATTGAAGATTTCAAAATGCTTTACTTCGGAATGTTCTTCATCAACTTCGCATTCCCGATGTTGTTGTTAATGTCCCGTGATGCAAAAAGACACGCTGGTGTATTGACCGGAGTAGGGGTAATCATTTTCGCAGGTCACTGGGTTGATGCCTACCTGATGGTAATGGGAGGTTCTATGGGGAAACATGCTTACATCGGAGCGATGGAAATCGGAATGGCGTTATTGTTCTTGGGATTCTTTATCCGAATTATTTTGATGAACCTGACGAAAGCTCCATTGATGCCGGTAAATCACCCATTCCTGGACGAAAGTATTCATCACGAAATTTAATAAGGCACTTGTTGTTACGATAAAATAAAAAACATGACAAAGCTAATCGTATTAATAGTTATCATTTTAGGAGTTATTGCCGTAGCACAGTTAGTGCGTATGTATGAGCTTTCTTCTAAATTAAGAAACCGTCGTGAGGAAGATATTCCGAATCGCGATAACCGTTTAAACGCAACCTTATTACTGGTGTTTATGTTGGCGTTTTTCGCGTCAGTATTGTACCTATTTGTTGAGTATGGGTTCACTGGTCGTGGAGAAGCTGCTTCGGTTCACGGAAAAGGAACAGACTGGTTGATGGATTTGAACCTGTGGATCATTATTGCAGTATTCTTCTTAACGAATGCTTTATTGTTCGGATTCGCATTTAAGTATGTTCGCAAGCCGGGAGTAAAAGCATATTGGTTCCCGCATGACAACCGTTTGGAGTTGGTTTGGACAGTAGTTCCGGCAATCGTTTTGGCAGTGATTATCATCTTAGGTTTGAGATCATGGAACGAGCAAACGGATAATGCTTCCAAAGAAGCGATCAGAATTGAATTGTTCTCCAAGCAATTCGACTGGACAGTTCGTATGTCTGGAGACGATAACACATTGGGGTATTTCGATTACAAATTGACGAACGAGAACAACCCGATGGCTTTGTTGACTACCAAGACTATCCAGGATGCGATCGACAGTATGGAAAACAGTTCAACCGGAATTCGTGCATTGGAGGCTAAACTGAACAATCCAAAATTGATCTTTGTTCCTGAGGACCACGATTTGATGGTGAAAGATCTGGCTAGAAAAGAGCGTATGGTGCGTATGTTGTACCAAATGAAAGCGCGCCATAACAGTGCAATGGATGCACGCGCAATGGATGATATCGTGTTCAATGCCAATGATACTTTATTCTTGTGTAAGGACCAGGATTACGAATTCAACTTCCGTTCAAAGGATGTGATCCACTCTGCTTACTTCCCTCATTTCCGTGCACAGATGAACACGGTACCGGGACAAACGACACGCTTTAAGTTTACACCTTCCATCACTACATCGGAAATGCGCGAGAAAATGCACAATCCGAAGTTCAACTATGTATTGATGTGTAACAAGATCTGTGGTTCTTCCCACTACAAAATGAAGTTGATGGTTGTCGTATTGGACAAGCCGGCTTACAAGAAGTGGTATAAGAAAGTTTCTAAGTTGGACCCGAAAGCAGCAGCTGACTGTAAAACGTTCAGAAACATTTACCCGGTTGGTAAACCAAAAGCTGCTCCGGCTGATTCAACTGCTGTAGCACAAGATACTGTTCCTGCGGTAATGTAATCATGCAATAATTAATTAAGTAAACAATAAAGTAAAAAAATAAAATCATGGCAGCTCACGAAGCACACGCACATCACGACGCTCATGGACATCACCACCATGAAGAAGGTTTTATTTCTAAATATATTTTTAGTCAAGACCATAAAATGATTGGAAAGCAGTTTTTGATGACTGCTGTATTTATGGGGGTAGTAGCAATGTTATTATCTATCTTGTTCCGTATCCAGTTGGCTTGGCCGGGTGAGGAATCGGATTTCTTATCATTTTTCCTTGGTGAAACATGGGCTCCGGGAGGAGTTATGAAAGAGAGTATGTACCTGGGATTGGTTACGATCCACGGTACGATCATGGTATTCTTCCTGCTGACAGGTGGATTGTCCGGGACTTTCTCCAACTTACTTATTCCGTTGCAGATTGGTGCGCGTGATATGGCTTCCGGTTTCCTGAATATGTTGTCATACTGGATGTTCCTGATCTCTTCATTGATCATGTTGGCTTCTTTGTTCATCGAAACAGGACCTGCATCTTCAGGTTGGACGATTTATCCTCCTTTATCCGCATTGCCTCAGGCAATTGAAGGTTCAGGTTTGGGTATGACCATGTGGTTGGTTTCAATGACGATTTTCATTGCTTCTTCCTTATTGGGTTCATTGAACTATATCGTAACGATCTTCAACTTACGTACAAAAGGAATGAAAATGACTCGTTTGCCGTTGACAATCTGGGCATTCTTCATTACTGCGATCCTAGGGGTATTGTCTTTCCCGGTTTTATTATCTGCTGCATTGCTATTGATGATGGACCGTTTGGCAGGAACTTCTTTCTACCTTTCTGATATCATTGTTGGTTCGGAAATGTTGGAAAACCACGGCGGATCTCCATTGTTGTATCAACACTTATTCTGGTTCTTAGGTCACCCGGAGGTATACATTGTATTATTGCCTGCATTGGGTCTGACATCTGAAATTATCTCTACGAATTCACGTAAGCCGATCTTCGGTTACCGTGCAATGATCGGTTCCATCCTGGCAATTGGATTCTTATCCTTTATCGTATGGGGTCACCACATGTTCATTACAGGTATGAACCCGTTCATCGGATCGGTATTCGTATTTACTACTTTGTTGATTGCAATTCCTTCTGCCGTGAAAGTGTTTAACTACATTACAACGATCTGGAGAGGATCCAACATCTACACTCCTGCGATGTTATTCTCGGTAGGCTTGGTTTCTACGTTCATCACCGGTGGTGTAACAGGTATCATCCTGGCGGATTCTGCATTGGATATTGCGGTTCACGATACGTATTTCGTTGTGGCTCACTTCCACATTGTAATGGGGATGTCCGCTGTATTCGGAATGTTTGCCGGTGTTTACCACTGGTTCCCTAAAATGTACGGACGTATGTTGAACACCCGTTTGGGATACGCTCATTTCTGGGTTACGATCGTTGGAGCATACGGAGTATTCTTCCCAATGCACTTCGTAGGATTGGCCGGAGCTCCTCGCCGTTATTACGATTACTCCGTATACGGTGATTTCGACAAGCCGACACAAGACATGATTATGGATTTGAATGTGATCATTACCGTTTTTGCGATCATCGCAGCATTCGGTCAGTTGATTTTCTTGTTCAACTTCTTCTATAGTATTTACAGAGGTCCAAAAGCGGTTCAAAACCCTTGGAGATCCAATACATTGGAGTGGACAACCCCGGTTGTACATATACATGGAAACTGGCCGGGAGCTATTCCGGAAGTTCACCGTTGGCCATATGATTACTCCAAGCCGGGAGCTGAAGAAGATTTCATTTCTCAGGTTGTTCCTTTGGCTGAAGGAGAAGAAGGAGATCATTAGAAATTTTGACGGATATTTAGAAGGCGGTTCGAAAGAGTCGCCTTTTTTTGGTGCGATACTTTTAAGTTAATAAGGTATTTACAAGTATATACCAATTATTAGTAAGTGCAGGAGTCTGGTGATGCAGCATGCCTTTTGGCGAACGTTTGGAATATCCCTCATTTGCCCATAAGAGGAAATACATCAAAACCAAATGGAGTTCCAAATAGAATTCCAAATAGAATACCTGCCCTATTCGTTGAGTTGCCAGGGCCGTAGGTAATAATGTTCCGTCCGAAAAGGAGTTCGGAATCCTAAAAAAAGCCTTATCCGCAATGATGGACAAGGCTCAAGAGTTTCGGAATTATTTCCACAATTCCAGGATATATTCTTCTTTTTCTGCGTTTTATACTAAATGATTACTCAGTCATTTCCGGCAGAATTGCTGAAGCACGTATAAACGGATGTTTTTTCATAATATTTTTAAAATTATTGAATTTTGGTCGGGAAAACGACACTTATATCTGTCTCTCCCGAAGTACATGTTCCATCCTTTGTTCCAGGTTGGTGACGTAACTCTACCTGCATTGTACCTGATCCGGTACCGGATGTTCTCCACTTTGACTGAAGTCCGACCGGAAGACCATTGCCATCTAGATCTGTAATTTGAACAGTAGCGCTCACTCCAGCAGGTGTAAAGCAGAATTTATGATCGTTGGCTTCCTCTAAAACGTCATTGGAAACGGTATCAATTGGTGAAACGGTTTCATTTAGCAATAAAATACTTGTATACCAAGTCTTATTAGGCTGTAGGATGATCGTATCGAAGATGTCGAAGCTTGTGCCCCCATCGCCATCAGGATCACGGAAAGTAGCGTAATAAACATTCGAAGCGTTGGAAGAATCCACAAACATTAACTTCATAGTTGTAATTACTTCGGGTTCATTTTCCACCGGTTGTGGGACCGGAACCAGGTCTTTGTCCTTTTTACATGCGGTTATAACAGAAGCTGCAACTAGCCCGATAACCAGCAATCTATTTAGTTTTTTGTTCATTGCGTTTGTTTTTAAATTATTGATATCATGATTATTTGAATCCAAAATGGAAAGGTATTTTAATCCGGCCCAGGACATTTATTCCGGGCTGATCTGCGAAATATCGGAATCGATCCAGGTAATCGCGGTAAGATTGGTTCAATGCATTCTGTACACTCAAACCAAACTCAATATCTTGTTGAGCGATTTTGACGGTAATTGAAGCATTTGCGCCTAAAAGAAAATACGCAGGTGGTGGTGGTGCAAAATCTACATTTTGGGGGACGCGCCATTGCTTATTTACATAGAGTGCCGATACAGACAAATAAGCTTTCTGAATTTTTCCGTGCGATTTAAACCGGTAAATGGCCTCTAATTCTCCGCGATCCGCAGGCATCATGATCAGCCAATTATCCTGTGTCTTGTTCCAAGCTCTTAAAATTGATGCTTTTCCTGTTAATTCAAAGCGTTTAAAGATTTTGTAATTTGCGTAGAAATCACAACCTTTCAGAATGGCATCTGTCTGAACATAATTAAATCCGGGAAATGCTCCACGAATAGTTAAAACAGGTTCTTCCGTTGGCTGACGGTAGATGAAATTGTGGATGAAATTATAATACGGAGAAACTTCTATAAACAATTGGTCTGATGGTTGGTACCGAATTGCAAGAATTGCATTGTATGCTATTTCTGATCCCAATGCCGGGTTCCCGTATTCAATAGCCGCGGCACCATGGTGAAGACCTGAGCTGTATAACTCGCTTACTGAAGGTGCACGCCAAGCCGAACTGACGTTGAGTGATACATTGAAACTGGAATCCTTTTTGTAAATAGCTCCGAGATTCCCGGTTACATTTTCGAAATGATGGATCGGTGAAATGAGTTCATAAGTTGCATTACCGATATATTCATATTTGTAAATACGCAACCATTTATAGTCGTAGCGTGCGCCCGCTTCCAGCTCAAAGTGCTTTTTCTTCCAACGCTCAATCCAGAAGATCCCACCGCTATAATTACGAAAATTGGGAATAAGCGCACGCCCCTCGTAAGTGTTGCCTTGAGTGATCCCGTTTATACCGATACTTCCTGCAATATGCCTTGCAGTTCGGTGTTCCCAGATAACATCTGTTGTATGCGTAGTTATTTCAAATTGCAGATCGGGCTTATTTAAAGCTGCCAGCGAATCGTTAAGCGGAGGATGCTTATCGTATTCGTAGCGAAGATTATACTGACGGGAATAGATAATCGTTAGTTTCCCTCTTTTTCCCGTATCGAAATAGCACTTTGCTTTTAGGAGTTCGTGCTCAATATGTTGATACGGACGTCCGATTTTATAAGTAAATTTGCCGGTTTCAAGAGGGACAGAACTGTGAAATGCTTTGTCAAGGTCCGTTAGATTTCCAATGTGTGAAGCACCAAAAATGCCTAATGTAGTATTGAATTGACTATAGTAAACCTCAGCTCCGTAATGTTGTTTTTTCCAGCCCAAGGCATAAGAAAAATTATATTCTTTCAATCCGGTATTTATGAGATTGTATTTTGGGGTGGATAATGTTCCATTCTGTTTCAGTGTTCCTTGTACGCGCCACGAAAACGCGGGTAGCTTGCGGAAATTCCCATCAAAGAAGGCAGAGGCTGTTCCTCCGCGTCCATTAGTTGCGCCAATCAAATTTACTTCACCATTTATTCCTGCGGAATCCCGCAGGGGTCTTGGATCAACAAGTACAACTCCTCCCATTGCGTCAGAACCATACCGAACGCTGTTCGCACCTTTAATAACAGACAGTTTGCCTGCAATGAACGGATCTATTTCGGGGGCATGTTCTATTCCCCATTGCTGTCCTTCCTGACGAATTTCGTTATTGAGGATCAAGATTCTGTTGCTGTGTAGTCCGTGAATAATGGGTTTGGAGATAGAGTTCCCCGTATTCAGCGTATTCACACCGGGAACGGTCTTCAGTGCGTCACCCAGCGAAAGTCCTTTTGTCTGGTCCAGCTTTTCCGGTGATACTTGATCTTTCGGCTGGGTGGACTGTGATGTTAATCTTTGGGCTTGTATCGTCACTGATTCAAGGTCCATAATACGCTGTTCCGGGTAAAACGAAACGATGGTTTCTCCCTTAACGGTTACTTTTTGTCGCAGAGGATCACACTCTTTATGACGGACGAGAAGGATATAGTCTCCGTTGCAGATACTATCCAAACGATAATTCCCGTTTTCATCGGATTGAACCGTTTTTTTTAATCCCTGGATAGAGATTACAGCAAGTCCTAGTGGCGAACCATCGTGTTCGTCAATGACTTTTCCGGAAATTGATCCATTACAATTTTGAGCATGCAATTGATGCGAAATCAAAAGGAAAGGCACTGACAAAATAAACCAATTTAGTCGTAAGATCATATAGTTCTTAAATGAGAGCAATTGAAGTATCACTATTCTGATACAGCCTTAAGCTCCGTAATAAAAAAAGAGAAATTGTTATTTTAAGACCGGCAAATAACTCCGTAGCTGGCATATCCGCCCGAATAGGAGAATTCACTTCGGCAATTATAAGAGCTGCAGAAAAAGGTCGTTGAGTCGTTAAACCCAATACCAAACGTGTTTTTAATGCAGTTTAAGCAACTACAGGAGGAGCCCTTAGGGAAAAATAAAATGCGGAGTGGGTGTTTGGAGGAAATTGCAAGAGTGTACAAACACGATCATTCACCACTACTTCCCCGGTTAGTTGAAATTGGCGATTTTCAGTTGGTAAAGAAGGTGAAAAAACAAATGAGCAAATACTACAGTTCTCATGTTTTCCACAAAAGTGAAGCACATTATCATCGCAATGCGAAACCTCATGATGCTCAGTCAATTCATGCACAGCTTGCATGGTGGTTGGAAAAAGAACCAACCCTACAAACAGTATTGCAAGATAACCGACCAATTTTTGCATCGGCTAAAAGTATACTTTTTTTTTTATAAACAGGAAAATTATTGCAACATTGTTGTATTAATGTTTCTGTCGGTCTTAGATTTGTGAACTCCTAGATTGCTTTTAAAAACAGAAATTAGAGATAAATTCAGAATAGGTAATAGGATAATTACGGATCAATCGAAACAATTTTTGACAGGCAGTTCCTGCTTATCCAAAGAGTAGGTATGATTTTTTTCTTAAATCCAAAGGACTTGTGAGATTTAACTATATTCTTTTGAATAGGGACGAAAGGTCGAAGAATAACACATAGCTATTATGTGACTCGAAGATCATTGCATATTTTGTATTTTTGTACTTGTACATGGAAGAATCATTCGACTATAGATCCGAAGCATCGAATCCCGAAAAGGAATACGATAAAGTATTGCGCCCGAAGTTATTGAATGATTTCGCGGGACAGCCACAGGTTGTGGAGAACCTGGAGATCTTCGTTCAAGCTGCTGTACAACGAAATGAACCCCTGGATCATGTGTTGTTACACGGTCCTCCCGGACTTGGAAAAACCACATTGGCGAACATTATTGCAAATGAACTGAATGTCGGATTTAAAGTCACCAGTGGTCCTGTTTTGGATAAACCGGGAGATCTGGCGGGGCTTTTAACAAACCTGAGCAAAGGGGATGTACTTTTTATTGATGAAATCCATCGTTTGAGTCCGGTTGTGGAAGAATACCTGTATTCCGCCATGGAAGATTACTGCATCGATATTTTAATTGATTCAGGAGCCAATGCGCGGACAGTTCAGATCAGTTTGAATCCATTTACATTGATTGGGGCCACAACACGTTCAGGATTGCTTACAGCGCCATTAAGAGCCCGTTTCGGGATCAACTCCCGCCTGGAATACTATAACGTGGAAACCCTGGCTTCGATCATTGAACGCTCGGCAGAATTATTGGATATTCCTATCCAGGATGAAGCTGCATACGAAATTTCAAGACGCAGCAGGGGTACTCCCAGAATTGCGAATTCCATTTTGCGAAGAGTGCGTGATTTTGCACAGGTAAAAGGTGATGGGACAATTACATTGGCAATTACTCAGCATGCTTTAGATGCGCTGAATGTGGACAAATACGGGTTGGACGAAATGGATAACCGTATTCTGAAAGCGATCATCGATAAATTCAAAGGCGGACCGGTTGGTTTGACCACCATTGCTACTGCCATAGGAGAGAATGCAGGAACCCTGGAAGAAGTGTATGAACCGTTCTTAATCCAGGAAGGATTTTTAATGAGAACACCCAGAGGAAGAAAAGCGACCGAAAAGGCATTTAAACATTTGGGATTTGAATTGGGGTGGCAGCAAGGAGGATTGTTCTAAACCCAAACCATGCAGCAGGACCACGTTAAGAAACTGATTCGAAGAAAAGCGGAAGAAATAGGCTTTTTGCATGTAGGTTTTTCCAAAGCAGATTTCCTTGCCTCCGAAGAACCCCGGCTGATCAATTGGCTGAAGGCCGAAAAGCACGGGAAAATGGGATACATGGAAAACCACTTCGATATGCGATTGGACCCGCGTATTTTAGTGCCTGGGGCAAAGACGGTCATTTCATTAGCCTACAATTACTTTCCGAAAGAAACACAGCGCTCCGATACCTTTCATATTTCCAAGTATGCTTATGGAAAAGACTACCACGATGTGGTCCGATCCAAATTGAAGCAATTGGTTTCCGAATTGCAACAGGAAATCGGGGAAATAGAAGGACGGGTATTTGTTGACAGTGCACCGATACTGGAAAAAGCCTGGGCAGAGAAAAGCGGGGTTGGCTGGGTAGGAAAGAACGGAAATTTAATTCAGCCGAAAACCGGTTCCTTTTTCTTTCTCGCTGAAATTATCTGTGACCTGGAATTGGAACCCGATGGCCCGATACGCGATTATTGCGGTTCCTGTACGAAATGCATCGATGCCTGCCCCACGGATGCTATTGAAGCACCTTACGTAGTGAATGGGTCCAAATGTATTTCCTATGCAACCATTGAATTGAAAGAGGCAAATTTACCGGAGCTGTTTCGCGGCAATATGCATAACTGGATATACGGCTGTGATATCTGCCAGGATGTGTGTCCATGGAATCGGTTCTCAAAACCACATTCCGAATCCGAATTTGAACCGAAAGCACCCATTTTATCCTTTTCAAAGCAAGAGTGGCTGGAACTGGATGAATTGGCTTTCCAAACCATTTTCAAAGGAAGTGCAGTAAAAAGAACCAAGTTTTCGGGTTTGAAACGGAACATCCTTTTTGTACAGTCTGAGGACAAAGAATCGAATTGATTCATTTTATTTTAATAATGAATTAAACTTTTGATAATAAACAGTATCAAAAGGAAAACTACAACATGAAGCAAACTATCTTATTGGTTGCACTCGCGTGCAGCTTTTTCGCCGGATCATCTCGTGCTCAGGGATTTTATGACCGCTCTACTGTCCAAAAAATTGAAATATTCTTCGGCTTTTCGAATTGGGATGCTCAGCTGGATGCACTTGCTTCCACAACGGAAGATTATTTGCTCGCAGATTCTGTCCGGATCAACGGAACCACATTCGACAGTGTCGGGGTAAAATACAAGGGAAATAGTTCCTATAATGCAAACAACAACAAAAACCCGATCCATATCGAATTGGATTATGTACATGGAAGTTATGATTACCAGGGTTATACGGATATCAAACTCCAGAATGGCTACCAGGATCCTTCCATGATCCGGGAAGTGCTTTCCTATGCTGTTTTGGAGCAATACATGGATTGTCCGCAGGCAAATTTTGCCAATGTGTACATCAACGGAACATTTCGGGGAGTTTACTCCAATGCTGAATCCATCAATGCGAAATTCAATGGAGATCATTATTATACTTCAGATGGTTCATTCTTTAAATGCAATCCGGTTGGAGGAGCAGGTCCGGGTGCTGGAGTCAGCCCGGATTTAAAGTACCTGGGTTCCGATAGTTCGCTTTATAGCAACGGATACGAACTAAAGTCGGACTATGGATGGAACGACTTGGTGGATTTGACCAATACGCTAAACAATAACTTTTCAGCGATTGATTCCAAACTGGATGTTGATCGTGCTTTATGGATGCTTGCATTTAACAATGTGCTTGTTAACCTGGATTCTTATTCAGGAGCATTCAGACAAAACTACTACCTGTACAAGGATTTGAACGACCGGTTTATTCCGACAGTATGGGATTTGAACATGAGTTTTGCAGGTTTTCCCGGAGGTCCGGCTCAAGGTCAGTCGTACACAGCTACTACACTTGATCCGTTTTCAAACAGTACTTCCGCAAACCATCCCCTGATCCAGAAAATGATTGCAGATCCGATGTACAAGCGGATGTATATGGCGCACCTAAGAACAATTGTCCAGGAAGTTTTTGCTTCGGCAGATTATGTAACTACTGCAAATGCATTGCGGACGACAATTGATGCTTCTGTTCAGGCTGACCCGTACAAGTTTTATACGTATGCCCAATTCCAGAATGGACTGACGACTTCGGTAACGGGAGGCGGAGGGCCGGGTGGAGGAAGTTCCATTCCCGGAATTCAGCAGCTGATGGATGCACGTGTAAGTTATTTTCAGTCGAATGCCGATTACACCCTTTCTGCCCCGTCGGTTACTGCGTATGCAGCAAGCAACAATTCTCCGGTATATGGAGAAACAGTAACTATTACTGCGACGTGTAGCAATGAGACTGCGGTATTTCTCGGCTATCGATTAGAACATCCGTTGCGCTTTAACCGCGTTCAGATGTTTGATGACGGGATGCACAATGACGGTGCAGCGGGCGACCACCTATATGGAGTGGATGTGGTGTTGAACGGAATTACCCTGGAATATTACATTTATGCAGAAAACGCCAGTGCAGGTATTTTTAGCCCTGCTCGTGCGGAACACGAATTTCATACACTGAATATCACCCTTGTTTTACCTGCAATAGGAGACATCCTGATCAATGAACTGATGGCGGATAATGGTTCCACCGCATATGATTCAAACGGTGAAAACGACGATTGGGTTGAATTATACAATCATACCTCTGTAGCAAAAGACCTTTCCGGGCTGTACCTTTCCGATGATGTAACCAATTTAACCAAGTGGCAGATTCCATTGGGAACGGCAATCAATGCAAATGATGTGTTGATCATCTGGACGGATAACGATTCGGAACAAAGCGGGTTACATGCCAATTTCAAACTAAGTGCTGCCGGTGAATCCGTAATTCTTTCAGACGGAAGTACGATTTATGACCAGGTCGATTTTGGCCAGCAGACACAGGACGTTTCCTATGAACGTTGTCCGGACGGAGGAACATTTACTTTTGCTGACCCGACATTCGATGCTTTGAACAATTGTGCTTTAGGACTGGACGAATTCACCGGCAGTTCAATACTGATTTATCCCAATCCAAGTAACGGTAATTTCACTATTCAAAGTGATGTGAACGCTGTTTATACGGTGTACGATTTATCGGGGAGATCTGTAACAAACGGTACCTTGGAAAATAAGGCGACGGTATTGGATGCACAGCAATGGCAGGCAGGAAATTACCTGGTACAGATTCGTGACGAAAAAGGAAATACCAAAACTGTTCAGCTGATCAGGTATTAGTATTAGGTTCGGGCAACTTTAATTGTTGAGATCTGTATCAATCCGGAATAAACTGGTTGAAAATTGAAAGATGCAAGATTCGGTTTGTCTGTTCCGGCTTTTTATATTACATTTCCTTCGCTAAAACGTACTATTATGATTCCTGAAGAAAACGTACAGGAGCCCATTTCATTAAGTTTAACGCCTTATACAGGTACCTGGACAAAAGCAGAAGCTGCTCATTTGTTAAGAAGGACTATGTTTGGTGCAACACTAACCCAGATTACACAGGCTGTAACAGACGGGATGAATGCAACTGTAGCTCAATTATTGACACTTCCAAGTGTTTCACCACCATTAGCTTTTCACCCGGACGAAGCTGTTACTGCCATTGGGTCCACCTGGATCAACGATGTGTATCCTGCAAGTCCCGGACCAACGAATAATGCACGCCTGTATTCACTGGGAGCCTGGTTCATGCAACGGATCAATCAACCGACAGTAAGTATCCAGGAAAAAATGTGCCTGTTCTGGGATAACCATTTCGGTGTAGACGGAACAAACGAAGCGAAAGCAGTTTATGGAATGCATGAAAAATACCGCTTGAATTGCCTTGGGAACTTCAAGCAACTGGTAAAAGACATGACAGTCGATCCCATGATGCTTTTGTTCTTAAACGGGGCAACGAATAACTTGTTCTCACCGAATGAGAATTATGCCCGTGAGTTGCTGGAACTATTTACGGTTGGAAAAGGTCCGCAAGTGGGGACCGGTGACTATTCCAATTATACGGAAGCGGATGTTGCTGCCGGAGCTAAGATTTTAACGGGGTGGACTGTAACCGATTTATACAGTACTTCTGCAAGCCAGCCATCCAGTGTGTTTTATCCGGTATTACACGATACATCCAGCAAGACATTGAGCTCATATTTTGGTTCGGCTGTCGTTCCGGATGCCGGGAATATGGAATATGCAAACTATGTCGACATCATTTTCAGTCAGCCGGACATGGCGAAGTATTTGTGCCGTAAGATCTATCGCTGGTTTGTCAATTATGATTTAACACCGAGCGTAGAAAGTACGGTAATTGCAGATATGGCTTCGACACTGACTTCCAATAATTTCGAAGTGCTGCCTGTTATAGAACAACTCCTGAAAAGTGAACATTTTTATGATATTTCCGTTCGTGGGGCTATCATCAAGAATCCGCTGGAGCTATTGTTTACCATGCTGAATGCATCCGGTTCGGTCCCGGGGTATTCGGTTCCGGTTAATTATGAAATTTACCTGAATCTCTACTATATGGCCCAGGTAATGGGAATGGAATACTTGCGGGCTCCAAGTGTAGGAGGCTGGACCGCATATTATCAGACTCCGGCTTTCACCCGATTATGGGCCAATTCCAGCTTGTTGAAGCTCCGCTTTGATTTGGGAGCAATGATGACTGTTACCAACGGAATCGTGGTGAATGGAAACGCATTTAAGCTCAATGCTCTGAACTTCCTCGATAATTTGAGTTTGCCATCGAGCGCACCGCAGGTAATTGATGATATTTTGACGGTCTTTACCTGTAAAGGAGTTTCTGTTACTGAAAAAGTCGTTTTGAAATCCATTTTGACAAATGGCCAGCCTGATTTTGAGTGGACGATGCAATACAATGATTATATAGCCGATCCGGGAAATTCTACTTTGAGCGGACCAGTTCGTCAACGGGTTGAACTGGTACTTTATCGATTGTTCCAGTTGCCTGAATCACAAGTAATGTAAGTGTAACCAAAATCAGAAACTATGAAAAGAAGAAATTTTGTCCAGTCGGTTGCACTTTCATCTATTGGAGCGCCACTGGTTTTAAAGAACTTTAAGTTTGGAGCTGTCACGGAGGACCTGTTCAAGACATCCAGATCCGCTGAAGACCGGGTTCTGGTCATTATTCGTTTGAATGGTGGAAATGACGGTTTAGGGACGCTTGTGCCTTTGGACCAATATGCCAATTTGGCCATTCAGCGACCGAATATCCTGATCCCGCAGAATCAGTTGCTTACGATCACGCCGACCATTGCTTTGCACCCGGCTATGTCTGGGATGAGAGACATGTTCAATAATGAGCGTTTGTCCATAATCCAAAATGTGGGATATCCGGAGCAGAACCGTTCACATTTCAGATCCATGGATATCTGGACTTCCGGTATGCTGGACCCGAATGCAACGCGTGGCTGGTTGGGCAGATACCTGGACCAGGAGTTTCCAAACTTTCCGGATGATTATCCGAACACGGCAAATCCGGACCCGTTTGCGATCAGCATGGGATATGAAGTCTCTGCAACTTGCCAGGGACTGGCTGCAAATTTTTCTGTTGCCATCAATAACCCGTTTGACAGTTACAACCTGGTGGAAACGGGACAAGTAAACGATGGTACGTATTACGGTTCCCATATGGAATACTTATCGACCCTGATAGTTCAGGCAAATGCATACGGAGCCCAGGTGAATGCTGCTGCAAATGCCGGGAACTCGCTTTCCACCATGTACGATCCGAACGATGAGATCTCGAAAAATTTAAAATACATTGCCCAGATGATTTCTGGCGGATTAAAGACGAAAATTTACATTGTCAATGTGAATGGGTTCGATACACACAATGCCCAGGTTGTTGACGGGGCTCCTGCAACGGGAGAACATGCCAATTTACTTTCGCGCGTATCAACAGCGATTGCGGCTTTTCAAAACGATTTGAGCCTATTGGGCCTTGAAAACCGGGTAGCGGGAATGACTTTTTCCGAATTTGGAAGGCAAATTGCTTCCAACGCCAGTGATGGAACGGATCACGGGGATGCTGCGCCATTGTTCCTGTTCGGTTCCTGCATCAGCAGTGGGATAATCGGGCCGAACCCGGTTATTTCCGATACGATTGTTGATCAGGCGGGTGTCCCGATGCAAATTGACTTCAGAGACGTATACGCGTCCATTTTGAGGGATTGGTTTGAGGCAGATACGACCGAGATCCAGGGAATGTTCGAACAGACGATCAATTTTATCTCTGTTTTGGATTCCTGTAACCTTGGATTAGACGAAAACTCATTGGAAAACGATGTGTTGGTATTCCCGAATCCATGCGTGGACCAAACCACCCTGAAATTTAAATGTTCCGGTGAAAAAGTAACCATTCGAATTTACGATACAGCGGGAACGCTGATTCGTGAAGTGTGCTCGAAAGAGTTCCAGCCGGGCGAACATTTGGTTCCGATTGAGCTGGAGGGAACACCTTCAGGAAACTACCTGGTGATGGTTCACAAGAATTCAGGAACGTTTACCAAGAAGTTCATCAAGCTGAAAAATATCTGATAATAAAAAACCCCGGTAGTGAATACCGGGGTTTTTTATTTGATGTTGGGAATATTACATTCCTCCACCCATATTTTTCAAGTCTTCTTCCGTTACCACTGTATATTCTTCAGGGACTTTTAAACTGAAAATCTTTTTGTCTACTTTCTTCGTGAACTTGGTAGCAATAAAATGAATGGTCATCCCATTGTTTACAGTAGTGAATTCCAAAGGAACGCCATTGATATTAGCTCCTCCGAATTGTTGTTGACCAGCTAAAGAAGCTTTCAAATCCGTTGCAACCCACATGATCATTTCGTTTCCGTCCGCATCGCGTGTAATGGTTTTCGTACATTTATAACCAACGATCTCCTTCGTTTCAGAGGTTACTTCAACCTTAGGTGCATCGGCTGTTTCTTCTTTTTTCGCTTTTGATAATGAGGTCAATTCAGTAGCAGTCTTGTTTCCCATAATTTCCATCAACATCAAGCCTTTATCAGCTTTAACATCAGCCACGGTATTCATTTTCATAAAAGTACCCATTGTCATATCGATTTTGGATTTGTTAGGTATGAAATACAATTCCATTGTTGATCCCTGCATCATCGGAAGTGCCATAGCCATGTCAGGATTGTCACTGGAGAAATCCAATGAATAAGAGATTTGCCCTGTCGTTTGAGCTATAGAAGTTCCAACTACAGCCAAAAATAAAATTGATAATAGTAAATGTTTCATGTGTTTCTTTTTACAAAAATGGCATAAATCTTTCAACTTATATCACTATTCGTGTATTTCGTGAAATTTAATTTCCTATGGTTCAATGGTTCAAAATAGATGCTGTTTGAACTCTGCGCCGATGCTAAAGCTTTAGCGCAAGCATTTTGAACATTTTTCTATCCCGTAATTGCTCCGATCAGATCTTTTCCGTTTGCATAAAGGATAAGCCCGAGTAATAAGAAGAACCCGACGTATTGCGCATATTCCATGAACTTTTGTCCAGGAGCACGACCGGTAATCATCTCATATAATAAGAACATCACATGGCCACCATCCAGTGCAGGAATAGGAAGCAAGTTCATAATAGCAAGCATCATGGAAAGGAAAGCCGTTAATGTCCAGAATGCTTGCCAATTCCAGGTTGCGGGGAACAATTTCCCGATAGATCCTACACCACCGACAGATTTCGCTCCTTTTGCCGTGGCAACATATTTGAATTGAGCCACATTCATGTACATGGTTCGAAGGCCTTTTCCGAATCCGGAGGTAAATGCTTCACCGAAAGAATAGTTCTGTGTATAAAAAGCACTGGTGTCGGTACTGATTTTTGGCTTTTGGAAATGAACACCCAATATTCCGTCTTGTCCGATGAATGCCTCTTTCTCCATTTCTTTTCCATCTCTCAAAATAGTAAGGTGTGCCTTTTTCCCTTTGCTATGGTATAATTGAGAGGTGAGCTGATCGCGAAATTCCAGATCCTGATCATTTATTTTTAGAAACCGGTCGTCTTTTTTCAAGCCAATCCGTTCTGCTGCGGATTTTGGATCAACACTATCAACTGCCGACATGAAGTACCTGAAATCGAAGGTGTTTTTTTCAGCGCCGTTTTCCCACATTTTATTTCCAATGTCTTCAGGGAGCACAATCGTTTCCATTTTCCCGTTTTGGTGTTTTACCTTGAAATGACGCATATTGAAGATCAGGATTTCTCCACCCAATTGCTGTAATTCATCCAGTTTCTTCCCATCAACGGCTAATACTTTATCTCCCTGCTGAAAACCGAATTGTTCCATATACGGATGAACGGCCATCCCATTAACCATTTTGGTTTGGTCGATTTTTTCTTCGCCCCAAACGGCCAATACCATGATGTAAAGCGCAAAACAAACGATCACGTTTACAATGATCCCACCCAACATGATAATCAAGCGCTGCCATGCCGGTTTTGAACGGAATTCCCACGGTTGTGGTGGTTGGGCCAGTTGTTCTTTGTCCATGGATTCATCTACCATCCCTGCGATTTTCACATAACCACCCAGCGGAATCCAGCCCAATCCCCATTCCGTTTCACCGATCTTTTTCTTGAACACGGAAAAATAAGGGTTAAAGAACAAGTAGAATTTCTCCACCTTGGTATTGAACCATTTTGCAGGTAGATAATGCCCGAATTCATGTAATACGATTAAAAGTGAGAGTGATAAAATCAGCTGAGCTGCGCGAACCCAAAAATCCATAGTTTTTATTTAAAGTGGAACAAATATAAGAAAAAGCGAAGCTTTTGAAGACTAAATTACGACAAACGTCAGAGCGGAAGTAATTTGGGAGAAGCGAAGCTTTTGAAGACTAAATTACGACAAACGTCAGAGCGGAAGTAATTTGGGAGAAGCGAAGCTTTTGAAGACTAAATTACGACAAACGTCAGAGCGGAAGTAATCCGGGGAAAGGCAATAGCAAAGAGGCAAGGACCATTAGTCCGTTGACCTCACTAATCACTATTGCCTGATGCCTGAAATCAGGGTTGTACATGTTTGGTAGAATAACCATGATGTTCAAAGTATTCCAAAATGGCTTCCTTCATAAAAGCCTGTTGTTCTTCTTCGCTTAAAGGAGGAAGTTCTTTCAGGAATTCGAAATGCGGCCAATTGTCCGCATCTCTTCCTTTGAAGGCATAATATCCGTAAGGTTCTAACAAGGTACAGATTGCAACGTGCATTAAATCTGTCTTCTCGTGTTTTTTAAATAATTTATATCCAATGCCCAATTCCTCTACTCCAATCAAAAAAAGCATCGCCTGAAGGTCGATACCCGGCCCGAAAGTAGGCTCTAATTGTTTGGTGAGGTTTTGGTAACGTAATTCCAATGCGTAATCCATAACTGTAAAATTACTGATTTAAGACGAATTGTCCTTTTGGGATTTTGGGATATTAAGACATTAAGATTTTAGGAAGGGGATTAAAATCTTAAAATCCCGGAGTCTTAATGTCCTAATGAATGTATCCGGGTTGTCCTTTTTGGATTCTGTCAAAGATCCAGTCGTAGCTATAGACCATGTGGGAATGAACAAAGTGCTTGTTAGGCCAGTTGTACGGAGAACAAACTCTTCCCACGTGATTGGATTGCTGTTTATTTATTCCCCAAACTGTGGCCTGAGGTGCAACACCGTCCTGGAAGCACAGCGGATCGGCATCTTTTTGTCCCAGGTTGGAACCGTATTGCCAAACTTGTTCAAATTGGTTCCAATCCATTCCCTTGTAGCCTGCATTTTCAGGGGCAAGTAGATACAGTTTGCCGAAAACTACCTGGCCTTTTAATGTTTCCAGTAATCCGAGCGTATAAGCATAACCCATACTATGGCACACAATGTCAATGGTATCTTTTACCAGGTAACTGTTCGGAGTATTGCGGATTTCATTCAAAAAAGCTTTTCCAACCAATACACCACGGGAATAGCGATAGTCGAAACCTTCCGGGTTGGAGACCAGGTTCAGGCGCTGGTATTTTTTATTGGAAATGCGTGAATGCACCGAACGCAGGTAACTCCATCCGAAACCGAGTTTTGAATGGTGGTTAGAGGTCTTTACCGGGAAACTGCCGTCCAGGTAGAAGCTGGTATCGGGATGCAAACGTTTGATGAAGCGATCGTCTATTTTGAACCAATAATTGGTGCGGTCATTCATGTAAACTTCATTCCTGCTTTCCTGCTTATCGTATCTCGGGCCCCGGTAACCGTTGACAAAGACCAGGTATCGTTGTGCTTCCGGTTGGTGTTTTTGAATGATCTCGTTGCTTAATTCCTCTCCCGAATAGGCAAAAACATGCTGGAAAGCCGGAGACTGTCTTGGTCCGCCTGCGTTGTCGCGCAGAAAATACGAAACCATGCGGTAGGTGCTGTTTTTAATAAGCACGTTATCCTGGTGATTCAGATGCAGATTGATTCCCGAAGACACAAAAGACAATTTATCCTCAAAGGAAACAAAGTTCAGGACCAGTCCTCCGTTGTAACTGCGCCATTTACCATTGCGTTTGATATAAATAACCGTTTGAGGTTCAGTAGGATACACGCATCGGAAGACCGATTTGTTGCCATGAAGTTTTTTTGTGAATTTGTCTTTCAGCTTGTAACTTCTGCCGATTACCAAAACCTGCTTCATAAAAGAAGTGTCGCTTAATGTACACTTTTTGGAGGATTTCAGGGTGTCGATCAAAACCACCCGGTTCAAACTGAATGGGGCGTAGGTCCGTGATTTGACAATAGCTCCATCTTCATTTTCTTCCCAGAAATAGTAATAAACCAAACTGATTTTTGTCTGAAACTTTGGTCTGTGAATCGCTTTATCCTGTCCAAACGCGGAAAGCACGGTCAAGCTGAAAATTGCAAAAAGTACCACTGCGAGCTTCATTTTGTAAATATATTAACTTTTGAAATTGAAAGGAGAGAATGTAAAAGTGAAAAAATGAGAAAGTTTAGAACTTTTCATTCCGATAATTATCGGAACACAATTTTACATTTTCAATTAAAGAATTATTTTTGCGATCATAATAAATCAACAGAAATGGGAAGAGCATTTGAATATCGTAGAGCAGCAAAAGAAAAGCGTTGGGGCAAAATGTCCAAATTGTTTCCAAAACTAGGTAAAGCGATTACTATGGCAGCAAAGGAAGGCGGACAAGATCCTGCTACCAATGCCAAGTTGCGTACGGCAATTCAAAATGCGAAGGCAGAGAATATGCCGAAAGACAATATCGAAGCTGCAATCAAACGGGCCTCTCAAAAGGATATTGCCGCATTCACCCAGGTGGATTACGAAGGAAAAGGACCGCACGGAGTATTGGTATATGTGGAATGTGCTACGGATAATCCGACGCGTACTGTGGCGAATGTGAAATCCTATTTTAATAAAGCCGGAGGAAGTGTTGTTCCCAATGGACAATTGGAATTCATGTTCAACAGAAAATCGGTGTTCGAACTAGAAAACACGGGATCAATTGATCCGGAAGAACTGGAATTGGAGCTGATCGATGCCGGGTGTGAGGAAATTGAAGTAACAGACGACCGGATTTTTATTTACGGAGACTACACGGCTTTCGGAACCATCGGATCGGCTTTGGAAGAGCGGGGAATAGCCGTGCTTAAATCGAACTTGGAACGTTTCCCGACAACCCCGGTTGAATTTACAGAAGAGCAATTGGCAGACATCGAGAAAATGATGGATAAATTCGACGACGACGACGACGTACAGCAGATTTTTACCAATATGGGGTAACGATTAAAAAAAATAGAACAGTGGGTACACGATTAATCGCGAATTAATCACAATTGACACCCAGACTTAATTTTTACCGCAAATGCGCAAATTTTAGCTCGGCTACCGCACTCGCTTTTGAATTGTGTAAACACATAGTTTTATGAGTCATTGCAAGACGAAGAGGCGACTGGTAAGGGGAATTATGTACTTTAAACAGGTAGTGCCAAAATATCTCTGGGTGCTTCAGCATTTCAGTGCCTGCTGGCAGGCACTCTTTATCTTTCCCACAGATGCACAGATTAACTGCTCGGCTACCGCACTCGCCTAAGTGGCGACTGGTAAGCGCCACAAATAATCAGCGCATCTGTGAGAAATTATCACTTAGATTCTTGGAGAAGATTTTTCAAAAAGAACCTATTTCATAAGTTACCTGTGTTAAGTACATAACTCCCACTGGTAAGCGCCTCCAATATTTGTGCATTTGTGGTAAAATATAACACAGTTTGTATTATAAAATAGTTTGGGTGCGAATAATACGTATACCCCGATTAATCGCGCCCCCACTTTGTTTTCCACCAGGTGTTTAACAATGCCCCGTTTGTATCTTTCCCGACCTTCAAAATTTCTCCCATCGATATTTCCCAATTTTGGGACATGAATTTTCTGGACATACTTATCCTGATACCAATAGTTTATGGCGCTTATAAAGGGTTTAAGCATGGTTTTGTAATCGAGCTGTTTACCTTATTGGCCATTTTAGTGGGAATTTATGTGGGAATCCATTTCTCGGATTACACTGCCAACTGGATGAAGAAAACCTTTGAGTGGGATTCCGAATATTTGCCGGTTATTGCATTCACGCTGACTTTTCTGGCAGTCGGAGCAATGATTTTTTTCGGGGGTAAAATGATCGAAAAGATGATCAAGGTGGTTCAGTTATCCCCCCTGAATAAATTTTTGGGAGTCTTGTTCGCAACCATCAAATCCTTGTATATCGTGAGCGTTTTGTTGGTACTGATTGAATCCTACGATGAAAAGAGCAACTTTTTCCCGGAAAAAACAAAAAATAGTTCGCTGCTGTACAAACCGGTGAAAGCTGTTTCAACAGAAACTGTTCCTGCACTTGGAGAAAGTACCATCTTCCTGAAGAATGCCCTGCACAGTGAGACGGACAGCACCGGACTCACAGTCGACCAGGTCCTGCGTGCAAAAGAGATTGCGGATAGTTTGGGGATAGACGCCAATGACGCAAAGCAAATTTTGGAGATCCACCAAAAATATGGTGATAAGGAACCGGCTGTCAAATGATAAGCGCGCTCTTTTAGATGATTTTGATAAACAAAACAATATATTTGCCATTTGTTAGTTAATCTTTAATCACATCGGCGCAGATTTTTCATTCGAATGAAGAAAATACATTTTTTAATTTACTTAGGAATTCTTTCCTTGATATGGGCATGTTCTACTGAGAAGAATACGATGCTTAGCAGAGCATATCACGGCACTACAGCACATTATAACGGATACTTTAACGCGAATGACTTGCTGGAAGAAGCAATGAAAACATTTCGTGAAAATCAAAAAGAAGATTACTACAATGTCCTTCCGATCCTTCAGTTGCCCAATGAAGAAGAAGTGAAGAATATGTATTCACCGATCGATACAGCGATTTCAAAATGTACCAAGGTTATTCAGCGACATGCCATGCCATCGATGGAAAAACCGGCTTCCAAAAAAGAAGAGCACAACCGCTGGATCGACGAAAACTGGATCACGATCGGGATTGCGAATTTCTACAGACGCGATTACGACCTGGCATTTAAGAATTTTGAATATACGAAGAAGTTTTTCTCTACGGATAAGTCTTCCTATATCGCAGAAATGTGGATGGCAAGAACCTACATGGAGCAAGGTAAATTTACCGAAGCGAACTATGCGATCACCAACCTGGAGAAAGCCCAGAAAGCAATGGAAGATGGTGATTCAAAAGGATCCAAAGGAGGTAAAAATTCCAAATCATCGAAATCAAAAAAGAAAAAAAACAAGAAGAAACAAAAGGAAATTCCTCCCTTTCCTAAAAAATTGCGCTATGACCTGGCAATAACCAGAGCCTTGTTTGCTGAAAAGAAAAAGGATTCGGAAAGTGAGATCAAGGCACTGACAAAAGCTTTGGAATATGCAAAAAAGTCAAAAGACAAAGCACGAATTAATTATATTTTGGGGCAGTTGTATGAAAATGCGGGAGACAGGGGAAAAGCCGCTTACCATTACGATCGCGTAAAGAAATACAATGCCGGTTACGAAATGAGCTTCAATGCCAATTTGAAGAACGCCTTGAATGCCGGTGGAGAAAAAGTGCGCAAGAACCTGAAAAAGATGCTTCGGGATACCAAGAACGCGGAGTTCAAAGATCAGATCTATTATACACTTGGTAAAATGGACCAGATTGAATCAAATGAAGACGGTGCAAAAGCGAATTATACGCGCTCGGCATTTTATTCCACGTCAAATAACCGTCAAAAGGGAATGGCATACGAGAAGCTCGGAGACATGAGTTTTGCGAAAAAAGATTATTTGAGTGCGCAAAAGTATTACGACAGTTGTGCGAAAGTGATTCCCGAAACTTACCCGAATTACGAAGGAATCCAAAATAAAGCATCCAAGTTGCAAAGCCTGGTCAATGCATTGGAGGTTGCGCAATACGAAGACAGCGTGCAGCGTATTGCAAAACTTTCGCCTTCCGATCAATTGGCTTTCGCGGATGGAGTGATCGAAAAGATGAAGAAGGACGAGGAGGAGCGCAAAAGACAGGACGCCATTCGTTTAGCAGCCCTGCAGGAAATTCAAAACAAGAAAACTTCCGGAGGGAATGGGAATAAATTCTATTGGAATAACGAAAAAGCGAAAAACGAGGGATTCGAAGAATTTAAAAAACAATGGGGACAACGTGCCAACGAAGACGATTGGAGGCGGTCTGACAAAGTAGTCTTCGCAAGCTTTACGGATCCTTCGGATTCTACGGCATCTTCCGATAAACCGGATCCCTCTTCGGAAACCACAGCCTTGGATTCGTTAACACCCGAAATGCTGGTTGCCAAACTTCCGCTTTCCGATTCCGCTTTACAGGTATCGCGAGACAGGATGATGAACGCCTATTTTGATGCGGGAGGGATTTACGACGAACAATTAAGCGAAACAGCGCTTGCTGAAAAACAATACCGTACGATGCTGGGGCAGGATTTTGAACACAACATGAAATTGCTGGCGGCTTACCAGATTTATAGTTTGCATAACCCGGAAGATCCGGCTGCAGTGGAGCAAAAAGAGTATATCCTGATCAATTATCCGACGTCGGATTATGCCGGATACCTGCGTGACCCGGATTATTTCCTGAAGAAAAAAGAACGGGAGAAATTGACCCAGGAAGCATACCTGACGGATTTGGACCGCTATGAGAGAGGCCTGTACTATCCGGTCATCATGAAGGCAAACGGAGTCATTGCGAACGAAAAGGACAATCCATACAGAAGCAAGTATATCTTGTTAAAAGCCATGGCACAGGCCAAAATGACAGAAGATAAAAAGCTGATTTTGCCGACTTTGGACACCTTGATTGCGCTGTACCCGAAAACGCCGGAAGCTGAAAAGGCACTTGAAATGAAAAAGATTATCCTGAACGGGTATTCTGCGAATGAAGCAATTGATTTTGCCAAGAAAAGCATTTACGAATACAAAGAAGGAGAGCCGATGTTTGTGCTGATTTTCCTGACGGAGAAAATTAATAACGTGGTGGCTAAAACGCGTGTGGTTGATTTTAACAAGGAATATTATGGGAAACAGCGCTTAAGTGTCACTTCAAAAGTGTTCCGGGAGGACAACGTCATTTTGGTAAAACAATTCAAAGATGAGATTGAGGCTGCATCGTATGTTTCATTTTATAAGCGCACACGCAACCACTTGCTGGATATGCAAAAAATGAAAATTTTATTCATTTCGGAGAAAAATTTGCTTACCTTATTTGATACAAACAAACTGGATGAATACCAGTTGTTCTTTGACGAGAACTATTGATTCAAATAAGAAGATGATGGAAGATAAGCCTGAGCAAAAGAAGAATCCGAAAAAGCAAATAAAACCTTACGTTCGGTTTACCGGTGCAGCCTTTCAAATGGCCGGTACAATCGTGGCAACCGCTTTCCTTGGAGTGTGGCTGGACAAAAAATTTAACCCGGGAGGAAATATGTGGACCCTGATCTGCACTCTGACCGGAGTAGTCGTTTCCATGTATATAATAATCAAGGAAGTAATCGATATTTCTAAAGAAAAAGAAGATGAGTAAACGCCTGGGAGCCTTTTTAAGTTTAATTGCCATTGCTGCAGCTTATTTTGTATTGATCGGGGTAAAATCCGGTTGGAAAATTCCCGAGAACCACCTTGCGGGAATAAGCGCGCTTTTGCTGATCTTTTTTTCAAGTACCGCAATTATGATGTCAGGGGCTAATGCTACTGCCGAATCAAGAGCACAGCGATTTATACTTGGCACAGCGATTCAGATGATTCTTGTTCTGTTTTTTGTGTTGATCGTGAAGTATGCCTGGAAAGATTCCTTTAAAGATTTTGTGTGGTATTTCATGAGTTTCTTTGTGGTCATGCTCTTCACCCAGGCACTTTGGATGCTACTGAAGGTTCGTAAGAGCTAATCTGTCCAAACAAGAACATTGCGTCTTCACGAATCAGCGTAATGCGCCAACGCTGAAGCTGTAGCGTAAGAGTTCTGCGAGATCTGCATGAGACATCCTGAAACACAAATTACCGGCTGAACAAGCCCTTGAAAATCATTTTTTTTTGGCAAGGCAAATTTCTTTGCCATGAATCTGGTAAATAACAGATTTGTTTGCAATTTTTTCTTGGTCATTCTGAAAGATTCACTACCTTTGCGCCAAAATTTAGGGTTATTATCTAAATATTAATAAGTGATGTCATTAATTTTCAGTGCAAAACGATTTTTTACATTAATTGCTGCAATGGTCATCTTGACCCCAACATATGCCTTTCATCCGGGGGAACCGATCCCGGAAGAGGAGTTTGAGGTGGGAGAAATGATTATGCACCACATTTCGGATGCGCACGAATGGCATTTATGGGGCGGTCACCACAATTCTGTTTCGGTTTACTTACCGATTATTTTGGTGGATGGTGGATTGAAAACGTTTTCTTCCAAACATTTTTACCACGGAACGCCGAAAAAAGCTGTTGTAGATTCTTTGGGAAAGACGGTTGAATATATTGTTGGTTCAGGCCCTGCAGCAGGTTATGCCATGTTTGAAGAAGAGATTTATAAGCTGAAAGACGGAGAATTGCAGTTTTCAAAAATGGAAAAAAAGGACGGGAACGAAAAATTGGTTTACACGGAGTTTCCGGTAAATGCTTCTGCTCTTGATTTCTCTATTACGAAGAATGTACTTTCCTTGTTTATGGGAGCGGTCTTGGTCTTGTTGATTATGGGCAGTGTTGCTCGTTTTTACAAGAAAAATGGTCCGGTAGCTCCGAAAGGATTGGCTAAATACTTAGAGGTGTTGATTGTGATGGTGCGTGACGATATTGCAAAAGCAAATATCCATCACCACAAATACCAAAAATACGTTCCGTATTTATTAACGATCTTCTTCTTTATCTTTATTAATAACTTACTTGGGTTGGTTCCATTCCTTCCGGGAGGGGCAAATCTGACAGGAAATATTACCGTGACTTTGTTCCTGGCAGTTGCAACCTTGTTAGTTACCCTGTTCTCAGGAAACAGAAACTACTGGGGCCACATCTTCGCTATGCCTGGAGTTCCATGGCCTGTATTGATTATTTTGATTCCGATTGAGATCGTTGGGATCTTTACAAAGCCTTTCGCCTTGATGGTGCGTTTGTTTGCAAACATGACTGCGGGTCACATCATCGTGTTGGCATTGATCTCAATTATTTTTATCAATCAGAGTGAAGCTTGGGGAATGTTGTCTGTTCCGATGGCATTGTTTATCTCGGTGTTGGAGTTGTTGGTAGCATTCTTACAGGCGTTCCTGTTCTGTATGTTGTCAGCATTGTTTATCGGTGCGGCTGTTGAAGAAGCACATCATTAATTAGTAATTTTTTAAATACATATAGTATGTACGGAAGTATCGCAGCAATCGGAGCAGGTCTTGCAGTTTTAGGTGCAGGATTAGGAATTGGTAAAATCGGTGGTTCAGCAATGGACGCAATCGCTCGCCAACCTGAAGCTTCTGGAAAAATTCAAACAGCTATGATTATCGCAGCAGCGTTAATCGAAGGTGTTGCACTTTTCGGTGTAGTAGTTGGTCTACTAGGAAACGCGAGGTAATTGAAAAAGCTTGTTGCAACGGTTGGTTGCAGCAAGCCTTTTTTACAAATTGAAAAATTAAAACAGAGATAAGATGGGGTTGATTACACCAGATTTAGGATTACTTTTTTGGACGGGCTTAGTGTTCGTTTTATTATTGGTTATTTTAACCAAGTTCATTTGGAAGCCGATTTTAGCTTCTGTTAATGCACGTGAGCAAAAAATTTCCGATGCATTGGAACTGGCTGAGAAAACGAAAGCTGAAATGCATGCATTGCAGGCTGCGAATGAGAACTTGTTGAAAGAGGCTCGTGCTGAACGCGATGCAATCGTGAAGGATGCAAAAGAAACCGCTGTGAAAATGGTTGAGGATGCTAAGAATACTGCCAAGGCAGAAGCAAACAAAATTGTTGAGTCGGCTCGTGCAACAATCAACACGGAGAAGACAGCTGCAATTGCAGAATTGAAAACTCAGGTTGCTGCAATCTCTTTGGAAATCGCTGAGAAAATCATTCGTGGAGAATTGTCTTCCGATGAGAAACAAAAAGCGTTGGCAGAGAAAATGGCGGGTGATATTAACTTGAACTAATCGATAGAAATGAAGAGTTCGAAATCAGCTTCCCGTTACGCACAAGCTTTGTTGGATTTGGCGATCGAGCAAAACAAAGTGGATGCAGTTGCGGCAGACATGAAATACATGGCAACCGTATGTGCTGAGAATCCGGATCTGGAAAATATGCTCCAAAGTCCGGTTGTGAAAGCAGATAAGAAGATTGCTGTTTTGAATGCAATTTTTGACCAATTTGACCAGTTGACCAACTTGTTTGTTGAGTTAATTGTGAAAAATGGTCGAGAAGCGTATTTGTCGCAAATTGCGGCTTCCTTTGATGTTATTTTGAAAGAATACCAGGGAATTGTACCGGTGACATTGATCAGTGCACATAAATTGGATGAACAAGTAAAGAAAGAGATCGTTTCGAAAGTTCAGGCTTCTATTACAGGTACTGTAGAGCTGACCGAGAAAATCGATGCGGATCTGATCGGAGGATTTGTCGTTCGTATGGGCGATACGCAAATTGATGCATCTGTTGCATCGCAAATTAATAAGTTGAAACAACGTTTAACCAGATAGGCGTAATTATTCGTCGTTTAAAAGAAAAGACATGGCAGATGTTAAACCAGCAGAAGTTTCTGCGATTTTAAGAGAGCAATTATCAGGATTCCGTTCGGAAGCTGAATTGCAAGAAGTAGGTACAGTTTTACAGATCGGTGATGGTATCGCTCGCGTTTACGGATTGAAAGGAGTTCAATACGGAGAATTGGTAGAGTTTGATGGTGGTTTGCAAGGAATCGCATTGAACCTGGAAGAAGATAACGTAGGGGTAGTATTATTGGGTCGTTCTTCTGCAGTAAAAGAAGGTGATACTGTAAAACGCTTAAACCGCATTGCTTCTGTAAATGTTGGTGATGGAATGGTTGGTCGTGTGGTGGATACTATCGGTAATCCAATCGACGGAAAAGGTCCTATCACTGGTCAATTGTATGAAATGCCAATCGAGCGTAAAGCACCGGGAGTTATCTTCCGTCAGCCGGTAACCGAGCCGCTTCAAACAGGGATTAAGGCTGTTGATGCAATGATTCCGATCGGACGCGGACAACGTGAGTTGATCATTGGTGACCGTCAAACAGGAAAAACAACTGTTGCAATTGATGCGATCATCAACCAAAAAGAATTTTATGACCGCGGTGAACCGGTTTTCTGTATCTATGTAGCAATCGGACAGAAAGGTTCAACTGTAGCGGGAATCTATAAAAAATTAGAAGATGCAGGTGCAATGGCTTACACGGTAATCGTTGCTGCAAATGCTTCTGACCCGGCTCCAATGCAGTTCTATGCCCCTATGACGGGTGCTGCAATCGGCGAGTTCTTCCGTGATTCGGGACGCCCTGCTTTGATCGTATTTGATGACCTTTCCAAGCAAGCGGTTGCTTACCGTGAGGTATCCTTGTTACTACGTCGTCCTCCGGGCCGCGAAGCTTACCCTGGTGACGTATTCTACCTTCACTCCCGTTTGTTGGAGCGTGCTGCGAAAATCATCGCTGATGATAAGATCGCTGCTCAAATGAACGACCTTCCTGAATCGTTGAAAGGAATCGTAAAAGGTGGAGGTTCATTGACTGCATTGCCGATTATCGAAACACAAGCGGGTGACGTTTCTGCATACATTCCGACAAACGTGATTTCGATTACGGATGGTCAGATCTTCCTGGAAGGTGACTTGTTCAATGCGGGTATCCGTCCTGCAATTAACGTAGGTATCTCTGTATCTCGTGTAGGAGGTAACGCACAGATTAAGTCCATGAAGAAAGTAGCCGGTACGTTGAAGCTGGATCAGGCACAATACCGTGAATTGGAAGCGTTCGCTAAGTTCGGTTCTGACCTGGATGCGGCTACGAAATCTGTTTTGGATAAAGGTGCCCGTAACTTAGAGATCCTGAAACAAAAAGAAGGAGATCCTTACCCGGTAGAAAAGCAAATTGCAATTATCTATGTTGGGACAAAAGGATTGATGCAAAACGTTCCTGTGAATAAGGTAAAAGAGTTCGAAAAAGAATATTTGGACTTCCTGGAAGCAAAACATTCAGATGTATTGGTTCGCTTGAAAGCAGGAAAATACGAAGATACTGATACTGATGTATTAGGAAGGGTTGCGAAAGAGATCGCTGCGAAATATTAATTGAAAATTGAAAATTGAGAATGTAAAAGTTGAAAAGGCATTCTCGTCCACAGCGGACTAATGACCTTTTCAATTTTAAAATTTTCAATTCTAAATTAAAGATATGCCAAGTTTAAAGGAAATACGAAATCGAATTACTTCTGTAGGATCTACCATGCAGATTACTTCTGCAATGAAGATGGTTTCTGCTGCAAAGTTGAAGCGTGCACAAGATGCCATTACACAAATGCGTCCTTATGCTGAAAAATTGCAGGAGATCCTGGGTAATTTGACCGCTTCGTTGGATATTTCGGAAAATGCACTGGCTGCTTCACGTCCGGTTAACAACGTATTGATTATTGCAATTACTTCCAATCGCGGATTGTGTGGTGGATTTAACAACAATATTATCAAACGCGTGAACCTGGCAATTTCCGAAGAATACGCAAATGCAAATATGAGCCTTCTTTGTTTGGGAAAGAAAGCAAAAGATGCATTCAAGCGTTCAGACATGTATTTTGATATTGCCGGAACAGGAATCTCCGAAGATATTTTTGCTGACCTGTCTTTTGGAAACGTATCTTTCATTGCAGATTTCGCAATGAAAGCATTCCTTGAAAAGAAGTTCGATAAAGTAGTCGTGATTTACAACAGCTTTATCAATGCGGCTTCCCAGGAGGTGAAAGAAGAACAATTATTGCCGATCGTTCCAACGGAACAGAATGACGATAAACAAGCGGGAGATTACATCTTCGAACCTTCGAAAGAAGAGATCGTAGAAGAATTGATCCCCAAAACGTTAAAAATCCAGTTGTTCAAAGCATTGTTAGACTCAAACGCATCCGAACACGGTGCGCGTATGACGGCGATGCATAAAGCAACGGATAATGCCAAGGAGTTACAGCGTAGTTTAAAATTAAGCTACAACAAAGCCCGTCAGGCTGCTATTACGAACGAGATCCTGGAGATCGTTGGTGGAGCGGAAGCACTGAACGGATAAGAATAAGAACAAGAGAAGGCTTTCAGGAAACTGAAAGCCTTTTTTGATTGTATGTGTTTCAGCCAATCAAAGACTTCATTCGTTCATTCCAAAGAAGACAGATATGAATGGGAAATAAATACGTGCTGCCGGGGAAAAATCGAAATTCAACTGTATGATCTTTGTGGGTGCAATATCATCCCCCGGCTATGACACAGAAGCAGTCAATAGCGTTGTTAAAATGTCCTCAAATTCAGGTGAAACATGAGGTTGCACTAATACCGCAAATGTTCAATAATAGGATATTATACGAAAGCACCATTTTCTGCGTTATGTCTTTATGAAACAACTGCTTTATATCACTTGCATCATTAGCTCACTGACCGGATTTTCACAGGATCAGGAAAAAAAAGGAATTTGTTCTTCAGGAATCAGTTTATTCCATTCAAATGGAGATGACTTTTATGCGAGCGATCGCTTCTTTGTTGACGGATTCAATACCGATCATGTTTATGAAATAGTCAATTTCACCATTGATTCAACAACCTGGACAGATTCATTGATTTATGAACTGAGATTGCCTTTTGGAGATTCCCTCACTTACTCTGCTTCCTGGCATGCAGATGGTATGTGCTACTATTTGGATAGTGCCGATGTCAATTCGTTGGTGACAATCCTGAAGGGAATCCCGTTTCCAATTGCGCATAAAGGAGATTATGACATGTCCTATTATTACAATCTCTCCCAAATAGGATATATAAAGGATCCCTGCCTTTTCAAAATTCAAAGAAGAAACAGTCCGTATAAGTATTTTTTCCGGATCAAATTCTACGACCCCGAAGCTACATTGGAAGGGCCTTATCCTCAAATCAGCGATTACATATCGGTTTGGCAGAGCAGCGAAAACACATTGACAGTCCAGGTGAAAGAAGACACATCCTGGGACATCGATTTGTATTCCTTGTCAGGTCAAACGATTCAAAACAAAAAAATGGAAGGTTCACAGGACCTGGATATATCCCAACTTTCAAAAGGCTGCTACATCGCCCGTATTTCCTCGGAAAAAGGACTTGAAAAGCAGTTTAGATTCATCAAATAAATAACAGATTTTTAGTAAAAATTTCCTAAAAATCTTCCAAAATAGTGCAGGTTATATACATTTACTTCGTGAATGTCACATTCGCGATACAGCCCACCGGAATCCGGCCACTTCCCTCAAGCTTCCTATCGGAATAGAAACGTTTCGTCCGCAACGGCGGACGGTACAATACTGAAGTGAATCAACAGATAGTAGAAAAATAAGTCAAAGCAGTTTGACCAAACGGATCAGTAAACGAGTCGTTCTGTCAACCTGCCGCCAACGGCGCTCCCAAGTCGGAATTCATCGTTTTGATGCATGAACTTCTGACGGAGATTGCGTGCTCGAATAAATTGAGTCCGACTGGGAGTTTTGAACGTAGATTCTTCTAAATTTGAAAACCGCAAGTAGCGTGCCACACGTATTAATTAAACAATAGAAATCAATGAAAGAAATGTTACTCACTTATTGGTGGATCGGATTAATCGTAATCTGTTTGATCCTCTACAAATTTATTTTAAGATTCCTGTTCGGAATGGTTATCGTTCCGGAAGACAGGATCGGCTTAGTTACGAAAAAATTCGTTTTGTTCGGTGCGAATAAAGAACTTCCGGATGGACGCATCGTAGCAACAAACGGAGAAGCCGGTTTCCAGGCAAAAACACTGGCCCCGGGATTGTATTTCGGCATGTGGGTTTGGCAGTATGAGATTACGATGGAGCAATTTACAGTTATTCCGGAAGGAAAGATCGGGTTGGTCCTCTCAAAGGACGGTGCCGAAATTCCAACCGGAAACATTTTGGGCCGCAAAGTGGAATGTGATAATTTCCAGGATGCAAGTATGTTCCTGATGAACAATGGTCAGCGTGGCCGCCAGACAAATTACATTACAGCCGGTTCATACCGTATCAACACCATGCTGTTCCAGGTTTCGATTACCGAAATGGTTCGAATTCGGGAAAGTATGGTCGGGATCGTCACAACCCTGGATGGCCGGCCGATCGATTCGGGCGAAATTGCAGGTAAGGCAGTAGAAGGACACAACAACTTCCAGGATTTTGATGCCTTTTTGGAGAATGGAGGAAATCGCGGACTTCAGCCTTCTGTGATCTTAGCCGGATCATATAACCTGAATCCATGGGCATTGCAAGTAGAAGAAACGCCAATGACGGAAATTCCGATCGGGTATGTGGGAGTAGTTATCTCTTATATTGGACACGATGGGAAAGACCTGACGGGAGTTGACTTCAAACATGGAAATATTGTGGAGAAAGGAAGTAAAGGGGTTTGGTCAGAACCGTTTGGTCCGGGGAAATATCCGGTAAATAAATACACGATGAAAGTGGAATTGGTTCCAACAACGAACCTGGTTTTGAACTGGGCACAGGCGCGAAGCGAATCACACAACCTGGATAAGAATTTGTCCACGATTACAGTTCGTTCGAAAGATGGTTTCCCATTCAACCTGGATGTTTCTCAGATCATTCACGTTCCTACCAATGAAGCCCCGAAAGTGATTGCCCGTTTCGGGAACATGGTGAACCTGGTAACACAGGTTTTGGAACCTACAATCGGGAACTACTTCCGCAACTCGGCACAGGACAGTGATGTGATTGCCTTCTTGTCTACACGTAAAGAAAGACAGGAATCAGCGAAGGAGCACATCAAGAAAGTACTGGATGAGTACAATGTCAATGCAGTAGATACCCTGATCGGAGATATCGTTCCACCGGAATCTTTGATGAAGACCCTGACAGATCGTAAGATCGCAGAAGAACAAAAGGTGACTTATGAGACGCAAAAGCAAGCGCAGGAAACGCGCCAGGGAATGGAAAAGGAAACTGCCATTGCCGATATGCAGAAAGATATCGTAAAAGCACAGCAAAGTGTTGAGATTGCGGAGCGTACTGCGAATGCAACAGTGAAGAAAGCAGAAGGAGATGCGTCCGGAGTGAAACTCGCTGTTGGAGCGGAAGCGGAAGCAACCAAAATGCGTGCATTGGCAGAAGCAGAGGCAACCAGAGCTCGTGCAAAAGCGGATTCCGAAGCGGTGAAATTGAAAGCGGATGCAGAAGCGGAACGCATTTCAAAAACCGGTATTGCAGAAGCAAGCAAGATCCAGGCTGTCGGTAAATCTACAGCTGAGGCTTATGAATTGGCAGTGAAAGCTTTGGGTGGTGAAAACTTCACCCGATACAAAATCACCGAGGAGCTGTCCAAAGGAAACATCAAACTGATTCCGGATGTATTAATCGGTGGAAATGGCCAACAAGGAGGATCCGCAATGGACGGCCTCTTAGGACTGAAATTGATGGAAATGATGGATCCTGAAAAGAAACAGGTTCCCCGGGAAACAACGAAGTCCGTCAAGGTAGAGAAGCCGAAACCCACTTCAGGTGGAGAAGAACCGAAAAAATAGAATAAACAACAGCAATGACTGCAGTAGGAAAGTGATTGATCGCTTTCCTACTGCATCAACTGAATAGATTGTGTTATAGTATCTCCATTTGACATAACGACTTTTAGCAGGTAGATACCTTGTTCCAGGTTATTCAGATCAAGATTCAAGGTGTTGCTATTGTTTAAGTTTTCCAGACTAAATAATGACTGACCATTCAGGTTGTAAATTTCCAGGTATTCAATGGCTTCCGTTGATTGAACGGAAACAAATGTGCTTCCCGGATTTGGAAAAACTACAAGACTTAGTGCTGTTTGCGGTTCAAGGGAGAGTGTTTTGGAACAATCTTCAGAATATTCCGGAGGAATGATGGAAGTTTGCCAATCTTCGTAGATGTGTTGTGTTCCAACCTTATGACATAGTAAATGAGATTCCTGTTCGAAGACTGGATGAATTGGCGTGTTGAATCCACTGGTGCCACCAACCCCCTCAATGACCGAAACATAGGCGGAATCTGATGAATCTGTACCAAGACCCCAGCGTTTGTAATAATTCCCATCAATTAATTGTACGGAATCTTGTGCAAGTACCATGAGGTTCGGATAATTTAAGTTTGTAGTAGTTTCAGGATAAGGCTGACCGATTACCAAGCTCCCGAAATCATATAGCAGTTCATCTGATTGGCTTGTATTGTTCCACAGATATACTTTTTTCTGTATGGTATCTTGTCTGAAACAGCCTGTCTCATATGGAATAGGACCACCACCTGAAGTTTGGTTTTGTGAACCGTATCCATCGATCCAATCACGCGTACCGTGACTTCCGAATCGAATGTAAGCCTGCCCGTTTATTAGGGTATCTCCCAAGGTATAAACCGCCGAAGTAACTGTTTCATGTTCATGAAAACCACCGTAAAGAAATTCTGCCTGGATCCAGGTTGCATCTGTTTCGGGGATAGGACGATAGGCAATTTGAGCCCAACTGCCATTAAGGAAAATAAGTGCTAATAACAGGGGTAAGACCTTCATAACAATGAACTTGAATTTATTGAATTGATACAGAAATTTAAGAATGGTTGTATTTTAATTGAACTGTTAAACAAAAGCAAAAATTTGAAGAGGGAGAATACTCGGCTCCTTTTGGTTGATTCGCTAGTAATAATTTAATTTTGCTTTAATCTGCTGGTCATTTCGCCGGATTTATTTTGTTTGCATGAAATGGCCTCATTGTTTTTTTGGAATCCTCATCCTGGGTATTGGATTGTTGTTGAGTTTCAACGAAGAATCCCCTGCAAAAGTACAAAAGCTGGATAATCCTGGAAAGTACATTCATGTTCAATTGGATTTGCTGATCAATGAATTGAAAGATTTCAGAAACGATTTGTCTGATTCCGTCTTATGCTCTGCACATTATTTTAATGCGCGAAAATATTACAAACACATCGAGTTCTTTGTTGAGCATGTTTCACCGGTACAGGCTAAATATCAGATCAATGGTGCTCTGGTTCCCAAATTTTCCGAATATGTTCCCGGATCAATAGTAAATCCCTGTGGATTCCAACGTGTAGAGGAAATCTTGTTTTCCGGAGACGAAATAGATTCAACGGTCCTGGAAAATGAATTGCTCGATTTGATCAGTGTTTTCCAGGAACTGAAAAATGCCTATCAAACGATTTCGTTAAGCGATCACCTTTACCTGGAAATGCTGCAGCTTCAGTTGGTCCGGATAGCGGCAATGAACCTGAACGGTTACGATGCGACGTTTACCAAAACCAATCTGGAAGAAGTGAATGAAAACCTGGAATCAATGTTACAGATGATCGGGTACTTCCGATTGAAGTTTGGAACGAAAGGCATTCTCAAAAAAAGATTCCGGGATATCCGTGTTGATATTCAGGAGGCGCAAAAGTTTCTTCGGGAAAATCCCGGTTTTGACGGGTTCAATCGGCTTGAATTCATCAGAACGGATATAAAAAGGATCAACCTGGATCTGGTACTTCTTCACCGGGACTTGGGACTTCCGTGGTCCGATCATAAACAGGCACTCCGTTTGAATACCGAACATTTGTTTTCAAAGGGATCATTTAATCCGCAATTTTTCTCCATCTATTATTCCGATGAATCTGACTTGGTCAAGCAAGCTGCTTTGGGGAAACTACTCTTTTACGATCCGATACTTTCTGCAAATAATGAACGTGCATGCAGCAGCTGTCATCAACCGGATAAGGCATTTACAGACGGATTGAAGACCAGTCTGGCATTCAATAAATCCGGGAATGTAGAAAGAAATGCCCCGACTTTGATAGATGCCTTGTATCAAAAGGCTTTTTTCTATGATGGAAAAGCTTACCAGTTGGAACAACAGGTTCGCGATGTGGTACACAATGAGCACGAAATGGGAGGAAAACTTTCGGATGCCGTTTTAAAATTAAGAGGAAGTGAAGAATATAAAAAGCTTTTTCGCGAGGCATTTGCACGAAAGAAAGACGCCGACATTTCCGAGTATGCAATCCAAAAGGCCATCGCCGAATATGAAAAAACACTGATCTCTATGAATAGTCGTTTTGACAGGTACCTGACCGGAGAAAAAGGAACGCTGAACCAACGGGAAATCAATGGATACAATTTGTTTGCTGGAAAAGCATTGTGCGGATCATGCCATTTCTTCCCGCTTTTCAACGGAACCGTACCACCTTATTTTATGGATTCGGAATACGAAATTTTGGGAACTCCCGGAACCAAAGAAAATAAATCACTGGACAAAGACAACGCTTTGAAGTAACAAAAGTTTCCAAACAAATGTATGCGTTTAAAACACCTACTGTCAGAAACAGCGAATTGACAGCTCCCTACATGCATCATGGAATTTATTCCGACTTAAAAGAAGTGCTTCAATTCTATCAGAAAGGCGGTGGTGAAGGATTTAAATATTCCGTTCCCAATCAAACACTTCCCTTTGATTCATTGCAGCTTAGTAATTCTGAACAAGAAGACATCATCCTTTTCTTAAAATCATTGACCGATACTGCAGGACTTGTCCAGCGCCCTTTCAAACTTCCTTCATTCGAATTATCTCCGGATTTAAATTCCAGGACCTGGGGTGGAAAATACTAAGCTTAACTCAATCGTAAAAGGTGTTAACATGGACTTCAAGTGTCGGCAAATGATCTAATGGTTTTTTAATGAGTACACAATGATCTGTTTAAATCCTAACAGTTCCTTTGCAATGTAAAAAAGCACTTATGAAAAAACTACTACTACTTACCATACTTCAGTTGAATTTATTTCTCATTGAAGGGCAAACCTTATTGCCGGCAGGAAGCACCTGGAAGTACAATGATTCCGGATTGGATCTGGGCTCATCCTGGAAAGATCCTTCTTACAATGATAATTCTTGGGCCTCCGGATTAGCAGAATTGGGATATGGTGATGGAGACGAACAAACGGTTGTTTCTTATGGACCCAATTCCAATAATAAATACATTACAACGTACTTTCGAAAAGTTTTTTACATTTCAAATCCCTCCCAATACCAAGAGATATTGGGCAGTATTCGCAGGGATGACGGAGCAATTGTATATGTGAACGGAACAGAAGTTTTTCGTACCAACATGCCGGGTGGAGCGATCACCTATCAAACTGCCGCAGCTTCAACGGTTGCATTTACTTCAGAAGATACGTACTACAATTTTGCATTTAGTCCGGGGCTTTTAATCAGTGGAAACAATGTGATTGCTGTTGAAATTCACCAGGATGAAGGAAGCAGTTCGGATATCAGTTTCAATCTTTCGTTGAACGGATCTCAAAATCCGCAGGTGATCCAGGTTACAAGAGAGCCCTATCTGAATACCGGGACATCACATTCGATGATTGTTCGTTGGCAAACAGATATTCCGTGTGATTCGAAAGTGCGTTATGGTACCAATCCCAATAACCTGAATTTATCTGCTTCTGTTTTTCCATACACAACTGAACACGCCGTTCAAATTACGGGCTTACTTCCAAAAACAAGGTATTATTATTCCATTGGAACCACTTCACATGAATTAATTCCTTCAGGAAATAACCAATACTTCAAGACCAGCCCGATAGAAGGAAGCAGAGAGAAATACCGGTTTTGGGCAATCGGTGATGCGGGTATGTCGGACGGAAATCAACGGGCAGTTCGTGACGGTTATCTCATTTACAATGAAAACCGACATGTGGACGGTTGGATCATGCTGGGAGACAATGCTTATGGAAGTGGAATCAGTGATGGAACTCAAAGTTGTTACCAAACAGCTGTGTTTAGCCAGATGTATGCAGATTTGATTTCGAAAACCGTTTGTTGGCCGGCATTGGGAAATCACGATTACAACAACCACATTCCCTTTTCACCGGCTCCGGCATATTTCGATATTTTCAATCTTCCGACGAATGGAGAAGCCGGTGGTGTTGCTTCCGGAACGGAAAAATACTATTCCTACAATTACGGGAATATTCATTTCATAGTTCTTGACAGTTATGATGAAGACCGTTCGGTGACCGCTCCTATGGCAAGCTGGCTGGTTTCCGATCTGCAACAAACTACTGCTGAATGGATTGTGGCTTACTGGCATCATCCACCCTATACAAAAGGAAGTCACGATTCCGACAACCCGATGTTCCTGGACGGGGAATGTGAAGATATGCGCGAAAATATTCTCCCGATTTTGGAACAATATGGAGTAGATCTGGTTTTGAACGGGCACAGCCACTCATATGAACGCAGTTATTTGGTCGACTCCCATTATGGAACTTCCGGAACTTTGACACAACAGATGTTGAAGGACGATGGTTCCGGTGGTCGCCTGGACGATTGTCCCTACGAAAAGGAGACTTTGTATTCAAAAGCACACCAGGGAACAGTTTATGCAGTCGTGGGATGTTCCGGGAAATTGAGTTCAGTTGCTTCGGGTTGGCCGCATCCGGTTTGCAGTTATGCAGATCACGACAACATGGGGAGCTTGAGCTTGACGATTCAGGAAAATCGCCTGGATGCTCAATTTGTTTCAACTACTGGTTCTGTCCTGGATCAGTTCTCCATTATCAAAAATGCGGGGATTTCCCATCATTTAACGGCTTGTCAAAATGAACTGGTGAACCTGAAACCTTCTTTTCCGGGTAAAGTGCTCTGGCAACCAAATCAGGTGCTGGCGGATTCACTTTCTGTTTTGGTAACCCACACTACCATGTATCTGGCAAGTGACACGAATGGGTGTATCGTAGATACTTTTTACGTGGAATTGGTCAATACACCTGCTTGCAACGGAACAGCAGGAATTACTGATTTAACCGTTGCTTCACCGAAAGTATGGACAAATGCCTGGCTGGATGAGCAATACATCCCGATTCAATGGTCGGGATTTAATGGAAATGAATTGGATATCGAGATTTGGTCTGTTCAGGGACAGCTCATTTATTCTAAAACCGTTCCTAATGATTCGAATAAATTACTGCTAGTTGAAGCAGCAAAATTCCTTTCCGGAACTTACCTCTTGCGGGCAAGTGATTTGGAAAACACTCTTTTTCTCAAGTTTTTACATTAAAAGTTAATAGAAATGATCAAGAATAAAATGCTTTTAGGGCTGTGTATTGTGTTTGCACAAACAACGATGGCTCAATGTGATACCACAGACGTTTCAGGGAATATGATCGTCAGTAGTTCTACTTTTATGTCGGGAGTATACCGGATTACGGGTAAATTCCAGGTAACAACCGGAACAACCGTTTTTGTACAGCCATATGCAACCAATTCATGTGGTTCGTTGGAAATCATTGCTTCTGAAATTGTGATCGATGGTGCAATTAATGGCGATTATGCCGGATATCCCGGAGGAACAGGTGGTGCACCCGGTCAAACAGTTACCAGTTTAACAGGGGATCAAACAGCAATTAATTCCTGTTCGAATAAGGACAATAACGGATTGGTGCAATTGAGCGGTGGAGCATCCGGTTTACCTGGAAGTGGTCCGGGAGCAGCTGCAGCTTCGCTTAATGGTGGAACCGGTTCTGGTCCTAAACAAATCTGTTTAAATAGTGACGACGAAGCAGGGATGATTGCCGGATCGGGAGGTGCCGGTGGCGGATCGGGTGCCGGTTATGGTGGAACCGGAAGTATCGGCGGAAACGGCGGAGCAGGAACATCTGATTACGTTGCAACCGGACTCAGTGTTTCTTCTGCTTATCCTGTACAGGGTGGAGCAGGTGGAACCGGCGGAACGAGCGGAGTGGTATACGGAACCTTATCAGGAATGGACATCCAATTAGGTTCCGGTGGATCAGGAGCCGGTGGAGGTGGAAGATCCTTTGATATCGGATTGGCAGGCGGTAACGGAGGAGCCGGCGGAGGAGCCGTGATTCTTCCCGCTTCAACAAACTTGAATGTAACCGGAACAATTTCTGTCAATGGTGAAAATGGCCAGGCAGACGGTGACGGCGGTAACGGTGGAGCGACACCTAAATGTTGTTCGGATGGTTGTGATGATTGTGGCGAAGCAACACTTTCTACAGGTTCCGGTGGTGCAGGAGGAGCCGGTGGTGGCTCAGGCGGTGGAATTCTTCTTTTTGCCGATGCCGATGCATCCATTACGGGAACCCTTTCTGTAAAAGGCGGAAACGGTGGTGATGGCGGAGCACGCGGAACTGGTGTTTCCTGCAATTATTCAGCAACTTTTTGCGGTTCGCAGTCTTTGACTTCAAATAACGGAAATCCAGGACAATCAGGTGGGGCTGGCGGCGGAGGCCGGATCAAAGTATTTGTCCCGATCTGTTCAGCAGCAGTAATAAATCCAACAACAACCTTAACGGCAGGTTCGGGTAATGCTTCTGCAGGAAACGGAACTTACTTCTTGGGATGCAGCGAATTATCCGTAATGGAATTGGCTTCTGATATCAAACTGGATATTTTCCCGAACCCAACAACACATGAAATTCAATTGACAACCGATTCCCCGGTTGAAAATGCAGAAATAAGTCTGATTGATCTTTCCGGAAGAGTTGTTTATGTGAACAGACATTCGTTGTCGGCTGAACCAACTGTCATTTCATTGGAAAACCTGTCTTCGGGAACCTATCAGCTGTTTTTGAATCGGGGAGAAAATTCGGTAGTGAAAAAAGTAATTAAAAACTGATGAAACAGGTAGCATCCCATTGTCTTATTTTATTGCTTCTTCCTTTTTATGGAATGAGTCAGCATACTCCAAAATCGGTAAATGCGTGTTTGAAACCATTTTATCATGGAGTCGCTTCGGGGGATCCTTTATCCGATCGGGTAATTTTATGGACACGCATTACGCCGGAGAATGGAAGTAATTTACCCCAAATTGTGGAATGGAAAATTGCAAAGGATACGTTATTTACCCTTGGATTACAAAGCGGAGTGGTACTGACTGATCAGACAAAAGATTATACCGTGAAAGTGGACCCGACAGGATTGGAACCAAATACGACCTACTATTACCAGTTTAAATCGGACACCTTAAAAAGTGTCATCGGACGAACACGTACGGCACCGGTTGGTGATTGTGACAGTTTGCGTTTTGCTGTGGTTTCCTGCGCTAATTTTGAAGCAGGTTATTTCAATGTGTTTTCAGCATTGAAGGAACGGAATGATTTTGATGCGGTGATTTGTTTAGGGGATTACATCTACGAATATGAATCCGGAGGATATTCCCCCAATCCAACTGTAAACAGACAATGGGAGCCATCCAATGAGATCCTTTCACTCTCTGATTATCGGGCACGTTATTCAACTTATCGCCTGGATGATGATTTGCGTGATTTGCACCAACAATTCCCGATGATCGTAGTTTGGGATGACCACGAGACAGCCAATGATGCATGGATGAATGGTGCGGAGAATCACCAGGTAAACGAAGGAAGTTTTGCAGCTCGCAAAGCCTCGGCAAAGCAGGCGTTTTTTGAATGGCTTCCGATCCGCGTTACGGGAACTACGGATCCGTACCAGATTTTCAGGGAAATTAAATACGGTGATTTAGCAGATCTGATCATGTTGGATACCCGCTTGCATGGACGGGACCAACAGGCAGGAACCAGCGGAAGTACAGTAACTTCAACTACGAGACAATTGCTTGGTACAGATCAGTTTTCCTGGTTGGGAACACGTCTTTCTCAAAGTACGGAACAATGGAAAGTATTGGCACAGCAAGTCATGATTGCCCCGCTTACTTTGTTTGGAGCGGCGCTAAACGGAGACCAATGGGATGGTTATCCTGCCGAAAGAAACCGGGTAATTAACCACATTTTGACATATGATATCAAAGATGTGGTAGTCATTACCGGAGATATTCATTCGTCCTGGGCAAATGACATTCCGGCATCCGGTTACAACGGCTCTACCGGAAGTGGTTCGGCAGGAGTGGAGTTTGTAGCGCCGAGTGTTACTTCTCCCGGGATGAATATTCCTGGTGGAGCGTCTGCATTGATGCTGGCAAACTCACACATCAAGTTTGCAGAATTGTCGGCTCATGGATTTGTGATATTGGATATCAATAAAGCCCGAACGCAGGCGGATTGGTACTATGTCAATACAATTGACAGCAGGAATTCCGGGTTTTCGTATGCTGCTTCGTTTAAGACAACTCATTTGTCGCGAAATCTTACAGCTGTGAATGCGGCAAGTATTCCCCGAAACGGAATCCAGGGATTTCAACTTCCGACTTGCCCATACTATCCATATGTTCCACCGAGTACTGCAGGGTTGAATGAAGATGCACCGGTTATTCTGAGTCTTTTTCCAAATCCCGCTTCCGAAAACCTGTTCCTGAATCTCAGCTTGCCTTTCCAGGAGATCAGTGAGATTTATTTGGTGGACCATGCTGGGAAAAAGATTTCTTTGAAAGAGCAATGGAAAGCACAGGCGGGTTCTTCGCAATGGATGTTTGATATTCATGAGTTACCGGCGGGAATGTATAGTTTATATATCCAGAACGGAACGAGTTACGTTCTGTCAAAAGTGATAAAAGAGTAGTAGTGGATTCGTAAATCCGGTTAGAGTGAAAGGAGTCCATGTCAATCGGCAGACTCCTTTTGTTTTTTTCGTAACTTTCGTTCATCAAATGGAAGCCGATTTTTCATACCAGTCTCCCCGCATGGAGTTGCTTTTCAAGACCCTGAAATGGATGCTTGATTCCCAGCAAATTGGGGTGACCATCGAAGAACTGTCAAAGCATTTGGGACTGGGAGAATGGGAGACGCAACATTTGTTCCAGGAGTACCTGGAAAAAGACCCGATCCGGTTCGTGCAGGATGCCTTTTCCCCATCCTTGACGCAAGTCGGCAGACAACAGGCACAACTTTCTATTTTTGATTCATTGGATGAAATGCACGACGTTCCGCCAACTCACCTTGATTTGGATATCCGGATCATTGAGGAATCCCCGGAAGAAGTGTATTATTCCATCTACCCTTATTTTTTGGGAAATGTCTTTATCGCGAGTCATGAATCCGGACTTTGCCAGGTGACTTTTGAAGATTCTGAAGTCGGATCCATCCGTTTGAAAAAGACTTTCCCCAAGAGTATGATCCGTGAAGAGCGCACAGAATTACACGAATTGGCTTACCAGGCGTTGATGTCTTACTTTACAGGTACGGGAGCCATTCCGGTTATTCCAATCGCAGTAAAAGCGACTTCATTCCAGGTTCGGGTTTGGAATGAATTGCAGCTGTTGGGTAAATCGGAGTTGACAACTTACGGAGCATTGGCTCAAAAACTGGGTGATCCGAATTTATCCCGGGCGGTTGGATCAGCTGTTGGCTCAAATCCGGTTGCACTATTAATCCCGTGTCACCGGGTGCTGCATCACAGTGGTAAAATAGGTTCTTTTCGCTGGGGGAGCTGGCGTAAGCAATGGTTATTGGCAATTGAAAAATAAACACATGAAACTGGAAGAATTACTACAAAATCCAATTATCGGAGAATCAGAACTGGCTAAGTATTGGCGTGTAGATGAGCAAACCATTTATGCGGAATCCAAGCCTAGTAACCGCACTGTTGAAACCATTGCTTCGAATGTCGCTTTGGTCAAATCACTCAACGGGTATCAACCGGTTAAGCTGATCATCTCAATTGCAAAATCACCGGTTCCGGACAAAGCAACCCGTGAATTGGCAGCGAAAGAACTTCCCTTGACTTATTCGGCAATGGCTATGATCGCTCCGAATAAACTGACGGGTTTTATCATTAACCTGATTTACGGAATGAAAAAACCGCCAATTCCTATGAAAACCTTTTCTAATTTTGAAGATGCACATCGTTGGATTTCAAAAGCAGATGTAACGAAATAGCGGTTTTTCGTTTTATCTAAAACCAGCTTATGAAATCAATCATACTTTTACCCATCCTCCTTTTTTTACCGGCTTTTTGCCAGGGACAAGCTGAAGTCTTAAAGGATTCAATCAGTGCTTTTTTTGGATATAATCAATCAGAGATCCTGGATGGGGATTACATACTTTCCCAATTGGAGAAGATAGAGGCATCCTCTGTTTCTCTTGTTAAATTGGTCGGGTATACGGATTCAACCGGATCTTTGAAACGAAATATGGAGTTGGCTGCCGATCGGATGCAATCCGTGGAGTTCTTATTAAAAAGCGCGTCAATGAATCACGTGAAAATAGAAACGGTCAATGCAAATGAAACTTCGGGTTATCGGATTGCTCCGGATGAATTGAACCGGAGAGTGGATGTGCTGGTTTATATTAAAGCTCCGGTTGCAGGTTCAGCAATACGTTTCGAACTCAATAAGCCGGTCAATTTGAATATCAATTTCGTAGGGGGAAAAGCAGACTTTTTAACCAGTTCATTTCCGAATCTCGAGAAATTGAAAACGATCATGCTGGAAGACACAACACTTTTAGTGAAATTGCACGGTCATGTTTGCTGCGATAATGATATGCCGCTCTCAGTAAAACGTGCCGAAGCAGTGATGGAGTATTTGATTAGCAATGGAGTAAACAAAAATCGGATGAGAGCCGAAGGATTTAGTAATAGTATGGAATTGGTTCCGGATGATTCCGAAGTACACATGTCTATGAACCGCCGGGTAGAAGCGATTTTTTACCGGAAAACAGAATAGTTTTCTCTGATGGTATTAGTGACTTTCCAATTCATAAATGGCAAATCCTGCTTGCACTAAAAGTACTGCAATTAGAATTATTGAGGCTATAAAACCAGAATAATACCACCAAGGAGTTTTTACGGGATGTTCTAATTCTATGTGATCTTTAATATTTTCCGGTACGCGATATATATGACCATCCTTTTGAAATGCGTAAATTTTTTCGTCTGCCCAAAAAGGTACGTAACGATGCAATAAAGGATAGTAAGTTTGAAATACGATAAATTTTTCAGGAACACCTTCCGGTTCAATAGATGCTTCAGGTAGATTTAAATCTTCGTGAGTAAATTCTTTTAGTTTTTTAGTTTCTTTGAAAGCTGCCATAGGAAACCTGTTGATTCGTTAATATGGTTTATTCCTCCACGTATACCCGGTGCATCCGTCTGGACAATCCGGTCATGACTTCATACGGAATGGTATCCATTGCTTTTGCAAACACATCCATCGGCTGGTTTTGTCCTATGATTTCTACAATATCGTTGATCTTTGCACTCACCGAAGTGATATCAACCATGATCATATCCATACAAACCCGTCCCACTACCGGACATTGGATACCATGAATATAAACGCACCCTTTTCCATTGCTTAAACTGCGTCTGAATCCGTCCGCATATCCAACCGGAATAATCGCAATCGTCATGTCTTCCATAGCCTCATAGGAAATTCCGTACCCGATAAAATCACCCTTTGGAACCAATTTGATCTGGGAGATGGAACTGTACCAGGAAACACTTGCTTGCAGGGAGGTTTTCAATGCGTTGTTTTCAGTATAACCATACATGGAAATCCCCAACCGGATCATATCGTAGCAATGTTCCGGATAGCGTAAAGAACCTTCTGAATTGAGAATGTGTGCCAAAAAAGAATCCGAACTGTGCGCTCTGAAATAAGAAACAATTGCATCAAAGGAAGCCAGTTGTTTTTGAGTAAATGAACTGTGGTTCGGGTTATCGGCATCGGCCAGGTGGGAGTAAATTCCCTTGATTTGCACTTCAGGTTGCGAATGGATCACCGCCAACACACGTTCCTTATCCGATGGGGAAAACCCCAAGCGGTGCATCCCGGTGTCGAACTTCAAATGGATCGGGTAAGCGGATATATTGCGATGAATGAGAGCAGTAATAAATTCATCCAATTGCTCGAAGGAATACATTGCAGGCTCCAATTGGTGCTCAATGATCAAATCACTGTGTTCCGGGTCCGGGTTCATTACGACAATCGATGAGGTAATACCCGATTTTCGCAATTCAACTCCTTCATCGGCGAAAGCGACTCCAAAATTGCTGATCCCGGCACGTTGCAAATAAGGAGCTACTTTTTCTGCGCCCGAACCGTAAGAGGAAGCTTTTACCATCGCCAGGATTTTCACCTCTTTCGGCAGGCGTGATTGATAAAAGGAAACATTGTGTTTGATTGCGCTTAAGTTGATTTCAACAATCGTTCGATGCTTGAGTGCTTTTCCCCTGGCAACTTCGTATTCAAAAGCGCGGTCCCTGTGAGCTTTTACCAAAACAACCGCGTGGTGGAAATCTTCCCACGGAATGGATTTTCCTTCCGGGATAAAATGGAATTCATCGGGATTAAAGGATTCGACCAATCGCTCGATTTCCAATCGCTCGTGCGGGTGTTTTTCGGATAGCCCGATCACGACAATCCGTCTCTTTCCGGGAGCGAGTTGCCGCTGATAGATCAATGCTTCACTCAAAGCATCCAGGTCCAGGTTGTAGGTGTCGTTAATAATGGTATTTCCGTTGATTCCTTCAAAAACCTCCATGCGCAGAGCAAGTGTCGGAAGTGAATCGATGCGTTCCGCAATTTCTTTCGCATCGAATTGCAAATAAGCCAGGAATGTATTGAGCACACCCAGCATTCCGCTATAACCTGAAGGAAAACGATGGTTTTCGTATGTCGGGCAAACCTGGAAATTTCCCGGTAAGCGGTTCTCCAGGTCCGCAAATGCATGCGGGATAAATGCGAGACGACATTCCCTGAAAAGAGTCCATTTTTCCAGTAAGTGTTCCTCATTGTTGGCAAAATTTTCCCGGTGCGCTTTCCCGAAGGCAGTGAAAATACCGTAATCGGGTTGGATCATGTCTTGCAGGACCTTCATTTCACCTGGTTTGGAAATACCGGCTTCGATAAAGGCAATGGAAGCACTTTCATGCATTTCCAGCAGAGAGAGGGCAACACCCAATTGTGAATTGAAACTTTTCGGGCTTCTGACAACCTTGAACTTGTCGGAAATACAATGAAAGATCCATTCTTTAAAAGTCGTTTTCCCTACACTTCCGGTGATTGCAACAACCGGGTAGGAAAATTGTTTTCGATGGTATTTTGCCAGTTTTTGAAGAGCAGCCAGGACATCATTGACTTTGAAATAAACGGCATCCGGTTCGAATGTTATGGAAGCATTTTTCGCAATTACAAAAAAACGGACTCCTTGCCGGTAAGCATCTGCAACAAATTCATTTCCTGATCGGGAATGACCGGAAAGGGCAAAAAAAAGTGCTCCTTTCGGTTGTTGAATTTTGCGGGAATCGAAATAAACGTGAAGAATGGAATCCGGGCTGGAACCAAGGACTTCTGCTTCAAAAATTTCCGCACACGCTTCAATGGAATAATGTAATCTCAATGCTCAATTTTATTGTAACAACTGCGACAAAGCGGTTCGTATGTTTCAACGGCCCCGACCAATACTTGTCCTTCGTCTTTCGTTGTCCGATGCGAGTATTGTGCTAAGTTACCACATGAAACGCAAATCGCATGTACTTTTGTGACATATTCTGCAATACAAAGTAAGTCCGGCATGGGCCCGAACGGTAAACCCAGGTAGTCCATATCAAGACCGGCGATAATGACCCGGACACCATGCTTCGCCAAATCGGTACAAACGGCCACCAAACCGGAGTCAAAGAACTGCGCTTCGTCAATGGCAACAACTCGTTCCTTTTTCCAGTGTTTGAGAATTTCCTCCGAACTGTTTACCGGGATTGCTTCAAGGGAAGACCCCACATGACTGACAACCTGTTCTTCGTGGTAGCGATTATCGATAGCAGGTTTGAAAAGCAACAATTTTTGTTGTGCAAATTCCACGCGTTTCAAGCGGCGGATAAGTTCTTCGGTTTTTCCTGAAAACATCGATCCGCAGATCACTTCAATCCATCCGTTTTGTCTTGCTTCAGAAGGAATTTGCTCTAAAAACATCATTTTTCAAGGTTATCAACAATCCAATATAAACAACTATTCACTTTTAAGTCAAAAAGGGTTTTCCTGAATTGTAATTTTATACTGCAAAAATTGTGATTTCTCGTGTTTAAATGAAAACGAGGTTTACAAGTTGTCACAAATGTTGAAAAATTTCGAAATACAGGGAATATGGAAATGCACGCATTGATCGAAGAAATGACCGCTTTATTGGCAAAGATAAAGTCGGGAGAAGCGACTCTTGGTGAATTGGAGGCTTTTGCGGCTGCTGCCGGTCAATTGAATGAGCGCGCAATCATTTTGCGTTACAAAGCAGTTGAAGCAAAAGTTTATGGAACTGCGGTTTCTGAAAAACCTGTTTCAGAAACACCTGTTTCAAAAATGCCAGGAAAAGAGGAGATCGCTCCGATCGTTGAGGCGCAGGAACCTCACAGGGAAACGCATGAAGAACCATCCTTTGATCTCTTCGGAATGGATTCGGATGAAGAAGAAGCCATTCCTTTTGAGTTGATCGAAGATGTTGTGGAGGAAGTAATGGACGAAGAACCGGTGGATGAAATTCGACCTGCGCATGAAGAGCCGGTTGAAGAAGAAAAAGCACCGGTAATTCCGGAACCCGCATTTGCAGCTCCGATTGAAAACACTCAGGATTTGCATCCGATCTACGGCAAGTTGAATTCGAATGACGGAACACTCGCTGCACGCCTGATGTCTGTTCGCCTGGAAACGTTGAAAGGCGCTTTCGGATTTAACGAACGCTTACAGATTATTCAAGAATTGTTTAACGGCTCGAACGAAGAGTTCAACCAGTTGATTGAACAAATAGAAAATATTCCTTCGAAAGAACAGGCAAGGTCTTTGGTAAGCAGTTATGCAAATAAGTACCATTGGGACGTTGAGAGCCAATTGGCAATTGAGTTGATTCAAAAAGTAGAACGCAAGTATGCATAAGATCCTTTCTTTTCTGGTTTTCATTCCCTTGCTCGGTTTCGGGCAGGTTGAACAAGGCCGGTTGACGGTAGAAAAATTGTGTTCGCCGGCTTTTCATGGCCGGGGTTATGTCAACGGAGGAGATTCTCTTGCGGCGAGTTTCATAGCAGATGAATTCGGGAAAATGGGATGTAAATTCTTCCGGGATTCCCCTTTTCAGACCTTCCGGTTCCCGGTGAACACTTTTCCGGGTAAAATGGCTTGTTCCGTAAATGGAAAAACATTGGTTCCCGGGAAAGAATTTGTTGTTGATCCGTCTTGTCCTGCCTATTTTGCCGATAGTTTGAAAATTTACCGCATTTCGGTCGATGAACTGTTCAACGGAAAGAAACTGAAGAACAAAATCAGCGAAGCAGCGATGAGCGGTTCAAAAGGAGGGATTGGTTTTGCTTTTCATTTCAGCTTATGGAAAGGAGATACCTTAAAAAAAGCACAGGAATTGGCAAAAACATTAGGCCAATCTATGCCGGTCATTGAATTGGTTGATACGAAATTCACCTGGAGTGTAAGTCAGGAACAAAATCGTTTTGCGCTATTGCAGGTTCAGTCAAGTGCCTTGGACGCGTCGTTGGACGAATGGATTTTCCGGGTCCGGGTGGAAGCAAAAATGATAAATCATACCGCCAAGAACGTAATCGCTTATGTTCCTGCGAAAAAGAAATCGAAGAAGTATTTTGTATTCAGTGCGCATTACGATCATTTGGGCCGGATGGGCCAGGAAACGTATTTTCCCGGTGGAAATGACAATGCTTCCGGAACGGCACTCTTGCTGGAAATGGCGCGGTATTACGCAAGTAATCCGGCGGAAGTGAATGTGGTGTTCATGGCATTTGCAGGAGAAGAGGTTGGACTGCTGGGAAGCCATTATTACACGGAAAACCCGATCTTCCCGCTGAAAGAGATCCAGTTTTTATTCAACCTGGATATTATGGGAAGCGGTGAAGAAGGTGTAACGGTGGTGAATGCGACCTTGTTCCCCGAACAATTTGAAACCTTAAAGTCGATCAACGAGAAGCAACAGTTTTTGCCGAAAGTAGCTTCCCGTGGAGCAGCGGCAAATTCGGACCATTATTTCTTCACCCAGAAAGGAGTTCCGGCTTTCTTCATGTATACCATGGGACCAAACAAGCATTACCACGATGTATATGACACCTACGAAGAATTGAGCTTCAATAAGTTTAACGGAATTTATCAGTTGTTAGTCGATTTCGAAAAGGTTGTTTGCTGGAAACGTTAATTTTTGATTAATCGCATCTCTTCGTAAATAATTTTTAAGGGACATCAATTCACTTCCATCAAGTAGTTAAAAACAACCTTTTCAGGTATTTGTTTGAATTTCTTCTGAAATTACTTTTGTTCTTGACAGAACAAAAGTAACCTTTCGGGAAGGAGTTGTTTCATAATAAGTTAGTTTTCGTTTCTTTCCGAAGGAACTGCTGCTGCACAAATATTAACCGCAATCGGTTAGACAAGCACAGGATAAGGAATGTATATCCGTGTCCTGTGCTTTTTTATTGCTCTGGATTTTTGAGTATATTCACTCGCAACTATTTATGAAGGAAATGCGATTATTATTGGTCATCGGTTTTTTAATTTGCTCAAAAGCACTCTATTCTCAGTCATATCAAGGGATAGACAAAATAAAGCCCCCGGTTCAGACAAAAGCTGCCAGTTGTGCGCCGGCAAATAAAACCACTTATATGGAGTACAACAATGTCCGTGCAATGATACATACTGCCGGAAATTTGTGGCAGGTTCCGGGTCAAAATTTCTCCCAATATGAAATTCCTAAAAATTCGAAAATCATGTGCTTTTTCACCTCGGCACTTTGGTTGGGTGGAACAGATGTCAACGGTCAGCTGAAATTAGCTGCATTGCGTTACCGGCAAGGACAAGATTACTGGACAGGACCGCTTTCAAACACAACCGCAGAAATTGATCCGAGTGAATGCCTGAAATACGATAACCATTTTACTTCAAGTAAAGATTTGGTAAGACAATTCGATGCCTGGTATAATGCAGGGGTATTGGACCAGCAAAATGGGACCAGTTTGCAATCAGCGAATTTTCCAAATTATAAGGTTCCTGATTTTATTAAAAACTGGCCGGCTCACGGAGATGTCAGTAAAGGACAGGATTACAATTTGGCCCCGTTCTTTGACCGTGACAACGATGGGAACTATGAGTGGGAAGAAGGAGATTACCCGTGGTACGATATCACTGGAACGAAAGATTGTAAAACCGACCGGAGAGTCTCTCTTTACGGCGATTTCAATATGTGGTGGGTGATGAATGACAAGGGAAATATTCATACGGAATCCGGCGGCGAACCTATTGGAATGGAAATTCGTGCACAGGCTTTTGCTTTTGCGACAAATGACGAGATCAACAATATGACTTTTTACAATTACGAGTTGATCAACCGGGGAACTCAAACTTTGTATGATACGTATTTCGGGGTATTTACCGATGGAGCATTGGGAGATCCTTATGATGATTATGTGGGTTGTGATGTCACTCGCGGTTTGGGATATTTTTATAACGGAGATGCTGTTGACGGCGATAATCAGGGTTTTTACGGTTATGGAACGAATCCGCCCGCAGCAGGTGTAGACTTTTTTGAAGGACCGTATCAGGATAATGATTCTATTGACAATGCTTATGGAATCGGTGTTGGTGAGGCTCTGAACGGAATCGGTTACGGAGATGGAATTGTGGACAATGAACGGTATGGGATGAGACGATTCCTCTATTATATCAATTCCGGAGGTGGTGCCAATCCGAATCAAACCGATCCGACCAATGCGGCAGATTATTATAATTTCCTCAGAGGAAGATGGAAAGACAACACCCCGTTTTACTATGGTGGTAACGGCCATATTTCAGATCCGACAGTGAATCCGAATGTGACGTGCGATTTTATGTTCCCGGATGACACGGACCCTTTGGGCTGGGGAACGGATGGAATTCCACAACCGGTCTGGACAGAACAAACAGCCAATAATTTACCCTACGACCGTCGTTTTCTTCAGTCCGCAGGCCCTTTTATTTTAAAACCGGGTGCTGTCAATAATATTACGGTCGGAATGGTGTGGGCAAGATCTGCCGGTGGAGACCCGTTCGAGTCCGTTAAATCATTGCGTTTGGCAGATGATAAGGCACAGGCATTATTTGAAAACTGCTTTCGTGTTTTGGAGGGGCCTCACGCTCCGGAACTAACAGGGCAGGAATTGAAGAATGAATTAATTCTCTATTTGTCCAATAGCTCGGCATCAAACAACAAACACGAAGATTATGTAGAGTTCGATCCGTTCATTGTGACATCTCTTCCCAACGCAGATAAGTATTATCGTTTCCAGGGATACATGATCTACCAGCTAAACAAATCAAATGTCAGCGTTTCTGACCTGGAAGATCCGACCAAGGCGCGTTTAGTTGCTCAGGTGGATATTAAGGACGGGGTCAAACGCCTGGTAAATTTTGAATTTGATGAAAACCTGCAGGCGTCTTTTCCGGTAGAAAAGGTGAAAGGCGCGGATTTAGGTATCCAGCATACATTTCGTGTTACGGAAGATTTATTCTCTTCCGGAGACAGGCGATTGATCAATTTTAAACGCTACTATTTCATGGCAATTTCGTACGCGTACAATAATTTCAAAACCTACGATCCAGCTGATCCGATTGCATTGGACGGACAGAAGAAGCCGTTTCTCGGAAGCAGAAAAGCAGCTATCGGGGAAGTGAAAGTACTGGAGTTGATCCCGCATGATCCCGCACCTGAAGCAATGGGGACGATGCATTTGGCTTCTTATGGCATCACCCCACGTATCACACGTTTGGATGGAATCGGTAACGGAGGAAGAGAATTGCAGCTGACAACGGCATCAGAGAATGCGATTGTAGCGAACGGATTCAAAGGAGAATTGGAATACGATTACAACGGAGGTCCGATCAACGTGAAAGTGGTAGATCCATTGAACGTGGTAGGCGGTTACTTTGAATGTAAATTCCGGGATTATGTGGGTGTATCGGGAACTGGAACAGCCGCATCAGAATACAAGGGAATCGATACTGCCAGCTGGGTTGTTTACCGCTACGATTCCAAAGGCGGAAACTTACTGGATTCGGTTACATCGGATGTGACTATCCAGCAGGGTAATGAGCAGGTGGTTCCCAAATGGGGAGTTTCGATTGAGATTACCCAGGAGAAATACTACTTCCCATCCGCGGTAGCATCTTCGGTTTATTTGTACACGGACCCGTTATCTTCGAGTATTTCGTACACGGATTCCACCAAACAATGGCTAGATTTCGTGGAGGACGATGGTTCGTTATCACCGAAGAACTGGCTTCGAACGGGCACCTACAATCCGGACCAGGCAACAGAATGTGATACCTGGAGTGGAGCCGATTATTTGAACCCATGTTGTTTTAAAGATGAG